>NZ_AQHN01000011.1 GCF_000359745.1 Rhizobium freirei PRF 81
GATCGGAGGAGCTACTCCGGGAAAAGCGTACGACGCTTTTCCAGCCGCAATCGTGTAAAAGCACAGAGGGAGCGGTTCGAAAACTCTGCGAAGAGCTGAACCGCTTTCGACATCAATCGGCCGGCGCAACGCCGGTCGAGGCGCGGACGATCAGCTCTGCCTTCCACAATTCCTGTGCGGGAAACGTCTCGGTACGCTTGATCTCGCCGATCAGGCGTTCGGCGATGCGCACGCCCGCCACTCGCAGCGACGAACGCGTCGTCGTCAGCGGCACGGTGAAGTTTTCGGGCTTGAGCAGGGTCAGCACGTCGTCGTGCGCGATCATTGAAATGTCCTCGCCGAGCTTGAGCTTTGCCTGATTGATGGCGCGAACGGCGCCGAGCGCGAGCACTGTACTGGAGCAAAGAACGGCGGTCGGCCGCTGTTTCTTTTCCATCTGCAGAATTCGCTCCATCACCAGCAGACCCTGCTCGTCGGTCATCGCGGTGTGGCTGACGCATGCTTCATCCAAGGCAAGGCCCCGTTCGGCAAGAGCTGCCTCGACGCCGTTTTTCCGGCGAATGGCGAAATCGAGATAGATGGGGCCGTTCAACAGGGCAAAGCGCTTGTGCCCGAGCTGCAGCAGCAGCTTCGTCGCCTCGTAGAACGCGGCCTCGTTGTCTATGTCGAGGAAGGGATAATCCGGCTCCGAGCCGATGGAGCGCCCATGCACGAGGAAGGGCATGGAGAGCGTCTTCAGCATCTCCAGGCGCGGATCGTGGCCACGCATATAGTTGACGAACAGGGCATCGACATTGCCGCTGGCGGCCAGCCGCTTCAAGGCGCCGACTTCGTCGTTCGGATCCGCCGGCGTGAGCACGAAATGGAAATCATGGCGCAGCGCTTCCTCGCCAAGCCCGGTCAAGAACTCGCTGAAATGCACGTCAGAAGAATTGCCTGGAGAGGTCGGCATGACGAGCCCGATCGACCCTGCCTTGCCGGTCGCAAGTCTCTGTGCCGCCTTATTGGGCCGGTAGCCTGTTTCCCGAACCGCCTTGAGGACACGCTCGCGGGTTTCGCGATTGACCTCCGGATATCCGTTCAATGCTCGGCTGACTGTCGTCTGCGACAGCCCCAGCATTTGCGATAGCTGTTTCAGATTCACGTATTTCGGCTCCTCCAACTCCTCGCCGCTATGATGCCAACGCAACCTCCCGAGGCGTCCACGGCTCCCAAAGCGCTTTTAATATGTAGCAGGCGGAGCGCTCGAGACAAGATAATTAACAGGGATATTGGTGCTTATTTTATGCTGCAATGCGAGATTTGGGGTGTATATTAGCCAAAATCTGAAAATCGCTTGACTTTGTTGCGTCCTCAATGGATGACAGAAGGCAGCCAAAGCGCTTTGAGGAATGGGGCGCATAGCACGGAAGCGTGTTTGGGCTCATAGATTTCATTATTTGGGAGGACGACCACATGAAGAAATTGTTTTTGATGACCGTTGCCGCTGCCGCCCTCATGGCCGGTACGGCCATGGCAGCCAATCTGAAATTCCAGCCCGGCCAGGATTCCAAGTTCAACTGGAAGAGCTATGACGCATTCAAGGCCGCCCATGCCGATCTGAAGGGCGAGACGCTGACCATCTTCGGTCCCTGGCGCGGCGAGGACGAAGCGCTCTTCACCAGCATCTTGAACTACTTCACCGAAGCGACCGGCGTGAACGCCAAATATTCGTCCTCGGAAAACTACGAGCAGCAGATCGTCATCGACACGCAGGCCGGTTCGCCACCGAACGTGGCCATCCTCCCGCAGCCGGGCCTGCTCGCCAATCTCGCCAGCAAGGGCTACCTGACGCCGCTTGGCGACGATCTTGCCGGCTGGGTCAAGACGAACTACGGCGCCGGCGACAGCTGGGTCGGCTACGGCACCTACAAGGGCAAGGACGGCAAGGATGCCTTCTACGCCTTCCCCTACAAGGCCGACCTGAAGTCGCTGGTCTGGTACGTGCCGGAGAATTTCGAGGAAGCCGGCTACAAGGTTCCCACTACCTTGGAGGACCTGATCAAGCTTTCGGACCAGATCGTCAAGGACGGCGGCACGCCCTGGTGCATCGGTCTCGGTTCGGGCGGCGCGACCGGCTGGCCGGCAACCGACTGGGTCGAAGATATGATGCTGCGTCTGAACACGCCGCAGGATTACGATCACTGGGTCGATAACTCGCTGAAGTTCAACGATCCGAAGGTCGTTGCCGCCATCGAGGAATTCGGCAAGTTCTCCAAGAACGCGAAATATGTGGCCGGCGGCGTGGCAGCCGTTGCCTCGACGGACTTCCGCGACAGCCCGAAGGGCCTCTTCACGGTTCCGCCGAAGTGCTACATGCACAAGCAGGCATCCTTCATCCCGTCCTTCTTCCCGGAAGGTACCAAGCTCGGCCAGGATGCCGACTTCTTCTACTTCCCGACCTCCGCCTCGCATCCCGAACTTGGCAAGCCGGTTCTCGGAGCCGGCACGCTGGCAGCCATCACCAAGGACTCGAAGGCCGCTCGCGCCTTCATCCAGTTCCTGCAGACTCCGATCGCCCAGGAACTCTGGATGGCGCAGTCCGGCTTCCTGACACCGTACAAGTCCGTCAACACGGCAGCCTATGCCAACGACGCGCTGCGTAAGGAAGGCGAAATCCTCACCACCGCCACCACCTTCCGCTTTGACGGTTCCGACCTGATGCCGGGCAAGATCGGTGCAGGTTCGTTCTGGACCGGCATGGTGGACTTCGTCGGCGGCAAGTCCGCACAGGATGTTGCCGACGCAATCCAGAAGTCCTGGGACGCCATCAAGTAAGACATCACCGCCCAACCGCCGCCGGCAAATTGCCGGCGGCGCCAATAGCATTCAACGGCGCGCCGTCGCGCTGCCGATGTCGAACTGACGGCCTTAAGCAGGTAAATTCGGGGAGGAATGAATGTTTTCGCAGATCCTGTCGGCGGTCGGCGCCATGATATTCGGTGTTGCCTTTTGCGCCGCATATTTCTGGTTCTCCAACAAGTTCTTGGACCTGATCTTCCCGGCAAAGGAGGGGGCCGACGTTCATAAGGCCGCCGTCAATCTTCGCCGCCGCGGTCTCATCCGCCCCTGGCTGTTTCTGGGGCCGGCACTGTTCCTGCTCATCGTCTATCTCGTCTACCCGGTCGTGGCGACGTTCATCCTGTCGTTCTACGGACCCGACGGTAACAAGTTCGTCGGCGGTGCCAACTATATGTGGGCCATCAACGACACCGAATTCCGCCAGTCGATCTTCAACAACATCCTCTGGCTTGCCGTCGTGCCGGCGGCCTGCACCTTCTTCGGCCTCGTCATCGCGGTCATGACCGACCGCATCTGGTGGGGCAATATCGCCAAGGCCGTCATCTTCATGCCGATGGCGATCTCCTTCGTCGGCGCCTCGGTCATCTGGAAATTCATCTACGAATATCGCGGCGGCACCGACGCGCAGATCGGCCTGCTGAACGCGATCGTCCAGCTTTTCGGCGGCACGCCGGAAGTCTGGATCACCATTCCTTTCTGGAACAATTTCTTCCTGATGGTCATGTTGATCTGGATCCAGACCGGCTTTGCCATGGTCATCCTGTCGGCGGCCCTGCGCGGCATTCCGGAGGAAACCATCGAAGCTGCCGTCATCGACGGCGCCAATGGCTGGCAGATCTTCTGGAAGATCATGGTGCCGCAGGTCTGGGGCACGATCGCTACCGTCTGGACCACCATCACCATCCTCGTCCTCAAGGTTTTCGACATCGTTCTCACCATGACCAACGGCCAATGGAACACGATGGTGCTGGCCAACCTGATGTTCAACTGGTTGTTCCGCGGCGGCGGCGACAGCGGCCGAAGTGCCGTTATCGCACTCGTCATCATGGCGGCGGTGACGCCGATCATGATCTGGAACATCCGCCGTGCAAACGCTGAAACGAAGGGGCGCTGATATGCTTGGAAATCTCGGTCGCATCGGTCCCGCCCGCCTCTTCGTTCATGGCGCGGTGCTGCTCATCGTCCTGCTCTGGCTGCTGCCGACGCTTGGTATCTTCGTCACCGCGCTGCGTGGCAAGGATCAGATCGTCGTCTCCGGCTGGTGGACGGCCTTTGCCGGCTCCTCGCGCACGACGGCCGCCCGTCTCGACGGCCCGGACAAGGCAAAGCCGGATGGGGCGAATTTCGTGATATCAGGCAATATCGCCGTCGACGGCGGCGGCAGCATCCAGTCCTTCGGTCAGCGCGTTCAGGAGCCGTCCGCCTATAAGGTGGGGGCGCCGGCGGAACTGGAGAACGGCGAGACGCTCACCATAGACGCAAACGGCAGCTACCGCTATCAGAAGAACGGCCCGTTCGGAGCCGACGCGCGGGCCAAGCGTGTCTACCTCACCGTCGCCACGCCGCCGCAATTCACGATGGACAATTACCGCACGGTGCTGGCCGGCGAGGGCATCGGCCAGTCCTTCATCAATTCGCTGACGGTGACGATCCCCGCTACCGTCATCCCGATCCTGATTGCCGCCTTTGCAGCCTATGCGCTGGCCTGGATGGAGTTTCCCGGCCGGGCGCTGCTGATCGCACTCGTCGTCGGCCTGATCGTGGTGCCGCTGCAGATGTCGCTGATCCCGCTTCTGCGCATCTATAACGAAATCGGCCAGATCTTCGGCGTGCCGTCGAAAACCTATCCCGGCATCTGGATGGCGCATACGGCCTTCGGCCTGCCGCTCGCCATCTATCTCTTGCGCAATTACATTGCCGGCCTGCCCAAGGAAATAATCGAATCCGCCCGTGTCGACGGTGCCAGCGATTTCGATATCTTCGTCAAGATTATCCTGCCGCTCTCTTTCCCGGCGCTGGCCTCCTTCGCGATCTTCCAGTTCCTCTGGGTGTGGAACGACCTTCTGATCGCCATGGTGTTCCTCGGCACGGACAAGGATCATCTGGTCCTGACGGCCGCCCTCAACGCGCTGCTCGGCTCGCGCGGCGGCAATTGGGAGATCCTGACGGCATCGGCCTTCGTCACCATCATCATTCCGCTCCTCGTCTTCTTCGGTTTGCAGCGCTATCTCGTGCGCGGTCTGCTTGCCGGGTCGGTGAAGGGGGGCTGATTCAAAACACGCACTTACACAGGACCCATTCAGCATGAGCATTGCTCCTCAATCGGTTTCGGCAGTTGACAAGGACTGGTGGCGCGGCGCCGTGATCTATCAGATCTATCCGCGCTCCTATCAGGACTCCAACGGCGACGGCATCGGCGACCTCAAGGGCATCGCCGCCCGCCTGCCGCACGTCGCAGCGCTCGGCGTCGATGCGATCTGGATTTCGCCCTTCTTCACCTCGCCGATGCGCGATTTCGGCTACGACGTTTCCAATTATGAGGATGTCGATCCGATCTTCGGCACGCTGGCCGATTTCGATGCGATGATGACGGAAGCCCATCGCCTCGGCATCAAGGTGATGATCGACCTCGTGATGTCGCACAGCTCCGACCGCCACCCCTGGTTTGTCGAAAGCCGGTCGAGCAAGGACAATCCCAAGGCCGACTGGTATGTCTGGGCCGACGCCAAGCCGGATGGCACGCCGCCCAACAACTGGCTGTCGATCTTCGGCGGCTCAGCCTGGGCGTGGGATCCGACCCGCATGCAATATTACATGCATAACTTCCTGACCTCGCAGCCGGATCTGAACCTGCACAATCCGCAAGTGCAGGACCGGCTGCTTGATGTCGTGCGTTTCTGGCTCGATCGCGGCGTCGACGGTTTCCGGCTCGACACCATCAACTTCTACTTCCACGACAAGGAACTGCGCGACAATCCGGCGCTGGACCCCTCGCGCCGTAACGCCTCCACCGCGCCGGCGGTCAACCCCTATAACTTCCAGGAACACCTCTACGACAAGAACCGTCCCGAGAATCTGGAATTTTTGAAGCGCTTCCGCGCCGTGCTCGACGAATATCCGGCCATTGCCGCCGTCGGCGAAGTCGGCGACAGCCAGCGCGGCCTCGAAATCGTCGGCGAATACACCTCCGGCGGCGACAAGATGCACATGTGCTATGCCTTCGAATTCCTGGCGCCGGATGCATTGTCGCCGGATCGCGTCGAAGAGGTGATGAGGGATTTCGATGCCGCAGCGCCGGAAGGCTGGGCCTGCTGGGCGTTCTCCAATCATGACGTCGTGCGCCATGTCAGCCGCTGGGGCAATCTGGTCGCCGACCGCGATGCCTTCGCCAAGCTTTATGCCGCGCTGCTTTTGACCCTGCGCGGCTCCGTCTGTATCTATCAGGGCGAGGAACTGGCGCTCACCGAGGCCGATCTTGCCTATCAGGATCTGCAGGATCCCTACGGCATTCAGTTCTGGCCGGAATTCAAGGGGCGCGACGGTTGCCGCACGCCGATGGTCTGGGACAGCCAGGTCGCGCAGGGCGGCTTCTCGACCGTGAAGCCGTGGCTGCCGGTGCCGGTGGAGCATATTCTGCGCGCCGTCAGCGTCCAGCAGGGCGACGAGAATTCGGTGCTCGAGCAATATCGCCGCTTCCTCGCCTTCCGCAAGCAGCACCCCGCTTTCGCCAAGGGCGAGATTGCCTTCTCGGAACCGCAGGGTGATGTTCTTATCTACACCCGCCTCTATGACGGCGAGATCGTTCTCTGCGCTTTCAACATGAGCCCGGTCGAGGCGCTGGCGACCCTGCCCGAAGGCAATTGGCAGGCATTGACGGGGCATGGCTTCACCAGCAACAACTACGGCAACAAGATCGATATTCCGGCCTGGGGCGCTTACTTCGCGCGTCTTGCCTGAACCTTTGGGAGGAGGGAGCATAATGACGGGACTTGTTCTGAAGGATATCAAGAAATCCTACGGCAGCGTGCATGTGCTGCACGGCATCGATCTGGAGATCAACGAGGGCGAGTTCATCGTCTTCGTCGGCCCATCCGGATGCGGCAAGTCCACCTTGCTGCGCATGATCGCCGGGCTGGAGAGCATCACCTCGGGCGATATGATGATTGCCGGGCAGAAGGTAAACGAGGTGCCTCCCTCTCGGCGCGGCATCGCCATGGTGTTCCAATCCTACGCGCTCTATCCGCATATGACCGTCTATGACAACATGGCCTTCGGCATGCGCATCGCCGGCGAAAGCAAGCAGGAGATCGACCGCCGCGTGCGCGCTGCGGCTGCCAGCTTGCAGCTCACCCAGTATCTCGAGCGCCTGCCCAAGGCACTCTCGGGTGGTCAGCGCCAGCGCGTCGCCATCGGCCGCGCCATCTGCCGCAACCCGAAGGTCTTCCTGTTCGACGAGCCGCTTTCCAACCTCGATGCGGCGCTGCGCGTCGCGACCCGCATCGAGATCGCCAAGCTCAGCGACTCCATGCCGGAAACGACGATGATCTACGTCACGCACGACCAGGTGGAAGCCATGACGCTCGCCGACCGGATCGTCGTGCTGTCGGCCGGCCGCGTCGAGCAAGTGGGTGCGCCGCTTGAACTTTACGAGCACCCGGCCAACCTCTTCGTCGCCAAATTCATCGGCTCGCCGGCAATGAACATCATTCCCGCGACGGTGACCGAAACCGGTGCTGCGACGACCGTGACGCTGATGGGTGGCAAGGCGGTGACGCTGGATGTGCCGACCGCAGCCTCCGAGAAGGGCAAGACGGCGAGCTTCGGCGTGCGTCCGGAAGATTTGCGTCTCGCAACAGGTGACGATTATCTCTTCGAAGGCGAAGTTTCCATCGTCGAGGCGCTCGGCGAGGTGACTCAGCTCTATATCGAAGGTCTGGTCGACGGCGAACCGATCATCGTCAAGATCCCCGGTATTGCCGATATTCACCGCGGCCAGAAGATGCGTTTTGCCGCCGATCGGCAGAAGCTGCATCTCTTCGATGCCGAAGGCCACTCCTACCGCAGGCAGTAATATAATACCGCTCACGAGCGGCGCCGGCACGCGCAAGTATGAAGAATAAAATTCATCTTGAACCGGCGCTCTCAAACCTTCTGTTAAACACCCGCTGATAGTCTCGCTTTCATAATATACCCTAGGGGTTTACCAAGATGGCCGCATTCAGCCGCGCGAACAACTCAGGTCAGCATTTCCTAAACAAGGAAGAGTCCTTCATGTATGACCGCGAAGTGCGGTTCCGCATGGAAGACACGATGAACGCGGCGCGGCTCGAATACACCGAAAAGGGCGTGATGAACCTTGCGTCCCGCCGCTGCGATATCATCCGCATCTCGCAGAGCAGCGCTGTCCTTGCGATCCTCACCCAATATAATCTGCCGAAGCAGTTTTATCTGGATATCCCGGACGCCCGGATCACCAAGATCGGCTGCATACTCATGAAGGTCTTTTCCAACAACACGGTGGAAGTTCGGTTCCTGCGCCTCCTCACGGAGAAGGAAATGAACAAGATCTTCGTCTACAGCTCGCATCCGGCTCATAAGAACCGCGTGCTCGACATCCGCGCCTGATCAGCGGCAACAGGAAACAGGTTGGAGCGGTCCAAGCGGCTGACGGATCAGATTTCCGTCCGCCATTTTCCGAGCGCATCCTCCAGATACTCGATTAGCGGCAGTCTGCCATTTTCCTGCAGCCATTTGTCGACCGACAGGCGCAGGGGGCTGACCGCGATCATCGAAGCCAGCCGCAGCCCATCGCGATCCTTCGTCGGAAACAGTTCGCACAAGGCCTGATAGGCGACTTGCTCAAGTTGCAGGTAGTTTCCTCGCGTACGGGCACGTAGGGATTCGCTTTGACGCAGCAGCGTGGCCGTTTCAAAAAGTTGAGGTGCCTCAGCCTGCAGGCGAATCACAAGTCTTAGGGTCGCTTGATGAACGACCTCGATCGGTCGCCCGGCTGATGCATTCTCCATGATGCTCGCCCGAAGCGCATCCATGTATCCGCTTTGATGCGCCAGAAGAATATCATCCTTGCTTTTGAAGTAATAAAAGAAAGTCCGGCGGGAAATACCGGCCGCGGCCGCGATCTCGTCGATCGTCGTTTCCTGATAGCCTTTCGCCAGAAAGGATTTCATTCCGACTTCCGCTATGCGTTGAAAGGTCAGGCGGCGCTTCTGTTCGCGCAGGCCTTCCGGCTTTGGGGGTGCATCGTGCATCCGGCCATTTTGGCATGAGTCGCAACGCCACTCAAATCATCAGCACATCTTGCCGCGCCTTCCTCGGAGACCTCGGTTTCCGGTGAAATAATTCGTTGGCTTCGCCTGTCGGTTGCCGCAAAGTAGCCAACATTAATTTTTACACCAAGTGCGATATTTAATGTTAATGCCGAATGTTCATAACCCGGTGCAGGAGCGCAAACATCAATGCCAGCCAATGCAATCTCAAATCATGATGAAACTGGAACTTATGGTCCGCGTGCCTTGAGGCCTGATATCTGGTCGATGGCCCTTCTCTTGAGCCTGCTGGCGGGCTGCGCCGCCGCGCCGCTGGATCGCGCAGGATCCCTGCCGTCCTATGACGGCCTGACACGATCGGACGGGCTGGTCGCGCATTCGCTTCTTCGGGTGAGCAGGGATGATGTTCTTGCGGCCAAGACCGTCAAGATCATTCCGACCGCCTTTTCGATGCGGGCTGAAAGTGCTGCTTTCACGCCCGAGCAGCGTAGCCTCGTCACCAATGCCGTCGACAGGGCACTTTGTTCCGGGTTGAGCGAACGCTTCGTCGTTGTCGGTCTGTCTGAGCCCGCGGATTTGACGGTTCGCGCCGTCGTGACACAGGTCAAGGCGACGAATGCGACTGTTGTCGGCGTCTCGAAAGTCGCATCCGTGGGCACGAGCATATTGCTGCCGAATGTGCCTGTGCCCATCCCCCGCATTCCGATCGGCATGGGCAGCCTCTCGCTTGAGGCGGAAGCTCTTAATTCCCAGGGTGTGCAGAGGGCTGTCATGATTTGGGGGCGCGGTGCAAACGCATTTCTTGATTCGGGCACCGTTGCCAAGGAAGGGGATGCCTATAGCCTCGCCGCCAAATTCGGCGGTGATTTCAGCAAGATGCTGGTCAAGGGCAAGACGCCGTTCGGCGCGACGCCTTCTTTCCCCTCCCGGGCGAAATTGGCGGCGCTCGTCGGCCGCGCACCCAAGTATGAGGCCTGCAAGGTATTCGGGAAGTCGCCGGGCGTGACGGGCTTCGCGGGAGAGCGCCTCGGCCTTCCGCCGGCGTGGACGGACAAGGCTCCGGCGAATGTCGAAAAGGCGGCATCTAAGGCCCCATAATCAGCCTTCGATGCCGCCTTGCCGATATCCGGCGGTACAGCCTCAGTGGTGGAACAGGACGCTTGCACCCTGATCCGCCGGCCCTGCGGCGTGACGGAAGGGGGCGAAGAGTTCGCGGCCCATGCCGAACTCGTTTTCCGAGAGATCGGCGACCACGGGCTCGCGCTCGGCCATATCGGCGGCATCGACCAGCACTTCCAGCGTGCCGGCAACCGCGTCGATACGGATGATATCGCCTTCCTTGATGCGGGCGATCGGACCGCCGTCGACGGCTTCCGGCGTCACATGGATCGCAGCGGGAACCTTGCCCGACGCGCCGGACATGCGCCCGTCGGTCAAAAGCGCCACGCGGAAGCCGCGATCCTGCAGCACGCCGAGCGCCGGCGTCAGCTTGTGCAGTTCCGGCATGCCATTGGCTTTCGGCCCCTGGAAGCGGACGACGGCGACGAAATCGCGGTTCAGCTTGCCGTCCTTGAAGGCCTGCTGCATTTCCAGCTGATCGTGGAAGATCAAGGCCGGCGCTTCGACGATGTGGCGCTCCGGCTTGACGGCGGAAACCTTGATGACCGCCTTGCCGATATTGCCGCGCAGCATCTTCAGGCCGCCAGTGCTCTGGAAGGGTGTCTCGATGCTTGCCAGCACTTTGGGATCTGCGCTCTTTTCCGGTGCCGGTTCGCGCACGACATTGCCGTCGGCGCCGAGCTTGACGTCGATGGAGTAATTACCGAGACCCTGGCCGTAGACAGTGCGGACATCCTCGTGCAGCAGGCCTTTTTTCAGGAGCTCCTTGATGAGGAAGCCCATGCCGCCGGCGGCATGGAAATGGTTCACGTCGGCAAGCCCGTTCGGATAGACGCGGGCCAGCAGCGGGATGATGTCGGAAAGCTCGGAAATATCCTGCCAGGTGAGCACGATGCCGGCCGCGCGCGCCATGGCGACGATGTGCATCGTGTGGTTGGTCGAGCCGCCGGTCGCATGCAGGCCGACGACGCCGTTGACGATCGAGCGCTCGTCGATCATCTCGCCGGCCGGCGTGAACTCGTTGCCCATGGCGGTGATGGCGAGCGCACGCTTGGTCGCTTCCCGCGTCAGGGCCTCGCGCAGCGGCGTACCCGGATTGACAAAGGAGGCGCCCGGCATATGGAAGCCCATGATTTCCATCAGCATCTGGTTCGAATTGGCCGTGCCGTAGAAGGTGCAGGTGCCGGGGCCGTGATAGGACTTCGATTCCGCTTCCAGAAGTTCGGCGCGTCCGACCTTGCCTTCCGCATAGAGCTGGCGCACGCGCGACTTTTCGTCGTTCGGCAGGCCCGAGGTCATCGGTCCGGCCGGGATGAAGACGGCGGGGAGATGGCCGAAGGAGAGAGCGGCGATCACGAGGCCGGGGACGATCTTGTCGCAGACGCCGAGGAAAACGGCCGCATCGAACATATTGTGCGAGAGGCCGACACCGGCGGACATGGCGATCAGATCGCGCGAGAACAGCGAGAGCTCCATGCCCGGCTGGCCTTGCGTGACACCGTCGCACATGGCCGGCACGCCGCCGGCAACCTGGGCGATGCCGCCCGCCTCGGCTGCAGCCTGGCGGATGATGGCCGGATAGGTCTCGAAGGGCTGATGCGCCGAGAGCATGTCGTTATAGGAGGTGATGATCCCGAGATTGGGCACATGATCCCCCGCCAGCGCCTCTTTCTCGGAGGGGGAACAGATGGCGAAGCCATGCGCAAGATTGGCGCAGCCGAGCACGGAGCGCTGGGCTCCCTTTGTCGCGGCATTGCGCAGGCGGTCCAGATAGCGTTCGCGCGTCGGCTTCGAACGCTCGACGATGCGTGCGGTGATCCTGGAAATGCGGGCGTCAGCGGCCATGGTCGATCTGCCTCCGTCTGTTTTGCGCAGTGCCCGTAAGATCGTCTCGATCTGTCCTGGTCGAGGGCATTGCGCGAGGGTCAAAAGTCAATGCTTTGCCGCTACGCCCTTGCGGGCGCATGGCGCAGCACATGTTGCTGTGTCATTCAGGGTTCGAAGACGAGGCCTGCCGGCTGCGTCAGGGAGCCCAATAAATCTCGACCGGAGAGGCGGCCCGACGCAGCATGGCGCGGATCGGCATCTCGGTTTCCTCGCCCGCCGCTTCGGCCTTGGCGAGGACTTCCTTCTTGCCTTCTCCCTCGATATGGAGCACCAGCAATCTGGCATCCTGAAGGCTGGAGAAGGTGAATGTCAGCCGCGGCTCGCCGGCACCTTCCGCTTCCATCGTGATGATGCCGCGCGGGGTGTTCGGATCGAGTGCGGTCTTGAGATTGCTGCCGCCCGGAAAGAAGGAGGCCGTGTGGCCGTCATTGCCCATGCCGAGGATGGCGACATCGAAGGGATGGCCGACAACCCTGGCCTTTTCCGTGGCGATGGCCGCCGCCTCCTCGACGGACGCCGCAGCCTGATAGAGCGGAAGGAATTTGGCGGCAGCCGCCTTGTCCTTCAGCAGGTTTTCCTGGACGAGCAGGTGGTTCGAGCGCGGATTGTCCGCCGGCACGAACCGCTCGTCGACGAGGGTAATCGTCACCTTGCCCCAGTCGATCGAGCGCGACGACAGCGCCTGGAAGAAGGCCTTCGGCGTGGAACCGCCGGAGACCGCGATGCTTGCGGAGCCGCTTGCGGCGACAGCAGCCGAGAGGGTCTCGGCCACCTTGTCCGCCAGCTTGCCGGCGAGTTCGGCACCATTGGCAAATGCATGCATGTTCGCTGTCATCGTCGTCGTTCCAGGTTCTAGATATCATCGTGCCAGGTGCGGCCGTCACGCTCGATGAGCGCGATAGCCTGGCTTGGACCCCAGGTGCCGGCCGTATAGCCCTGCACCTGCTGTCCTGCGTCTTCCCAACCCTTGAGGATCGGGTCCACCCATTTCCATGCGGCTTCCACTTCGTCACGGCGCATGAACAGCGTCTGGTTGGAGCGTACCACGTCCATCAGCAGGCGCTCGTAGGCGTCCGGATTGCGGACGTTGAAGGCCGAGGCGAAGCTCATGTCGAGCGATACGTTGCGCAGGCGCATGCCGCCCGGACCCGGGTCCTTGATCATCAGCGACTGCTTGACGCCTTCATCCGGCTGCAGGCGGATGATGAGCTGGTTGGCGACGATGCGGCCGGCGGCCTGATCGAAGATGGTGTGCGGGATGTGCTTGAAGGTGATGACGATCTCCGACATGCGACCGGCAAGGCGCTTGCCGGTGCGGATGTAGAAAGGAACGCCCGCCCAGCGCCAGTTGCCGATCTCGGCCTTGATGGCGACGAAGGTTTCGGTGTTGGAGACGCCGCCCTCCAGCTCGTCGAGATAGCCCTTGACCGGGCCGCCCGCCGAAGCGCCGGCGCGATACTGGCCGCGAACGGTCGCCTGCTCGACGTTGGACGCGTCGATCGGTTTCAGCGCACGCAAGACCTTCAGCTTCTCGTCGCGAACGGCTTCCGAATCCATGGAGGAGGGGATTTCCATCGCGGTCAAGCAAAGCAGCTGCAGGATGTGGTTCTGCACCATGTCGCGCAAGGCGCCGGCGGTGTCGTAGTAGCCGGCACGGCCTTCCAGGCCGACCGATTCCGCAACCGTGATCTGCACATGGTCGATATGGTTGGCATTCCACAGTGGCTCATAAAGAGCGTTGGCAAAGCGCAGCGCCATCAGGTTCTGCACGGTTTCCTTGCCGAGATAGTGGTCGATGCGGAAGATCTGCTCTTCCTTGAAGACCTTGCCGATCGTATCGTTCAGCTGCAGCGCGGACGCAAGATCGCGGCCGATCGGCTTTTCGACGACGATGCGGGTCTGCTTGGTGATCAGCTTGTGTTCGTGGATCTTTTGCGAGATATCGCCGAAGATGCCGGGAGCGACGGCGAGGTAGAAGGCGCGCACGCGCTCTTTGCCTTCGTCCAGCAGCTTCTTGAGCTGATCCCAGCCGGCATCGCTGCGCGCATCGACCGGCACGTAGAACAGGCGGGCCAGGAACTTCTTGACTTCCGCGTCGTCATATTCACCCTTCTTCAGGTGTTCCTTGAGCGCGGCGTCGGCAAATTTGCGGTATTCTTCATTGGAGAGCGCGCTGCGCGAAGCACCGATGATGCGCGTCGGCTCGGAAAATTGGCCCTCGACTTGGCGATGGTAGAGAGCGGGCAGGAGCTTGCGTTCAGCAAGGTCGCCGCTGCCGCCGAAAACGACATAATCAAATGGTTCAACGGGAATGATTTGGCTGCTCATGAGCTATCTCTCAATCGGTCTTGGTTAAGGCCCCTTTTAATCTAATCGATTTAAAAAGACCAGTGTGCATCGCAAAAATCAGACTCGGCTTTTTAGAACGGATCGCCGATAGAAGAAATCATCTTCCGGTTTCTAAAACCTGTCGCGCAACGCAAACCACGAGAGCGCCAGGAACAGCAGAGGCGCCCGCATGCGCGCACCGCCGGGGAAGGGCGGGACGTTCAACTCCTTGAAAAGGCGCAGCTCGTCCGCGTTCTCGAGAACCGTTTTCGCATAGAGTTTACCGCAATAATTTGACAGCATCACCCCATGGCCGGAATAGCCGCCGATGGTGGTGACGCCCGGCATGACCTCGCGCACGAAGGGTTGCCGCGGCATGGTGATGCCAACGGAGCCGCCCCAGGCATAGTCGATCTTGATATCGGCGAGGGCCGGATAGACTTCCGCAATCTGCCGGCGGATGTGCTGCGTTATGTCGCGCGGATTGTCGGCCGTGTAGGCCTCGCGTCCTCCGAACAGCAGCCGCCCGTCCTTCGATTTGCGGAAATAGCGCACCACGAATCGCGAGTCCGCGACCGCCTCGCTGCCGGGAAGAACGCTCGGAAAGTGATCGAGCGGCTCCGAGGCGCCGATGAAGGAGCGGATCGGCATGACGTGGCTCGCGGTCACAGGCTCCAGATTGCCGATATAGCCGTTGCAGGCGATCAGCACCCGCTCGGCGGTGATCTCGCCGCCATCCGTTTCGATGACCGTCCTGCCGCCCGATTGGCGAAAGGCCTTCGCCTTCGTCATTTCAAAAAGGGTGGCACCGGCATCGGCCGCGACGCGGGCAAGGCCGATAAGCAGTTTCAGCGGATGGATATGGCCCGTGCCCATGTCCCTGACGCCGTAGAGATAGAATTGCGAGCCCAGCCGCTCCTGGGTTTCGGCCTGGTCCATGAACGTCACATGCGGGTAGCCGTAGCGGGTCGCTGCGATCTCCGCATTGTCCATGTAGTCGCGCTTGTAGCCGCGCTTGTGGGTGACGTTCATCTGACCGGGCAGGAAGTCGATGTCGATGCCGTGAGCGGATGCGAAATCGAGCAGATGGTGCTTGGCATCCTCGGCAAGATCGAAGAGGGCTTTCGAGCGCTCGTAACCGATCTTCTCTTCCATTTCCTCCGGCCACCAGCGCTGCCCGGTGCCGAGCTGCCCGCCGTTGCGGCCGGAGGCGCCGTCGCCGAAGCGGTTGCTGTCGATCAGCACGACCTCGGCACCGCCCTTGGCGAGATTGTAGGCAGCCTGGAGGCCGGTATAGCCGCCGCCGACGATCGCGACGTCAGCCCGGCGCGAGCCGTCGAGCTTCGGATAGCTCGGGCGCGGGCCGACGGTCGCCTGATAGAATGAGAGGCCCGGCGCGATCGGGCTCTGCCATGTTTCCTGCAATGTCATGGGTGATCTCCCTCATACGTTGAGCAGAAGGAATTCCCGCTCCCACGGGCTGATCACCTGCATGAAGGTTTCGAATTCGCCGCGTTTCACGCCGGCATAAATGCCGATGAAATCCTTGCCGAAGACCTCCTCGAAAGCCGGCTCGTCCTCCATCAGGGCAATGGCTTCGAGGAGACCACGCGGCAGGTCGATGGAGCCTTCGTTGGCCGAATCCTCGGTCGGTGCCGTCGGCTCCACCTGCTTCATGATGCCGAGCAGGCCGGATGCAAGCGAAGCGGCGAGCGCCAGATAGGGATTGGCGTCCGAGCTCGGCAGCCGGTTTTCCACCCGCCGCGCCTGCGGATCCGAAACGGGAACGCGGAAGGCAGTGGTGCGGTTGTCGTAGCCCCAGGCATTGTTGACCGGGCAGGACATGTTCGGCGCCAGCCGCCGGTACGAGTTCACATAGGGCGCGAGCATGGCAAGCGCATTCGGCACGAAGCGCTGCATGCCGCCGATGAAGTAGAAGAACTCGGGCGAAGGGCTGCCGTCCGGATTGGTGAAGACGTTCTTGCCGGTCTCGATATTCACAACCGATTGATGGATGTGCATCGCCGAGCCCGGCTGGCTCTGTATCGGCTTGGCCATGAAGGTGGCGTAAATGCCATGCTTCAAGGCCGCCTCGCGGATCGTGCGCTTGAACAGGAACACCTGGTCGGCAAGCTCGATCGGGTCGCCGTGGCGCAGGTTGATTTCGAGCTGGGCCGGTCCTTCCTCGTGGATCAGCGTATCGATCTCGAGACCCTGCTTCTCCGAGAAATGATAGATGTCGTCGATCAGTTCGTCGAATTCGTTGATGCCGGCGATCGAATAGCCCTGACCGCCAAGGATGGAGCGGCCGGAGCGGCCTTTCGGCGGATGCAGCGGATAGTCGGGATCGTCGTTCTTGGCGACGAGATAGAATTCGATTTCCGGCGCCACCACCGGCTTCCAGCCGCGATCGCGATAGAGCCCCATGATGCGCTTCAATACGTTACGCGGCGTGTAGGAGACTTCCTGGCCCTCTGAATTGACGATATCGCAGATCACCTGGGCGGTCGGATCGGTTTCCCAGGGTACAACCGAAAGTGTCGAAAGATCGGGCACGAGCTTGAGGTCGCTGTCGCGCGGCTCGTAGCGGAAGCTTTCGGTCTCCTCCGGATATTCCCCCGAGATCGTGTGGCGATAGATTGCCGAAGGCAGCGCCAGCGAGGTGTTGGAGGTGAATTTCGACGTCGGCATCATCTTGCCGCGCGGTACGCCGGCAAGGTCGGGCGTGATGCATTCTATGTCCTCGATCCCGCGCGCCCGCAGCCATTGAGCCGCTTCCTTCCAGTTTGCCACGCCGCGTGCCGATCTCAGACCAGGAGGTACCGTAGGGGCTTTCGAGACGGGTATGGAAGCTTTCAGCGGGGTCTTTCTCGCGGGCATAAAACACCGTATTTGGGTTGATCGGCGATTGCATCATAACCGCAGTTTGCCAATTGGCGAGGGGGAAAACCGTTCGGACTTTCGCCGTATGATGGAAAATGACGGCAGGGAACGGCGAAGAATAAAGGGCATATGCGTGACTGGCAGATATGATGTGATCGTCCTCGGTGCGGGCGCGGCAGGCATGATGTGCGCCATTCGTGCCGGTCGGCGTGGGCGGTCGGTCGTCGTTTTCGATCATGCCGGCGCACCTGGCGAAAAGATCCGCATTTCGGGCGGCGGCCGCTGCAATTTCACCAACATCCATGCCGGCCCGAAGAATTTTCTGTCGGCCAATCCGCATTTCGCTAAATCGGCGCTCGCCCGCTTCACGCCGCAGGATTTCATCGCCATGGTCGAGCGCCACGGCGTCGCCTGGCATGAGAAGACGCTCGGCCAGCTCTTCTGCGACAACAGCGCCAAGGACATCATCCGCCTGCTGACCGACGAGATGCGGGCGGCCGGAGCGCAGCTGCGATTGCGGACGGAGATCGGCGGTATCGAGCAGACCGCCAGCGGCTATCGCGTCAGCACCTCCGAAGGCGTTTTCGAGGCCGCTTCGCTGGTCGTCGCCACCGGCGGCAAGTCGATCCCCAAGATGGGCGCCACCGGCTTTGCCTATCGCGTCGCCGAGCAATTCGGATTGCCCGTCGTCGAAACCCGGCCTGGCCTCGTACCCCTTACGCTCGATCCGCTGCTGCTTCAGGGCCTTGCGCCGCTGTCCGGTATTGCCGCGCCTGCCGAGATCCGCCATGGCAAGACGGCATTCCGAGAGGCGCTGCTCTTTACCCATCGCGGCCTCAGCGGTCCCGCGATCCTGCAGATTTCCTCCTATTGGCGGGAAGGCGAGGATATCACCGTTGTGATCGAGCCCGATATCGACGTCTTCGCCCTTCTCAAGAATGCGAAGCAGGCCAATGGCCGGCAATCGGCACAAACAGCCCTTGCGGAGGTTCTGCCGAAACGGCTGGCGCAGCACTTCGTCGAGAGTGAAGGCGTGACCGGCAACATGGCGGATCAATCCGACAAACGCCTGCAGCGGCTCGCGTCAGCCATTCAGTCCTGGCCCGTCAAACCATCGGGTTCTGAGGGTTATCGCACGGCGGAGGTGACGCTGGGCGGCATCGATACGGCCTGTCTCGATTCCCGCACGATGCAGGCAAAGACTGCGCCGGGGCTTTTCTTTATCGGTGAGTGCGTCGACGTCACGGGCTGGCTCGGCGGTTATAATTTCCAATGGGCCTGGGCCTCCGGCCATGTCGCCGGCGAGGCCGCCTGAATTAACCTTGCCACAGCCCGCAAAATGGGCAATGAACATCCATAACGCGAAAATGCTAGATGGATGCAATCACGATGTTTAAGTCTTGGATATCCCGCCAGGCGGTTCTTTCAGGTATCGCTGCGGTCGCGACGATGTCTCTTGGCATGTTTGCCGTCACAGCGTCGGAAGCAGCCGCTGCTTCCGCGCAATGTAAGAAGCTGGACCCGAACGGCAGAGATGTGGGCGGCGATACGAATTTCGCCATTGCGATCCGCGACAAGAAAGGCGACGTCGTCAAGAAGATGCTGGCCTGCGGTGCCCAGGTGAACCTGAAGACGACGGAAGGCTGGTATCCGCTGCATACCGCCGCCTATTACGGCCCGGCGGCCACGATCGACCTTCTGGTCTCCAAAGGCGCCGACGTCAACGCGCGCGGCGATTACGATGGCTGGACGCCGTTGCACATGGCGACCCAGCAGCACGACACGGCGGTCGTCAAGGCGTTGCTGAAGGATGGCGCCGACAAGACCATCAAGTCCACCACCGGCAAGACCGCCGCCGAAATGGCGACCGATCCCGCCATCGCGGCGCTGCTGAAATAGAGCATTTTCGGGAAAGGCGCGTAGCGGTTTTCCGTTCGGAATGCGTAAGGAAACAAAAAGATAGAGCATTCTCGCGATTCGAAGAAAAGCGGAAAAGCTCCGGCGCGCTCCGGTCATCCGATCTCGGGGGGATGACCGACGGGTGCGACACTTTTGGCCAGCCTCTGGTACTCGCGTTTTCCTTTCTTACATCTTTCGTGAATACATTGGCAGTTGCCGAATGCACCTTTTGCCGGTTATCGTGTCAGTGCGAAAATGGGAATATGCTCATGAACAGAACAAAGCGTCGTGCTCGCGCCATTGCAATCGCTCAGACCCAGGATAATGCCAAGCTCGTGGCCGCAAGACTTCTGATGCTCGCGACGGGCTTTACTGCTGCTTGCATCGCACTGCTGGCAATACGCGGCTACTGATCAGCCGTTTCGGCCCTATTTCGACCGTCGCCTGACGACGGTTTTCTTCCGCGCGAAACACTTGTAGCGCAGGCTGTTTATGAGCGTTTTCTTGAGCGCGACAGGCTGCGCAGGCCCTTATCTGAAAATTAATTAATCAGACCCACAATCCTCGACGATTTCATGGGGAGCTCTACTGCAAGTTGGAGCCGAAGCAATGATTGCTTCCTGACCCGTCTCGGGAACCCCCGCCTGCGCATATTTCAAGAACGATGGTTATACATCCGGTCAGCGCCGTGGCGGCGTCGATGGGGAGCGGTGTGAGAGGTTAGGGCCACAATGTTCATTGATAAGATACTGTCGCGTTTCAAGATCAAGACGAAGGTTCTCATATTCGTCCTGCCATTCGTCATCAGCATTTCAGCGGTCGGCCTCACCGGGCTCTATGCTTCCGGGCTTCTGCAGGGCCGTATGGAAATCTCCAACAGCGTGCTGCAATCGCTGACCGGCTTCAAGAACCTCTACGGCTCCATGGACGACTTCCTGCGCATCACCAATACGCAGCAGCGCGACAAGCTTTATGAGGATATCAAGTCGCAGCAGGGCGTGCTCAACGCGACGCTCGGCCAGCTTGGTCAGGAGGCCGATGGCCGCAACAATCTGAACGAAGCGATCGCCAAGAACGCCGACATGGCCAATCTCGTTGGCAGATTGTGGTCGCTGCACGAGCAGGAGCTGTCGTTCCGCAAGACGATCGACGACGCGCAAAGAGCGCTGATCAGTGCTCGCTTCAACGTCAATTTCAACAGCCAGCAGCTTGAGGATCAGATGCGGCAGGACCAGGCCGACGCGACCTCGACGCTGCGCTCCGCCGACCGCCTGTTGAAGGGCGGCGACCTGCTTGTTTCCGTGGCCGAAGATTTCAGCAAGGCCGCGACGCCGGCCGACAAGATGAAGCTTCTCAAGGATCGGCTGCCGGACCTGAACAAGGCCCAGCGTTCCATCGATCTTGCATTGCCGCAAAACCAGAAGAGCGTCGTCCAGTCGCTGGTCGGCACCATCAAGGATCTGACGGCTGCCACCGAAAGCGCCGATGCGCCGACCGACGACAGCGTCGCCAATGTCGGACGTCTCCTTTCGCGTTTCCGCCAGACGTCGACCTACACGCAGCTGACGGCAACGCAGATGATGCGTCAGGCAACCACGACCTTCGTATCGCTCGATGCCCGCGTCGCGCAGACCAATTCGGTCCTGCAAGACACGCGCCGCCTGCAGGATTCGATCTATTCGCTGCAGCTCGTCCTTGCCGAGTTCAACGCCAACACGAACAAGGACAACCTCGTCCGGCTGCGGCAGGAAATCTCCAAGCTCAACGGCGATATCGATACGCTGAACCAGAGTGCCCAGAGCATGGGTTTCGCCGGCGATATCGATGCGGCCATTCGCCCGGCGATCAAGTCGATGGACGGTGCCGCCGTCAAGCTTGTCGATGTCATCTCGCAGCGGATCGGCGAATATGCCAGCGCCCGCCAGCAGCTTGATCAGGTCTGGGGCCAGCTCACCGCATTTGCCGAGACGCAGAAGCAGAGCGCCGGCACCGAACGCAACCAGGCGAACTCCATATCCATCCTTGCAACAGCTCTCGGCATCATTCTCTCGGTCGCCGGCGGCATCGCGCTGGTCCTGACCTTGCAGCGCCCGATCGGCCAGATCACCGCCGCCATGCGCCGCATCGCCGATGGCATGCTGGAGACGGCGATCTCCGGGGAACAGCGGCATGATGAAATCGGCGACATGGCCCGCGCCCTCGGCATCTTCAAGGAAAACGCCATCTCGAAGATCCGCATCGAGGAGCAGAGCGATGAGGAACGTGCTGCGGCCGAGCACGAGCGCCAGCGTAACGACACCGAAAAGCGCGAGCTCGATCGGCAGATCGATTTCGCGGTCAGCGAGCTTGCCGCCGGTCTCGAACGTCTCGCCCAGGGCGATATCTCCGCCACGATCGAGACGCCCTTCATCGGCCGCCTCGAGCAGCTCCGCCAGGATTTCAACAGCTCGCTGTCACGTCTGCAGCAAACGCTGAGCCAGGTTCGCAGCAATGTCGAGATGATCCAGAGCAACGGCAACCAGATGGCTGCTTCCGCCGAGGATCTGTCGAAACGCACCGAGCAGCAGGCAGCTTCCCTCGAACAGACCGCCGCCGCCGTCGACGAGATCACCGTCACCGTCCGCTCCTCCGCCGAGCGTGCCAAGGATGCGGACGCCATCGTGCGCGAAGCCAAGCGCAGCGCCGATGACAGTTCCGTCGTCGTCGGCAACGCCATCGACGCGATGGCGCGCATCGAAGACGCGTCCCGCAAGATCGAGCAGATCATCAGCGTCATCGACGAAATCGCTTTCCAGACGAACCTGCTGGCGCTCAATGCCGGCATCGAAGCTGCCCGCGCTGGTGAGGCCGGCAAGGGCTTCGCGGTCGTCGCCATGGAAGTGCGGGAACTTGCACAGCGTTCCGCCGCCGCCGCGAAGGAGATCAAGGGGCTGATCAACAAGTCGACCCAGGAAGTCAGTTCCGGCTCGCAATTCGTGCAGGAAGCCGGTGCCGTCCTGGCGCAGATCAGTAGCCAGATCGTTACCATCAGCCAGCATGTGGAAGGCATTGCCCGCGCAAGCCACGATCAGGCGAGCGCACTGCAGGAGGTCAACGCTTCGGTCAACCACATGGATCAGATGACACAGCAAAATGCCGGCATGGTCGAGGAAACGACGGCGGCAAGCCGCGAGCTGGCCAGTGAAGCCGACGCATTGCTGCACCTCATCCAGCAGTTCAGGATCGAGGCCGGTTACGCAGGCTATGCGCGGCACGAAGCGGCCTGACGGCAGCTGTCACCATCATCACAGGCGGACCGGCCGACTTCTGGCCGGTCCGCCTTTTTTATTGCCGTGCGAAGGGCGCTTAGGCCGGCGATCACCCGTCCGATCCAGACAACGGGGCGCGGAGGATCCAGGCCATAGTCGCGGTAGAACAGATCCTCGTTCTTCCGCCATTGCTCTTCTCGTGCCTGATTCTGCAATTCGATGGCCTTGGCCAAAGCGATGCTGTCCATCATGAGACGTCTCCATGTTGTGAGGCATCCCTTCAACTACACATGCGAATTTGCTTTATAAATAGACATTTTCGCCCTATGTTTTTCACTCATGAAAAACATAGGCTGGGATTCCTATCAACTTTTCCTCGATGTCGCCCGCGGCGGCGGGTTGACGGGCGCCGTTGCGTCAAGCGGCTTGAGCCCGGCAACGATCGGCCGACGCATGCTGGAACTGGAAGGACAGATCGGCCGGCCGCTCTTCGAACGCAGCCAGGCGGGGTATTCGCTGACCGGCGATGGTCAGGCGCTCTTCGATCAGCTTTTGGAGATGGAGGCGGCCGCCCGCAAGGTGGATAGCTGGCAACGCGATGCGCAAGGAGCCGCGATCGTGCGCATCGCCGCCGGCACCTGGGTCGGGTGGCTGCTCAGCCAGAACATGCCGTCGATCTGCTCGGAGCGGGACCGCTTTCGCATCGATCTGCATCTCGGTGAACGTCGCGCCAGCCTTGCTCATCGCGAAAGCGATATCGGCATCCGTGCTTTCGAGCCGGAGGAGACCAATCTCGCCGCCATCAAGACCGGCGAAGTTGCCTATGCTGCCTATCAGGCCCGCAACATGCGCTTTGCCGGGCCACAGCGCTGGATCGCGGTGGCCGACGAGGAGGCCATCTCCGCCTATCTGCGATGGCCGCATCAGAACAGGCGGGAGGAAATCGCTTTCACCGTCAGCCGGCCGCGTTCGCTTCATGATCTGGTGCTCGCCGGATCGGGCATCGCCGTGCTGCCCTGTTTTGTCGGCGATCAGGAGCCGAGGCTGGAGCGGGTCGGCGAGGAGATCGCGTCTCTACGCCACCGGCAATGGATCGTCATGAACGATGCCGATCGTCATCGCACGGAGATCCGAACCGTCGTCGACCGCATGGCCCGGCTCCTAAAAAGCCATTCGGAATTGTTTGCCGGCAAGCGGCCGACATATGCATGAGCTGCCCGGTAAACCGCTCCGTCCTTGCTCATTCAAGGTCCCCGCGCCGATCTCGTCAAACCTGTGAAAGAGGGCGAATCCATGCTTTCCCCCTTGTCGCACTCCGATTTCCTTTCTAGTCTAACGGGAAAAACAGAGGGTTGGGTGTCGCCGCGATACCCTTGAACGAAGCAGGAGAGATTATGAAGTCCATGTTCGCTAGGCTTGCAGCAACGGCTTTTGCAGCCGTTTCGCTGACAACGGTCGCTCACGCAGAAGACAAGGTCGTCAATATCTACAACTGGTCGGATTATATTGATAATTCGATTCTGTCGGATTTCACCAAGGAAACCGGCATCAAGGTCGTCTACGATACGTTCGACCAGAACGAGACGCTGGAAACCAAGCTTCTCGCTGGCAAAACCGGCTATGACATCGTCGTCCCGACGGCATATTTTCTGCAACGCCAGATCAAGGCCGGCGTCTTCCAGAAGATCGACAAGTCCAAGCTGCCGAATATCACCAATATGTGGGATACGGTGCAGCAGCGCATCGCCACCTACGATCCCGGCAACCAGTACGCGATCGATTATATGTGGGGCACGAGCGGCGTCGGTTACAATGTCGACAAGGTGAAGCAGATCCTCGGCTCCGACGATGCGCCCGACATCAACGTCATCTTCGATCCCAAACTTGCCGCCAAGTTCAAGGATTGCGGCATCTACATGCTGGACTCTCCGACCGACGTCATTCCGGCGGCTTTGCGCTATCTGGGTCTCGATCCGAATTCCACCAAGCAGGAAGACTTCAAGAAGGCCGAAGATCTGTTGACGTCGATCCGTCCCTTCGTTCGTAAGTTCCATTCCTCCGAATATATCAACGCGCTCGCCAACGGCGATATCTGCATCGCCTTCGGCTATTCCGGCGACGTGCTGCAGGCGCGCAACCGCGCCACCGAAGCCAAGAACGGCGTGAATATCGGCTATTCGATCCCCAAGAAGGGCGCGCAGATGTGGTTCGACGTCATGGCGATCCCGGCCGATGCGCCGCATGTCGCTGAAGCCCATGCCTTCCTCAACTACATCATGAAGCCTGAAGTCATCGCCAAGGCCAGCGACTTCGTTGCCTATGCCAACGGCAACAAGGCCTCGCAGCAGTTCGTCAGCAAGGACGTGCTTAACGATCCGGCTGTCTATCCGACCGACGAGGTCCGCGAGAAGCTGTTCACGCTCACCCCTTGGGACTCGAAAACGCAGCGATTGGCAACGCGCCTGTGGACAAAGGTTACCACCGGCCAATAATTCGAAGCGGCCCGGACGGCAACGTCCGGGCCTTTCCTTGAGAGGATGGTCTGAGAATCACGAGTGCGCCGCGAAGGGGAAGAGCCAGCGCCAGTGCATCTCCAGGGAAAATGCGCAGCGGCTTTCTGTCCGCAATGCGTAAACAAATAAGAAGAATGAGCGTTTCCGTAGCGCGGTGGAAAGCGGAATGCTCTGGGAAAGCCCGCCCGGGCGTTCATTTGGGGATAGATGATGAAGTCACTCGGTAATATCCGGCGTTCCTTTGCTCCTTGGACCGATCCTTCGGCCAAGCCGTACATTTCCTTCAAGAATGTGACGAAGAAGTTCGGTGATTTTACCGCCGTCGACGACCTGTCCCTGGATATCTACAATCGTGAATTCTTCGCTCTTCTCGGTGCATCGGGCTGCGGCAAGTCCACACTGCTGCGCATGCTGGCGGGCTTCGAGCAGCCGACGACCGGCGAGATCGTTCTCGATGGCCAGGATCTTGCCGGCACGCCGCCCTATCGCCGCCCCGTCAACATGATGTTCCAGTCCTACGCGCTGTTTCCGCACATGAC
Organism: Rhizobium freirei PRF 81; assembly: GCF_000359745.1. GTDB lineage: Bacteria > Pseudomonadota > Alphaproteobacteria > Rhizobiales > Rhizobiaceae > Rhizobium > Rhizobium freirei. The sequence continues at coordinate 25,545 of NZ_AQHN01000011.1, forward strand.
GGTGGAAAAGAATATCGCCTTCGGCCTCAGGCAGGATGGCATGCCGAAAGCCGAGATCGACGATCGCGTCGCCCAGATGCTGAAGCTCGTCAAGCTCGAGCAATTCGCCAGGCGCAAGCCCAACCAGCTGTCCGGCGGCCAGCGCCAGCGCGTGGCATTGGCCCGCTCGCTCGCCAAGCGCCCGAAAGTGCTGCTGCTCGACGAGCCGCTCGGCGCACTCGACAAGAAACTGCGCGAGGAAACGCAGTTCGAACTCATGGATCTGCAGCAGAGCCTGGGGCTTACCTTCGTGGTCGTCACCCATGACCAGGAAGAGGCGATGACCATGGCGGACCGCATCGCCGTCATGAGCCACGGCAAGGTGGTGCAGGTGGCGACGCCGGCCGAAATCTACGAGGCGCCCAATTGCCGCTTCGTCGCCGACTTCATCGGCGATGTGAACATTTTGGACGGCAATGTGATCTCTGCACATTCCGGCATCGTTGAAATCGCTGTCGATTCCGCCCTCACGCTGCGCAGCGCCTCCAACGAGGTGCCGGCCAGGGGAAGCCGCGCCAGCATCGCAATCCGGCCGGAGAAGCTGCGCGTAACGCCGCGCCCGCCTGCCAACGCCTCCGTCAATGCCACCGAGGGAGAGATCTGGGACATCGCCTATCTCGGCGACATGACCGTCTTCCACGTCAAGCTGAAGAGCGGGCAGGTGCTCAAGGCGTCGTCGCTGAATGCTGTTCGCGTCGTGGAAGAACCCTTCGCCTACGACCAGAACGTCTGGGTGTCCTTCGACGAAAATGCCGGCGTGCTGCTGAAGGACTGATCATGAAAGCGCTCGGCTCTTCCATCTATCAGCGCCTCGTCATCATTGTTCCCTATGCTTGGCTGTTGATCTTCTTTCTCGCACCCTTCCTCATCGTCTTCCGCATCTCGCTGGCGACGAAGGCGCTGTCCGTCCCGCCTTACGATCCGTCCTTCGCCTGGACGGACAGCTTCGGCGACTGGTGGGACAAGCTGCAGACTATGTCGTTCGACAACTACGTGTGGCTGACCGGTGATCCGCTTTACATAAACGCCTACATTCAGAGCCTTCAGATCGCCGGCATCTCGACGCTGCTGACGCTGATCATCGCCTATCCAATAGCCTATGGCATGGCGCAAGCGCCGCGCACGATCCGTCCCACCTTGCTGATGCTGGTCATTCTGCCCTTCTGGACGAGCTTCCTGATCCGCGTCTATTCCTGGATGTCGATCCTCAGCACGACAGGCCTCTTGAATCAGTTGCTGATGGGCCTTGGCATCATCCACCAGCCGCTCGTTATCCTGAATACCAATACCGCCGTCTATATCGGCATGGTCTATTCCTATCTGCCCTTCATGGTGCTGCCGCTCTATTCGGCGCTGGAGAAGATGGACGGCACGCTGATCGAGGCAGCGCAGGATCTCGGCTGCACGCCGATCGGCGCCTTCTGGCGCGTCACTTTTCCGCTTTCCCTTCCTGGCGTCATCGCCGGCTGCATGCTGGTCTTCATTCCGGCTGTCGGCGAATTCGTCATTCCCGACCTGCTCGGCGGCTCTGAGACCCTGATGATCGGCAAGGTGCTCTGGACGGAATTCTACAGCAATACCGACTGGCCGCTGGCCTCGGCGGTGGCGACCATCCTGCTTCTGGTGCTGGTGGTGCCCATCGTCTTCTTCCAGCATTTCCAAGCCAAGGCCGACGAGAAGGGGAGGTAATCGATGATCCGCTGGTCTCGTTTCAACATCGTCTCGGTCACGCTCGGCCTTGCTTTCCTCTATCTGCCGATCCTGTTGCTGGTCATCTACTCCTTCAACAGCTCCAGGCTGGTGACGGTCTGGGGCGGCTTCTCGACGCAATGGTATGTGCACCTCTTCAGCAATGACACCATGCTGAGCGCCGCCTGGCTGACGGTGCGCATCGCCCTCCTGTCCGCGACGATCGCCACGGTGCTCGGCACGTTCGCGGCCATCACGCTGGTGCGCTACACGCGCTTCCGCGGCCGCATCCTGTTTTCGGGCATGATCTATGCGCCGCTGGTCATGCCCGATGTCATCACCGGCCTGTCGCTCCTGCTGCTCTTCGTGACGTCGGGCGTCGATCGCGGCTTCTGGACGATCGTCATGGCGCATACGACGCTGACCATGTGCTTCGTCGCCGTCGTCGTGCAATCGCGCCTTTTGACCTTCGATCGCTCGATCGAGGAAGCGGCGATGGATCTCGGCGCCCCGCCCGTGCGCACCTTCTTCGAGGTGACGCTGCCGATCATCGCGCCCGCCGTATTCTCGGGCTGGGTCCTGGCTCTGACGCTTTCGCTTGATGATCTGGTGATCGCGACCTTCTCATCCGGCGCCGGCGCCAAGACGCTGCCGATGCTGATTTACAGTCAGGTGAAGCTCGGCGTGACGCCGGAGATCAACGCCATCTGCACGATCCTGATCGGCGTCGTCGCCGTTGGCGTCATCTGTGCCTCGATCGCCACCAAGCGCCGCGAGGTGCAGCGTCAAAGGGACGAACAAGCAGCCGCCGCCGCGTGAGCGGCAGCGCTGGGCCGGCTTGACAGAAGAGCTATTGCTGCTGGGGCTTCTGCAGCAAAGTGGTAACGGGTGAAACGACCGGATCCGGCCAGCTGCCGCCAAGGAAGAAGGGCAGCATCGGCAGGTCGTCCGTATCGGACGGCGATGTCGCCTCGATTGCTCCCGACAGCGCCAGACCATTGCTGCGGAACGGAACGACGCCGTTCAGCGTGATGGTTTCGTTGCGGCCGGCGATAGTCGCGTTCTGTACTTCGGCAGATCCCTTGGCGAAGGTCGCGTCGACATTGATGCTGTCGAAATTGAAGGACGCATCGGCGATATCGCTCATCCGGAAAAAGGCTTTTTGGGTGGCCAAGGACCTGAAGGACGAGAGATCGAAGTCGCGGAAGGATCCGGCTGATGACGCGAAATGCATCTTCCCGGCAACGTCGCCCAGCCTGGCGACCCAGATCGGCCGGGTAGTGCTCAGCGCGAGATCCAAAGACCCGGCCGCCGTCATCGGCAGCGGCCCGGGCAGCTTGAGGCGGGTAAAGAGCCCGCCGAAATCGGCATTGCGGATCGATATCTGCAGCTTGCCGCCGCCATCGAAATCGCCCGGGGCGACCTCAAGATGCGCCGTCAGCGAGCCGCCCTCGAAGCCGCTGTCGGCAATGTCGAATTTCGCCTTGCCGCCCGCGACCAGCAGGCTGGCGCCGATATTGTCGAACTGGAAGGGACCGAGCGCGGCCTTGCTGGAGGAGAGCCGCATGTCGAGGTCGAGGCGCTGCAGCGGGTTGCCGTTCAGGAGCGCATTGAAGGCGGTTTCCGCAGCAAGCCGCATGGAGAAGGCAGCGAGGAATGGATTGAGGTTCATCTGGTCGAAAGCGAGCGTGCCGGAGATCTTCGGCTTTCCAGCCGTCGTGTAGTTGAGGTCCATGACACCGGAAGCCGCGGAGTCGTTGACCTTGAAGCTGAGATCGTTGAAGCGCAGGCCTTTGTCGATCGCCGTCACATCGGCACTGAGCGAGACGTTCTTGAGCGCATCGGCGGCGGGGAGGCGCTGACCGCTCCATGTCAGAAAGGCGGGAACGTTCGGCACGCTGAGCTCGAGATTGCCCGACAGCGTTGAAAGGTCAGAAATGCTGGTAACCCCGTTATAGGCCCAGCTGATCACCGGCGAGGAAAAGCTGGTCTTGGCGTCGACGCTCTTGCCGGCAAAGAACAGCAGCGGTTGCGGCGAGTCGAAGTTGAGCTTGATGTCCTGGTCGTTGAAGCGGGCAAGGATGACGGCCGTCATGCGCTGCGAGAGCCGCGGCCAGGAAATGTCGGCATTGACGCCGGTCATCTTGTAGACGTTGCCGCTGCGATCGTCCGTCATCTCGACGCTGCCGTCTTCGATGGTCAGCATGCCGATGGCGGCGTCCTGATCCTTTCGCATCGGCCTGGCCTGGCCGGAAGAACTCTCCACCTGCTCGATCGCTTTCGACAGGCGGCCCTCATTGGTCCAGTCGATCAGCCCGTTCTCGTCGCGACGGATGTAAAGCACGGGGCGAAGGAAGTGGAACTCGTGGAAATGCGCATGTCCGCGGATAGCGGGGAGCAGCGAGAAGTCAGCAGAGAGACTATCGACATGGCCCAGTACCTTGCCGTTCTTTGCCGGCTCGCGGATGGTGACCTGATTGAGCGTTATGCGCGGCGTCGGCCAGAAATCCAGTGTGGGATCGCCCTCGATCTGGGCCCTGTAGCCCGTCCATTCCGAAAGCGCCCTCTCGATGCCGGAGCGCACGATGCCGCTGGAAATGAGGAACGGAGCGGTTGCCCTGAAAACCGCAAAGACGATCAGGAGGGTCAGAAGAACGATACCGGTTGTCCGGACGACGGCTGGCAACCATCGCGAGGCTGATCGCATCGTCAAACGCCACTTATTGTTTCTCGACGTTCTCATATCCCGTGGAGACTCTCAAACTGATAGGGACGATGTGCCTATGCTTGCCGGATATAGGAAATGTTTGCCAGATGCAAACGTCGCAGGTTGAAAAGCCCCACGACGCCGTGACTTTATAATGCGTTGCAGCATTGCTATATACTGAGAAAAACAGGGGAGAGAAATATGCAGGATCAGCAGCCGCTCTGGACGCCATCGGAAGAAGCTCGCCGCCAAAGTCCGATGTTTGCCTTCATGCAGAAGTGCAACCACGATTTTAATCTGTCGCTATCTGATTTTGCCGGCCTTCATGCCTGGTCGGTTGCTGATCGCGAGAATTTCTGGACGGCAGTTTGGGATTTCTGCGATATCAAGGGCGAACGCGGCGAGCGGGCGCTGATCAATGGCGACCTCATGCTGGAGACCCGCTTCTTTCCCGATGCTCAATTGAATTTCGCCGAAAATCTGCTGTCGCGGACGGGCGAGGGCGATGCGCTGGTATTCTGGGGCGAGGACAAGGTCCGCGACCGCTGGTCGTGGGATCGGTTGGCTGCAACGGTATCGCGACTGCAGCAAGCCTATCGCGCAGAGGGTATCGGCAAGGGCGACCGGGTGGCGGCGATGATGCCGAACATGCCCGAAACCATCGCCTGCATGCTAGCCGCTGCATCGATCGGTGCGATCTGGTCGTCCTGCTCTCCGGATTTCGGCGAGCAGGGCGTCATGGATCGCTTCGGGCAGATCGAACCGAAGCTGTTCATCGCCTGCAGCGGCTATTGGTATAGCGGCAAGCTGCAGGATGTCGGGACAAAGGTTAGCGCCATCGCGCAACGGCTGAACGTGCCGACCCTGGTCGTTCCCTATGCTGGGAGCGCCGATGCAGTGGTGGCGGCAACGCCCGGTGCACGGAGCTTGAGCGATTTCATCGCACCTTTCGAGGCGAAAGCCGTCGAATTCGTCGCCGTGCCTTTCTCCCATCCGCTGTTCATCCTGTTTTCCTCCGGCACAACAGGCGTTCCCAAATGCATCGTGCATTCGACGGGCGGCGCACTGCTGCAGCTCATCAAGGAGCATCGCCTGCATTGTGGCGTCGTGCCCGGCGAAAAGGTTTTTTACTTCACCACCTGCGGCTGGATGATGTGGAACTGGCTCGTGACCGGCCTTGCCGCCGGCGCGACGCTTTGCCTTTATGACGGATCGCCCTTCGCTCCCAGCGGCAATATCCTGTTCGATTATGCGCAGGAAGAGAAATTCGCGGTGTTCGGCACCTCGGCCAAATATATCGACGCCGTGCACAAGAGCGGCCTCACGCCGAAGACCTCGCATGATCTCTCGAGCCTGCGGCTGATGACCTCCACCGGCTCGCCGCTGTCGCCGGAAGGCTTCTCCTTCGTCTACGAGGGCATCAAGGACGACATTCAGCTCGCTTCCATTTCCGGCGGGACCGATATTGTCTCCTGCTTCGTGCTCGGCAATCCGCTGCAGCCCGTCTGGCGCGGCGAGATCCAGGGGCCGGGCCTCGGCCTTGCCGTCGATGTCTGGAACGATGAAGGCAAGCCGGTGCGCGGCGAAAAGGGCGAGCTCGTCTGCACCAAGGCCTTCCCCTCGATGCCGATCATGTTCTGGAACGATCCCGAACGCGCCAAGTACCGCGCCGCCTATTTCGAGCGCTTCGACAATATCTGGTGCCACGGTGATTTCGCCGAATGGACCGTCCATGGCGGCCTCGTCATTCACGGCCGCTCGGATGCGACGCTCAATCCCGGTGGCGTGCGCATCGGCACGGCGGAGATCTACAATCAGGTCGAGCAGATCCCGGAAGTACTGGAAGCACTGTGCATCGGCCAGGACTGGGATGACGATGTCCGCGTCGTGCTGTTCGTCCGCCTGGCTCCTGGTGCCTCGCTGACCGAAGATCTGGTGAAGACAATGAAGACCCGCATCCGCACCGGCGCTTCGCCGCGCCACGTCCCGGCCAAGATCATCGCGGTCGCCGATATTCCGCGCACGAAATCCGGCAAGATCGTCGAGCTTGCGGTGCGCGATGTCGTGCACGGGCGGCCGGTCAAGAACAAGGAGGCGCTCGCCAATCCGGAGGCGCTGGATCTGTTCGCCGGGCTGGAAGAATTGAAAAGCTGAAGTGCACCCTAAAATTGAGGGGCAAACGATGACCTCCGTTTGGTAACCTTGCGTTAGGAAAGATTGGTCAAAGGTAAAGGCCAACTTGAGACCGTTCGCATACGTCAGCAGCGGATTGGAGCCGGTTCTGGCTCCCGAAACATGAAGTTCACCGACTCGAGCTTTCTTTTGACAGTACCATTCTCAAAGGCAGCGCGGTTCGCTGCCTTTTTTTCGTTAGATTGCACGCAAATACGTGGCCGCTCTGTACATTGGCCTGCCGACCAAGTATGTGCACGCTTGAAGAAGAGGCCTGCGACGTGCGGGCCACGATGATCGCTGCCTTTTGGCTGGCGAAGAATTCCGAAAGACAGATGATGACTGAATTCGAAGGCATCGTTCCTGCGATTGCCCAGGCTTTGGCGAAGCGCGGTTATGAAACGCTGACGCCGGTACAGAAAGCCATGCTCGATCCCGGCCTCGCCGGCAAGGATGCACTTGTCTCGGCGCAGACCGGCTCGGGCAAGACGGTTGCCTTCGGCCTGGCGCTGGCACCCGGCCTGCTCGATGGTTCGGAACGCTTCGGCCCGGCCGGGGCACCTCTGGCCTTGGCGATCGCGCCGACCCGCGAACTGGCGCTTCAGGTGCAGCGCGAGCTGGAATGGCTTTATGGCCTGACCGGCGCGACAATCGCTTCCTGTGTCGGCGGCATGGATATGCGCACGGAACGGCGGACGCTGGAGCGCGGCGCTCACATCGTCGTTGGCACGCCCGGCCGCCTCTGCGATCACATCCGCCGCAACTCGCTCGACATATCCGAGCTGCGCGCCGTCGTGCTCGATGAGGCCGACGAGATGCTCGACCTCGGTTTCCGCGAAGATCTGGAATTCATTCTGGAAGCCTCGCCCTCCGAGCGCCGCACCCTGATGTTCTCCGCGACCGTGCCGCGTTCCATCGCCAAGCTCGCTGAAAACTACCAGCGCGACGCCGTTCGCATCGCCACCGCTTCCGAAGCCAAGCAGCATGTCGATATCGACTATCGCGCGCTGACGGTGGTGCCGAGCGATAAGGAAAACGCGATCATCAACGTGCTGCGCTATTACGAGGCGCGCAACGCCATCGTCTTCTGCTCGACGCGCGCTGCCGTCAATCATCTGACGGCGCGGTTCAACAATCGCGGTTTCGCCGTCGTCGCCCTTTCGGGCGAACTCAGCCAGAACGAGCGCACGCATGCGCTTCAGGCCATGCGCGACGGCCGTGCCCGCGTCTGCATCGCAACCGACGTTGCCGCTCGCGGTATCGATTTGCCGGGCCTGGAGCTGGTCGTCCATGCAGACCTGCCGACCAATCCGGACACGCTGCTACATCGCAGCGGCCGTACCGGACGCGCCGGCAACAAGGGCGTCAGCGCCCTCATCGTGCCGCTCAGCGCTCGCCGTCGCACCGAGCGCCTGCTGGAAGCCGCCCGCATTCGCGCCACCTGGGCAAAGCCGCCGTCTGCCGACGAAGTCAGCCAGCGTGACGACGAGCGTCTTCTCGCCGATCCGGTCTTTACCGCCGCGCTTGCCGAAGATGAAAAATCCATCGTCCAGCAATTGCTGGAGCGCCATGGCGCCGAACAGGTCGCGGCCGCTTTCCTGCGGCAGTACCGCACCGGCCATTCCGCGCCGGAAGAGTTGCAGGACGTGCCGGCCGAAGGCGAGCGCAGAAAGCCGCGCCGCGACGATTTCCCGGTCACTCCCCGCGATGACGGCCCATCCGGCGGACGGAACGATTTCACCGATGGCGTATGGGTGTCGCTCTCCGTGGGCCGCAAGCAGAATGCCGAGCCGCGCTGGCTGATCCCCATGCTCTGCCGCAACGGCAACCTGACCAAGCGCGACATCGGCGCCATCAAGATGCAGCCGGAAGAAACCTTCGTCGAGCTTTCCCCGGACGGTATCGATCGTTTCCTGGCGGCCATCGGCCCGGACAAGACGCTGGAGCGCGGCATCCGCGTCAAGCCGCTCGCCGGCGTCCCGGATTTTTCGCAGGCTCGACGGGAAGGGGCTTTCGAGAAAAAGAAGCCCTTCGCTGACAAGGGCGGCCGTGGCCAAGAAGGCGGCAAGCCGAAGTGGAAATCCGACCGCAAGCCGGAACGGGCTTATGCAGGCGAAGGCAACGTCTCCGAACGCTCCGACAAGAAGCCCTGGGCAAAGAAATCCGGCAAGCCGAACTTTGCCAAGAATGACGGTCCTCCGAAGGGCGGCAAGCCGAACTCGCGGGCCGCGCGCAAGGCCTCGAAGTCACGAGGCGAATGATCCCGACGCCGCGCTCGCAAGCGGGCGCGGCGCACGCCTTACGACGACATCATCCAGATTGGCGGAAAGCGACTGCTTCCCTTCTGCAGAGGAGCAACGTCACCTCTCAGCTCGGCGTTCGAGCCTCCAATGCGCAAGCGATTGCGATTGCAGGGCCGCGAAAGTCATGCATAAATCAGGATCGCAATCGGGCGCTGACCAACGAAATCCAAAAATGCGCGCGGGGATGGGGAGTTGACATGATCGTTCGTTCCTGGCGGGCCGTTGCCGGCTCCGACGAAGTGCTGGCAGCCTATGCCAAGCACCTTGAGACGACCACCTTCGTCGAAATGGCTGAGCTGCCCGGTCATCTTGGCGCGACTCTCGCCCGCAAGGTGCGCGGTGAAAACAACGAGCTTGTGGTCATGAGCTTTTGGGCCGATATGGCCTCGGCCGGTCATTTCGGCAAGGGCGAATTTGACGACGCAGTGGTGAAGCCGAGCACGCAGAAGCTCTTGCGCTCCTTCGATTTGAAGGTTGAGTATTTCGAGACCGTGGTTTCGACCGGACTTGTCGCCGGTCATGATCGTCCCGCAAGCGGCGAATAGACGGTGCAGAACAGCTCCGTCGAAGTCACCTATACCGATGACATCGTGCGTGATGCGGTCAGGACCTTCGTCTGGAGGCGGGGCATTTCCGGCCTGAAATTTCTTTGGGCGTTGGAAGCCGTGATGATCGCGCTGTTAATCTGGCCGCTTTGGAATGGTGACCGCGGATGGGTGAGCGTTGTCGTCTTCATCGTCGTCCTTCTTCCTCCGGCCATGATCGCAGCGATGTGGATTGCGCATCACCGCAATACGGTCGGGAAATACAGGCAGATGCGAACTCCTCGCGCGCTGTTGACCTTTCGCGACCAAGGGCTTGATGTCGTGTCCGATCTGGGGTCGGCGACGATCCCGTGGTCGACGATCATAGAGATTTGGGAACGTCCGGCTTATTGGATGATATTCGTTGGGCGGAACCAGTTCTTCACGCTTCCGCTTGAAACGCTTTCGACGGCGGACCGGGATTTTCTGCGGTCGAAAGCAACCCTAACATCCTAGCGGATATCAGGGTCCCGCATTCTTTCGTTTGCCGCTATTCGGTAAAGAGGTGTGTGGCCATATAGTCCACGAAGACGCGGACCTTTGGCGATAGATATCGATTGGTGGGCCAGAGGACGCGAAAAGTTCCCGTGTCGACCAAGTAGTCGGTCAGCAGCGAAATCAGTTTTCCTTCCGCGATCTCCGACGCCACGGCAAACGGAGGGAGGCAGGTAATTCCGAACGAGCGCTCCGCAAGATAGATCAGCGGCTCCAGCGTGCTGGCGACCGTCGTCACCGGCAAGTCGAGCTTCATCTCGCCTTCGGCGCGGATCAAAGGCCACGGCTCGAGTTTCCCCGAATTTGCGAAGCGATGGTGAAGGCAGCGATGCCGGAGCAGGTCCTCCGGCACCTTCGGGTGGCCGTGGGCCTGCAGATAGTCCGGCGAGGCGACGATCTTGTGCTTGAAGGTGCCGAGCTTGCGGCTCATCAACCGCGTGTCCCTGACCTCGCCGGTGCGGATGACGGCGTCGAACCCTTCTTCGATGACATCGACTAGGCGATCCGTAAAGTCGAGGTCGAGATTGATTTCCGGATATAAGGTCATGAAGGCCGATAATGTCGGCATCAGCAGCATGCCCGCCAGAGGAAGGCTCACGCGGAGCTGTCCGCGGGGCACGGCCTGCGATCTCGATAGTCTGGATTGCGCCTCGTCGTATTCCGATTGGATGCGCCTGCACGTCTCCAGAAAGAAGCTGCCTTCTTCGGTCAGCGCCATGCTGCGGGTCGAGCGATTGAACAGTCGCACGCCGAGCTCATCCTCGAGCCTGCCAATGGCCTTGCCGACGGCGGAGCCCGAAATGCCGAGGCGATGTCCTGCGGCAACGAAACTTCCGACCTCGGCGACCTGGATGAAGATGCCGAGCGTTCCGAGCTTGTCCATACTGCTCCATTCTGGAATTTTTATCCGATATGTTGGGAATACAGGCCCCTTTATCCGCTATCCCCAGCCGGATATCCAGATGTCGCCGCGGCTGAACAGCCCGAGCTTCAGATGGAGACAATCATGGAAACCAAACACATCGCCAGCTTTGCGGGCTCCCCCGCTCCCACGACCTTTATCGTCAACGTCATTCACGTTCATCCCGGAAAGCAGGAGGAGGCCTTCGCCATCATTCGGGATGTCGTGCACTATGTCGCGGAACGAAAGGAAGGCTTTCTCTGGAGCAGCCTTGCAAAAAGCTCGGACGGCCAGACCGTCGTCAACATCGAGGCGATCCAGGATGCCGGCAATGTCGGCGAGTTCTTCTCCGATCCGCATTTCGTCGAAAAATTCCGGAAGCTGGACACCGTCTCGAAGAGCGAATTCCACACCTATACGGTCGGCGATCTGGTCTTGCCCAAGCGCGCCCAGGCGGCATGAGGGGAGTAGCCGGCTTTGCCTTTGAAAGGATATGCCGGGCGGTCAGCGCCCGGCATGTGATCTGGAACGGTTCAGCGTTTCGTGGGAGCGCTTTTCCGCTCTATCCTTTTGTTTTCACGCATTCCGGACGGAAAGCCGCTTCGCAGTTTTCCCGGAATCGCTCCGAGGGTTTGGCTTCGGCCGTCAATGTCAGGAGGCGGCCGCGAATGCCGCACGCCCAGCCGCCCTGCTAGGGGCTTCCCTCAGTTCGCCAGCACCCGCGGTGACGGGAAGGTGATTTCCACCAGCGTACCCTCGTTCGGCGCGGAGTTGATCGAGAAGGTTGCGCGGTTCGCGTCGACCATTGCCTTGGTCAGCGGCAGGCCGAGGCCGGTGCCGTCACCGCGCTTGCGGGAATTCGTCGAAACTTGCCGGAAGGGTTTCATCGCCTGCTCAAGCTCCGAGCGTGTCATGCCGACACCGGTATCCCTGATGCGCATCACGACGCTGCCATTGCCTTCATAGGCTGTCGATACGACGATCTGGCCGCCCGACGGCGTGAAGCGGATGGCGTTCGAGAGGATGTTGAGCGCGATCTGCTTGATCGAGCGCAGGTCGGCGACGACATTCGGCACAGCCTGCGACAGCGCGGTGCGGATGATGACGCGCTGGCTGTTGGCCTGCGGCTGCACCAGCGACACCGCTTCCGTAATCGCCTCGTTGAGGCCGACGGATGCGAAATCCAGATCCATCTCGCCGGCTTCGATCTTCGAGATATCGAGCAGGTCGTTGACGATGTCGAGCACATGCCGTCCGGAGCGGCCGATATCGGTCGCATATTCGATATAGCGTGAGTGGCCGATCGGCCCGAAGCGCTCGCCCGCCATCATGTCGGAAAAGCCGATGATGGCGTTGAGCGGCGTACGGATCTCGTGGCTGACACGGGCGAGAAAGTCCGTCTTGTGGGCATTGGCGGTTTCGGCGGCGCGCTTGGCGTTGCGCAGCTCCTCTTCGGTCCGCTTCCATTGCGTAATGTCGCGGATCACGGCGCAGTAGCCGTTCGAGGAGTTTAGCTGGCCCATGGTCATGAACAGCGGCAGGAAGCCGCCCGACGCCTCGCGACCGATCACTTCTCGGCCGTCATTCAGCACGCTGGCAACGCCGTGGCCTGAGAGTCCGCCGAGATAATCGAGCACGGCCTTCTGGCTCTCATGCGCAAACAGCATGACGAAGGGTTTGCCACGGGTCTCTTGGTCGTCATAGTTGAAGAGCGCGCTTGCCGAGCGGTTCATCGAGCGGATCTCGCCATCCTGGCCGACGATGATCACCCCGTCGGTCGCCGTCTCCAGCGTCGAGCGCAGTTCCTCGATTTCCACCTGCAGCTTGCCGACCTTTTCGAGGATGCGTTCGGGACGGGCCTCCTCGGAAACAGGTTGCGGCGGTGGCGGCTCGCTCTTTTCCACGGGCATCAGCGCCAGCATCAGGGCGGTGCCATCTTCCCAGCGGATCGATTGCAGCCGCGCGGTGACCGGCACCAGCGCATCGTCGGCGCGCACCACCATCATCGTGCCCGGCTGTTCGGTCTTGCCTTCCAGATCGTTGCGCTGCAGCAGAGCGTCCAGCCCGCCGACCTGCTCGAGATCCGTCAGGTTCTCATAGCCGGTGAGCCGCAGGAATTCCGGATTGCCGTGGATCAGCCTGTCGCCGGCATGCACGAGGATGGCAAGCGGCAGCTGATCGACGATATCGGACGACAGCCCCATGCGCATCTTCACGCGCGGTGGAATGGCGGTGTTGAGCACATCGATAGGATCGAAATCCTCCTCGGGCTCAGCCGAGGTGACTGTCGTCTCAGGAGGAGAAACGGCATCGGCGACTGCTTCGCCGCTGGCTTCCTGCGCTTGGGAAAGCTCGGCAACAGGCTCCGATGGAAAGGCCTCGGTATTCGATGCCGCTTTTTCCTGCCCGCTCTCCGCGGCGTCGTTGTCGGTTGCCGTTTCGCTCGTATCGGAAAGAATTTCGTCGGCTGCGTTCGCTGGCGGGGCGATGTCGAGATGTTTTTCGGCCGGTTCTGCGGAGGGCTGCTCGACAGGCGGTTCCGCGCGCTTGCCAAAAGGTTCGAGCTGCCGGGCGATTTCGCGGAAAGCCGCTTGCTCGCTGAGCGAAAGGCTCGCTTGCGCTAAAGTCCGATGCTCGTGCAGGCGGATGATCTTGTCCGTCTGCCGGCGGTTCGGCGTCTCGACCATGCGCAGGGCGGGCGGTTCCGCGCCTGCGATGGGAGCGTCTTCGGCGGTTGCCTGCTCTTTGCCTTCTGCCGTGCCGGAATCCTCCGGTTTGGAGGCATGCTGCTCGCCCGCGGCCGCTTCGTCCGCCTGGTCGCTGGTTGTGGCTTCGGTATTGCGGCTTTCCGGCGCATCCAGCGCCATGCCGCGCTTCATCGGATCTTCGATTGCATCCGCCAGTCGGACGACGCCGAAGCCTCTGAAGCCGTCGAATTCGCGGCTGCGGGTGTAGGTCGGCAAGGCGGCCAGGTCGACCGGCACCATCAGGCCCGTGCCCTCCACCGGCCAGTAGATCGTCCTGCCCGACCAGGTGTCGCGCCGTGCCAGCAGCTCCGCGATCTTGCCGTCCGGATCGAGATTGAAGCGTGCGGCGACATCGGTGAAGGCAAGGCCCGCGATTTTCGCGGCATGCGGGCCGACCGCCTCGGCGAATTCGCGCGAAACCTCACTGAACTGGCCCGCCGAGTCGATCTTCCATACGAAGCGGGTAGCCCGGCCGTTGCGCTTGAAGACAAAACCCTCGGCATCCTCGCCATCGGCCGAAGCGACTTCAGGCTGGGCCGGCTCCGGGCTTGCTTCCGCGGAAGCTTCCATAGGGGCTTCGGCTATGTGCTCGTCAGCAACCACTGCGGTCTCTGCCTGCGCTTCTTCCGCGGGCGCAGTTTCCTCAACCGGGGCCTCTTTGTGGGCATCAGTCACCGTCGGCGCGGGCACATGCTCGCTTGCTTCATGGGTAATCGGCGTCGTATCCGGCTCTTCATCCGGGCTATATTCCGTCGTCTCATCCAGCTCCTCGATGTGAGCGACGGCATCGATGACATCGCCGAAGGGTGCGGATGGTGCAGGCTGTGGCGCTTCGTCGGGTGTCGCCGCCTCGAGTTCCGCACGGGTTTCTTCCGTCTGCGGTTCGATCGCGGCAGGTCTTGCTTCATCGGCAAGGTTTTCGGTCGGATCGAGATGGCCAAGGACCGTTTCGACGACGAACAGCAGATGCAGCGCCGGTATTTCCGACAGCTTGCCGATGGCGGCGGGCAGATAGCCGCGACCGGTGGGGATCGGCCGCTTGATCAGCCGGTCCGACTGTGCACCGGCCATGGTCGTCAGCATCCGTGCCGTCTGCGGCGTGATATCGAGCGTGCGGAAACGATCGGAGGCTGCGACAATTTCGCCATCGCGGCCGATGACGGCCATATGGGTGTCGGGATCGTCGAAACCGTCGATCATGCGCTTGGCGCATTCGGAGGTGGTCATCGGCTTGGACGAGACCGGTGAGGAGAACAGGATCGCTTCTTCGCCCGCCTGGATGCGGATGAGCTCGACGGCTACGTTTACCACCGAACGCTGAAAGCCGGAGGCCATGCGGATGAGGAAGGTGCGCTGATCGCCAACAGTGCCAAGGCCGCGCGCCGTCGCCTCGATCTGGCGGAACGAAACGTCGCCGGGCTTCGGGCCCTGGTCGAGGAAATCATAGATGACGTCGTAACCGAAGAGATTGGCGCCGGCGCCATTGGCCCACAATACGCGATCCATCCCGGTCGAAAACATGACCATGGCCTCGCCGCGGGCAAAGCGCTCCCGAACGCGCGGATGCACGGCAATGTCAATGAACGGATATTGAATTGCGGGCATATTCCAACCTGTTTTGCGGGCGTGACCGCCTCTCGTGTTTTAACGGTTTATTAATAACCGCGACCCGCTTTCGGGTCCAGCAAAGGCCCGATCTTTCGGCCGGAAAGGTTAACGTGTTGTGCGATGCAAAAAATATGTTGCACTGCACAAATCTTTATATTATATAAGCCTCACACAGGTTCACGAAGGGCGCCTCAGAGAGGGCCCGCATAGGAGCGTAATCATGGCTACTGTAAAGAAAGACGACGTTTTTTCAACGGCTGCATTCGATCCGTCCAAGTTCTCCGAATCCTTCCGCGACTTCGCGGAAAAGGGCGCGGCCCAGTCCAAGGAAGCCTTCGCCAAGCTGAAGACCGCGACCGAGGAAGCCGGCAAGACGGTTGAAGCAACCGTGCAGACCGCACAGGCCGGCTCTGTCGAAATCGGCCTCAAGGCCATCGACGTTCTGCGCACCAACGCCGAAAGCTCGCTGGCGCACATGGAAGCTCTGCTTCGCGTCAAGTCGGTTGCCGAACTCTTTGAACTTCAGACCGCTTTCATCCGCAAGCAGGCCGAAGTCACCGTAGAGCAGGCCAAGTCCATTCAGGAAACCACCAAGAAGGTTGCCGAAAAGCTGGCAAAGCCGGCCAAGGACGCCGCTGAAAAGGCAATGTCCTCCTTCAAGGCCTAATTGCTTTCCATAAGCCTCCCAAGATACGAATGTCCCGCCTCCAGCTTAGAGCCTGGGGGCGGGACTTTTCGTTCCGGGCGTGGGATGTGCGTGCTTTGATCCGCATCCGCCGGCGCATCTTCATTTGGATATCTGCAAAGCTTTTTTATATTGCGGGGAGATAGGACTTGAAATAATTTCAAAGTCCTCGTATGTCACCCCCGTTCGCGGCGACGCGAGCATGTGCGGTTGTAGCTCAGTTGGTTAGAGCGCAGGTTTGTGGCACCTGAGGTCGGAGGTTCGAGACCCCCCAACCGTACCATTCAATTCCCACTGAAATCCGATTATTGACTTTGCTTCAGGCAAAGAAGCCGCGTGCATCGTTGCGTCCGGCTTTTGGCGGTGAGCAGCCTTCACGCTCGGCAGATCCGCAAACTTCCCTCCATTGATACCTATACCGCCCAGAATACGCATCGCGGCGAACCCAAGGCCGCCTGACGGAATACGGGTGAAAATGGCCGGGAACCGCACCGTTGAGCCCCCGGCCATCTCAGTTTACTTTTGGAAGTCGTATCTCATGACGAGCTCGCCATTGATAACATCGTCGGTCAGGCGAAACCCGACATGCTCATAAAGCCGCCGAGCCTTTTCGTTCTCGGGATGCACACCGAGCACGACACGGAGGCATTCGGGGATTTCCGCTAGCAGCGAGACGATCTGGATCAGCGCGGCCCGCCCATATCCGCGACCCTGAAAACGGCCGTCGATCATGAGGCGATAGATCCAGTAGTTCCCGTCATCCTCGTCGAGCGCGTACATGGCGAATCCCACCGGTTCGCCCTCGACTCGAATGATCAGTGGAACGCAAGCGGGGTTCTCCTCCGCTTCCTCCAGCGACTCCTCATTGCTGGCCACATAGGATGTCTGGTGGTCATGCGGACGCAATGAGAGCACCGGCTGGTAGTCTTCGCGTGTAACGCGCTCAAGGGTAACGGCGGCAAGATCTGCAGCGTGAAGCTGCGGGTTCTGTTTTGGATACATTTTTCCAATGGCGCTCGAACAGCGCCCCCATATTCGAGAGGAAGGTTGGGTCGGAAGACATGCAGCAACCATCGCGCAGACTTTAGCCGCACGTTAAAAAACGGAGTTGCTATGTGGTTCCGATGTGCCTTGGTCCGGAAGGGCCTAGCGCTTGAGGCTTAGCCTGCTGCCGGAGTGTGCGGCTGATTCATACGTTTCGAACATCTGTGCACCTCCCTCGCTTGTTTGATGTGCAACCATTATGCTACATGCCGGTCTTTGACAAGCATGGCGAGCTTTAATTCTTTGCGCCAAGGCCCAACACTGCTTGGATATGCAGCAGGACGTTATCGCCCTGCTGCCGCTGACGTCCTTGGCGTCGAACCCTATTTCTTGTCTAGAGGCTTCTTCGACACGTGACCGGGCGAGATCGGATCGCTGGCTGGAAAGGTCTCCTCCAGCGCTTCCTCCAGATAGTCGTCCTGTTCCTTGCGCTCTTTTTCGTTGAGCTTCTGCTGCTTCTTGTCGCTCATCGTCCTGGCTCCCTGATCTCTGTTTGAAATATTGGGAGTCGCTCGCCCTTTGTCCAGCTTAGGGGGCGAATGGCTGGGCGCGTAAGCGGCGAATGACGGCCAGGTTTGCCCGCATGCCGTAACCGCCGATCGAAGAACCGCAGCCGGATGGGCTGCCGGATGAGTTTACCGTTCCCAACTTGGATGAAAACGACGAGCCGCCGAAACGGATGGCATGGGCAAAAATGCCTATAAAAACATCCGCCGTTCTTCGCTGACGAGCTCCTGCAGAAAGTCGGCGACAGTGCGCACGCGCACGAGATCGCGGGCGCTCTCGTGATAAGTCGTCCAGTAGGCCCGCTTGATGGAGACATCGGGCAGGATGCGGGTCAGCTCCGGAAATTGCCTGGCAATATAGTCGTGCAGGATGCCGATGCCGGCGCCGGAGCGGACGGCTTCCGTCTGGCCGATGGAGGTGGAGATCTCGAACGAGGCGTCCCAGCTGCGCATGATCTCGCCGGAAAAATTCAGCGAGGCCGTGAAGATGAGATCTTCGACATAGCCGACGCGGGGATGCAGCTTCAGCGCCTCGACGCTGTCGGGTAGGCCGGCCTGCTCCAGATAGGCTTTCGAGGCATAGAGCCCGAGCGTGTAATCCGTCAGCTTCGATGAGACCAAGCGCCCTTGTTCTGGGCGCTCCAGCGTAATCGCAATATCGGCCTCGCGCTGCGACAGCGAGAAGGAGCGGGGAACGGGCACGAGCTGGATGCGCAGCTCGGGATAGCGGGCGATCAGCCGCCCCAGCCTTGGGGCAAGAAAGGAGACGCCAAACCCGTCGGGCGCGCCGATACGCACCGTGCCTGTGATGGCGCTGTCGAGATGGCCGACGCTTGCCTGCGCGCGCAGCATTTCGGTTTCCATGCGCTCTGCGGCATGCAGGAAGATCTCGCCTTCCGCTGTCAGGTCGCAGCCATTGGTGCGGCGCACGAGCAACCGCGTCTTCAGGCGCTCCTCGAGCGTCGTCACGCGGCGGGAGAGGGTGGCGTGGTTGACGCCGAGCCGTTTGGAGGCGGCGAGAATCTGTCCCGTGCGGGCCACGGCCAGAAACATGCGGACATCGTCCCAATCCATATGCACATCCAGGGCTTTAATTTTTGCACAACGGTTGCTTATAACAGCTCATTGATTTGTGCAAATTGAAGTGCCATCCTGTCATCATCAAAGAAAACGAGGAGGCACATTCATGCGTGAGATCGGTCATTTCATCGGCGGCAAGCGCGTCGCCGGCACGAGCGGACGCACCAGCAACGTCTACAATCCGGCAACCGGCGAAGTGCAGGCAACGGTAGCGCTCGCCAGCGTCGATGAGCTGCGAGCAGCCGTCGCAAACGCCAAGGCCGCGCAGCCGAAATGGGGGGCCACCAATCCGCAGCGCCGCGCCCGCGTTTTCTTCAGGTTCGTCGAACTGCTGAACCAGAATATGGACGAGCTGGCGACCCTGCTCTCCTCGGAGCACGGCAAGACGGTCGAAGATTCCAAGGGCGATATCATCCGCGGCCTGGAAGTCTGCGAATTCGTCTGCGGCATTCCGCATCTGCAGAAGGGCGAGTTCACCGAAGGCGCCGGCCCGGCGATCGACATGTACTCTATCCGTCAGCCGGTCGGTGTCGGCGCTGGCATCACGCCGTTCAACTTCCCGGGCATGATCCCGATGTGGATGTTTGCGCCTGCGATCGCTTGCGGCAACGCCTTCATCCTGAAGCCGTCCGAGCGCGATCCGTCCCTGCCGATCCGCCTTGCCGAGCTCATGATCGAAGCCGGTCTGCCGGCAGGCATCCTCAACGTCGTCAACGGTGACAAGACTGCCGTCGACGCCATCCTGACGGATCCGGATATCGCTGCCGTCTCCTTCGTCGGCTCCACGCCGATCGCCCGCTACGTCTACGGCACGGCCGCCATGAACGGCAAGCGCGCCCAGTGCTTCGGCGGCGCCAAGAACCACATGATCATCATGCCCGACGCCGATATGGACCAGGCCGTCAACGCCCTGATGGGCGCCGGTTACGGCTCGGCTGGCGAGCGCTGCATGGCCGTATCGGTCGCAGTCCCGGTCGGCGAAGACACGGCCAACCGTCTCGTCGAAAAGCTGGTGCCGAAGATCGAATCGCTGCGCATCGGCCCCTATACCGACGACAAGGCCGACATGGGCCCGCTCGTCACCAAGGAGGCCTATAACCGCGTCAACGGCCTGATCGATCGCGGTGTCGAAGAAGGCGCTAAGCTGGTCGTCGACGGCCGGGGCTTCAAGCTGCAGGGCTATGAAGAAGGCTATTTCGTCGGCGGCACGCTGTTCGACCACGTCAAGCCTGACATGGACATCTACAAGACCGAGATCTTCGGACCTGTTCTCTCCGTCGTTCGCGCCAAGAACTACGAAGAAGCGCTCGAATTGCCGATGAAGCACGAATATGGCAACGGCGTTGCCATCTACACCCGCGACGGCGATGCGGCCCGCGATTTCGCCTCGCGCATCAACATCGGTATGATCGGCGTCAACGTTCCGATCCCGGTTCCGCTCGCCTACCATTCCTTCGGCGGCTGGAAGGCTTCCAGCTTCGGCGATCTCAACCAGCACGGCACGGACTCGATCAAGTTCTGGACGCGCACGAAGACGATCACCGCCCGCTGGCCGTCCGGCATCAAGGATGGTGCCGAATTCGTCATGCCGACGATGAAGTAAGCCTTAAAGCGCCGTGCTTCCTTTCGGAAGCACGGCGCTTTAACTCTTTGAATCTACGCATCGGCCCGAAAATCGGTTCCGATTTTCGGGCCGATGCTGTAGCGCCTTTGCCATTGTCGACCGCCGTCCGGGACTTCTCGGGCGGCGGTTTTTTGTTGCGTTTGTTTTCGATAGAGTCATCTTGTCTAAGCCGTCGTTTTCGACTAGAACAAAAAGAGAACAACGGGAGGACCAAGATGTCCGCGACCTATCAGATCGACTATCTCGAATTTCCGTCGAAAGACGGCCTGAAGACCCGCCGCTTCTTTGAGGAGGCCTTCGACTGGAGTTTTGTCAGCTATGGGCCGACTTATCATGTGATCGAAGCTGCCGGCATCGATGCCGGCATTGATGGCGATGCCGGCGACGCTGCCGGAGCGCCTCTACCCGTCGTGCGAACCTCGGATCTCGAGGCTGCCCAGCGCGCCGTCGAATTTGCCGGCGGTGTCATAACACGGCCCGCCTTCGATTTTCCCGGCGGTCGTCGCTTCCATTTCCGCGAACCGGGCGGCTGCGAAATGGCGGTATGGGTTGCCACACCCTGAGTGCCCAGGTCGAAAATGACATCGGGCCACAATGGCGCAGCGTCAGTGCCGCTATCGACCAAGAATGGTATTCCGGCATTTTTTCATTGATCGGGTTTTATTTTCCTGCTCTCAAATACAACGGTAAGGCGAGCGATGTGTTGCGCAGCGCATCTCGCGGCGGCCCGGGTGCGTGCGGGATGCCTCCAGCGGAAAGCTCGTCCTCTTGTGGAGTAGGGGGAACACAAATATGGCAGCTGTCGAACAAAGCTATCCGATCGGTGGAAGCCGGTATTTCCAGAGGGCTTCCTTCACGGGCAACGCCTCCGAATATTTCGGTATCTGGATCGTCAATATCCTGCTGACGATCGTTACCTTGGGCATTTATTCGGCCTGGGCGAAGGTACGCCGTAACCGATATTTCTACGGGAATACGGTCCTTTTGGACCACAGTTTCGAATATCATGCCAAGGGCAAGCAGATATTGATCGGCCGGCTGATCGTGTTCGGCTTTTTCTTCGTGTTGAATATACTTTCGCATGTTGCGCCGCTGGCGGTTCTGGCGATTTGGCCTGTCCTGCTGGTGGTATTCCCATGGTTCCTTATGCGCGGCCTTCGATTCAATGCGCGGGTCACGAGCTACCGCAATGTCCGCTTTGATTTCGTCGGGACTTATGGCGGCGCATTCAAGGCCATTTTCCTGGGCACCCTTGTAACGGTGGTGTCCGTCGGGCTGCTGTCTCCGATCGCAAGCCGCTGGTTCTATAAATATGTCTTCGACAATCTGCGCTATGGTGATCGGCCGTTCTCCACGGAGCCGCGATTGGGCGCGCTCTACGAGGCGTTCATAACCGTAATTGCGATCATGATCGTAGCCATCGTGATCTTGGGAGTTATCGGCACTTTCGCGATTGGTTTCAGCGGCAACTCGATGAGTCGGGGAATGGGTGGCATCAGCCCGTGGCATTGGATTATCGTGCTCATCTTCCCGATTTACATATTCGCCGGCCTCTACTATCGCGCGACGGTGCGCAACATCATCTGGTCGGCGGCAACGGTCGATCATCGCCATGAGCTCAGAAGCGACCTCGGTCGCCGACGCTTTGCCTGGATTGCGGTTTCGAACGTGATCGTCAGCTTGGTGACTCTCGGATTGATGCGCCCTTGGGCGGCGGTGCGCATGCAACGTTTTCTCACCGAGCATACCGCCGTCCATGTCGACGGCGAGATCGGCGTCGTTTTCGACCAGATCCGCTCGACCGGCAATGCGATCAGTGCGGAATATCTCGATGTCGACGGTTTCGACTTTGGCTTCTGATGGGCAGACAATAGCGGCGGGTATCTGGCATCCGCCGCATTCCAGCCGGGAGGTTCCCGCCCGGCTGCAGGATATCGGCGGGTCGCTCATTGTGGTCTCGGACGAAGAGGGAGACGAGAGCAGGCGGCTCACCTCGGGCATCCGCTCCGATATCGAGATCAGCCCGCGCGTCGGTTCGATCCCGCGTCGCATCGTGTTCGGAAATGAATCGGTGTTTGAGACGCGCGACAACGATGCCGTCGATGCCTATCTGAGCAGCCGCGGCGAAGGGCGCAGCGGCTTCGTTCATGGGTTGGAGATCGTTCGCCCCCGGCTGATTGCCTTTGCCTTAGCGGTATTCGTCCTTGCTTCGATCATCTATCGCTATGCCTTGCCGGGCCTGGTGGAAGTTGCCGTGCTCGTGACGCCGCCGGTGGTGCCGGAGATGATGTCGGCCGGAACGCTGAAGACGCTGGATCGAGTGACCTTTGGCCCGAGCAAGCTGCCGGAGACAGAGCAGACCGAAATCCGCGCCGATTTCGCCAGGATAGCCGCTAATGCCAAGGGCGGCGCGAGCCGCTATCATCTGAATTTCCGCGATGGCGGCCTCATCGGTCCCAACGCCTTCGCGCTTCCGGACGGCAATCTCGTTCTTACCGATCAGCTTGTCGAACTGGCCGGCGGCGACAAGGAGATGATCACCGCCGTGCTCGGCCACGAGATCGGCCACGTCGAATACAAGCACAGTCTGCGCCAGCTCTACAGCGCCGCGGGTGTTGCCGGTCTTGTGCTTTTGATTGCCGGCGATGTCGGCTCCGGCATCCAGGACATACTGACGCAAGGCGGCGGTCTCCTCGCGCTTTCCTACTCCCGGCAAGCCGAGGCGCAGGCCGATCGCCGTTCGGTGGAGCTGATGATGGCGGCCGGCAAGGACCCGGCGGCATTGTCGCGCTTCTTCGACCTGCTGGAGACGAAGCTGCACGATCATGGCAACACCAGCATGCTCTCGACCCATCCCGGCACGCCCGAACGCAAGCAGGCGATCCTCGACTACATCAGAGAGCTGAAGGGAAGGGGGGGAGCAGCCGAACGGGTGAGGAGCTTGTGGCTTTCGGAATAAGCTGAATGTGAATTTCATATTTTGGAATTGTTCAAAACTAAGAAAGCCACTATATACAGGTCCAGCCCCTAAGCAGCCTCGATTCCAGGAGATCGGCATGCGCCTGACCAAACAGACCAATTACGCAGTGCGCATGTTGATGTATTGCGCCGCCAATGACGGCCATCTGAGCCGCATCCCGGAAATCGCCAGGGCCTACAGCGTCTCCGAACTGTTTCTCTTCAAGATCCTTCAGCCTCTGACCAAGGCAGGCCTCGTTGAAACCGTGCGCGGCCGCAATGGTGGCGTTCGCCTCGGCAAGCCCGCGACCGATATCAGCCTCTTCGACGTTGTTCGTGTGACTGAAGACAGCTTCGCCATGGCGGAATGCTTCGAAGACGGCGTGGTAGAGTGTCCGTTGGTCGACAGCTGTGGTCTCAACTCGGCTCTGCGTAAGGCGCTGAACGCCTTCTTCGACGTCCTGACGCAATATTCCATCGACGATCTCGTCAAGGCGCGCCCGCAGATCAACTTCTTGCTCGGCCTGACTGATCAGGATCACCGGGCGATTGCCAAGAAGCCGTCGCTCACCGCTCCCGCGGCCTGATCTTCTGCCCCGAGTTGCATCGGTTTTCCATCCGCGGTTGCTGCTGGCAGCCGCGGATTTTTGTTTTTAGTGCCCGGTATTTGGGCCGCGGAGGGTGAACAGATCGCAAGAAGAAAGCGCTAAATCGTCCAGAATCTGACAAAACCGCGTCAAATTACGGCAGATTATTACTAATTCAGAGGTTTTTTCGTCCAAAAATTTCCAAACTCGACAAATCGGAAAAAATTTAGGCAAGGCTTGTTGCTTTCAAACTTAAAATAAAGTTCCATCGGCGCGATCCGAATGGCAACCTCCAGGGTGTCCACGGCTTCAAAAGAATAACAAATCTGGGAAACGATATCATGAAAAAGATTTCTGCCCTGCTGGCAGTGACAGCCTTGGCTTCGGTCATGGCAACGTCCGCCTGGTCAAAGACACTTGTCTATTGCTCGGAAAGCTCGCCTGAAGGCTTCGATCCGGGGATCTACACCGGAGGCAATACCTTCGATGCTTCATCGCGTGCGGTCTACAGCCGTCTCGTCGAATTCAAGCACGGTGGCACCGAGATCGAGCCGGGCCTTGCCGAAAGCTGGACCGTTTCCCCCGATGGCAAGGAATATACGTTCAAGCTCCGCAAGGGCGTGAAGTTCCAGACCACCGATTTCTTTACGCCGACGCGCGACCTGAACGCCGATGACGTCATCTTCGCCATCGGGCGCCAGATCAGCGCAGACAGCCCCTGGGCCAAGTATGTCGCCGGCGGTTCTTATGAATACGCCGACGGCATGGGCTTCCCCAAGCTGATCAAGTCGATCGAGAAGGTCGATGACCTGACCGTGAAGTTCGTGCTGAACCGCCCGGAAGCGCCTTTCCTCGCCGATCTGGCCATGGACTTCGGCTCGATCCTGTCGAAGGAATATGCAGACAAGCTGCAGGCCGACAAGAAGATGGAGCAGATGAACCAGCAGCCGCTGGGCACCGGCCCGTTCACCTTCGTTGCCTACCAGCCGGATGCCGTTATCCGCTACAAGGCAAACGAAACCTACTTCAAGGGCAAGGAAAAGATCGACGATCTCGTCTTTGCGATCACGCCGGACGCATCCGTCCGCGCGCAGAAGCTGAAGTCCGGCGAATGCAACATCATGCCGTACCCGAACGCTGCTGACATCAAGGACCTCAAGGCCGACAAGAACCTCAAGGTTCTTGAGCAGGCCGGTCTGAACGTTTCCTACCTCGCTTACAACACGCTGGTCGCACCGTTCGACAAGGTCGAAGTGCGCAAGGCGATCAACATGGCCGTCAACAAGCAGGCCATCGTCGACGCCGTCTTCCAGGGTTCGGGTAAGGTTGCAACCAACCCGATCCCGCCGACCATGTGGTCCTACAACAAGGAAGTGAAGGACGACGCCTACAACCCGGAAGAAGCCAAGAAGCTGCTTGAAAAGGCTGGCGTCAAGGGTCTCAGCATGAAGATCTGGGCTATGCCGGTTTCGCGTCCGTACATGCTGAACGCGCGCCGCGCTGCCGAGCTGATGCAGGCAGATCTGGCCAAGATCGGCGTCAAGGTCGAGATCATCACCTATGACTGGGCCCAGTACCTGAAGCTCTCCTCCGCCAAGGACCGCGACGGTGCGGCCATCCTCGGCTGGACCGGCGACAACGGCGATCCGGACAACTTCCTTGACACGCTGCTCGGCTGCGATGCCGTCGGTGGCAACAACCGTGCGCAGTGGTGCAACAAGGAATTCGACGATCTGGTGAAGAAGGCCAAGCAGACGGCCGACGTCAAGGAGCGCACCAAGCTCTATGAACAGGCACAGGTCATCTTTAAGCGCGAAGCACCATGGATGACGATCGATCACTCCGAAGTCTTCATGCCGATGACGAAGAATGTCTCCGGCTACTTCCAGGATCCGCTCGGCGTTCACCGCTTCGACGGCGTCGATATCGCCGAATAACGAAAAATCTGTGAGAATGCCCGGCTAGGACCGGGCGACCCGGCGGTCAGACAGCTGTCTGACCGCCGGAAAAATTTGGACATCTGCCATGTTGCGATTTCTTCTGAGCCGGCTTGCGGTGCTGATCCCGACATTTCTCGGCGTATCGATCGTCGCCTTCTCCTTCATCCGCCTGCTTCCCGGCGATCCTGTCATGCTGCTGTCGGGCGAACGTGTCATGTCGCCGGAACGCCATGCGCAGATCTCGCACGATCTCGGCTATGACCAGCCGATGATCGTTCAGTACGGCAAATACGTCTGGAACGCCTTGCACGGCGACCTCGGCACCTCGATCACCACCAAGCGTGACGTGCTGACCGACTTCCTCACTTTCTTCCCGGCAACGCTCGAGCTGTCGATCTGTGCCATGATCCTCGCGGTCTGTCTCGGCATTCCGGCCGGCGTTTTCGCCGCCGTCAAGCGAGGGACTTGGTTCGACCAGAGCGTCATGGGTGTGGCCCTCGTCGGCTATTCCATGCCGATCTTCTGGTGGGGCCTGCTGCTGATCATCGTCTTCAACGGCTACCTGCACTGGACGCCGGTTTCAGGCCGCATCGGTCTCATCTATTTCTTCAAGCCGATCACCGGCTTCATGCTGATCGACAGCCTGCTGTCCGGTCAAAAGGGCGCCTTCTGGTCCGCTCTCAATTCACTGATCCTGCCGACCGTCGTTCTCGGCACCATCCCGCTTGCCGTCATCGCCCGCCAGACACGCTCGGCGATGCTGGAAGTGCTCGGCGAGGACTATGTGCGCACGGCCCGCTCCAAGGGCCTGTCGCCGCTGCGCGTCGTTTCCGTGCATGCACTGCGCAATGCGATGATCCCGGTGGTCACCACGATCGGCTTGCAGGTCGGCGTGCTGCTCGGCGGCGCCATCCTGACGGAAAGCATCTTCTCCTGGCCGGGCATCGGCAAATGGATGATCGACGCCGTCTTCAA
The DNA here is from genome assembly GCF_000359745.1 of Rhizobium freirei PRF 81. GTDB lineage: Bacteria > Pseudomonadota > Alphaproteobacteria > Rhizobiales > Rhizobiaceae > Rhizobium > Rhizobium freirei. The sequence continues at coordinate 52,189 of NZ_AQHN01000011.1, forward strand.
GCGCGATTATCCGGTGGTACAGGGTGGCCTGTTGCTGATCGCCGGCATCGTCATGCTCGTCAATCTCGCTGTCGACCTGCTCTACGGCTTCGTCAATCCACGTATTCGTCACTAGGAGCGGCCCATGAGCACGGTTAGCATCAAAACGGTTAGCGTCAAATCCGGCCGTCCTTCCGCTCTTGCGGAGTTCTGGTATTACTTCTCTCGCAACAAGGGCGCCGTCATCGGCCTTGTGATCTTCCTCTTCGTTCTGTTTCTGGCGATCTTCGCCAGCGTCGTGGCGCCTCACAATCCCGATGTCGCCTATGGCAGCGACATGCAGCGCCTGCCGCCGGCATGGGTCCAGGGCAGCAACAACAGCTTCCTGCTCGGCACCGATGCCAACGGCCGCGATCTGCTGTCGCGCCTCATCTACGGCACGCGGTTCTCGCTGTTCATCGGTCTCGTGGTCGCCTCGCTTTCGGCGCTTGCCGGCATCCTGATCGGCCTTGTCGCCGGTTACGTTCGTGGCCGCACCGATACGATCATCATGCGTATCATGGATATCATCCTTGCCGTCCCGTCGCTGCTGCTCGCCCTGGTACTGGTGGCAATCCTCGGACCTGGCCTGACGAACGCCATGATTGCGATCTCCATCGTCAACCAGCCGCATTTCGTCCGCCTGACACGCGCTTCGGTCATGACCGAGCGCGACAAGGAATATGTCATTGCCTCGCGCGTTGCGGGCGCCGGTTCGTTGCGGCTGATGTTCAAGACGATCCTGCCGAATTGCCTTGGGCCGCTGATCGTGCAGGGCACGCTTGCCTTCTCGGCCGCCATTCTCGATGCCGCGGCACTCGGCTTCCTTGGCCAGGGCGCCCAGCCGCCGACGCCGGAATGGGGCACCATGCTCGCGGACTCGCGTGAATTCTTCCAGAGCAACCCTTGGCTCGTTACTTTCCCTGGTCTCTGCATCCTGATCACGGTTCTCGCCATCAATCTGATGGGCGACGGCCTGCGCGATGCGTTCGACCCGAAGCTGAAGAGGTCGTAATGGCACTCCTCGATATTGAAAACCTATCCGTTGAATTCCAGACCTCGTCCGGCCTTTTCCGGGCGGTGGATGGCGTCTCGCTGACATGCGACAAGGGAGAAATCCTCTCGATCGTCGGTGAATCCGGTTCCGGCAAATCGGTCTCCATGCTTGCCATGATGGGACTTCTGCCGTGGACGGCCAAGATCACCGCCGACCGCATGATGTTCGACGGCAAGGACCTGCGCGGCATCTCCGCCCGTCAGCGCCGCAAGATCATCGGCAAGGACATGGCGATGATCTTCCAGGAGCCGATGTCGAGCCTCAATCCGTGCTTCACGGTCGGCTTCCAGCTCGGCGAGACCCTGCGCATCCATATGGGCCTCGACCGCAAGGCGCGCCGTGAGCGCTCCATCGAATTGCTCAATCTCGTCGGCATTCCCGCGCCGGAAGATCGCCTGTCGAACTTCCCGCACCAGATGTCGGGCGGCATGAGCCAGCGCGTCATGATCGCCATGGCGCTCGCCTGCAATCCGAAGCTCCTGATCGCCGACGAGCCGACCACCGCGCTCGACGTGACCATCCAGGCGCAGATCCTCGATCTGCTCGTGCGTCTGCAGCGGGAGCAGGGCATGGCGCTCGTGCTCATCACTCACGACATGGGCGTCGTTGCCGAAACGGCGGAGCGCGTGCAGGTGCAATATGCCGGCCAGAAGGTCGAGGAGCAGCCGGTCAAGGAACTGTTCCGCGATCCGCATCATCCCTATACGGCGGCACTCCTCTCGGCTTTGCCCGAGCGCGCCGAAGTCGGCGAGCGCCTGCCGTCGATCGCCGGCGTCGTCCCCGGCCAGCACGACCGACCGACGGGCTGTCTGTTTGCGCCCCGTTGTTCCTTCGCCACGCCGGAATGCGACAAGGGCGTCAAGCGCCAGGGCGCTGAACTTGGCCTGACCCTTTGCAACTATCCGCTGGAACATGGCAAGCCGCTCGGTCACCCCGGCATTGCCGCTACGCAAGCAGCAGGAGGTGCCGCATGACCGGCGCTGTTCTCGAAGGGCGCGATCTCGCCCGTTTCTACACCATCAAGCGCGGCAGCTTCAAACCGGAGGCGACCGTCAAGGCGCTGAACGGCGTCAGCTTCAGCCTGCAGTCGGGCCGCACGCTCGCCGTCGTCGGCGAATCCGGCTGCGGCAAGTCGACCCTTGCCCGTCTGGTGACGATGATTGAAAACCCGACATCGGGCGAATTGCTGATCGACGGCAAGCCGGCACGGCTTGGCGACCGCAGCCTGCGCAGCGCCGTGCAGATCGTCTTTCAGAACCCTTATGGCTCGCTCAACCCGCGTCAGAAGGTTGGCTCCATTCTTGAGGAGCCGCTGAAGATCAATACCGATGACGATGCCGCCACCCGCCGCCGCAAGGCCGAGGAGATGATGGCGCGTGTCGGCCTGCGCCCGGAACATTACGATCGTTATCCGCATATGTTCTCCGGCGGCCAGCGCCAGCGTATCGCCATTGCCCGTGCCCTGATGCTGCGGCCGAAGGTGCTGGTGCTCGACGAGCCGGTTTCCGCACTCGATCTGTCGATCCAGGCGCAGGTTCTCAACCTGCTGATGGACCTGCAGAAGGAGATGGGGCTTGCCTATCTCTTCATCTCGCACGGCCTTTCCGTCGTTCGTCATATCGCCGACGACGTGATGGTGATGTATCTCGGACGCCCGGTCGAAACCGGCACGGCCGAAGAGGTCTTCAACCGTCCGCGGCATCCCTATACGGCGGCACTTCTGTCGGCGACGCCGATTGCAGATCCGGACCGCGAGAAGAACCGCATCCGCCTGCAGGGCGAGCTGCCGTCGCCGCTCAACCCGCCGACCGGCTGCCATTTCAATCCGCGCTGCTGGCGCGCCCAGGACAAGTGCCGGCAGGTCGCGCCGGAACTGGCGGGCGAGGGAACGCATAAATTCTCCTGTTTCTTTCCGCTGGATTGATCCAAGTTGGGAATCGGGCAGTGCCGGCTTTCCGAGCCTTTCTGCCTGGTCCCTTACGCCAACTCTCTCCCCGCATGCGGGGAGAGCGGGCTGATCTTGCGAGAACCGGCTCTGGCCAGGTCACTACCGCCGATTGGCTTGCTCCGTCGTTCCCTCGCGCCGTTCACCGGGAGAGGGCTAGGGTGAGGGGCCAGGCAATCGGATGCGTCAACGGCAAAACCATCTGACAGTCACTATCGGCCATGATCAGGGGCGAGAAACAATATGAGTGAACTATCCAAGACGCCCCTTGCCATCATCGTCATGGGTGTAAGCGGCAGCGGCAAGTCCTCGATTGGCGAAGGGATTGCGGCTGAGTTTGGCATTCACTTCATCGAAGGCGACGCGCTGCATCCGGCCGCCAATGTCGAGAAGATGAGCAAGGGCATTCCGCTGACGGATGAGGATCGCTGGCCCTGGCTCGAAAAGATCGGTCAGGAGATCACGGCAAGCCTTGCCAAGGGCGAGGGCATCGCCGTTTCCTGCTCAGCTCTGAAGCGGACCTATCGCGAGCGCCTGCGGACATCTGCCGGCGGCCATCTCTATTTCGTTTATCTTCACGGCTCGAAGGAGCTGCTGATGAAGCGCATGGGCGAGCGCAAGGGGCATTTCATGCCGGCGTCGCTCTTGGAAAGCCAGTTGCAGACGCTGGAAGTCCCGACCGGCGAACCCGGCGTCGTAACGGTCGACATCGACGATACGATCGAGGCGATCGTCGATGCCGCCGTGAAGAGCCTCAAGGCTATCCTCTAGATCAATAGCTTAGGGCGCAAACCGGCCCGGGCCATAGGCCGAAATATCGATGAACGGCTTCTCGCCGGTGATGAGTTCGGCAAGCACGCGGCCGGTCACCGGGCCGAGCGTCAGTCCGTGATGCGCATGGCCGAAGGCAAACCACAGGCCGTTGTGCCGCGGCGCCTTGCCGATGATCGGCATCATATCCGGCGTGCAGGGGCGGGCGCCCATCCAGGGCTCTGGATCCAACCGTTCGCCGAGCGGGAAGGCGGCGCGGGCAAGCGCCTCGGCGCGATCGAGCTGCACCGGCGTTTTCGGCGCATCGCGCCGCGCAAATTCCGCACCAGTCGTCAGCCGAATGCCGCGGCTCATCGGCGCCAGCAGATAGCCGCGTTCGGCGTCCGCCGCCCAGTTGTTCAGGACCGCATTGCCTTCGACGGCATAGTGCATGTGATAGCCGCGCTTGACGCCGAGCGGGAAGGCATAGCCGAAGCGTTTCGTCACCAGATCGGCCCAGGGGCCGAGCGCCACGACGACGTCTTCCGCCTCGATGGATCCTTCCGCCGTCACCATTCTCCAGGCCGATCCGGACAGGCCGAGCGATACGGCGTCGCCCGTCGTCACGCGACCGCCGATGCTCTCGAAATAGCGGCGATAGGCTGATATCAGCCCATGCGGGTCGAGCACCGACCAGGGATCGAGCCAGCGCAGGGCGCCTGAAAAGCCGCCCCTCAGATGCGGTTCCGCCGCCGCGATCTCCGCGCTGCTCAACGCTTCGTAGCCGATCCCGAATTCCCGGTTGAGGCGCTCGGCCTCGGCAAATTCCGCGTCGCGCTTCTCGTTCGAGCGGTACAGCTCCAGCCAGCCGTTCTTGCGAATGAGTTCCTCGGCATGCGAGGCTTCGATCAGGTCGTTGTGCTCGCTGACGGAGTGCTCGATCAGCGGCGCGTAGGCGCGCGAGATCATCTGATGGCGCTTCGTGTTCGAGTTCCACCAGTAGCGGGCAAGGAAGGCGATCTGCGAAGGCAGGGCGCGCAGGTGATAATGCGCATCGACGCGATTGTTGAGGGCGTAGCGCAGCAGCAGGCCGAATTGCTGCGGAAAGCCATAGGGCACCACGCCCTCGCGCTGGATGAGGCCGGCATTGCCGAAGGACGTTTCCCGGCCGGGCTCCCTCCTGTCGACGAGAACGACCTGGCGCCCGCGTCGCTGCAGATGGATTGCCGTCGAAACGCCGACGATGCCGGCGCCGAGAACGATTGCGTCCTTTGTCATTTTATCCTGCTATCCGCGTGTTCATTGCATTTCGCGCGAATTCGCATGGAGATGGTTACCATCTGCGTGAGTTGCGCTCTAAGCACCGAAAATGCCTGCCAAATTTCGGCGGTGCAAATGAAAAATGCAGTCAGGTCGCAGTCTGTTTCAGACAGGCGTTCTCGGCGCGGATGCGGACCGTAAGAATGATGCCGTTCAGCAGCGAGAAGATCGCCGCATAGAGCGGCATGCCGAAGGAAAGCGGCAGGACGGCGATCTCGCCGACGACGATCGCATAATTCGGATGACGCAGGAAACGATAGGGACCTCCCGTCACAAGAGGGGCATTGGGCAGCGTAATGATCCGCGTCGTCCATCGTTCCTTCAGCGTCGCCAAGACCCAGAGGCGCAATCCCTGCAGCACCATGAACAGCAGGAACCAGGCGAGGACGACCGGCCTGCCAATGGCGAGCAGCCAAAGACCTGCCAGCCAGGCGGCATGCATCGCCACCATGAAGGGGTAGTGTTCGGGCGCATGTTCCCTGCCGCCGCGGGCGAGAAGGGCGGCGGTGTTGCGCCTGGCATAGATCAGTTCGGCCAGACGCTGCAGCGTCACAAATGTCAGAAGGGCGATCGAGGGCCATAGCATCATGCGACCCTCTTCAACGTGATGCAGCTTGCCGAGAAGCCGGGACCCAAGGCAAGCAGGGCCGAACGTTGCGGCAGTCCCGCTGCGATCGCCCGCTCCAGCACGAACAGCACCGTGGGGGAGGACATGTTGCCGTAGTCGCCGATCACCTCCCGCTCGATATCGAGCGAGCCCTCGTCGAGATGGAGTGCACTCTCCAGCGCCGCAAGCACTTTGGCGCCGCCGGGATGGCAGATGAAGCGGTCTATATCCGAAAGCGAAAGCCCGGCGCGGTCGAGAATGCCGGCGACTGCGCTCCTGAGATGCGCCTCGGCAAAGACCGGCAGCGATTGTTCCAGGATGATGCCGAAGCCCGTATCGTCGATCTTCCAGCCCATGATGCCGAGGCTGTCAGGGAAGAGATGTTCTCCGGTCGATTCGATTTCGACGATGCCACTCTCACCGGCTCGCAAGACGCAGGCCGCCCCGCCATCGCCGAACAGGGCCGTGGCGATGATGTTGGGTCTCGTCAGTTCGTCCAGGCGGAAGGCGAGCGAGCAAAGCTCGATCGCGACGAAAAGCACGATGGCGCCGGGCCGGCTTTTCGCCAACTTCGTCGCGATGGCGAGACCGGAAACGCCCGCCGCGCAGCCGAGCCCGAAGATCGGCACGCGCTCGATATCGCGGCGGAAGCCCATCTTTCCCGCCAGCCGTGCCTCGAGGCTTGGGGTCGCTAACCCGGTCGAGGAAACTGTGACGATGCAATCCACCTGATGAGCCTCAACGCCGGCGCGTTGCAGCGCCTTTGTCGCGGCTCGCTGAAAGAGCTCGGTTGCGACCTCGGTATAAGCCGTCATGCGGTCCTCCCAGCCATGCGGCTCTTCGAACCAGGAAAGCGGCCGCGCCACATGGCGTTTGCGAATGCCGGTGCTTTCGAACACGCGGGCAAGATATTTGAAGTCTTGAAATCGATCCGAGAACAGGCGGCTTGCCGTCTCTGCTGCGTCCGTTTGGAGGATGATGTTATCGGGCACGGCGACGGCGAGGCTTACAAGTTTGACTGTTGCGGTCACGGGTTTCTCCTGCTGCCCTTGAGGGGCCGTGAGACGAAAACACGCGATAGCGACAGTCTATTCGATGCTGGAGCGGTCACGAAACAGTGACGACATTCACAGATCGGCCGTGCGAAAAATATTCTGAAGCGACCCGAATAAATGCTGCAGACGGTGTGTTCTCCCCTCGCAACGTTCATTTTGCCAAGGAGACATTCCATGACGACCAAAGTATTTCGCCTGGCTTCCATCGCGCTCGGCGCAAGCCTGACCCTCGGCGCTTTCGCCCTTCCTGTCTTGGCTGCCGGCAACGATTCGAGCACGACGCCGACCTGCAAGAAGGGCGAGATCTACGATCAGAAGGCGAAGAAGTGCGTCAAGCAGCAAGGCGCCAACATCACGGACGAAAACCGTGCCGACTACGCCTATTCTCTGGCCAAGAAGGATCATCGCTATCAGGAAGCCTTGGCGGTTCTGGATACGATGACGAACCCGAACACGGCGGAGGCGCTGAACTATCGCGGCTATGCGACCCGCAAGCTCGGCCGCACGGATGAAGGCATTTCCTACTACCAGAAGTCGGTTGCCATGGACCCGAAATATACGCTTGTTCGCGAATATCTCGGTGAAGCCTATGTCATCAAGGGTCAGATGGATCTCGCCAATGACCAGCTGAGCACGATCAAGACGCTCTGCGGCAACACGACTTGCGAGGAATATCGCGACCTTCACGCTGCGATCCTCAATCCATCGAGCCTTTGAGGTTTGGGATCGGCGCAGCCATGACTATCACCAGCAGGGAGCTTTGCGAGAGATATGGGAGTGATGCCGGTCGCTCGTGGCGCGATTTCTGCTTATAGTCGGGCTGCAACGGAGCCGCCGAAAAGTGCGGCGGCTCCCGGATGCGCGAATGCCGTGGAGGATGCCATAGCGAGCGAAGAGGATATCAGGACGGGCCTGTCCCAGCATCTGACGCGGCTGTGGCGCTATGGTGTGGTGCTGTCGCGCCAGCGCGACGTGGCCGACGATCTCGTGCAGGCGACCTGCGTCAGGGCGCTGGAGCGGGCGGCGCAATTTACATCGGGCACGCGACTGGATCGCTGGCTCTTCGCCATCCTCCATTCGATATGGCTGAACGAAGTTCGTTCGCGCCGGGTACGCATGGGACATGGCTTCGTCGATGCCGATGAGACGCTGGTTTTCGACGGTGCCCGCGAGACCGAAACGCACATCCTGGCGGGACAGGTGCTGCAGCGGGTTCAGGCGCTGCCCGAGGCGCAGCGCACGGCCGTGTTTCTGGCCTATGTCGAGGGGCTTTCCTATCGCGAGGTGGCGGAAGTCCTGAGTGTGCCGATCGGCACCGTCATGAGCCGGCTGGCGGCGGCGCGGGCGAAACTCGCCGATGGCATGGGGGTGGCGAGCGACGGAACACCTTCTGGAGGTGGGCGACTGGGGAATGGAAATGAGTGAATTGAACAAAGGACACATGCCCACGGACGAGCAGCTCACCGCCTTCATCGATGGCGAGTTGGATGCCGCCGACCGGGAATGGATCGAACGATTGATCGCCGGCGACGCGCGCGTGGCGGAGCGTTTCGATTTCCTGGCGCGCGGCACCCTGCCATTCAGGGAGGCATTCGATCCGATGCTTGCCGAGGCGCCTGCTGCGAAGCTGGAAGCCATGCTTGCTGCTATCGCTGCAATGGAGAAACCAGAGGCTCGCGCCGCTGGCATCGGCCGCCGGGGCTTCCTAGCGGCTGTTGCCGCAAGCTTCGTCGCCGCCATTGCCATCGACCGCGCCGTGATCGGCCTCGGCCATGGGCTTTCGAAGCCGGATGAAGACGGCGAATGGCGTGCCGCGGTTGCCGAATATCTTTCCCTCTATACGGCCGACACCTTGAGCGGCCCGTCCGGCGATCATGCCCAGCAGGTTGCGCAACTGGGCGAAGTCGGGACGAAGCTCGGCTTGGCGCTGGCGCCGGAAGCCATCGCCATGCCGGGCGTTGAATTCAAGCGCGCCCAGATCCTGAATTACGACAGCAGGCCTCTGGCTCAGATCGCTTATCTCGATCCGGAAAGCGGCCCGCTGGCTCTTTGCATCGTCCAATCGGCAAGGGGTGCAACTGCGCCGGACATGGAAAGCCGTCGTGGCATGAATATCGTCTACTGGTCGAGCGCCACCCACGCCTTCATGCTGATCGGCCACGCTCCGATCGATCGGATTCAGCAACTTGCGGATGAGGTAAGGGCGCGCCTGGTCGCCTGACGGCTGCTCCGGATACACCCAAACTGGCGTGATTCAAAAAGAATTTGGCGAAAACCCATCCTGCTGGTATTCTTTGCCCAACGAAAATCGAACGAGTGCCAGCAGCATGCCTCAGGGCCTTGCGCGGCGCGGTGGAAAAGATACGTGAGTGACCCCGATAGCGGCCAAGCGCTGCAGGCAGACGGGGCGTCGGCAGCAGAGCGCAGGAAGGGTAAATCCTCCCGGCGCGCGAAGCGTAAGCGCGGCCATGGCCGCCCGAACGCTCATTCTGCGGAGGCCAGCCAGGCAGGCAAGTCCAGCCAGGCGGCGATGCGCCCAGTGGAAGATGAGGCCGGTTCTCCGGCCAAAAAGCGTAAGCGCCGACGCCGTGCTCGCGGTGGAGCACAAGGTGATGCGCAATCTTCCTCCCAGACACAGCAACCTGCATCAACGGCCGAGCATCGCGCAGCGGCGGATCATGGCCATCGGTCATCGCACAAGAGCGGCAAGAATAGGCGCAAGCATCGCAGCAAGCGCGGCCTGCAGGGCCGGCCGCTGGCGCATGAAAAAACCGCGCAATTCGTAGCTCCCACAAGCACGTCAGCGAACACGCAAGCGCCGGCTCACGACGATCACCGCCAGGTCAGGCAATCGCAGCCGCGACGTGAAGGCCAGGGGCAGCATCACTATGCCGAGGCCGATTCCCGCCCGCTCGACCTCTATGCCGCCCTCGATCTCGGCACCAACAATTGCCGCCTGCTGATCGCGCAGCCGACCCGCCCCGGGCAGTTCCGGGTTGTCGATGCCTTTTCCCGCATCGTGCGTCTCGGCGAAGGACTTGGCGCCAGCGGGCGCCTCTCGGGCGACGCCATGGATCGGGCTGTCGAGGCCTTGCGGATCTGCGCCGCCAAGCTGAAGACACGGGAAATCCGCCGTATGCGGCTGATCGCGACCGAGGCCTGCCGGGCGGCGGACAACGGCGAGGCCTTCCTTGAGCGCGTCACCACCGAGACTGGACTGCAGCTTGAGATCATCGATCGCGAGACCGAGGCTCGGCTTGCCGTTTCCGGCTGTTCCTCGCTGGTGGGACCGGAGGCGCGCTCCGTCGTGCTGTTCGATATCGGCGGCGGCTCTTCCGAGATCGCCGTTATCCGCATCGGCGAGAATCGCTCCAGCCGGCTTGCCAATCACATCACCCATTGGACCTCGCTGCCCGTTGGCGTCGTGACGCTCTCGGAACGGCACGGCGGGCGCGATGTGACGCCGGAGCTGTTCGAGACGATGGTGTGCGAAGTTCAGCGCATGCTCGAGCGTTTCGATTGCCCGCCCGTGCAGGGAGCGGCGCGCGACAGCGCCGACTTCCATCTGATCGGTACGTCCGGTACGGTGACGACGCTTGCCGGCGTTCATCTCGATCTGCCGCGCTACGATCGGCGCCGGGTGGACGGTGTCTGGCTGTCGGACGACGAAGTGAGCGCGATGCAGGCCAAGCTGCTGTCCTGGGATTTCGCCGGCCGCGCCGCCAATCCCTGCATCGGTCCGGATCGCGCCGACCTGGTTCTGGCGGGCTGCGCCATTCTGGAGGCGATCCGCCGCCGCTGGCCGAGCCCACGCATGCGCGTTGCCGATCGCGGCCTGCGCGAAGGGTTGCTGACTGACATGATGGCGGACGACGGTGTGTGGCGGCGAGGCCGCTCGCGCCGGGGTCATCGACCGAGGGATATGAAGGGGCCGCAGACGTGACCAAGCCAACCATCGCCGGCAACCGGACGGGCCGAAAGCTCGGCCAGCGCGTCAAGAAAAAGAAGCTGAAGGCCTCGTCGCGGCAATGGCTGCAGCGGCACATCAACGATCCCTATGTGCAGCGCGCCCAGCTCGAAGGCTACCGCGCCCGTGCCGCCTTCAAGTTGCTGGAGATCGACGAGAAGCATCAGATCCTGAAGGGCGCGCGCCGCATCATCGACCTGGGGGCAGCTCCGGGCAGCTGGTCGCAGATTGCCGCCAAGGTGACCGATTCGACCGAAGAGGATATCCGCGTCGCGGCCATCGACTTCCTGGAAATGGCGCCGATCCCCGGCGTAACGATCCTGCAGCTTGATTTCCTTGATCCGGAGGCGCCGCAGCGGCTGATCGATGCGGTCGGCGGCACGCCGGATCTTGTCATTTCCGATATGGCGGCGCCGACGACCGGCCATCACCGCACCGATCACCTGCGGACCATGCATCTTTGCGAAGTCGCAGCCCATTTCGCCGTCGAGGTGCTGGCGGAAGGCGGGCATTTCCTTGCCAAGACATTCCAGGGTGGCACGGAGCGCGATCTCTTGACCTTCCTCAAGCAGAATTTCCGCCAGGTCATCCATGTGAAGCCGGGGGCATCCAGAGCCGAATCGGTCGAAATGTTCCTGCTGGCGAAGGGCTTTAAGGGACGCAAGGCAGATGAGGAAATAGCAGAGGCTTGATCTGACAGTCTTTTTCGTTCGATGATGCCGCTTCCCAAGGCATCACGGACGATCAAGACACAATCATGCTTCTCTACATAACGCTCGGTTCCAACGACATCCCTCGCTCGCAAGACTTCTACGACGCGGTTCTGCCCGTGCTCGGCTATCGGCGTCAGCGCGAATCGGACGAGGAAATCGGCTACGCCGCCGATGGCGACACCCGTTGCAGGTTCTGGGTGGTGAGGCCTTATAATCAAAAGGCGGCAACCATCGGAAACGGCTCCATGGTCGCTTTGCACGCGGAAAGCCGTGCTGATGTCGATACCTTCTACGCCGCGGCTCTCGCCCATGGCGGCACGGATGAGGGCAAGCCGGGCCTGCGCTCCTTCCATGCCAATTTCTACGCGGCCTATGTCCGCGATCCTGACGGCAACAAGCTGAGCGCCGTCTGCGAAAGGCCGGAATAGAGCATTTCCAGGAAAGTGCGCAGCGGTTTTCCGTCCGGAATGCGGCAAGAAACAAGACGATTGAGCGTTTTCGCGATTCGAAGAAAAGCGGAAAGGCTCGCGATCCCGATTGCGCCGGAGCGCAATCGAGACGGCATCATTTTGCAACCCGCTGCTCCACCTGCGGCTCCAGGGCGGCGACGCGCTTGAGGCCGGCCTTGTGACCAGAGACCATGGCACCGGCGCTGCGATCCATCCGGATGAAGGGGATGGTGGCGAGCACGGTCAGCACCGAGATGCAGAAGAAGGCGATGTGGAAATCGTGAACTTGCAGTTCCGTGCCACTGAAGAAGGTCGAGGTTTCCAGGATCATGGCGGCGACCGCGACGCCGAGCGCGAGGCTGATTTGCTGCATGACCGAGCTCATCGACGTCGCCTGGCTGGCCTGCCTATCGCTGATATCGGCGAAGGCGAGCGCATTGATGCCGGTGAAGAAGAACGAGCGCGAGAAGCCGCCGATCAGCAGGATGCCGACGATGATGAGATGCGGCGTCCAGGGCTGGAAGAAGCCGGTGCAGATCGTGGTGATTGTCGTGATGGCCGCCGCCGAAAGCAATGCCGTCTTGAAGCCGACGGCGGTAAAGACCCGGCGAGCGATGAACTTGGTGGTGATCGCACCGATCGCACCGGCAAAGGTGATGAGGCCCGACTGGAACGGATTGAGGCCGAAGCCGAGCTGCAGCATCAGCGGCGTCAGGAATGGCATCGCGCCGATGCAGATGCGGAAGAGCGTGCCGCCGGTCACCGAGGCGCGGAAGGTCGCGTTCCTCAGCAGCGACAGATCGAGGATCGGAGCCGCATGATGGCGCGCATGGCCGATATACAGGAAACCGCAGGCGAGGCCGATGACGACGGCCGAGATGCCGACGACCGGCGGCAGGGCCGGCAGGCTGATCACGGACATGCCGAAGACGACGCCGGAGGCTGCGAATGAGGTCAGCAGAAAGCCTGTCACATCGAGCTTCGGCGGCATGGTCGCTTCCACATCGGGCAGATAGATCGTCGACAGGATGACGCCGAGAACGCCGACGGGAACGTTGATCAGGAAGATCCAGTGCCAGGAGGCATAGGTGGTGATGAAGCCGCCGAGCGGCGGGCCGGCAAGCGGGCCGACGAGCGCCGGAATGGAAAGCAGCGCCATCGCCGAAACCAGGTCGCTCTTCTGGGTGGTGCGCACCAGCACCAACCGCCCGACCGGCGTCATCATCGAGCCGCCGACGCCCTGCAGGAAGCGGGCGAAGACGAATTCCGGCAGGCCGCCGGAAAAGGCGCACATGATCGAGCCGATGACGAAGACGCAGATGGCGATACGGAAGATGTTCTTCGCCCCGAAGCGATCCGCCATCCAGCCGCTGATCGGGATGAAGACCGCGAGCGACACCATGTAGGACGTCAGCGCCAGCTTGAGCGTGATCGGGCCGACATGGAGGTCGTTGGCGATGGCCGGCAGCGCTGTCGCGATAACGGTGGAATCCATCTGTTCCATGAAGAGAGCGACTGCGAGGATCAATGGAACGATGCGATTCATAGGCATCTGCCTTGATGGTCTGTCTTCGGGAAGGCTGCCGCTTGAGCGCGGTCGCCGCTCTGTAGTCCTATGCGAGGCTGCTGCCAATCCCGGATTTTGCGTCATGACGGCTTGAGGATCACGTCTTCGTGATGTCCGCTGCCGCAAGGCGCGAAAGCAAGATTTGACATATGCTAAGAGCATGGAAATGCTAAGCGCATAAAACGTCGTCGGCTTATTAGCGGATTCGCAAAGGGTTGTCATGGCCAAATCGCCGGTCAGGCAAGATCACCTTCCGGATCGTTCTCACGGTGGCGATGACAGGCGCGGCTCACGCTGCGGCAAGCATAAGGAGTGAGACCATGACTGCTGTTCTGCCCCCGGACATGCATCGGTTCAAACTGGGATCCTGCACCATCACCGTCGTCAGGGACGGTGCCAGCGTCATGGACAACCCTTGGGAAACCTTCGGCTCGAATCAGGCGCCCGATACCGTCCGCAAGCTTTTGGAGCAGAATTTCCTGCCGACGGAAAAGCTGGTGAACAGCTATGCTCCGGCCATCATCGATACCGGCTCCGACGTGATCGTCGTCGATACCGGTTTTGGCGCAGCCGGCAGGGTTCGCGGCCTCGGCCGTTTTCGCGAGGGATTGAAGGCTGCTGGTTACACGCCGGAGCAGGTGACCGTCGTCGCGCTGACGCATCTGCATGGCGATCACATCGGCGGCTTGATGGAGGAGGGTGCGCCTGCCTTTCCGAACGCCCGTTACGTCACCGGCGAAATTGAGTATGCATTCTGGACGGACAAGGCACGCGAGGGAACGCCGGCTGAAGGCGGTCACAGGACCGTTCTCGCCAATGTCGTGCCCTTCGCCGGGAAGATGACTTTTTTGAAGGACGGTGGCCAGATCGTCAGCGGCATGACCGCCATGCTGGCGCCTGGCCACACGCCCGGCCATCTCGTCTTCCATCTCGAATCGGATGGCAAGCAACTCGTCATGACCGGCGATACCGCCAATCACTATATCCTCTCGCTCGGCCGCCCAGATTGGGAAGTCCGCTTCGATACAGATAAGGCCCAGGCCGCCAAGACTCGCAGGCGCATCTTCGACATGATCGCCGCCGACCGCATCCCCTTCCTCGGCTTCCACATGCCGTTCCCCGCCGTCGGCTTTGTCGAGAAGCAGGCTGAAGGCTTCCGCTACATTCCGAAAGCCTATCAGTTTGAGCTGTGACGCGAAGGGAGTTGTCTCCTGTCCCCAATCACCGATAATTTTCGCGGGATTTGGGATTCGCGCGATGAGGGTAGTGGCCTCTGCAGGTATGGGGGATAGCGATAAATCTCTTCAGAGCTGCATGCCAAGCGGAGCGTATTTTTGTGCCGTTGCCGATTTCCCTATGCGAGACTTACGGACCTGTCTTTAGCGCGCGGCTGAAGGCAGCGATGGTCATGCTAATCAGCTGCGCGTGAATCTCTTTCCGCGGCCGGCCTCCGCCGTCCGTGCAGATTGGATCACCGATCTTTTCAGATAAGACGATCGCCGACGCACCGGGTTTGCAGTCAGCGAACATGCTGTAATGGCTCGCATCCTCGATCGTCGTATAGCGCGCCGTCGGAATTGCTTTTGCTACCTTGGAAGCGTCTGCCGTCAGCGGAATTTTTCCAGGCTGACCAAGGTTTACAATATCGACCGGAATCGAAATGTCGGAAAAACTCTTGAAGTCGAATATGTCGATCGGGGCGGGATCGATTGCCATGGCAAAACGAATGCGCTTATCTTCGTTGTCCCGTCCGGCGAGCTGTAAATTCATGGCGTGAAGATCAACGCCGCTTTGCCTGATCCACCCGCAAAGGGAAGGATTGAGCTTGTCCGTATCACAATAGCTCGCCAGGAGCTTTGGCTCCATGCGGGCGCCCGCTATTGCCAAAGCCGTACTGCCACCCATGGATAGACCAAGAGCACCGATTTTGCCCTGGCTGAGGTTGGTTTTGAAAAGAGCTTCCGTCTCCATTGCATTCAAGGTTTCAGTGAGATCGTCAGGTCGCAACCAGACCTTCATCGTTTCAGCTGCTGACCTGTTCTTTCCCGAATTTCCCGGATGCGTTGGACTTGCTACTACGAATCCCTGCTGAGCAAGGGGTGTTGCGATCCAACTCATAGCTTCTGGGTTTCCAGCCAGACCAGCACCGTGCGAAAGCAGGATCAGCGGAAATTTTCCGTCGGAGATTGGCGCGTCGCGCATGGCTGGCGTGCCTACAAAGAACATGCTCTCGCCTAGTACTGCTGCCGTACCACCTGATTTTGCCGGATACCACACCGTGACATCGAGATTATTGCCGCGCTCTTTTGACGGCACCACGATTTGATGCACGCCAACGCTCTCGTTAGCGCCGGCTGGGTATTGCATCATCAGCATGGGGGTTACGGCGACGCAAAACATGGCTCGGACTTTCATCGGAATCTCCTATCCAGCAACATGGGGCAACGTGCAGGCTCGTTTGCCGCGCAGCTTCCGCCAGCGAAGCGCTCGCCTCGATGAGTCTGCGGTCGTGTTCCATGAGCACGTTCATGCCGCTAGCATCGGCGGATCAGGCCTAAACTCGACCTCGAACATGTTTTTGATCGTACTGAATCGCGATTTCGTACGTCAGGAAGGCCGGCTTAAGGTTGGGCTTGGTCGCATCTGTCGCCATTGCACCGGCGTCATATCTGTCACACGGCGGAATTCGCGATTGAAATTGGATTTGGTCTGGAAACCGACTTCAAGCATGACCTCGGTTACGGATTTGTCTGTTTCGGTAAGTAACCGACATGCATCGGCGATACGGAAGTCATTGACGAACTGGGAGACATTCTTGCCGGTGGCACGATTGATTGCCGTCGAAATCTGCCGGGTTGGAAGGACAGCTTTGCGCGCCAGGCGATCGAGATTGAGATCTGGGTCACGGTAGAACCGCTTTGTCTCCATAAGCGACCGAATTGTGCCGAGCGTTTCTTTGTCCGTCTGCTCGGCGATTGAGGGGATCACTTCATCAGTCTCGGCGGTCGCCCGGCCGCGAACGGCCATTGCGCTAGCGATCGATAATATGATCAGCGCGAGGAGGTTGCCGACCGCCACCATGGCTGCCGCGTGCTTGCCGTGGGTCCAGGAAAAGTCCAGGGCTACGAGGAGGTCGAGTGCTGCCGATAGAAACAGCGTCGCGGCAGCGAAAATCAGCGCGCGATAGACTGATGGCGCACTCTCGAATGGAGTTCGCCTTAGAGCGTCTGGGCCCGGCTGCATCAAATGCAGGATCGCTGCGGCGTACCCAGTGAAGATTGCAGGAAGGACGACGTCGATTGCGTTTCGCCGCACAACTATCAGCAGAATGATAAGTGCGGCGGGGAGCGCATGCAGGCTGAGACGAGCAACGGCGAAGATGCGACGCTTCTGAACCAGTTTGGCCGCACCGCAATAGGCCAGCGGTGGCACGAGAGCTGCGCCCACCGGAGAGATATACGTCACAGCCTCGATGCTGTACCCCCACCGCAACCCTGAAAAAAACGCTTGGAACGCGCTGAGCAGGATCAATAGGAGAAAAGGGGAGTTACGCGCTCTCCCAATCGATGCTGGTCCGTCATTGTCGTTCGACATCGTGACGAACAAGATGAGGAGCAGAATGGCGACGACAAAGGAAAGCGGGATGAGTGGCATCCGGTCATCTCTCTCTGAAAGAAGCTTTCTGACTGACACCGTCTCCGCTTCAAAAATCCTTTGTCGCAAAATTCCCGATCAAAGCAACAGTTTGGCTTTTGATTTTTGCACCATTGCGAAGTCAGGCTGTCCCGGCGATCGTGCTAAGCAGCATTCCGCGTGAAAACTATCCTTGGCGCTGGAATGCGTACGACGGGACGAAGTTCGCAGCTTCAATCTCGGCGCAGCAATTGAAGGCTTAAAGTTAGCATATCTGCCCAGCGCTTTTTGCTATTCCCTTCCTGTCATAGACGTGTTACCAGCCCTCGCCAACTTCCAAGCAACACTTGCAAGATCGCCCGGTAGACGATTCGTTCCGGGCTTTCCTGTTTTTCACAGACGAAGGAATTGGCCATGGCACGCATCATTGAAACGTCAACCGGGTTGGATGCTCTCACATTCGACGACGTGCTCCTGCAGCCGGGGCACTCCGAGGTCATGCCGGGCCAGACGAATATCGCCACCCGCATCGCCCAGGACATCGAGCTCAATCTGCCGATCCTCTCCGCCGCCATGGACACGGTGACGGAAAGCCGCCTCGCGATCGCCATGGCCCAGGCCGGCGGCATGGGCGTTATCCACCGCAATCTGACACCGGTGCAGCAGGCTGAAGAGGTCCGCCAGGTCAAGAAGTTCGAAAGCGGCATGGTGGTCAATCCGGTCACCATCGGCCCGGACGCGACGCTTGCCGAAGCGCTCGCCCTGATGAGGGCGCACGGTATTTCCGGCATTCCGGTCGTCGAAAAGTCGCATCGCCTCGTCGGCATCCTCACCAACCGCGACGTCCGCTTCGCCTCCGATCCTCAGCAGAAGATCCATGAGCTGATGACCCGCGAAAATCTCGTGACGGTCACGGACGGCGTGCAGCAGCATGAAGCCAAGCGCCTGCTGCACACGCATCGCATCGAAAAGCTGCTCGTCGTCGATGGCGACGGCCGCCTCGTCGGCTTGATCACGGTCAAGGATATCGAGAAGTCGCAGCTCAACCCGAATGCTTCGAAGGACGCGCAAGGTCGTCTGCGCGCCGCTGCGGCCATCAGCGTCGGCGATGACGGCTTCGAACGCGCCGAACGCCTGATCGAGGCCGGCGTCGACCTTCTGGTCGTCGATACCGCTCACGGTCACTCGCAGCGCGTTCTCGATGCCGTCGCCCGCGTCAAGAAGCTTTCCAACTCGGTGCGTATCATGGCCGGCAACGTTGCCACCTATGACGGTACGCGGGCGCTGATCGATGCCGGCGCTGATGCAGTCAAGGTCGGTATCGGCCCCGGCTCCATCTGCACGACGCGTATCGTCGCCGGCGTCGGCGTGCCGCAGCTTGCTGCCATCATGTCGGCTGTGCAGGCCGCGCAGGACCAGAACATCCCGATCATCGCCGATGGCGGCATCAAGTTCTCCGGCGACCTGGCAAAGGCGATCGCCGCCGGCGCATCCGCCGCCATGATCGGCTCGCTGCTGGCCGGCACGGACGAAAGCCCGGGCGAGGTCTATCTCTATCAGGGCCGCTCCTTCAAGGCCTATCGCGGCATGGGCTCCGTCGGCGCCATGGCGCGCGGCTCGGCCGACCGCTATTTCCAGGCCGAGGTCCGCGACACGCTGAAACTCGTTCCGGAAGGCATCGAAGGCCAGGTTCCCTACAAAGGCCCTGTCGCCGGTGTGCTGCATCAGCTCGCAGGCGGCCTCAAGGCTGCCATGGGCTATGTCGGCGGCGCCGATCTCAAGCAGTTCCAGGAGCGTGCGACCTTCGTCCGCATCTCCGGCGCCGGCTTGCGCGAAAGCCATGCCCATGACGTCACGATCACCCGTGAAAGCCCGAACTATCCGGGCGCAGGCGGCTGATCGATGGCGGATCGCGCTTCTGGCAACGTCAGGTCCCTAGGGGGCCTGACGGCGATCCTCGCAGTGCTTTCGCTGGCACTATTTGCCTGGATCTATGCCGGCTTCGTCCGCGCGTTCAGCGATGCCGCGGCCGGCCAGCAGATGCTCGATGCGCGCATTGGCGGCTATGAGCGCGACGATGTCGTCGCCATGCTGCTCTACCTCAAGGATCATCCCGATCCGGCCGCGATCCTGCATTCCATGTATCTCGGGCCGGAGCTGATCTTCCCGCTTGTGTTGGGCGGGCTGCTGTTTTGCCTGATGCGCCTGATCGGTCCGGGCGGCTTTTTCTTCGGCCGGCCGATCCCGCCCGGCGCGACTGCAGTTATTTTTTGCCTGCCGATCTTCTATACGATTGTCGACTATGCCGAGAATATCGCCGGCCTGATACTTTACCCGCCGGCAACGCCCTCCGATGCCACGGTGTCGCTGCTGGCGAGCCTGTTGCCTATCGTCGTCAGGCTGAAGTTCCTGACGCTGGTGGTCACCGTTATTCTACTGGCCCGGTTTGCCATTTTTCGCTACCTCTCGCCGGACGGCTCGCGGCCGTCCTGATCGACCCTATCGGCATTCTGGCATTCCAAAGGAGTTGGCGACGTGACAGGCTATGAAATATTCTGGCCCATGGTGGCGCATGCGGTGCTGGTCTTCATCCTCTATGCGCTCCTGGGGTGGCGTCGCCGCGTTCTGGTGAAAGCGGGCCTTATTCAGCCCGCAAGCTTTCGCGAGAACCACGCCGCAAACGAACCGGCCGGAAGCTTGGTGGTACGAAACAGCCTCGCCAATCAGTTCGAGCTTCCTTTGCTCTTCCACGTCTGCTGCATCCTGCTTTATACGACGCAGGCGGATAATCTGCCTTCGGTGATCCTCGCCTGGATATTCGTCGTCACGCGCTACGCCCATGCTTTCGTGCATGTGACCAGCAATAACCTTAGCTACCGCAGCCCGCTCTTCGCTCTCGGCTTCGTGGCGCTGGTCGGCATGTGGGTCTGGCTCGGCATCTGGCTCGCCTTCTCCTGAGTCGCATGCGTGACCGCGGGCGCAGCCGACGGTCACGTCTTTGTGTTTTTCCTTTACCGCTACGTCGCCATCCGCTGACCTATCTTGTCAGCGGATGGCTGGCTGTTTGCGCCTGCCGCGCGGAAGAATAGGGAGAATAGGATCATGAGCACGGAAAAGCCCGTCGTGACGCAGGCGATGATCAACGCCTATGACGAGTACACGCATCTGACGCTCGATCGTCGCGGCTTCATGGAAAAGCTGACCAAGCTTGCAGGGTCTGCCGGCGCGGCGGCCGCCATCGCGCCGCTACTCGCCGCCAATAAGGCGAGCGCTGAGGTCATTGCCGCTGGCGACACCAGGCTGGAGGCGAAGGATGTGACCTTCGCCGGCAGCAGGGGCGAGATGAAGGGCTATCTCGTTCGGCCCAAGGACGCGGCCGGCAAGCTCGGCAGCATCATCGTCATCCATGAAAATCGCGGCCTCAATCCGCATATCCGCGATGTCGCGCGCCGCATGGCGCTGGAAGGCTTCGTGGCGCTTGCACCGGATTTCCTTTCCCCGCTCGGCGGCACGCCCGAGGATGAGGACAAGGCACGCGACCTGTTCACCAATCTCGATCCGGCGCTGACGGCAGCCAATGCCGAGGCGAGCCTGACTTACCTTTCCAAGCTTGACGGGAGCAACGGCAAGGTCGGTGCGATCGGCTTTTGCTGGGGTGGCGGCGTCGTTAACCGTTTTGCGACGATCTCGCCAGAATTGAAGGCGGGGGTCGCCTATTACGGCGCGCAGCCGCCGGCAGGCGATGTGCCGAAGATCAAGGCTGCCTTGCTGCTGCACTACGCCGGCCTGGACGATCGCATCAATGCCGGCATCGACGCCTATCGCAAGGAGCTGCAGGCGGGCGGCAAGACCTTCGAGATCTTCGTCTATGACGGCGTCAATCATGCCTTCAACAACGACACGTCGGCTGCCCGCTACGACAAGAAGGCGGCTGATCTGGCCTGGGGCAGGACGGTTGAGTTCTTGAAAAAATACCTGTCCTAGAACGAGACGAATCGTCGATATCGGCCTGCCGTCCACAGGTTGATTACCGGGTCGAAACCATGTTTCGGCCGCGGTTCCGGGGCTTTGCCACGGTTCCTAACTAATGATTAAAATTGGACTTTTCCCGTTTACGCGCATTGAACGTGTCGGATGTCATAGCGTCTGCCGCGCCTAGGCGTCGTTCAGTATGATAATGAAACGGGCAAAGAATGAATTCGAATAACCCCGACCGCATCACGTTTCGAAAGAAGCCACAGCAGGAGCGGAGCATTCAACGTGTCGATGCTATCCTGTCGGCGGCGGCCGCGCTGATCGCCGAGAAGGGGGTCAGCGGCATGAAGATGACGGAACTGGCTGTGGTGGCCGGAATCCCAATCGGTTCCGTCTATCAATATTTCCCCGACAAGGCGGCGATTGTCCGGGCGCTGCTCGACCGCCATGCCGATCTCATTCAGCAGAAGGTCGAGGAGGCTTTCGCCGGCGTCAAGTCGCGCGATCACGCCATCGAACTCGTCTGCGGCATGATCGATTGGTACTATCGCGAATTTCGCGGCGATCCCGCCTATCTCGGCGTATGGCTTGGCACGGATATCGACAGGGACATCCTGCAGCTCAACATATTGCACAGCAATCGCGTCGCCGGCATATTCCGGGAGAGCATTCGGCCCTTCCTGCCGGCTGAAAGCCGGATCGACCTAGAGGCGCGCACCCAACTCTTCAGCCATCTGATCGGTGCATCGATCCGCTTTGCCATCATGAGCGACGATGACATGGCCTTGCGCGCGTTGAACGAATGGAAACAGGTGATCCGCGTCACCCTGCTGGCGGAGCCGATATCGTAACGGCGGCCGAAGAAGATCGGTTGGTGGGCAGTCGGTTCACCAACCCGGCAGAATTTGGCCGGCGCGCTGCCGCGGATAGATGCGCGCGTAGGTCTTCACATCGCCATCGAGATCGTCATCCACGGCTGCCGGCGTGATATTGTCCAGGCAGGCGGAGATATGGGCCGTGATGGCGTTCATCAGCGACACCGAAAGTCCGGGCCTCTTCATGATACCGATCTGCACTGGCGGCAGAGGCGGGAAGCCGTCGGCCTGCGTCAGCACCTTCATGCCGGTGCGCAACGCCGATTCCGGCATGACCGAAACCGCCATCCCAGCCAAGACGGCCGCAGCGACGACGGTGCAGGACCAGCTGGTGAACAGGATCTGATAGTCGCGGCCGCCCGCATCGAGCGCCGAGCAGGCAAGCTGGCGCCACTGGCAGTCTCGCCGCCCGACGGCAAGCGGAATGGGCGCGTCGTCGCGCAGCGGATGGTTGGCAGAGCCGACCCAGCAGAGCGGTTCCGTCCGCACCACATCCGACATCCGTTCGCGCGGATTGTGAGTGACGAGCGCGATATCGAGCTCGCCGCGATGCATACGCTCGGCGAGATCCACCGAAGGCTCGCAGACGATATAGAGCTCGACATTCGGATGCGTCTTGGCGAAGCGGCCGATGATCTCAGGCATGTAGCGATCGGCATAGTCGTCCGGCGTGCCGATGCGCAGCGTACCTTCCAGCCGATTGTCGTCGAAGGCGGCGATGGCTTCATTGTTGAGGCGAATGATGCGGCGAGCATAGTTCAGGAGCTTTTCGCCCTCGGCCGTCAGGCGGTTACCGCGGCCGTCCTTGATGAAAAGCTGCTTGCCGACACGCTCTTCCAGCCGGCGCATCTGCATGGAAACGGCAGATTGCGTCTTGAACACCCGGTCGGCCGCCTTGGTAAAGCTGCCGGAATCCACGATTGCGATGAAGGTCTGCAACTGATCGATATCAAGCGGCGCGGACATGGGCTCACCTATAAAGGAGTTTGATAGTTATCATTAGAAACATTCGTTGGACTGATCAATAGGGCTTTGGCATCTTCTGAATGCAATTCAGCATACCAATCGAACAGATATTCCTGTCGAACTCCTCCCGGCCTGTGCCCCTTCCCAGATCTCTGGGAAGGGGCTTGGCTGACGTGTGCCTCAAGGAAAGGACTACGGAAATGCGCACGACAGATCAGACCCTTGACCTCGGCCTTGCAACGCCATCGCTGTCTTTGACGGCGCGTATGATGCTTGCTTTCCGCAAAGTGGCATTCGTCTGGCGCGCTCTCCGCAATCGACGCGAGATCAATTACCTGAATGAGCTGGACGACAGCCAGCTGCGGGACCTCGGCCTGACCCGCCAGGACCTCAATGCCGCGCTGACCACGTCGACCTTCTTCGAGGATCCGTCCGCTCATCTGACCCAGTCCGCGCGCCGCTGCGCGCGACCCTCCGCCTTCGGCAGCATGCGCAGCTGAGCGCGGACACTCGTTTCCCCGCAGGGTGATAGCCAATAAGCCCTGCTTCTTTCCCGGTGTTCGGCCCAAGGGCCAGCACCGGGTTTTTTCTTTCTGGAGATGCCGTTCCGCAGCAGACCATGCGCGGAGAAGTTGCTTCCGACAACAACTGCCTTATCTTAAAGCCGATCGAAACAGCAGGATGCCACGATGGCCACGGTGATCTTCTTTCACTCCGTCTACGGTTTGCGTTCGCTCGAGCATGAGGCAGTCGAGCGCGTGCAGGCGGCAGGGCACAAGGCTTTCGCCCCGGATCTCTACGACGGGCTGATCGCCCGATCGATCGAAGAGGGCTTCGAATTCAAGGACGAGATCGGCTGGCCGACGATTTGCGAACGCGCGGAATGGGCGCTGGCGGGGTTGCCGGCCGCCACCGTGCTTGCCGGATTTTCGATGGGCGCCGCCGTTGCGGCAAGTCTCTGGCCGAAGCGGGAGAAGACCGCCGGCGTGCTGTTCCTGCATGGCATTGCGGCCATCGCAGACAATGCCCGCAAGGGTCTGCCGCTGCAGCTTCATCTTGCCGATCCCGACCCGTTCGAGCCAGAGGAAGACGTCGCTACGTGGCGGCAAGCCACTGCACGATCCGGCACCGCTGCGGAGATCTTCAGATATCCCGGCGGCGGCCATCTCTATACCGATGCCAGCCTGCCCGACTACGATGCCAAGGCAGCCGACCTCACCTGGAAGCGCGTTATCGGCTTCCTGGATGCAATCGACACCCGAACTTAAGCGATCCCGACTTGAAACGGCGCAACTTGTCGCTTAGTTTATAGGCATCGTTGATACCAACAGGATGTGTGCAGCAATGGATTTCACCTCGACCGCAATGCCGTTCAGCCTTGCCATCGAGGAAATCCGTATTCATGCCCATATCCATCGTTCTATCCAATCTTTCGTGGTCCACGCCTGACGGCCGGCCGCTCCTTTCCCATCTCGATCTGAGTTTCGGCGCCGAGCGCACCGGCCTTGTCGGCCGCAATGGCGTTGGCAAGACGACGCTGATCAAGCTTGTCTCCGGAGAGTTGCAGCCGCAATCCGGCAGCGTCTCCTTCAACGGCAGGCTCGGTATCCTGCGCCAGAGCGTTCAGGTGCAGACCGATGAAACCGTCGCCGATCTCTTCGGCGCGAGCGACGCACTTGCCATACTGAAACGGGCGGAGGCCGGCGAGGCGACGAATGAGGAACTCGCCTCGGCAGATTGGACGCTCGAGCAGCGCATCGCTTTGGCGCTTGACCGCGTCGGGCTCGACGTTTCGCCGGAAACGCGTCTCGTGACCCTGTCGGGTGGACAGCGCACGCGCTGCGGTCTCGCCGCCCTCATCGTCGATGACCCCGATTTCCTGATCCTCGACGAACCCACCAACAATCTGGATCGCGACGGTCGCAAGGCTGTGATCGATCTCCTCTCGGGCTGGCGGGCAGGGGCTATCGCCATCAGCCATGACCGGGAACTGCTCGATACGATGGATGCGATCGTCGAGCTGACGTCGCTCGGCGCGTCGCGCTATGGCGGCAACTGGAGCCGGTATCAAGAACGCAAGGCGCTGGAGCTTTCAGCAGCCGAACATGATTTCGCCGAGGCGGAGAAGCGCGTCGCCGAAGTCGAAAGAAACGCGCAGGCAGCCGTCGAGCGCCAGGCAAGGCGTGATAAGATCGGCCGTAAACTAGCGGCCAAGGGCGGCATACCGCGCATCGTGCTCGGAGGGATGAAAGAGCAAAGCGAGATGACGGGCGGCGAGAACAAGCTGCTCGCCGAACGGCGTCGCGGCCAGGCCCTTCAAGATGCTGCCGCCGCTCGGGAAAGGATCGAGATCCTGCAGCCCCTGACAGTCAAGGTTCCGGCATCGGGATTGCCTGCGAACCGGATCGTCCTGAAGATGGAGGGCGTCAGCGCCGGCTATGACCGGGAACGGCCGATCTTCCACGACTTCGATTTCGTCATGACCGGGCCGGAGCGCGTCGCAATCACAGGGCCGAACGGCTCAGGCAAGACAACGCTGCTGGCGCTGATTTCCGGCGCACTGGAACCCTGGAAAGGGACGGTGCGCGTCGTCTCATCCGCTCTATTGGACCAGAGGGTGAGTTTTCTCGACCCGTCGCTTTCGATCCGCGACAATTTCCGCAGGATCAATTCGGACGCGGACGAGAATGCCTGCCGGGCCGCCTTGGCGCGTTTCATGTTCAGAGCCGATGCCGCGCTGCAGATCGCTTCCAGCTTAAGCGGCGGGCAGCTTTTGCGCGCGGGGCTTGCCTGCGTGCTCGGTGGCTCGTTGCCGCCGTCTCTGCTCATCCTCGATGAGCCGACCAACCATCTGGATATCGATTCCATTGCGGCGGTCGAAGCCGGGCTGCGCGCCTATGACGGGGCGCTTCTGGTCGTCAGCCATGATGAAGTGTTTCTCGACAATATCGGCACAGAGAGACGGCTCGAGCTGGCCGCACGAGCCGTTTCATCTTCTGACCGATAGTGTCAGGCGTGGCTTGGGCCGGCGATACGATCGAGTTCGGCGATCGCATCTTCCGGCAGCTCCAGCTCGGCGGCCGCGATATTCTGCCTAAGGTGGGCAAGCGACGAGGTGCCCGGAATGAGCAGGATGTTCGGCGCTCGATGCAGCAGCCAGGCGAGCGCCACCTGCATCGGCGTCGCCTTCAGCCGGGCGGCGACGTCGGAGAGCGCCGAGGATTGCAGCGGCGTGAACCCGCCGAGCGGGAAGAAGGGCACATAGGCGACGCCATCACGGGCAAGCGAGTCGATCAGCGCGTCGTCCGCACGATGGGCGAGATTATATTGGTTTTGTACGCAGACGATCTCTGTGATCCTGCGACCCTCGGCAATCTGGTTGGCGGTGACGTTGCTGAGCCCGATGTGACGCACGAGGCCCTCTTGCTGGAGACCAGCCAGAATTGTCAGCGGCGCTTCGATGGATCCTTCAGCGGGGCCATGCACATCGAGCATGATGCGCAGGTTGACGACATCGAGCACGTCCAGTCCCAGATTGCGCAGATTGTCGTGCACCGCCTGCTTCAGCTCGTCGGGCGAGAAAGCCGGCAGCCAGGAGGCGTCCGCACCGCGCCGTGCGCCGATCTTGGTGACGATGACGAGATCGTCGCGATAGGGATGGAGCGCTTCTCGAATCAGTCGGTTGGTCACATGCGGACCGTAGAAATCGCTGGTGTCCATGTGGTTGACACCCGAGTCGATGGCTTCTCGCAGAACCGCAAGCGCCGTCTCATGGTTTTTCGGCGGGCCGAAGACGCCGGGGCCTGCGAGCTGCATGGCGCCATAGCCGAGCCGTTTGACCTTGAGGTCACCGAGGGTAAAGCTGCCGGATTGATCGATTTTGGACATGCCTGTCTCCTTTCAAGATGAAAGCACAAATAGGCTGTATTTTAGTGTAAGATAACTGAGCGCAATGTGCACGGGCTGTGCGATACGGCGAACAATGCACCTCAGCCATGACGCGATACTTCTACAGGTCATCGTGATGTCGAGCCGGTTGAACCTGTCCGAGCGACCTGCTCACGTACCCCGCTAACAGCGGGATGAAGCATGCGATCATACTTCGCGAAGCCGTTCCCGCAGGAACTCGATAAAGCGTTGTGTCTTGGCGGGGAGCAGGCGTGTTTCGGTGACTGCATAGACCGAAGTGGCAGCCAATTGCCATTCCGGCAAGATACGCCGCAGTTGTCCGCTCGCCAGCTCTTCCATGACGACTCTCTCTGGAAGGGCGCTAATGCCCATCTCCAACACCGCGAGCCGTCGGATCATGGCGACGCTATTGCCGCGAAAGCGACTGCCCACCGTGGTCTCAACGCTTTCCGCTTCGCGATGGAGGACCCAGCTGCCGATATTCTGCATCGTCAGACATTGATGCTGCTTCAGCTCAGACGGATGGTGCGGTTCGCCGTTTTGTTCAAGATAGCCGGGCGCAGCATAGAGCCGGGGCGTAAGCCGGGCGATGACCCGTGCGATCAGGTTTGACGCTTGAGGGGCTGCCATGCGGATTGCCAGATCAAAAGGTTCGGCAACGAGATCGACGTTGCGGGGCGTCAAGTCGAAATCGAAGTCCATACCCGGGTAAAGCGCGGCGAACTCCGGCAGCAGCGGCGCCAGATATGTCGTCGCGAAGTCCACGGGCAAGGAAACTCTGAGCACGCCGCTTGGTCGCGCAACCATCTCCCCCAACTGTTCATGAGCTATCCTCGCCTCTTCGACGATGCGTTTGCTGCGCTCATAGTAGAGCTGCCCTGCTTCGGTAAGTTCGATCCGACGCGTCGTGCGATGCAGAAGACGCAATCCGATCGACTTCTCGAGAAAGCTGATCCTGCGGGAAAGCGTGGAGTTCGGCATGCCAAGCGTCTCCGCTGCACGGCGAAAGCTTCGGGCTTTCACCACCTCAACGAAAAGAGCCATGTCATTCAGGTATTCCATAAAGATTGCGCCATCATTGGAATAATCATTTCCACAATAGCCCGTTTATGCCATCACGGAAAAGTCCCATGTCTTGTCCGAACAGACAGAAAGGACGTTCCATGAGCAAGATTTTCACATCCACTCGCCTCGGCCGCATCGAGATTGCCAATCGCCTTGTCATGGCGCCGATGACCCGTTCTCGCGCCGATGATGACGATGCCGTGCCGGGAGACTTGGTCGCTACCTACTATGCGCAACGCGCAAGTGCGGGCCTGGTTATCACCGAGGGCGTCTTCCCCACATCTGGCGGCAAGGGTTATGTGCGTACGCCCGGTATCCAAACCGAGGCACAACTCAAGGCATGGAAAGCCGTGGTCGATGCCGTTCACGCTGCGGGTGGGCACATTTTCCTGCAGCTGATGCATACGGGCAGAATCTCCCATCCCCTATTGCTGCCTGCCGGCGAACTGCCGGTCGCTCCTTCGGCCATCCGTCCGAACGGGCAGACCTGGACCAATGAGGGTCAAAAGGATTTTGTCACGCCCCGCGAGCTCTCGCTCGCCGAGATCAGGGAGATTGTCGGAGGTTATCGCGTCGCAACACAAAATGCACTTGCCGTCGGCTTTGACGGCGTCGAACTCCATGGCGCAACGGGTTATCTTCCAGAGCAGTTCCTTTCGTCAGGCAGCAACCAGCGCACGGATGAATATGGTGGCTCTGTCGCTAACCGCGCCCGTTTCATGCTCGAAGTCCTGGCAGCGATGATCGAAGAGGCCGGGGCCGGCCGGGTCGGTCTGAAGATTTCGCCGGAGATGAATTTCAATGATATATCGGACGCCGATCCGAAGGAGACCTATTCCTATCTGGTTGAGCATCTTCCGGCTTCGGACATGGCCTATCTCCATGTCGCATTGTTCGGAGCGACGGTGAATTATCATGAGCTGCTGCGTCCGCGTTTTGCCGGAGCTTATATCATCGGCGGTGGGCTCACGCGGACAAGCGCTGATGACCTCTTGAAGGAAGACAAAGCCGACGCTGTGGTTTTCGGCAGCGCGTTTCTTGCCAATCCGGACCTGGTGGAGCGCTTCCGCCGCAACGCGCCTCTAAATGAACCGGATCGTTCGACCTTCTATACCCCCGGAGCCGAAGGCTACATCGATTATCCAACGCTCGCAGGATAGGGGCACGCGAGCCGCCTGTGCATCCGCAGCTGGCTGCTCCATTCCTGACACGGACAGCGCGGCTAAGACTTGCTTTCGGGCGTCTTGGCCGGGCTGCTGTTTTGCATGTAGCTGTCGAAGATCGATTCCATGTTCTTCTGATAGCTCTTCTGCACTTCCAGACCGCTGTCGAACATCGCGTTGAACATCTCGGTATATGCGGCCATGTCGACGCCGGCAGGTTTTGGCTTCGGCTCTTCCTTCGGCGGCTCGGCCGCCATCGGGAAGTTCTTCATCATGTCCTGGAAGGCCTTGGCAAAGGGATTGTCGAGGAACGGATTGGTCTGCGCCGGCTTATCATGCTTGACGCTATCGGCGCCGAACATCAGTTCCATCGCCTGCGTGAAGGGATTGTCGAAGATGCTCGCCTGTGGCGTGGGCTTCTGCTTCGGCGCAAAACCGATGGTCTGCAGCCAGCCCTGCATCATCTCGCCCATGGCCGTGTTGAGGAAGGGATTGACCATTGGCGGGATCTGGCCGCTTGTCTCCTTGAAGAGGCCGC
The DNA here is from genome assembly GCF_000359745.1 of Rhizobium freirei PRF 81. Lineage (GTDB taxonomy): Bacteria > Pseudomonadota > Alphaproteobacteria > Rhizobiales > Rhizobiaceae > Rhizobium > Rhizobium freirei. The sequence goes on from NZ_AQHN01000011.1 coordinate 81,761, forward strand.
CCATCAGCGTATCGGCCATGGCAGGCAGCATGCGCTTGTAGATTTCCTGACCGATACCGGTCATCTGTGCGGCTTGTGCCGCGATCGCGCGGGAAACATCCTTGGAGCCGAACAGCCGCGCCAGGACGCTGTTGCCGTCAGCGACGCCTTCAGGCGTGAAGGCCTTGCTCATGTCCTCGAAATACTTGGCGTAGCTGCCCGACGAGATGTCCTGCATCACGCCCATAAAGTTGTAGGGGTCGGTGGCACTGCGTTTGAAGCCGGTCGAGAAGGCCGGCATCAGCGCGGCCATCGCCTTGGTCGCCTGTTCCTGCGCGAGATTGAACTGCTTGGCCATGGCCTCCGTGGCGGCGCCGTTCTGTGCCTGCATCATCATGTCGAAGAGTGGCAGCATCGAAGTCCCTTTCCCCGCAATGAGGCCGCGTCGGAATCAGGCGGCGCTTGATTCCGGTAGTATAGCGGGAAAAAAGAGGGCGCATACCGGTTTCTGCCCTCATGCTATCCAGGCTATGAAGGCAGACGATCCAACGATCAGTATTGATATTCCTCGAAGATCGGCTCGACCGACTGGTTCCAACGGCCGTTGTAGAGCATCAAGAGATCGTCGGCGAGCGTGCCCTTCTTTGCAAGCACTTCGTCGAGCGGTGCGAGGAAGACCGTTTCGTCCTGCCCGTCGCCATTCACGCGGCCGCGGTTCTTCAGGCCGAGGCGGGAAATGCCGACGACTTCGCGCGCCACATCCATGAGGCTGTGGCCGTTGATCGAAGCTTTCAGGCCCTCTACCGGCACGACGTCGCGCAGCGCGTTGACCTCGTCGAAGCTCCAGTTCTTGGTCAGCTCGTCGGCTGCCGTCAGCGCCTCGTCGTCATAGAGCAGACCGACCCAGAAGGCCGGCAGCGCACAGATGCGACGCCAGGGGCCGCCGTCTGCGCCGCGCATTTCCAGGAAGCGCTTGAGACGCACGTCCGGGAACAGCGTCGAAAGATGGTTCGTCCAGTCGCCCATCGTCGGCTCCCAGTCGGCGATCTCGCCCTTCAGCGCACCGTCCATGAACTGGCGGAAGGTAACATGGGTACAGTCGTGGTAGTGCCCGTCGCGGACGACGAAATACATGGGAACATCAAGCGCCCACTTCACATAGTCTTCAAAGCCGAAATCGTCGCGGAAGGTGAAGTCGAGCAGGCCGCTGCGGCGGTTGTCGGTATCGCGCCAGATGTCGCCGCGCCAGGAGGACAGCCCGTTCGGCTTGCCTTCCGTGAAGGGGGAGGAGGCGAAGAGCGCCGTTGCCAGCGACTGCAGCTTCATCGAGACGCGCATCTTGCGGCGCATGTCCGCTTCCGAGGAGAAATCGAGATTCACCTGGATCGTACAGGTGCGATACATCATGTCGAGACCCTTGGTGCCGACCTTCGGCATGTAGTGGGTCATGATCTCGTATCGCGATTTCGGCATGCGCGGCGTTTCGGCCAAGGTCCATTTCGGGCTGCCGCCGACGCCGAGGAAGCGAATGCCCATAGGCTCTGCGATCTCGCGCACCGTCGCCAGATGGGCGTTCGATTCCTTGCATGTCTCGTGGATGGTTTCGAGCGGCGCGCCGGAGAGTTCGAACTGGCCGCCGGGCTCGATCGAGATCGCACCCATGCCGGTGGGTTCGCCGAGCCCGATAATGTTCTCGCCATCCATGATCGGCTCCCAGCCGCTCTTTGCCTGCAGCCCCTTGAGGAGCGCGGAAATGCTGGCATCGCCGAAATAGGGCACGGGGCTGTTGTCGGCGCGGAAGAATACGAATTTCTCATGCTCCGTGCCGATGCGGAATTTTTCCTTCGGCTTGTTGCCGGCGGCCAGATAGGCCGTCATTTCCGAGACCGAGGAGAGCGGAGTCTGGTCGGTAGTGTCGCGCGCCATGGTATTACCTTAGATCTCGGAGGATAACCCGCGCCAGTCGCAGGTCAATTGGAGGGTGATTGACGCGGATTGAGGTACGGTGCAAGTGAATTTCTTTCAAGGGTCGTTCAAAAAAATAGGATTTTATGTCTCGCAAGTGCATCACAGTCGTGACAGCGACCGGCATATTTGCACAAGCGTTCAAGACGTCTCGCTATTAGCACCGATAATTCGCTTCGACTGACGGCAAGCGGAGCATATCGATGAACGGTCCAGACGGCCTTTACTATCCTATGTTGACGCTGCTTGTGGCCTCGCTGGTGATCATGGGAAGCCCTGGCCCCTCGACGATCAGCGCCACGGCGATGGGCGCGGCCTATGGCTTCCGGCGGTCGCTCGGCTACGTTTCCGGCCTTATCGCAGGCACGGTGGCGGTCTTGCTGGCTGTCGCAGCCGGCATCGTTGCGATCCTTTTGTCGGTGCCGCATGGCGCCTTCCTGCTGACGGTGGTCTCGGCCATCTATATCCTCTATCTCGCCTTCAAGATCGCCACCGCGCCGCCGCTGTCGCGCCGCAATGATCAGGCGGCAGCACCGGCCTTTTCAGGCGGCTTTCTGCTGGCGGTGGCCAATCCCAAGGCCTATCTGGCGATTGCCGCCGTCTTTGCCGACGTCAACCTGTTTCAGGACCAGAGACTACTCGACGCCACGGTCAAGATCGCACTGCTGACGGGAATGATTGTCGCCATTCACTTGATTTGGCTTCTTGTCGGCGCGTCGCTCTCACGCTTCCTGCAGCATCCGACGATTTCGCGGATCGTCAACATTTCGCTGGCGATCCTGCTGATCGCTGCAACCATGGTTGCAGTCCTGGAGTGAAGACTCAGTTCCAGTCGCCGATCGCTGCCTGGATCACCGCCATGGCGGCAACGGCTGCCGTGTCGGCACGCAGGATGCGCGGTCCGAGCGGAATGGCGGTGACGAAATCGAGGCTGCGGAGCAAAGCGCGCTCCTCTTCGGAGAAACCGCCTTCGGGGCCGACCAGCAGCGCCAGATGCTTCTCCTTCACCTGCTTCAACAGCGGCAGCGGATTCTGGCCGGCATCGCCTTCGTCGCAATAGATGATGCGCCGCTCGTGCGGCCAGCCGGCGAGCAGGTCGGTCAGCTTCACCGGTTCGGCGACATCGGGAATGCCGAGAATGCCGCATTGTTCCGCCGCCTCGATGACATTGGCTTTGACCTTGTCCAGATTGGTGATCTTGCCCTGCACATGCTGCGTCATGACCGGCTGCAGCAGGCCGGCACCCATTTCGACGGCCTTCTGCACGAGATAGTCGAGCCGCCCCACCTTCAGCGGCGCGAAGAGATAGTGCAGGTCGGAGGGGGCTGGCTGCGGCCGCGTTTCTTCGACAGGCGTCAGCAGGATGCGCTTGCGGGAGGGGAAGGAAACGCCGGCCTTCCATTCGCCGTCGCGGCCATTGAAGATCAGCAGCTCGGCGCCGTCTTCCATGCGCAGCACATTGGCGAGGTAGTTGAACTGATCCTGCTCGGCCTCGATGGCCAGGTTTGCCTTGATATCTGACGTCACGAACAGCCGCTGCATGCGGAAATTGGCGCGCATGAATTACCCCCTAAAGCAGTTCCAGGAAAAGTGCGCAGCGGTTTTCCGTCCGGAATTGCGTAAATACAAAAAGATGAAGCAGTTCGAATATGCGGTGAGAAGCCGAACCGTTCTAAATGAAGAGCGCGACCATAACCCAATATACGCCGGCGGCAAGCAGGGCTGCGACCGGAACGGTGATCGCCCAGGCGGCGATGATGGTCATGAAGTGCGAGCGGCGCACCAGGCGGCGGCGATGGATTTCGTCGGGATTGCGCTCGTCGGCAGTTTCCGGCTCGGTCCAGGGGATGCCGGCGGCTTCGGCTCTCTTGCGCATATAGGCGAAGCGCCGTTTTGAACGGACGGTCGACCATTCGCGGAAGAAGCCGACCCCGAAAACCGCTCCGACGGCAATATGGGTCGAGCTCACCGGAAAGCCGAACCATGCGGCGACAATAACGGTGAGCGCCGCAGATACGGCGACGCAATAAGCCCGCATCGGATTGAGCTTGGTGATCTGTTCGCCGAGGAGGCGGATCAGGCGCGGTCCATAAAGCAGCACGCCCACTGAGATGCCGCAGCCGCCGATCATGACCACCCAGAAGGGAGCCTTATGCGTCGTTGTTTCGGTCAGTACGTTGAGCGAGCCGCCGAGGCCGATATCGCGGACGATTGCCGCGAGTGGGCCGATGGCGTTGGCGACGTCGTTGGCGCCGTGCGCGAACGACATCAAAGCCGCAGAACAGATCAATGGCAGGCGGAAGAGCTTGCGCAGCGCGCTGTTCTTGTTTTCGAGCCCAACGGATTGCGCCGCCACAAAGGGACGAGCGCCAAACCAGGCGATGACGCCGACGCCGATACCGATCGCGAGGTTCACGATATTGGGGACCGTGCCTTTGGGCTCCAGCTGAACGACGAGATAGCCCGTGAAGGCGCCGGCCATAAGCCCGATCAGGATCGGGATCCAGTATCTGGCGGCGGCGATCTTGTCGTCGCGATAGACGATGAAGGTCTCGATGAAATAAAGGATGCTGGCGGCGATGGTGCCACCAAGGAAGGGCGTTATCACCCATCCCGCCGAGATTGCCGCCAGCACATGCCAGTTCACGAGTTGCGGGCCGACCGCGGCCGCACCCGCGCCGACGACCGCCCCGACAATCGTATGCGTCGTCGAGACCGGCGCTTTCAGCCAGGTGGCGAAATTGATCCAGAGCGCTGCGGCCAGCAGTGCGGCCATCATCAGCCAGGCAAGCTTGCCGATACTCACGATGCGGTTGGTATCGACGATCTGGCTCGATATGGTGCTGATGACCGGGCCGCCGGCGATCGCCGCGCCGAGGACCTCGAAAATGGCCGCCATGACCAGCGCCTGGGTCATGGTGATCGCGCGCGCGCCGACGGCGGCGCCGACGTTGTTGGCGACATCCTTGGCGCCGATGTTCATGGCCATGTAGCCGGCAAGCGCGACGGCTGCGAAGATCAGCGTGGCCCGCGGCTGGTCGAAGACATAGATGCCGGCAAAGACCATGGCCAGGCCGAGAAAGACAAGCCCGATGCCCGGCGCCACCAGGCGCCTCGCAACGTGATGGGTCGCATCCTCGACATAGGTGAACTTGTCGAGATCCTTATCGAGCGTCCTCTTTACTGGTGTAGCCGGTCGGTCGGGCATGCAATTCTCTGGATCAAATCTCTCGTATTGCGCTGGCCGATGAGGCGCGCAACGTCAGCCACATATCCTGGCACAGTTTTTTGTGAGTAATGTGGCTTACTTGGCCTGGATTGCGGCGGGAGCAGCCGCAATCCGCTGTGCGAAGGCGAGAATGAGATCGCGCAGCTCAGGTTCCCGCACGCGCCCGGCGGCCTCCTCGCAGGAAACCCATTCCATCGAGCGCTCGCCCTTCTCCTTGAAGGTCTTGGCGAGTTCGCCGACTTCGAGTGCGTAGACCTGTACGCGGCATGGCACCTGAATGCCGTCCTTCAGCACCTTGTCGTAGCCGAATGTGCCGAGCGGCTCCATCTCAACAGCGCCGCGCACGCCGGCTTCTTCATAGGCTTCGCGCGCCGCGACCTCGTGGGAGAGCTTGCCCGGCATCGGCCATCCCTTGGGGATCACCCAGCGGCCGGTGTCGCGGCTGGTCAGCAGCAACACTTCCAGATCGCCGGTCTTCTTCTTCAGTCGATAACAGAGCGCAGCATATTGCTGTCGCGGCGGGCGCCGAAACATGAGTTGCACATCATTTGCTACACGGCTGAGAAAGGCCAATTGTCGGGTCACCTTCAGGGATTCAAAACGCTGTTACGATTCAATCGTAACATGGTGTGGAAAAAATTTGCGCTCTATATGCTAATATATGGTATTTCCCCACAAATTTATTGAGTGGTGAATAGATAAAAATAAATGGGTTTGCTCACTGATATTCGCCAGTGATTGTGTTGAAAGCGACATTCAACAGCATTTTCATGCCGCAGATGGCGCAGTTGCTTGGGCCGAGCCTGCTATTGCACTGGAAAGAAAGATAAAAACTTGCCATGTCTGAACGCAATATGCCTGGACGCCTGCCACCTCTGAATGCATTGCGGTCCTTTGACGCCGTGGCGCGGCGCGGCAGCATTTTGAAGGCGGCGGATGAACTCGGCGTCGTGCGCGGCGCTGTCCGGCAGCAATTGAATCTGCTCGAAGCCTATTTCGGCGTACCTCTGTTCGAGCGGGAGAACGGTCGGCTCGTATTGACGGCCAAGGGCGGGGCGTTTGCCGATTCCGTCGGTATCGCTTTCGGCATTCTTGCGCGCGCTGCCGCGGAGCTATCTGAGGGAGGCCGGCGCGTCCTCCGTCTCGGCGTTCCCTCTGCCTTTGCCGTCTGGTGGCTGATGCCGCGTGTTGCCGATCTGCAGGCCGCCCTTGAAGGCATCGATATAGACATCGTGCCGATGGCGACCGTCGAGCCTCTGGCCAGACGCGCCGATCTCGAAGCAGTGATCATGGGTGGAGAATACAGGCCAACGCGCGATATCACCGCCATACGCTTCATGGAGGATGAGTTCGGTCCCGTCGCCGCGCCGGATGTCGCGGCACGCCTCGTCCTTGGCACCGGCGTTGCGGCCTTGGCCGGCGCGATGGCGCTGGGCAGCCGTTCCGCACCGAGCCTCTGGGATGACTGGTTCGCGGAAAGCGGCCACGCACCTGTTCGCTTCGCGGCCAAACGAGAATTCGAGGATCTGCTGCTCGCGATCGGTGCCGCCCGCTCGGGCCTCGGCGTTGCCATTGCCCCGCGTACGGCCGTTGGCGACGATCTCGGACGTGGCACGCTGATCGCGCCTTATGGTTTCATTCGGCGGCCAGCCGGGTATAGCCTCAGCATTCGCAGCAGCGACACGAAGGATCCCGCGCTCGTCCGGCTGGCGGATTGGTTGAGCGGGGCAGGGGCTGGATAACTTTTTCTGGCAATGCATCAGTCCCGAGTCAGAGGGTTGATGGGAATGGCAGATTTTCTGCCATATGACGCATTCCAATGTTCATCGACAGGTTGCTGCCCGTCGTGCCAGATCGCCACATCGAAGCAGCAGCCAGGAGCACATCATGGATCAATCCTCTTCTCTGTCCCGTATCGATTGGGTTGCCCAAAGCTGCCGGCTGCTGGTTGCAACTGCCGCGGAGTTTCGCGGGACGAAACCCTTTGCCGGCTTGACGATCGGCACCGGCATTCATCTGGAGCCGAAGACGGTCGCGTTGCTGATGACGCTACGCGCCGGCGGTGCGAGCCTCGTCTGCACCGGCAATCTCAACAGCACCCAGCCGGAAACGGTGGATTATCTGCGGGCGCGGGGCATCAAGGTCTTTGCCACACAGACCCGCGATGCCGATGAGCATGGCGCAAGCCTCGATGTGATCCTGGCGGAAAAGCCGGATCTACTGCTCGACAATGGCGGCGATCTCTTTGCCCGTGCCGCCGACAAGCCCTATCCCAGCCTGCTTGGCGGCACGGAGGAAACCACCTCCGGCCGCACCCGGCTGCTGCCGATGCGCGATAGGCTCAACATGCCGATCCTCGTCATCAACGACAGCCCGATCAAGCAATTCGCCGAAAACCGGCATGCCGTCGGACAGAGCCTATTCGAGAGCTATCTGCGCTTCACCAATCGCTCCACCAACGGCAAGCGCGTCACCGTCTTCGGTTATGGCGCCTGCGGTAAGGGAACGGCAGCGTGCTTCCGCAACGCCTTTTCCGCTGTCAGCGTCGTCGATATCGATCCGGTCACGACGCTCGAAGCGCATCTCGATGGCTTCACGACGCCGCTGCGCGAAGCGGCGATCCGTTCCGCCGATATTCTCGTAACAGTTACCGGCTATCCGAATATCATCACGGTGGCTGATCTGCCTTTGATCAGAGATGGCGCGATCCTGATGAATGGCGGCCACTTCCCGCATGAGATCGACGTCGAGGCATTCCGCAGCAGCCTCGAGGTCGCCGGCATCGATCGTTACGAGGCTGAACATATCGAGACCGTGCGTATGCGCGACGGCCGCGCCTTCCACATTCTCGGCGGCGGCCATATGGCCAATCTCGCCGGCCCGCGCCCGCTCGGCAATACGGTCGAATCCATGGACCTTGGCTTCACCCTGCAGGCTCGCTGCCTCGAGCGAGTCGCCAAGGGCGGGCTTGGCAGCGAGGCTTGCGTCATCCCGGTCCCCGCCGATATCGACGCCGTGGTCGCCTCCGCCTATCTGGATCTGGCGCGCTAGCAAAAAAGAGCGGTCAGGCCCCGGCCAGCGCCTCCGGCAGTAATCGATCGTAAAGCCCGGCCATCTCATCGCCGAAGCAGCAGAAAATGATCTCGCCGAAAGCGCCATCGGCGCTTTCGGCAACGGCGATGCGCGTGGCGATCCCTGCTGCTGGCGTAGCTGGAAAGCGATAGATGCCCGTGGAGATGGCAGGGAAGGCGATGGTTCTGAGGCCATGTTCGCGGGCAAGGCCTAAGCTGTTGCTATAGCAGCCCGCCAGCAGCTCGTCCTCGCCATTGGCGCCGCCGTTCCAGAGGGGGCCGACCGTGTGGATGACATGCCTCGCCGGCAGGCGATATCCCTTGGTGATCTTCGCTTGCCCGATCTTACACCCCTTCAGCATCCGGCATTCGGCGACAAGGTCCGGCCCCGCGGCTCGGTGGATCGCGCCATCGACGCCGCCTCCGCCGAGAAGGCTGCTGTTGGCGGCATTGACGATGGCATCGACGGAAAGCCTGGTAATGTCGCCGAGAACGACGGTGAAGCGTGTCCCGGTCGTACCTGAGAGATCGGAGCGAATGGTTTCAAGCGCGGACATGCTGATCTCCTCGATTTTCGAAGACCTCTCCTATCGCTCCCAATAGGGCACAGGGCCATAAAGTTCCGTCAGGAAGTCGATAAACACGCGAACCTTCGCCGGCAGGAACTGCCTGGTCGGATAGACGGCGGAAAGCGTCACGTTATGCGATCCTTCATAGGCCGGCAGCACCTGGACGAGACGGCCGTCGCGCAGCTCCGGACCGATGTCCCAGGTGGAGCGCAGCGCAATGCCGAAACCGGCAATGACCGCTTCGCGGATCACTTCGCTGGAATTGGTGATGAGCTTACCCTCCGGGCGGAAGGTGAGGCTTCCGTTGGGGCCGTCCAGCCGCCAGGGATCGTGATTGTGCGCCGGCAGGCAGACATGCCGGCGCAGATCCTCGATGTCTCCGGGCATGCCGTGGGTTTCAATATAGGAGGGTGCGGCGCAGAGCACCCGGCGCACGGGCGCCAACCGTCGGGCGACAAGGCTGGAATCGGTAAGCTCGGCAATACGGATGGCAAGATCGAAGCCACCGCCGACGATGTCGACGAACTCGTCGCTGAGCACCAGATTGATCGCCAGGTCCGGATGTGCCTGCATGAAGGATTTCAGGTGCGGGGCGATGTGCAGCCGGCCGAAGGAGGTGGGCGCGGAGATCTTCAGCGTACCCTGCATCTGCGCCGAGCGGCCGGCAATATAGGCTTCCGCCTCTTCCAGTCCCGCCAGGATGGCAAGCACCCGGTCGTAGAAGCCCTGGCCGGCCTCCGTTAGCGAAATCTGCCGTGTCGTGCGTTGCAAGAGCCGCGTGCCGAGCCTGTCTTCCAGGCGCTTGATGCGCTTGGAAATGACGGCCGGAGAAAAGCCGAGCGCGCGGCCGGCCAGCGACATGCTGCCTGTGGCAACGACGCTGGCGAAGATTTCGAGATCCCCAAGATTGGTCATGCACGATTATTTCCCGTTTTGGAATAAATGCCTATCATTTGCGCCCAATTTGGGAAAGCGCTAAGCCTGTAATGTGCTAAAGCGCATCGCGAATTTTCAGATTCGCGTCTTGCGCTTTAGGTCTTTGATTTTACTTATGTCGTTATCGCAAAACCGCTCAACACTTTTGCGCGACATGCGTTAATAGGAGGCGACGCCTCAAATCGGAGGCAGGAGGAGGACGGCATGGCCGAGGCTATTTCATTCATGGAGCCGCGCGCGGATGTACTTGCCCGCCGCAGCACGATCGTTGCCGATCTCTCTGATCTCCTCGCGCCCGAATGCCTGATTCACGAGGCGCGCGAGCTCGTCCCTTTCGAAACGGATGCCTTCGTATCCTATCGCCGCGTGCCGCTTGCGGTCGCATTGCCGCGCACGACGGCCGAAGTGGCTGCCGTCATGAAATATTGCCATCGCTACGGCATTCCCATCGTGCCGCGCGGGGCCGGCACCTCGCTTTCCGGCGGCGCCATCCCGCAGGAGGACGCCGTCGTTCTCGGGCTTTCCAAGATGAACCGCATCCTTGATATCGATTATGCCAATCGCACGGCGACGGTGCAGGCAGGTGTCACGAACCTGAACGTTTCCGAAAGCGTGTCGGCCGATGGCTTCTTCTATGCGCCCGACCCGAGCTCGCAGCTTGCCTGCACCATCGGCGGCAATATCGGCATGAATTCCGGCGGCGCGCACTGTCTGAAATACGGCGTCACGACAAACAATCTGCTCGGCGTGAAGCTCGTCCTGACCGATGGCACGATCATCGATCTCGGCGGCAAGGCGCTGGATTCAGCCGGATACGATCTGCTCGGCCTCGTTTGCGGTTCCGAAGGCCAACTCGGGATCGTCACCGAAGCGACGGTGCGGCTGATCGCCAAGCCGGAAGGCGCCCGGCCGGTGCTGTTCGGCTTCGATACCTCGGAAGAAGCGGGCGCCTGCGTTGCCGATGTCATTGCGGCCGGCATCATCCCGGTCGCCATCGAATTCATGGACAAGCCGGCAATCGAGATCTGCGAGGCTTTTGCAAAGGCGGGCTATCCCCTCGATGTCGGCGCGCTGCTGATCGTCGAGGTCGAAGGCTCGGAGGCGGAAATGGATGATATGCTTGCTAGCATCGTCGAGATCGCCCGCAGCCATAGCGTCAAGACGGTGCGGGAATGCCAATCGGCGACGGAAGCGGCCTTGATCTGGAAGGGCCGGAAATCCGCCTTCGGCGCCACCGGCCGCATCGCCGATTATATCTGCATGGACGGCACCGTGCCGCTCAGCCAGCTGTCCTATGTGCTGAAGAAGACGGCGGAAATCGTCCACGGCTACGGCCTGCGCGTCGCCAATGTCTTTCATGCCGGCGACGGCAATATGCACCCGCTCATCCTGTTCAATGCCAACGATCCCGAGGATGCCGCCAAGGCCGAGGCGGCCGGCAACGACATCCTGCGGCTCTGCGTCGATGCCGGCGGCTGCCTCACCGGCGAGCACGGCGTCGGCATCGAGAAGCGCGACCTGATGCGGCATCAATATGCCAAGGTCGATCTCGACCAGATGATGGCGGTTCGGGCCGCCTTCGATCCCGGCTGGATCCTCAATCCTTCCAAGGTGTTTCCGCTGGATGGGCGCGACGCCGCATGAGTGAGTTTCATCCCACGGCCGAGGCGGAAGCCGCCTCCATCATCAGCGATCATGCGGCCCGCGGCGCGGCTCTTGCGGTCGTCGGCGGCAACACGCGATCCGGCTTCGGCAATGCGGTTGCTGCCGAGGCGGTGCTGTCATCCCGCGGCCTTGCCGGCATCGTTGCCTATAATCCAGGTGAGATGGTCATGACCGCGCGTGCCGGCACGCCGGTTGCCGAGATCGAAGCGGCGCTGGCCGAAGGCGGCCAGATGATGACATTCGAGCCCATGGATCATCGCGCGCTGATGGCGACCGAGGGCGAGCCGACGATCGGCGGGGTGTTTGCGGCGAATGTCTCCGGTCCGCGCCGTTTCGTCAGCGGTGCCGCGCGCGACAGCCTGCTCGGCGTTCGCTTCGTCAATGGCAGGGGCGAAATCGTCAAAGCCGGCGGGCGGGTGATGAAGAACGTCACCGGCCTCGACCTCGCCAAGCTGATGGCCGGCTCGCACGGAACGCTCGGCCTTCTGACCGAGGTGACCTTTCGCGTGCCGCCTCGGCCGAAAACCGAGGAGACGATCGTCGTTACCGGCCTTAATGATGCCGAGGCAGCGCGAGCGATGGCCGCCGCCATGGCATTGCCGCTGGAAGTATCGGGGGCAGCCCATCTGCCGCTTACCGTCGGCTGGTCCTTCCTCGACGGCAAGCTGCCGAGAGGGGAGGCGACGGTCCTGCGTATCGAGGGGCTTGCCGGCTCCGTTTCGGTGAGAGCCAAGAAGCTGGCCGCCGCCATGAGCCGCCTTGGCTCGGTGACGCATCTCGCGGAGGATGACAGCCGCAGGCTTTGGCGGGAAATCCGCGACGTGAAACCGTATTGCGATGGCACGATGCGCCCCATCTGGCGCGTGTCGGTGGCACCCGGCACCGGCCACCAGCTTGTCGCCGCCCTTCGCCTCGAAGCGGGGGTCGATGCCTATTATGATTGGCAGGGCGGCCTCGTCTGGATGCGAATGGAATCCGAGCCGGAGGGCGATGTGCTGCGCCGCTACATTCACGCCCTGGGTGGCGGACACGCGACCCTGCTGCGCGCCACGCCGGCCCACCGGGCGACGACACCGGCCTTCCAGCTGCAGCCCGAGGCTGTGGCGCTGCTTTCGGCGCGCGTGAAGGAAAAGTTCGATCCGGCCGGGATTTTCAACCCGGGCAAGATGGCGTGATGCGGATGACTTCTTATCTGTGGCAGCCCCTCACCCTAACCCTCTCCCCGCAGGCGAGGAGAGGGAACAACCTCGTCTGCAACGCTTTTTCGGGTCGAGAAAGGTTGAGGGACGACGGAGGGTGCGTCAATCTCCTTCTCCCCGTTAAAGCGGGGAGAAGGTGGCCGATAGGCCGGATGAGGGGCTGGACCTTGCTCGAACGGGGACGTGCATAGATGCAAACCAATTTCACTCCCGAACAGCTTGCCGATCCGCATGTGGCCGAGTCCGAGGCGATCCTGCGCAAATGCGTGCATTGCGGCTTCTGCACCGCCACCTGTCCCACCTATGTGACGCTCGGCAACGAACTCGACAGCCCGCGCGGCCGTATCTATCTCATCAAGGACATGCTGGAAAACGGCAGGCCCGCCGATGCCCAGGTGACGACGCATATAGACCGCTGCCTTTCCTGCCTTGCCTGCACGACGACCTGTCCCTCGGGCGTCGACTATATGCACCTGATCGATCACGCCCGCGCGCATATCGAGAACACGTATAAGCGGCCGCTGATGGACCGGTTTACGCGCAACGTGCTGGCCGCGGTCCTGCCGTATCCCGGCCGCTTCCGGTTGGCTCTGCGGCTTGCGCGCCTCGGCAGACCATTCAAGGGTCTGTTGAAGCGTATTCCCGCGCTGAAGGCATTTGCCGCCATGCTCGATCTTGCGCCGCGCAGGGTGCCGGCACCGCCCCCCTTTGCCAGGCCCGGCCGGCATGAGCCGCAGGCAGAACGGCGCGGCCGCGTGGCGATCCTGACCGGCTGCGCCCAGCCGGTGCTCGATCCCGGCATCAACGAAGCGACCATCCGCTTGCTGACGCGCCTCGGCATCGAGGTCGTGGCGCCGGAGGGAGAAGTCTGCTGCGGCTCGCTGGTCCACCACATGGGGCGCGAAGAGCGGGCGCTTGCCGCCGCCCGCGCCAATATCGAGGTATGGACGCGCGAGATCGACGCTGGCGGGCTCGACGCGATCATCATCACCGCATCCGGCTGCGGCACGACGATCAAGGATTACGGGCACATGCTGCGCCTCGATCCGGCCTATGCCGAAAAGGCGGCAAGGGTTTCCGCGCTCGCCAAGGATATCACCGAATATCTGACTGGCCTCGAGCTGCCCTCGCATATGCCGCGCGGCATCGCCGTCGCCTATCATTCCGCCTGTTCCATGCAGCATGGGCAGAAGATCACAATGGCGCCGAAGCTCCTGCTCAAGGCCGCCGGCTTTACCGTGCGCGACCCGGCGGAAGGGCATCTCTGCTGCGGTTCGGCCGGGACCTACAACATCATGCAGCCGGAAATCTCGGCCGAGCTGAAGGCCCGCAAGGTCAGGAACCTCGCAGCGACGAAGGCCGATATCATCGCCACAGGCAATATCGGTTGCATCACGCAGATCGCCACGGCAACGGGCATCCCCATTCTGCATACCGTCGAATTGCTGGACTGGGCCTATGGCGGCGACATGCCGGCTAAGCTTAAGGGGCTGGAGCCGACTGCCGCCTGAGGGAGGCCGGGAGGCTGACACAGCAGCCTTCGACGGCTCTGCAGCGCCCTAATGCAGCTTTTTGGATTTGGTTACGCGATAGGCCTGCCATTCCATCTCGAATTTATCGGCGGCGATGCGCGTCATGGCGATGCGCTCCTGGCCCTCCTCGAAGAAAAAGCCATCCACCAAACCCGCGATACCGTCATAGAACGAGCCTTCGATGAGGCTGGGGATGCGTCGTCCGTCGCGCCCGAACAAGGCAAGATCGACGACCGACATGCATTGCCGGTGGCCATCAGCAAACACGTCGATAAGCCGCGGAACGTCACCGGCGACATCGACCTCGTAATAAACGACGACGGGATCCTCGTTTTCCGGATGGATCCAGTCACATCGATAATAGGAAAGGCTCATAGGCCAATAATAGCATAAAATCCCCCAGGCCTGAACCGGTTTGGGGGATCGATTATGCCCTCGACAGGCGCGATTTTTAGAAGTTGTACGAGACGCCGAAGTTGATGGCGTGAGTGAAGACGTTGGTCTTGAGCGTAGCGCCGCTATCGATCGAGACGTTGTTCACGAAATTGTAGTTGCCCTTGTATTCGACGAAGGTCGACCAGTGCTGGGCGAACTGGTAGCTGACACCGGCCTGCGCCTGTAGCGACGCGCCGCCGAACTGGTAGTCGAAGGTCGTGCCTGAAGCGCGGGTGACTTCGACATGCGGCACGTTGATGCCGGCGCCGAGGCCGAGATAGGGCGTCCAGTTGCGGCTCGGATCCTGGAAGCGGTAGAGCGCATTCAACGTTAGCATGTTCAAGCCGTCGGTGAACTCGAAATGCGACCAGCCGGGCGTGTTGCCAAGATTGCCGTAAACCTTCGCATGGCTGTAGTCGAGCGATACGCCCCAGTTCGACTTGCCGAAATCGTCAAGCCACCAGATGCCGCGGAAGCCGAAATAGGGCGGCATCTTGAAGGATTTGCCGGACCAGTCTGGATCGAAATCGGCGCCGTCCGAGGTTTTCACATTGCCGCCGGTCGCGCCTTGAAAGCCACCATAGGCCGAGAACTGCATTTCCGCCGAAGCAGAGCCGGCAGCGAACAAGAAGGCCGAAATCGCAAGGGCGGACACGGCCGGCTGTTTGAAACGAAATGCGCGATGCATGTAAATTCCCCGAATGGCAGAGTGCCGCTAGCTAAGCACGCTTCAGTCACGCGTCCCTCGCAGTCGCTGGCAAGCAGCGACGGCTTAGGTAGAAGAGCTGACATGAAACTGAATGTAAATGACCCTTATTGGTAGGGTAGTGCGATAGGTTCGCGGCTGTAACAATGGCGCAACAGTGCGTGTAGTGGCGGAGGACACGCGGTATTTGTGCGAGCTCGCGAGCGCCCCGAGCCTGCCGGCCGCTGCCGTGTCATTGCTCGGGGCGCTCTTTAGTGGTCGGATCTGCCGGGAATTGGCGGATCGGCCGGCTTTATTAGCCGCCGAACAAGGTCCTCAGCAGGTCGATGCCGCGATCCTGATAGCTGACTTCACCCTGCTTGTTGCCGGGGCCGACGACGATCACCTTGGTGCCGATCGGAACGCGGTCGTAGAGATCCACGACATCCTTGTTCATCATGCGGATGCAGCCGGACGACATGTTCAGGCCGATGCTCCAGGGCTGATTCGTGCCGTGAATGCGGAAGGCGGTGTCGCTGCCGTTGTGATAGAGATACATGGCGCGCGCGCCGAGCGGATTGTCTTCGCCGCCTTCCTGGAAGGCCGGCAGCTTGTGGCCCTTCTTGGCTTCGCGCACGCGCATTTCCGGCGGCGGCGTCCAGCCCGGCCATTCCGCCTTGCGGCCGACCTTGACCACGCCCGACCATCCGAAACCTTCGCGACCGACGCCGATGCCGTATCGTCTCGCGCGGTTGTCGCCTTCGATGAGATAGAGATACTTGTTGTTGGTATCGATGATGATTGTGCCGGGCGCTTCATTGGTCGAGAGCCTGACCATCCGGCGCTGGAATTGCGGCTTGACCTGGCCCTGCGGTTCCACCGCAACCCGAACCACGTCACTGCGTGTGGTTGGCGCTGCGGAAGGAGCGGAAGCGGTAAAGGCTGCGGCGTTCGAGGCCGCAAGAAGAAGTGTCGCGACGGCACCTGCCGCCACAACGGATAGACCTGTTCTCATATGGCATTTCCCTCGCTGATTTCGGCAAGAAACTACCGAAACCTACGAGGGGATCAAGATCAAAATGTCGGTTGCAAAGATTGGCCGGGAAAAACAGGCCATTCTTCTATCAATGATTGAGGAATAGCTGCATCAATAGTGTAGGCAGAGGTGAGATCGGCGCGGGGAGCTTCGAGGCCTCCATCGGCCCTGCTCACCGCGCGGTTCTCCGACGGCAGGCCGATCACATCACGATGACGCGCGTTCCGATTTTCACGCGGTTGTAGAGGTCGGTGACGTCTTCGTTGCGCAGGCGAATGCAGCCGGAGGAAACGGCGCTGCCGATCGTCCAGGGCGCGTTGGTGCCATGGATGCGATAGAGTGTGGAGCCGAGATACATGGCGCGCGCGCCGAGCGGATTGGCTTCGCCGCCTTCCATATGAGCCGGCAGATAATGTCCCTTCACTGCCTCTCGTGCCACCATCTCGGATGGCGGCGTCCAGTCCGGCCATTCCTGCTTGCGCGTGATGGTATGAGCGCCGGCCCATTCGAAGCCGGGCTTGCCGACGCCGACGCCGTAGCGGCGTGCCTTGCCGCCTTCCATCACCAAATAGAGGAAGCGGTTGTTGGTGTCGATGACGATGCTGCCGGGCCTTTCCTTCGTCTGGTAGTCGACGATCTGCGGTAGGAATTGCGGATCGACCTGACCGCGGACTGCCGGATATTGCGGACGGGTCATGGCAACCTGCTGCACGACGGGGCGCGAGAACAGCCCGCGCGGCTGCACGACCTGGCGCACCTGCGGATTGGCCTGCTGCTCCATTCTGGGATCGGCGGCGCGGCGCGCCATCGGGCGGGGGTAGACGACCGGCTGCACGCCGCCACCGAGCTGCGTCACCCAGGGGGCGGTCAGATCGGGACTGACGATGACGGGCGGACGCGACTGGTAGCGATCGCTGGCAAAGGCGGTGGAGGCAAGCAGGCTCAGGGCGCCGGCGGCGCACAGAACGGCATGTTTCATCATCGGACAAACTCTCTACACATGGGCCGAGGATGGGCGCGGCAGCACCCGGTCGAAACTATGGTGCCACCTGCGCGCGAGCGAATGGTAAACATCTGTTCATCAAAATGCCGAGAAGCCGATAAAGCTTTATCAGGGTTACCGCCTGGTTTGGAAATGTGGTTTGCAAATGGTAAATCAGAAATCGGAATGCGCGCTCGTTGAAATCAGCCTATGATTTTAAACGTTTGATTGATCTGTTTTTATCCGATAGTTGCTTGCCGGTTTCCGGCGGTGCGCGCTGAAATGGGAGACGAATCGCTAAAATGGCTGAAACGGGCATCATTACCGGCGAGGATGGCAGGGATCGCTGCTTCTGGCATGGCAACCTGCCGGAATATCAGCGCTATCATGACGAGGAATGGGGGCGCCCCGTCGTCAACGATATCAGGCTGTTCGAGAAGATCTGCCTCGAGGGCTTTCAATCCGGCCTGTCCTGGCTGACGATCCTGCGCAAGCGCGAGAATTTTCGCGCCGCCTTTGCAGGCTTCGATTTCGAGAAGGTCGCCAGGTTCGACGAGGCCGATATCGAGCGCTGCGTCGCCGACGCCGGCATCATTCGCCATCGCGGCAAGATCGTCTCCACCATCAACAATGCCCGCCGCGCCATCGAGCTGCGTGACGAATTCGGATCGCTCTCCCGTTACTTCTGGAGCCATGAGCCCGGTGCAGCCGAACGTCCGAAGGTCTTCGACTTCGCGCATCTTCGTGCCAACCCGACGACACCGGCCTCCGTGCGGATTTCGAAGGATCTGAAAAAGCGCGGCTGGACCTTTGTCGGCCCGACCACAGTTTATGCCTTCATGCAGGCCATGGGCCTTGTCAACGATCACATCGAAGGCTGCTATTGCCGGAAAGAGGTGGAGGCGATGCGCTGTGCATTGGTGCGGCCATGAGAGGTATGTTGCTCGGCCTTTCGGTAGCGATGCTCACTCTGGTCGGCCCCGCAGCCGCCAGCGCCGAGGATGCCGCCCAACAAAGGCTGCCACAGCTCGATCGCGGCGAGAAGATCGAGAAACTCGGTTTCCCGGCCGTCCTCGAAAAATTGACGGGCTGGACGAAGTTCGGCAAGGGCAAGGTCTATACGCTGCCGCTCAAGAAGGGCCAGCACGTACGCATCACCTTCAGCTCGAAAAGCAAATACACCTTCATGGCGATTTTCGATCTGTCGTCGAACGACGATGAGTCCTTTTTCGGCACGGACGAGGATGGCGATACGGCCGACGTCACCCTCAACGAAGATACCACCTGGCTGATCAAGCCTTATTATTCTCGCGTCACCCGCCGTCGCGGTCTCGGCGCTCCTTACGAGATCCTCATCGATCCCAACCCGCCGGCCACGCAGCAGCCTGCCGATCAGCAGAAGGATCAGGGGCCGACGCTTTTCCCGTCGCGCTCCAAGCAGGGGCAATGACGTCTACGACAGGGCCTCGATCACGCGGTACAACTCGCCGAGATGACCGATCTTGCGGAAGCGCGGCGCTTCGGTCGGCTCTTCGACATGTTCGAAGGACCATGTAAGCTCGTGCGGCACGAAGACGCCGTAGCTGCCTGCTGCGAGCGCCGGCACGATGTCCGATTTCAGCGAGTTGCCGATCATCATCGCTCGCTCAGGCCCGTCTCCCACCTTGGAAAAGATGCGACGATAGGTGGAGGCGTTCTTGTCCGAGACGATCTCGATCGCATCGAAAAGATCGCCGAGGCCGGATTGGGCAAGCTTGCGCTCCTGGTCGAACAGGTCGCCCTTTGTGATCAGCACCAGCAGATAGTTGCCGGACAGGGCCTCCAGCGTCTGGCGCACATGCGGCAGCGTTTCGACGGGGTGAGCGAGCAGATCGCGGCCGATATCGAGGATCTGGGCGATGACGGTCGCCGGCACCTCGCCCTCCGTGATCTCGATGGCCGTTTCGATCATCGACAGCGTGAAGCCCTTGATGCCGAATCCGTAGTGGCGCAGATTGCGCTTCTCGGCTTCGAGCAGCCGCGCCGAAATATGGTCGCTGTCGGCATGATCGATGAGCAGATCGGTGAATTGCAGTTCCGTGAGCCGGTAGAACCGTTCGTTCTGCCAGAGCGTGTCGTCGGCATCGAAGCCGATCGTGGTGAGCGGGCGTTGCGTCATCGTGTTTCCGTTCCGCTTAAGGGATCAACTCCGGAGTCTATCCTCCGCCGCCTGGGACGCAAGAGTAAGTGCTGGTAACCGCATCGTGATCGATCGGAGGTCTCGCGTTGAAATCGGATTCCGGTGCATTATGTCGATGCTGTCGCGATCGTGCCGGCTGCAGAGCCGGGCTTCGACGACTGTCTTCTGACCTCTCCAAGGCGGCGCGGACAAGCCGCCGCCGTGCCGAGGCCAAATTATAGCCAAGAGATAAGAACTCATCGGCCGGAAGCCTCTTCCAGCCGGCTACAAGGGAATTCTCTCCTATGCGTTACAATCAGCTCGGTAATACCGGCATGTTCGTCTCCGAACTTTGCCTGGGCACGATGACCTTCGGCGAAGCCAGCCCCAACAACAGCCTCTGGGGTGCGATCGCCGATGTCGACCAGGCGCTGGCCGACAAGATCGTCGAAAGCTCGCTGGCAGCCGGCATCAATTTCATCGATACGGCCGATGTCTACTCCTTCGGCAACTCCGAGAAGCTGCTCGGCCAGGCCCTGAAGAATCTCGGCGTTCCCCGCAAGGATGTCGTCATCGCCACCAAGGTCTACGGCGTCATGGGCGACAAGCCGAACGACCGTGGCGCCTCGCGCGGTCATATCATGGATTCGGTCCAGGCGAGCCTCGACCGCCTGCAGACCGATCACATCGACCTCTATCAGATCCACGCCACGGATTCGGTCACTCCCATTGAGGAGACGCTGCGCGCGCTGGACGATCTCGTTTCGCGCGGCCTCGTTCGCTATGTCGGCGTGTCCAACTGGCAGGCCTGGCGCATCGCCAAGGCGCTCGGCCTTTCCGAACGCCGCGGCTTTGCCCGTTTTGAGACGGTGCAGGCCTATTACTCCATCGCCGGCCGCGATCTGGAACGCGAGATCGTGCCGCTGATGGCGGAAGAAAAGCTCGGACTGATGGTCTGGTCGCCGCTTGCCGGTGGCCTGCTGTCCGGGAAGTATGGTCCGGGCGCTCCCGGCAACGGCGAGGGGCGGCGTGCAAGCTTCGATTTCCCGCCGGTCGACAAGGATCGCGCCTGGGCCTGCGTCGCCGCCATGCGCGAAGTTGCGGAAAAGCATGGCTCCAGCGTTGCAACCGTGGCGCTTGCCTGGATCCTGGCGAAGCCTTTCGTCACCAGCATCATCATCGGCGCCAAGCGTCTCGATCAGCTCGATCAGAATCTCGCCGCCGTCAAGCTGAAGCTCGATGCCGACGATATGGCCAAGCTCGATGACGTCAGTGCGCTTGCGCCCGAATATCCCGGCTGGATGCTCGCCCGCCAAGGCGCTCAGCGCGTGCCGCAGCCCTTCGAACCGAAGGCCTGATATCGTGGGCAAGCCGGGCCGCCATTTCTCGTGGCGGCCCGGCGACGATTAAAGTTCGATAACGATCTTGCCAAAGGCACCGCGATCGAGATGATCGAAGGCTGCCGGAACCTCACCGAGGCCGTAGCGATGGTCGATGACCGGCTTCAGGCCGATGCTGTCGACTGCGCGCACGAAGTCTTCGAGCGCGCGGCGATGGCCGACGCCGATGCCCTGTACGACCGGAGACTTCAACAGCAGCGGTGCCGCCGGGCCGGTGATGTCGAAGCCTTCCAGAACGCCGATGACGGAAATCCGGCCATGCGGCGCCACCGCCTTCAACGATTGGGCGAAATTCGGTCCGCCGGCGATTTCAATGATATGGTCGATACCGCGATCGTTGGTGAGGCGATAGACTTCCTCCACCCAATCGCTCGTGTTGCGATCGATGCCGTGATGGGCTCCGAGCGCCTTTGCCCGGGCAAGCTTCTCCCGCCCCGAGGAGGTCACGAACACCTCGGCTCCCTGTGCGGCGGCGATCTGCAGGCCGAACAGCGCCACGCCGCCCGTTCCCTGCACCAGCACGCTGTCACCGGGCTTTATCTTGCCGCGTTCCACCAGGGCAAACCAGGCCGTCAGTCCAGCGCAGGGCAAGGTGCTTGCCTCGGCATAATCGAGGCTCTTTGGCGCCGATGCGAGCCAGTCCTGCGGCACGGCGATATATTCGGAAAGCACGCCGGCATAGAAACCGCCAAGCGTCTTATAGGGAGGAGTACGGGCATCGCCGAGCGGCTTGCCGTCGATCCAGCCGGGATGGAAGGTGGAAATGACCCGGTCGCCGACAGAGAATCTCGTCACGTCCTCGCCCACCGCTTCGATGACGCCCGCCATATCCGAGGCCGGCACGAAGGGAAATTGGATCGGCAGCCCCATGCCGGTCTCGCGCACGAGCTTGTCGCGATAATTCAGTGAGACGGCTTTGATCCGCACGAGCACTTCGCCGCGCGCAGGCGCGGGAACTGCCGTTTCGGTGAGGTTCAAGGGGGCGCCGACGGCGATCGTCTCGAGGGTCCAGCGCTTCATGGTCTTCGTCATCATGATCTCCTGAGAGGGATTGAAAGCAATGGACGCACTATATCGTTGCCTTTGTGTCGCCAGTGGCGATATTATTTCCGCTAACTGGTTCCCTCTAGGAAGCAATCATCATGAATGACATGCTCAACGGCATTCCGGAATTCGTGGAGGCGGTCGAGGCCGGCGGCTTTTCGGCGGCGGCGGTGCGCATGAACCTGTCGCGCTCGGCGATCGGCAAGACCATCGCGAAGCTGGAGAGGCGCCTGAACACGCGCCTGTTTCATCGCACCACCCGCATGCAAAGCCTGACCGACGAAGGCCAGGCCTTTTACGAGCGCTGCCGCCGGGCTCTGGACGAGATCCAATCGGGCGAGGCCATGCTGGAATCGGGCAAGCGTGAGGTCACGGGCCGCCTGCGCATCTCCATGCCCGTACTCTTCGGGCGCCGTTGCTTAGCGCCGCTGCTTTTGGAACTCGCCCGCATGCATCCCAAGCTCGAACTGGATCTCTCCTTCAGCGATCGCGTCGTCGATCTCTTCGACGAGGGGTTCGATCTTGCCATTCGCAACGGTATCCTGCGGGACGAAGCCGGCCTTGCCGCGCGCAAGATCGCCTTCCATCGCATGACGCTGTGCGCATCGCCGGATTATCTTGCCGCAAGAGGCGAGCCACAGACCATTGCCGATCTTGGAGACCATGATCTGGTCGTCTACGCCAGATCCGGCGAAGCGAAGAAATGGACCTTCCTGCAGGATGACGGCACGGCCGTCGACTATTTTCCGCAAACTCGGCTACGCCTTGACGATCTGGAAGTCATTGCAGGCGCCGTAGTATCGGGGATGGGGATCGCTTGGCTTCCCTGCTGGCTAGTGCGCGACTACGTTTATGCCGGCACGCTCGCGCAGGCGCTGAAAAACGTTTCCAGCCGGCCCGTCAATGTCTATGCCGTCTGGCCACAGACACCCCAGCTCCCGATGAAGATGCGCTCGATCATCGACCTGCTGGCAGCGCGCCTGCCTGGCATCATGGACTGAGCGGGAAGAGAGGCGACGCTTAAGTGCCGGCTCCCATGATCGGATGAATTACTTGCCGAGCTTCTTCAGCCAGGCAATCAACATCGTCAGGATCGTAAGCAGGCGCATGAACCGGAACCGAGCTGCGCCGGCCGGCAAGGCAAGCGCAAATTGCAACTTGGGACACTGCGAGGCGATCAAGGCAGCAGCTTGACCTCATTCAGAATCTCGACCGGCGGAAAGCTTATGCAATCCACCGTATCGAAGGTAAGCGTAAATCGGGCGGGCGTTCCCGCGGCCCATTTCAGCGCCTGTTCCGCCATGCTTGCGGGGATCTTCATCGCAATGGTGCAATGCGGCTGCCAGCGATCCGGACGGGAATGCTCATGGCAAAGGGCGGGATCGATCTCGTCGTGAATGGCGGCGTGTATTTTCCTTAAGATTCGATCGTCTTTGGGGCGCGCCCAAAGCACCAGCATCTCATTTGCGAAATGGTCGATGCCGGAGAACTCGATCGACAGGGATGACATCTGGCTGAAGACTTTTTGAACAGCAGCGAAAAGCGAGGGGGGAGCGATATCAGCATAGACGGCAAGGGTGAGATGCGGCGAATAGTTCAGCGCCTCCATCGACGGCGCGGTTTCGAACCGGCTCGCCTCGCGCCAGAGATCCCAAACCGGGGCGGCGCTGTCGTTGGCGCATTTCAGAACGATCGCATGTGGCATGGTATCTATCTCGCCTCGTCTGGCTTTTTGTCCGTTTGTCCGTCGTTAGCATAGAACAATCCTTGCCGCACTCAGCCCAATCCGCTAGTTAACCGCGACTGTTCCCGTACCGGATTACCCAAGATATGAGCGACAAACAGAAGAAACCGCAGAAGCTCAAGGCCCGCCTGCCGCGTGGCTTTGTCGATCGTTCGGCCAGCGACATTCGCGCCGTCAACGAGATGACCTCCAAGATCCGGGCGGTTTACGAGCATTATGGTTTCGATCCTGTCGAAACGCCGCTGTTCGAATACACCGATGCGCTCGGCAAATTCCTGCCCGACAGCGACCGGCCGAACGAAGGCGTGTTCTCGCTTCAGGATGACGACGAGCAGTGGATGTCGCTGCGTTACGACCTGACGGCGCCGTTGGCCCGTCATGTCGCCGAGAATTTCAACGAGATACAGCTTCCTTACCGCACCTATCGCGCCGGCTATGTTTTCCGCAACGAAAAGCCAGGCCCGGGCCGCTTCCGCCAGTTCATGCAGTTCGATGCAGATACCGTCGGCGCGCCGGGCGTGCAGGCGGATGCCGAGATGTGCATGATGATGGCCGACACGCTGGAAGCTTTGGGCATCAAGCGCGGCGACTATGTGATCCGCGTCAACAACCGCAAGGTTCTCGACGGTGTCTTGGAAGCGATCGGTCTTGGCGGCGATGACAAGGCTGCTCAGCGGTTGAACGTGCTGCGCGCCATCGACAAGCTTGACAAATTCGGCCCGGAAGGTGTGGCGCTGCTGCTCGGCG
The DNA here is from genome assembly GCF_000359745.1 of Rhizobium freirei PRF 81. GTDB lineage: Bacteria > Pseudomonadota > Alphaproteobacteria > Rhizobiales > Rhizobiaceae > Rhizobium > Rhizobium freirei. The sequence goes on from NZ_AQHN01000011.1 coordinate 106,137, forward strand.
CCGGCCGCAAGGACGAATCCGGTGACTTCACCAAGGGCGCCGGTCTTAACGCCGATCAGATCGAGAAGGTGCTCTTCTTCGTCGGCATCAAGGATTACGCCAAAAGCGCCGTTCGTCTTGCCGAACTGGTTGCCGGCACGTCCAACGGCGTGGAGGGCGTCGACGAGCTGAATTTCATCGGCAGCCTCGTTACCAGCGCCGGCTATCAGGACGATCGCATCAAGATCGATCCGTCCGTCGTGCGCGGCCTCGAATATTATACCGGTCCGGTTTACGAGGCCGAGCTGCTGTTCGACGTCACCAACGAGAAAGGTGAAAAGGTCATCTTCGGTTCGGTTGGCGGCGGCGGCCGTTATGACGGGCTCGTCTCGCGCTTCATGGGCCAGCCAGTGCCGGCCACCGGCTTCTCCATCGGCGTGTCGCGCCTGATGACGGCGCTGAAGAACCTCGGCAAGCTCGGCACGGAAGAGGTGATCGAGCCCGTGCTTGTCACTGTCATGGATGGCGATGTCGATGCCATGGGGCGCTACCAGCGCTTCACGCAGCAGCTGCGCGCCGCCGGTATCCGCGCCGAGATGTTCCAGGGCAACTGGAAGAAGTTCGGCAACCAGCTGAAATATGCCGATCGCCGCGGCTGCCCGATCGCCATCATTCAGGGCGGCGACGAGCGCGCCCAGGGCGTCGTCCAGATCAAGGATCTGATCGAGGGCAAGCGCCTTTCCGGCGAGATCGAGGACAATGCCAGCTGGCGCGAGGCCCGCGTGGCACAGGAAACCGTGCCGGAAGCCGAGCTTATCGCCAAGGTGCAGGAAATATTGGCGGCGCACGCGGAAGACCGGAAGAGGGCGCTCGGCAATGTCTGAGCGTGTGGCTTTGCCCCTCACCCTAGCCCTCTCCCCGTTGACGGGGAGAGGGGACGACCTTTTTTGTTGCGGTCCATCGGCTCCCACAGAAGTGAGGGGAGATAGAAGGCGCGCCCATCTCCTTCTCCCCGTCCAAACGGGGAGAAGGTGGCCGACAGGCCGGATGAGGGGTTTTAGTGGAGTTCTTACCCCATGCCCCTGATCAACCTTCCGGGTTTTGCCGGCGATCTGCTGGACGAATTCACCGTTCGCGGGACGGAGAGGGTGGATACGCCCATCATCCAGCCGGCCGAACCCTTTCTAGACATGGCGGGCGAAGATCTTCGCCGCCGCATCTTCATGACCGAAAGCGAAACCGGCGCCAGCCTTTGCCTGCGTCCGGAGTTCACCATTCCGGTCTGCCTGCGCCATATCGAAACCGCGACCGGCACGCCGAAGCGTTATTCCTATCTCGGCGAGATCTTTCGCCAGCGCCGCGAAGGCGGTCATGAGTTCTATCAGGCCGGCATCGAGGATCTGGGTGACGGCGATACGGCCAGCGCCGATGCGCGCGCCATCGGCGATGCCATCGGTATCCTGAACCGGCTCGTGCCCGGCAAGTCGCTTTCGGTGACGCTTGGCGATCAGGCCGTGTTCGAGGCTGTGGTCCAGGCGCTCGGGCTGCCGTCCGGCTGGCAGAAGCGGTTGATCCACGCTTTCGGCAACATGATGCAGCTCGAAACCCTGCTGACACGACTTGCAAGCCCGCAGCCTGTTACCGGGCTCGACGCGCATGTGCTCGATTTCCTCAATCGCGGCGACGAGCAGGGGCTCGTCAAGCATATCGACGCCACCATGCATGCAACCGGCTATTCCGCCAATGCCAGCCGCTCGCCGCAGGAAATCGCCCGCCGCCTTCGCGAGAAGCTGGTGCTGTCGGAAACGCGGCTTGATGATGCCGCTTTCCTCGTATTGGAAGAATTCCTGTCCTTGAGCGTGCCCCTGGCGGACGCCTCCGCAGCACTGGCCGGTTTTGCCGATGCGGCAGGCCTGAAGCTGGGCAAGGCATTGGAAAGCTTCGATGCCCGCGTCGCCGCATTGGCCAAGGCCGGTGTCGATGCCTCGCAGATAGACTACCGCGCCGCCTTCGGCCGTCCCCTTGATTATTATACCGGCCTCGTCTTCGAAGTGACGGTGGAAGGATCGAGCGCGGTGCTTGCCGGCGGTGGCCGTTTCGACCGGCTGATGACCCTGCTCGGCGCCAAGGACCATATCCCGGCCGTCGGCTTCGCGCTCTGGCTCGATCGTATCGAAAATGCGAGGGCCGCCTGATGACCATCACCATTGCGCTTCCCTCCAAGGGTCGGATGAAGGACGATTGTTCGGCTGTTTTCGAGCGTGCCGGCATGCCCATCGTCGCCGTCGGCAATGATCGCTCCTATCGTGGCCGCGTCGAAGGCTTAGAAGGCGTTGAAATCGCCTTCCTGTCGGCCTCGGAAATCTCCCGTGAGATCGGCAATGGCAGCGTCGATTTCGGCATTACCGGCGAGGATCTCGTGCGCGAAGGCATGGCCGAGGCCGACCGCCGCGTCGAATTCTGCGCAAGGCTTGGCTTCGGTCACGCCGATGTCGTCGTCGCCGTGCCGGAAATCTGGCTCGATGTCGATACGATGGCCGATCTCGGCGACGTCGCCGCTGATTTCCGCGCCCGTCATGGCCACAGGCTGACGGTTGCGACGAAATACTGGCGCCTGACGCAGCAGTTCTTCTCCAGCCAGCACGGCATCCAGCTCTACCGCATTGTCGAAAGCCTCGGCGCGACGGAGGGGGCACCCGCTGCCGGCTCTGCCGACATCATCGTCGACATCACCTCGACCGGCTCGACCCTTCGGGCGAACCATCTGAAGGTCCTGTCGGACGGAATCATCCTGCGCTCGGAGGCTTGCCTGGTGCGCGCGCGCAAGGAGGGCCACGAAGGCGATCCGATGGTTCAGCGCATCATTTCGGCGGTGCGCGGCGCGCTCTGACTTTCCAGTTTCCTGTTCACGCAAAAAAAGGCCCGCCGGAATTCCGGCGGGCCTTTTGTCTTGGGAAGTATGCGGCAATCAGGCGGCTGCGTAGGCACCGCGGCGTGCATCGACCGAGTAGACGCCTGCGCCGTTGGTAGCGAGCATGACGTATGCGCCGGCGAGCGTGATGTTCTTCAGGAAGTTGACGAAGTTCAGGCCGTTGATCCAGCCGTTGGCGGCAGCCGGGAAGTCCGGAACATTGACCGTTCCCAGATGGAAGACGATACCGGTGAAGACACAGAAAGCGGCGAGCAGCCAGCCGACGATGCGGATCTGGAAGCCGATCAGCACGCAGACGCCGGTGACGAATTCAAACGCGCCGGCAAGATAGGTGAGCAGCGTCGCTGCCGGCATTCCGGCGCCGGCGATCATGCCGGCCGTGCCTGCCGGATCGGTCAGCTTGCCGAAGCCGGCGAAGATGAACATGAAGGCGAGCAGGATGCGCGCCACGAGAATGATGATGTTGTTGCTATTGGACATGACGGTCTCCAGTGAATTGGGTTTGGACTGAGTGGCGACAATTTCTGGAGACAGATATTCGTGATTTTTCGGAGGTTGAAAAGATAAACAACTGCGTACAATTAGTTCACAATCATTGAACAATGGTGAGGTTGCGACCCCTCTTTCCATCGGCGGCATATCGGTTATGGTGGCGGCAATTCATCGCCAAATCATACTCTTAAGGAGCGAATCCTATGGCCGATCTCTCGTCATTTCCGATCACCAAGCGCTGGCCTGCCAGCAATCCGGACGTCATCCAGCTCTATTCATTGCCGACGCCGAATGGCGTGAAGGTCTCGATCGCGCTGGAGGAGCTCGGTCTGCCCTATGAGCCGCATCTGGTCTCATTCAGCACCAATGATCAGAAGTCGCCGGAATTCGTTTCGCTGAACCCGAACGGCCGCATCCCAGCGATCATCGACCCGAATGGCCCGGACGGCAAACCGATCGGCCTGTTCGAATCCGGTGCGATCCTCGTCTATCTCGCCGAGAAGACCGGCAAGCTCATGCCTCAGGACGCCGCCAAGCGCTACGGGACGCTGGAATGGGTCTTCTTCCAGATGGCAGGCGTCGGCCCCATGTTCGGTCAGTTCGGCCATTTCTTCAAATTTGCCGCCGACAAGGTCGCCAACAATTCCTATCCGGTCGAGCGCTATCGCGATGAGGCCAAGCGCCTCCTCGGTGTGCTGGAAGAGCGCCTGAAAGGGCGCCAGTGGATCATGGGAGACGACTATACAATCGCCGACATCGCGACATTTCCCTGGGTTCGCGGTGTCGACGTCTTCTATGGCGGCCGCGAGATTCTTGAACTCGAGAGCTTCCCGGTAGTCATGGCCTGGCTGGAACGCGCCCTTGCGCGCCCCGCAAGCCAGGTTGGCCTGAACATTCCGAAGCGGGATTGATTGGTTCTTCGGGGCTCGGCAGGTCAGGCGGGTCCTTCTCGATCGGCGTCTATGTGCCTGGCCCCTCACCTCAGCCCTCTCCCCGTAAACGGGGCGAGGGGGCCGGTTGGCTTTCTTGGCAGGTTTGCCTTCAGCAACGAAGGTGTCGATTTTGGAAGAGGGGACTCCCTCTCGCCGCAAGCGGGGAGAGGGCTGGGGTGAGGGGGACAAGCGCACAAGTGCGACGATGACGAACTCACCTGACAATCATCTACTGCCGGGCCGCCAGCTGGCTCCCCGGCTCCAGCTTGAAGCGCGGAAACAGGAAGACGCCGACCATGCTGCCGGCATGGTGATTATCCGCCGCGACGGATTCGCCGACGCAGAAGATCGGTTGGCGATGGCCGTTGGCACCAAGGGTCGTGGTGGAATAGCAGAAGCTGGATGCGGCGGTCGACGCCCGTTCAAAAAGATCGAGGATGCGCGCGCGATCCGTCGCGTCATAACAATGCATCAGGCTCAGGAGGCCGCACTCCGAAGAGTTTAGCCCATGCAGCATGGTGCTCCACTGCCCGAGCTTGATAAGGCCGCTCGACAGGTCGCCGGTCCAGCCTTCGGAAACGCAGAATTGCGCGAGGAGGTCGGGATCATGGCTATCGAACGACAGCGAACCAGGCGCAAACGGTGCGGCAAAATTTGCTTTGGCAATCTTGAACAAGCTGATCCCCACCACTTGGGCGCATCGGCCCTTGCGCGTCCCGTTTGAATTTCAGATGAACCGGGTGGAAGGTCTGTTTGCCCGCCGCACCGTCATGAAGAAAACAGAGCCGCCTCTCTGTTGTTGTCATTTCTCAACAATGTTTTCGGATGGTGATCCGGCCTGCGAAGTCATTTCAAGTAATAAATCCGGACGATTCCAACCCGTCAAGGTCATGGCCGAGCCAAGCCGTAGGTTAATCCTATCCAAAAGCAATAAAATTTGCGTGCATTGCAGCCAACTCTCCAAAATCGCTGCGCTGCGAGTTATAGGGGCTTTTCTTAAAACGGCAATGGGGAGGTTGCATAAATTTGCACTGCCAGAGAAACTTGCCAGACTTGCGCAAGGGCCGTTTTGGCACAACAAAAAAGGGCGGCCCGAGAGCCGCCCTTCGTCAATTCCGGATGCCGGATTGAACAGTCGTAATAAGGCTAAAACCCTATCACATCATGTCCATGCCGCCACTTCAGGCCGCTTGGCGGCCTGAAGCACTAAAAGTGCATGGGTGAAGCTTTATGAACATTCCTGTGATTAGGCCGTAGGCCTATCACATCATGTCCATGCCGCCACTTCAGGCCGCTTGGCGGCCTGAAGCACTAAAAGTGCATGGGCGAAGCTTTATGAACATTCCTGTGATTAGGCCGTTGGCCTATCACATCATGTCCATGCCGCCCATGCCGCCCATGCCGCCAGGCATAGCCGGAGCGTCCTTCTTCGGCAGCTCGGCGATCATGGCTTCGGTGGTGATCAGCAGCGAAGCAACCGAAGCTGCGTCCTGCAGAGCCGTGCGAACGACCTTGACCGGGTCGACGATGCCCATGGCGATCATGTCGCCGTAGACGCCCGTCTGAGCGTTGTAGCCGAAGTTGTCTTCGTTCTTGTCGAGGATCTTGCCGACAACGATGGAGGCTTCGTCACCAGCGTTTTCAGCGATCTGGCGGCAAGGAGCCTGCAGAGCGCGGCGAACGATGTTGATGCCGGCTTCCTGATCGTCGTTTTCACCCTTGGCCGAGATCTTCGTGGAGGAGCGCAGCAGAGCGGTACCGCCGCCCGGTACGATGCCTTCCTGAACGGCAGCGCGCGTCGCGTTGAGAGCGTCGTCGATGCGGTCCTTCTTTTCCTTCACTTCGATTTCCGTCGAGCCGCCAACGCGGATAACGGCAACGCCGCCAGCGAGCTTGGCAAGACGTTCCTGCAGCTTTTCGCGGTCGTAGTCGGAAGTGGTTTCTTCGATCTGAGCCTTGATCTGGGCAACGCGGCCTTCGATGTCGGACTTGGCGCCAGCGCCGTCGACGATCGTGGTGTTTTCCTTGGAGATCGAAACCTTCTTGGAACGGCCGAGCATGTCGAGCGTAACCGACTCGAGCTTGATGCCGAGGTCTTCGGAGATGACAGTGCCGCCCGTCAGGATGGCGATATCTTCCAGCATGGCCTTGCGGCGATCGCCGAAGCCAGGAGCCTTGACGGCAGCGATCTTCAGGCCACCGCGCAGCTTGTTGACGACGAGCGTAGCAAGAGCTTCGCCTTCGACGTCTTCAGCGATGATGAGGAGCGGCTTGCCGGTCTGAACGACAGCTTCGAGAACCGGGAGCATGGCCTGCAGGTTCGAGAGCTTCTTCTCGTGGAGCAGGATGAACGCGTCTTCGAGGTCAGCGATCATCTTTTCCGGGTTGGTGACGAAGTAGGGGCTGAGGTAGCCGCGGTCGAACTGCATGCCTTCGACGACTTCGAGTTCGGTTTCGGCGGTCTTGGCTTCTTCAACCGTGATGACGCCTTCGTTGCCGACCTTCTGCATGGCTTCAGCAATATCGAGACCGATCTGCTTTTCGCCGTTTGCCGAGATCGTGCCGACCTGTGCGACTTCTTCCGACGTGTTGATCTTCTTGGCCTTGGCCTGGAGATCCTTGACGACTTCAGCAACGGCGAGATCGATGCCGCGCTTCAGGTCCATCGGGTTCATGCCGGCTGCAACTGCCTTGGCGCCTTCGCGAACGATGGCCTGGGCGAGAACGGTTGCGGTCGTGGTGCCGTCGCCGGCGATGTCGTTGGTCTTCGAAGCAACTTCGCGGACCATCTGGGCGCCCATGTTTTCGAACTTGTCTTCGAGTTCGATTTCCTTGGCGACGGTGACGCCGTCCTTGGTGATGCGCGGTGCGCCGAAGGACTTGTCGATAACGACGTTACGACCCTTCGGGCCGAGCGTGACCTTCACTGCGTCAGCGAGGATATCGACGCCACGAAGCATCTTTTCGCGGGCGCTGCGGCCGAATTTTACTTCTTTAGCTGCCATGTTTGAAACTCCTGAATTCGCGTTTTCCGGGCCTGCGGCCCGTCAGCTTTATCGGAAAAGGGAACCGGCCGGATTAGCCGATGATGCCCATGATGTCGGCTTCCTTCATGATCAGAAGGTCTTCGCCGTTGAGCTTTACTTCGGTGCCCGACCACTTGCCGAACAGAACGCGATCGCCAACCTTGACGTCGAGTGCTACGACCTTGCCGGATTCATCGCGAGCGCCGGAACCGACGGCGACGATTTCGCCTTCCTGCGGCTTTTCCTTGGCGGTATCGGGAATGATGATGCCACCCTTGGTCTTTTCTTCCGACTCGACGCGACGAACGACGACACGGTCATGAAGGGGGCGGAAATTGGTGCTTGCCATTGTCTAATCCCTCGATCAAATGACATTCACGGATCAGCGGGGGATCCGTATGGACTTTGTTAGCACTCAGCATTGGCGAGTGCTAGCGACGGTGATTTAGGGGTGCCTACAGGGCGAGTCAAGAACAGCACTGTGAAATTTTTACGGCGCCGTTCGGCTCATTCCGAGGATGATTAACGGCGATGGCCCTCGCGGGTAGCATGTCGTTGCAGCGGTTCCCTCATTTTGATCCCGTACGGAAGGCCTTCGCAACGCCCTTTCTCGCTCATTCCGCCGAGGTCTCCGCCACATCTTTCTGCCGCTCACCGCTGCGGCTTTCGTTCGCCCTCCGAGCCTTGTGCGGCGCAAAAACCTCGTGCGTCGCTCTTGTAATTTGCCGGCCGGTTTGCGATGTCAGCCCGTGATTTATTTGATGCGAGGACGGCATGGGCAAACGGATCGAAAGCTTTCGCGATATCGGCGGACTTTATGACGTTGCGCTCTGCGATGTCTGGGGCGTGCTTCACAACGGCGTCACCGCCTACAAGGAAGCCTCGGTCGCGCTCGAAGCTGCCCGCGCCGAAGGGCTGACCGTGGTCCTGATCACCAACTCTCCGCGCGTTGCTCCGAAGGTCGTCGAGCAACTGCGTGCGATCGGCGTACCCGACAGCGTTTACGATCGCATCATCACCTCGGGCGACGTGACGCGCAAGCTGATCGCCGAAGGCCCGAAGAAGGTATTCCTCCTCGGTCCCGAGCGGGATATCGGCATCCTTGAAGGGCTGGACGTCGAACGTGTCGACGCCGGCGAGGCCGAAAGCATCGTCTGCACCGGTTTCTTCGATGATGAGACCGAAACGCCCGACGACTATACCGATATGCTGATGGCCTGGTCGGCCCGCAATGTGCCGCTCATCTGCGCCAACCCGGATCTCGTTGTCGAACGCGGCCATCGGATGATCCCCTGCGCCGGCGCCATGGCCGCCTATTATGAGCGCCTCGGCGGCCGGACTCGGATCGCCGGCAAGCCGCACCAGCCGATCTACGAGGCAGCGCTCGCCGCTGCCCGCGAGGTGAAGAGCGAATTCCCGCTGTCGCGCGTCGTTGCCATCGGCGACGGCATGCCGACCGACGTGCGTGGCGCGCTCGATTACGGCCTCGATCTCCTTTATATCAGCCATGGCATCCATGCCCGCGAATATGTCGTCGAAGGGCATACGGACGAAGCTGCACTTGGCGCCTTCCTGGCGCGCGAACAGGCTTCGCCGAAGTGGTGGATGCCGCGCCTTGTCTGAGGGGATTTGGTAGACGATGACCGTTTTCCATCGCAATGAGACGCGCGAACCGCTTCCAGACGCTCTCAAGGGCGGGGTCGTCGCCATCGGCAATTTTGACGGCGTACATCGCGGTCATCAGTCGGTGCTCAGTCGCGCGCTGGAGATTGCGCGGGAACGCGGTGTTCCGGCCCTCGTGCTGACCTTCGAGCCGCATCCGCGCACCGTGTTCAAGCCGGATCATCCGGTCTTCCGCCTGACGCCGGCGCCGCTGAAGGCCCGCCTGCTGGAAGCTCTCGGCTTCAACGCCGTCATCGAATATCCGTTCGATCGCGCCTTTTCCCAGCGCTCCGCGGATGAGTTCGTTCACTCGATCCTCATCGATTGGCTGCACGCCTCCGAAGTCGTCACCGGTTTCGATTTCCATTTCGGCCACGACCGTCAGGGCGGCCCCGCCTTCCTGATGAATGCCGGCAGCCACAACGGTTTTGGCGTGACCCTGATCGACGCGTTCCGCGACGAAAATACCGAGGTCATCTCCTCGAGTCGTATTCGCACGCTTTTGGCCGAAGGGGAGGTGGCCCAGGTCGCCGGTTTGCTGGGCTATCGCTATACCGTTGAAGCGCCCATCATCGGTGGCGAGAAGCTTGGCCGCACGCTGGGCTTCCCGACCGCCAACATGCAGCTTCCGCCGGAAACATCGCTGAAGGCCGGCATCTATGCCGTCAAGTTCCGCGCAGCCGATGGCGTCATCCGCGACGCCGTTGCGAGCTACGGCCGCCGTCCGACGGTGACCGACAACGGTGCGCCGCTGCTCGAGACCTTCGTCTTCGATTTCAGCGGCGATCTCTATGGCCAAAACTGTTCGGTTTCCTTCTTCGGCTATCTTCGTCCCGAACTGAAGTTCGACGGCCTGGATCCGCTGGTCGCGCAGATCCGCAAGGATGAGGAAGAGGCGCGCACCTTGCTGGCCGGCGCCCGCCCGCTCAGCGACCTCGATCGGGTCATCGCGTTCGACTGATATTTCCAAAGTGGATGCTGTTCGAATACGGCACCTTGCCGTTTCGAGGGAAGCTCTCCGATTGCGGGTGTGCATCGACACCGCCGACAAGCTGTTGAATTCGCGTCCGACAAGGGCCATTGTTCCGCGCCGGTTCTTGGGAGGAGCAATCGTTGACATTACGCAATCAGATTATTGCGCTCGCGCTCGTGCCTCTCGTTGTTTCGATCCTGGCAATTACCGCCTTCATTACCTGGCAGTCGACCAACCTCACCAAGAGCAATATCGAGACCTTCGAACAGAACATGCTGAAGGCGAAGGAAACGGAAATCGTCAATTTGACGGACCTCGCCGTGTCGGCCATTCAGGCGATCTATCGGGACGCAGCGCCAGACGACCAGGCCGCAAAGGACAAGGTGGCAGCGATCCTCACGTCACTTGAATACGGCCCGGACGGATACTTTTTTGTCTACGACTATGATGGGAACAACATCGTTCATCCACGTGAGGGATTTCGTAACGGGCGTAATTGGCTCGATTTGACCGATCCGGACGGTGACAGGGTCATAGCAGAACTCATCAAGACGGCAAAGGGCGGCGGAGGTCTGCACCAATACAAATGGGAGAAGCCCTCTACCGGCCGCATCGCCGATAAGCTCTCATTTGTGGTCGGCCTGGATAAATGGCACTGGGTTGTCGGAACCGGTGTCTATCTGGACGATATTTTCACCCAGACTGCGGCCGCCAATGCCGCCATGCGGGCAAACATCAAAAGAACCTTCATCGTCGTCACTTTGATAGCCGTTCCTGCCGTTCTGGTCGTCTTCACGACCTGTATGCTGCTGACGTTCCGTGAGCGACGCATGGCCGACGGCCGGCTCAAGGAGCTGACGCAAAGGGTGATCGATACGCAGGAGGAGGAGCGCGCCCGGCTTGCCCGCGAATTGCATGACGGCGTGTCGCAGAATCTCCTCGGCGTGCGCTACGTCATGGACCTTGCCAACCGCAAGGTGCGAAACCAGGTCGATGATGCCGCCACGACGATCGAAAAGGGTGTTGAAGCGCTCAACAGCGCGATCAAGGACATCAGGCGGCTCTCGCATGATCTTCGCCCCCGTGTGCTCGATGATCTCGGCTTGACGGCCGCGCTTACCGCACTCGCGAACAATTTCGCCGAACGGACCGGGATCGCAACCGAGATCGAGGCCTCGGGCTTCACCAGTATGCTGAAGCCAGAAGCCAATACCGCGCTCTACCGTGTCGCGCAGGAGGCCTTGAGCAACGTGGAACGTCATTCCGGCGCGACAGCTCTTGCGATCAAACTTTGGAGCGATCGGGGGAGTGCACGCTTGAGAATTTCGGACAACGGCGTTGGTTTCGAGGGTGCCGGAGACGGCAAGGGCGGGCTCGGGCTCAGGAATATGCAGGAACGAATGGCGCATTTTCGCGGCCTGCTTCTCGTTCAAAGTACGGCCGACGGCACGACGCTCATTGCGATGCTGCCGAAATCGGCCAATGCTTCGCCAAGGGCAAAGGTGGATGCGGCATGAAAAGAGACAGGATCAGCGTTCTACTGATCGACAATCATCCCGTGGTGCTCGACGGACTGAAAGCCGTGCTGGAGACTTTCGACCACATAGAAGTGGTTGGGACGGCAAGCCTTGCGCAAATCGGCTTGGAGGTCGGTCGGCGGACGCTGCCGCAAGTGACCCTGATGGATATCAACATGCCGAAGCTCAGCGGCATTGATGCGATCGAGCTCTTCCGCCGGGAGCTTCCGGAGACGCGGATCGTGATGCTGTCCATGCATGATAGCCGCGAATACATCTCCTCGTCGATCATGCGCGGTGCGGTCGGATATATCCTCAAGGACGTTTCGACCGACGAAGTCGTCTGCGCCATCGAAACCGTGGCGGCCGGCGGAACTTATTTTTCGTCCGGCGTTCACGACATATTGGTGGCGGACAAGGTACAAAAAGAGGCCGACCCTCTGACGCCGCGTGAGCGTCGCATTCTGGGCTTGATCGTTGCAGGCAGGAGCAATCGCGAGATTGCCGAAGAGCTTGAGATCACCCCTGCGACGGCGGAAACGCATCGCAAGAATTTGAAGAAGAAGCTCGGCATCGCAACGACGGCCAGCCTGATCCGCTATGCTCTTGATCATGGCATCGCAACGACAGCATTGTAACGCCCGTCTACCCACTTCTGGGTAGGTTCGAAGATTTCGCATCAGCTAATATCTTGTTCAGGCGGCGGACTCGCCGTAGGACTTTACCAGCGGCTGGCCTCAGGCGAGCCGTTGGGAGGAATTCACATTCGTTGGTCTGGCTCTGCATATCCAAAGCTCCTCGGCTTCGGCCCTCGAGCGCATATTGCAATCGCAGGCTGACGCACCCCTTCCACTCTGACAACTGCAACAAGGTGGCGCGCAGACACCGCGTGAGAGGTATCGGATATGGACAAACGCTTTGGGACGGCGGCCTGCTGGCTGCTCGTCATTCCCTACATAGGCTTGCTTTGGGTTCCCTTCTACAACAGCCATGATCCGGTTCTGCTCGGGTTCCCCTTCTTCTACTGGTATCAGCTGGCCTGGGTGCCGATCACCGCCACCCTGACGTGGATTGCCTATCGGAGCATGCGCAATGACGACTGAGATCGATACGACCGCACTCGCCGTCTTCATCTTCTTTTTGGCGCTCGTCACGGTCATGGGCTTTGTCGCCGCCCGTTGGCGCAGACCGAAGACCCTTGCCCATATCGACGAATGGGGCCTTGGCGGACGCACCTTCGGCACCTGGATCACCTGGTTCCTCGTCGGCGGAGATTTCTACACGGCCTACACCGTGATCGCCGTCCCGGCTTTGGTCTATACGGTCGGTGCCTACGGCTTCTTCGCGCTGCCCTATACGATCGTCGTTTATCCCTTTGTCTTCATGGTCATGCCGCTTCTCTGGAAGCGCGCGAAGGATCATGGCTATGTCACGGCGGGCGACGTGGTGCACGGCCAATACGGCTCGCGTGCACTCGAATTGGCGGTTGCGCTCACCGGCGTCATCGCCACCATGCCCTACATCGCGTTGCAGCTGGTCGGCATGACCGCGGTGTTCAAGGCGCTCGGGCTTCATGGCGAACTGCCGTTGGCAGTGGCCTTCATCATTCTGGCGCTCTATACCTATTCGGCGGGCCTTCGTGCCCCGGCGCTGATCGCCTTCGTCAAGGATATCATGATCTACATCGTGGTGATCGCCGCCATCGCGCTCATCCCGGCCAAGCTTGGCGGCTACGCCAATGTCTTTGCCGCGGCCGATGCGGATTTCAAAGCCAAGGGGGCGGGTAGCCTGCTGCTCGGCGGCAACCAGTACGTCGCCTATGCGACGCTGGCGCTCGGCTCGGCGCTTGCGGCCTTCATGTATCCGCACACGCTGACCGGCATCTTCGCGTCCAACAGCGGCAACACCATTCGCAAGAATGCCGTGCTGCTGCCTGCCTATACGCTGCTGCTCGGCCTGCTGGCCCTGCTTGGCTATATGGGCCACGCTGCAAATCTGAAGCTGGAAAGCGCCAATGATGTCGTTCCGGCGCTGTTCCAGACGTTGTTCTCGAGCTGGTTTGCGGGCTTCGCTTTCGCAGCCATCGCCATCGGCGCCCTCGTTCCCGCTGCCGTGATGAGCATTGGTGCCGCCAACCTCTTCACCCGCAACTTCTGGAAGGCCTACATCGATCCGCAGGTTTCCGATGCCGGAGAGGCAAAGGTCGCCAAGATGACCTCGCTCATCGTCAAGATCGGCGCGCTTCTCGTCATCATTTTCCTGCCGACACAATTCGCGCTCGATCTCCAGCTTCTGGGCGGAATCTGGATCTTGCAGACGCTGCCGGCTCTGGTCTTCGGCCTCTATACCAGATGGTTCCGCGCGCCCGCGCTGCTTGCCGGCTGGGCAGTCGGCTTCTTTGGCGGCACCTATCTCGTCTGGGATGCCGGCTGGAAGCCGCTGCATATGGTTCCCCTCGGTGAAGCCGGCTTCACCGTCTATACGGGGTTGATCGCGCTTCTCGCCAACGTCGTCGTATCCGTCATCATCAACGCAGTCATGCCGGCACGGGCGGCAGCACGGGCCTGATCGGATCGACCTTCGACCGGCCGCAGGCGGAAACGCCTGCGGCTTTTCTGTGGGCAGTTGCGACGGTTTCCTCTTCCTTTTCGTGGAAAAAACGCCTATGAACCGGCGATCATGACCCAATTTCGGCTGAGCCTATCGATACGAATTATTGGCCCGGCCTTCCGCGCGCTTTGAGCTGCCGGAAGGTCCGGGTTTCCGGCGCCCGCTCCCAGGGCGCTTCCGCCGCCGAAAATCCCCATATGGCTGCGCCAGATGAGGCGCAAGACGCCCGAGACACCGAGGCAATTGTCACGACTATGACCGATACCGCTGAAAAGATGGATTACTCCAAGACCCTTTACCTGCCGGAAACCGATTTTCCGATGCGCGCCGGGCTGCCCCAGAAAGAGCCGGAGCTGGTGAAGCGCTGGGAGGAGATGAATCTCTACAAGAAGCTGCGTGCTTCCGCCGCCGGCCGCGAAAAATTCGTCCTGCATGACGGCCCGCCCTATGCCAACGGCCACATCCATATCGGCCATGCGCTGAACAAGATCCTGAAGGACGTCATCACCCGCTCGTTCCAGATGCGCGGCTATGACAGCAACTATGTTCCGGGCTGGGATTGCCACGGCCTGCCGATCGAGTGGAAGATCGAGGAAAAGTACCGCGAAAAGGGCAAGAACAAGGACGAGGTTCCGGTGAACGAGTTTCGCCAGGAATGCCGCGACTTTGCCGCCGGCTGGATCAAGATCCAGTCCGAGGAGTTCAAGCGCCTCGGTATCGTCGGTGATTTCGACAATCCCTATCTCACCATGAACTTCCATGCCGAATCCCGCATCGCCGGCGAACTTCTGAAGATCGCTCGTACCGGCCAGCTCTATCGTGGTTCGAAGCCGGTCATGTGGTCGGTGGTCGAGCGCACGGCGCTCGCCGAAGCCGAAGTCGAATATGCCGACGTCGAGAGCGACATGATCTGGGTGAAGTTCCCGGTGGCCGAAGGCTCTGCACATCTTGCCGGCGCCTTTGTCGTTATCTGGACGACGACCCCCTGGACCATCCCCGGCAACCGCGCGATCGCCTATTCCTCGCGCGTATCCTATGGGCTTTACGAAGTCACGGACGCCGCCAACGACTTCGGTCCGCGTCCCGGCGAGAAGCTGATCTTCGCCGACAAGCTCGCCGAGGAAGCCTTCGCCAAGGCTAAGCTGCAGTACAAGCGCGTGGCCGACGTCACTGCCGCCGATCTGGCGGCTCTCATCTGCGCCCATCCGCTGGCAGCGCTTGGCTATGGCTTCAAGGTGCCGCTGCTCGACGGCGATCACGTGACCGACGATGCCGGCACTGGCTTCGTGCATACCGCACCCAGCCACGGTCGCGAGGACTTCGATGCCTGGATGTCGCATTCCCGGGCCATCGAAGCGCGCGGCATCTCGTCCACCATCCCGTTCCCGGTCGATGACGCCGGCTTCTACACCGCGGATGCGCCCGGCTTGGAGGGTGGCCGCGTCATGGACGACAACGGCAAGAAGGGCAACGCTAACGAGCTGGTCATCAAGGCCTTGATCGAAGCGAACATGCTGTTTGCGCGCGGCAGGCTGAAGCATTCCTACCCGCATTCCTGGCGGTCGAAGAAGCCGGTCATCTTCCGCAACACGCCGCAATGGTTCGTCCATATGGACAAGGACTTTGCGGATGGCTCGACGCTGCGTTCGCGCGCCTTGAAGGCCATCGACGACACTCGTTTCGTGCCGGCCGCCGGCCAGAACCGCCTGCGCGCCATGATCGAGCAGCGCCCGGATTGGGTGCTCTCGCGCCAGCGCGCCTGGGGCGTGCCGATCGCGATCTTCGTCGACGAGCACGGCAACATCCTGCAGGATGATGGTGTTGACGCCCGCATCCTCGAAGCCTTTGAGCAGGAAGGCGCCGATGCCTGGTTCGCGGAAGGTGCGCGCGAGCGCTTCCTCGGCGAAAAGGCCAAGGAACCCTGGACGCAGGTCATGGATATCCTCGACGTGTGGTTCGACTCGGGCTCGACCCACACCTTCACGCTGGAAGACCGCCCGGACCTGAAATGGCCGGCGGACGTCTATCTCGAAGGCTCCGACCAGCATCGCGGCTGGTTCCATTCGTCGCTGCTGGAAAGTGCGGCGACCCGTGGCCGCGCGCCGTACGACACGGTCGTCACGCACGGCTTCACCATGGACGAGCAGGGCCGCAAGCAGTCGAAGTCGCTCGGCAACGTCGTCGCGCCGCAGGACGTGATGAAGGACGCCGGCGCCGATATTCTGCGCCTCTGGGTCATGACCACGGACTATTGGGAAGACCAGCGCCTCGGCAAGGCCATCATCCAGACCAATGTCGATGCCTATCGCAAGCTGCGCAACACCGTCCGCTGGATGCTCGGCACGCTGGCGCACGACAAGGGCGAAATCATCGCCTATGCAGACATGCCGGAGCTGGAGCGGCTGATGCTGCACCGTCTCGCCGAACTCGACGAGCTGGTGCGCGAAAGCTACGACGCTTTCGATTTCAAGCGCATTGCCCGCGCCTTGATCGATTTCGCCAATGTCGAGCTTTCGGCCTTCTACTTCGACGTTCGCAAGGATGCGCTCTACTGCGATGCCCCGTCGAGCCTGCGCCGCCGCGCTTCGCTCGCCGTCATCCGCACGATCTTCGATTGCATGGTGACGTGGCTGGCGCCGATGCTGCCGTTCACCACCGAAGAAGCGTGGCTGTCGCGCAATCCGTCGGCGACCTCGGTTCATCTCGAGCAGTTCGTTGCCGTATCAGCCGAATGGAAGAACGAAGCGCTGGCGGAGACGTGGAAGAAGATCCGCGCCGTGCGCAGCGTCGTCACCGGTGCTCTGGAGATCGAGCGTAAGGATAAGCGCATCGGCTCCTCGCTGGAGGCCGCCCCGGTCGTCTACGTTGCCGATCCGGAGTTGCTGAAGGTGCTCGAAGGACAGGATTTCTCGGAAATCTGCATCACCTCGGGCATCACCATCGAGGCTGGCGAAGGCCCGGCGGATGCATTCCGTCTCGACGATGCCGCCAAGGTCAGCGTGTTGCCGAAGCTTGCCGAGGGCCGCAAATGCGCTCGCTCCTGGCGCATCACGATGGATGTCGGCTCGGACCCGGCATACCCGGATGTGTCGGCGCGCGACGCTGCGGCGCTGCGCGAACTCGCGGCTGTAAACTGAAGAATATTACCGGGTGAATTGCCTTTGCGGCACTCATCCGGTAAAAGCTGCCTGAAAATGGCCTGATTTTTACGGCAGTTGCCGTCGAATGGGGTCCTGTTAAGTTTATTCCGGCATGGCTGGGAAGGGTTTTCATGAGAGCGATGCATAGCGTTCGTGTCGGCGTCAGCCTGGCGGCACTTGTGATTGGCTGTGGCGTGATGTCCGGTTGCCTCAGCAGCCCGACTTACGGCACCGACAAGACGGCTGGCACGCAGCTTCTGGACGATATCGGGGACATGGCTTCCATCTCGGCCGCAACGGCCAAGGACAAGGGTGTAAAGTATCCGAATCGCCCCGGCTTGGTTGTGGCTGGCGATAAGGACAATCTGGCCGCGCCGCAGCAGTCGCTGGCAAGCAAGGACAATCCGGCTTGGCTGGAATCGCCTGAAGACGCCCGCAAGCGTCTTGCCGAAGAAGCCGACCAGAAGAAAAACGACGTCAACTATCGCTCGCCGCTGGCTCAGGCCGACAGCGCCAAGAGCCAGATGACCGAAGCGCAGCAGACGGCGGCCTATCGCGCCGCGCGCCAGGATCAGGCAGGCACCTACATCGACCGGCGCCGCTATCTGATCGACCCGCCGCAACAATATCGCCAGGTTTCCGACCCTGCCGCCCTCAACGATGTCGGCGAGCCAGAATCGAAGAAGGAAAAGAAGCGCAAGAAGGATGCGGAGGCCGCGCAGCAGACCAACAACAGCAGTTGGTGGAAGCCCTTCCAGTAAGCAATTAGCAGAGCGGCGGCTTACAGCGTCCTTAACGCGTCTTGAAAGACTCGTAACGCTGCAAGCCGCCGCTTTTCAGTCTTCGGAGCGTTTCGATTGAAAGAAATCTCTGAGGATGTCGGCGGACGCCGTTTCCCCGATGCCTGAGTAGACTTCCGGTGCATGATGGCAGGTCGTTTGATTGTAAAATCGCACGCCATTGTCGACAGCGCCGCCCTTTGGGTCCTCGGCGCCGTAATAGAGGCGGCGGATGCGCGCAAACGAAATGGCGCCAGCGCACATGGTGCAAGGCTCCAGCGTAACGTAGAGATCGGCGCCGGTAAGTCGCTCTTGCCCCAGTTCCTCGCAGGCCAGGCGGATGGCGACGATTTCGGCATGGGCGGTGACGTCGTTGAGCTCGCGAGTGCGGTTGCCGGCCTTGGCGATGATGGTGTTGTCAAGCACGAGAACAGCGCCGATCGGCACTTCGCCACGCTCGCCGGCGCTGCGCGCTTCGGCCAAAGC
The DNA here is from genome assembly GCF_000359745.1 of Rhizobium freirei PRF 81. GTDB lineage: Bacteria > Pseudomonadota > Alphaproteobacteria > Rhizobiales > Rhizobiaceae > Rhizobium > Rhizobium freirei. The sequence goes on from NZ_AQHN01000011.1 coordinate 124,665, forward strand.
AAGCTCCATGAAAAGATTTGTAGCCGCCATTCAAGATTTTCCACTTAACCGCAGGGGCGCGACCTGATAGGAACACGCCTTAAAAATTCAGGCAAACAACAAATGACAATGAATGACAAGCCCAAGCGGCCTGGGTCGAAACCCTTTAGCGGCGACAAGAAGACGATAAAGCGCGATGGCGCGAAACCGGCAAAGGCCTCTGCCGCCGGTGTGGCGGCTGAAGCGGCGGCCGGAGATGGAAAGGCCGAGCGCATTTCCAAGGTGATGGCACGCGCCGGCGTGGCTTCGCGCCGCGACATCGAGCGCATGATCATGGACGGACGCGTCACGCTGAACGGCGTGCTGCTTGATACGCCCGTGGTCAACGTGACCCTTTCCGACAAGATTGAGGTCGATGGCGTGCCGATCCGCGGCATCGAACGCACGCGTCTGTGGCTCTATCACAAGCCGGCCGGTCTGGTGACCACCAATGCCGATCCGGAAGGGCGCCCGACCGTTTTCGACAATCTGCCGGAAGACCTGCCGCGTGTCATGTCGATCGGCCGCCTCGACATCAATACCGAAGGTCTGCTGCTGCTGACCAATGACGGTGGCCTGGCACGCGTTCTCGAATTGCCGACGACCGGCTGGCTGCGCCGCTATCGCGTCCGTGCCCATGGCGAGATCGATCAGGAAGCGCTCGACAAGCTGAAGGAAGGCATTGCCGTCGACGGCGTGCTCTACGGCTCGATCGAAGCGACGCTCGACCGCACGCAAGGGTCCAACGTCTGGATCACCATGGGCCTGCGCGAAGGTAAGAACCGTGAAATCAAGAATGTGCTCGGCGCGCTTGGCCTTGAGGTCAACCGCCTGATCCGCATTTCCTACGGCCCGTTCCAGCTCGGCGAGCTGCCGGAAGGCCGTGTGCTCGAGGTGCGCGGCCGCACGCTGCGCGATCAGCTCGGTCCGCGCCTGGTCGAAGATGCCAAGGCGAATTTTGAAGCACCGCTCTATAATGCTCCGGCTGTCGCCGATGCAGAAGAGGCGGAGGCTAAGCCTGTGCGCGCGGCCAAGGAGGAGCGCCTGCGTCGCGAGCGTCCCGAAGACAAGCGCGAGCGCGCCCTGAGCCGCCTGGACACCAAGCGCGACGACCGTCGAGATGAGGGGCGCCGCGAAGGCGGCCGCAAGGATGATGATCGGCCGAAGCATCAGCCGGCTGGCCCCCGCCGCAGCGCCAACGTCTGGATGGCGCCCGGCGCCCGTCCGCTCGGCGAAAAGGCAGCTGCAAAGGCGGCCAAGAATGCAAGGACCGCCGCAAAGCGCGGCGAGCCGGAACGCCCGCAGCGCAGCGGCTTCGATCGCCCGGACGAAGGCCCTCGCGTTCGCATCAATCGCGTCGACGAAGGCGATGGCGAATGGATCCGTTCGAGCGAAGAAGCCCCGCGCAGATCGCGTGGCGATGACGAGGGCTTCGATCGCAAGCGCTCCCGCGGCGATCGCCCCCAAGGCGACCGGCCTGCTCGTGGGGATCGTCCGTCTGGCGACCGTTCCCGCGGCGATCGAGCGTTTAGCGATCGTCCGCGTGGCGAACGCGGTTCGCGTCCCGAGGGTGGTGATCGCCCTCGCGCGAAGTCCTTCCAGGGTGAAGCCCGTTCGGAACGCTCATTCGGGGATCGCCCGTCGCGCGGCGATCGGCCTTTCGGCGACAAACCGCGCGGTGATCGTCCGTTTGGAGACAAGCCCCGTGGCGACCGGCGTCCGCGTGCCGAGGGAGACGAGCGTCCCCGCAGCAAGTCTTTCGGCGGCGAGCAGCGCTCCGAACGTCCTCGCGGCGATCGCCCGCAGGGGGATCGTCCGGCGCGCGACCGCCCGTTTGGGGATCGTCCGCCCCGTGGTGACCGGCCCTTTGGTGATCGTCCGCAAGGCGAGCGCTCTTTCGGCGACCGGCCGGCGGGCAAGCCATTCGGCAAAAAGCCGGGCGGTGGCAAATCCTTTGGCGGCAAGCCCGGTGGTAAGCCCGGCGGCTCGCGCGGCTTTGGCGGCAAGCCGGATGGCGCAGGCCGTCCGTCCGGAGGCCCGGGCCGCGGTGGTCCCGGCCGCGGTGGCACCGGCAGAGGCGGTCCCAAGGGCGGAAGGGGTTAACGCGCTGTGAGGATCGTCGGCGGTGAGTTTCGCGGTCGTTCGCTGGCAGCGCCGAAGTCGAACGACATTCGGCCGACGGCGGACCGCACGCGCGAAAGCCTCTTCAATATCCTGAACCATGCCTATCCGGAAGCGATCGACGGCACCCGGATGATGGACGTGTTCGCCGGCACCGGCGCGGTTGGGCTGGAAGCGGCCTCGCGCGGCTGCCGTCATGTGCTTTTCGTCGAAAGCAGCGTCGAAGGCAGGGGCCTTCTCTGGGAAAACATCGATGCGCTCGGCCTGCACGGCCGCACGCGCATGTTGCGGCGGGACGCGACTGATCTCGGCAGCGTCGGCAACCTTGAGCCTTTCGAGTTTCTATTCGCCGATCCGCCCTATGGCAAAGGTCTGGGCGAAAAGGCTTTTGCGGCTGCCGCCGCCGGAGGCTGGCTGGTGCCGGGCGCTCTGGCGATCCTCGAAGAGCGTGCCGACGTGACTGTTTCCGTGCCGTCGGATTTCCTGTTTCTCGAAGTGCGCACCTTCGGCGACAGCAAGATGCATTTCTTCCGTTATCAGCCGCAAACGGCGTAGCGGTGGAAGGAGAAGGCTATGGGCGATTATGCTGATTTCGTCGGCAGCGACTATCCGCTTGCCGCCTCCAGCACGCCGAGCGTCGCGGTCGCTTTCGGCTGCGGCGGCGCCCGCGGTCTTGCCCATATCCATATCATAGAAGCGCTCGATGAACTCGGCATCCGTCCAGTCGCGATCGCTGGCGCCTCCATCGGTTCGATCATGGGGGCGGCCATGGCGGCCGGCATGAGCGGCGCCGAAATCCGCGATCATACGCTTGCAACCGTCGGCAATCGCCCGGCCGTGCTCAACAAGATCTGGAGCTTGCGGCCGGTCAGCATGCGCAGCATCCGCTTCGGTCAGTTCAATCTCGAACGCATCCTGCGCACTTTCCTGCCGACCACATTTCCTGAGAATTTTTCGGAATTGCACATACCGCTGAAGGTGGTGACCACGGATTATTACGATCAGGCCGAGGTTGTGATCGAAAAGGGCGAGCTCTTTCCGGTGCTTGCCGCCTCCGCCGCCATTCCTGCTGTGTTCATGCCGGTCAGGCTCGGCGAGCGCGTGATGATCGACGGCGGCATCATGAACCCGGTCCCTTATGAGCATCTCGCCGGACTTGCCGATATCATCATCGGCATCGATGTCGTTGGCGGTCCCGAGGGCGGTGGCCGGCATATTCCCAATCGCATCGAAAGCCTGTTCGGCGCCGGTCAGCTAACCATGCAGTCGAACATCGCGCTGAAGCTGCGCCTGCAGGCGCCGCAAATCTTCCTGCGCCCGGCCGTCGGCCGCACCGGCGTTCTCGACTTCTTGAAGGCGCGCGATATTCTCGCCATGTCGGCCGGCGTCAAGGACGAGCTGAAATTCGCCCTCGACCGCGTTATCACGGCAAAGAACTAAGAACATTCTACAGGCGCAACACCGTGAGATCTTCGCTCTGGCGTTGCGCTGCCGAAATGCTCTATCTTCTTGTTTTTTTTACGCATTCCAGGAAAATTGCTGCGCACTTTTCCTGGAATGGTCTAGGCTCGTTCCGGCTCTTCCTGCGGCAGCGCCACGAGATCGTCGGCATCGCTGTAGGTTTCGGCCGTGCGCTTCGGCTTGACCAGCGGCTCCGGCTTGACCGGACGTGAATAGAGCATGTCGCTTCCTGCCTGCAGCCCCTCGCTGACCTGCAGCACCAGCCGTTGCTCGTCGCGCTTGCGGATATCCTCGCCGATCTCATAGGCTTCAGCTTCGCTGACGCCCAACTCCTCCAAGGTACGGCGACCGAAGAGGAGACCGGATTCCAGCGTCTCGCGCAGCTCGTAATCGACGCCCTTGCGGCGCAAGTCGATCGAATGGACGCGGTCGTAGGAGCGGACGAAGATGCGCGCATGGGGATAATCCGTCTGCACGAGCTCGACGATCTTGTTGGTCACTTCGCGCTGATGCGTGCTGACGACGACGATCTTGGCTCGATCGATGCCGGCGGAGCGCAGCACGTCCTTGCGGGTGCCATCGCCGAAATAGATGCGGAAGCCGAAGCTCGATGCCTGGCGGATACGGTCGGCGGAGAAATCGATGACGGTCACGTCCCGGCCGCTGGCAAGCAGGATCTGCGCCGCGATCTGGCCGAAACGCGAAAAGCCGATCATCAAGACATCGGAGCCTGCACCCTCGAAATCCTCGTCCAGTTCCTCCTGCGTGTCGCCCTTGACCAGCCGCTTCGCAAGCGCCGATGTCAGCGGCGTCAGCGCCATCGACAGCGTGACGATGGCGATCAGCGTCGATGCGGTATTGGCGGAGAAGAGCCCGCCATTGGCACTGGCGGCGCTGAACAGCACGAAGCCGAATTCGCCTCCTTGCGGCAGGAGGCCGGCAATACGCACGGCATCGTTATGCGGTGAGCCCGCGACTCGGCAGAGCGCATAGATCAGGACCGCCTTGATGATCATCATCACCGGAACGGCAAGCAGGATCAGCAGCCAATTGTCGAGGATCACTTCGAGTTTCAGCGACAGGCCGACCGCGATGAAGAAGATGGCCAGCAGTACGCCGCGGAAGGGCTCGATATCCGCTTCCAGCTCGTGCCGATAGGAGGATTCCGCCAGCATCACACCGGAGAGAAAGGCACCCATCGCCATGGAGAGACCGGCAAGCTGCATCAGGGTCGCTGACCCCATGACGACAAAGAGGGCGGCCGCGATCATCGCCTCGCGCGCGCCGGTGCGGGCAATCACCTGGAACAGCGGTGTCAGCAGATAGCGGCCGGCGATGATCATCGCTGCCACGGCACCGAGGGCAATCGCAAGGCTCGGCAGCGGATTGGCGGTTTCCTTCGCTCCGTCGAGAACGGTAATCAGCGCCAGCAAGGGCACGATGGCGAGATCTTGAAGCAGCAGCATGGAGAAGGAGCGCTGGCCGTACTTCGTATTGACGTCGCCCTGCTGTTCGAGAATCTGCATCGCGAACGCCGTCGAGGACAGCGCCAGGCCGAAGCCTATGATGATGCTGCCCTTCCAGCCGGCAATGCCGCCGAAATAGGAAGCGACCATCAGCGCCAATCCGCTGAGGACCACCTGCGCCGTGCCGAGGCCGAAAATATCGCGCCGCATCTGCCAGAGGCGGGAGGGTTTCAACTCCAGACCGATGATGAACAACAGGAAGACGACGCCGAGTTCGGCCACGGCAAGCACGGCCTCGCTGTCGCCGATGCTATGGAGGATCGGGCCGATCACCACGCCGGCGGCCAGATAGCCAAGCACTGTGCCAAGCCCCAATTTCTTGAAGATCGGCGCCGTAACGACGGCACCTCCGAGCAGTAGCAGGGTCTCGGTGAAGAGCGTATTGGGGGCGGACATCGTCAGTTTCTTTCCGTGGGCAGGCGCTATTGCGACACGCGGCCATCGTAAACAACCAGGCGTGAAGGGATTAGAACAAGAATCGGCTTTGCCGCCCTTGATGCTTCATGTAGTGCACAATAAATGGAACGCGAAGGAAAGGCCAAATCATGACCTCAAAAATCGATTCCGCCACTCTGCTTTCCCGCGCCAGCCAGTTGATCGATCTCGCCCGGAAGGCCGGGGCGGACGCGGCCGATGCCGTCGTCGTGCGATCGCGCGCTCACTCGGTCAGCGTGCGCCTCGGCAAGGTCGAGGGCACTGAATCCTCCGAAAGCGATGATTTCTCCCTGAGAGTCTTCGTCGGCAATCGTGTTGCCAGCGTTTCGGCCAATCCCGGCTTCGATCTGAACGCCCTTGCCGAACGTGCCGTCGCCATGGCCAAGGTTTCACCGGAGGATCCCTTTGCCTGCCTTGCCGACGAGACGGACCTGGCCAAGAGCTACCCCGATCTCGAATTGTTCGACCCGACCGAGGTTTCCACGGAGCAGCTTCGCGAAGCGGCTCTCGCGACCGAAGCGGCAGCCCTTGCCGTTTCCGGCGTCACCAATTCTTCCGGCGCCGGCGCTTCGGCCGGCATGGGCGGCCTCGTGCTTGTGACATCGCATGGCTTTGCCGGTCACTATATGGGCTCGCGCTTCGGGCGCTCCGTCAGCGTGATTGCCGGCGAAGGCACCGGCATGGAGCGCGACTACGATTTCGACAGCCGCCTCTATTTCGCCGATCTGGATACGGCCGAGGAGATCGGGCGCCGCGCCGGCGAGCGTGTGGTCAAGCGCATCAATCCGCGCCAGGTTCCGACAAACAGGAATGTCACCGTCGTTTTCGATCCGCGCGTCGCGCGCGGCTTTGTCGGCCATATTGCCGGCGCGATCAACGGCGCTTCCGTCGCCCGCAAAACAAGCTTCCTGCGCGACAAGATGGGCCAGCAGGTGTTGAAGGCCGGGCTTTCGATCACCGACGATCCGCTGGTCGTGCGCGGTCCGGCTTCGCGCCCCTTCGACGGCGAAGGCGTGTCGGGCAAGCGCCTCGTCATGATCGAGGACGGTGTGCTGAAATCATGGTTCCTCTCCACTTCGGCGGCGCGCGAGATCGGCGGCGGCCTTAAGACCAACGGCCGCGGCGTGCGCGGCGGCACGGCCGTATCGCCGTCCTCCACCAATCTGGCGCTGGAGCCCGGCGATATATCCCCGGAAGAACTGATCCGCAGCGTCGGAACCGGCTTCTACGTCACCGAGCTGATCGGCCAAGGCGTCAACATGATCACCGGCGAATACAGCCGCGGCGCGACCGGCTTCTGGATCGAGAACGGCGAATTGACCTTCCCGGTTTCGGAGGTGACGATTGCCTCCAACCTGAAGGAGATGTTCATGCGCGTGACGCCGGCCAACGATATCGACCGCGATTTCGGCGTTGCCGCCCCGACGCTCGCCATTGAAGGCATGACGCTGGCCGGACGTTGAGGAACGAGCTTAGATTGGACGTTGTGAATGAGCGATAGCCCAAAGGCCGGCCGGCCGAGCGATGTGGACCTGATTGTCGAGGCCGCACTCGAGGCAGGCAGGATCGCTCTCGGTTTCTTCCGGCAGTCGCCGGAGGTCTGGTGGAAGAACAACGGTCAGTCTCCGGTGAGCGCTGCCGATTTTGCCGCCAATGAAAGCCTTGCCGCCACTTTGCGTTCGGCACGGCCCGACTATGGCTGGCTTTCCGAGGAAACCGATGATGATGCCGCACGGCTGTCGCACGCGACCGTCTTCGTCGTCGATCCGATAGACGGCACCAGGGGCTTCCTCTCGGGATCGGATTTGTGGTGCGTCAGCGTCGCTGTCGTAACCGACGGGCGGCCGGTGGCGGGGGTCCTTTATGCGCCTGCGCTGGATGAGCTTTTCGTTGCCACCGCCGGCGGCCAAGCGCTGAAGAACGGCAAGCCCATCAACGTTTCGGAAAGGCTTGGCGACGATCCTCAACGGCTGGCGACCGGCGAAGACATGCTCAAGGGGATCGATCCGGACTTCCGCAAGACGGTCGAGCGGGTCAAGCACATTCCCTCGCTTGCCTATCGCTTGGCCATGGTCGCGGATGGCCGGCTGGAGGCGACGCTCGTCAAGCGCAACTCGCACGACTGGGATCTGGCTGCCGCCGATCTCATTTTGGAGCGGGCAGGCGGAGCGCTCGTGGATCTCTCGGGCAATGCCTTGCTTTATAATCGGCCGGAAGTCTCGCATGAAGAACTTTGCGGCGCGCCATCATCGCAGCTTCCCGAATTTCTCCGCCAGCTTGCCCACAGACGAGACGGTTGACCTTTCGGTCAAAATCCCTCAGATGAGGGGCGGAGGGGGACGACAGTAGAAAGAGACGAAAATGACAGACACCAGCGGCAAAAAGCAACTCCTGCATCTTGTCTTCGGCGGCGAACTGGAAAGCCTCGAAGATGTCCAGTTCCGCAACCTCAGCGAACTCGATATCGTCGGCATGTATCCCGATTACGCGAGTGCACTGACGGCCTGGAAGTCCAAGGCGCAGCAAACCGTTGACAACGCCCACATGCGTTATTTCATCGTTCACTTGCATCGTTTGCTCGATCCGACGGAAAAAGCGGCGTCCTGAGCTGCCTAACACCGAAATTAGCGTTTGATATTCTCGTCCGGAGAGGCGTTCTCGCTTTAAAACCGGATATGAAGCAGTATCTTTGACACAATAAAAACGAAAACTCGGCCGTTTATTCGGCCGTTTGATAATCGGGATTTGGCATCGATGATGATCAGCTGGGATAGGAGTCGATCGAGATGAGCAGCCTCAGGGCGCGTCTTGCCTTGAGCGCCTATCGTCTTGGTGGCATCGCCCTTTATCCGTTTATCGGGCCGTATCTCGCCGTCCGGGCGGCGAAGGGCAAGGAAGATGGCGCGCGTAAGCTGGAACGTTCCGGCTATGCAAGCGCCAACCGCCCGCAAGGACCGTTGATCTGGTTCCATGCCGCAAGCGTCGGCGAGACGTCGGCTGTCATTCCGCTGATCCGGGAAATCCGCCGCCGCGACATTCACGTCATCCTGACGACGGGCACGATCACCTCCGCCAAGGTGGCGCATGAGCGCCTAGGCGAAGAGGTTATCCATCAATACGTGCCGCTCGACCTCAAGCCAGCCATCAAGCGCTTCCTGGAGTATTGGCAGCCCGATTGCGCCATCTTCGCCGAATCCGAGATCTGGCCGACGACGATCACCGAGCTCGGCCGCCGTCGCATCCCGCAAATTCTCGTCAATGCCCGCATGTCGGATCGCTCTTTTGCTCGCTGGAGCAAGCATCCGTCGCTTGCCGAGGCGCTGTTCGAAAATCTTGCTTTGGTCGTCGCCCAATCCGATCTCGATGCCGAGCGTTTCCGCGATCTCGGCGCCGTGCAGGTACTCAAGTCGGGCAACCTCAAAGTGGATACCGACGCGCCGTCTTATGACGCGCCGACGCTTGCCGGCTATATGAAGCAGATCGGCAATCGCAAGACCTGGGCTGCGGTCTCGACCTTCGAGGGCGAGGAGGGGGCTGCCGCTTCCGTCCACGCCCTGCTCAAGGAGCATAACAGTCAGCTTACCATCATCGTGCCGCGCCATCCGGAACGCTGCGATGCGATCGAGGCGATGCTCGTGGAGCAGGGCCTCAAGGTGGCCCGCCGCACCCGCAACGATATTCTGTCGGCGGATGTGGATGTTTTCCTCGGCGATACGATCGGCGAGATGGGACTTTATCTGCGCATGACCGAGGTCGCCTTCATGGGCAAGTCGCTGTTCAACGAGGGCGGCCAGAATCCGCTGGAACCGGCCATGCTCGGTTGCGCGATCCTGACCGGCGGCCATGTCCAGAATTTCCGCGATGCCTATCAGGTGCTCGCCCGCCGCGGCAGCGCCCGCATGGTGCGCGATACCGAGATGCTAGCGCGCGGCGTGCATTATCTGCTGACCAACGACACGGCGCGGCGCACAATGATCGATGCCGGCTTCGTCGCCGTGCATGATATGCGCGGTGCATTGGCGGCAACCGTCAAGGGGCTTGAGCCCTACATCAATCCGCTGTCGGTAAAGGCGCGGCTGATGCCGAAGACGATGGCGAACGGTTAAGAAGGAAAAGGCATGGCAGCGGTCAAGCTGGGAGCGATTGCGGGCATTCTTTTCGACAAGGATGGCACGCTGCTTGACTATGATGCGAGCTGGTTGCCTGTTAACCGCGAACTGGCCAGAATTGCCGCACAGGACGATCCCATTCTGGCGGACCATCTGCTTTCTGCTTGCGGCATGGACCCTATCACCGGCCATATCGTCCCCGACAGCCTGCTTGCGGCCGGCAATACCCGGCAAATTTCCGAGGGCCTCGTTGCCGCCGGCTCGAAAGTGGCCGTGGCGGAACTGGTCGAGAAGCTGGACGCGCTCTTTGCGCATGCCGCGGATTTTTCCTCGCCTGTTACCGACCTTGCGGCCCTCTTTCAGAGACTGCATCAGCGGGGCTACAAGCTCGGTGTGGCCTCGAGCGACAACGAACGCTCCATCCGCCAGACCGCACGCCGCTTCGGCTTCATCGACTATCTCGATTATATCGCCGGCTACGACAGCGGTTTCGGCACCAAGCCGGAGCCAGGCATGGTGCTTGGCTTCTATGCGGCAACCGGCCTTTCCCCGGCACAGGTCGCCGTCGTCGGCGACAACAATCACGATCTTCACATGGGGCGCAATGCCGGCGTCGGCCTGACCGTCGGCGTGCTGACGGGCACCGGGTCGCGTGAGACGCTGACTGCCGCCTCCGACTATTGCCTCAACGATATCACCGAGCTGGAAAGCCTGCTCATGCCGGTCGCCTAGAGGATGATGCCGAAAAGGGTGAGTGGTTTTCGCACGGCATCCGGCTCTAGCCGGCGTAATCTTGGCAAAGGCTTGCTTTTTCACGCGATCTGCCCTTTTTTGCCACCTTGCTGAAGTCGCAGGCGCGAGGCGGGGTTAGAATATGGTATCGGAAGCACCACCCTTCTGGTGGCGAAGACCGGATTGGCGTGCCTGGGGGCTATCGCCCTTCTCCTTCCTCTATGGTCGCATTGCCGGACATCGCATGGCGCATGCCCGCCGCGCCTCCGTGCGGGTGCCGGTCATTTGCATCGGTAATTTCACCGTCGGCGGAGCAGGCAAGACGCCGACGGCGCTCACTATCGCCCAGGCTGCGAAAGCCAAGGGCCTGACGCCGGGCTTTCTCAGCCGCGGTTACGGCGGCTCGCTCGATGTCACCACGATCGTCGATCCGGCACATCACCACGCAACGGCGGTCGGCGATGAGCCGCTGCTGCTTGCCCGTGAGGCACTGACCGTCATCGCCCGTCGCCGCGCCGAAGGGGCCGAACGGCTCGTGCGCGAGGGCGCCGATCTCATCATCATGGATGATGGTTTCCAGAGCGCGCATCTCGCCATCGACTATGCCCTCGTGGTGATCGATGCCGGCCGCGGCATTGGTAACGGCTATCTCGTTCCCGCCGGCCCGGTGCGAGCGCCGCTGCGCACGCAGCTTCTCTATGCCTCCGGCATATTGAAAGTCGGCGAGGGCATCGCGGCCGATCGGGTCGTGCGGCAGGCAGCGCGGGCCGGAAAGCCCTTCTTCACCGCCTCGGTCAAGGTCCGTGGCCAAGAGGATCTGCGCGGCCGAAACGTCCTGGCCTTTGCCGGCATCGCCGATCCCAGCAAGTTCTTCCACACGGTCGAGGCGCTCGGGGCAAATATTGCGGTCCGCCGTGCTTTCGGAGACCACGAGCATCCGGGCGAGGACGAAGTCTCGGATATTCTCGACCTCGCCTCCCGCGAAGGTCTGGAGATCGTTACGACATCGAAGGACTATGTTCGCCTGATCGGCCATCACGGCCGCGCCGACGAGTTGTTGCAGCGTTGCAGGGTGATCGAGATCGACATGGTCTTCGAGGATCCGCAAGCGCCGGGCCGGATCATCGACGGGGCGATCGCATCCGCTCGCGAGCGGCGTTTGCGGGAAGGAAGCAATGCAAGGGCCGGCTAGGGCATTTCCAGGAAAAATGCGCAGCGGCTTTCCGTCCGGAATGCGTAAGAAAAGCGGAAACGCTAGGACTATTGCCGCGCGATGCGGAAAGGGAAATCAGCGCTTCTGATTGGGAAGGGCGCCGGCTCGCTTTTCGGCCTCGAGTGAGGAGATCACGTCGGTATAAGGCTCCTGCCGGGCAACGCTCCAGTAGCGCAGCTCATCGAGAGCGATGTGCTTGCCCGTCATGGCGCAAACGACATAGGAGCCGGGCATCAGGATCTGGAAATCGCCGTCGAGATAGCGAATTTTCGCCTCGCGGTTCCCATGTCCCTCGAAAAGATTCATATGCTGCCCGTCCTTGATCACTGTCACCTGTTTGCCATACAGCGCTGGACGGGACTTTTCCAGAGCATTTCCAGGAAAAGTGCGAAGCGGCTTTCCCTGGAATGCGTGGAAGACTCTACTCCCTTCGAGACCGGCTGTCTTCAGCTGCGTCCGAAGAGCCGCTCGATGTCCGTAAGCTTCAGCTCTATATAGGTAGGTCGGCCGTGATTGCACTGGCCCGAACCCGGCGTTGCTTCCATCTGGCGCAACAGAGCGTTCATCTCCTCCGGCCGCAGCCGACGCCCCGAGCGCACGGAACCGTGGCACGCCATGGTCGCCGCGACATATTCGAGCTTGGCGGCAAGCCCGGAGGCTGTGTCCCATTCTGCGATCTCGTCGGCCAACTGCCGGATCAGCCCCGGCGCGTCGACCTCGCCGAGCATGGCCGGCGTCTCGCGCACGGCAATCGCTCCGGGGCCGAAACGCTCGATGGCAAGGCCGAGTTCGCCAAGCTCCTCGGCAAATACCATCAATCGGTCGCAATCCTCCTCCGGCAGGTCGACGATCTCCGGAATCAGCAGGACCTGCGAAGACAGCCGTTTCGAGTGCAGGGCCTTGCGCATCGCTTCGAAGACCAGTCGCTCATGTGCGGCGTGCTGATCGACGATGACGAGGCCATTCTCCGTCTGCGCGACGATATAGTTTTCGTGCAACTGCGCGCGAGCGGCACCCAGCGGAAAACGGGACGGCTCCTCTATCCGCACCTGTTCCATCGGCGGTGGGGCTTCAGCGCGTGCGGTGGGCGTGACAAGTCCCTCAAAGGCAGCTTGAGGCTTTTCTGCAAAACCATATTCGCCCGCCGGTGCAGGCCTCTCATAAGGGCGGAATGGCGAAGTCTGCGGCGTCCAGGGTGCAGCCGAGGGCGTTGGACGCCACCCCGGCTGAAAGCCGGAGCGACCGACATTGAAGGCGCGCAGCATACCATCTGAGCCCGTGGTCGCGGCGCGATCGCCCTCCCGCGCCAATGCCTCGCGCACAGCGCCGACGATCAGGCCACGCACGAGGCCGGGATCGCGGAAGCGTACGTCAGATTTCGCTGGATGCACATTGACGTCGACCAGCGCCGGGTCGAGCGTCAGGGAGAGGACGGCGACCGGATAGCGGCCGGCGGGAATGGTCTCGGCATACGCGCCGCGGATGGCCGACAGGATCTGCTTGTCTTGCACCGGCCTGCCGTTGACGAAGGCATATTGATGCGCCGAGTTGCCGCGATTGAAGGTCGGCACTCCGGCAAAGCCGGTGAGACTGACATCCTCGCGCACGGCATCGAGCGCAATCGCGTTGTCCTTGAATTCCTTGCCGAGCACCTGCGCCATACGGGCGAGATGGTCGTCACCGGTTGCGGAAAATTCGAGCGTCGAGCGATCGCTGCCTGAGAGCACGAAGCGCACCCGCGGAAAGGCGATTGCCATGCGCTTGACGACCTCGGTGATGGCGGCCGCTTCCGCTTTCTCCGTCTTCAGAAACTTCAGGCGGGCCGGCGTGGCGAAGAACAGGTCGCGCACCTCGACGATCGTGCCGGGATTGGCCGCCGCCGGGCGCAGATGCAGCACCTTGCCGCCGGCAACCGCGATCTCGGCGCCGCCCGTAGCATCCACTCTGCGGCTGACGATCGACAGCTTCGCCACGGAAGCGATGGAGGGCAAGGCCTCGCCGCGGAAACCGAGCGTGCGGATATCCTCCAGCGTGTCGGAAATCTTCGAGGTGCAGTGGCGCCGGACCGCGAGCTCGAGGTCCGCCTCGTCCATGCCGGCGCCGTTGTCGCTCACCCGCAGCAGCGCCTTGCCGCCGCCGGCCGTCGCGATTTCGATGCGCGTCGCGCCGGCATCCAGCGCGTTTTCGATCAATTCCTTGGCGGCGCTCGCCGGACGCTCGATGACTTCGCCGGCGGCGATCTGGTTGATCAGTGTTTCGGAAAGTTGCTTGATGGCCATGGTTTCATTCTCGTGGATTCGCGGCGGCGTGGGAAGAGGAAAGGCGATCCGCCTCTTCTCATCCACCCGTTTCCATTCGGAGCTTTGTTAAGAAATTTAATCAATGTTTAAGGGAATGATGACAGGTTGGGAGGCAATGAACTTGAAATGACTGCAGATGGCGCGCCTCGTGCACGCTGAGGGCTCTTGATGGCAGGTTGGTGGCCATCAACTTCCATGAGCCAGGTTCCATCTGCTTCAAGTACCCAGGCCAGCATGATACTCTTATAAATTTACCCTGCAGAGCGAGCGCCGCCCTGTCGATTTGCCATGCCGTGAAACTGGTTGAGTGTAGGAATCGAACGAATGACTGCCGAGATTGAGAAGGCAGCTTTGGCAATGATGACGGAAGATCTGCCTTCCGGCGGCAATCTGCACCCGATGTTCTTCGACGCTCTCTGCGACGGACTTTCCAGCGCCTTCTTCGCCTACGACAAGAACGATCTCCTGCTGTTTGCCAGCCGGCAGGTTCTGAACTTCTTTCCGATCCAGCCCGAGTTCCTGCATTCCTCGACGCGATTGCGCGACTTCCTGGGCGCGGTCTTCGACAGCGGCGTGCTGAGCCAGGGAAATCAGGGCAAATCCTCGACCAACCGTGACGGCTGGATCTCGCAACGCATCGCCTCGCATTGGCGCGAGCGCTTCGAGATGACCGAACATTTCATCGATGATCGTCGCGTCCGCGTTATCAATCGACGACTGTCGTCCGGGATCGGCTTCTGCATCCTCTCCGACGTCTCCGAAGTGAAGAAGCGCGAAGAGCAGTGGCGCATCGACATGGAGCGCGTGCAGCTCACGGAAGACATTCTCGACAACCTGCCTTTCCCGCTTTTCGTCAAGGACCAGAACATGGTCTACGTCGCGGTCAACAGGGCATTCTGCGAGAAATACCAGACTGCAGCAGACGAGGTTCGCGGCCGCAAGGGCGTCGATCTGTTTTCCACCGACCTTGCCCATCGTTTCGACGAAAGCGACCGGCACGTCATCGAGACCGGAGAGATGTCGATTTCGCGTCAGCGCCAGATCGCCCGTGACGGCGTTGAGCGCGATATCGTCACGCGCAAACATCGCATCGGCAAACCCGGCCGCTATTTCCTGGTCGGCACCATGCAGGATCTGCCGAAGGACGGAGCCGATTTCGACGAGTTTGCGCTGGCGTCGCACATCAAGGAAAATGGCGACCGATCCTATCGGCGTGCCTATGTTCCAATGGCTGCCCTGCAGACCATTTCACGTCGTCCCGCCGCCATGGAGA
Organism: Rhizobium freirei PRF 81; assembly: GCF_000359745.1. Lineage (GTDB taxonomy): Bacteria > Pseudomonadota > Alphaproteobacteria > Rhizobiales > Rhizobiaceae > Rhizobium > Rhizobium freirei. The sequence continues at coordinate 139,853 of NZ_AQHN01000011.1, forward strand.
CCTTCGCGCCGGAAAATTTCAGCGGCCGCAAGATTCTCGTCGTCACGTCAGATTTTGCCGCCGAGACGGCCGCTCTCAAGACGCTCGGCGCGTATGATTTCGAAGCCTGCGTCGTTCACGACGAGAACGAGGAGGCGGCGTTTCTGGATGTGGCGAGCGCCCACGGCGTCAAGATCGATCTCGTCATCGTTGACAATCAGCTGGGCAAGCGCGGTGTCGAGCTGGCGGAGCGGCAAAACGTGCCCGTCCTGTCTCTGGATGGTTCGCAGCTCACCACGGAATTGCCGTTCCTGATCGCTCGCCATTTCAACCGCAACATCCGCGGCGAGCTGGGAGATGTCAAAGGAGCGGGGCCTGCGCAGGAATGGCGACATGGCGCCGGCGAAGATCGCCGCGTGCAGGTTGTGGTCGCCGAAGACAACGACATAAATCAGATCGTCTTCGCGCAGATCCTCGAAGGTCTCGGATACAGCCATGTGATTGCCGCCAGCGGCGATGAGGCCGTGCGGCTATGGCAGGAACATCGCCCCGAACTCGTCCTGATGGATATCTCGTTGCCGGGCCTGAACGGCTTCGAGGCGGCACGATTGATCCGCGGGGCGGAGAAGGGCAGCGGATCGCATACGCCGATCATCGGCGTGCTCACTCAGGCCTTTGAGCGCGACCGCAACGAATGCGCCGATGCCGGCATGGACGACGTCATCCTGAAGCCGGTCAGCCCGGACATTATCGAGACTGTATTCCAGAAATACATGCGCAATATCCGCAAAGCGCAGAGCAGGTAAATATTACGATGATTCCATACTCGACGGCGAGTTGTTGCGGGCGTCGAATAACTGTCGTTTTGCCATCCTTTGTTAAGACTTCGTCTTCATGCTTTTTCCAGGGTGGAGAAAACATCGGAACCGAATATGAAATCGGCTGAAATGCTGCTTGGGCCAGTCAGTCAGGAATCGCAGGCTTTCGCTTATACCGATCCGCTGACGGGATTGGGCAATCGCCACCGCATGCGCGAACGCACGCGCCAGCTTTCGCTTGAGCGCGCCAGCGATCCTGCGCCCTTCACAATCGGCATCGTCAATCTCGACTCCTTCAAGCCGATCAATGATCTATTCGGCGTGGAAGCCGGCGACGAAATCCTTTGTCAGGTTGCGCATCGCCTCAAGGCGTGCATTCCGGATGGCGCAGCCGTGACCCGTCACGATGGCGATGAATTCGCCTTTGTCCTGCCTCTGGTTTTCGAGCGCGTCGGCGCCGAGAAATTCGGACAGATGATCCGCGAGGTGCTGTCGGCGCCCTACGATCTTGGCGATCGCAATGTCCGGCTGTCCGCCTCTTTCGGCTTTGCGATCCATCCTTTTGGAGGCGAGGAATTCGACGATCTCCTGAAGAACGCGGAAACGGCTCTCTATCGCTCCAAGCGCCGTGGCCGCGGCCAGATTACCGTCTATTCCCGCGAGATTGCGCAGGAAATGAAGCGGGCAACGCAGCTTGAGCAGGCCTTGCGAAACGCCATCATTTCCGATGCCATCGACGTGCATTTCCAGCCGATCGTTTCGCTTGCCAACAATATGGTGCTCGGCTTCGAGGCTCTTGCCCGGTGGAACGATCCCGATCTTGGCTTCGTTTCCCCTGCCGTCTTCGTGCCGCTCGCCGAGGAACGGGGTTTCATCGACGCGCTGTCCGAAACGCTTCTGCGCAAGGCGGCGGAGGCGGCACTCTCCTGGCCGCGCGAGCTTTTCCTGTCCTTCAACCTGTCTTCGGCGCAGCTGATGGACCCCGGCACCAGCAGCAGCGTCCTTGCCATTCTCGCTCGCGTCGGCCTCGATCCGCATCGCCTGGAGCTCGAAATCACCGAAACCGCCGTGATGAGCTCGGCCGACACGGCGCACCGTATCATCGCCGATCTCCGGGCTGCCGGCGTGCGTATTTCCCTTGACGACTTCGGCACCGGTCAATCGAGCCTCGGGCGCCTGCGCGAGTTCATCTTCGACAAGGTGAAGATCGATCGCGCCTTCGTCTCCCGCATGAATTCCGACAGAGCCTCCGAACACATCATCAAGGCAGTTCTTGCCATGTGCGAAGGGCTGGAGCTGCGCGTGGTTGCTGAAGGCATCGAAGAAAATTCGGAAGCCGCGAAGCTGAGGGCGCTCGGCTGCGCCATGGGGCAGGGCTACTATTTCGGCAAGCCGGCCGATAGCGCTGCGACGCTTCGCTATCTGCAAACGCATTATTTCGAACTCGGCAGCGAGCGCGAGATTGCTTGAGGCAGTAAGCATGCCCGAAGAAGGCGGCGGCCGGAAAGGGTCGCCGCTTTCTTTTTGATCAGGCTGATCCTGTTACTTGCTGGTCGACGACGTCGTCATGCTGTCGGTCGCCGGCATGGTTGTCGTTCCTTCCAAACGTGCCGCCTTTTCCGAAGCCTGCATCATAAGCGTCTTGAACTCGGGCGCCGATTTCAGCGTGGCGGCCGTTTCGGTTGTCGTCAGCTTGATTGTGCCATCCTGTGCATTCTGGGTGGCGTTGATCTTGGTGAACGGCACGGCGACATTCTTCTGGCCGAGGCCGAGGAAGCCGCCGACGCCGACCACGGCTGCGATAACACCGCCCTGCTTCTGCAGGATCAGGTCGTTGATGCTGCCGATGCTCTCATTCTGACCATTATAGACCGACTGGCCCATATAGGTCCTGGCACTGATCTGATCCGCAGACTGCGTGGTCAGGTAGCCGCCGGCCTGCTCGGTGCCCGTTGCGCCCGGCGTCTTTGTCGGAGCGGGGGCCTGAGCCTTGGTTTGCGGCGCCGGACTATCCGGCTTTGCGGCGCCGGGCGTTGCCGGAGCGGATTGCGTCAACGGCGCATTGCCGCTGTTACCTGTACCGCCGTTCGACGGCTGCTGTGTCTGTGCGAAAGCCATTGGCGAGAGCACGGATGCAGCGGCAAAGATTGCGCCTGCAGCGACGGAGGTGAAGAGTTTCCCAGTCATCGTGAACCTACCTTTCATTCTGATGGGCATGCCTGGTGAAACGCATGCATACCGGTGCGAGTGGATTTCTGGATTACTGACCAACATCGTACCGGTCGTAAGGCAAATGGCTCAGGGAAGCTTTGGTTCCGTCAAAAGTTGCAGGAGGTCGGTGTCTCAGGGTTGTAAATGGGCGTAATATTATGAAAAAACAATACGTTGATCTACCAATGCGGTCCGGAAGTTTAAACGCGGCAGCTGCGCCGAAATATGGCCGCGCCTATTTTTGCGATATATAACTTGATCGCGTCGGCGCCGTCCGCATAGCGGAAATCGCCTTCGCACCCGAGCGCGAAGGCGAAGGTCAATCAAAGCTTGTAGGGTGGATCGAAGACGCCACGGACGGTCGGGCCGAGTTCCAGAAGCGCACCGGCCTGCGGCTGCATGGAGCGCGCCTCGTCATCGAGCCCTTCCCAGGCGGTCGTCACTGCCAGCCGGTCGGCATTCTTGCCGATGAAGGCGGGGCAGGAGGGCTGCATGGCCGGTACGCGATAGCGTTCGATGCGCAGGCCGTCCGGGCTGTATTTGTCGACGAAGCCGGAACCCCAGCGGGCATTCCAGATATAGCCGTCGGCGTCGCAGACCGAGCCATCGAGACCGCCGGGATCTTCCATACTGTCGACCATGACGATCGGCTCTCCTGCCGGAAGCCCCGTCTCGGGATCGACGAGCACGCGCATGAGCTGGCTGACGCGGGTATCTGTGAAGTATCCGATGGTGCCATCGGGCGAAAAGCAGATCGAATTCGGGATGCTGATTTGGTCGAAGATCTTGGTGACCTTGCCGCCGGCCGCGACATGATAGATGGCACCGGCCTGCATTTCGGCGCGCTTGCCCATGGTGCCGATCCAGAGCGAACCGGAAATATGCGTGCGGCCGTCATTGGAGCGGTTCCCCGGCTTATCGGTCTCGATCGCCGCATAGAAGCTTAACTCGCCGCTCGCGATGTCGCGAAGGAACAGGCCTTCTTCGGTGGCGATCATCTGCCGCTCGGCATCGACGCGGGCCAGCACGCTCGCCATCATCGGCAGCTCATGGACCTTCTTCTTGCCTGTCGGCAAGTGCAGCTCATGCAGCTCCTTGCCGAGAATGTTGAACCACCAGACGGTGTCCGTATCGGGGTCGTAGGTCGGGCCTTCTCCGAGCACGGACGAGGTGTTGCAGAGAATATTGCCCTGAAAATCATGAATATCGGTCATGGATCAGGCTCCTATGGCGGCGTCATAGGCGTAAATGGTGGCCTTGGCGCGTTCGGCAACCTCAGCGGTCGTCATTCCCGGCTTGTAGAGGCTGGTTCCGAGCCCGAAAGCCAGGATACCGGCCTTGGTGTAATCGGCGAAATTCTTGTCCGAAACGCCGCCGACTGCCGCGATGACAAGCTCTGGCGGCAGAACGGCGCGGATGGCTGTGATGCCGGACGCGCCGAGCACGCCGGCGGGGAAGAATTTCAGGCCGGTGGCGCCGGCGCGGGCCGCCGAAAGCGCCTCGGTTGCTGTGAAGACGCCGGGCATCGTCACCATGCCCTTGTCGCGGGCGCGGCTGATCACCGCGGGCTCGACATTCGGCGTGACCAGCAGCTTGCCGCCGGCGCCATCCAGCCTGTCCACGTCTTCCACGGTCAGGACCGTGCCGGCGCCGATCAGGCAATCGGCAGGCGCCATCTTGGCGGCGATCTCGATCGAGCGGAAAGGTTCTGGCGAATTCAGCGGAATTTCGATGGCGCGAAAGCCGGTCTCGATCAGCGCGCCGACGATGTCTGCGGTTTCCTCTGGCTTGATGCCGCGAAGAATGGCAATGAGCGGGCGCTTCATGGGCGGGAAGGGGATACGGGTGGTCATCAGTTTTTGCTTTCTTGTCTGAGCCAGATCGCTGCGGCCGCTGCGGAAAGCCCGCGGCGAACGGCGGCGTCGGCGTCGATGGTCTGGTAGGAGAGGGACAGGCTGCGGAACGCCTCTTCATAGAGCGCCTGCAGGCGGCCTGAGGCAACGAGCGTGATGGCGGCACCTTGCCCGGCGGAAGACAGGGCGCCCGCAATCTCGGCACCGATCAGCGTGCCCGAGATCAGCGCCAGCGCGCCGGCTGCCGTCGTGCCGTGGAGGAGCTGGCCTGAGCGAGCGGTGAACAGCAGATTGGTGGCGAGCTGCGGTTTCTCGAATGCAGCCTTGAGGGCCGCTTCGAAGGCCGTGGCGTCGGCGGGCATGTCGGCGGCGCCGGCAACGGCATGCGACAGGATGCTGTGCTTGGTGATGACGTCGAAGAGTTCCCCGGTCATGAAGGTGGAGAAGCCCGTTACCCGGCCGTCGACCACGCGCACCCATTTCGAATGTGTTCCTGGCATGCAGACGATCTGCTCGCCCTTGGCATCGGCGGCAATCGCGCCGAGCAATTGCGTTTCTTCGCCGCGCATGACGTCCGGAGCGTCCTTGGCTCGCTGCGCCAGGCCCGGCAAAATGCGCACGTCGCGCGGCTGCCCGGGAACAACGACTGCGCCCGTAAGAATGGCGGCCAGCGATGTCGGCGTGTCGATATAGCCGGCTTCGACCCAGCCCTGGCGTGCGCCCGCCATGCCACAGACGATGACGGGAAGATCCAAGGGCGCAGAGATGGCGTCCAGATGCGCCTGCAGGATCTCGGCAAAGCCGGTCTGGGCGGCCGTCGTCATGCCTTCGCCGCTTCGGCGCTCCGCCAGAATGCTGCCGTCTTCGCCGATCAGCCACAGCCGGAAACTGCTGGTGCCCCAATCCACCGCGATGAATGCGGGTTTTGTCATAGGAAATGCTCCAAATCTTTCACTAGAAAATGCCGCCGTCGACGATGACCGATTGTCCCGTCATCGCGCCCGAGCAATCGGATGCAAGGAAAAGTACGGGGCCTACGAGATCCTCTGCCTTCAGCACCCGCTTGAGGCATTGCCGGTCGACGGTTTTGGCCATGCCATCCGCCGTCAGCCAGAGTTCGAGCTGTCGCTCCGTCACGATCATCCCAGGCAAGACGGCGTTGACGCGGATGTTCTCCGGGCCGAAGCGGCCGGCAAAACTCTTCGTCAGTCCGATAATGCCTGATTTCGCGGCGGCATAGGAGGATAGCGCCGGCGGGTTCATCTTGAAGACGATCGAGGAGAAATTGACGATCGCTCCGCCGCCGGCGGCCCGCATGCCGGGCGCTGCCGCCTGCGATACGAAGAAGACCTGCTTGAGATTGATCGACTGGTTGTTGTCCCAATATTCCTCGGTCGTCGTGTCGATATCGTGCCGGTCGTCCCAGGCGGCGTTGTTGACGAGGACGCGGATCGCACCAAGATCGGATTCGACAGCCGCGACCGTGCTCTTGATCTCGCCGACATCGCGCAGATCGGCGTGGTAGAAGGAAACAGGGTGCGCCGACTGCGACGAGAGCCTCGCCGCGAGCGCCCTGCTCGGCTCTTCCGCGATGTCGATGAAGGCGACTTTTGCACCTTGCCGGGCGAAGCCTTCCACGAGTGCCGCGCCGATGCCGGAACCGCCGCCGGTGATTAGCACGGTGCGGTCCTTCAGATCGGGAAATTGCGCCTGTGTCTCAGCCAAGGTTTCTCCTCCCGCTTGATAAAATGTTCCATTATTTGGAACAAAATTTGACTATGTGGAATTATCGGATTACCCTTCCGTCGTGTCAAGGATAGCGTCGCTGTGCGAGCGATAAATGAAAGGGTACGGAGCTGAATTCGGATAGCGAAAAGGCGGATCGCCGTCGCGACCGGGAGACCGGCACGCTTGGAAAGCTCGTTGCGCTGCTCGATCTCGTTGCATTGGCAGACGGCCCGATGCGGTTCACGGATATCCTTTCGTTATCCGATCAGCCCCGAGGGACGCTCCATCGCCAATTGTCGCATCTCGTCGAGGAGGGACTTCTGGAGGTCGACCGTGACGGACGCTATCTTATCGGCATCAGGCTTTTGAAGCTGGCCTCGCGCAGCTGGGCGCGCAACGAGTTTCGCGCTATCGCCGAGCCGCATCTGCGCCGCTTGCAGGAGTTAACCGGCGAAACCGTGCATCTCGGCGTCCTGCGGGGCTCGGAAGTCATCTATCTCGACAAGGTCGAGGGGCGGCAGTCCGTGCGCATGTACTCCCAGATCGGCAACGCCTCTCCTGCCTATTGTACGGGTGTCGGCAAGGCGGCCCTTTCCGCGCTCGATGATGCCGAACTTGCCGAGCGGATCGCCGGCTTCGAATTTCGCCCCTATACCGAGCACACGCTGCGGAGCGCCGCCGAATTGCTTGCGGATATACTCGACATCAGGGCGCGGGGCTATGCATTCGATCGGGAGGAGCACGAGAGCGGCATATGCTGCGTTGCCGCGCCGATCCGCTCCGATGGCGATCACATGCTGGCCGGTGTCTCGGTAACCGGCCCTGCCTATCGCGTCACATCGGGGAAGCTGCAGGAATGGGCACCTTTGGTATTGGCAGCAGCCGATTCGATCATGACCGACATGCGCAATCGGATGGGTCCGAAGCGATAGCCCTGTGCCCGTTTGCCGCAGCCATCGCGCGAAATTCGACGATTTATCTCAGTTCGCGCCGAACCCTGGCAAAATTGCGTATTTAACTTAAATTTGATTATTGAGATGTGCGTAAGAACTGCCATTATCCTCGCACGATTGCCGAGATCACAAAGGATTTGGCGGAATGGTGGGCGGACATCATAGTAATGACCATTGAAGCGGTCGGAATCCTGTAAATCTTATATTTGCATAAACGCTGGTTATGCGGCGCCGGTACGATGGCGTCGAGAGAAAAGCCGACAGAAATTCCCTGTTTTTCCTCTTTTACATAAAGAAGACTAAAAATGACAGCATTGATGCAGGCGGGAGCGTCTCCTCGAGGCGAAGATTTTATTGAGGAAATTGGCAGGCTGAAGACACAGTTTGATGTGTTTCGTTTCATGAAGGGGTTGACCGAAGCCTATCGTTGCCGGGCCTTCATGGTCACCAATTTGCCGCCGATCACCTCCTTCGAATTGCAGAGCAATTCGGTGATCAACAATTGGCCGGCAGAGCTTCTCTCGGCCTACGATCAGGAGGGATTGCTGCCAACCAGCCCCGTGCTGCAACGTCTGCGCCGCACGACGCTGCCCTTTGTCCATGACGTCGCGCCGGCCTCGAACCGCGACGAAAGCAGATCCCAACTCGTCGTCGCTTTGTTCGAAAAATTTCGCATGACGCGTTTCCTCTGCCTGCCCACCCATGATGCTTCCGGCATTCGCGGCGCGGTAACCCTGGCTGGCGATCGCGAGCCCTTTTCGCCGGAAGAGATCAAGGATCTGTGCTACATTGCGATCCACGTCTTTGACCGGCTTGCGGAAATCCGCAGCATGGATGTGCGCGTCGTCGATGCGCTCACGGACCGCGAGATCGATTGCCTGAACTGGACGGCGGCGGGCAAGACCAGTGCCGAGATCGCCGAAATCCTGGCGCTCTCGGAACACACCGTCAATCACTACCTGAATCGGGCAACCAAGAAACTCGACACTGTTAACCGCACGCAAGCCGTCGCCAAGGCCTTGCGGGTGGGGCTGATCAAGTAGCGGTCGTTCCACTCGGCAATCTCGTTAATGTCACGGTCCGCCTGGAGACGCGCTCCTTTTGCCAGCGCGGCTCGGTGATCGAGATTCGAGCAGAAGGCTGCTCGAATCTTGCACGTTGCGCACAAAATATGCAGAAGCGCCGCTCTGCGGCTGAGCGGTCGATTGGGTCGACTGCCGCCAGATGCTTGGAATACGTTACATTTCGCTGCCTTTTGAAAAGTGGCACGCTTCCTGCTTGTTAAATTGCGGAAGTCCAGAGGGGACTTTGATAACAGCGCCGAACAACGTGCGCGGATCAAATGACCGCCGCCGATACCCTTGCCGAAGCTCTTTTCGGCGAAAAGCATCGGCGGCGGTTGTTGCCTATTTGGCACGCTGGCCGAGATCAGTGACGTTCATTGGGCGATTTTCGCATTCTTGCCTTATTCCTCTCGGCTGCCTGCCCTATGTCCGCCCGCGAAAACGTCCTTCCCGTTTGGGAGAGTGTTGCGGCTGGTAGGGTCATAGACCCGGCGGACCTGCCGGCCGCAACCAAGACGCCTTTTTTACGTCGGTGCCGAATTTCGTTTGGCGAAGTCCTGCCACTCCACTATCTAAGCCATAGGGATTGAGAGAGATCGCGGCCGATGCCGGGCTCTCGATGCAGCGCGCGCAGTGAGGATGGCATGGCAGACATCACCAAGGAACAGGTGCTGGAAACGTTGAAGACGGTTCGCGGCCCGGACCTAGAGCACAATATTGTCGAGCTCGGCATGGTGTCGGATGTCTTCATCTCGGACGGCAAGGTGTATTTTTCCATTACCGTTCCTGCCGAGCGGGCCAAGGATCTCGAACCGATGCGGCTCGCAGCCGAGCGTGTCGTCAAGGACATGCCCGGTGTCAAAGGCGCCATGGTTGCTCTGACTGCCGACAGGAAAGCCGGCAGCCCGGCACCGCGTCCGGCTCCCCCGCAACAGGCCGCTCCCCATGCTCATGCTCATCCGCACGGCCAGCCGCAACAGCCGCGCGCCGCCAAGATCGGCGTTCCTGGCGTCGGCGCCATCATCGCCGTCGCTTCGGGCAAGGGCGGTGTCGGCAAGTCGACGACGGCGGTCAATCTTGCGCTCGGCCTGGCGGCCAATGGCCTGCGCGTCGGTATTCTCGACGCAGACATCTACGGTCCGTCGATGCCGCGCCTGCTCAAGATCTCAGGGCGCCCGACCCAGATCGATGGCCGCATCATCAACCCCATGCAGAACTACGGCTTGAAGGTCATGTCGATGGGCTTCCTCGTCGAAGAGGAAACCGCGATGATCTGGCGCGGGCCGATGGTGCAATCAGCGCTGCTGCAGATGTTGCGTGAAGTCGCCTGGGGCGAGCTTGACGTGCTCGTCGTCGACATGCCGCCCGGCACCGGCGACGTGCAGCTCACCATGGCGCAGCAGGTGCCGCTTGCGGGCGCAGTCATCGTTTCGACGCCGCAGGATCTTGCGCTCATCGATGCGCGCAAGGGCCTGAACATGTTCCGCAAGGTCGAGGTTCCCGTCCTCGGCATCGTCGAGAACATGAGCTATTTCATCGCTCCGGACACCGGCGCCCGCTACGATATTTTCGGCCATGGCGGTGCGCGCAAGGAGGCCGAGCGGCTCGGCGTTCCCTTCCTCGGCGAAGTGCCGTTGACCATGGGCATTCGCGAGAGCTCGGATGCCGGAACGCCGCTGGTCGCAGCCGAACCGAACGGCGTGGTCGCCGGAATCTATCGCGAGATTGCCGCCAAGGTCTGGAAGCAAATAGCCGACACGCCGCTGCGTTCTGCCCCCTCGATCGTGTTTGAATAATTCACAGCACCTTGTCTGCTTTCTGTATAGCGACGGATTGTCTTGCCTGTATCCTGTGCTATGACTTCGCCGATTTCTGAAATCTGCGGTGAAAGCGCACAGTGAAGGGGTTGTGACTTGATTCTTTGCGAGCTTTGCTGCATATGCGCCGCCGGCGTGGAGATGGTCGGTTATTTCCGATGATTGCCCTCCGCCGAATGGTGGTTCCGTTTCGTCCGGTCAGGCGGCTTCGCCAAGGCGGACGGCGGATTGGTATAGCAGCGCAGTGGAACGTGGACAGGGATTCCCGGCCGGCCCGGCGGGATAAGACCGGGGTTTTATGAGCTTTTTTCGTTGGCCATTGTTGGGATCGCGGCAGGCGTGCGCAACGCGCTTTGAACGTAGCTCCGTCTCCGCTGCAGGAGCACGCAGTTGATTACTGCCTATTGCTCAGATTCCAGGCCGCTTGAGCTTCCCGATCTCTCGGTCGCGGCCCGGTTGCCCGACAATGCCGTCTGGATCGACATGGTCGAGCCCTCGCGAGAGGAGGAAGCCAACATCGAGCGCCTGCTTGGGCTCGAAGTGCCGACGCGCGAAGACATGAAGGATATTGAGCCGTCGAGCCGCCTCTATATCGAGAACAGCTCGGTTTTCCTGACCGGATCGCTGCTGTGGAAGGCCGACACCAATCTGCCGATGCTGACCGATGTCGCTTTCATTTTGACGGGAGACCGGCTGGTCACCATTCGCTACGCACGGCCGAAATCCTTCGCATTGTTCATCGCGGCGCTGCAGCGAATTCCGCAGGAGCGGCGCACGGGCGTGGCGCTCCTTGCCAAGCTTTTGGAAACGATCGTCGACCGTACGGCCGAGGTGCTTGAACAGGCAGCGGCCGGTATCGATATATTGTCGGTGCACGTCTTCGGCGATCGCTTGAAGAAGATCCGCCGCCCGTCGAATTATCTGGAAGAAAAGCTCAAGGACATCGCTAGCTATCACCGTACGATCAGCAAAGTACGTGACAGCCTGAGTTCCCTGTCCCGGCTGCTGACCTTCCTTTCTACCATCCCCGCAATGCAGCAGGACTCTGAAGCCAGAGAACTCTGCCGCAATGTGTCGCGGGATGTTCAGTCTCTGTCGGAGCATGCCTCTTTCGTCGCAGGCAACATCACTTTCCTGCTGGATGCATCGCTCGGACTGATCAATATCGAGCAGAACGCCATCATCAAGATCTTCTCGATCGCATCCGTGGTGTTTCTGCCGCCAACGCTCGTGGCGTCCGTTTATGGCATGAATTTCGAGCGTATGCCCGAACTGCACTTCGCCTACGGCTACCCGGCTTCGTTGACGCTGATGGTCGTATCCGCCATCGTCCCGTTTTTCTTTTTTCGCTGGAAAGGCTGGCTCTGAGAGTCTAGTGATCCTGAATGTCTAACGAAACCAATCATTCTCCCGACGGGACGATGAACGCTCGTAAGCTTGCCTACCTGGCCCTCGGTTCGATCGGTGTAGTGTATGGCGATATCGGCACAAGCCCCCTCTATGCCTTTCGCGAAGCGCTGAAGCCGGTGGCCGCCGACGGGCTGACCCGCGGCGAAGTCATCAGCGTCATCTCGCTGATGTTCTGGACGCTGACCATCATCGTCACGATCAAATATGTCCTTTTTCTGCTCCGTGCAGACAATGACGGCGAAGGCGGCACGCTGTCGCTGCTGGCCCTCCTGATGAAGACGGCGAATGGCCATACCGCCATTCTGATGCTGTTGGGCCTGTTGGGCGCGGCGCTGTTCCTCGGCGACGCCATGATCACGCCGGCGCTTTCGGTTCTTTCGGCGGTCGAAGGTCTAAAACTCGTCACGCCGCAGCTGTCGGACTATATCGTGCCGATATCGGTCGCGATCATGGCGCTGCTTTTCGCGATCCAGTCGCACGGCACCGGCGCGGTCGCCCGCTTCTTCGGCCCGATCACGGCTCTCTGGTTCATCGTCATGGGCCTTGCCGGCATCATGCACATTTCCGATGACTACAGCATTCTGGCAGCGCTCAATCCCTGGTACGCGATCAGCTTTCTTCTGCGCGAGGGCTTTCTCGGCATCGTGGTGCTGGGCGCGGTGTTCCTGACCGTGACGGGTGCGGAAGCGCTTTATGCCGACCTCGGTCATTTCGGCCGCCGCCCGATCCAGTGGGCCTGGTTCGTGCTGGTGTTCCCGTCGCTGACCCTGAACTATTTCGGCCAAGGCGCCCTGGTGCTGCGCCAGCCCGAAGCCATGTCCGATCCGTTCTTCCTGATGTATCCGCATTGGGCGATCCTGCCGGTGGTCATTCTCGCCACGCTCGCGACGATCATCGCCAGCCAGGCGGTCATCACGGGTGCTTTCTCGCTCACGCGGCAGGCCATCCATCTCGGCTTCCTGCCGCGCATGGAAATCCTGTTTACCTCCGAGACCAATACCGGCCAGATCTTCCTGCCGTCGGTCAACACCGTCCTGTTCTTCGGCGTCATCTTCCTGGTGCTGAGCTTCAAGACGTCGGATGCGCTGGCGACGGCTTATGGCATTTCGGTCACCGGCGCGATGGTCGTCACCTCGATCATGGCCTTCGAATTCGTCCGGGTTCGCTGGAACTGGTCGCTGCCGATGGCTGCCGCCGTGCTGACGCCGCTGGTATTGCTGGAATTCGTCTTCCTCGGCGCCAACCTGCTGAAGATCCACGACGGCGGCTACGTTCCGGTGACGATCGCAACGGCCTTTACCGTCATCATGTGGACCTGGCGCCGCGGCACCTCGATCCTGATGGAAAAGACGCGCCACACCGACATCCCGCTGTCGTCCTTCGTCAGCTCGATCGAGCGCAAGAGTGATCACTCGCCGGCATATGTGCCGGGTACGGCGATCTTCCTGACCAGCGATCCGGAATCGGCGCCGGCCGCGCTGCTGCACAATCTGAAGCACAACCACGTTCTGCACGACAAGAACGTCATCCTGACGATCCGCACCACCAACAAGCCGCGCGTCGCCCAAGAAGATCGTTATTCGGTCGAAAAGGTTTCCGAACGGTTCTCGCGCGTCGAGCTGCGCTTCGGCTTCATGGAATCGCAGAACGTCTCGCAGGCGTTGGCAATGCTACGCAAGACGGGCCTGAAGTTCGACATCATGTCGACCTCTTTCTATCTGGGCCGCCGCAAGCTGGTGCCGGATGCGAAATCGGGCATGCCGCATTGGCAGGACCGGCTCTACATCGCGCTCGCCAATGCCGCGACCGATCCCTCCGACTACTTCCGCCTGCCGGCCAACCGCGTGGTGGAACTGGGCTCGCACGTCATCATCTGATACGGACGCTATCGTTGCTTGCTGAAAGGCCTGGCGGACATCCGCCGGGCCTTTTCCTGGTTTACGCCCGCCACGTTCGTGACACATCCCTGCCCGAATTAACCATCCATCAAGGTTAATGGGAGATTATTCCGGCTCCTGGTTTCGAGTGCCGTTTGGAGTCCGGTGTTGTCTCGTTCGCGTTATGTCAGCCGAAAATTGCGGTTCCTGCCCGAGAATTGGATATCTCCAGCCGTTTTCGGGCTTTGCGCCTGGCTGATCTTTCCATCTCCGGCCGCCTACGGCGATCTTGCCGGTTTGCTTGCGGGCATAGACAGGGAAGGGGCCAACTGGCGCATGGTGATGACCAATTCACCGGCCGGTTCCACCCATCAGGCGGAACTCGCCTTTGGTGATGCAAGTGCGGCCGCAGCCATCGGCGATGGCGGCCTCACACTGCCGGATGGAAGCCGCGTCGCTTTCCAGTCCGAGCGGAAGGGCAGCGACCCCAGGCCGGACGAGGAGCGCATCAACCGTCAGGCAAAGAAGGGCCGGGTGGTTGCCGTCGCGCCGATGCAGCCGCCGAAGGATTTTTCCGCCGGCTCCGTGCTGCAGCGTGACAGCATGCTGCTCCGTCCCGCGTCCGAGACCGGCGGGCGCACCGCTTTCCTGAAACCGAAGCTCGGCGGCAAGGAAATCCAGATCGCTACTGCCTTCTACAAGAAGCAGCCGCCGAAGCCGGATGACAGCGTGCCGACCTACCTGGCCAATCTGGTCACCAATCAGAATGCCGATATTCTCGCGGCCGCCTATGCGTCGCCGGCGCCGGATTATGCCCGCACCTCTCCCTTTGATTCCATCCTTGCCAAGGATCAGGATGGCCAGGGTCGTTTCGTGCCGCAGATCGGACCGAAGGATCATTCCTGGGCCGCCAATGTCCTGCCGCCCTCGGTGTTCTCCTCGGACGAACAGCAATGTCTTGCGACAGGCATCTATTTTGAGGCGCGCGGGGAAGCGGTGAAGGGACAGGCAGCCGTCGCCCAGGTCATTCTCAATCGCGTCCGCAACCCGGCCTATCCCAAGACCATCTGCGGCGTTGTCTATCAGAATGAGGATTGGCACAATGCCTGCCAGTTCTCGTTTGCCTGCGACAACATCAAGAAGCGGGTCAATTCGCCGGAGCACTGGCATATCGCCCGCCAGGTTGCCATGGCGGTCACCGCCGGCAAGATCTGGTTGCCCGAAGTTGGATCCGCCACCCATTATCATGCCGTCTACGTCAGGCCGAAATGGGCAGCCGAAATGGTAAAGGTCGGCCGCATAGGCATGCACATCTTCTATCGGACCTATGGCGGCGGCTGGAGCTGAGGCGGCCGGAGCTGCGAATTGCCGCCCATTGAGCGTTCGCATGGCTGGCGAAAAAGCCGCAGCAAAGCCTGGGCTGAAGAGGATTCTTCGGCTCAGTTTTCGCTAATGACGGTCCTTTCAGTTTAAGGTCATGATTTAATTGGGCTAATTTATGGCTGGACAGATGCTGTCTACGCCTTGACTATGCTTTTTCCTAAAACTATGTTGCGCGCGACTTCAAAACGGGCCGAAAGGTGGCGAAACCTGCTGTTCGTTTGCGCGTTGACCGGGGATTGGGATAGCGCGCGACGGAAAGGGAGGGCATCATCATGACGGATGACCGCGACGAGGGTCTGGAACAGCGTCGAGCGCAGTTGGATGCCGAATTGGCAAGCAAGCGCTCTGCGATGAGAGAGGATGAAGGCAGGGAGGTTCGCGTCGAGGAAGGCCGTAAAGGCTACGCTCAGGCGATGAAGCTTTCCAGTGAATTCATTGCCGCCATCATCGTGGGTGCCGTTCTGGGCTACGTTTTAGACCGTTTTGTCGGCACGGCGCCGTGGGGCATGATTATCTTGCTGCTTCTCGGATTCTGTGCCGGTGTACTGAATGTGCTGCGCTCCGCAGGCAAGGTGGCGACACCAGTGCTCGAAGAGCGTCGGCCGGACAAGAAATGAGCGGGAGCAACGCTGCGGCGCTGTTTCCAGGTGAGAGGCATCCGCTCGCTCGAGCGGAAAAATGAAAGAGAACAAGCGGTGGCAAACGGACCTACCCATCAGTTCCTGATCTTCAAGATTATCCCGATCGATATCGGCGGAATTGATTTTTCGTTCACCAATGCTTCCCTGTTCATGGTTGCCTCCGCAGTGATCTCTGCCGGCTTTCTCTATTATGCCAGCGCTGCGCGCAGCGTTATCCCGAGCCGCGCTCAGTCCGTTGCGGAAATGGCCTATGAGTTCATCGCCTCGATGCTGAAGGAAGGGGCGGGGACGAAGGGCATGAAGTTCTTCCCGCTGGTTTTCTCGCTTTTCATGTTCGTGCTGACGGCAAACCTGCTCGGCATGGTTCCCTATTTCTATACCGTCACCAGCCAGATCATCGTCACCTTCGCGCTGGCGCTGCTGGTTATCCTGACGGTCATTCTCTACGGCTTCATCAAGCACGGCTTTGGCTTCCTCAAGTTGTTCGTGCCGCATGGTGTTCCGGGCATTCTCCTGCCGCTGGTGGTGGTGATCGAAATCATCTCCTTCCTGTCCCGGCCGATTTCGCTCTCCGTTCGTCTTTTCGCCAACATGCTGGCTGGTCATATCACGCTGAAGGTGTTCGCAGGCTTCGTCGCCTCGCTTGGAGCCCTCGGCGCGCTCGGCATCGGTGGTGCAATCCTTCCCCTCATCATGACCGTCGCCCTAACCGGTCTCGAGTTCCTTGTCGCCTTCCTCCAGGCCTACGTCTTCGCGGTACTGACTTGCATGTACCTCAACGACGCAGTTCACCCGGGTGGCCACTAAGGATAAAGACATTGGCGTCTAAGGGCGTCAGTCATTCACCGCACAACCATTTCAAAGGAGTTCAACATGGACGCGGAAGCAGCAAAGTTCATCGGCGCAGGTTTGGCTTGCTTTGGTATGGCCGGCACGGCTCTCGGCCTCGGCAATATCTTCGGCAGCTACCTGTCCGGCGCACTGCGCAATCCGTCTGCCGCTGACAGCCAGTTCGGCCGTCTGGTATTCGGCTTCGCCGTTACGGAAGCTCTGGGCATCTTCTCGCTGCTCATCGCTCTCCTCCTGCTCTTCGCCGTCTGATATCAGCGGCGTCATAGATCACGGTTCGCGGGCAGCGAGCCGTGATTCTTTGTATTTGCAGACCACCTGGAGGTGAGCATGTTTGTGACCCCGGCATATGCTGACGAAGCACCGCCGGCCGCCGGTGCGGTGCACACGGCAACGGGTGCGCCGAATGAAGGCCATCACGCCGGCGTTTTCCCGCCGTTCGACCATACGACGTATCCGTCACAGCTGCTTTGGCTGGTGATCACCTTCGTTATCTTCTACGTGGCCATGCAGAAGATCGTCATTCCGCGCGTTGGCAATATTCTGGAGAGCCGGCATGACCGTATCGCCCAGGATATAGAGGAAGCCTCGCGTCTGAAGGCCGAGGCCGACGCTGCCGTAGCGACCTACGAAAGCGAATTGGCTGCTGCGCGCACCAAGGCAAATTCTATCGGCGCGACCGCCCGCGATGCCGCCAAGGCAAAGGCTGAGGAAGATCGCAAGACGATCGAAGCAAGCCTTTCCGAAAAGCTCAAGGCCGCTGAGGCTCGCATCGCCGAGATCAAGGCGAAGGCCTTTGGCGATGTCGGCGCGATTGCGGAAGAGACGGCTTCTGCCGTCGTCGAGCAGCTCGTTGGCAACGTCGCCGGCAAGGCCGATGTCGCATCGGCCGTCGCTGCAGTATCCGCAAAGCAGGAGGGTTGATCCATGACATTCGGTCTTGACGAAACTTTCTTCGCTTTTGTCGCTCTCATCATCTTCCTCGGCCTGATCGTCTATCTGAAGGTTCCGGGCATGATGGCAAAGTCGCTGGACGACCGCGCCGACCAGATCCGCAACGAACTGGCAGAAGCAAAGCGCCTGCGCGAAGAAGCCCAGCACCTGCTGGCCGAATATCAGCGCAAGCGTAAGGAAGCCGAGGCTGAGGCAGCAAATATCGTTGCCGCTGCCGAGCGCGAAGCCGAGATGCTGACGACGGAAGCCCGCAAGAAGACGGAGGAATTCGTCGCCAACCGTACGGCTCTGTCCGAGCAGAAGATCAAGCAGGCAGAAGCCGATGCGATGAAGGCGGTTCGGTCCGCCGCCGTCGATTTGGCGATCGCCGCTGCTGAAACCGTGCTCGCGAAAAAGGCCGACGGAAACGTTCAATCCGGTCTCTTCAACGACGCAGTCAACGAAGTGAAGACCCGCCTGAACTAAGCGTGTGAGAAATCATGCTTTGAAAGCCCCGCCTCGGCGGGGTTTTTTGTTTAATTGCTGCTTTTTTGGTGTTTGACGAAAGAGGTTCGCGCGCCTAGATCCCGTCATGGGGCTCGGGGGGCAGCAGATGCACGCATCGAACGATCAGGGACCATTTCGCGAGGGCGACATTGTCTTTCGACCGGTTCGCCCATGGACAGCGAGCATTCATGCCTTGTTGGACGCTCTGCGGCGACATGGATTTGCTGCCGCGCCGCTACCTTTGGGGGTTGATGCGGGCTGGGAGAGGGTAGCCTATCTGCCCGGGACGACCGGCGACCTCGACGGCGATGAAGTGATGCGCTCCGAACGGGCGTTGCGATCCGCAGCGTCACTCCTTCGGCGCTATCATGATTGTACTACGCTATTTCTCCGTGAACTCGCAGCGGATGGCATATGGCAGTTGCCAACCCGCGCGTCGGGAGAGGAGGTCATCTGCCACGGGGATTTCGCCCCCTACAACGTCGTTTTGAACGATGGCGAGGTGACGGGCATCATCGATTTCGAGACGGCTCATCCCGGCTCACGATGCTGGGATCTGGCCTATGCCATCTATCGCTGGGCACCATTGTCTTCGGAGATCCGTGTGGCGGGTCTGAGCGGGCTGAGTGATCAAATCCGGCGCGCCCGCGTCTTTGTGGATGCCTACGGCTTGCCCCTCGCCGAACGCGCCCTGATACCGAGCACTATTATTGCGCGACTGCAAGCATTGCTGACCTTCATGGAGCAGGAGGCGGCCCGCGGCGTCGAGAGATACCGCCGTAACTTGCAGGATGGGCACGATCGCATCTACCGTCTCGACATCGCCTATGTATCGAAATGGTCGTCAGAGATCATTGCTGGGCTCTGCGAATGAGGCGCTGCCTTAGACAGCTTCCTTCTTCAGAGGCCGAAAGCTCATGCGGTGCAGAGAGCACGGGCCATGCTGTTCGATGCCCGCGCGGTGTTGCGCCGTGCCGTATCCTGCATGGGCGGCAAAGCCATAGGCGGGAAACACAATGCCCGCGCGCGCCATCATCCGGTCACGCGTGACCTTGGCAACGATCGAGGCTGCGGCGATCGAAAAGGAGCGCGCATCGCCCTTTACCACGGCCTTTCCGGGGCAGGCGAGACCCGAGGGCACATCGAGGCCATCGGTCAGCACATAGCTTGCCGGCGTCGCCAGGCCGCAAATAGCACGGCGCATCGCATCGAGGCTTGCCTTGCGGATGTCAGTCCTATCGATGCTGGTAGCGCTTGAGGAGGCGATGGAAACCGTCGCCGTTGCGAGGATTTCGGCAAACAGCGCCTCTCGCTTGGCGGCGGTCAGCTGCTTCGAATCGTTCAATCCCTGCGGAATACGGTCGGGATCGAGAATAACCGCCGCTGCCACGACTGGCCCTGCGAGCGGCCCGCGGCCAGCCTCGTCGGCGCCGGCAACCGGCCAATGACCAGCGCGTCGGGCGATCAGCTCCAGCTCGAAGGTCGGAACGATCGGCCCCTCGTCGAAGAGCATGGGAGAATCGGGTGATGTGCGGCGTGGCATGCGGCGAAGCTCGCACACCACCCGATCTCCTGCAAGCCCCCGGTGGATCAGAGCGGCGAACCAGGGGGCTTTTCCGGCGGGTACAGGGAAAACCCGCGAGGAAGGCCAGAATAGAAAGGTCAGAGCAGCGACAGCTGGACGCCGCTGCCGTCCGGCGGCACGAAGATGTCGTCGCGCAATGCGATGTTGCGCCGGATAAGCTCAAGCCGCCGCGTCGCCATTTCGAAGCGCCGGCTGATCTGCCAGGCATAGGGACCGGCGCCCTTCATGCGTTTGCCGAATTCGGCGTCGTAATCCTTGCCGCCTCGCATCGAGCGGATCAGCGCCATGACGTGGCGATAGCGGTCGGGATAGTGCTGCAGCAGCCAGTCGCGAAACAGCGGGCTGACCTCGAGCGGCAGCCGCAGGATCACATAGCTTGCCTCCTGCGCGCCGGCGGCCTTGCCGGCATCGAGGATACGCTCGATCTCGTGGTCGTTGAGAGCCGGAATGATCGGCGCCACCATGATCGAGGTGCGAATGCCGGCCTCGTTCAAGGCCTGGATTGCCTCCAGCCGCCGCGGCGGCGTTGCGGCCCGCGGCTCCATGGCGCGTGCCAGCTTGCGGTCGAGCGTCGTCACCGACAAGGCCACTCGCACCAGGTTCTTGGCGGCCATGTCCCTGAGAATGTCGATATCGCGCATGACCAGCGCCGATTTCGTGACGATGGCAACGGGATGGTTCGCCCTGTTCAGCACTTCGAGGATCTGGCGCATGATCCGCCATTCCTTCTCGATCGGCTGATAGGGATCGGTATTGGTGCCGATGGCGATGACACGCGGCTTGTAGCCGGGCCTTGCCAGCTCGCGTTCAAGCAGCTTTGCCGCATCCGGCTTGGCAAACAGCTTCGATTCGAAATCCAGACCCGCCGATAGGCCCATATAGGCATGGGTCGGCCGCGCGAAACAGTAGATGCAGCCATGTTCACAGCCGCGATACGGATTGATGGAGCGATCGAAGGGAATATCGGGCGATTCGTTGCGGGTGATCGCGGTGCGCGGCTTTTCTACCTGCACCTCGGTCTTGAAGGGCGGGAGCTCCTCCCAGCTTTGCCAGCCGTCGTCGAAGGCCTCGCGCTGCTGCGGTTCGAACCGGCCGCTCGGATTCAATCCGGCACCGCGCCCGCGCCGGCGTTCGGCGTCGACCCTGAGACCGGCATCGGCGATCAAAGCATTGGCAACGTCTGCCGTATTGGAAGGCGCGAAAGCGGCCTGCCCTGCGAGGGACTGCTCGTTCATCGGTAGCTCCAGCGCGGTTCATGCCATAGCAGGCCGCTTCTAAGATGATTAAATTCCTATCCAACAAATGAGAACATTGCAAGAACAAAAAATATCGAACACGCACGGCAGTCGTGCAATATCTCCCCGACCTTATGGGGAGCCGGTCACATCCATGCATAAACCCTTGCTCAAACAACCGAGGTTGCGGCTTAAGCGCTGGCAATAAATTGTGCGCCGCTCTATAAATGGGCAATGTTGACGGTAATCATCGAATGCCAGGATCACGAACCCGAGCTGGCGCAGACATTGGCGGTATTGGTGGCGGGCGCGGTTGAGGGGCTGGTCAGCGATGTGGTCGTGCTCGATCACGACAGCAGCGACGGCACACCACAGGTTGCGGATGCAGCCGGCTGCCGCTTTTATTCGCAGTGGGATATCAAGGACATATTGCGTTCGGTGCGCGGCGAATGGCTGCTGCTTGTCGAGCCGGGCGCGCGGCCGCAGGCGGGCTGGATCGATGAGATCGCCGAATATGTCTCTCTAAACAGGGTTCCGGCCCGTTTTACCGCTTCGCGGGGCTATCGGCGGCCATTTCTGCAGAGAATTGGCCGCGCCACTTCGCCGCTGGAGCTGGGCCTGCTGCTTTCTAAACATCACGCGATTTCCGTTGCCAGAACAGGCATGCGGCTGACCGAATTCGCCAAGGGCCAGAAGGGGCGGCGACTTTCAAGCGAGCTCATTCCCTCCTGGGTAGCGCGCGCAGCGCGATAGAGCGCATTGCCCAATCCGAGATTTCATTTGAAAAGCTGCAAATAGCTGCGATAATTCTTTTGTGGCGGCACCTCTCGCGTGTCGCGTCGGGCGGCCGACCATGAAATGCCGATATGCGGCGGAATAGGTCAGCAGAATACTCCTTGCCCGCCGGGAAATCGGCGAAAGGAGGTGCGTCATGAAACGCACGATGCTAACACGCCTCGCGGCAATGGCCCTTGTGGCAGCAGCAATCCTTTATCCCGGCGTAGCCGCTTCCCAGGCGATACTCGCCTGCGCCAAGCGCGTCGATATCGTCGTCTTCCTCAGAGACCACCTCTCCGAAAGGCTTTCGGCCGTCGGCAAGCTGGATCCCAACACGATCGTTGAAATCTATGCTGCCGATAGCGGCAACTGGACGCTGATGCTGAGCGACGCCTCCGGCCGCAGCTGCATCATCCTCAGCGGCGAGAGCTGGGAATCAATTCCTGTTTTGCCTGGGCAGAAAGCATAGCGTCCCGGCGAAGCGTTGCGAACCAGCAGAGCTTACTTGGAGCCGGCGCCGCGCTTCAGATGTTCGTCGAGACGCGGCATGATCTCCACAAAATTGCAGGGCATGTGGCGGTAGTCGAGCTGAGCCTTGAGTATGCCGTCCCAGGCATCCTTGCAGGCGCCGGGGGAGCCGGGCAGCACGAAGATGAAGGTGGCGTTGGCGACACCGCCGGTTGCCCGCGACTGGATCGTCGCCGTGCCGATCTTGTCGTAGGAGATGCGATGAAAAACCTCGGAAAAGCCGTCCATGCGTTTTTCGAACAGGGACTCCAGCGCCTCGGGCGTGACATCGCGGCCGGTGAAGCCCGTGCCGCCCGTGGTGATCACGACGTCGATCGCATCGTTCTTCGTCCAGGCTTCCACCTGTGCGCGGATGCGCTCCTTGTCGTCGGGAACGATGGCGCGAGCAGCAAGCCTGTGGCCGGCGTCCGTGATGCGTGCAACCAGCGTGTCGCCGGATTTGTCGTCGGCGAGCGTGCGCGTGTCGGAAACGGTCAGCACGGCGATGCCGACGGGAATGAAGGGTCTTTCGCTGACTGAACCTGCCATCATGCGTCTCCCGCAATCGTCTCCGTCACCTGGAAATACCAGTCCGGCTTTTGTCTGCGAAGCGAAGCGGCCGCTTCCTTCGCCTGTTCAATATCAGCGAAGATGCCGAAACACGTCGCGCCGGAGCCGGACATGCGCGTTACGATCGCGGACTGGTTTTCGATCAGGCCGGAAAGCACCGAAATATCGCCGCAGATCGAGCGGGCCGATGGTTCGAGGTCGTTGCGTAGATTTCGGATCGTGTCGATCCATTCGCCATGTCCCTGCGGCATCTGCGACGGAAACAGCAATGGCGGATTATCCTTGCGGGCCAGCTGGCGGAAGACCTCTGGCGTGGAGACGCCGACGAGCGGATTGCCGAGGATAATGGGAAAGGCGGGAAATGCCGGCAGCAACTCGATCGCCTCGCCGATCCCGCGCGCCACCAGCGGCTTACTGGCAAGGCACATCGGCACATCGGCGCCAAGCTTCAAGGCGATGGCGCTGATCTTTTCTTCCGGCAAGACGAGGCGCCATAGCCGCATCAGCCCGCGCAGCGTCGCGGCAGCATCCGCCGAGCCGCCGCCGATGCCCGAGGCGATCGGCAAGTTTTTTTCCAGATGGATATGGACAGCAGGCGCATCGAAACCCGCTGCATGCGCCGCCTGGCGCAGCAAATCGCGCGCCTTGAGCACGAGATTGCCGCCCGCCTCGGCATCGGCGGAAAGAAGCGGGCCGAAGCGTCCGGAAAGACTGAATTGGTCATGCTCGCTCGCGCGAAAACCGAGGCGATCGCCATGGCGGCTAAAGCTCACCAGCATGTCGAGCAGATGATAGCCGTCGGCGCGGCGACCGGTGACATGCAGCGCAAGGTTGATCTTCGCGGGCGCTTCCTCCGTGAGGTCGAATTCGCCCGTTGCCAAGACCGCGTTCATGACAAGTCTTAGGACTTCTTGTCGACCGGAGCCGGCGCTTTCGAATCAGGCGAGGGAGCCGGTGCCGGATCGGGCTGCTTGGTCTTGTCGACCGTCTTCGAGTCGGCGTCGAGCGCAGGCAGGCCCTTCTCGATCTTTTCCTTGATCTTCGGAATTTCGGCCTCTTCCGGCTTCGAAGCCAGTGCCCGATTCCACTGGTAGACGGCTTCCAGCTTGCGGTTGACGCGCCAATAGGCATCGCCGAGATGATCGTTGATCGTGGGATCGCCGGCCTTGAGTTGTGCTGCCCGCTCCAACTCGTTCACCGCATCGTCGAAGCGGTTGAGGCGGAAATAGGCCCAGCCGAGCGAATCGACGATGTAGCCGTCATCCGGCTTCAGTTCGACGGCCTTGCGGATCATGTCGAGACCCTGGTCGAGGTTCATGTTCATGTCGACCCAGGAATAGCCGAGATAGTTGAGCACCTGCGGCTGATCAGGATTGAGCTCGAGGGCCTTCTTGAAGTTCGGCTCGGCTTCCGGCCATTTCTTCAGCCGCTCATAAGCGATACCGCGCTGGAAGAACACGGCCCAGTCGCTGCGCTTCGGCACGGGGCCGATGATCTGCACGGCCTTGTCGTAGTTCTCGGCCATGGCCTGGAAGTCCTTGGCATCGGAAAGGACGCTGCCATAGGCGAGATAGCTGCGGACATCATTGGGATCGGAATCGATCAGCGCCTTCAGATGCTTGCGCGCATCGTCGATCTTGCCGGATTGAGCGAGCGCAAGGCCGAGCTGAAGCTCGGAGATGCGGGCCATAGGCGAATTGTCCGGCACTTTCTTGTAGAAGGCGATGGCGCGATCGGTCTGTTCCTGCTTTTCGGCCAGCCCGCCGAGCAGAACCAGCGTATCGGCAGCCTTCGGGTCCAGCGAATTGGCGATCTGCAGATAGAGCGAGACGACATCTTCGGCGCCGTCGCGGTTCAGCGCCGCGCCGATGCTAAAGAGCACTGCGGCTGCCCCTTCGCTGGCGTTGGTCACCTGCTGGTCGGGCGTATCGCCCTTGCTGATGCTCGCGCGGAGCGCGTTGAGCGGCGCGTAGTTGCTGACGAGATTGTCGCCGACCGAAATCGCGTCGAGGGCCTTCTGCTTGTCACCGGCCTTGGCTTCAAGGCGTGCAAGCGCCATGACGGCGCGCATGAAGGTGTCCGGAGCGGTGGCGCCGCCGGTCTTATCAAGGACCGCGTCGTTCAGGTGCGAGCGCGCCGATTTGACATCGCCAATCGTCAGGGCGATGGCGGCGGCATGATAGTTCTTGAAGATGTTGAACCAGTCAGGGCCCTTCATCTTGTCGACCATCGAGATCGCTTCCTTGCCGCGGCCGGCGCCGGCGCGGGCCCAGGCCGAAAGCAGGTTGGTCATCATCCGGTCGAGATCGTTCGGACCGTTATATTTCAGGATGTCCTGCGCTGCCCGGTATTCGTGGCGGCGGATGGCATCCATGCCGCGCACGATCGTGGTGACGCGCTCGACGGATGGGTCGCTCTTCAGCTCGTTGGCGTATTTGACGCCCTCTTCGAGATTGCCGTTCAAAAGCAGCGAGATCATCAGCCGTTGGCGAATTTCCGGATTGCCCGGGTCGATCATCAGCGCCTTCTTGTAAAGCGCGATGGCGGTATCGTAGTCGTGATCGACATCGGCCGTGCGGGCAGCCAGGAAAGCACCTGCGAAAGTATCGACACTATCCGGATCGAAGGCGACGGGGGCGCTGACCTCCGGCTTTGCCGGCTTGTCCTCAGCCCGCGCGACACTCAGGGCGGACACCGAAAGGACCGCCGCCAAGGCCACGCCCGAGAGGAAACGGATGGCAAGTCTTTGCCGCATTAGAAAGCCTTTCATCGAGGGACGGCCAGCGAAGTCGCCGGCGGCATAACGCATTCGTGTCAACTGATTCACAACAGGATGGCTTTTTTGAAGCGGCGCTGCAACAAATTCGGGCCGCCGCTATCAATTAACGCGTTCGATGCAGAAATCGATCACTTCCAGAAGTGCCGATTTCCAGGGCGTTTCCGGCAATGGCGCCAGGGCGTCGCGGGCGATGGTGCCATAGTGGATGGCACGAGCAATTGTGTCGGCCAGCGCGCCGTATTTCGTGATCAAGCCCAGGGCCTTTTCGAGATTCTCGTCGCTGTTGTTGCCGGTTTCGATGGCATCGCGCCAGAAGGCGCGCTCCTTCTCGGTGCCGCGGCGATAGGCGAGGATGACGGGAAGCGTGATCTTGCCTTCGCGGAAATCGTCGCCGACATTCTTGCCGAGATCGGCAGCCTTGCCGCCGTAATCCAGCGCGTCATCGACGAGCTGGAAAGCGAGACCGAGATTGGTGCCGTAGGACTTCAGCGCATTGCGCTCCGCCTTGCCCGCATTGGCGACGATCGGGCCGACTTCGGCCGCAGCGGCAAAAAGCGCGGCAGTCTTGGCGCGGATGACCGAGAGATAATCGTCCTCGGTCGTTTCCATGTTCTTGGAAACGGAGAGTTGCAGCACTTCGCCCTCGGCGATGACGCAGGCGGCCGACGACAAGACGTCGAGCGCTTCGAGCGAGCCGACCTCGACCATCATGCGGAAAGCCTGACCAAGCAGGAAGTCGCCGACCAGCAC
This sequence comes from Rhizobium freirei PRF 81, assembly GCF_000359745.1. Lineage (GTDB taxonomy): Bacteria > Pseudomonadota > Alphaproteobacteria > Rhizobiales > Rhizobiaceae > Rhizobium > Rhizobium freirei. Next base: position 166,079 of record NZ_AQHN01000011.1, read on the forward strand.
GCTCGCCTGGTTGCCCCAGATCATGCGGGCGGTGGATCTGCCGCGGCGCAGGTCGCTTTCATCGACTACATCGTCATGCAGCAGCGTGGCCGTGTGCAGGAATTCGACCGAGGTCGCAAGCTTGATGTGATTGTCGCCCTGATAGCTGTAAAGTGCGGCGGAAGCGATGGTCAGCATCGGCCGCAGGCGCTTGCCGCCGGAGGAGATGAGATGCTCCGCAACCTCGGGGATCATCTGCACATCGGAGCCGGCCTTCGACAGGATGAGCTGATTGACGCGTTCCATGTCCGCCTTGGTCAGATCCACCAATGGCTTGATGGATGCCAGTTTATTCTTGCTTTCTTCCAGCGGTATCACGACGCCCAACGATCCGGACTCCTGTTCATTTTCTGCAAAGCACAATAAGAAGGGGCGAAACACGCGGCAAGAGGCGAAATGTCTCGTCGCATAAATTTGACAGGAATTCTAAGGCTTATGCACGAGCTGATCCGCACCAACGACCCGGTCCTCCTCTCATTTGCGGAGAGTCTGATGAAGGATGCCGGAATTCATTGCTTCATTGCGGATCAGGCCATGAGCATTTTAGAGGGCTCGCTCGGCATGCTGCCGCGCCGTTTTCTGGTGGAAGAAGCGCGCGCCGATCAGGCGCGGCGCATCCTGATTGATGCCGGCCTCGGCGACGAGCTGCGCCCGGCAAAGACCTGAGATCCGCCATGGCCGGCAGCCCCTCCGAAACGATAGATGCCTTCCATCGCGGCGCCTTCCATGTCGTCCAGCCGAAGGGCAGGGGGCATCGTTCGGGCATGGATGCCATGCTGCTGGCAGCGCTTGTGGCGGACGAGCGAGCGATCAGGGTCGCCGATCTTGGTGCGGGTGCAGGCGCGGCTGGAATGGCCGTGGCGTCCAGGCTCGATCGGGCTGAGGTCGTGCTGTTTGAGCGCTCGCCCGACATGGCCGAGTTCGCCCGCAAGAGCCTGCTTCTGCCGGGAAATAGCCGTTTTGCCGACCGTGTCTCGGTGATCGAAGCCGACGTGACGCTGACCGGCAAGGACCGCAACGAAGCGGGGCTCGTCGACGACAGCTTCCACCACGTCATCATGAACCCGCCCTTCAACGACGCCAGCGACCGACTGACGCCCGATGCGCTGAAGGCTGAGGCGCATGCCATGACGGATGGGCTGTTCGAGAAATGGATACGCACGGCGGGCGCCATCATGATCCCCGGCGGTCAGCTTTCTCTGATTGCGCGCCCGGAATCGATCGGCGAGATCGTTGCAGCCTGCGGCCGTCGCTTCGGCGGCATCGAGATCACGCCAATCCATCCGCGTGACGGCGAAAATGCGGTGCGCATTCTGGTGACAGCGATCAAGGGATCTCGGGCGAGGCTGGCGCTGCGCGCGCCGCTGATCATGCATCGCCAGGGAACGCACAAATTCACCGATTTCGTTGACGACATGAACAATGGCCGCGCTCCATATCCGCGCCGATAGGGTCTCGCCCGCGTAAATCCTGGCGTGAAATGCGATCGGCAATGTTGCGTTTGCCGTTTCCATGCATACATCACGGGGCAGCAAATATCATGATTCAGGGATGACGAATGGTTGGGTTCTTGAGACGCATGCTTCCGAAGCGCTTCCGCAAGGAGCGGGTGATCGTGCCCGTCGTTCGCCTGAGCGGCGTCATCTCATCCGGTGGCGGCCCGCTGCGGCAATCCCTTAATCTGGCGAGTGTATCGCTGGCGCTTGAAAAGGCCTTCGACATAAAGGCAGCGCCAGCCGTCGCCATCATCGTCAATTCGCCGGGCGGCTCTCCGGTGCAGTCGCGCATGATCTACAATCGCATCCGCGATCTGGCGGCTGATAAAAAGAAAAAGGTGCTGGTCTTCGTCGAGGATGTTGCGGCGTCCGGAGGCTATATGATCGCGCTGGCGGGTGACGAGATCATAGCCGACGCCACCTCCATTGTCGGCTCGATCGGCGTCGTCTCCGGCGGCTTCGGTTTTCCGGAATTGCTGAAGAAGCTCGGCGTCGAACGCCGCGTCTACACCGCCGGCGAAAACAAAGTGATCCTCGATCCCTTCCAGCCGGAGAAGGAAAAGGACATCGAATATCTGAAGAGCCTGCAGCTCGAAATCCATAAGGTCTTCATCGACATGGTGCTTGAACGGCGGACTGGAAAGCTCTCGGCGGACGAAACGGTGTTCTCCGGCCTGTTCTGGACGGGCGGTCGCGCGCTGGAGCTTGGCTTGATTGACGGCCTCGGCGACATGCGTCAGGAATTGAGGAAGCGTTTCGGCGACAAGGTGAAGCTTGCGCTGGTCACCACGCCGCGCAGCCTTTTCGGCCGCAAGGCTCCAGGTATTTCGCTTGGCGGCATGGATGGCCTCGGTGCCGGCATTGCGTCCGGGCTTGCGGAAGCGGCAGAGGAAAAGGCATTGTGGGGCCGATACGGATTGTAACCGGGAGCGTAAGGTGATGCCCCAGATCATCTTCTTCATCATCGCCGTCGGCGGCATTTGGCTGCTCTATCGGCGCTTCGTGCGCGATGCCCAGAAGCTCGCCGAAAAATCCCGCCGCGCCGAAACGGAACGCCGCACCGGCGCCATGGGAACGCTCGTCAAGGATCCGAAGACCGGCGAGTATCATGTGAAGCGCGAGGATGAATAGCCGTGGCGATCAATGATAAGGAACGGTTGAAGGAGCTCAGGAATCTTAAACTGAAGCTACCGGATGATTGGACGTTCAGCCGTGAAGAGGCCAACGCACGGTTTGATGAAAACGCTAGCGTCGTTCCTTTACCCGGCTTGCCCAATCCGCGCCTGCGTAGCTGATGCAGATGATGTGAACGGTCGCGGTCTGTTCGTTGACTGTGAAGCAGACGACTGCTTTTCCGCCGCAGGAATGGCGCGTAACCCGGGATAAATGTCGTCGCGCGTGGTTCGGATATACGGAAAATCGGTCAGCGCGTTCAATGTCGTTTCGATTTGCTCGATTTTACTTTCGGCTATGGCATAATCGGCATATTCGCCAATCAGTATCGTGATATTAAAAAGGTCGTCGCGAACGAGGGGATGACGACTAACCTCATACGTCATTCTGCCTCTTATCCATTTTTTTTCGGATGAGTGCACGGACGTCGTCAAACAAAGTATCACCCTTTAGCGGTATCCATTGATCTTCAGGCAGTTCCATCCGGCGGCGAATTTCATCCGCCATGCCGAAAACGGCATCGGCCGGTGCTTCATGATGATGCCTTATTTGATCGACGTGCTCGATCGCAGCTTCAACAAGGCTGGAAATCGATGGAAACGCACCTTCCTCCACCATCTTTTCAGCGAGGCGAAGATGATGTTCAGACAATGTGATTTCGGTTTTGATGTTCATTATCTTCTCCAGGCAGCGTGGAGAAGCATAGCGCTATCTATACGTCATGTCTTGACCCTTGTCTCCTATCGTGGCACCTGTCGCGCCACCCTACACTAAGCAGATAGTAGCTGATCCCATGACTGCCAACGTGCCCGACCACATGAACCCGAAGCGCTCCTTTCAGGCGCTGATCCTGACGTTGCACAATTACTGGGCCGACAAGGGTTGCGCGGTTCTGCAGCCCTACGACATGGAAGTCGGCGCCGGCACGTTCCATCCGGCGACCACGCTGCGCGCGCTAGGCCCGAAGCCTTGGCGGGCCGCCTATGTGCAGCCGTCCCGCCGCCCGTCCGACGGTCGCTACGGCGAGAACCCCAACCGCCTGCAGCACTATTATCAGTATCAGGTCATCCTGAAGCCCAATCCGCCGAACCTGCAGGAGCTTTATCTCGGCTCGCTGAAGGCGATCGGCCTCGATCCGCTTCTGCATGACATCCGTTTCGTCGAAGACGACTGGGAAAGCCCGACGCTTGGTGCATGGGGTCTTGGCTGGGAATGCTGGTGCGACGGCATGGAAGTTTCGCAGTTCACCTATTTCCAGCAGGTTTGCGGCATCGAATGCGCACCGGTCGCCGGCGAGCTGACCTATGGTCTGGAGCGCCTTGCCACCTATGTTCAGGGCGTCGACAGCGTCTATGAACTGAACTTCAACGGCCTCGAAGGCGAAGACAAGATCACCTACGGCGATGTCTTCCTTCAGGCCGAGCAGGAATATTCCAGGCATAATTTCGAATATGCCAATACGGAAATGCTGCACCGCCATTTCATCGATGCCGAGAAGGAATGCCAGGCATTGCTGGCGGCCGGCGCGCCTGGCGACAGCGAAAACCAGCGCCTGCACAAGTGCGTTTTCCCGGCCTACGACCAGTGCATCAAGGCGAGCCACGTCTTCAACCTGCTCGATGCCCGCGGCGTCATCTCGGTGACGGAGCGCCAGAGCTACATCCTGCGCGTGCGCACACTGGCCAAGGCCTGCGGCGAGGCTTTCCTGTTGACGGATGCCGGCGGCGCCAACTGGAACCAGCAGGCCGCCTGAGCTGAATAAGGCCGGAGCGCGTAAGATGCGCGCTCCCCGGAACAATCCGAAGGCGAGTATCCCCGAGATCGCGCCTTGCGGCGGTTCTCCAGTCTGCATCGCCGCTAAAGCCGGGTGACATTGCCGAAAAATCTGCCTAGTGTCCCCGTGGTTGCAGTCGCCCCGGGGATTTCAGATGTTCATTTTTCTCGCAATCATAGTGCTGGCCGCACTCTATGTCGTCTTCATCTACAATGGGCTCGTTCGCGCGCGCCAGATTGCGGAGGAAGCATGGTCCGGCATCGACGTGCAGCTGAAGCGCCGCGCCGATCTCATTCCCAATCTGGTCGAGACGGTCAAAGGCTATGCCGGCCATGAGAACAAGACGCTGGTCGAAGTCACCCAGGCGCGCAATGCGGCCCAGGCCGTGCCTGCAGGCGATGTCGCCGGCCGTGCCGCAGCCGAAGGCATCCTCAGCCAGGCGCTTGGCCGCCTGATGGCCGTTTCCGAAGCCTATCCCGACCTGAAGGCCAATACGGGCTTCGTCGAGCTGCAGCAGTCGCTGGAGACGACGGAAAACGAGATCCAGATGTCGCGCCGCTATTACAACGGTGCAGCGCGCGATCTGAACGTCAAGGTCGAGACTTTCCCGAACAATCTCATCGCCGGCCCCTTCGGCTTCGTCAAGAAGGCCTATTTCGAGATCGCCAACGAAGCAGATCGCGCCGTTCCCACGGTAAAGTTCTGAGATTTCCGCTATCGGTTTTTCATGCAAGGCGGTAAAGGATGCCGACCGCCGGCCATCGGCCGCCTTCCTGACTGACCAAAGAGAATGATGATGGGTAGAGCCAAACTCACGATTATCCCGCCGGGCAAGCCTCTGACCGGGCGCGCCATGCCGCCGGGATCGAAATCGATCACCAACCGCGCCCTGCTGCTGGCAGGCCTTGCCAAGGGCACGAGCCGGCTGACCGGCGCGCTGAAGAGCGACGATACCCGCTATATGGCCGAAGCGCTGCGCGCCATGGGCGTCACGATCGATGAGCCTGACGACACGACCTTCATTGTCACCGGCAGCGGCAAACTGCAGGCGCCGGCAGCCCCGCTTTTTCTCGGCAACGCCGGCACCGCGACGCGCTTTTTGACCGCCGCCGCCGCGCTGGTTGACGGCAAGGTCGTCGTCGACGGCGATGCCCATATGCGCAAGCGGCCGATCGGCCCGCTCGTCGACGCGCTCCGCTCGCTCGGTGTCGATGCCTCGACGGAAACCGGCTGCCCGCCCGTCACCATCAATGGCACCGGCCGCTTCGAGGCAAGCCGCGTGCAGATCGATGGCGGCCTTTCCAGCCAGTATGTCTCGGCGCTGTTGATGATGGCCGCCGGCGGCGATCGCGCCGTCGATGTCGAGCTGCTCGGCGAGCATATCGGCGCCCTCGGCTATATCGACTTGACGGTTGCGGCAATGCGCGCTTTCGGCGCCAAGGTCGATCGCGTGAGCCCGGTCGCCTGGCGCGTCGAACCCACCGGCTACCATGCCGCCGATTTCCTGATCGAGCCGGATGCCTCTGCCGCGACCTATCTCTGGGCTGCCGAAGTGCTGAGCGGCGGCAGTATCGATCTTGGCACCCCGGCGGAACAGTTCTCGCAGCCGGATGCGAAAGCCTATGATCTGATCTCGAAGTTTCCGCATCTGCCTGCCGTCATCGACGGCTCGCAGATGCAGGACGCCATCCCGACGCTCGCCGTTCTCGCCGCATTCAACGAAACGCCGGTGCGCTTCGTCGGCATCGAAAATCTACGCGTCAAGGAATGCGACCGTATCCGCGCGCTGTCGAGCGGCCTGTCGCGCATCGTTCCGAACCTCGGCACGGAAGAGGGCGACGATCTGATCGTCGCATCCGATCCGAGTCTTGCCGGCAAAGTGCTGCCGGCGGAGATCGACAGTTTCGCCGATCACCGCATCGCCATGAGCTTTGCGCTCGCGGGCCTGAAGATCGGCGGCATCACCATTCTCGACCCCGATTGCGTCGCCAAGACCTTCCCGTCCTACTGGAACGTACTGGCCTCGCTGGGGGTCACCTACGAAGACTGACGCTCTGCCATTCCAGCCGAGGTTGAGCGCGGATGTATTTCTGACGCGAAGCGGCGCCTATAACGGCGTCGCTGCCATCCTTTTGGGGGAGTGATGACACGGCTTTGCGGGTTCTTCCTGGCTTTGTGCCTGCTGCTTTGCGCGACGGCCGTCACGGCGGCCGAACTCATCACCAAATTCGATCAAGAGATCGCCCTGCATCGCGACGGCTCCATGCGGGTCGTCGAGACGATCGCCGCCAATGCCGAGGGACTTGATATCCGCCGCGGCATCTTCCGCGATTTTCCGCTGACAATGACCGATGCCAACGGCCGTGAGATTCAGGTGGATTTCAAGGTCGTCTCCGTCGAGCGCGACGGCCAGCCGGAGGATTGGCGCACCGAGCGCATCAACGGCGGCGAGCGCATCTATATCGGCAACGCCGATCGGGTGCTGAGCCCCGGCCCGCATACCTTCCGCATCACTTACGACACCAATCGTCAGATGCGCTATTTCGACGATCATGGCGAGCTTTACTGGAACGTGACAGGCAACGGCTGGCTGTTCCCGATTATGAATGCCAAGGCTGTGGTCACATTGCCCGATGGTGTGCAGCCGCAGCAGCTTGCCTTCTTCACCGGCCCACTCGGCGCGAAAGATAAGAATGCCAACGCCAGCACTCAAGGTAATACGGCCACCTTCGTCACAACCCGACCGCTTGATCGTGCCGAAGGTCTGACGATCGCCATCAAGCTTGCGAAGGGGGCGATTGCGCCGCCCAGCGGCAGCCAGCAATGGAGTTGGTTTCTTAAGGACCATCTCGACACGACCATCGCCATCGGCGGGTTGATCGTACTGTTCGTCTATTACCTGCGAAGCTGGATCGCCGTCGGCCGCGATCCTCCGCCCGGCGTCATGGTTCCGCGCTGGGACCCGCCGGAAGGTATCTCCCCGGCGCTGGTCAACTACATCGACAACAAGGGCTTTGCCAGTTCCAGCTGGACGGCATTCTCGGCGACTGCGATCGATCTTGCCGTGCGCGGCTATGTCATTCTCGACGACCTGAAGGGAAAGGTGGTCATAAGACCCACGGGCAAGGCGGGCAGCGATCTCGGCGGCGGCGACAAGGTGCTGATGCAGGCTGTCGGCCCATTCACGCCGCTTGTCATCGACAGGGAAAACGGCGAGGCGGTGCAGCAACTCGGCTCGAAGTTCCGCAGCGCCATCGAGCACGATCATCGCGGCGAATATTACAAAGCCAATTCGCTCTACGTCATGACAGGCATCGCGCTATCGTTTCTTATCCTGGTCTCTATCGTCATCTTCGGCCGTCTGCACGAGAATGCGTTGCCGCTGATCATCGTGCCTGGATTTCTGTCGATATTCGTCACGATTTTCGCAAGCTCGATTGGCCGCAGGTTCCGCAGGCACAGCGCCAGCCTTGCCCAGCGCATTGTTTCCGTGCTGATCTTCGCCTTCTTCGGCTTCGTCTTCGTCTCGATTGCAGTCAGCGGCTTTGCCGCCGCGGTCGTGCCGCTATGGGAAGCGGGCCTGCTGCCGCTGGTGGTGGGTATCGTCGGCATTTTCGCGCTCAACGTCGTCTTCTATTTCCTGATGGGCGCGCCGACGCCACTTGGGCGCAAGATGATGGATGGCATCGCCGGTCTAAGGCAATACCTGACGCTCGCGGAACGCGACCGGATGAACATGCAGGGCGCACCGCAGATGTCGCCGCAGCATTTCGAGAAGCTGCTGCCCTTTGCAGTTGCGCTCGGTGTCGAAAAGCCCTGGTCCAGTGCCTTTGAGACCTGGCTTGCCACGGCAGCGGGAGCAACCGCGGCGGCGGCCTATGCGCCGATCTGGTATTCCGGTGATTTTCGCCCGGGCAATATAGGCGGAACGATCGGCGACTTCTCTTCCTCCATGGCGTCGACCATCGCCTCGACCATTCCCGCGCCCGTCTCCAGCTCGTCCTCCGCTTTCGGTAGTGGGGGAGGTGGCGGTGGCGGCGGATTCTCCGGCGGCGGCGGCGGTGGAGGCGGCGGCGGCGGATGGTGAGCGGACACCCTCCCCTTGAGGGGGGAGGTCGCCGCGTAGCGGCGGGTGGGGGTGACGATTGTTTGGCTGCGAAGGTTGCCGCGATCACCCCACCCCGGCCTTTGGCCGACCCTCCCCCTCAAGGGGAGGGTGTTGGCGGCGACTTTACGATTGTAAGAGGTGTAGATCTTCGATGCCCAAAAAGCCCTCCAAACTCGACCGCTTCAAAATCGCCAACAGCCGCCGCCTGCGCGCCGGTTCGACCGATGCTGAAGCCAAGCTCTGGAAGCATTTGTGGCGCATCCCGATCGAAGGTACGCACTTTCGTCGACAGGTCCCGATCGGGCGCTATTTCGCCGATTTCGCCTGTCATCAGATCGGCTTGATCATCGAGCTTGACGGCAGCCAGCATGCGGAGGATGCGGCAAGACGTTACGATGCCCAGCGCACGGCCTTTCTGGAAAGCCAAGGCTATCATGTCGTCCGATTCTGGAATGCCGAGGTCATGGATGAAGTCGAGGCCGTTCTGAATACGATATTTGCCATTGTGCAGCAGCGGCAAATTTTGCTAGCAGAGGCCGACCGTTTTCACCCCACTCCGGCACGCCGTGCCGACCCTCTCTCTCAAGGGGAGGGTGAGGAACCTTGACATGCCCGATCTCCTTCTCGAACTTCGCTCCGAGGAAATTCCTGCCCGTATGCAGCGCAAGGCTGCCGGCGACCTGAAGAAGCTGGTGACCGATGCCCTGGTCGAAGCGGGTCTTTCCTATGAGGGGGCCAGGGAATATTGGACGCCGCGGCGCCTCACGCTCGATATTCGCGGCCTGACCGCACGCTCGGCCGATGTGCGCGAAGAGCGCAAGGGTCCGCGCACCGATGCCAACGAGAAGGCGATCGAAGGCTTCCTGCGAGGCGCCGGCCTCTCCTCCGTCTCCGAGGCGCAAGTCCAGAGTGACCCGAAGAAGGGCGATTTCTACGTTGCGATCATTTCCAAGCCGGGCCGTGCCGCGGAGGAAATCGTTGCTGCGGTCATGCCCGACATCATAAGAAACTTCCCATGGCCGAAGTCCATGCGCTGGGGCAAGGCATCGGTGAAGCCCGGCTCGCTGCGCTGGGTGCGCCCGCTGCAGTCGATCGTCTGCACCTTCGGCACCGAACATGAAGAGACCGTCGTCATCCCCTTCGAGATCGACGGCATCGTCGCCTCGAACGTGACCTACGGCCATCGCTTCCACGCGCCCGGCCCGATCACGGTCAAGCGTTTCGAGGACTATGCCTCGAGCCTGGAAAAGGCCTACGTCGTTCTCGATGCCGAGCGCCGCAAGGACATCATCCTGCATGATGCCCGCGATGTCGCTTTCGCCAACGGCCTGGAACTGGTCGAGGACGAAGGCCTGCTGGAGGAAGTATCCGGTCTCGTCGAGTGGCCGCAGGTGCTGATGGGCTCCTTCGAGGAAGACTATCTGTCGATCCCGTCGGAAATCATCCGCCTCACCATCAAGACCAACCAGAAGTGCTTCGTCACGCGCCCGCAAGGCTCTCACCTCCCCCTTGAGGGGGGAGGTCGCAGCGAAGCTGCGGGTGGGGGTGACCCCTTGTTCCAACAAGATCACCCCACCCCGGCACTGCGTGCCGACCCTCCCCCTCAAGGGGAGGGTGCTCTATCCAACCGCTTCATCCTCATCGCTAATATCCAGGCGACGGATGGCGGCAAGGAGATCATCCACGGTAACGGCAAGGTCGTACGCGCTCGCCTGTCCGACGCGCTACATTTCTGGAAGCGCGACCAGGGCGATCTGCCCGATCTCGAAACGCTGGAAGCCTCCGCCGCGAAATTCGGCCTCGATCTGAAGAAGCCGCTCGATCAGCGCATGGCCAAGCTCGACGCGCTGAACGTCACCTTCCATGCCAAGCTCGGCAGCCAGGGCGAGCGTGTTGCCCGCATTCGTGCGCTGGCCGCTGACCTCGCCAAGATCACCGGTGCCGATGCCGCTCCGGTCGACCGCGCCGTCGTGCTCGCCAAGGCCGACCTGCGCACCGAGGCTGTCGGCGAATTCCCCGAGCTGCAGGGCGTCATGGGCCGCAAGTACGCCTCGCTGCAGGGCGAGAACACTTCCGTGGCAACGGCGATCGAAGATCACTACAAGCCGCAAGGTCCCTCCGACCGCGTCCCCGAAGACAAGGTTGCGATCACGGTCGCGCTTGCCGACAAGCTGGATACGCTCGTCGGCTTCTGGGCGATCGACGAAAAGCCGACAGGCTCGAAGGACCCCTATGCGCTGCGCCGTGCCGCGCTTGGCGTTGTCCGCATCCTCCTGGAGCGCGGTGTGCGCCTGCCGCTGCTCGCCACCACCAAGGATGCCGATCTGCTCGCCTTCTTCCACGATCGCCTCAAGGTCTATCTGCGCGATCTCGGCGCCCGCCATGATCTCATTGACGCCGTGCTGACGCCTGATGCCGATGATCTCCTGATGGTCGCGCGTCGAGTCGAGGCGCTGACGGCCTTCATCACCTCCGAGGACGGCAAGAACCTCTTGGCCGGCACCAAGCGCGCCACGCAGCTTCTGGCAGCCGAGGAGAAGAAGGGCACCGTCGTTGCCGATGGCGTTTCGGAAGCCTTGCTGAAGCTCGATGCGGAAAAGGATCTCTTTGCCGCCGTCAACGCCGCCTCCGGAGAGGCATCCGATGCCATCGCCAAGGAGGATTTCCGCTCGGCCATGGCAGCTCTTTCCAAGCTGCGCGCGCCGGTCGACCGCTTCTTCGAAGACGTGCTCGTCAACGACGAAGACGCTGCCATCCGCGCCAATCGCCTGGCGCTGCTGCGCCTGATCCGCGAGGCAACGGGCACCGTCGCCGACTTCTCGAAGATCGTCGGATAAGGCATGGAGGCGCGATGACCGGAAAGATCCTCGTCAGCGCCTGCCTCATGGGCCACGCCGTCCGCTATGACGGCCGCTCCAAGCCGCTCGCCCATCCGGCGATTGATCGCTGGCGCGAGGAGGGCCGGCTGGTGATGATCTGTCCGGAAATGTCCGCCGGCATGGCGGTTCCGAGGCCGCCGGCCGAGATTGCAGGCGGCGCCACCGGCGAGGACGTGCTTGCCGGCGCTGCAAAGGTGATGGAGATCACCGGCGGCGATGTCACGGTCGAATTTCGCCAGGCGGCCGAAAATGCGCTGGCGCTCGCAACGGAAACCGGCTGTCGCTACGCTCTCCTGATCGACGGTAGCCCATCCTGCGGTTCGGGCTTCATCTATGACGGCACATTTTCCGGCGGCCGGCAGAATGGCCTGGGCGTCACGGCGGCATTGCTCAAGCAGGCCGGGATCGAGGTCTATTCCGATCGCGAGATCGACAGACTGGTCGAGCGGCTGGCAGCTGCGGACTGATACAACCATCGCAGTCAAATAAAAAACCGCCGGAGGTAAGCCCGGCGGTTTCGTTTTGCTCGCTGTGTCCAGCGCTCAGGCGGCCCGGCGACGATGATCCATGGCCGGATGGCCATCGTTGACGCGGAAGCCGCGGATGAGCGCGAGCAGGTCTTCCGTATCGGCGGCGAGCGTCTCGGCCGATGCGGTTGTTTCCTCTGCCATCGCGGCGTTCTGCTGCGTCGCCGCATCGAGCTGGTTCATCGAAGAGGAGATCGAGCGCAGCGTCGTATCCTGCTCGGAGGCGCTGTGAGCGATCTTCGAGACGATTTCGTTGGCGGCCTTGATCTGATCGGAGATGCGCTTCAGCGCTTCGCCTGCCTCGCCAACGAGGCGCACGCCTTGGTCGACCTGGCCGGAAGAGCGGGCGATCTGGTCCTTGATCTCCTTGGCGGCTGCCGCGGAGCGCTGGGCGAGTTCCCGTACTTCCTGGGCGACGACGGCAAAGCCCTTGCCGGATTCGCCCGCGCGGGCGGCCTCGACGCCGGCATTGAGCGCCAGAAGGTTGGTCTGGAAGGCGATCTCGTCGATGACGCCGATGATCTTGCCGATTTCCGCCGAGGACTTCTCGATGCCGCTCATCGCTTCGATGGCCTGGGCAACCACGGCATCGCTGCGCGACGCTTCGGTGCTGACGGCATGAACGCGCTTGCTGGCTTCGTCGGCGCCTTCCGCCGTTTGGCGCACGGCAACGGTGAGTTCGTCGAGTGCTGCCGAGGTCTCCTCCAGGCTGGCGGCCTGGCGCTCGGTGCGCTGCGACAGTTCGTTGGAGGCGCGACGGATTTCTTCCTTGCTAAGGCCGATATCGTTGCCCTTGGCGTTGACGCGTCCCATCGCGGCTTCCAGATGCGACAGCGCCTCGTTGAAGTTGTTGCGAAGGCCGGCATAGCTGGCGCCGAGATCGCCGCAACGCACCATCAGATCGCCGCGGGCGAGATCTTCGAGCGCCTTGCCGATCACGGAGACGACTCGCGTCTGTTCGCGAGCCTCGTCCTGCTGCTGGCGCAGATTCTGTTCGCGCTCGCTGCTGATTTCGAGCTCCTGCGCCGCCTGGCGTTCGGCCAGCATATGGCGTTCGCGGACCTTTTCCTGCAGAGCCTGCGTTGCCTTCGCCATCATGCCGATCTCGTTGCGCATCTCTGTATGCGGGATGACGATCTTCATATCCTCGTCAGCCACTGCCTTCAGTGCGGCATGGACGTCGGCGAGTGGCTTGGTGATTCCGCGGATGAAGTAGAGGGCGGCTCCGATGCCGACTGCGAAAACGATGCCGCAGATGAGCAGGGCACGCCACATCGTCGCGTTGATCTGCTCCTGCAGGTCATCCATGTAGACGCCGCAGCCCAGCACGATCTGCCAGGGGTCGAAAGCTGCCGAATAACTGCCCTTCAGGAAGAAGTCGCTGTTGGGATGGCCAGGCTTGTTCCAGTAGTAGATTGTGCGGCCGCCACCCTTGATGGCCTTTTCCACCATTTCCTTGCTGAAATGGGTGCCGTTCTTGTCGACCTGCGAGGACATGTCCTTGCCGATATTGACCGGGCTCGGGTGAATGCGCTGCACCACATTGTAGTCGAAGCCGAAGAAGTAGCCTGCCGGCGCGAAGCTGACATGCGACAGCACCTTGAAGGCCTCGGCCTGGGCCGCCTCATGCGTCATCTCACCGGATTTTTCGCGCTGATAATACTGATTCATAACGGAGATGCCGGATTCGACCTGAGTGCGCAGCATGTCGAAGCGGTCGTCATAGATGGAATCGGCCTGCGATCTGATCTGGAAATAGGTTGCCACCGCGAAGGCAGCCATCAGAAGGCCGAGCAGGGCGAATAATTGATGTGCGATCTTGAGATTCTTCAATAGTGCCTCCACAGGTAACTAAATACCGGTGCGGTATCCTACCGCCTGTGCGATCGCCTGAGAGAATCTCAATACGCTTGCCGCTGCTTCAAATGACATGCTGCTGTCCGGTGGACAACAAAATCGCTGTTTATGTCTAAAAAAGCTTTAATTGCAGAGACATGATTGTATTTCGCGAGAGATGAAACCAGGGATATGCTCTCGCTGGTGTCCGTAATACATCGTTAGATCTGTGAATATTGCGCGCGGATCTATTGTATTTTCGATAATTTGAATATTAGTGAGTGCAACTTTAAATATTGCCGCGCGACGGCTGATCCGTCGGTGCAGGCTCCAGGATTATTGGCGAAGCTGGAAGGCCGAAAGATCGAGCGGAGCAGGTTCGGGAGCTGTGGCCACTTCCTTCAAGGATGCGGTCTTTGCCGTCACGTCGATGCCGTCGGAGGAGACGCCGGCTGCAGCCAGGGCTTCCGGAGTAGGCTTGCTGACGAACATGACCGGAGAGCCGCCCATCCAGGCTTCGGTGCGCACGACCCTTTTTTCGCCGTCGATATTGCGGATGACAACCGTTTGCGTGCCGGGTGCCAGTGTCGGAACATTATATTCCTTTTCCACCATCTGCGGCTTGAGGGCAGGGCAATCGGCGCAGCTCTTGGCGACGATGCTGCTCGTCCCACTGCGCATCGTGCCTTCGACAGACTGGATGGACGAGGCCATGGCTGAACTGCCGGCCAGCACGCATGCCAAGGTCAGGAAGAGGGTACGCATCGCAAACAACTCCATCTAGGTTGATGGAGACATTAGCGAAGCTTTGTTTCCATACCGTCAGGAGATTAGGTAAAGATTTAATGGACTGCCGATCGCCGGATCGGAGCTTTTGTTTACGCTTCGCGCTCGACTGCGCGCCAGCCGATATCGTTGCGATAAAAGCCGTTTTCCCACTCCACCTCGCCGGCAAGGGCGTAGGCGCGCTTCTGCGCTTCGCTAACAGTCTTGCCGGTCGCAGTCACGTTGAGAACGCGGCCGCCGGTCGCGACCAGCGTGCCATCTTTCAAGGCTGTTCCGGCATGAAACACCTTGGCGCCGTCACTGTCGGCCGGTAGTGCCGTAATCGGCGTGTTCTTTGCGTAGGAACCGGGATAGCCTTTAGAAGCCATGACGACGGTCAGCGCCGGGTCGTCGCTCCACTCAGCGCCCACTTGATCGAGCGTGCCGTTGGCGCATGCAAAGAGCAGCGGCAGCAGATCGCTCTTCAGGCGCATCATCAACACCTGGCATTCGGGATCGCCGAAGCGGACATTGTATTCGATCAGCTCAGGCCCCTTGGCGGTGATCATCAATCCCGCGAAGAAGACGCCGGAGAAGGGATGGCCGCTTTCCGCCATGCCGCGCATCGTCGGCTCGATGATTTCTTTCATCGTGCGCTCGACCATGTCCGGTGTCATGACCGGGGCAGGGGAATAGGCGCCCATGCCGCCCGTGTTCGGGCCTGTGTCGCCGTCGCCGACGCGCTTGTGGTCCTGGGCCGTTGCCAGCGCCAGCGCATGCTTGCCGTCACAGAGGCAGAAGAAGCTTGCCTCCTCGCCATCCAGAAAGGCTTCGATGACGACTTCCGCGCCGGCCTCGCCGAATGCGCCTTCGAAGCAGTCGTCGATCGCGGCAAGCGCCTCGTCGACCGTCATCGCGACGGTAACGCCCTTGCCGGCGGCAAGCCCGTCGGCCTTGACGACGATCGGAGCGCCCTGCGCACGGACATAGGCTTTTGCCTTCGGCGCATTGTTGAAGCGCTGATAGGCGCCCGTCGGGATGTTGTAGCGGGCGCAAATGTCCTTGGTGAAACCTTTTGAGCCCTCGAGCTGCGCCGCTGCCGCGGAAGGGCCGAATACGGCGATGCCGGCGGCGCGCAGCCTATCGGCGATGCCGGCGACCAAGGGCGCCTCCGGCCCGACGACCACGAAGTCGATCGCCTTTTCCTTGCAGAAGGCGACCACGGCGTCATGATTGTCGACATCGAGAGCGACCAACGTTGCATGGTCGGCAATGCCCGGATTGCCCGGCGCGGCATAGAACTCCGTCATGAGAGGCGATTGCGCCAGTTTCCAGGCCAGTGCGTGCTCGCGTCCGCCCGATCCGATCAACAGAACTCTCATGGCTTGCCCTTTCGTTGCATCCCTTTGCGCGGTTAAGCGGGCTTGGGCCAAAGGTCAAGCGTCAAATCCTGTGGAGGTTTCGCCACCAACATTGCCACGCCTTTTTCTATCGCTAAAGCGGGGCATGGTTTGGACGCGAGATCGCCTCTTCCCTGCGGGATAGGCATGATCTGCGTCGAAAACTGTTTCTCATGCCAGCGGGATCGTGCTTATGGTCCCCTTCACGATTGTCCAGTTCAGAGAGTCATATGGCCGCCGATATTCGTTCCCTTGCCGCAACCATTGCCGCCGAGATCAACGCCCGCCCGGATCAGGCCAAATCAGCCATCGAGCTTCTCGACGAAGGCGCGACCGTGCCGTTCATCGCCCGATACCGCAAGGAAGTCACCGGCGGCCTCGACGACACACAGCTCCGCACGCTGGCCGAGCGGCTCGTCTATCTGCGCGAACTGGAAGCCCGCCGCGCCGCCATCATCGAATCCATCACCGGCCAGGGCAAGATGACCGACGAGCTTATGCGCAAGGTCGCAACCGTCGCCACCAAGGCCGAACTGGAAGATCTCTATCTGCCCTACAAGCCGAAGCGCCGCACCCGCGCCGAGATCGCCAGGGAGCGCGGCCTCGGCCCGCTCGCGGACACCATTCTCGCCGACCGCTCGAAAGAACCCGCCGTTCTCGCCGAGGGCTTCATCACGGCCGAAGTGGCCGACGTGAAGACGGCGCTGGAAGGCGCACGCGACATCATCGCCGAAGGCATTGCCGAAAATGCCGACCTCCTCGGCAAGCTGCGCGGCCATATGAAAACGAACGCCACCTTGAAGGCCGTTGTCGTCGACGGCAAGCAGGAGGCCGGCGCGAAGTTTTCCGATTACTTCGCTCATCAGGAGCGCTGGGCAACGGCGCCTGGCCATCGTGCGCTCGCGATGCTGCGCGGATGGAACGAAGAGGTCCTGACGCTGACGATCGATGTGGATGTGGACGCCGTCTCGCCGAACAAGCCGGTCGAGCGGATGATCGCCACCACCTACGAGATCGGCCCGAACCGGCCGGGCGACCGCTGGCTGATGGACGTTGCGAGCTGGACATGGCGCGTAAAACTCTCCATGTCGCTGTCGCTCGACCTGATGCGCGAACTGCGCGAGCGCGCCGAGGAAGAGGCGATCCATGTCTTCGCCCGCAATCTGAAGGATCTGCTATTGGCGGCTCCTGCCGGCTCGCGCGCCACCATGGGGCTCGACCCGGGCATCCGCACCGGCGTCAAGGTGGCTGTCGTCGATGGCACCGGCAAGCTCCTGGAGACGACGACGGTCTATCCTTTCCCGCCGAAGAACGACGTGCGCGGTACGCAGGCGACCCTGGCGGCCCTTGTCCGCAAGCATAAGGTCGAGCTGATCTCCATCGGCAACGGCACCGGCAGCCGCGAGACGGAGAAGCTGGTGGCCGATATGCTCGCCGAATTGCCGGCACCGAAGCCGACCAAGGTCATAGTTTCGGAAGCCGGCGCCTCTGTCTATTCCGCCTCGGAAACGGCAGCGCTTGAATTCCCTGGCCTCGACGTCTCGCTGCGCGGCGCCGTCTCCATCGCCCGCCGCTTGCAGGACCCGCTGGCCGAACTGGTGAAGATCGAGCCGAAGTCGATCGGCGTCGGCCAGTATCAGCATGACGTCGACCAGCAGAAACTGTCCCGCTCGCTGGATGCGGTCGTCGAAGACGCTGTCAATGCCGTCGGCGTCGATCTGAACACGGCCTCGGCGCCGCTGCTGGCCCGCGTCTCGGGCCTTGGCCCCTCGATCGCCGAGGCGATCGTCAAGCATCGCGATGGCGAAGGCGCATTCGAAACCCGTCGCGATCTGTTGAAGGTCGCGCGCCTCGGTCAGCGCACCTTCGAACAATGCGCCGGCTTCCTGCGCATCCCGAATGGCAAGGAGCCGCTGGACGCTTCCTCCGTGCACCCGGAAGCCTACGGCGTCGCCAAGAAGATCGTCGCCGCCTGCGGCCGCGATCTGCGCACGCTGATGGGCGATACGGCGACGCTGAAGGCCGTCGACATCAGGCAGTTCATCGATGACAAGTTCGGTCTGCCGACCGTGCGCGACATCATCGCCGAGCTGGAAAAGCCCGGCCGCGACCCGCGTCCGAGCTTCAAGACCGCGACCTTCGCCGAAGGCGTCAACGAGATCAGCGACCTCAAGCTCGGCATGCTGCTGGAGGGCACGGTCACCAATGTCGCAGCCTTTGGCGCCTTCGTCGATATTGGCGTCCATCAGGACGGTTTGGTGCATGTCTCGCAATTGGCCGACCGCTTCGTCAAGGATCCGCACGAGGTCGTCAAAGCCGGCGACGTGGTGAAGGTGCGGGTTGTCGAAGTCGACGTGAAGCGGAAGCGAATCGCTCTCTCGATGCGCAAAGATGGCGGCACTGTGGCAGCCCCGTCCGGACGCGAGTCGCGCGAGCAAGGCGGCGTTCGCAACGCTGGCGTTAGGAGCAATACCCGTCCGAAGAGCGAGGAACAGGGTAGTTTTGGCGCCGCTTTGGCGGATGCACTTAAACGAAAATAAGGACTTAGCGGGAGATCATGCAAGAATGTCACACTCTGGCAGAGTTGTTGCCAGAGTGCCAACGTGTGCGAAAAGCTGCGCTTGCCACAAGGCTGCGAGGCGCTAAAGTTGCCTCAATGTCATGTCATAACATTCGAGGCGTCCATGGCGTCGGTACTTTTCTCTCTCGTCAAGAAACTTATCCATAAAGGCTCCCTCAAGCTTATGCTCGCTTCCGGCGAGACCCATATGGTCGGCGACGGAAGCGGTGAAACGGTGGTCGTCCGCTTTGCCGATCAGCAGGCGGAAGACGCTATTGCTCGCGATCCGACGCTCAAGCTCGGTGAAATGTACATGGAGGGCCGTTTCATCATCGAGCAGGGGAACATCTACGAGTTCCTATCGCTGGTGAAGCAGAATACCACCAATGAGATTTTCGACTTCCGCATGGCGGCACTGCTGCTCGGCCGCATCGCTTTGCAGCAGATCAAGAGCCGCTCGCCGATCAACCGCAACAAATACAATGTTGCGCATCATTACGATCTGTCGGCCAAGCTCTTCGATCTCTTCCTCGATGAGGATTGGCAATATTCCTGCGCCTATTTCAATCCGCCCGGCATCAGCCTCTACGAAGCGCAGGTGGCCAAGAAGCGCCACATCGCTGCCAAGCTTTTGGTCGAGCCAGGTCAGAAAGTGTTGGAAATTGGTTCCGGCTGGGGCGGCATGGCGATGTACCTCGCCGAAGCCTATCCAGGTCTCGACGTCACCGGCATCACGCTCAGCGAAGAGCAGCTGAAGGTATCGCGCGAGCGGGCGGCCAAGCGCGGCCTGTCCGATCGCGTCCGCTTCGAGCTGCAGGACTATCGCTACATGGCCGGCAAGAAGTTCGATCGCATCGTCTCCGTCGGCATGTTCGAACATGTCGGCATCGGCGACTATGGCAAGTTCTTCCGCAAGGTTGCGGAGCTGCTGGATGACAATGGCGTCATGCTGCTGCACTCCATCGCCCGGCCGAAGCCGAGTTTCGCCACCAACGCCTTCATCGAGAAGTATATTTTCCCAGGCGGATACATCCCGTCGATCGGCGAAACCACGCCGCCGCTTGAAAAGGCCGGGCTGCTCACCAGGGACGTCGAAACCCTGCCGATGCACTATGCCTATACGCTCAGGCATTGGCGCAATAACTTTGTCGCGCGCAAGGCCGATGCCGTCGCGCTCTATGACGAGAAGTTCTTCCGCATGTGGGAGTTCTATCTGGCAGGCTCCGAAATGGGCTTCCGCTGGGATGAGCTTTTCATCATGCAGATGCAGATCGCCAAGAACCAGTTCGCCGTGCCTGATAACCGTAATTACATCGGGGAGCGCGAGGCGAAGCTGAAGGAATTCGAGGCGACGCGTGCGCCTCTGGAAAAGGTGACGTTCTGAACCTTCGCGTATCAATACGTCATCGCGCCGGACTATGGGTTTCCATGGTCCGGCGTTTTGCGCTCAGTCCTGCCAGGTAGTCAGGATAAGAGTACTATTTGACCACTTTGATGGTCAGATTCTCGTCGCTGACCTTACTTCCGTACAACACGGTCACCCGCAGGGTGAATTGATCGGTGCCGACAAAACCAGGATCGGACGTGTAATATATCGTAGTGCCTTCAACGGGCTTGCCGCTGCAGATATAGGCGTCGCTATCCTTGTCGTATTTGACGTGAACCGTGCCATGTTCGAATGTTACTTTGCCATGGCTGGGCTGCTTGACCACCCCTGTATAGGGGTAGGAGTTGAATGTGCAGTCCCGCTTCACCGACGAAGCCATTCCGAGCGCCGTCTTCTTGCCGGAAATGACTCTGTGCGAATATTGATCCTGCTTGGCGCCGCCGATCGGTGCGCTGACGCAACCTGATAGTACGACGCTAATGCTGAGGAATAGGCCTAGGGAAATCAGGGATGTGGTCTTCATTTGTTTCTCTTTTAGGGACCTGGGGCTGTGAATGGCCATGTACCACAGAAGATAGCTGGTAATTACTTATGATTGAGTAGTCTATAGCTTAATTAAATCACCGCGACAGATCGGCACAGGCCGGAAGGTGTCAACCTCAACTTAAATTCGATCTCCCTGTCGATTCAGCTGCTTTTGGTTAAGAGGCCGGTAACGCGATCCGAATAATTTGAAGCAACTCTAGGGCCGCGTGTATGGCCCTTTGTATTGCGTATCATGGAGTTGCATTGTGTTTGTAAAAGCGCGTCTTTTCGCCAGCTTTGGTTTGTTTGTCGCCTCCGCTTCCGCGGCTTTTGCCGGAGACGGCCAGCATTTCTGGTCAGGCAATTGGTATCTAAGCGTCGGCGCGGCCGGTTTCTCGGCGCCGAAATTCGAAGGCGGCAAGCACAACAGGCTGCAATGGCAGCCGCTGGTTTCGGTTGGCCGGCAGGGGCCGGGGCCGCGTTTCTCCTCGCGCAACGACAATCCGTCTTTCGCTCTCATCGAAAGTGACGCCTTTCGGGTCGGTATCGTCGGCAAGTTCGTGCGCAGCCGCGACAGCAGTGACGGCAAGGAGCTCAAGGGCCTGAAAAAGGTGAAGTGGGGAGTCGAGGCCGGTGGCTTCGTCGAGGCCTACCCGACGGACTGGTTGCGCGCCCGCGTCGAGGTGCGACAAGGCATTCGTGCCCATAGCGGCCTGGTTGCCGATGCCGCCGTCGATGCCTTCACCGACATTACCCCGGAACTGCGCCTCTCCGGCGGTCCGCGGATGACGCTTGCCACCAACGACTATTTCAACACCTATTACGGCGTCAACGCACGCGAGGCGGCGGCGTCGGGCCTCAGTCAGTACAATCCGGGCGGCGGCATCAAGTCCGTTGGCGTTGGCGGCGCGCTGACCTGGAAGGCAACGGAAAACTGGACCACCAGCACGTTCGTGGAATACACCCGCTTGACCGGCCCCGCCGCAGACAGCAGCCTCGTACGGGAGCGCGGCGATCGAAACCAGCTTCTGATCGGCATGTCCGCCAGCTACAAGTTCAACTTCACCGCGAACTGAGAAATGGGTGGGGCTGCGGCCCCGCCGCTTGACCTTGAGCGCCAGATGTCACTACTACTCGCTCATGCAAAAGACAGGCGACATCAACGGGCGCGTCGCTGACGCGCCATCCGGCAACTGGGTGTACCGCGTTCTGCCCCCAGGGCTCTGGCCCTATGCGCAGCTTGCGCGCTGGGACAGGCCCATCGGCTGGCAGCTCTTGATGTGGCCGTGCTTCTGGTCGGTCGCGCTTGCCGCCAATGCGTCGATTTCCATGGGGCGAGGCTCGCCGGGCTTCGTGGTGATCTACCATCTTGCGCTCTATTTCGTCGGCGCTGTCGCCATGCGCGGCGCCGGCTGCGCCTATAATGACCTGGTCGACCATGAGATAGATATGTCGGTGGCGCGTACCCGTTCACGGCCGCTACCGTCGGGCCGCGTGACGCGGCTCCAGGCGAAGGTCTTCATTACCCTGCAGGCTCTGGTCGGTCTTTTCGTGCTGCTGCAGTTCAACTGGTTTGCCGTCATTCTCGGCCTGCTGTCGCTCGGCATCGTTGCGCTCTATCCCTTCGCCAAGCGCTTCACCGACTGGCCGCAATTCTTCCTCGGCCTGGCCTTTTCCTGGGGTGCCCTGATGGGGTGGGCCGGCATTTTCGGCAAGCTGTCGCTTGCCTCGATCATCCTTTACATGGCCGCCATCCTTTGGACGATCGGCTACGACACGATCTATGCGCATCAGGACAAGGAAGACGATGAACTGATCGGCGTGCGCTCGACCGCGCGGCTTTTCGGCGACCAGACGCGCCTTTGGCTGGTCGGTCTCTATGGGGCGACGCTGCTTCTGATGCTGATCGCTTTCGCATTGGCCGGAACAAGCTGGCTCGCTTATCTCGGCCTGTTGGCCGCCGGCGGCATGTTCGCCTATCAGATTGCCGTGCTCGACATCAATGACGGCGAGCAGTGCCTTGCTTTGTTCAAATCCAACAACCGGGTCGGCCTGATCATCTTCGCAGGTCTTTTCCTGTCGTTTCTGCTGCTCATTCCCTGACGGCGAAGCGCTTCAGAGCCTTTCCGCTTTTCTTCGAATCGCGAAAGCGCTCTATCTTCTTGTTTCTTTAACGCATTTCGGACGGAAAACCGCTGCGCGCTTTTCCTGGAGATGCTCTAGCAAGGTCGCGGGCAGAGCTTCCCGCTGAAGTCGCAACGATTTCGGCCGCGGGACTTGGTGTCCCGCGGCCGATCTTTTCCAATATTCAGTTTTCGAGCGCGTGCGGCTCAGTGTCTTGCGATGATCTCGCGGCCTTCGATCTTCATCTTGACGCCGAGCTTTCCGGTGGAGCGGCGCACGAGGAAGCGCGGGCGGCGATCGGCGAAGTAGGAGTGGCGACGACGTGGCTGGCTGTCCTGCGAGCGGACGCCGCCGAGATGCTCTTCCAGCGGGCGGGCAACGCCGTCGGCTTCGATCATCAGCATCGGAATGCGGAAGGCTTCCGACCAGGAGCGCCAGTCGGCGGCGATGTCGCTCAGGTCGTGAGCGACGAGAAGGGGGATGCACAGATCCGGATCGGAATGATGCAGTTCCAGAGTGACGGTGACTTCGCCGTCGCCATGGTCGATAGCCCGTGCGGCGACACCCTTGAAGGCGCGTTTCGGCAGGGCGACGGATAGCGGCAGCCCACTGGAGGGCAGGATCTTGCGCAGCACGGCGCCGCGCTCGTCGATCGTGATGGTGACGTCACCCTCGGCACCGCGCATGGCATAGCTGACCTGTTGCGGAAAGCGCGCCGGATCGAGCCGCAGTGTGGTTCCAGCCCAATCGGGCTTTAGGACGGTATTTGTCATCGATTTTCTACCCTTGCTTTACCTGAGAGCCCGTTTCCCGGCCTTCTCTCGGAGAACTTTTGTCCTCTCGTTGTTGGGCAGATTAGGCGCCGTCCCTTCCGGACAGCTTAAAAATCGAGGTTAAGAAAACTTTGCGTCCTCAAATGGTTAGCAAAGTCGAATGCATCAGGGTTTCCATATGGTGAACACACGGAAAGGCGGCCGTCTCAATATAATACACGTATAGGGTGAAGTCATGTAAGTCTCGGGTAAGGTTTGCATGCAATAATAATGACCGGATTCGCTGCCTATATTGAAGATCTATTGGGATTTTGCCGATGATTTCCACCTATCTTGGTTATAAGATCGCAACCAGAGATATGGCGACCTCGCTCAATCAGGTGGCGTCGCAGTCGCAAAGCAAGCGCCTGATCGACTATTACAAAGCCAATATAGGCAAAGTAACCAACGTCGATGACTTCCTGAATGACTATCAGCTATACAGTTATGCCATGGAAGCCTACGGGCTATCCGACATGACCTATGCCAAAGCCTTTATGAAACAGGTGCTGACCAGCAACCTGAGCGATTCCACCAGTTTCGCGAATCAGCTCAACGATTCCCGCTACAAGGCATTCGCCGCCGCGTTCAATTTCGGTACGGGCAGCACGAAGACGGCGCAATCGAGCGCCCAGGAAGACGATCTCATCGGGCTTTATCAGCAATCGTTTACGACTGAAGAAACGTCCGCGGCCACCGAAACAAGCTACTACGCCCAGAACATCGGCTCCGTTAAGACGGTCGATGACCTTCTCGGTAACACGCGGCTGAGAAACTACGTGCTGCAGGCCTACGGCATCGATCCGACCAATGCATCGAATTCCAATCTGAGGCAGATGCTGACGAGCGATCCGAGCGACCCCAACAGCTATCTCAATCAGAATGGCGGCACCGCCGACAAGGCTCTCGCGGCCGAATTCAATTTCAATGCGGACGGCACGGTCAAGGCCTCGACGCCCGACAGCGACACCGCCTATTACCAGGCCAATATCGGGACGATCACCTCGGTCGACCAGCTCACGTCCAATCCGCGGCTGTTCCAATACGTCAAGACCGCCCTCAGCATCCCGGCCTATATCACCGCCGACCAGTTCAACGCTTCGGCCAGGGATGCCGGCGTCGCGACGTCAAACGGGCTGACCAGCGTCATGGCGCAGTTCAATTTCCAGTCGGACGGGACTGTTGCCGCCGGCTCGCAGGCGCAGACATCGGCTCAAGTGAGCGCCACGACAGCGGCCTACACCACCAACTACACCGGCGGGCCGCAGACGCTCGGGCAGGAAGCCGATGTGATGGGCGCCTACAATTCCACCGTGCCGTCATTCATTACGAGCGTCGGCGCGACCGACAATAATCAGTACTACAAGGACCACATCGGCTCCATCACGTCGGTGGATCAGCTGACCTCGGATCCTCGCCTCTTCAATTTCATCAAGACCGCCTACGGTATCGATCCGACCACGCCTGCCGTTGTCCTCAAGAATGCTTTCGGCGACGCGACGACCGCCTCCATCTTCGGCCTGACAAATGTGGTCGCCGCATTCAATTTCCAGGCGGACGGGACGCTTGCTGCCGGCCAGACGGCACAATCCCAAAGCGCCATCGACGCGGCCTCGACCGCGTACATGAGCAACTACAAGACGTCGCAATCGAGCCTGACGACGGATGCGGTCAACAACTACAAAAACCGCATCGCCAGCGTGAAGACCATCAAGGATTTCTTCACGAGCAATACGGCCGACAGCAGCTCATCCAACGACAGCGCGCCCGAGCTCTACCAGATGGCGTTGCGCGCCTATGGCATCGGCTCGGACGAGGTGACGAAGTCGCAGTTGACGAAGATTCTCGAAAGCGATCCCTACGATCCGAAGAGCTACGTCAATTCGCTCAAGGACACGCGCTTTACCGATCTCGCAAAAGCCTTCAACTTCGACAGCAAGGGCAATCTGAAGGCCCCGGTTCAGTCCCTGTCGCAGGGGCAGATCAACAGCTTTATCTCTCAATATTCCAGCCATACCACCGCCGGGCTCACAGGCGCCTTGCTGACCAAGGCCACCAGCGACGCCAAGACCGCCGGCACCTATTTCGCGACCAATATCACCAAGGTTAACACCGTCACGGAACTCCTGGCCGACAGCAAGCTCACCAATTTCATCCTGACGGCCAGCGGCATCGATCCGAAAACAGTCGATACGGCGACGCTGAAGAAGGCCTTTGCTTCTGATCCATCCGATGCGAAGAGCTTCATCAACACGGCTGATGGTGCCAAGTTCAAGAGCATCGTCGAGGCGTTCAACTTCGGCACGGATGGCAATCTGACGGACAGCAAGCTCGGTACGGCGCAAAACCAGGGAGCGCTGGCCTCGACCAACGATCTCTACCTGCGTCAGACGCTGGAAGATCAGCAGGGCGATACCAATCCCGGCGTACGCTTGGCTCTGTATTTCCAGCGCAAGGCGCCGAATATCAATTCGGTCTACGACATCATGGGCGACGCGGCGCTTTATGCCGTCATCACCACGACCTACAGCCTGCCAAGCGCGATGTCGTCGATGGATGTCGACACGCAGGCCAAGATGTTGGGCAACTTCGTCAAGGTCAGCGACCTCAAGGACCCGACCAAGGTCGACGCGATGCTGCAGCGATTCTCGGCGATGTATGATCTGCAGAACAATACGACGTCATCCACGTCGCCGGCCCTGTCGATTCTCTCGGGTTCTTCGTCCGGCGTCGGGATCAGCGCCGACACGCTGCTTTCGATCGCGCAACTGTCCTCGGCGAAATAACGAGCCACGCAAAAAATTTAACAGGACTCTTTGCCGCGTTTTAACGCGGCAAAGTCGTTTCCGTGTGCCTGTTTCCTTGGGATTTTCGATGTTGTCGCGGCGGCACAGCGAGCGGGAAATAAGAGCTTTCGGAGACGCCAAGAAGGAACTTATTAACCATCCTTGCCCTATTCGATTTGGGAAGCCATCGGCAATATCAATGACTGGGTTGCAGGTCTCATGCGTCTTTCCCGAACGACAGTTTCAAATGCGTCGCAAGGCGTCCAGCCGGAGGGCGAACTCGAAGCCGAACAGGCAGCCGAAGAGGCGCGCCGGGCCGAGCAGATCGCTGCGCGCCGAGCGTTTCTGGAAGAGAAGATTCGCAACGCCCGCGAAGCCAAGCGCAAGGCGGAGGAGCAGCGTCGCGCCGAGGAACTGCGCCGTGCCGAAGAGATAAGGCAGCGTACCACCGCCGCTCCGAAGCCGGTGGTCGAGGCCCTGCAGGCGACGCCCGCGGAGCGCGCTCCGGTCATGCCGGTTCTGCCGCAAGGTATTTCTGCGGAAGATCTTGCCTCGCCCGGCTGGCAGAACGCATTCCTGATGGGGCCGAACGTTCGGTTCACCCGCACGCGGGAAAACGAAATCATCAGCCGCCGGCCTCATGCCGAACCTCCGGTCGAGGCGACGCGACCGGTTGCCGCGCACGCAACGATGCGTTTGATGGAGCCACCGGTCATTGCGGCCGCACCAACTCCTGTCGCCCCTCCGCGCACGCAGCCCGCCGAATTCCATTTGCCGCCGCTTGAGGACATGCCTTTCGCGGTGGAGGGCTACATGCCGTCAGTAATTCAGAAATCCCCGGCGACCTCGCCGGACGCATTGGAGATGACCGTTATCGCTACCGCATTTTCGAAGGCTCCGGCGATCGCGCTGGATGCTTCCCCTGTTCAGTCACGTGTTCCAGAGTCCGTAGTCGCGCCTGTGGTCGAGTCGCGGCTTACCCATCTTTCCGATTTCGCCTTCTGGGACGCGATGCCGTTCGACGGCGAATTCGTCTCTGCCATCAAGGGCGAGTCGGCTCAGCCGGCGGTTCCCCAGCTTGAGGTCGAAGCCGAATCGATCGTTGCGAAGTTCCGCGTCGTCGAATGCCGCCGGCCCGCCGCGGTTGCCGAAGTCCCGCAAACTATCGAGTTGTCGGCTGTGGCGGAAATCGTCGCCCCGGTCGAGGCTGCTCCCGTCCTTGCGCCGGTAGCTGTCAGCACGCCCGCCATGGACGAACTGGCGGCGTGGGAAGCCGTCGTTCAGATCGCTGTCATCGAGGTGACGCCCGAGATCGCCGAGCCGGCTTCTGCTGAGCTGCAAGTCGCTGCCGCGCCGGAAGCATTCGTACCGCCCGCTTTCGTGGCCGCCGTCTATGGCGCGGAAGCTGCTCCGGCAGCGGAAATCCGTCCGACGCCGGTCATGGTCCTGGCACCGATGCCGACAAAGGTCGCCGCATCTGCGCCGGTGGAGCCCGTTACCAAAGTCGCCCCGACACTTCCGGCCGTCGAAGCTGCCGCCCAGCGCCTGATCGACGCGCCGCCGTTGCGAATCACGCCGCGCCGGCCCGCATCACTGACGCCGCCCGAGTGGCGTCCGATCGCCCTAAGCGTTGATGGCGAATACGAGCTTCCGCCACGCGAACTGCTGCAGGAGCCCGCCGTGCGTTCCGGCGTGATCATGACGCAGGAAACGCTCGAGCAGAATGCCGGCCTGCTGGAAAGCGTGCTGGAGGACTTCGGCGTCAAGGGCGAGATCATTCATGTCCGCCCCGGCCCGGTTGTCACGCTCTATGAATTCGAGCCGGCACCTGGCGTCAAATCCTCGCGCGTCATCAACCTCGCAGACGATATCGCGCGCTCGATGTCGGCTCTGTCGGCTCGCGTCGCCGTCGTTCCCGGCCGCAACGTCATCGGCATCGAACTGCCGAACGTCAACCGCGAGACCGTCTATTTCCGCGAGATGATCGATTCGCCCGATTTCGAAAAGAGCGGCTATAAGCTTGCACTCGGCCTCGGCAAGACGATCGGTGGCGAGCCTGTTATCGCGGAACTCGCCAAGATGCCGCATCTGCTCGTTGCCGGCACCACCGGTTCGGGCAAATCTGTCGCCATCAACACGATGATCCTGTCGCTGCTCTATCGGATGACGCCGGAGCAGTGCCGCCTGATCATGGTCGATCCGAAGATGCTGGAGCTGTCGGTCTATGACGGCATCCCGCACCTGCTGACCCCCGTCGTGACCGATCCAAAGAAGGCCGTCATGGCGCTGAAGTGGGCGGTGCGCGAGATGGAGGATCGCTACAAGAAGATGTCGCGCCTCGGCGTGCGTAACATCGACGGCTACAACAGCCGCGTTGCCTCCGCCAAGGAAAAGGGCGAGACGATCCACGTCATGGTGCAGACCGGCTTCGACAAGGGCACCGGTGCCCCGATCGAAGAGAGCCAGGAAATGGATCTGACGCCGATGCCCTATATCGTCGTCATCGTCGACGAAATGGCCGACCTGATGATGGTCGCCGGCAAGGAGATCGAAGGCGCGATCCAGCGTCTGGCGCAGATGGCGCGTGCCGCCGGCATCCACTTGATCATGGCGACGCAGCGACCCTCGGTCGATGTCATCACCGGCACGATCAAAGCGAACTTCCCGACGCGCATCTCCTTCCAGGTAACGTCGAAGATCGACAGCCGCACCATTCTCGGCGAGCAGGGTGCGGAGCAGCTGCTCGGCCAGGGCGACATGCTGCACATGGCCGGCGGCGGGCGCATCTCCCGTGTCCATGGCCCCTTCGTCTCCGACGAGGAAGTCGAAAAGGTCGTGGCGCACCTGAAGCTGCAGGGCCGTCCGGAATATCTCGACACGGTCACCGCCGACGAGGACGAGGAAGACGAGGAAGAAGATACGGCCGTCTTCGACAAGGGCGCGATTGCCTCGGAAGACGGCGACGATCTCTACGAGCAGGCGATCAAGGTGGTCATGCGCGACAAGAAGTGCTCGACCTCCTACATCCAGCGCCGCCTCGGCATCGGCTATAACCGCGCGGCCTCGCTCGTCGAGCGCATGGAGAAGGACGGTCTCGTCGGCCCCGCCAACCATGTCGGCAAGCGCGAGATCATCACCGGCAACCGCAATGGCGGCGGCAATTCGGGTCAGGAAGATTTTGATTGATCACCTAGGCAGCCAAGCCTACGCGATACCGGAATGAAAAGGGAAGCGGCTCTCCATTGGAGGGCCGCTTCCCTTTTATCAGACGCGCTCAAGCTTGATGTGCGGCAGCGGCGGCAATTCGACACGGATCGCATCGTCCGGTTGCACCCGCCCGCCCTGCACGACAATGCTCATGATCCCCGCCTTGCGGACCAGCCCGCCATCGGCATCCTTGTCGAGCACCGCATGCAGCAGTCCCTTCTGAAAATCGTCGATCTGCTTGCAGGGATTGCGCAAACCCGTCACCTCGACGATCGCTTCCTCGCCGATATGCAGGCGCGTGCCTTGAGGTAGGGAAAGCAGGTCGATCCCTCTGGTCGCGATATTCTCGCCCATGTCGCCCGGCGCGACGGAGAAACCCTTTTCGGTGAGTTCGTCGAACAGCTCTTCGTGGATGATATGCACCTGGCGCAGATTGGGCTGCGTCGGATCGACCGCGACGCGGGAGCGATGTTTCACCGTAACCCCCATATGCGCGTCGCCTTCGACGCCAAGCCCGGTCAGCAGTTGGATATGATCTTTGTTCTGCTTGCTGAAACCATGCACGCCGCTGCTGCTGACGGCCGTCACATATATGCGCTTGTCGCCCATGCCGAACCCTTCCATAAACAATCGAGATCGTTATAAATTGGTATATACCAATTTCAAGGCGACAGATTTGTGATGGATGAGAAAAATCGGCAGCGTGAGGGCGTAAAAGCTGCAGGGGGCTGGGCGACTGTTGCCGCGGAACTCAGAAGCGCCATCGACAGCGGCAGGCACGTCCCGGGAAGCCGCCTGCCGAGCGAGCGCGCCCTGTCCGAACAATTCGGCGTCTCCAGGGTGACGATGCGGCGTGCGATCGCAGAACTCGAAGGGGAGGGACTACTGCGCGTCGCGCGCGGAAGCGGCGCCTATGTCCGCGCAGACATGCCCGTACGCTTCCAATTGGGCGACAAGGTGCGCTTCAGCAAGGACCTGACAGCGACGGATGCAAGCCTCACGCGTAAGGTTTTCTCGGAGAGGGAAGTTCCGGCAAATACCGATATCGCCGCGAGGCTGAATCTGCAGCCGGGCGAGGCGGTGCTGGAAGTGTGTGTGGTCGCCTATGCCGATGCGCTTCCCGTCTCGGTCGTCATGCGCAGCTGCTCGGCAAAACGCTTTCCCGGCCTGGCAGAGAAGTTCGCTGCCATGGGCTCGTTTACGGCGGCGCTGAAGGATTACGGCGTGACCGACTATCGGCGTCGCTCCACCGACATCACCGCGCGCATGCCGACCGAAGCCGAAGCGCGCTTCCTGCAGCAATCGCGCCTGACGCCCGTGCTTGCCTATGCCGGCGAAGACATCGATGCCGACGGCACAATCATCTCGTGCCAGATCGGCTGCTTCGCGTCGGAGCGCGTCGTCGTGACGGTCTAGGATCTCAGACCTTGAGGACCTTGCCCGGATTCATGATCCCGGCCGGGTCAAAGGCGGTTTTGATCCGCCGCATCAGGTCGATCTCGATATCGGAGCGGATCGAAGCCAGCTCGTCGCGCTTCAGCTGGCCGATGCCGTGCTCGGCGGAGATCGAGCCGCCATGCTGCAGAACCAGGCCGTGCACGATCTTGTTCATCTCGCGCCAGCGGCCGATGAACTCCGCCTTGTCGGCGCCGACGGGCTGCGAGATGTTGTAGTGGATGTTGCCGTCACCCATGTGGCCGAAGGCACAGACGCGTGCGCCAGGCATGGCGGCGACGACGGCCTTTTCGGCCTCCGCCATGAATTGCGGGATCTGCGCCACCGGCACGGAAACGTCGTGCTTGATCGAGCCGCCCTCCGGCTTCTGCGCGTCCGACATGCTCTCGCGCATGTGCCAGATGGCTTGCCGCTGCGCTTCCGAACTGGCGATGGTCGCATCCTGGATCAGGCCGGCCTCATAGCCCTGTTCGAGCAGCGCCGCCATCATCCGTTCGGCCGTCTCAGCCGAATCGGAGGTGGATATGTCGATCAGCACGTACCAGGGATGGGCAGTTTCCAGCGGATCGCGCACGCCTGGAATATGTCGGGCGGTGAACTCGACGCCGATGCGTGGCATCAGCTCGAAGCCGGTCAGGGCTGTACCGCAGAGACTTGAGGCATTCTTGAACAGGGTCAGCGCATCATCGACCGATTGCAGTCCGGCAAAGGCGACCTGATGGCCGAGCGGCTGCGGGAAGAGCTTTAGCACAGCGCCGGTGATGACGCCGAGCGTACCTTCGGCGCCGACGAAAAGGTCGCGCAGATCATAGCCGGTATTGTCCTTCTTCAGGCGGCGCAACCCGTTCCAGATTTCGCCCGTGGGCAGTACGACTTCGAGGCCGAGGCAGAGCTGGCGCATGTTGCCATAGGCAAGAACGGCCGTGCCGCCTGCGTTGGTGGAAAGATTGCCGGCGATGCGGCATGAGCCTTCCGAGCCGAGTGAGAGCGGAAACATGCGGCCATGATCGGCCGCTGCCTTATGCACATCGGCCAGGATGCAGCCGCCGTCGACAACAATCGTATTGCCGACCGGATCGACATCGCGCACGCGGTTCATGCGCTCCAGCGACAGGATGATGTCGGAGCCGCCCTCGCGCGGCGTCTGCCCGCCAACAAGGCCGGTATTGCCGGTCTGGGGAACGATGGCCGCGCCGGTCTCGCTTGCTAGCTTGAGGATCGAAGAGACCTCCTCTACCGAGCCGGGCTTCAGCAGCATCGGCGAGGCGCCATGATAGAGCCCGCGATTTTCCACGAGGTGCGGCGCGATTTCTGCAGGATCCCGCACGGCATGTTTCTCGCCGACGATGGCGGCGAAGCGATCGAGGAGGTCGGAAGAGGGGGCGGAGCTGCTCATGGCGTGTCCTTTGCCTGATGGTGTCGGCCTATTTATTCTCTGGGAGCGGCTGCGCGGCGCAGCCGGTCGTTGATGGCCTCGCCGAGGCCCTCGTCGGGAATATGCGAGAAGGCGATGGTCGCTGCGCCGGTAGCATCGGCGCGCTTCATGAAGTCGAAGAGATTTGCGGCGGCCTCTGAGAGATCGCCAGCGGCGCTCAGATCCAGCACGGCAACGGCCTTTTCGATGCCGGCAATGTCTGGCGTCCCGAAGCGGATCAGCGTCTCGTTCTCGGAAATCTCCGTCGCATCGAGCCGCACGGCCGCTCCCGGCGCATAATGCGAAGCCATCATGCCAGGCGCCTCGATGGCGGCAGAAGCCTTCTTTTGGCGCTTCAGCGCCTTGCCGGCCACCCGCTCGATTTCGCTTGCCGCCAGCCCGCCGGGCCGCAGCAGGCGCATCTCGCCATCCTCGACCTTGACGATGGTCGACTCCACGCCGACGACCGAAGCCCCGGCATCGAGGATGAGGGTAATTCGTTCCCCGAGATCGTCATCGACATGATCGGCGCTGGTGGCGCTGATCTTGCCTGATGTATTGGCGCTCGGCGCGGCAAGCGGCCGGTCGAAGGCGCGGATCAGGTCTCCTGCAAAGCCCTGCGGCACGCGAATGCCGACCGTGTCGAGACCGGCCGTCGCCAGCGGATGGATGCCGCTATCGGATCTCAGCGGCAGCACCAGCGTCAGCGGCCCGGGCCAGAAGGCTTCAGCCAGCTTCCGCGAGATCGGATCGAAGACCGCATAGCGCTCGGCCATGGCAAGATCGCTCATATGGCAGATCAGCGGATTGAAGCGCGGCCGGCCCTTCGTTTCATAGATCCGGGTAATCGCGGCTGGGTTGGTGGCATCGGCGGCAAGCCCGTAGACCGTCTCCGTCGGCAGCCCGATCGGCAGACCTTCGGCGAGGGTTGCCGTCGCGACGTCTATCGCCGTTTGCGGATGTTCGAGAATGTCTATGTGTCGTGCCATGGCCTGCCTGCTTGCAGTTCAGGCCGTTCTTATGCTTTTCGAGTTTTCGGATCAATCGTCAAAGCTGGCGAATGATGTCGCGAAGCTGCTCGTTGCGGGCGCCGAGCAAAAGAACATTGCGGATGGCGATCTGCGGGTCGTGGGTATGAAACAGCACGCCGTTGCCGCGAATGTCGCGATTGATCGTCAGCCTCTTGTCTTCCGCTTGCCTGTCCGCAAGGACGGCGACGGCGAAATACATCCGCGAATATTTGAGGCTGATGTCTTCGAAGAAGTTCTCTTCCTGGCCGATGCGGGCAAAGAAATTGGCGATATAGAAGGCCCAGTTTACTTCTTCGTATCGCGCGAACTGAGTCCGCGCGGCGGTGACGTGGCAATAGCCGAGATGCGGCGTGTCCTTCAGCGTGTGATGGAAGATGAGCTTGGGGAAGCGGATGGATTTGTGAAAGCCGTTCAGCCGGTCGTGGGTCTTCTCGCCGGCGCTTAGCAGCTTCTGCGCCGTGCGTTCGGCCACCTCTTGATGGGTCATGTATCGCCGCTCTTCGGCAAGCCAATCTGGCCTGTCGCGATTGATGCGGCCGGTGCGCAGGAATTCGCTATGCCCCGTCGTCGATACCGCTGGGGCCGGCTCGGGGTCGGCGGGCTTCCCAGTGTCGAAATATCTGAGTTTGGCCATGCCGGGTCTCGCTATAGAGGTCTGGAAACTGCATGATATTGCGCATGGCTTGAGCCGGGCTTAACGCCGCCGCCCGCAAATTCTCGAGGAGACACAAAGCATGACCGGAGTGACCGATCTCAAGCAGCTGCTCTCCGGCATGAAGCCTAATCTCGTCGACGGCGAGTTCGTCTATTGCAGCGTGTCGGCGTCTGCTCTTGCGGATCATATGCATCTGGAGCCGATAGGCCTTTTCCGGGAACGGGAGGGCGTGACCCTGATCCTTCCTTTGGAAACCGCGCGGCGGGCAGGGCTTCCGGCCATGCCTGCCATGCGGATGATCACGCTCGATATCCATTCCTCGCTGGAGGCCGTCGGTCTTACCGCGGCCTTCGCGACGGCCTTGGGAAACGAAGGCATCAGCGCCAATGTCGTTGCCGCCTACTATCATGACCACATCTTCGTCCCAGCGGGCGACGCCAATCGCGCGATGGCGGCACTGCAGGCTCTTTCCGCCGCCCAGGCATCACATTGAACGCCCCCGCGGCCGCCGATTCTGTCGCAATTAGAATAAAGCGTCATCGATG
Organism: Rhizobium freirei PRF 81; assembly: GCF_000359745.1. Taxonomy (GTDB): domain Bacteria; phylum Pseudomonadota; class Alphaproteobacteria; order Rhizobiales; family Rhizobiaceae; genus Rhizobium; species Rhizobium freirei. Next base: position 200,577 of record NZ_AQHN01000011.1, read on the forward strand.
AGATGCCGACAGACGATTGCCCACAGGTCCCGTCGCGATACTTAAGAGATTGAATTGCCTTTCTATATTTTCACAGCGAGCAACCGTCCCCACATATGGTTTCGTCTGTCGCCAATTTCGAAGTCGATGTCGCATTGTAGCGGAGCGGCCGATGGGGCCGAGAGCTATGATGATATCAATCTCAAGGTGCCGTCCATCCGGGAGACGGAGGTTCTGTCAACAGGGCCGTTCCAGAGCCCGGAAACCAGCCTTGGGCAGATATGATTTACTGACCGCGACGGGCGGTCGGACATTTTGGCCATTCCTGATGGCCGCGCATGTCCTTCGCTCGTTCCCGGTACTGCGCGAGGATAGGCAAATGGATATCAAAAGCAATGTTTTGCGGCAATTGAAGAACCGCCGCGAGGGCTTCAGCCTGGAGCAGCCCTTCTACATCGATCAGGATTACTTCAAGCTCGATATGGAAATGATCTACTATCGCGACTGGCTGTTCATCGGCCATGACTGCGAAGTACCGCGCGCCGGCAACTATTTCACGGTGCAGATCGGCGAATATCCGGTCGTCATCGTTCGCGGCCGCGACCAGGTTATCCGCGCCTTCCACAACAGCTGTCGCCATCGCGGTTCGCGCGTCTGCACGACCGAACGCGGCTCCTCGGCCAAGCTCGTCTGCCCCTACCACCAGTGGACCTACGAGCTCGACGGCTCGCTGCTCTTTGCCCGCCAGATGGCCGAGGATTTCGACAAGAGCCAGTATTCGCTGAAGCAAGTCCACTGCGAAAGCGTCGCCGGCTATATCTTCATCTGCCTGGCGCAGAACGCCCCGGATTTCGCCCCGGTCCGTGCCGCGATCGAGCCCTATATGGCGCCGCATCGCATGAGCGAAGCCAAGGTCGCCTTCCAGAGCACCATCATCGAGAAGGGCAACTGGAAGCTGGTCTGGGAGAACAACCGCGAGTGCTACCACTGCGCCGCCAATCACCCCGAGCTCTGCCGCACCTTCCCCGAAGCGCCGACCGTGACCGGCGTTCAGGGCGCGATGAGCGATCCCATCATCCTCGAGCATTGGGCACGCTGCGAAGCCGCTGGCCTGCCGAGCGAATTCAAGATCTCGCCGGACGGGCAGTTCCGCACGGCCCGCATGCCGCTGATCGAAGGGGCTGAAAGCTACACCATGTCGGGCCAGAAGGCCGTCAAGCGCCAGCTCGCCTCCGACGTGACGATGAACGGCATCGGCACGATGCTGCTCTTCCACTACCCGACGACCTGGAACCACCTGCTCGGCGACCACGCCATTTCCTTCCGCGTGCTGCCGCTCAATGCCGAAGAAACCGCCGTCACCACCAAATGGCTGGTTCATAAGGATGCGGTCGAAGGCGTCGACTACGATATCGAAGAGCTGACCCACGTCTGGAACGAAACCAACGATCAGGACCGCCGCATTGTCGAGGAAAATGCCTTCGGCATCCACTCGCCGGCCTATGAGCCCGGCCCTTATTCGGAAATCCACGAAGGCGGCGTCATGCAGTTCGTCGAATGGTACTCGAACTTCATGATCGACCGTCTGCAGGGCGATCAGGCCAAGCTCTCGGCGGTAGCCTGAGCATGAGCAAGACCGCCTCCAAAAGTCATCGGCACCTCGATCAGATGCAGCCCTGGAGCGACAGGCAGCATCTGCTCGAATGCCTCTCGGTCACGCCCGAAGCGCCCGATGTGATGACCTTCACATTCGGACCTGACAAGGATAACTGGTTCCGCTATCTGCCGGGCCAGTTCGTGACGCTTGAGCTGCCGACGACGCCGGAGCCGGTCATGCGCACCTATACGCTGTCGTCGACGCCGTCGCGGCCCTTTTCGGTCGCCGTGACGGTGAAGGCGCAGAGGGACAGCATCGGCACGCGCTGGATGTTCGACAATCTGAAGCCCGGCATGCGCATCAAGGCCTTCGGACCTCTCGGCGATTTCAGCCATATTCGCCACCCAGGCGAAAAATATCTCTTCGTGTCAGCCGGTTCCGGCATCACCCCGATGATGTCCATGACCCGCTACATGTCCGATATCGCGCCGCTCTCTGATATCAGCTTCATCAATTGCGCACGCAGCCCCGCCGACATCATCTTCCGTTCGGAGCTGGAATATCTCGCCCGTTTCATGCCGAACCTCAATCTCGGCCTGATCGTCGAGGGCTGCGGCCGCACCGATCTCTGGTCGGGGCTGAAGGGCCGTATCGACAAGGCCAAGATCGGCCTGCTTGCGCCCGATTTCATGGATCGCACCATCTTCTGCTGCGGCCCGGAAGTCTTCATGGATGCCGTTCGCTCCATGCTGGAAGCGCATAGCTTCGACATGTCGCGCTACCATCAGGAGAGCTTCCAGCCGGCGAATGCGGCAACACCGCTCGCCGAGGTCGCCGACGACGCGTCGACCGAGACCGCGACTACGATTCGCTTCACCATGGCTGGCAAGGATGTCCTCTGCCCGGCCGGTCAGACCGTGCTTCAGGCGGCACGCGGCGCCGGTGTGAGGATCGGTGCGGCCTGCGAATCCGGTCTCTGCGGCACCTGCCGTGTGCTGAAGCTTTCGGGCGAGGTCGAGATGAGCCATAATGGCGGCATCCTCGAGGATGAGATCGAGGAGGGCTATATCCTGGCCTGCTGCTCGCGCCCGAAGACGGACGTGCAGGTCGAAGCCTGAGCCGATCTCCGGCTTCGCCTAATTGCCTAGAAATCCTGATAGTTCAGCTCATTGATTTCGAGCGGCTTGGGTTGCGCGGTCGATGCCGTCACCACGGGGTCGATCAGCAGCGAGACGAGCGTCTGTCGCGGCCCGTTGCAAGTCGCAGCCTGAGCGATCGTCAGGTCGGGTGCCGGGAGCGGCCTGGCGGGCACAAGGTCGCCCTGCGGCCAGCTCTTCGCGAGCTGAACCTTGGTCATTGGCACAATGTTGACGTCGATGTCCGTCAATGTGCCGGGAACGCGGTAAGGGCAGCTCTTGTCGGAGCAGTTCTCTGACGAGACGAACTGCCAGATGGCGTAATTGTCCCAATTGCCGAGCGGGAAGGTGCCGTTCACATCCGGTTTGTAGCGTGCATACCAAAGCGGCAGCCGCGATAGCAGCGGATAGCTGTCGCGATGATCCGCAATGTATCGCGCCGTGTTGTGATTGGTGTAAAGGATAGGGTAGCGCCCGGTCCTGACCTTGATATGCGCAACGAAGATCTGGGCGTCGTCGAGCGACATGAACTGCGCGGCGTCCATGCCGTCTATGTCGAGCACCATCAATTCGTCCGGCTGCGGATCGGCATAATCGAGAAAATGGTTGGCCTGATCGATCGGATTGCCCGGCCGCCCCAGATGATAGGCGCCCCATAATAGGCCATTGGTTTTCGCCAGCATGCGGCGCGTCTGATAAAGCTCGCGGCTGATGGCATATTTGCGCCAGATCGTCTTGCAGTGGGCTGGCGTATCGCCGCCATGGTTGGCAGCGCAATTATAGGTCGCGGGCAGGCCGTCCGAGGCTTTGGAGATGAAGCCGGCGATGCGCTTGTCCTGCAGAAACGCATTCCAGTCGATGGTATTCAGCTCGTATGCATCGACGATGAGGGCGTTTTTCGGATCCGTCCAGGGTTGGCTTTCGCCAGCCGAAGGCTTCGTAGCCGGCCCCATGAAGGTCAGAACCGTTAGGAAGCTGCAAATCAGGGCGTGGGTCTGCCAGGATCCTTTCATGAAATAATAGTAAGGATTCCTGGTTAATCTTGGGTTAAGGGCAAAAACACTATAGGTTCATTATGGAGCCCTCGCATAACTCCTTAAATCGGTAGGGATTTAAGGAACAGAATGAGGTGTTGTTGCGTTTCTCGGCGTCTACTCGGATATGCGACGAAGCAGGCAGCGAAACCTTGCCCGGGAAGCATTCCCGATATGAAATCGATAGGCTTGAGCACAAGTCGAACCAGGAATGGAGATAAAATGCTTGGTTTCCGTGCGAAAATTGCGACCGTAGCTGTCACGGCCGCTGTCACTCTGACGAGCTTCACACCGTCCTTCGCCATTCAAATGCCCACGGCACCGATCATGCCGGTCGATAAGTCGGCTTCGGCTGGCAATGTCGAACAGGTCCAGTGGCGCGACTATCGCGGCGGCTATTATCGCCGCGGCTGGTATGGCGGCTATCGCGGTTATCCGCGCTATCGTCGTGGCTATCGCTATTATGACGGCTACTGGTTCCCGCTCGCCGCCTTCGGCGCCGGCGCCATCATCGGTGGTGCGATTGCGAGCCAGCCGCGCTATTATGCTGCTCCGGCTCCGTCCGGCGGCATCAATCCGCGCCACGTCGAATGGTGCGCCGATCGCTATCGTTCGTATCGGGCTTACGACAACACGTTCCAGCCGAACTACGGCCCACGCCGGCAGTGCTATTCGCCCTTCTATTGAGCATGATCCCGGAATGATCAATTGAGGCCGCCCCCGCATATGCCGGGCGGCCTTCTCTATATCTCGATGTCAGAGAATGTTGACCCGTTTCAGCAACCACCATGCCAGCAGCATGGATGCGACGATGAAGCCGACGGCATAGCCGGTGCCGCTTGCCCCGCCCGCAAGCGGCAGGCCCGACGTGTTCATGCCGAAGAAGCCGGTCACCAGCGTCGGCGGCAGCAGAAACGCGGTCATGATCGACAGGATATAAAGGTGACGATTGATCTCGGAGGAGAGCTTCGCGCCGATTTCTTCGTGCAGCAGCCTGGCGCGCTCCTGCAGCGCGAAGACATCGTGATCGACCGCTTCCAGCCGTCCAGTCAAGCGCCCGGCCACATCCTCGAATCCGAGCGGCATCTCCTCATCGTCCGAGGCGGCGGCATGGCGCATCAGCGACAGGACCGTGCGCAAGTGGCGGTGCAGCCGCACGATCGTCCGTCGAACGGACGGAAGCCGCGTGCGTTCGTCGCGAGACGTGTTCCCATGGACGAAGTCTTCGATCAGGTTCAGCTCTTCGCTGATCTCGATGACGACGGAAATCAGGGTGCGCTGGAACTCGACGACCAGTAGCTCGAAAATATCGAGTGGCCGGGAAAATCTGCTGGCGTTCTTCTCGATCAGCACGCGCGCCCGGTCCAGGCTGCGAAGCGGCTGCAGGCGGCTGGTGATGAGCATGCGGTCGGTCACGACGAAGTGCAGCCAGCCGATATCGCGCGTATCCTGGGCGAAATCCCGCTGGAAGTCGACGAGCGTGCCGAAGAGCATCTGATCGTCGACGGTGAGCGTCGCATGGCTCTCGTGCGTCGTCAGGGCGATGCGAGCGGCTTCGTTTAGTCCGGGCGCGTCCTCGAGGAAGGCCGGTACGCGCGCGTCGACGAGATTGAGATGCAGCCAGAGAAACCCTTCTTCGCCGAAGAGCGTCGAGCGATCGGTATCATCAGGCAGTCGTTCCGGCTTGCTCGAGCCGGGACGGAGACGATAGGCCCAAACGAAACCGGGTATTGTGGTGGCTGACGTGAGCGTGTTCATGGCGTTATCGTTCGTATTGTCTGAACAGTTGCCTTAGTCTTCGTTCATGACGGTTGTTTATGCAAGCCCGCCCCTTCATGGAATAATTCATGTGCCGGTATCAATCCCGCAGGCGTAAAGCGCGTGCAAGGCGTATGCACCACCCTGTTCGTGACGGGATGGAAATCATCACGAATGGTATCTCGACAAAATTGACGTTTACGTAAAAATAAACTAGCTATACTGCACATCGGCGACGACCCGGGTGAGGCGGGTCGCCGGCAGCACCAGTGCGGAGGAAGCAGCATGTACAAGGCGCCCGTCGAAGAAATTGCATTCACGCTGAAGCGGGTCGCGGGCATGGAGCGCGCGATGGAGGAGGGCATTCTCGGCGATCTTAGCGCCGATGTCGTCGATGCCATCCTATCGGAAGCGGGGCGATTTGCCAGCGAGGAGGTGGAGCCGCTTGCCGGGAATGGCGACAGGCAGGGCGCAAGGCTGGTCGACGGCAAGGTCGTGCTTCCCGATGGCTGGGAGAAGCTCTACCGCGATTGGACCGCCGGCGGCTGGAACGGGCTGACCGCGCCGGAAGAATTCGGCGGGCAGGGCCTGCCGCACATGCTGAATATCGCGACGCTGGAAATGTGGAATTCCGCCTCGATGGCGTTTGGCCTTGCGCCGACGCTGACCATGGGAGCGTCCGAAGCGCTGCGGGCTCATGGCAGCGAGGATCTCAAGAAGACATATCTGGCGAAGCTCGTCTCCGGCGAGTGGTCCGGCACCATGAATCTCACCGAACCCCATGCCGGCTCCGATGTCGGGGCGCTGCGCTCGCGGGCCGAACGCCGCGATGATGGTACTTATCGCATCTTCGGCCAGAAGATCTTCATCACGTGGGGCGATCATGAGGCGGCGGAAAACATCATCCATCTCGTTCTTGCCCGCCTGCCGGGTGCGCCCGTCGGTACACGCGGCATTTCGCTCTTTCTGGTGCCGAAATTCCTTGTGAATGAGGATGGCTCGCTTGGCGCGCGCAATGACCTTTTCGTGCATTCGCTGGAGCACAAACTCGGCATTCACGGCTCGCCGACCTGTACACTCATCTTTGGCGATGGCAAATACGGTGCGGAAAAGGGAGCTGTCGGCTGGCTCGTGGGTGAGGAGAATAAGGGCCTCGCCTGCATGTTCACAATGATGAACAATGCCCGGCTGGCCGTCGGCATCCAGGGCGTGGCGATTGCGGAAGCAGCCACACAGAAGGCTATAGCTTATGCCAAGGAGCGCACCCAGGGCCGCGCACCGGGAACGACAGCGTCGGGCATGAGCCCCATCATCGAGCATCCCGACGTCGCCCGCATGCTCTTGACGATGAAAGCGCTAACGCAGGGCTCGCGCGCCATCTGCTATGCCTGCGCCGAGGCGATCGACATGTCGCATCGCGATCCGCAAAGGGCTGGCTTCTGGCAGGAGCGCGCAGCGCTGCTGACGCCGATCGCCAAGTCTTTCTCCACCGATGCCGGCGTCGATGTCGCCTCGCTTGGCATTCAGGTCCATGGCGGCATGGGCTTCATTGAAGAGACCGGTGCGGCGCGACTGCTGCGTGACGCGCGCATCGCACCGATCTACGAAGGCACCAACGGCATTCAGGCCATCGACCTCGTGACTCGCAAGCTGACGATCGCCAACGGCGATCACGTGCGCGGTTTCATTGCCGAATTGCGCGGGATCGCCGATGCCGTCGCCAAATCCAATATCGTAGGTTTCGGCGAGACGGCGCCGCGGCTGCTGGCAGCCATCGCCGATCTGGAAAAGACGAGCGAATGGCTCCTGTCGAAGCAGGCGGAGGGCGCAGTCACCGAAGCCCTGGCCGGCGCTACACCCTACCAGCGGCTCTTCGGCGTCGTGCTGACCGGAAGCTATCTGGCCAAGGGTGGCCTTGCGGATGCGGAGGATGGCGAAGGGGCGAAACGTGTCGCGCTCTGCCGGTTTGCCGCCGAGAATCTTCTGGCTGAGACTGCAGCTCTTTCCGATCGTGTCGTTGCCGGAGCCGGCAGCCTTGAAGCCGCCCGCATCGCGCTTGCATAGGGAACCAGCATGACCGACCATATCCTCATTGAACGCTCCGAGAACGCCCCGCACATCCAGATTATCCGGTTCAATCGGCCGGAAAAGAAGAATGCCATCACGCGCGGCATGTATCTGACTATGACCGATGCGCTGAAGGCGGCGGAGGACGCGCCGGATATCCGCGTCCACGTCTTCCTCGGCACGGAAGGCTGCTTCTCGGCCGGCAATGATCTCGCCGATTTCCTTGCCTTCGCCATGGGCGGCAGCATGGGCCGCGAAGTCATTGACTTCCTCATTGCGCTCGCAAGTGCCAGAAAGCCCGTTGTCTCCGGCGTCGATGGCCTGGCGATCGGCATCGGCACCACGATCCATCTGCATTGCGACCTGACGATTGCCTCCGACCGCAGCCTGTTCAAGACGCCTTTCGTCGACCTCGCTCTCGTTCCGGAAGCCGCTTCGAGCCTGCTTGCCCCGCGCGTGATGGGGCATCAGCGCGCCTTTGCCCTGCTTGCGCTTGGTGAAGGCTTCACTGCTGCCGAAGCGAAAGAAGCTGGCCTGATCTGGAAGGTGACCGCACCGGACGCGCTGGAAGCCGAGACGCTCTCGCTGGCTGCAAAACTCGCCGCCAAGCCGCCGGAAGCGCTGCGCATCGCACGCAATCTCATGCGCGGCTCACCGGAAGAGGTCCTCGACCGGATCCAGCGGGAAGCCGAGCATTTCGCCGCGCAGCTGAAAAGCGCCGAAGCCCGCGCGGCCTTCGAGGCCTTCATGAAGCGGTGAAGGCTTACTTCTCCAGCACCGCGACCACCTCGGCATGCGAGGTCCACAGGAACTGGTCGATCGGCGTCACCCGGGTAATGCGGTAGCCGCCGTCGACCAGAATAGCCAGATCGCGGGCAAGCGTCAGCGGATTGCAGGAAACGGCGACGATCTTCTTGACCTGGGATCGGGCGAGCTCCTTGCACTGGAACTCCGCGCCAGCGCGCGGCGGGTCGAAGACGACGGCGTCGTATACCTTTAGTTCCTGTGCCATCAAGGGGCGGCGGAAGAGATCGCGCCGTTCGATAGTGACAGGCTTCAACCCTTGTGTATTGCGGGCGGCATGATCGAGTGCGGCAAGCGGCTTGTCCTCGCTTTCAACCGCGTGTACACGCCCGATCCGCGCCAGGCGAAGCGAGAAGGTGCCGCTGCCGGCGAAGAGATCGGCGATGCGCTTTGCCTTGCCGACATGAGCCGTGACTAATTCTGCCATGGCATCCTCGGCCTGCTTGGTCGCCTGCGTGAAGGCGCCCGGTGGCGGGGCAACCAGCACGCCGCCGAAATCGATGATCGGCTTTGCCGGCTCCACCAGGATTTCACCGTTCAGTGAAAGGCGCGCGATGCCGCGAAGCGACAGCACGGTTTCGATCGTGCTGCGGCGCTGCTTGTCCGAGAGCGACTTGATGCCGTCGACGGCGAGATCGAGACCGGTCTGCGTTTCCAGAACCGAGATGCGGAACGCCTCCGCATTGATGGCTATCGCCGCGGCGATCGTCCTGATTGCCGGCAAACGGGCCATGATGCCGGCGGCCGCAATGGGACATTCCTCGATGGCGACGATGTGGTGGCTTTCGGCTTGGTTGAAGCCGATGAGCATTTCCTTTTCGGTTTTCCGTGCGGCGAAGACCACCTTGCGTCGTTCGCCCGGATGCGCAGCGACGATATCGTCCACCTCGGGCGTCAGGCCTTTCGAGCGCAGCGCATCGACGACGAGCTGGCGCTTGAAGGCGCGATAGGGCGCATCGGCATATTGCTGCAGCGTGCAGCCGCCGCAGGCGCCATTGACGCCATGCGGGCCGAAGTGGCGACAGTGCGGCTCCTGCCGATCCGGCGACACCGTCGTGATCGACATCAGCGTGCCCTGGCTCTTCACCCGCGCAATAGCGACGGTTTCGCCCGGCAGCGTGAAGGGCACGTAGATCGGGCCATCAGCGCTTTGGGCGATGCCGTCGCCCTGAGCGCCGAGCTTCTGGATGGTGACGTTTTCAGTGCTCATGGCTTGATCCCTGCGAGAAGAAATTCGTGGTTGCCGTCGCCGCCTGCTATCGGCGAGTCGATGAGGCCGAGGCTCCGCCAGCCCATATCCTCGGCAAACCAGCGCTCGAGTTCGGCGGCGACTGATGGAGCGGAGGAGGGGTCTTTCAGCAGGCCGTTCTTGCCGATCGCATCGCGACCAGCCTCGAATTGCGGCTTCACCAGCAGCGCCGCGCGCGCACCCGGTTCGGCAAGCGCGAGCGCCGGTGCAAGGGCCAGTTTCAGCGAGATGAAGGAGACGTCGGAAACGACGAACGAAATGGGTCGGCCGATATCCTCGGGGGTCAGGTTGCGGGCGTTCAGCCCCTCGATATTGGTCACCCGCGGATCGGCCGAGATGCGAGGATGCATCTGGCCATGGCCGACATCGATGGAGGTGACATGGGCTGCGCCGCGTTGCAGCAGCACTTCGGTGAAGCCCCCGGTCGATGCACCGACATCGAGGCATTGCTGCCCTTGCGGATCAAGGCCGAAATGGTCGAGCGCGGCTACCAGTTTCAACGCCGCGCGTGAGACATAATCCTGGGCGGGATCGTCGATACCGATCTGTGCCTCTTCGGTAAACAATGCGCCCGGTTTGGTCACGACCTTGCCATCCACGGTCACGGTGCCGCGTTGAATGGCATCGCGCGCCCGGGATCGGCTGGCGAAGAGCGAAAGGGTGACAAGAAGCTGGTCGAGGCGTTGCGGTTCGGACATAGGCTGTCCATGCCGGGCAATGCAATGCGTTGCAAGCCTTTTGTGCTGATGTCGGCGTTGACGGCGGATTGCAGCTGGCCATAATCGAACAAATCTGCGGCCGGGGAACATCATGCGAAAAATCGGTGGCTATACGGCGCTATTGGCGATGCTCGCCGCGCCCGCCTTGGCGAACGACACCATGGCAGAACTGCGGACGGGTGGTCTCGCCTATGTCCGCTCCGGCGATATCAGCATGGCCCAGGAAAAACTGTTCATTTCGCCCGCCGAAGTGCGGGTCGACTATGTGTTCGAAAATACCTCCGACAAGGAGGTCGAGAGCATCGTCGCTTTCCCGATGCCGGATATCAAGGGCGATGTCGATAGTACGGTCGATGCCGGCGATGTCGAGGCCGACAACTTCCTCGGCTTCACCGTGACGCAGGACGGGAAGGCGATAACTCCGACCCTGCAGCAAAGCGTTACCGTCGCCGGGGTCGACATGACGGATGAGCTGAAGGCGCATGGCGTGCCATTATTGCCGCTGAGCAGCGCGGCAATGGATGCTGCCGCCAGGCTGCCCGCCGACGTGCTGGAAGACTGGACGGCTCGCGGCCTGATTACCGACGACGAATACGATAATGACGGCCAGGGGATGAAGCATCATCCGACGCCGATGTGGACGCTGCACACGACCTATTGGTGGCGCACCAAGTTTCCGGCCAAGGCCAAGATCGCAGTCCAGCATCGCTACAAGCCAAGCGTCGGCGGCACCGTGGCCATCACCTTTGCGGGTGAGGAAGAGTATCAGACGCAGCAGCTGCAGGCCTATCGCGGCAGGTATTGTCTCGACGAGGCTTTCCTGAAGACCGCGACCAAGCTTGCCGCTGCAGCCGACAAGGGCGGGCGCACCTATACGGAAAGCTGGATCTCCTACGTGCTGACGACGGGTGCCAATTGGTCCGGCCCCATCAAGCATTTCGAACTGACCGTCGACAAGGGCAGCCCGGATAACTACATCAGCTTCTGCGGCAAAGACGTGAAGAAGATCGGTCCGAGCAGCTTCCAGATGACCGCGCAGGATTTCTATCCCGAGCGCGATCTCGATATCCTCATTCTCACCGCAACGCCTGTGAATTAGGCCCGTTTTAAACCGGTTGCGCAAAATTAAATAATTTTAAAGCGGTAGCCTCTACTGATGCGGTGGATTGCGATGATCCGTTCCGAGTTCGTCGCCTGCCATGATGGCTTTGCGCTTCTGCGCCCCAATCATGCCTCTCCCTGAATTCTTCGGGCGTCTGGCTGTGTTTCCTCCCAATCGCGGCCCGTCGATGCTCGCCAGGACCGGCGCTCAGGAGGCGCTCATTCATGTTTGCACAAAAATTTTCCTTGAATGGCAAGCTTGCCATCACGTTTACGGTATTGATCGCCATTTTTGCCTGCGTTTCCGCATTCGTGTATTCCAAGGAAGAAGTCTCGGCCAAAGCGGCCTCCGAGCAGGCCGGTTCGCACCAGCTCGTCAACCTGATCGATGACTCCCTGCAGGCCATGCTGGAGCAGGCCGTCAATCTGCGCGGCTTCCTGCTGCTGCGCAGCGACAGCACCTATGGCGATATTTTCGCCAATCGCGAGCGGATGCTGAAGAGCATCGCTGCGGCCAAGCAGGTCGCAGCTGGCTCTCCGGATCTGCTGCAGGCCATCGACAACATGCAGAAGGCTGCCGATCTCTATTTCCACCAGCTCGCCGAGCCGCAGGCCAAGGCCCGCAAGGAAACCGAGATGCCTCTCGACCAGATCGTCAAGATCGGTCAGAACGAAACCAAGGGCCAGCTCGATGGCTTCCGTGAGGCTGCCGCCAAGATCAAGCAGGCCGCTCGTACCAAGGCCGATGATCTGGCCGCCACGCAGGACGATGCCAATGGCGATCTGCGCCTGACCCTCATTCTGGGCAGCATCTTCGCGTCGCTTGCCGCCGCAGTGCTCGCCTGGCTTCTGTCGCGCGCGATCGTGCGCCCCATCGTCGGCATGACGGCGGCAATGGGTCGTCTGGCGAATGGCGATCATGACGTCGAAGTTCCGGCCGTCGGTCGCGGCGATGAAGTCGGCCGCATGGCCGATGCCGTCCTCGTCTTCAAGCAGGCCGGTATCGAGAAGCTGCGCCTTGCCGGCGAAACCAATCGCATGCGCGACGATGCAGAACGTCAGCGTCAGATGAGCGATGAGCAGAAGGCGCGCGAAGATGGTGAAATCCGCTTCGCCATGGAAACGCTCGCGGGCGGGCTCTCCACGCTCGCCGCCGGCAATGTCGCGGCGCGCCTGGAACGGGCCTTTGCGCCGCAGTTCGACAGCGTTCGTGCTGACTTCAACAATGCCGTCGAAAAGCTGGAAGCGGCCCTGCAGTCGGTCGGTCATAACGCCGCCGCCATCAATGCCGGCGCCGACGAGATCCGCTCGGCAGCCGACGATCTGGCACACCGCACCGAGCAGCAGGCTGCAGCCGTCGAAGAGACCGCTGCGGCGCTGGAGCAGGTGACGACCACGGTTCGCGACTCCGCCAAGCGCGCCGAGGATGTCGGCCATCTCGTCGAGCGTGCACGCGTCGGCGCCGAAAAGTCCGGCGAGGTCGTGCGCAGGGCTGTCTCGGCCATGCAGCAGATCGAAAAGTCCTCGGGCGAGATCAGCAACATCATCAGCGTCATCGACGATATCGCTTTCCAGACCAATCTTCTGGCGCTCAATGCCGGTGTCGAGGCCGCCCGCGCCGGAGATGCCGGCAAGGGCTTTGCCGTCGTCGCCCAGGAGGTGCGCGAGCTTGCCCAGCGCTCGGCCAATGCGGCCAAGGAAATCAAATCGCTGATCAATACGTCGAGCGATCAGGTCAATACCGGTGTCTCTCTGGTCGGCGAAACCGGCAAGGCTCTGGAAATGATCGTTTCGGAAGTGCAGGAGATTAACCGGCACGTCGGCGCGATCGTCACCGCCACCCGCGAGCAGTCGACCGGCCTGCAGGAGATCAATACTGCCGTCAACAACATGGACCAGGGCACGCAGAAGAATGCCGCCATGGTCGAGGAGCAGACGGCCGCAAGCCATGCGCTTGCCCGCGAAGCTGCAGCCCTCAACGAGCTGCTTCGGCAATTCCGCTTGAGCAACGCCGCGCAGGCTGCACCCGCCCGGCCGGTTGCCGCGACCGCGCGTGCAAAACCCGCCGCATCTCCGGCACGGGCCTTGGGACGCACCGTTGCCAGGGCCTTCGCCGGCAAAGCAACGGCCGCCGCAGCCGTTGCCGCTCAGGACGATTGGGAAGAGTTCTGATCGCCCTGTGACAGCTGCCCTGTAGAGGATGTCTGGCAGGGCGGCTCGCGACGAATCACCTCCATGAACGTCATCGGCCCGTCGCTTTGCGGCCGGCCGATCCATTTTTCACAGGCTTTGCGAAAATATCATTCGCCGACACCTGCGTTATTTTGGAGCAGCCTTGTCTTTGTCGTCTGCGCTCTTTCCCTTGGGAAGCAGGCTGTTCGGGCCTACATGCTCGTGTTCGGCAATTTAGCGGATCATCCTTTGGTCAAGATTTATTAAATATTTGATCGGTGGCAGGGTTGCTCTGAGCGGCGAACCGCCATTTTTATAAATCGTAGGATGATCGCCGAGGGAGGTTCGAATGGGACAGCTCGTCCGAGTTCCGGCCAACGAAACACAGAGGCTTTTGGCCGTACGCTCCCTGAATGCGGTACACAGCAGCCCGACGCCTGAGCTTGCGACCCTTGCGGAGCTGGCAAGAGGCGTGTTTGAAACACCATATGCGGCGATCAACATCATCGATGAGGATTGGCAGCGTATCGCCGGGCAGGCGGGGCTGAAGATCGCCGAATGCTCGCGTGATATGTCGATCTGCACGCGAGTGGTTTTCGACGACGAGCTGCTTGTTATTCCCGATCTTGTCGAGGATTCGGAATTGAAGGCTGCCCCCTTCGTTCTCGAAGACCCGTATTTCCGCTTCTATGCAGGCGCACCGGTCAGGTTGGAGAATGGCTTGCCCGTCGGCGCCTTCTGCATTCTCGATCAGGCGCCGAGACGCTTTAAGGAGAGCGAGCAGCAGAGCCTCATGCGGTTTGCTCAGATCGCGAGCGCGCTTCTGCGTCTTCAGAAGACCAATCTGTTGATGGGGATCGCCGAGAGCGGCTTGCGTACCGCCGCCATGACCGATCCCCTGACCCGTTTCTTCAACCGATCGGCGCTGGAAGGCATCGTCGATGGAGCCCTGAGTGCCGCCATCGCCGGCGACCGGGGTTTCGGCGCGCTCTATCTGGACATGGATGGCTTCAAGGCGATCAACGACCGCTTCGGCCACAATGTCGGTGACGAGGTGCTATGCGAAGCCGCCGCCCGCATCCGCTCCGTCATTCGCATCGATGACATCGTCGTGCGCATGGGGGGTGACGAGTTTGCGATATTTGTTCCCGACCTGCCCGAAGGGGACACGCTTGTTTCCCTGTCCGAGCGCTTGCTCGCAGCCTTTCGGGCGCCATTCATCGTTGATGGCGGATCCATTTTCGCGCGGCTGAGCATCGGCGCCGCTGCTGCGCCGCAGGATGGGGCAACGCGTATATCGCTGCTGAGGAATGTCGATGCCGCGCTTTATAAGGCAAAGGCTGCCGGCCGCGATCGCGTCGCGGTCTTCGGCTCCTAGGGCGCTTCCGCTTTTCTTCGAATCGCGAAAGTGCCCTATGTTCTTGTTTTTTCGCATTCCGGACGGAAAACCGCTTCGCACTTTTCCTGGAAATACTCTAATTCCTAAAGCGAGGCCAGTCGGAGCGGAATAGCCGACGGGGCCAAACTAGCCGGCCACTTCGACGATCCGGCCGTGGCCGAGCGCCCTGAACACGGTCTGGACGATGCCGGCGCGGTCGAGGCCGGCCATGGCGTTCATAGCCTCGGGTTTCGCCTGTTCCATCCAGATATCGGGCATGACGAGCGAGCGGATCTTCAGGCCGTTGTCGAGCAGGCCTTCGCGGGCGAGGAACTGCATGACCTGGCTGCCGAAGCCGCCGACCGAGCCTTCCTCGATGGTGATCAGCATTTCGTGGTGAGCGGCCAACTGGCGGATGAGGTCGTGGTCGAGCGGCTTGGCGAAACGCGCATCGGCAACCGTCGTCGACAGGCCGGCAGCATCAAGATCCTCGGCGGCAGCGAGGCTATCTGCCAGGCGCGTTCCGAAGGATAGCAATGCCACTTTCGAACCCTGCTTCACCACGCGGCCCTTGCCGATTTCGAGGATCTGGCCGCGCTCCGGCAGCTCGATGCCGACGCCTTCGCCGCGCGGATAGCGGAAGGAGATCGGGCCGAGATCGTAGGCGGCGGCGGTGCGCACCATGTGCTTGAGCTCCGCCTCGTCGGCCGCGGCCATGACGACGAAACCGGGCAGAGTGGCAAGGAAAGCGGTATCGAAGGAGCCCGCATGCGTCGGGCCGTCGGCGCCGACGAAACCGGCGCGGTCGATCGGGAAGCGGACCGGCAGGCCCTGGATCGCCACGTCATGCACCACCTGGTCGTAGGCGCGCTGCAGGAAGGTGGAATAGAGAGCGGCAAAGGGCTTGTAGCCTTCGGCGGCGAGGCCGGCTGCGAAAGTCACGGCATGCTGCTCGGCGATGCCGACGTCGAAACAGCGCTTGGGGAAGAATTCCTGCAGCTTGTCGAGGCCCGTGCCGTTCGGCATGGCAGCGGTAATGCCGACGATCTTCTCGTCAAGCGTCGCTTCCTGCACCAGGGCATCGGCGAAGACACTGGTATAGCTCGGCGCGTTCGGCTTTACCTTGGTCTGCGTGCCGGTGATGACGTCGAACTTGTTGACGCCATGATATTTGTCGGCGGCTGCTTCGGCCGGCGGATAGCCTTTGCCTTTCTGCGTCACGACATGGATCAGTACGGGCCCTTGCGCGTTGTCGCGCACATTGCGCAGCACCGGCAACAGATGCTCGAAAGAATGACCGTCGATCGGGCCGATATGGTAGAAGCCCATCTCCTCGAACATTGTCCCGCCGGTGACATAGCCCCGTGCGTGCTCGACCGCCCGCGTGATGGCGCGGTCGACCTTCTTGCCGAGATAGGCGGTCAGCTTCTTGCCGAAATCCCGGAAGCCCATATAGGTGCGGCCGGAGGCGAGGCGGGCGAGATAGGCGCTCATCGCCCCCGTCGGCGGGGCGATCGACATGTCGTTGTCGTTGAGGATGACGATCAGCCGCGCATCGAGCGCGCCGGCATTGTTCAGAGCCTCGTAGGCCATGCCGGCCGACATCGCACCGTCACCGATGACGGCGATGACGCGGCGGTCGGTCTTATCGAGTTCGGCGGCAACAGCCATGCCGAGACCGGCGGAAATCGATGTCGACGAATGCGCAGCGCCAAAGGGGTCGTATTCGCTTTCGGCCCGGCGCGTGAAGCCGGAAAGCCCGCCTTCCTGACGCAGCGTGCGAATGCGATCGCGCCGCCCGGTCAGGATCTTGTGCGGATAACACTGATGCCCGACATCGAAGATCAGGCGATCGTTCGGCGTATCGAAAACGCTGTGGATGGCGATGGTGAGTTCGACGACGCCGAGGCCGGCGCCGAGATGCCCGCCCGTGCGCGATACCGCATCGATCATCTCATCACGGACTTCGCGGGCGAGCTGCGGCAGGTCCCGATCTTCCAGCTTCCGCAGGTCGGAAGGATACCGGACTCGATCGAGCAGGGGCGTCTGTGGCATTTGTGTCAAGGCGGAAGCCTCTTTCTTGCAATTCTTGGGCGGCTGTCCGCCTTTACGTCAAAACAAATTGCGGCAAAAGGCGCCGAATTCAAGGTAATCCCGAACACGAAACATGTGGGATTGTCATGAACCCGTCAGCCTTCCGGCAGGGGGATGAATTCTTCCTCGTCGCCCGGCACGATGTCGAAGCGGCCTGTGCGCCATTCTTCCTTGGCCTTTTCGATGCGCTCCTTGGAAGAGGACACGAAATTCCACCAGATATAGCGCTTCGAATTGAGCGCCGCACCTCCAAAAAGCATGAGATGACAGCCTTTTTCTGCGGCTTCCAGGGTGATGGCGTCGCCGGGGCGGAAAACGAGAAGCTGGTCCTGCTCGAAGCGGTCGCCGGCGACGACGAGCGAGCCGGAAAGGATATAGACGGCGCGCTCCTCATGCGCTGCTCCAAAAGGAAACTTCCCGCCTGGCTGCAGCTGAAGATCGACATAGAGCGTATCGGAGAAGGATTTTACCGGCGAGGTGAGGCCTTCGAAGCTGCCGATCACCACCCGTCCCGTCACACCGCCATCGTCGATGACGGGCAGGTCGTCTTTTTCCGTGTGGGCAAAGGAGGGATCGATTTCTTCCCTGTCATCAGGGAGTGCCAGCCATGTCTGCAGGCCCGACATGGCAAACGGATGGTCGCGCAGATTTTCCGGGGTGCGCTCGGAATGCACGATGCCGCGCCCGGCCGTCATCAGGTTGACGTCGCCGGGGCGGATGACTTTGGCCGTGCCGAGGCTGTCGAGATGACGGATTTCGCCGTCGAACAGATAGGTGACGGTGGAAAGCCCGATGTGCGGATGCGGGCGCACGTCGAGCGCTTCGCCCGGCCGCAGGATCGCAGGCCCCATGCGGTCGAAGAAGATGAACGGCCCCACCAGCCGCCGCCGGCTGCTCGGAAGCGCGCGCCGCACCGAAAAACCGCCAAGGTCGCTGGTGCGCGGAATGATGAGGTTCTCGATCGCGTCGCAGGCGAAGGCATCACCGGCCTGAGGATCGTTGCCTGGGAAGAAGGACATATCGGCTCTCCTTTCGGTTGACGCTCAACCTACCGGGAATGTCAGGCAAACTCAAATTTTCTCGCTGCTCTCACGCGCCGTCCAGCGGTTCCGTGCCCTGCGACTTTCCGGCACGGTCGAGCCTGATCTTTTCGATGCGGTTTTCGGCAGCCGACAGCAGCGCCTCGCAGTGTTTCTTCAGCGCTTCGCCGCGCTCATAGATGGAAATGGATTCGTCCAGCGCCACGTCGCCGCGTTCCAGCCTTGCAACGATGCTCTCGAGCTCCGCCACGGCCTTCTCGAAGGAATAGCCCGAAACATCTACCTTGGCGCTCTCGCTCATCGTCAACCCTTCATCATGCGTAGAATATGCATCCCCGCCGACTCGGCGAGGCCTTCCAGATCATAGCCGCCTTCGAGCAGGCTGACGACCCGGTTCTTGGCGCTGCGGTCGGCGACCTCGAGCAGGCGTCCCGTCGCCCAGTCGAAATCCTCGCCCGTCAGGTTCAATTGCGCCAGCGGATCACGGTGATGCGCGTCGAAACCGGCGGAGATGATGATTAGGTCGGGGCGGAAGTCATGCAGCGCCGGCAGCACGCGGGACTTGAAGGCCTCGCGAAAATGTTCGCCGCCGGTGTTCGGTGAAAGCGGCGCATTGACGATGGTGTTGTGGGCGCCGCGCTCGTCCTTCTTGCCCGTGCCCGGATAGAGCGGCATCTGATGGGTGGAGCAGAAGAGCACGGACGGATCGTCCCAGAAGATATCCTGGGTGCCGTTGCCGTGGTGCACGTCCCAGTCGACGATGGCGACACGCTCGGCGCCATGGGCCTTCTGGGCGTGGCGGGCTGCGATCGCCGCATTGTTGAAGAAGCAGAAGCCCATGGCTTTGGACTTCTCGGCATGGTGGCCCGGCGGGCGGGCGGCGACGAAGACATTGTCTGCGGCACCCGTGAAAACATCGTCGACCGCCGCCATGGCGCCGCCGACGCCGTGCAGGATCGCCTGCAGCGTCTTCGGGCTGGCGTAGGTGTCCGCCTCGAGCTGGCTGATTTCGCCGTCGTCGCCCTTGTCCGGCATCGAGCGCAGGACGAACTCCAGATGCTCTTCGGGATGTGCGAGCAGGATCGCATCCTCGGGAGCGGGCGGGGCCTTGCGCCGGTCTAACCGCTCGAAATTCGGATGCTCCAGCGCGATGTTCAGCGACCGCAGCCGATCCGGCCGCTCCGGGTGACCGGGTGGAACAATATGTTCAAGAAAGATCGGGTGTTCGTAAAGACGTGTGCTCATGGGGCCAATCTATAGAAGAGGTGTGACGCCTATTACAGGACATGGACAATGTCACCACGATGTCAACAATCCATCTTAACCACTTTGGAAGAGCGCCCGTTTACATATCGAGGCGCGGTGTTAAGCTTTCATTAAGGTCAGTATGGCGTCGGCCAGGGTTGTTGCGTGATGATGAGTATAGAGCGATCCGATGTCATCGAAGTCAGGGTCCCTCCGCGCGATGTAGACAGGCACGGCCACATGTTCATCGCCTCCTACATCTCGCAGGCGGAGACGGCGCTTTCGAATTTCTGGCGCACCCGGCCGCTGGTCGATGACGAGCCCATCTATATCGCCAGGAAGGCGTCCTGTTCGCTGCACAGGCCCCTTCGTTACGATGATCTTGCTCGCTTTTCGGTTAGCGTCAACAAGATCGGCGGAAAGTCGATCGGCTTCGTCGTCGCTGTCGAGACCGGCAACGAGCTGGCGGCGGAGGTGGAAATTCTCTGGCTCGCGGTTCGCGGCGACGAGCATGACCCCGCACCGCTGCCCGAAGATACGCGGGATTGGCTCTACAAATATCTGGCCTAAGCCGGTCTAGCTCCGCTGCGGCAGCAGCGGATAACCAGCCATGACGGCACGGCCGACAAGGGCTGCCACGGCCGCCTTGACGACGTCACCCGGCACAAAGCTCAGCGAGCCTATGAATGCCTTGCCGAAGCCGATATTGACGGCCAGCCATGCGATGCCGAATGCATAAAGCACCACCACGCCGCCGATGACGGCGGCAATGAAGAAGCCGACGCCCTGGACGAGGCTGCTCTGCTCCGGCTTTACCAATCGCTCGGAAAGATAGCCTGTGACGAAGGCTGCGAATATCCAGCCGACAAAAAAACCGGCGGTAGGACCGGCGAACACCGCAAGCCCGCCGCGGCCGCCCGACAAGACCGGCAGGCCGATCGTTACGAGCACGACGACCAGCAACACCGCGATCGTGCCGCGCTTCGCTCCGAGCACCACGCCCGCCAGCATGACGCCGAGCGACTGCGCAGTTATCGGTACGGGAATGATGCCGATCGGGATCGGCGGCAGCAGGCCGAGCGCCACGATGATGGCGGCAAAAAGTGCCGAGAGGACGAGATCGCGGGTGTTCATGGCGGCTCCTTCCGAAAGAGATCTATGTTCATTGCCGCCGAATGCCGCGCGCGTCAATTGCCGCGGCAATATTGTCCGCATCGCGCAGCGTCAGGATGATCAGCGGTACGAGCGTGGTTGCCAGCCGTATCTCGATCCCACGGGCCTGATGCGCCTCGCGGATTGCGCGGTAGCGATCGAGAATTTCTGGCACGAAACGGATGACGAGGCCGATGGCAAGCCCGATATCGGCTGCCTTGAGCAGGCCCAGTTTCTCGAGCGGCATGGCAAGGGCAGTGATCTCGTCGATGAATGCGGCCATCGATGTCGTCGCGGTCATCGTAGCCGCAAACAGCGCGAGCGCCGTCAAGCGCAGCGCGGTGACGATTGCGATGTGAAGCGGGCCGAAAAGCGCCGCAAAGACGGCGAGCACGGCAATCGAGATCAGGATAGGACGCAACCGCTTCAGCGCCTCTGCGAACGCCAGGCCGGTGCGAAAATAGAGGCTCGCGCCGATGAGATTCGCGCAGGAAAGCACGGCGGCGGATTGGGTCAGGAACAGCACAATACCAAGTGCCGCGAGTGCCAGCAGTTTCACGCGCGGCGAAAGCCGGTGCATCCAGGTATCCGCGTCCACATGAAGTGTTTGCATCAGTCGGCCAGCTCCCTGTAGCGAGTGATCGCTTCGGCGGCGGGAGCATCGGCCACCAGCCTGCCTTCATCGAACAGCAGCACCCGATCGAAATCCTCGACCAGCGGCAGGTCGTGGCTGATGACGATGACGGCTTCGGGCAGCTCGGCAATGGTCTTCTGCACCAATGCCCGGTTTTTGAGATCGAGCTGGTTGGTCGGTTCGTCCAGGATCAGGATGTCGGGGCCGGTGACCAGTACCGAGCAGAGTGCAGCCATTTGCAGTTCCCCGCCGGAAAGCTCGTGTGCCCGCCGCGCCCCGAGGTGGCTGACGCCGAACCGGTCGAGAATGCTCTCGACCGCCGCCTCGATCTGCGTCTTGGTATATCCGCGCGCCTTCAGCCCGAAGGCGATGTCGTCGCGCACGATGGGCAGGATGATCTGGTTCTGCGGCGACTGGAAGATATAGCCGACTTTTCCGAGCACCTCGCCGGCGTCATCGACCGTGTCGAATCCATCGACCACGATGCGTCCGGTCGTCGGTTTGACGAGCCCGTTGATCAGCCTTGCGAAGGTCGTCTTGCCGGAGCCGTTGAGGCCGATCACCCCGATGCGGCGCTCCTGAAGCGTCAGGCTGAGCGGAAACAGCGCTGTGCGCGTACCGTAGTCGACGCCGGCATTGTCGAAGCGAATATCCAAGCGGCTTCCCTGTCCCCATGAGATAGAGCGGTTCAGCGCTTCACGGAACCTCGGAGCCGCTCTATCTCCTCTTATCGATGCAATTCCGGACGGAAAACCGCTGCGCACTTTTCCTGGAATTGCTCTGTCGCGGAGCTATAGCGCATCGCACCGATTTATCAAATCAGCGGCCTCTTTGAATGCATGGGAATTTATGCCTATGATCCGCCCATGACGAATCTACTTTCGAATCGCGACGCCCGCCGCGTGTTCCTTGCCAAGCAGGGGCTCGCCAATCCGCCGAATCGCGCCTTGACCAAGGCGGGGTTGCTGCAGCTTATCCACGACATCGGCTTCGTGCAGGTGGACAGCATCGCCACCGTCGAGCGCGCCCATCACCAGATCCTGTTTTCGCGCAATCAGACCTATCGGCGCGAACATCTGACGGAGCTTCTGGAAAAGGACGGCGCACTCTTCGAGAACTGGACGCATGATGCTTCCATCCTGCCGAGCGCCTTCTTCGTCTATTGGAAGCATCGCTTTCGCCGCGAGGACGAGGCCATTATCGCACGCTGGCGCAAATGGCGCGGGGAGGGGTTCGAAGCAGCTTTCGAGGAAACCTACGAGCGCGTACTGAAGGATGGTGCGATCACCGCCCGCGAGATCAAGGCGGAGGATCACGTCTCCGGCGGCTGGTGGAACTGGCACCCGAACAAGACGGCGCTCGAATATTTCTGGCGCACCGGCAAATTCGCGATTGCCGGCCGCACCAATTTCCAGAAGGTCTACGACCTTGTCGAACGCGTGCTGCCGAGGCATTTCCATGAGCCGGAAGTGGAACACGACGAATTCGTCGATTGGGCTTGCCGCAGCGCACTGCAGCGGCTTGGCTTCGCCACCTCGGGTGAAATCGCTGCCTTCTGGGATCTTGTGACGCCGCAGGAGGCCAAGAGCTGGGTCGAGACGCATCGCGACGAACTGACCGATGTGCTGATCGAGCCCGCCGGTGGCGGCAGGCCGCGCCCTTCCTTCGCCTTCCTCGACTTCCATGAAACGCTCGACACTCATGTCGAAGCGCCGGCGCGCATCCGCGTTCTCAGCCCTTTCGACCCGACATTGCGGGATCGCAACCGCACAGAACGCCTCTTCGGCTTCTTCTATCGCATCGAGATTTTCGTGCCGGAACCGAAGCGCGAATACGGCTATTATGTCTTCCCGCTGCTGGAGGGAGACCGTCTGATCGGACGGATCGACATGAAGGCCGATCGCAAGTCGGGCACTCTGGACGTCAAACGCCTATGGCTGGAGCCCGGCGTCAAGGCTTCGGCCGGCCGGCTGGAGAAGCTGGAGGCCGAACTGGAGCGCGTCGCCCGCTTCGCCGGCGTCGAGAAAGTCGTGTTTCTAGAAGGCTGGCGCGGCTGATCACCTCCCCCTTGAGGGGGGAGGTCGCCGCGCAGCGGCGGGTGGGGGTGACAATAGTTTGCCTGGGGGGCCGGAATCACCCCACCTCGGAGCTTCGCTCCGACCCTCCCCCTCCAGGGGAGGGTGAAAAATCAGCAGATTTCCGTCTTGGCGATTTTGATGCCGAAGCCTTCCAGGCCGACATAGTGCCGCTCGCGACTGGTGAGCAGTTTGATCGAGCTGACGCCGAGATCCTTCAGGATTTGCGCACCGAGGCCGATTTCCAGCCATTCGCTCTCGCGGGTCTGGGCTTCGGCATGGGCTTCGCGGCCGGTCTGGCGCGATTTGCGGCCGTTGTCGAAATGGCCGACGCCGACGGAGCCTTCACGCAGGTACACGATGATGCCGCGGCCTTCCTCGGCGATCTTCTGCATGTAGAAATCGACCGGGCTGCTCTTGCCGAAAATGTCCTCGGCAACGTTTTCCGGATGCAGGCGCACGGGTATGTCGATGCCATCGCGGATATCGCCGAAGACGACGGCAAGGTGCTGCATCGGATCCCAGGGCAGGGAGTAGGTATGCGCGCGCGCCTTGCCGAACGGCGTCTCGACGTCGAAGCTCGCACCGAGTTCGATCAGCGTTTCCTTGCGCTGGCGATAGGCGATGAGGTCGGCGACGGAGACAAGCTTCAAGCCGTTCTGTTCGGCGAATTCCACCACTTGCTGGCCGCGTGTCACCGTGCCGTCGTCATTGACGAGCTCGCTGATGACGCCGATCGGCGGCAGGCCGGCAAGCTTGCAGAGGTCGACTGCGGCTTCCGTATGGCCCGAGCGCATGAGCACGCCGCCTTCGCGAGCGACAAGCGGGAAAATATGGCCGGGGCGGACGAAATCTGTAGGGCCAACATTCGGATTGGCGAGGTTGCGCACGGTCAGCGTCCGGTCGTCGGCGGAAATGCCCGTGGTGGTGCCATGCTTGAAATCGACGGAGACGGTGAAGGCCGTCGTGTGCGCGGAATCATTTTCCGCCACCATGGCGTTGAGGTTCAGCCGCTTGGCTTCCTCGCGCGGCATCGGCGTGCAGACGATGCCCGAGGTGTGCCGAACGATGAAGGCCATCTTTTCCGGCGTGCAATGAACGGCGGCGACGATCAGGTCGCCTTCGTTCTCGCGGTCATTGTCGTCCATGACGACGACGATTTCGCCAGCCTCGAAAGCCCGGATGGCATCAACAACACGCTTCTGGTCGTAAGGCATCTCGAAATTCCTATCTCTGCCGGCCCGTCTGGCCGCGATCCCTCAGATAATGGTCGGCAACGGCGCAAGCAACCATCGCTTCGCCGATCGGCACGGCACGAATGCCGACGCACGGGTCGTGGCGGCCCTTGGTGCGCACATCGACATTGTGGCCATCGGCATCGATCGACTGGCGTTCGGTCAGGATCGAGGAGGTCGGCTTGATGGCGAAGCGGGCGATCACCGGCTCGCCGGTGGAAATGCCGCCGAGGATGCCGCCGGCATGATTGGACAGGAAGATGCGCTTGCCGTCATTGCCCATGCGCATCTCGTCGGCATTCTCTTCGCCTGTCAGCTCGGCAGAGGCAAAGCCTTCGCCGATTTCGACGCCCTTGACGGCGTTGATCGACATCAGCAGGGAGGCGATATCCTGGTCGAGCTTGCCGTAGATCGGTGCGCCGAGACCGGCCGGCACGCCTTCGGCCACGATTTCGACGACGGCGCCGATCGAGGAACCGGCCTTGCGGACGCCGTCGAGATATTCTTCCCACACCGGCACGATTTCCGGATCGGGGGCGAAGAAGGGGTTCTGGTCCACCTGCGCCCAATCCCAGTTGGCGCGGTTGATCTTGTGCTTGCCGATCTGTACCAGCGCGCCGCGGATCGTGACACCGGGCACGACGAGCCGGGCGATGCCGCCGGCTGCGACGCGCGCCGCCGTTTCGCGTGCCGATGAGCGGCCGCCGCCGCGATAGTCGCGGATGCCGTATTTGACGTCATAGGTATAATCGGCATGGCCGGGGCGATAACGCTTTGCGATCTCGCCATAATCCTTCGAGCGCTGGTCGGTGTTCTCGATCAGCATCGAGATCGGCGTGCCCGTCGAGATCATCGTCTCGCCGTCCTCGTCCATCATCACGCCGGACAGTACCTTGACGAGATCGTCCTCGCGCCGCTGCGTGACGAAGCGTGATTGCCCCGGCTTGCGCTTGTCGAGCCAGACCTGAAGGTCCTCGAGCTTGAAACGAAGGCCCGGAGGGCAGCCGTCGACGACGCAGCCGAGTGCCGGGCCGTGGCTTTCGCCCCAGGTGGTGACGCGGAAGAGGTGACCGAAAGTATTGTGCGACATGAAAAACGACCGGATTGGTGCGGCCCGACGAACAGACCGCGTCTTGTCTCTTGCGATTGCGGCCCACTCATAGAGCATGATGCCGAAAAGTGTAAGCGGTTTTCGGGCGACATCATGCTCTACTTATTTGATTCCAGTGCCGGATGATCGAGGCCCGTTTGGCCTCGATCATCCGGCGGGGCCAAAAAGCCGGCAAGACAAAATCTTTCTTTCCATTGCCGCGGAACCGGCGTTTGGCTCCCATCTTGCAGCGGCCATCGGCATGGTAAACAAAGATTAATCCGAATTGTGGATTGTGACGAGACATTCATCAATTGGGCGGGCGAAGCCACTATTGGGGGCAACTTCCGCCATATTCGACGTGTTTTCTACGGCTCATAAGAAATCAAGAGCAAATTGACCTGAAGGGTAACGACCATGCGCTTTTTCGTAGCGACGCTTTTGGCAACGGCAAGCCTGCTTGCTCCCGTCGCTGGTTTTGCCGAGAGCGCGGATGTCGAGGCAACGATCAAGAAGGTCGATACGAAGAATTTCAGCATCACGCTGGATGACGGCAAGAACTATCAGGTCCCCGAGGATTTCGATTTCAACGGCCTGCAGGCCGGCGTCAAGGTCGTGGTCTTCTACACGGAAGTCGACGGCAAGCGCGTCGTCAACGATCTCGATATCGTCCAGTAAAATACTGCTGCCGCCGGGCCGTGGCGGCTCTTGGGTGCAGTGCCGATGAGTGATTTCATCCAGTTCCCGTCGGAAAAGCGCCGGCTCCTGCCGGAAATATCCTAGATCCAGCCGATAATCTTCATTTGTGGATCGACCTTCAGGATCTGGTCCTGATGGATCGGGATTTCGGCCGCCTCTTCCTTTGCAACATCGCCGATCAGACGGAACAGCGTGCGGATGACACCGCCATGCGTGACGCAGACGGTTGGCCGGTCGACGGAGGCGAGCCACGAGCCCACGCGCCACGAAAGGATTTCGTAGCTTTCGGCATCATCGCCGGGTGGGATGAAATCCCATTTATTCGCCTTGCGCTCTGCAAGCCGGTCAGGCTGCGTCGCCTTCAGTTCCTTGAGGGTAAAGCCTTCCCAGGCGCCGAACGACAGCTCGATCAGCCTGTCGTCGGTGAGATAGTCTTTGGGCGGCAGGCCGATGGCCTGCCGGGCGATTTCCATGGTCTCGCGCGTGCGCCGCATCGGGCTGGCGATGAAATCGAAGGGTTGGTTTTCGAATGCTAGGATTTCGGCGAGATCTATGCCGTTCTGCCGCGCCTGTTCGCGGCCGATGGCGTTGAGATCGATATCCTTCTGCCCCTGCAGGCGGCGCTCGGCATTCCAGTCGGTCTGACCGTGACGTATCACATAGAGGATGGGCGACACGGTCAGTCTTCCTGTTGATCAGTCCTTCGCGACGGAAATATCGGGCGCGTCCACGGCCTTCATGCCGACCGTATGGTAGCCGGAATCGACATGATGGACTTCGCCGGTAACGGCTGTCGAAAGATCGGACAGCAGATACAGAGCGGAGTTGCCGACTTCGTCGATCGTGACGGTGCGCTTCAGTGGCGCATTATACTCGTTCCACTTCAGGATGTAGCGGAAATCGCCGATGCCGGAGGCTGCGAGCGTCTTGATCGGGCCTGCGGAAATCGCGTTGACGCGGATGCCGCGGCCGCCGAGATCCACGGCAAGATAGCGCACGCTTGCTTCCAGGGCAGCCTTGGCGACACCCATGACGTTGTAGTGTGGCATGACCTTTTCCGCACCGTAGTAGGTGAGGGTGATCATCGAGCCGCCGTCATTCATGATTCGCTCGGCGCGCTGTGCAACCGCCGTGAAGGAATAGACGGAGATGTCCATCGTCTTCGTGAAGTTGTCGCGGCTGGTATCGAGGTAACGGCCGGTCAGCTCGTCCTTGTCGGAGAAGGCGATCGCGTGCACGATGAAATCGATCTTGCCCCACTTTGCTTCCAGCGCGTCGATAACAGCATCGATCGTTGCCGGCTCGGTCACGTCGCAATGGCCTGCCATGAAAGCGCCGAGTTCCTGAGCGAGCGGCTCGACGCGCTTCTTCAGAGCGTCGCCCTGCCACGTCAGTGCGATTTCGGCTCCGGCATCCGAGCAGGCCTTGGCAATACCCCACGCTATCGAACGGTTGTTTGCTACGCCGAGGATGACGCCGCGCTTGCCTGCCATGAGGCCAGTGGATTGAGCCATATTCTGCTCCCTTGAACTTTCGAATGACCCTGCCTATGGCATAGGCCGTTCCCCTGTTCAAGCATCGTAAAGATCATCAACTGTTAGGGATCGTAACAAAGGGTGCTGTTGTCACCAAAATTTCACAGGAAAAGCCCTTCGCGCATGCTGCGCATCAGGTCCGTAATCTTGTCGTCCGGTTTTTCCCAAAGCATCAGCCGCAATTCGACGACAAGATCGCCCTTGCCGCCCTTGCCGTCAGGCAATCCCTCGCCGGGAATGCGAACGATCTGATCCGAGCCGGACCATGCGGGCACCGTGAGCTTGACCGGACCGTTCAGTCCTTCGACCGTGGTTTCGCAGCCGAGCACGGCATTCTCTATTGTCACGGGCAGCGTCGCGCGAATGTCGTGGCCGTCGAGCGTGAAGCGGGTATCGGTGGAGAGATGGATGGTGACGGCGACATCGCCGCGCAGCATTCCTGGAAGCTTCAATCCCTGGCCCTTCAGATGAAGCACCTGGCCGTTGCTGATATCCGTCGTCGCCTGGAAGCGTGCCTCGCGGCCTTCCGACAGGGGAACCGTAATCCAGCGGGCCTTCAGCATGTCGTCGAGCGTCACGGTTGCTTCGGCCGCCACTTCCGGCGTCTTTTCCGGTGGTTTCTCCGGAGCGTTGCTTCCGGTGATGCGCCGCACGAACGAGCTTAGAATGCCGAAGGCTGAGCGCGAGCTTACCGAGCCGGTTCCCGTCGCCAGCAGCTCTTCTTCCCCATGTGCTTCTTCCGTCGTGGTCGGCTCGGATTCCTGCTGCTTGGCGGCTTGCGGTGCCACCGTCTCGACCGTGGCCTGCTCCTGTTGCGTGCTACGGCTCGCCTTCGCGCCAAAAATGCGCTCGACCATGTCCTCGGGCGACTCGTTTGCGGCCGACTGCTGGTTGGACGCGGCAGCAGCCGCCGCCTTGCGCGCGTTTGCCCGGGCAAGTTCCTCCATGACTTTTTCTGCATTGGCGCGTGCGGCCTTGGCGCGCTCGGCCATTTCACGCGCAGCCTGGCGCTGCTGCATGATGGTCTGTTCCGTGCTCTGGCCCTTTGCTTCGGCCATGCGGGCAATCTGGTCGTAGCGGCTGCGCTTCTGCGGGTCTTTCAGCGTCTCGTATGCCCGGCCGATCTCGGCGAACCGCTCCGTGGCCGTTGGATCGCCCATATTGTGATCGGGGTGGGCCGTTTTGGCGAGGTTGCGCCAGGCGGCCTTGATCTCGTCCGCCCCGGCGTCCCTCTTCACGCCCAGCACCTTGTAAGGATCACGCATCTTCCCCGCCACTGTTTCATGGGCGTGCCCGGCACCGTAGGAGCATCCCAACAAATAAATCCAAGGTTCGCGCTTCGCTCTCCTACGCCTCCTGGGAGGCAAGGTTCCTGCGCGTATAAAATGATCCTGCGGGAAAAGTTGCTAATCAGGCGTTACGCCTGGTGGGAGCGGACAATGGCCATTTTACGAAATGGTTAGCCGATTGCTAACGACGTGCGCGCGAAACTGGAGTACGATACCACACGCACTATTGGGGCCGTCGAGCTGGATCGGCTTGCCTCAGGGAGCTGGAGAAGCGCTATATCAGCCGGCTTGTTGAAAGCTCAGCAATTGCCATTCGCCCTGGCCGACGAGGCAGGTCCTGCCGGAAAAGTTGGCGATGCCGTCGTAGGAGTGGCGGGTCGTGCGGAACTGGCGGCAGACCACGCCCGAGGTGTTGTTTTCGACGATCATGTCAATGACGCCGGCGCTGCCCGTGGAAGCATTGGCCCAGGGAACCGACTGGCCGTTAAGCTTGTGAAGATCCGCCGAAGTTACGGCGTTGCGCACTGTGGTTTCGTCGGAGATACTATCGGTGGTTACAGGGGCGGTCGGCACTGTGCCGGTCGAGACGCTGCGGTCCACTTTCGCCGAGCTGAGATAGTCCATCCCGCCGCCAACGCAGCCGCCAAGGGTGAAAAGGGAGACAAGGGCGATAGCCATCGTTACGTCTTTTGCAAGCTTGCGCTTTGTATGAACGGTCGACTTTGCTATGACTTCCACCCGAATATTTCGGCCAGCCTGAGAGGCCGACTGTTTTTAGGAATTGCGGAGTATTTGAACTAATATGTCGGAAAACGAGTTAACAAGCGGTGACTTCACCGAGCAGAACGAACCCTTCACTCTTTTTGCAGCCTGGTTGCGGGAGGCGGAGACCACTGAACCCAATGATCCGAATGCGGTTGCTCTGGCAACGGTTGATACGGATGGGTTGCCAAATGTCCGCATGGTCCTTCTGAAGGGTTTCGATAGCGATGGATTCGTATTCTATACGAATTTCGAAAGCCAGAAAGGCCAAGAAATTCTTTCCCAAAAGAAAGCGGCCATGTGTTTCCACTGGAAATCGCTGCGCCGTCAGGTGCGCCTGCGCGGCGTGGTTGAGGTGGTCAGCGACAAGGAGGCAGACGAGTATTATAAGACGAGAGCTCGCGGCAGCCGCATAGGCGCCTGGGCTTCGAAGCAGTCTCGCCCTCTCGAGGGCCGGTTCGCTTTGGAAAAGGCGGTTGCCGAATATACCGCCCGCTATGCCATTGGCGACATTCCGCGGCCGCCCTACTGGTCCGGCTTCCGCATTCGTCCGCTGTCGATCGAATTCTGGCACGACCGCCAGTTTCGTCTGCATGACCGCATCGAATTTCGCCGCGATGTGCCGGAAGGCGCCTGGCAAAAGGTACGCATGTACCCGTAAGATCCGCGCCGCCGTCCGGCGGAGCTACATCGCCTCCCGGCGTCCCAGCAGCCGCATGGGGATGCCGGAGGCAAGCGCCGAGGCATAGCGCGCCTTCTGAAAATGACCGTTTAGCGACAGCCTCGGCAGCAGGGTAGGGGCGCCGCCGCTTGCCGCCGTGATCATGCCAGGTCGCGTCGTGACGCCGAGCGAGAAGCCGAGTTCGGCAGCGAGCCTGCCCTCTCGCGATGAGGCCGCATCGATCGTTCCATACGGATAGGCGATCGCGATCGGTCGTTTCCCCGTGATATCGGCCACATAATCGGCTGAAAGCGCCATTTCCGCCGCAGCCTCTGCTTCGGGCAGCCGCGCCAGCGCCCGATGGCTCACAGTATGCGCGCCAAGCGAAGTGAGGGGATGGCGGGCGAGGTCCCGCAACTCCGCCCGATCCATGATCGATGCGCGGACGATATCCAGCGGCTCCAGGCCATTCCGTCTGGCGAGATCGTCGATCCGCGCCACGGCCTCGCTTTCGTCATTGCCATGAACGAAAGCCGCAAAACGGGAAAAGGCAGCCTGCTTCTGGCCGTGCTTGCCGAGCGGCAGGAATTCCTCGCCGGACCCGAAATCGAATGACAGCCGATCCAGCCGCTCAAGCAGTTCCGCCAGCGTCTCCCACCATAGGCTATGGGTCCGTTCCGAAAGGCCCCGAGCAACGAAGATTGTAAAGGGCGCATCGTGGCGGGCGAAGATCGGCAGGGCGTGGTCGAGATTGTCGCGGTTGCCGTCGTCGAGCGTGAAGGCGACGAAGGGCGGCTTGCCGTCGGCGTTCGCGACGCGCGCCGGCAATGCGCCAAGCGGGATGAACTCGTAGCCGTCCTTCTTCAGACGTCCGATCGCCCGGTCGAGGAAATCGGGAGTGACTTCGAGATGGGCGTTGGGTGCGAAGCGGCGGGGAAGGGCAGGGCGGACATGATGCAGCGTGAATATGCAGCCCATGCCGGCGACGTCCCGCATCAGGCCGGCGCCCTTAAGAATTGCGGCCGCCTCAAGTCCGCTGGAGATCAGCCTGCGCTTCAGGCGGACCTTGATGCCCTGTTCCATGCGGGTCGATCCGGTTGACGAATGTCGAGGCTGTAGCCCATCCCCATTAAACCTTACTGAATCTTTGCCATAATTTCCAATGCGTTAATAGTTATTTTACCAGGAAGGGCAAAATTGGAGAACTATGGAGGCTGTTGCCTCAATATCGCACTGATATCAGGTTTTCTGTCGCAAAATCATACAGGGATTGATGCGGTGTGTTGGCATTCTTTCGGTTGGGGACGAATATGAAAAGACTTTTGATGGCCCTGTCTGCGGCCGTCCTGCTGGTGAGCGCCCCTGTGGCGAGCTTCGCCGGCGGCGCCTATTTCATCATGGATGCGAAGACCGGCAATGTGCTGGCTTCCAACAATGCGGATGACCTCAACCATCCCGCATCGTTGACCAAGATGATGACCTTGTACATGACCTTCGAGGCTATCCATCGCGGCAAGCTCAGCTGGAACACCCGCATACCGGTATCGCGCGCTGCCGCCACCAAGCCGCCGACCAAGCTCGGCCTGAAGTCGGGCGGCACGGTGACCGTTCGCGAAGCCGTCGACGGTATGATCATCAAGTCCGCCAACGATGCCGCCGCCGCGATGGCGGAAGCGCTCGGCGGCAGCGAAAGCGGCTTTGCCCGGCTGATGACGCAGAAGGCACGCGAGATCGGCATGCGCCGTACTGTCTTTGTGAACGCGTCCGGCCTCCCGAGCATGCAGCAGGTGACAACCGCACGCGATATGTCGACGCTTGCCGTTGCGCTCATCAACAACTACCCCGAGGAATACCGGCTCTTCTCGCAGCCGAGCTTTACCTATCGCGGCCATCGCGTTCGCGGCCACAATAACCTCATGTATCGCTACGAAGGCATGGACGGCATCAAGACCGGCTATACCAATGCCTCCGGCTTCAACCTCGTCAGCGCCGTGCGTCAGGGCAATCGCCGGGTGATCGGCGTCGTCATGGGCGGCGCCACCGCACGCGGCCGCGACGCGTTGATGGCCTCACTGCTCGACCGCTACGTGCCGAAGGCAAGCCCGGCCGCGACATCGCGACTGCTCGCCAGCGTCGGCGGCGGCAAGGTGGTAAAGCAGGTCGAAGTGGCCTCCGCATCCGACGATGTCGATACGCAGACCACTGCCACCGCGACGCCCGTCACCGCGACGACAACCACAACGACGATCGCCCGCAAGCGTGTCGAGTCTGCTCCTCTGGCATTTGCCGCGGCCTCTAACGTCACCGTTCCGATGGATCGCCCCGTTGCCATGGACCAGATCCTCGTGGCCAACAAGCCGGCGGCGACCGGCGGCTGGCAGGTGCAGATCGCCGCTACGCCAACCGCACAGGCCGCCAAGGATCTGTTGTCCGAGGCGAAGTCCAGAGCTGGCAATGCGCTCGCCAACGCCTCGCCATACACGGAAGCCGTCGGCAAGGGCGGCAACACGGTCTACCGTGCCCGCTTTGTCGGCTTTGCGAGCCGCGACGATGCGAATTCCGCCTGCTCGGCTCTGAAGCGTAAGGACTTCGATTGCATGCTGCTGCCGAACAAGGGCTGAGCATAGAACCAAACGGATAGATGCGAGCCGGCGGGGAAAGCCTCCGCCGGCTCGACTTTTTTGTCGGAATCGTTCATTTCTGTCTAGAACATAAGAGGAACGATATCGATGCTGGAAGATCTGATGCAGCAGTTCGAAGCGGCTTCGGCAAGCTATGCCGCCGACAATGGCCTTGAACGCGACGACGACTGGTTCGTTCTGAAACTCCAGGAGGAGATGGGCGAATTGATCCAGATCTGGAACAGGGTCACGGGCCGCGGGCGTCGCAAGGGCATGACCGAAACGGAGCTGGCAACGGCTTTGGCCGACGAGACGGCCGATGTGCTCGGCCATGTCCTTCTCTTCGCACACCGCAACGGCCTCGATCTGGCTGCTGCCGTCGAGCGCAAATGGTATTTCCAGCCTCGGGAGACTTAATGGCTTGGCGGCTTATGCTTTGGTGCCGCCTACCGTGACCTGATCCATCCGCAGATGCGGCTGGCCGACGCCGACGGGAATCCATTGGCCGGCCTTGCCGCAATTGCCGATGCCGGTATCGAGCTTCATGTCGTTGCCGATCATCGAAACCCGCTTCATGGCCTCCGGCCCATTGCCGATCAGCATGGCGCCCTTGATCGGAGCGCCGATCCTGCCGTTTTCGATGAGATAGGCCTCGGTGCAGCCGAAGACGAACTTGCCGGACGTGATGTCAACCTGGCCGCCGCCGAAGGAGACGGCATAGATGCCCTTCTTCACCGAGGCGATGATTTCTTCCGGCGTTTTGTCGCCGCCGAGCATGTAGGTATTGGTCATGCGCGGCATCGGCGTGTGGGCGTAGCCCTGGCGGCGGCCATTGCCGGTCGCCTTCATGCCCATCAGCCGTGCATTCTGCCGATCCTGCATATAGCCGACCAGCTTGCCGTTATCGATCAGCACATTATAGGCCGAGGGAGTGCCTTCATCGTCCACCGTAATGGAGCCGCGGCGGTTCTCGATCGTGCCGTCATCGACGACGGTCACGCCGGGTGCGGCAACCATCTGGCCGAGCAGGCCCGCGAAGGCCGATGTCTTCTTGCGGTTGAAATCGCCTTCCAGCCCGTGCCCGACGGCCTCGTGCAGCATGACGCCCGGCCAGCCCGAGCCGAGTACGACGTCC
The DNA here is from genome assembly GCF_000359745.1 of Rhizobium freirei PRF 81. Taxonomy (GTDB): domain Bacteria; phylum Pseudomonadota; class Alphaproteobacteria; order Rhizobiales; family Rhizobiaceae; genus Rhizobium; species Rhizobium freirei. Next base: position 234,838 of record NZ_AQHN01000011.1, read on the forward strand.
ATCGTCCCCGCCGGCGCATCGATCGCCTCGAGGTTGACGAGCGCTTGCCGCAAAGCTTCGTCAGCGCCGCTATGCCAATTGTCCTGGGTCACGAAATCGCCGAAGCCGATGCGGCCGCCGGTGCCGAAGGAGCCGGACTCCTGGCGGTCGCCGTCCCCAACGACCACGGAAATGTTGATTCGCGTCATCGGGCGGATATCGCGCACGCGGTGGCCATCGGCGCGAAGGATATCGACCACCTGCCAGCTCGCGGCGATGGATGCCGTCACCTGCCGCACTTTGTCGTCTTTATCGCGCAAGTAACTGTCGATCTGCTGCAGAAGCGTTGCCTTCTCCTCGAAGGTCGGCGCACCGATCGGGTTCTCGTCGCCGTAGAGCATCTTGTTGGTGCGCTGAGGAGCGGCGGCATAGGAGCCGGCGTAGCCCGAGGTGACGGCGCGCACAGCGTCGGCGGCGCGCTTCAGCGCAGCTTCCGAAAGATCGCCCGCATGGGCGTATCCCACCGCTTCGCCCGCCACGGCGCGAAGACCGAAGCCCTGTTCGGTATTGAAGCTTCCGCCCTTCATCCGGCCGTTGTCGAAGGTCAGCGATTCGGCCTGGACATGTTCGACGAAGAGCTCGCCGTCGTCGGCACCCGAAAGCGCCTCGGCCACGATGGTCCGCAGCTTGGCTTCGTCGGCGTCGAAAAGAGTTAGGAGATCGGTATTCATGGGTCAGTTGCTCCGTTCAGAGCCGATGTAGGTTTCGCACGGCGCAAGAGCAAGCCCATCCCGTCAGGGAAGGGAGTCGTAGCCCTCGGCGAAGCCCTTCAGATCGACAGGAATGCCGATGCCTTCTTCCGGCGACTGGAAGACGATGAAGGTTGCCGTCGCGCCGCTGCGCAGCGTCTTCAGCAGCTCGTCTTCAAGCACGACTTCAGCATAGCAGCCATCGGAGAAGCAGCGGACGAAATAGGCGCGGCCGATATCCTTGCCGTCGATGTTGAGGCCGAGGCCGTTCGGCAGCAGAACGCCGAGCGGCGCAAGCACGCGCAGGATCTTGGACTTGCGGTCGGCGGTCTTGAGCACGACGACGGAAAGGCCGATCTCGGGACGATCCTCGGCGATCACGTTCTGCATCAGAGCGCATTGCTCGGTCGAGGCGCCTGCCGGCTTGTCGCAGACGACGGACCATGCGCCGTGGCTCGAACGCACCGTGCCGGGTGGTTGCGGAACCTGGCTGGTGGGAACCTGTTGCGTATGAGGCTGCGGCTGGCCCTGCTGTTGGGGCTGTAGCTGCTGCGCCGGCGGCTGCGTCTGTTGTGCTTGTTGCGCCCATGCAGGCGCCGCGACTGCGGCAACGACGCTGCCGGTAACAAGCAAAAGCCGGGCGAGGGAACGAAAACCCATGGAAACCTCTAGATTCGAATCAGTGCCGCTATTGTTGAAGCCCAGACCGGCAAATGAAAAGCCCCGGGTGCTGGATTCCAATCGACTACGGCGGAAATACGACATCTACTCCATTTTGTCCGGGTGGCGCCATGGACCGCGATGCAATTTTTCGTATGATGATGAAATGATTGCCATGTTCGGTCGGCGGGGGAGGAACTTCGCGCAAAAATGCCGCACTAACAAATGTCTTGAGTTGTTGCGGAGCACCCCAAACTGTGGTTTGAAGCGCAATGGATTGTAGGGATACTGCGTTTGAGGAAGATCTGGGATCAAACGCTGGAGGGAGAGACATCGTGATAAAGAGAGCTTACGCGGCTCTGGCGGCTATGATCTGTCTGCTTTTTGCGACAGGTAGCTACGCCGATCAGCCGAAACCTTGGGAAACCGGTATGCAGGAAGCGGCAACCGGCATCATGCATCAAATCCGCTGGTTTGAGGCATACACGCTTTGGTTTATCATTCCGATCACGCTGCTGGTTCTCATCCTCCTCGTGGTCGTCATGGTGAAGTTCCGGGCCTCCAAGAGCCCAGTACCCTCCAAGACGAGCCACAACACGCTGATCGAGGTGATCTGGACCATCGGTCCCGTTCTCGTTCTGCTGTTTCTGGCAATTCCCTCCTTCAATCTTCTCACCGACCAGCTGACTTTTCCGCAGCAGACCGACGTGACCGTAAAGGCGACGGCGACGCAGTGGCAGTGGAACTACGAATATGAAAACGCCGGCGCGACGCCGGTCGCTTTCGATTCGTTCATGCTGAAAGAGCCGGATCGCGCTGCCGCCGGCAAGGACGACAAATCGAAATATCCTCGGCTGCTCGCCGTCGATAACGAGATGGTCGTGCCAGTCGGCAAGAATGTCCGCGTTCTCGTCACCGCCGCGCCGGCCGACGTCATCCACTCCTTCGCAGTGCCGTCCTTCGGCGTCAGGATCGACGCCATTCCGGGCCGTCTGAACGAGACCTGGTTCAAGGCCGACCGCGAAGGCCTGTTTTACGGCCAGTGTTCCGAGCTGTGCGGCAAGGATCACTCTTTCATGCCGATCGCAATCCGTGTCGTCTCCGACGATCAGTACAAGCAGTGGCTCGCTGCCGCTGCAACCGATCTGAACAAGGCGAACAAGGCTCTGATGGCCGCTGTCGACCAACCGGCAACCGTCAAGGTCGCCGAAAACACGGCCAAGTAAGAGGGGGTAGGAACAATGGCTGGATCCAAGGCACACGACGATCACTCGCACGCTCTTCAAGACGCGCATGCGCATGACGATCATCACGCCCACAAGCAATCTTTCGTCGATCGCTGGCTGTTTTCGACGAATCACAAGGATATCGGTACGCTCTATCTGATCTTCGCGATCTTTGCAGGTGTGATCGGCTTCCTCCTGTCCGTCGCCATCCGCATGGAATTGCAGGAGCCCGGCATTCAGATCTTCAGCGGTCTGGCGTCGATGGTTTATGGCTATTCGGGCGATGCTGCCATCGATGGCGGCAAGCAGATGTACAACGTCTTCGTCACCGCCCACGCGCTCATCATGATCTTCTTCATGGTCATGCCGGCGATGATCGGCGGCTTCGCCAACTGGATGGTGCCGATCATGATCGGCGCGCCGGACATGGCCTTCCCGCGCCTCAACAACATCTCCTTCTGGCTGCTCGTTCCCGCCTTCCTGCTGCTCATCCTGTCGATGTTCGTCGAAGGCCCGGCAGGTGCTTACGGCGCGGGCGGTGGCTGGACGATGTACGTGCCCTTGTCTGGAACCGTCGGCCATCCTGGCCCGGCGATCGATCTGGTCATCTTCGCGCTGCATATCGCCGGTGCATCCTCGATCCTCGGTGCGATCAACTTCATCACCACGATCCTGAATATGCGCGCTCCGGGCATGACGCTGCACAAGATGCCGCTGTTTGCCTGGTCGGTTCTGATCACCGCATTCCTGCTGCTGCTGTCGCTGCCGGTTCTGGCAGGCGCCATCACCATGATTCTGACGGACCGCAACTTCGGCACGACCTTCTTCGCGCCGGAAGGCGGCGGTGATCCGCTGCTCTACCAGCACCTCTTCTGGTTCTTCGGCCATCCGGAAGTCTACATCCTGATCCTGCCCGGCTTCGGCATGATCAGCCACATCATCTCGACCTTCTCGCGCAAGCCGATCTTCGGCTACCTCGGCATGGCCTACGCCATGGTCGCGATCGGCGCCGTCGGCTTCGTCGTCTGGGCTCACCACATGTACGTGACCGGCCTTTCGCTTGACACGCAGCGCTACTTCGTCTTCGCGACGATGGTCATCGCTGTCCCGACGGGTGTGAAAATCTTTTCATGGATCGCGACGATGTGGGGCGGCTCCATCGAGTTCCGCACGCCGATGATCTGGGCGCTCGGCTTCATCTTCCTGTTCACGCTCGGTGGCGTCACCGGCGTTCAGCTCGCCAATGCCGGCCTCGACCGTGAATTGCATGCGACCTATTTCGTGGTGGCACACTTCCACTACGTTCTGTCGCTCGGCGCCGTCTTCGCGATCTTCGCCGCCTGGTACTACTGGTTCCCGAAGATGACCGGCTACATGTACAATGAGCGGATCGGCAACTGGCACTTCTGGATCACCTTTATCGGTGTGAACATGGTGTTCTTCCCCCAGCACTTCCTGGGTCGCGCGGGCATGCCACGCCGCTACATCGACTATCCGGATGCCTATGCTGGATGGAACTACGTGTCCTCCATCGGCTCCTATGTCGCAGCCGTTGGCCTTTGCTTCTTCTTCTGGGGCGTTATAGATGCCTTCGCAAAGAAGCGCGTTGCCGGCAACAATCCCTGGGGCGAGGGCGCAACCACGCTCGAATGGCAGCTTTCGTCGCCGCCGCCGCACCACCAGTGGGAAGAGCTGCCGCGCATCAAGTAGCCTGTTTCCGGACGCCGTGATAAACGGCGTCCGTCTCAACTGAGTAATTGGAAAAAGAATGACGGTCATCGACAATCACGAAGCACTTGCAAAACAAGCCGAAAGCGGCCTGTCGGAGGCAAGTGCGCGCGATTATTTCGAGCTTTTGAAGCCGCGCGTGATGTCGCTGGTCGTCTTCACTGCTTTTACCGGCCTCGTGCTGGCTCCCGGCCATATCAATCCGGTTCTCGGCTTCATCGCCATCCTCTGTATTGCTGTCGGCGCCGGCGCATCCGGCGCATTGAACATGTGGTATGACGCCGATATCGATGCGGTCATGAGCCGTACCGCGCGCCGGCCGATCCCGTCTGGCCGCATCACCCCGTCCGAAGCTCTGGCGTTCGGCCTGGTGCTGTCGGGCTTCTCGGTGACGATCCTCGGCCTTGCCGTCAATTGGCTGTCTGCCGGCATTCTCGCCTTCACCATTTTCTTCTATGCCGTCATCTACACGATGTGGCTGAAGCGCTCGACGCCGCAGAACATCGTCATCGGCGGTGCCGCCGGCGCTTTCCCGCCCGTCATCGGCTGGGCCTGCGTGACGGGCAGCGTCACGGTCGAGAGCATCGTTCTCTTCCTGATCATTTTCCTATGGACGCCTGCGCATTTCTGGGCGCTGGCCCTGTTCAAGATGGGCGACTACGAGGCCGTCGGCGTGCCGATGCTGCCGAACGTCGCCGGCATTCCGTCGACGAAGAACCAGATCGTCGTCTATGCCGTTCTGACCGCCGTCATCGGCGTCGTGCCCGCCTTCATGGGCTTTGCGAGCCTCGGTTACGGCATCGTCGCCGCTATTCTTGGCGTGACCTTCATACACTGTTCGATCGCCGTCTGGCGCATGGCCGATGGCGACGTAAAGATGGTGCCGGCAAAGAAGCTCTTCGGCTTTTCCATCTTCTATCTCTTTGCGATCTTTTCCGCGCTGCTGATCGACCGGCTCGCCGTTGTGCTGATGTCGGGCGGCGCAGGAGGCTGGCTATGATCGAGCTTGTCAAGCTGACGGAAGCGCAGAAGAAATCGCGGCGCGGGCGCAACATAGCGCTCGGCCTGGTATTGGCCGGCCTGGTGATCCTGTTCTACGCGATCACCATCATCAAGGTCGGTTCCGGACACGTTTGAGGAGGCGTGATGGAGGGGGAGGCAACGAAGAAGGCAGGAGCCGGCAGCCGGAACAACGGGCTGGTCGTTGCCATGTGCCTCAGCTTCGTTATCGGCATGAGCGCCATGTGCGCGGCAGCAGTGCCGCTCTATCGCCTCTTCTGCCAGGTGACGGGCTATAACGGCACGACGCAGCGCGTCGAGCAGGTGTCCAACCTCATTCTCGACCGGCGGATCCAGGTTTCCTTCGACGCCAATGTCGCGCCCGGTTTGCCATGGGGTTTCAAGCCGCTGCAGAAATCGGTAAACCCGAGGATCGGCGAGACGATCGAGGTCAAGTTCCAGATCGAGAACAAGTCCGACAAGACGGAGCGCGGTCAGGCGATCTTCAATGTCTCGCCGCTCGAAGCCGGTGTCTATTTCAACAAGGTCCAGTGCTTCTGCTTCAATGAGACGAATCTCGCGCCGGGGGAAAAGCGTGACATGTCGGTGGTTTTCTACGTCGATCCTGAGATCGCCAAGGCAGTGGAGACCAAGACGATCAACGCGCTGACACTGTCATACACCTACTACCCACGGGAAGGCGCAAAGCCCGTGGCATCCAACGACGGCGCAGTGCGGCCGGCGGAAAAAAAGCTTTGATGGAGAGTGCTTTTCGGTTTGACCGGAAGCAATATGGGAAAAAGTTATTCGGGGATTGCTGATATGGCCGAAGCGCATCAGAAAAAACACGACTATCACATTATCGATCCCAGCCCATGGCCGATCGTCGCGGCCCTCGGTGCCTTCGTGATCACGTTTGGCGGCGTCGGCTTCATGCGCTACCTGAATGGCGGTGCGCTGCACCTGTTCGGCCTCAATTTCGCGCAGCCCTGGCTGTTCTTCATCGGCCTGGCCTTGATCCTCTACGTCATGTACGGCTGGTGGGCCGATACGATCAAGGAAGCGCATGAGGGCGCGCATACCCGCGTCGTATCCCTGCATCTGCGCTACGGCATGATCATGTTCATCGCCTCAGAGGTGATGTTCTTCGTTGCCTGGTTCTGGGCCTATTTCGATGTCAGCCTGTTCCCGAGCGAGGCGATCCAGGCATCGCGCACGGCTTTCCTTGGCGGCCAGTTCCCGCCGAAGGGTCTTGAGGTGCTCGATCCCTGGCACCTGCCGATCTACAACACCATCATCCTGCTGCTGTCGGGCACGACGGTCACCTGGGCACACCACGCGCTGCTGCACGGCGACCGCAAGGGGCTGGTCCAGGGCCTCACGCTCACCGTGCTGCTTGGCGCGCTGTTCTCCTGCGTGCAAGCTTACGAATATGCGCACGCTCCCTTCGCGTTCAAGAACTCGATCTATGGCGCGACCTTCTTCATGGCGACCGGTTTCCATGGCTTCCACGTCTTGATCGGGACGATCTTCCTGCTGGTCTGCCTCGTGCGCGCTATCAGGGGCGATTTCACCCCGAAGCAGCATTTCGGCTTCGAGGCAGCCGCCTGGTACTGGCACTTCGTCGACGTCGTCTGGCTGTTCCTGTTCTTCTGCATCTACATCTGGGGCAGCTGGGGCGCACCGGTCGCAGCTGGCTGATCGGCCTCGATCGTTTGAGAATAGAAGGCGGGCGCCCGGCGTCCGCCTTTTTTTCTTTGCATTAGCAACCGCCGGCTGCCAGCTGCTCGAATGCCGAAGGACGTGGAATACCACGCTCAAGCGCCTGCTTGATCTCTTCTGCGCATGCCTGCGGGCTTTTCATTGAAGTATCGACCTCCAGATCGTAGATGCCTGGCCGGTGGACATGCTCCTGCCAGGCGATAACTGGCGCTGGGATGGGCGCGCCGGCTTCAACGGCAACATAAACGCCCCGCCTTTCCGGCCCCTCCGCAAGCCGGCGCTGCATCACCACGTCGAGCGGACAGCGCACCCCAACGAAGAAGGCTGGCAATCCTGCCAATTGTCTTGCGCAATCGGCCAGAATGCCAAGGGGGCGCGAATAGGCGTCGTGATGTCCGAACTCGGCAACGATATTGAAGCCGAGACGGCTATGGGCAGCGATCGAATCGTAGAGTGCGGCATAAAAGCGCGGAACCAACGGCTCCAGATCAGGCCGCTCGCCGCCGGGACGCAGGCCGATGCCCGGGCGATAGCGCGCCGGCGTGACATGCCGTACATAGGCGTCGGCGCCGAGATTGACCCACACACCGTCAAATCCGGCCTGGACGGCTTCGACAATGCTCGATTTGCCGGATCGCGGCGCACCGTTCAGGATGATGATCTGGCCAGCGGTCTCGCCCTCGCCATGTTCCATGAGACAGGTCCTCTTTGCTGATATCTGGGTCCGAGCAACGATAACCGAGCTTTTCGATTGGACGAATGGACGCATCGCGGCTACTGATTATGACAGGGGCGGGATCACGATGCTTGCCCACAATTGCAGACTGATCGAGATCGAACTTTGAGCTCAGAGCAAGACAAAAACTCCACCGGGGCGCCACATAGTGATGGCGCTCTCTATGCGCCCGTCGATCCGTTCAAGGTCGGCATCCAGGGATGCTGTCCGCGCTGCGGCCATGGCAAGCTTTTCAGCGGGCTCTTGTCGATCAAGCCGCGCTGTTCCGCCTGCAATCTCGACTATGCCTTCGCCGATGCGGGCGATGGCCCGGCAGTCTTCGTCATCCTGATCGTCGGCTTCATCGTTATCGGCCTGGTCCTCTGGATGCAGGTCAATTACGCGCCGCCGATCTGGGTCTACATAGTGCTGTTTGCGCCACTGACCATCATTCTGTCGCTGCTTTCCCTGCGCTGGTGCAAGGGCATTCTCATCGCTCTGCAATATCGCAACAATGCCGCCGAAGGGCGCATCAGCGGTGACTGAGATCGCCGTGCCTGCTCGCCGCGCCAATCCTTTGTGGCAGATCGGCAAGGCTTTGATCCTGCTCGCCGCCCTTGTCATCCTCCTAGGGCTTGGCACTTGGCAGGTCGAGCGGCTGCAATGGAAGGAAGGCCTGCTGGCCGACATTGCCGCGCGCAAGGATGCACCGGCTGTGGCCTTGTCAGCCATTGAGGCGATGGCTGCGTCAGGCGGCGATATCGAATATCGCGTCATCACCACGCGCGGCCGCTATCTCAACAACAAGGAACGCCATTTCCTCGCCACCTATGGCGACGAGCCCGGCTTTTACATCTATACGCCCTTGCAGCTCGACGACGGTCGCTACCTCTTCGTCAACAGGGGCTTTGTCCCTTCTGCGGCCAAGGAGCCGGAGATGCGCAAGCAGGGAGAATTGACCGGCGAACAGAGCCTTACGGGCCTTGTGCGCGCCAGGCTCACAAGTCGGCCCGACGGCATGCCGGACAACGATCTCGTCAAGAACTTTTTCTTCTGGAGGGATCTGGACGCCATGGCATCCAGCGTCGGGCTGCCGAAGGACAAGGTGCTGCCTTTCTTTATCGATGCCGACAAGACGCCCAACCCGGCAGGCCTGCCAGTGGGTGGCGTCACCATCATCGATCTGCCCAACAATCACCTGCAATATGCGGTGACCTGGTATGGGCTGGCAGTGGCACTGGTCGCAATCGTCGCCATTTCATGGTGGCGCAAACATCATCCGGATGCCCCCGCACAATAGGGACATGCAATAGAATAGCTTCATTTTGATGGAATATTCGGCTAGAGCATGGTCCCAAAAAGTGCGCAGTGGTTCTTGGATAAGATCATGCGGACTAAATGGAGCAGGCGGCAAGGCGCACCTGTCCATGCTCAAGCCACCATTGCGGATTTCGGAAGAGAGATGAACATAGCCGTTTCCAAACCTGACCTGACCATCCGGCTTTGCGGGCCGCGCGGCTTCTGCGCCGGCGTCGACCGCGCCATCCAGATCGTCGTGCTCGCGCTGAAGGCCTATGGCGCGCCTGTTTATGTCCGTCACGAGATCGTGCACAATCGCTATGTCGTCGAAGGTCTGGAGGCCAAAGGCGCCATCTTCGTCGAGGAGCTGGACGAAATCCCGGCCGAACACCGCGCCCAGCCCGTCGTCTTCTCCGCCCATGGCGTGCCGAAATCCGTGCCGGCCGATGCCGACGCGCGCAATCTTTTCTATCTCGATGCGACGTGCCCGCTGGTCTCCAAGGTCCACAAGCAGGCCATGCGCCACAATCGCCTTGGCCGCCACGTCGTCCTGATCGGCCATGCCGGGCATCCGGAAGTGATCGGCACCATGGGCCAGCTTCCTGAAGGTGCGGTGTCGCTGATCGAAACGGTCGAGGACGCCGATGCCTACGAGCCTGCCGATCCCGATAATCTCGGCTTCGTCACGCAGACGACGCTGTCGGTCGACGATACCGCCGGCGTGATTGCGAGGCTGCAGGAGCGCTTCCCCAATCTCACGGCACCGGCCGCCGATTCGATCTGCTATGCCACCACCAACCGCCAGGAAGTGGTGAAGGAGGCGGCTCCGGGCTGCGATCTCTTCATCGTCGTCGGCGCGCCGAATTCCTCGAATTCCAAGCGCCTCGTCGAAGTGGCGCTGCGGGCAGGGGCGAAGAAATCCGTGCTCGTCCAGCGCGCGTCGGAGATCGACTGGGACAATATCGGCGATATCAAAACCGTCGGCCTCTCGGCTGGTGCATCTGCGCCAGAAGTCATCGTCAACGAGATCATCGAAGCGTTCCGCGCCCGCTATGATGCCGTCGTGGAGCTTGCCGAGACCGTCAAGGAAACCGAGAATTTCCTCGTCAATCGCGAGCTGCGCAGCATCGAGCTGACGACCGCTGACATGGCTTTCGTCAACGGCGAATGACCGATCCCTAAGTGCCCAAGCGCAGGATTATTTCGTGGCTGTTTATACCGATATTACTGAAGACGATTTGAAGTGGTTCCTGACGGAATACGAGGTCGGCGAATTGCTTTCCTACAAGGGCATTGCCGAGGGCGTCGAGAATTCGAACTTCCTGCTGCACACGACGCGCGATCCGCTCATCCTGACGCTTTATGAGAAGCGCGTCGACAAGGGCGATCTGCCGTTCTTCCTGGGGCTGATGCAGCACCTGGCAAGCCGCGGCCTGTCCTGTCCGCTGCCTTTGCCGCGCCGTGACGGCGAATTGCTCGGCCATCTCTCCGGCCGCCCTGCCGCCCTGATCTCCTTCCTCGAGGGCATGTGGCTTCGCAAGCCCGAGGCGCATCATTGCCGCGAGGTCGGCAAGGCGCTCGCCGCCATGCACATCGCCGGCGAAGGCTTCGCCATCCGCCGCCCGAACGCACTGTCGCTCGAGGGCTGGCAGGGTCTCTGGGAGAAGTCCGAGGCCCGTGCCGATGAAGTCGAAGCCGGCTTGCAGGACGAGATCCGCGGCGAGCTCGATTTCCTCGCGCGCCATTGGCCGAAGAACTTGCCCGAAGGCGTCATCCATGCCGATCTTTTCCCGGACAATGTCTTCTTCCTCGGCGACAAGCTGTCGGGCCTGATCGATTTCTATTTCGCCTGCAACGATCAGCTCGCCTACGACGTCTCGATCTGCCTCAACGCCTGGTGCTTCGAGAAGGATCACGCCTATAACATCACCAAGGGCAAGGCGCTGCTCGAAGGCTATCAGAGCGTACGGCCGCTGAATCCGGCCGAAATCGCCGCCTTGCCGATGCTGGCGCGCGGCTCGGCGCTGCGCTTCTTCCTGACGCGGCTCTACGACTGGCTGACGACGCCGGCCGGCGCGATGGTTACCAAGAAGGACCCGATCGAATATCTGCGCAAGCTGCGCTTCCACCGCCAGATCGCTTCATCAGCCGAATACGGGCTGCAGGCATGAAGCACGTCGATATTTTTACCGACGGCGCCTGCTCCGGCAATCCCGGCCCCGGCGGCTGGGGCGCCGTGCTTCGCTATGGCGAGGCGGAAAAGGAACTCTCCGGCGGCGAGGCTGAGACGACCAACAACCGCATGGAACTGATGGCGGCGATCTCGGCGCTGTCAGCGCTGAAGAGCCCTTGCGAGGTCGATCTCTACACCGACAGCGTCTACGTCAAGGACGGCATCACCAAATGGATCTTCGGCTGGAAGAGGAACGGCTGGAAGACATCGGACAAGAAGCCGGTGAAGAATGCCGAGCTGTGGCAGGCGCTGGACGAGGCCTATAACAGGCACAAGGTGACGCTGCATTGGGTCAAGGGCCATGCCGGGCATCCCGAAAATGAGCGCGCGGATGAGCTGGCGCGCAAGGGGATGGAGCCGTTTAAGCGGAAGTAGGCGGCGGCGGGCCAATGTTTGGACAGTCGCTTTGCGCCAAAAGCCGCCGTTCCGCCCATGCGGGTGATTAGATCACGAATTCCTCCTCGTACGTCTGTGGCTCGGGAACGACCGTAACCTCCACCGGAACGATCCAATTGGCCGCGTAGCTCTCGCAGTCGGAACGCTGGAGGTCGGGCTGCACGCACCCCGCCCCATCGATCGCGCGACATCGCAGTATATATCGCCCCACTTCTTCAGGGGTCCATATGTACTCCCACAAACGCCACGCAAAGGGATGTTCTGTTTCGAGGAGCCTTCCCTCGCGCCAGCCCCTGCCATCTCCGGTGCAGACCTGTACCTGCCGGATAGCAGCCTCTCCGCTCCAGGCGGCTCCGAAAATCCGGTACGGTTGGCCGGCGATGAGACGTGCCCCCTGTACGGGACGCGCGATCTGCGCTTTGACCTCCATCTCCGCCAGGGGGACCAGCCTGGGTTCCCCGAGGCTGCGCTCCCAACGGAAATAGTCGCGCGCCTGCCAGTAGCCAAGGAACGGTTGCTCCACAACCGTGATATGCGTGATCCACTTGACCCAAGCCATGCCGAACCAGCCACCCACGACCGCGCGTAGCGGGTAGCCGTGATCGCGCGTCAACGGCTCTTCGTTCATCGAATAGGCAAGGATCGTGCTGTCAGCGATGGCCTTCTCAAGTGGTAAACTGCGCGCAAAAGCGATGGGGCCGGGAGAAGCCGTTTTCTTGTTCGTGTCGACAACGCCGCTGTCGGCGCCTGCGAGCAGAACCTCACGTGCGGTTCGCTTGACGCCCGCCATTTCCAAAATCTCGCGCAGAAGAACACCTGTCCACGCGGCATTGCCGACGGCTCCGTTCTGCCACTGCAACCCCTCCCTCGGCGGCTCATAGTAGACGCGCCCGTTCCCTGCGCACTCGACGACGGCGGTCAAAGTCGTGCTCCGCATCGCCTTGATGCTGTCGAGGTCAAGTTCGATCGGCCGCTCCACCGCCCCGCCAACGCGCAATCTCCAGTCTCGCGCATCGAGGTCCGGCGACGGGAAATGGTTTCGCACGAAGAACAGCTCGGTCGGGATCAGCCAATCGGAGAGCGACGCAAACGGAAACTCGATGTTTGGTGGGGATTTCTGTCGAACTATCAGGCTGGGTTGCTGTGGTGTCGGCATCGTCCTCGTCTCCCCTTCCAAGAGCACAACGTCGGCTCTTAGTCGCGCGAATTCCGGTTCGGTCACTCGCAGTGCGTCTGTCGCATTCCACCTTCGGGCCGCATTCTAGCACATACCGAACGTCTCTTGGATCGACCTCGAACGGCTGCAATGGGCCGAAAGCAGTCATGGTAGGCGATCACCAAAAAAACCAAACATCACCACCCCCCATCTTGCCCCATCCTCCTTTCCCTCTATGCTGCCCCCGACACCCAGGGAGGCTGACTCATGATCCTGCATTGCGTTTTTCTTCGGCTCAAATCCGCCATGACACAGGAGGAGAAGAGGGCGCTCTTCGAATCCGTCGTCGCCTTGCAAAAGGTCATTCCCGGCATCGTCGATGTGAAATATGGGCCGAATGTTTCGCCGGAGGGGCTGCATGGCGGTTTCGTCGATGGCTTTGCCGTGACATTCGAGAGCCCGGAAGCGCGCGATGCCTATCTCGTCCATCCAGATCATGTCGCCGTCGGCGAGCGGATCGTCTCTTCGACCGATGGCGGCCTGGCTGGCATTCTCGTCTTCGATCTCAATATCTAAGCAGAGTGGCTTCAGGCAGGCAGGTCGCAGGTGAAACAGTCCTGCGACCCGGTTTGTCGCCGCTTGCTCGATTCTGGAGCGGTTCAGCTTTTCATGGAGTCTCTGAACCGCTCTATCTCTTTATTTTCACGCAAGTCCTGAAGGAAAACCGCTACGCAGTTTTCCTGGACTTGCTCCAGGCTTAGCTCGACTTCGCCATCGCCGCAGCCATCTGATCAACGTTATAACGGAACATCTTTTCGTAAGTCGAAGCCGGTCCGTTGGCCTTTGACAGCGATTCCACGTAGAGCTCACCGCCGGGCTCGGCGCCGGTCGCCTTGGCAACCTGCTTGACGAGGCGGGGATCGTTCGAGTTTTCGAAGAAATAAGCCTTCACGTGCTCGGTTTTGATCTGCTCGATCAGCTTGGCGACATTGGCGGCAGAGGCCTCCGTTTCCGTCGAGAAGCCGAGCGGGGCGAGGAAGCTGACCTTGTATTCGCGGCCGAAATAGCCGAAGGCGTCGTGGCTGGTCAGCACCTTGCGGCGGTCTTCGGGGATCTTGTCGAACTTGCTGTGCGCGTAGGCGTCAAGCTCGGTCAGCACCTTGGTGTAGCGTTCGGCATTGGCCTTGAAATCGGCCGCGTCGGCCGGATCGGCAGCGGACAGAGCCTTCTCGATATTGGCGACCCAGACCTTCACGTTGACGGGGCTGTTCCACACATGCGGATCGGTGACGGTCTTGCCGTCATCGACCATGGTGCGCATATTGATGCCGTCCGAGGTGACGACGGGCGTTCCCTTGTAACCCGATGCGGTGATCAGCCGGTCCATCCAGCCTTCCAGGCCTTCGCCGCTGACGAACACGACTTTTGCCGCATTCAGCGTCTTGGCGTCGGCAGGCGAAGGCTCGAATTCATGGGGGTCGCCGTTCGGGCCGACGAGGCTCGAAACTTTCACATGGTCGCCGCCGACATGCTTGACGACATCGGCAAGCACGGTGAAGGAAGCGACGACATTGAGTGTCTCGGCCGAAGCCGGGCCGGCGACGCCGAAGGCGACGAAGGCTGCCGCAGCGGCTGAGAGAAGCAGTCTCTGTTTGTTCATGCGAGTCTCCTTGTTCGGATTAGCCCCGGAGATGGGGACGGGGGAAGAACCGCCGGGCAAGGCCCGAGGGTGCGAAGAGGATGGAGAAGCCGTAGATCAGGCTTGCGGTGATGATGATGGTTGGCCCCGACGCAAATTCGAGATGGTAGGAGGCGATAAGCCCGATATAGCCGGAAGCCGTCGCCGTTGCCGTGGCGATCGCCATCATCGCAGGCAGGCTGCGCGACCAGAGCTGAGCGACGGCCGCCGGCAGCATCATCAGCCCGACGGCCATCAGCGTGCCAAGCGCCTGGAAGCTGGCGACGAGGTTAAGCACGACCAGCAGAAGGAAGAGGAAATGATAGACAGGCCCGCGGCCGCCGACGGCACGAAGGAAGCCGGGATCGAAACATTCCATGACGAGCGGCCGGTAGATGACGGCGAGCGCCAGCAGCGTGAGGGTCGTGATCGCGCCGATCTGGTAGAGGGCCGGCGCATCGATTGCGAGAATGGTGCCGAAGAGCACATGCAGCAGATCGATATTGGAGCCGCGCAGCGACACGATGAGAACGCCGAGCGCCAGCGAAGTCAGATAGAAGCTGGCAAAGCTCGCATCTTCCTGCAGCACCGTCATGCGGCTGACGAGGCCGGAAAGAAGCGCCACCGAAAGGCCGGCAATCAGCCCGCCAAGCCCCATGGCCGTCAGTGACAGCGAGCCGGCGATGAGATAGCCGATCGCGGCCCCCGGCAAGACGGCATGGCTCATGGCGTCACCCATCAGGCTCATGCGCCTGAGCATCAGGAAGACGCCGATCGGGCCGGACCCAAGGCCGAGGCACAGGCAGGCGATCAGCGCACGCCGCATGAAGCCATAATCGGCAAACGGCGCAAGGAAGATGTCGTAAAGGCTCATTCCGCCGGCTCCCGCTTCGCCACGTTGCGGTTGTCCTGCTCATCCTCGGTTAAGCATTCTTCGGCCGCCTCGTCCCAGCGTTCGGCCATCGCGCGTGCCTTGACGAGGTTGGCGGGGCTCATCACCTCCCGCGTCTTGCCCCAGCCGACGAGTTCGCGGGCAAGCAGCAGCGTCTCGGGAAAATGCGCGCGCACCTGCTCGAAATCATGCAGCACGGTGATGACGGTGCGTCCTTCCCTGTTCCAGCGTAGGACGAGGTCGAGCAGGTCGCGCGTCGTGCGCTGATCGATGGCGGTGAAGGGTTCGTCGAGCAGGATGACGCGTGCGTCCTGCAGCAGCAGCCGTGCGAAGAGCACGCGCTGGAACTGGCCGGCCGAAAGCGAACCGATATGCCTGTTTTCGAAGCCGGAGAGCCCGACGACGTCAAGCGCATCGCGCGCCCGCTCTGCATCCTTGCGCGAAAACCGGCCGAAAGCGCCGGCGCTCTTCCAGGCGCCGAGCATGACGGTATCGGCGACGGAAATCGGAAAGCGTCTGACGATATCGGCCGCCTGTGGCAGGTAGCCGAAATCATTGCGTGCTAGCGCGCCGCGATCGATCGACCCCTCGGCCGGCCGCAATTCGCCGACAATTGCTTTCAGAAGGGTCGATTTGCCGGCGCCGTTCGGCCCGGCGATCGCCGTCAGGCTGCCGGCGGCAAAGCCGCCCGAAATATGGTGCACGGCCGGGTGACGTTCGTAGGTGACGGTGAGGTTGCGAAGGCGGATCAGGTCGCTCATGCCAAGGCCACCGCCCAGCCGATGACCGCCCAAAGCACTGCTATGCCGACGGCGACATAGGCAAGGCGCATCAAGGCGGAGCGCCCCATCAGGGAGGACGCGAAGGGATCACGATCAAAGGGCATTTCGGGGGGCTTCCGATTATGTAATAACATTACATGTTGTAGCCGATGAAATGCGGCGAAAAAGAGGCGAATGGCGGATTGATGGTCGTTGAGCACCGGTGATTGGCGCTTTGTGTCGTTGATGCTATATATGATGCATTATTTGTTATTAGGTCGCCGGATCGGCCTGCAAGGGAGGCGCCTATGAATGTTTCTATCGGCGAGCGCTGGGAAAAATTCGTTGAGAAAACCGTGGAAGAAGGCCGTTATAGCTCCGCCAGCGAAGTTGTGCGGGAAGGCCTGCGGCTCGTGGAGGAGCGTGAAGCGAAAATGGCAGCTTTACGGCTCACTCTAGAGGCATCGATCGCTCGCGGGGGGCGACATATCTGACGAGGAGCTTGGTGCCGCTTTGGAAGCCAGGGCTGCTGAACTGGCAAAGGAAGGCCATTGAGTGCCTCGGCTTCGCTACACAGCCGCGGCGCAAGATAACATCCTTGATATTCTCGTATTCATAACGCACCAAAGCGGCAGCCAAAAGGTCGCTTTGCAGTTCACTGGCCAACTACGCCAAAAGTGCGCAAATCTTGCGGCCTTGCCGGGTCAAATGGGTCGCCCGCGGTCGGAGCTGAGAGATGATATGCGCAATTTCGCCTTCCGTGGTTACGTGATCTTCTTCCGCTATATCGATGATGCTTTCGAGGTTTTGAATGTGCTCGAAGGACATCGCGATTTCGATACCCATTTCAACGGAGAAGAATAAACAAAGAGCGCCTCTAAGGCGCTCTACATTTTCCAGCTAAATAATCTTACAGCTGCTCGATCATCGTCGCAGCGCCGGAAACCGTCGCCTGGCCGGGGCTTTCCTCGATGTTCAGCGTCTTCACCACGCCGTCTTCCACCAGCATGGAATAGCGCTTGGAGCGGACGCCGAGGCCACCTGCGGAGAGATCGATATCGAGGCCGAGCGCCTTGGCGAAGGAGCCGTCCCAGTCGGCGAGGAAGTGGATCTTGCCCATACCGCCCGAGGATTGCGCCCAGGCGCCCATCACATGCCAGTCGTTGACAGAAATGACGGCGATGTCGTCGACACCCTTGGCAAGGATGGCGTCGCGATTTTCCAGATAGCCCGGCAAATGGTTGAGCGAGCAGGTTGGCGTGAAGGCGCCGGGAACGGCGAAGAGCACGACACGCTTGCCGGCAAAGAGCTGCTCGGTGCTGATCTCGACCGGGCCGTCGGCGGTCTTTTCCTTGAAGGTGGCGGCAGGCAGTTTATCGCCGATTGCGATGGTCATGGCTCTCTCCTTGGGACAGGATTTCGGGGGCGCTTGAACCGCCTCCGATTGGACGGAAATTATCGGGCGGAACTATAGATCCGGCCTATTTGAACGCAAGGGTGGTTTCCATGGCGCGGTCGCCGTCGACGACCAGAACGCCCCAGGTCTTGCCCTTGATATCGTAGTTCTTCGGCAGCTTGCCGATGGCAATATCGGTGGAGTAGGCGGTGCCTTCCCGCTTCGCATTCGCCTGCTGGAAGAACACATAGCCCGCAGGTCCGGTGACATAGACCGCCGGGTCAGCTCCGGCCGCTTCCGGCAAGGTGAGATGCAGCGAGAGGCTTTGAGCATCCGCCGAAAGGCTGTGGCTCTGAACGGTGAAATCGGAGGATGGCGCCTGCGGCAGCGACGCGTTTGCCGCGTCCAACAGGGCCAACTCATGTGCCGTTGGTTGCTCGCCCGCCGCCAGCGACAGGGAATATTCCGCCTGGAACGGGATGCAGATCTCTTTGCAGAGGCCGATGAAGGCGGTCAATTCCAGCTTTTCCGGCGGCTTGCCCTCGACCTTGAAATCGAGCGGCAGCGTTACCGGCGCGTCGTAGCCGATCTCATGGATGTTACCGACGATGATCTGCTTGGGAATGGGATAGCCGGCCTTCTCCAACGTGACCCTGCTTTCGGGCTTGAGGGTAACCTGCGGCGGAATTCCGCTCTGGCCCGGTTCGCGCCAATAAGTGATCCAGCCGGGCTGCGGTTCGATCTGCAGAGCGGCGCGGATGTGGCCCTGCGCGTCCGGCGCCAGCGCCACAAGGCGCATGCGGCCGCCCTGGTTATCAACCCAATCGCTCATCGCGGCATGGGCGGGAAGGCCGAGGCAAAGAGGGACGGCAAGCGCTGCGGCCGATAGGGTCGAGAGGCGGGTGAAGGTGGCAAATCCGATCATGAAAACAGGATTTAACGGATCGGGCGCAATGGAGCCAGCGCCGCATAAACAAGAAATGATCATTTTCAGTTGATTGATTTATGACATTGCCCCATCTTGTTTTTAGCGGTGCATTTATGAACTGCGGTCAGGAGGCACGATGTCCCTATCGACGCTGAAGAATAGACGCGAAAGAGGTTTTCTTGACGGTCAGTTCCTGATCGCTATGCCCGGCATGGAAGATCGGAACTTCAATCGGACGGTCATTTACATTTGCGCGCATTCCGATGCCGGGGCCATGGGCTTTGTCATTAACCGGCCGCAGAAGTTGACATTCACGGACGTCCTTTTGCATCTCGACATGATCAAGGACGACGATGCCATCGTCCTTCCGGCGGACGCCAGGGATTTCCCGATCCAGACAGGCGGTCCGGTCGAAAGCGGCCGCGGCTTCGTTCTGCATTCCGACGACTATCTCAGCGACAGCAGTATTCCGGTCAGCGACGATATCAGCCTGACCGCGACACTGGACATCGTGCGGGCCATCTCCAAGGGAAGCGGCCCGAAACGGGCCACTATGCTACTCGGCTATGCCGGCTGGGGGGCTGGGCAGCTCGAGGCGGAGATCGGCAACAATGGCTGGCTGAATTGCCCGGCAAAGGAGGAACTGATCTTCGATCGCAGCCTCGACAACAAGTATGAACGTGCCTTGGCCCTGATGGGAATCAATGCCGCGATGCTGTCGCCGCATGCGGGTCACAGCTGAGCCATTTCGGAACGAAATAGCATTCGTCACGTTTCCAGGAAGCAGCAACGGCAATACCGCCGTGCCAGCCAAGGAGGCGTAGACATGAGCAGCACGACCGACAAGGTATCTGGCAAGGTGAATGAAATTGCCGGCAAGGCCAAGCAAATGGCCGGCAAGGCGACGAACGACAAGGAAATGCGCGCCAAGGGTGCCGCCCGGCAAGCCAAGGGCAAGATGCGGACCGCCGTCGGCAAGGCCAAGGATAAGGTCAAGGGCGCCGTCGATCGGATGTGACCGGCTGCTCGTATTTGCCAATCCGTCCTCGCTGCGCCGTTTGAGTTGACATTGTCGCAGCGGATGCTGGGAGGAAGAGCCTGTTACGGAAACGTGGCAGGCTCTTTGCCGTGGCCGACATATTTTGCGAGGAGAGCATGCGGCTTTTCACCTGCGACCATTGCGGTCAGCCTGTGCATTTCGACAATAGGCAATGTATCCGCTGCGGTCATCAGCTCGGCTTCGTTCCGGATCGCCTGGCGATCTTTGCATTGGAAGCCGATGACGGTTCGACATGGCATCTCGTCTCCGAACCGGAGCAGCACGCCCGTTTCTGCGCCAATGCGGAGCTCGACATCTGCAACTGGCTGATCGATGCGGGCGATCCGCAGCCCTATTGCACCGCCTGTCGTCACAATCGCCTCGTGCCGAACACCGACACGGAGCAGGGCATAGATCGCTGGCGACGCATCGGGCAGGCGCAGCGTCATTTATTCTATTCCCTTCTGCGCTGGAATCTGCCGCCTCCCGATCGGATGGAGGATCCCCAAGGCGGGCTGGTGTTTGATTTCCTGGAGGATGAGGTACAGGGCAACACGGTCGTCCCGGCCATGACCGGCCACGAGGAAGGGCTGATCGCCATTCGTGCCGCCGAGGCTGACGATGTGACGCGCGAACAGGCGCGCACCTCGATGAACGAGCCTTACCGCACATTGCTCGGTCACTTCCGCCACGAGACCGGGCATTTCATCTGGAACAAGCTGGTCCGCGACCGCGGCCAGTTCGATGCCTTTCGTTCCGTCTTCGGCGACGAGCGTGCCGATTATGGCCTGGCGCTTCAAGCACATTATGATAACGGCCCGCCTGCGAACTGGCAGGAAAGCTTCATCAGCGCCTATGCAAGCTCCCATCCCTGGGAGGACTTTGCCGAATGCTTCGCGCATTATCTGCATATCGTCGACACGCTGGAAACGGCGCGTTCCTTCGGTCTGGCGATCGATCCCTATCGCTATCACGACATGGCCGTAGAAGTGGATTTCGATCCATATAAAGCCGAAAGCGCCGAACAGCTCGTCAAAGCCTGGATCCCGTTGAGCGTGGCGATCAATTCTATCCAGCGCAGCATGGGGCAATCGGATTCTTACCCCTTTATCCTCTCGCCGCCGGTGGTCGGAAAGCTCGACCATATCCGCGAGCTGATTGAAACCGCATGATGTCCCGTCGCCTCAGGCGAGGACTGTCATCTAAGCGCGCCTCGTCAGCGGAAAGCGTTCCTTGAGCAGCCTGATCACCGAATCCGACCCCATCGGCGGGCCGAAGATGAAGCTCTGGCCGTAGGTGCAGCCGATCTTGGCAAGCTCAAGCGCGTCCTCTTCGGATTCGATGCCTTCGGCAACGACCCGCATGTTGAGTTCGCGCGCCATGGAAATGACCGAGCGCAGCAGCACCGCCTTCTTGTCGCTGTCGTCGCGGACCATCGCCTTGTCGAGCTTGATGGTGTCGAAGGGGAAACGGGTGAGATAGGCCAGCGAGGAATAGCCGGTGCCGAAATCGTCGAGCGCCAGGCCGATGCCGGCGTCGCGCAGCTTGTCAAGCACGAGCCGCGCTTGTTCCGGATTCTCCATCACCTGCGATTCCGTCAGCTCCAGCTTGATCCGGTGCGGATCGCAATGGGTCTTGGCGAGCAGGGCGCGGATATCGTCGTAAAGCTCGTTGTTGAGCAGCTGGACGCTGGAAAGGTTGATGGAGACGAACAGCGGCAGGTCGCCGGTCTGTCGCTGCCATGCCTTCAGATCGTTGGTTGCCTGCTCCAAGGCGAACATGCCGAGCGGGCCAATGATGTCGGAAGCTTCGGCGATCGGGATGAATTCCGACGGCGGAATATTGCCGCGCTTCGGATGCTCCCAGCGCATCAGCGCCTCGAAGCCCGCGACCTCAGCATCTTCCAGCCGGACGATCGGCTGATAGACGAGCGAAAGTTCCTTGCGCTCGACGGCGCGGCGCAGGTCTGTTTCGAGCTGCAGCCGATCGGTGCCGAAGCTGCGGAAGGCCGGCTGGAACGGCTCGACGCGATTTCCGCCGGCGCGCTTGGCGCGGTACATGGCAAGTTCAGCGTCGCTTAGCATACCGGCTGCATTTTCCTGCTGGTCGACCCATGATGTCAGGCCGACCGATGCGGTCAGGATGATTTCGCGATTGGCAAAATTAATCGGCACCATGATCGCCTTGCTGATCGCATCGGCAAAGTCGGCGACCTTGGCCGGATCGCGTTCGGACACAAGGATGAGACCGAACTGGTCGCCCGAAAGGCGTGCCAGCGTATCCTGGGGTTTCATCAGCCGGCGAAGGCGTCTGGTCAGCGCAATCAGGATATTGTCGCCTGCTGCAACCCCGAGCGTGTCGTTGACAAGCTTGTAGCGGTCGATGTCGATGACCATGACTGTCGGCCGCAACTGATTTCCATCGGATGCGAGCGTCAGAACGGACTGCAGGCGGTCGAGGAAGACCTGGCGGTTCGGCAGTCCGGTCAAATTGTCGTGGACTGCATCATGCAACAGCCGTTCAACCGAATTCTTCTGCTCGGTGATATCGACGATGGTGCCGACGCAGCGGATGATCTCGCCGTTCGACCCAAGCACCGGTCGGGCGCGGATCGACAGCCAGTGGAAGTGCCCATCCTCCGCGCGAATGCGGAATTCGTGGTTCAGCCGGCCGCGCCGATGCTCCAAAAGCACATCGAGCGTAGCGCGGAAACGATCGCGGTCGTCGGGGTGCAGCCGCGGCAGCCAGTTGCGCGCCGCGCCATGCATGGTGCCGGGCGAAAGGCCGAGCTTCATCGAGATATCGGGCGTCGTCACGACGCGGTCGCGCGCCACGTCCCAGTCCCAGACGGTGTCGCCGGAGCCGGTGAGCGCCAGGGATTGCCGCTCCAGATCCGAGAACAGGCCTTGCTGGAAGGCGCCGCCGGCAAAGGCATGCTGCATGACGGTGAAACCGATCAAGAGTACGATCAGCACGAGGCCGCCGCCGAGTGCCGGCTGGATAATGTCGTTGTCGAGTTTGCCCATGACCGTCATCCAGGCCCCGAACAGCCAGACGAGGATCAACGCCCAGGCGGGCACGAGCAGGATGGCGCGGTCATAACGGCTGAAGCCGAGATAGATGATGAGCAGCAGGCCAGCCGTTGCCGTCAGCGCCAGCGATAGCCGCGCGATACCGGCCGCAATCGACGGATCGTAGATCGCCACGCCGAAGAGCAGGGCAAGACCGAGGACCCAGGCGAGCGTCACATAGCCGAGATGGGCATGCCAGCGATTGAGATTGAGATAGGTGAACAGGAAGATCACAAGGCTCGACGCGAGCGCCACCTCCGCACAGGCGCGCCATATTCGCTGATCGCTGGACGTTATGCTGATAAGCTTGCCGAGGAAGCCGAAGTCCACGCAGATATAGCCAAGCACCGCCCAGGCAAGTGCCGCCGTCGCCGGCAGCATCGAGGTCCCCTTGACCACGAAAAGGATGGTCAGGAACACCGCCAGCAGGCCGGCGATGCCGAGCACGATGCCGCGATAGAGCGTGAAGGCGTTGACCGTGTCTTTGTAAGCATTCGGTTCCCAGAGATAGAGCTGCGGCAGGTTCGGGGACGAAAGTTCGGCAACGAAGGTGACGACGGCGCCGGGGTTCAGCGTGATGCGGAAAACGTCCGCCTCGTCGCTTGGCTGTCGGTCGAGCGCAAAGCCTTCGCTCGGCGTGATCGCGACGATGCGCTGCGAACCAAGATCGGGCCAGAACACCTTGGAATTCACCAGGCGGAAATGCGGGGCGACGATGACGCGCTCGAGCTGCTCTTCGGAAACGTTGGCCAGCGCAAAAACCGCCCAGTCGCCCTGGTGGTTCGCTGAAGACGATCGGACCTCGATGCGTCGGCGAATGCCGTCGGCGCCGGCAGCGGTCGAAACCTGGAACGCTTCACCTTGGTTCGTGTAGATTTCCGTCGTCGCCGTCAGATCTAGAGCGGTATCGTCGCGCGAAATCTTCACGGGCTCGGCTGCGTGCGCGATTCCGGCAATCAGCAACAGCATGGTGGCAGCAAGCGCTGCGATCAGCGCGCGTAGCTGCCCGGCCATGAGCCTCGTCTGCATGAATCCGGCGATCATCGCTGGTCGTTGCTTTGATTCGGGCCGGCGTCGGCTGCCAGCCTTGAAAACATCACATGGTCGCGCCACTGACCGTTGATTTTAAGATAACCGCGCAAATGACCTTCCCGCTGGAAACCGGCTTTTTCCAAAAGCCGCATGCTACGCTCGTTATCCGGAATACAGGCTGCTTCAATACGGTGCAACTCAAGTCCGGAAAAGATATAGGGTATAACCAACTGAAGTGCGGCGAACATGTGGCCCTGACCGGAATAGCGCTCGCCCATCCAATATCCGATCATGCAGCTCTGTGCAGCACCGCGGCGAATATAGCCGATCGTGATGCCGCCAACCAGCGTCATGTTTTCCCTCAGAAATATGAAGAGCGGTATGGCTTGGCCGGAATTATATTCCTGCTTGCCCCTGATGATACGCGCCCGGTAGGCGCCCTCCGTCAGCTCGTCATGCCGCCATGTCGGCTCCCAGGGTTCCAGAAAGCGCCGGCTTTCGGCCCTCAGCCTGTGCCACTGGTTGAAATCGGAATAGCGCGGCAGTCGCAGCAAATATGTGTCGTCTTCGAGTTCAACCGCGTCCGGATGACGTGAGAGAAACCGAAAGACAGATTTTTGCATGCCGCCAAGCACTCCCCCGAGAATTGAACCCATTGGCTTGCGGCGTGCCCCTAGCCGCTCGCGCTTTTGGAGGCAGGCGCGGGTGACGACAGCGACGTGACGATGTCTTCCATCGGTGCAAGCTGTTCCAGCGGCCCGATCGCCGAAAGCGTCGGTACTGTATCGAAGAACAGCCGGCCGGCAAGATCCGTCAGCCGGTCGATCGTGATGCCTTCCAGGCGCTCCAGCATCTCCTGGTTCGGGATGGGCCGACCATAAAGCATCATCTGCCGTGCGACCTGTCCGGCGCGGGCGGCCGGGCTTTCCTGGCCCATCAGCAGCTGCGCGCGGATCTGGGCGCGAGCGCGCTCGATTTCCTGCTGCTGGATGTCGTGGGACGATTTTCGCAGCTCGCTCACGATGACGGGCAGCAATTCCGGCAGGTTCTCGCCGCCGGTCGCCGCATGAATGCCGAAGATGCCGGTATCGGAGAAGCCCCAGTGGAAGGCATAGACCGAATAGCAAAGGCCGCGGAACTCGCGCACTTCCTGGAAGAGGCGCGAAGACATGCCGCCGCCGAGAATATTGGCGAGGATCTGCGAACAGTAAAAGTCGCGCGTGTGATAGGCACGGCCTTCGAAGCCGAGCAGGATCTGCGCATCCATCAGGTCGCGCGTCTCGCGGATATTGCCGCCGATATAGCGGGCAGGCTCGATAACGGGCGGTACGGACGGTTTCGTCGGCAGGCTGGCGAAACGCTCCTCGACCTGACGCACGAAGCTTTCGTGATCGACTGCGCCGGCTGCCACGACGAACATGCGGTCGGTCGTATAGTTGCGGTCGAGATAGTGGCGAATCTGTTCCGGCGAGAAGGAGACGACGGTCTCCGGCGTGCCGAGGATGGCGCGGCCGAGCGTCTGGCCGCGATAGGCGACCTCGGAAAACTTGTCGAAGACCACGTCGTCGGGCGTGTCGTTCGCAGCGTTGATTTCCTGTAGGATGACCTGCTTTTCGCGCGCCAGTTCTTCGTCTTCGAAAGCGGACTCGGTCAGGATATCGGCAAGAATATCGACGGCGAGCGGCACATGGTCCTTCAATACGCGGGCATAATAAGAGGTGGTTTCGGTCGAAGTGGCGGCGTTGACTTCGCCGCCGACATTCTCGATCTCCTCGGCGATCTGCCGGGCGCTGCGCCGCGCCGTGCCCTTGAACGCCATATGCTCGAGCAGATGGGCGATCCCGTGTTCTGCCTCGGTCTCGTTACGCGAACCCGACTTGATCCAAACGCCGAGTGCCACGCTTTCGAGGTGTGGCATCGATTGGGTCGCTACTGTCAGCCCGGACGCAAGCCGGGTGCACTCCACTGTCATCGCCTGTCTTTCCGCGTCTGTTATTCGCCGGCCCGGGCGCGCTTGCCGATAAAGTCTTCAACGGCCTTAAGCTCCGGATCGAGAATGTCGAAACGCTCCTCCCTGGTCATCAAGCCAGCAAGCCACGTCGGAAGCGCCGGGTCAATACCGGATGCGGATTTTACTGCGGCAGGGAATTTTGCGGGATGCGCGGTGGCGAGCGTCACCATCGGGCTCGTCGCGCGCTCGTTCTTCTCGGCGACGAAGGCGCCGATCGCCGTATGCGGATCGAGCAGATAGCCCGTATCTGCAAGCGTCTTGCGAATGGTCTCGGCCACCTGCTTCTCGCTGGCGCGGCCAGCGCGGAAGTCCTTCTTGATGAACTTCTGAGCCTCTTCGCTAATCGAAAAGCCGTTCGACTGCTTCAGGCTCTCCATGGCGGCGCGCACCTTGGAGGCATCGCGGCCGTTGGCTTCGAAGAGCAGCCGTTCGAAGTTCGAGGAGATCTGGATATCCATCGACGGCGAAGTGGTGGCCTTCACTTCGCGCATTTCGTAGCGGCCGGTCTTCAGCAAGCGCGCAAGGATATCGTTCTCGTTGGTGGCGATGACCAGACGCTCGATCGGCAGGCCCATGCGCTTGGCGACGTAGCCGGCGAAAATATCGCCGAAATTGCCCGTCGGCACCGTGAACGAGATCTTCCGGTCCGGGCCGCCGAGCGCGACGGCTGTGGTGAAGTAGTAGACCACCTGCGCCATGATTCGCGCCCAGTTGATCGAATTGACGCCGGACAGCCTGACCTTGTCGCGGAAGGCGGCATCGTTGAACATGGCTTTGACGAGGTTCTGGCAATCGTCGAAATTGCCCTTGACCGCCAGTGCATGAACGTTCGCCGCCGTCGACGTGGTCATCTGGCGCTGCTGGACCGGCGAGACCTTGCCATGCGGGAAAAGGATGAAGATGTCGGTGCGTTCGCGGCCGGCAAAGGCGTCGATCGCCGCACCGCCGGTATCGCCCGACGTGGCGCCGACAATGGTTGCCCGTTGTCCGCGCTTTTCCAGCGCATAGTCCATCAGCCGCGCAAGCAGCTGCATGGCAACGTCCTTGAAGGCGAGCGTCGTGCCGTGGAAGAGCTCCATGACGAAGCTGTTCGGTCCGGTCTGGACAAGCGGCGCCACGGCTGGATGACGGAAGGTGGCGTAGGCGTCGTCGATCATGCCGCGGAAGACATCCGCCGGGATCTCGCCATTGGTAAAGGGCGACAGGACGGCGAAAGCGACCTCCTGGTAGCTCTTGCCGCGAAAGGCACGGATTTCCTTTTTCGTCAGCGTCGGCCATTCACGAGGAACATAGAGCCCGCCATCGCGAGCAAGACCGGCCAGGAGGGCGTCGCAGAAGCCAAGGGCAGGGGCTTCTCCCCGCGTTGAAATGTAGTCCACGGTTTAGAATTCCTTTGGTCGCAAAATTGCCTGAGTGATCGATTGAGAGGGTAGATGAACGAAGCGACGGTGGCCTGTCTTTTTGCGTCGGATCAGCCGCGTGGTTTTCGCGTTTGCGCAAGGCGCGTGGGATCGGCGCCAAGTGGCGGCTGTTTCTGGCAATCTGTCGATCTCGAAAAGTGAGCCAAAACGGTGTCTACCCAATCGATTTTTCGCTGCGTCGCTGGTATAGACCATCGCCAAGTGTCATAAAAGGCCCGTTTGACAGGCTGCAGGCCGATAATGTGAAATATATGGAGAGGGTGGAATAATAGTGTTTGGCAAGGTTTCGCGTCGTCTTTTCTCCGTTTCGCTTCTGGCATTGCTGACGGGTTGCAGCACTCTGGGTATCGGCGGCAACAATGACAAGCAGCCGGCAACGGATGTAACCGTTGCGCCGCAAGCCGGCGCTCCGAGCGCCACGCCGACGGGTGGTCAGGCCTATGTCGCCGGCAAATGCCCCCAGGCGACCATCCTCGACGAGAACTCGGTCTATCGCACCTACGCCAAGGGCGCCAAGGACGATCCGAAGCAACTGACCTACCAGGCCTCCTTGGCAGAGGCGACCCGCCAGTGCACGAGCGATGGCACCAGCCTCGGCATTCATGTCGTAGCGCAGGGGCGTCTGGTTGCCGGTCCGATGGGCAGTTCTGGCAAGGTGACCCTGCCGATCCACGTCGCCGTCATGGACAACGACAACGCCCTTTACAGCAAGACCTTCAACTATGTCGCCGAGATCCCGCCGGGCGAGACCACCGCGCAGTTCCTCTTTAGCGACGACGATATCCAGGTTGCCGGCGGCTCCGGTGGCTTTACGATCGTGCAGATCGGCTTCGACCAGGGACCGCAGAAGCCTGTGAAGGGCGCAAAACCGGTACGCAAGAAGCGCCACTAAAATATTCGATCGTGGCCGCTGCGCAGAGGCGCTCGGCCGCGAAAAGTTGAAAAGAAAAGGCCCCGCCGATCAGCGGGGCCTTTTCTTTTAGGCCGTTGAGGCAATCGGTCTTAGAGGACGCCTTCCCATTCGGCGAGCGCCATGACGACGCCCGGCAGGTCTGTCATGCGGCTGATCACGGTTTCGGCGCCGGCATCGGTTAGACGGTCGGCGTGAGAAGGATAGGTGTGCGATGCGCCGGTGAAGCCGATGACGCGCATGCCGGCGGCACGCGCCGCCTGGACGCCGTGAATCGAATCCTCGACGACGATCGTATTGGCCGGGCTGACGTTCATCTGCTTGGCACCGTGCAGGAAGATGTCCGGCTTGGGCTTCACCCGGTCGGCGCCGAGGTCTTTGGCGGAGTAGATATGCGGCGCAAACAGGTTGATGTAGCCGACCTTCGTCAGCATCATGTCGAGGCGGGCGGAGCTGGAATTCGAGCAGATGCAGCGCGGCATCGGCAGTCGCGAAAGCGCACCCGGCACGCCGGGGATCGCCTGAACATCCTTGGCGAGCTTCAGATCGAGCAGGGCCTCTGATTTGTCGAGCAACGAAGCCGAGAGCGGGATGCTGGCCTCACGCTCGACTTCGAACAGGATGTTGCGCCATGTCATGCCGGCGAAGCGCTCGCCCATTTCCTCGGTGCTGATCGGGTAGCCCGCATCGGTCAGCAACTTCGACTCGACCTCTGCTGCGATGATTTCCGAATCGACCAGAACGCCGTCACAGTCGAAGATGATGAGATCGAAGCCATTGCTCATGAAAATTGCTGCCCTTGATGTGGCTGGGTTCGGCACGCTCCAGGAAAACCACTGGTATTTCGGGACATGCTCTGAAAAACGACCGTCGGCCTTTACACGATACGCCGACAAAGCTCAACCAGTTGGCGGGCATGGCTGGACTGCAATTAGCGAAAAGGTCGAAACGCCTGACAGACGTGATGTCGGTTGCGTCGTCTCTCTCGATTTCGAGGAGGTATGTGCGGTCGCCGAAATGCGGGCCGCACGCGAAGATCTCGCGTTGACGTGCTCGACTTATCCGTCCGTATTTCGGAAAAACAATGAGATAGAGCGGCTCATGGCTTCAGTGTGGGGTGAGGGCGCCCTAGTGCTTTTCGTCCAGTTCAGGTTTCGGCTTGCCATCGCCTATCTCAAGGGGAAAGAGCGCCAGGAAACGGCGCTCGCCCTCGGGCGTGAAGAAGATCGAGCGGCTGTTTTCGGTTCGCCGCGCCCAACCCTTGTCGAAGAAGTTCGAAAGCAATGCCTTGCCGAGGCTGCCGGCCAGATGCGCGCGCCGCTCGCTCCAATCCAGGCAGGACCGGCAAAGCGGGCGGCGGCTCGACCGCAGCCCGGAAACATCGATGCCTATCGATCCCAAATGCTTTTCGCCCCGGGCCGTCAGGTTCAGGCCTTCTCCCATGACGGAAATAGCGCCGGCCTCAACCAGGCTGTCGAGCATGCGCACGCCATAATCGCCGGCCAGATGGTCGTAGCAGATGCGTGCCTTGCGCAAGGCCGGTTCCTTCGGGCCGGGGCGATGGCGCAGATGCCCGCGGCTTGCGGCAAAGCCCATGATGCCCTCGAGCAGCTTGCCAACGCGGTCGTCAGCCAGCGTGAAATAACGGTGGCGACCCTGCTTGCGCTGTGCCAGCAGGCTGCCCGCTTCGAGCTTGGCAAGATGGGCACTGGCCGTCTGCAGGGTTACGCCGGCCGCAGCCGCCAGTTCCGTCGCCGTGAGCGCGCGGCCGCCCATCAGCGCCGTCAATATGTTCGCTCTTGCCGGATCGCCGATCAGCGAGCCGATCTGCGCTATGTCTGGACCTTCCTTCATACTTCGATCGTAACCGAAGCATCTCCGCTCTGCAACGTGCGAAAACACCCCCGTCAGCAAAGGAGAAAGCCAATGATCACCTGTTTCATCCGCTATCAGATCGATCCGTTCAAGCAGCAGGAATTTGCCGAATATGGCAAGGCCTGGGGCCAGATCATCCCGCGCAACGGTGCCGATTTGATCGGTTACTTCGCGCCGCACGAGGGCTCGCTGACGACGGCCTATGGTCTCTATAGCATCGAGAATCTGGCCGCCTACGAGGCCTATCGAAAGAGCCTCGCCGCCGACCCGTTGGCGCAAGCCAATCTCGATTTTGCCCGCCGCGAGCGTTTCATCTTGCAGGAGGATCGTATTTTCCTGAAAAACGTATCTCTGCCACATGCTCCGAGGGTATCGCCGTGATCGCAGTTATTTTCGAAGTCGTCCCGCATCCCGACGAACGTCAGCACTATCTCGACATTGCCGCAAGGCTGCGCTCCGAACTCGAAACGATCGATGGCTTTATCTCCATCGAGCGCTTCGAAAGCCTGAGCCAGCCAGGCAAATTCCTGTCGCTTTCCTTCTGGCGCGACGAGACGGCCGTTCGCGAATGGCGAAATCGAGAGGCCCATCGCGCAGCACAGACGGCAGGCCGAAAGACGGTATTTGCCGATTATCGGCTGCGCGTGGCGCAGGTCCTTCGCGACTATGGAATGATGCAACGGGATGAAGCGCCCGACGACAGTCATGCCGTGCACGACGTCTAGGACGATTCAGCAGGATAACGCCGTTCAGCGAACATGAATTCCCGGGGGGCTTCCTCCGGAATTTGGAAAATATGCCGCCGATTTAGCCTTTGGTAACCAAGTTAGGTAACCATAACACTCAGTTAAGAGCATCGAGTCAGCGTAACAGCGAGTATCAAATGGCGTCAGTTTTCCCGCTTGCCGACCTCAGGAAATCTCCAGCTCCGGGGTCCTGGATCGACACGATCATCAAGGGCGATTGCGTGGCCGCTCTTGAGGCACTGCCCAATCAATCCGTCGACGTCATCTTCGCCGACCCACCCTACAATCTCCAGCTTGGCGGCACGCTGCATCGTCCGGACCAGTCGCTCGTCGACGCCGTCGATGACGAGTGGGACCAGTTCGCCTCTTTCGAAGCCTATGATGCCTTCACCCGCGCCTGGCTGCTCGCCTGCCGCCGCGTGCTGAAGCCGACGGGCACGATCTGGGTCATCGGTTCCTATCACAACATCTTCCGCGTCGGCGCGACGATGCAGGATCTGAACTTCTGGATCCTCAACGACATCGTCTGGCGCAAGACCAATCCGATGCCGAACTTCAAGGGCCGCCGCTTCCAGAACGCGCATGAGACGATGATCTGGGCAAGCCCGAATGCCAAGGCCAAGGGCTATACCTTCAACTACGACGCCATGAAGGCCGCCAATGACGACGTGCAGATGCGCTCCGACTGGCTGTTCCCGATCTGCAGCGGCAATGAGCGGCTGAAGGGCGACGACGGCAAGAAGGTGCATCCGACACAGAAGCCGGAAGCGCTGCTTGCCCGCGTCATCATGGCCTCGTCCAAGCCCGGCGACATCATTCTCGATCCCTTCTTCGGATCGGGCACGACGGGCGCCGTTGCCAAGCGTCTCGGCCGTCATTTCGTCGGCATCGAGCGCGAGCAGGACTATATCGATGCTGCAAGCGCCCGCATCGCCGCCGTCGAGCCGCTCGGCAAGGCGGAACTGACCGTCATGACTGGCAAGAAGGCGGAGGTCCGCGTCGCTTTCAACGTTCTGATCGAGAGTGGCCTTATCAAGCCCGGCCAGGTGCTGACGGATGCGAAGCGTCGCTACAGCGCCATCGTGCGCGCCGACGGCACCGTCGCCTCGGGTGGCGAGGCCGGCTCCATTCATCGCCTCGGCGCGAAGGTCCAGGGCCTTGATGCATGCAATGGATGGATGTTCTGGCATGTCGACGATGGGCGTTCCCTGCGTCCGATCGACGAACTGAGAGCCATCATCCGCAGCGATCTGGCGAAGGTGGAGTAGTCGCAAGTCACTAGCTCAAGCGAGCCCCGTTGCAAACCGCCCCACGGTTTCCGGGGTGCGCCTCTGGCCTGATCGACATATGCGTCTTCTTCCGTCGTGTACCTCCAGTTAGGGAAGAAGGCGAGACGCCCAGGGCTTTACCGACGAAACATACGGTAAGGCCCTGGGCGTCTTTGGTTTTAAGAGTCTAAGCTCCACCTCTTTGTTTTCTAGCAATTCCGGACGGAAAACCGCTTCGCACTTTTCCTCGAATTGCTCTTAGAATTCCTGATAGTCGGTGACGTCGACGCGCACGACGCGGCCGTCCTCGTCGAAGGTGATCGTTTCCTCGCCTTCGCGGATCAGCGGCTGGCCCGTCTTGCTGTTGGTGGCGCGAACCGACCAGACGGCACGGCCCGAAAGCGGCGTCAGCGTCTCGACCAGCGAGTTGGACGCCGTCTGATCGGGATACTTGTCGAAATAGCCGCGGAAGGCCTCCATGATCGCGTCTCGCCCGGCAAGGCTGCCGACGCCGTTGGAGACGTAGGTGGCGTTCTCCGCGAAGAAATTCTCGATCGCCTCATAATCGAGACGATTGATCGCCTCATGGAATAGCTCGATGCGTTCTGCGGGATCGAAAATCATCGTTCAAACCTTTATGCCATAGGCAGCGAGATCGCTGCGCAGCTTCTCGGTGCCGGTGAAATGGATCGCATGCCAGCCGGCAGCGCGTGCGCCTTCGACATTCGGAAGCGAATCGTCGATGAAGATCGTCGCGGCCGGGTCGAGGCCGAAACTCCTAGCATGGGCATCGTAGATGGCAACATCCGGTTTGATCAGCCCGATATCGCCCGATACCGTGACGCCGCGCGGCTTGGCGAGGAACGGATAGCGCACTTGCGCCTCGCGAAACGTGTCGGAAGCGAAATTGGTCAGCATAGTCACATCGCGACCCTCTTCGATCAGCTTTTCCATGATGGAGACGCTGTCTTCATAGGCGTGCGGAACCATCTCGTGCCAATGCTTGCGGAAGGCGCGGATCTGCTCTTCGCGTTCCGGATGTTCGGCAATCAGCAGCGCCTCTGCCTCTTCCCAGGTGCGGCCGCGATCCTGCTCGATGTTCCAGTCATGCGTGCACACATTGGCGAAGAACCATTCGCGCTCGGCGGTGTCGGGAATGACGCGGCTGTAGGGAATGTTCGGATCGTAATGGATGAGGACCTTGCCGATATCGAAAACGATATGCCGTATTTCCGTCGTCATGAGTCAGTTCCTGATTTTCTCTTGCCTGATTTTTTCTGGGATGCGCGTTTTTGCGAACGCATTAGGAATAGCTTGAGCGATCGCTTTTTTCATGACTGTCGGCAAGGCCTGCTCTTCAAGATTTGCAACCGGCGCCCACCATCCGTCATGGCTGCCCTTCTGCAAGATCGACTTGGCTCGCCAGATCGACAATCTCAGCTCGAAATGCGTGAAGACATGCGTCACGGTCCCTGCCGGCTGCCAGTCGGCGGGGAAGGGGGCCGCCTCGATGCCGGTCTCGCCGTCGATACGGGCCGTCCAGCCCGTTGTCGGTACTTCGGCCATCCCGCCGAGCAGACCGCTTTCGACACGCCGGCGCAGAAAGATTTCGCCCTCGTCGTTGACGGCAACGAAGGCGGCACCCTGTCGCACAGGCTTGTCCTTCTTGGCGGCCTTGACGGGAAAATGTTCGGGATCATGCCCGGCCAGCGCCTGACACGCTCCGTTGAAAGGACAGAGGGAACAGACCGGGCGCTTCGGCGTGCAGATCGTCGCGCCGAGATCCATCATCGCCTGGGCAAAGTCACCCGGCCGGTCGGCAGGCGTGAGCCGCGCGACTTTCTGCTTCATCAGCGGCTTGGCGGCGGGCAGGGGCGTCGAGATCGCATAGAAGCGCGAAATGACACGCTCGACATTGCCGTCCATCACGGCTGCCTGGCGATTGAAGGCGATCGCCGCAACGGCGGCAGCCGTATAATCGCCGATACCGGGGAGCGCCCGCAGGCCGTCCTCGGTATCGGGGAAGCGGCCGTCATGATCGGCAGCGACCGCCTCGGCGCACTTCTTCAGATTGCGGGCGCGAGCGTAGTAGCCGAGCCCCGCCCACGCCGCCATAACGTCATCGTTCGGCGCGGCCGCCAGATCGTTGACCGTCGGCCAGCGTTCCAGGAATTTCGCGAAATAGGATTTGACCGCCGGCACGGTCGTCTGCTGCAGCATCACTTCCGACAGCCAGATACGATAGGGGTCCGGCTTGACGCCGCGCGCTGCCATCGGCGGCGAGACGCGCCAGGGCAGGTCGCGGTGATGGCGGTCGTACCAGGCAAGCAGCGATGCGGCCGTTGGGGATGCTAATGTCGTGGTCATGATTTGCCGCATTGAGGGGAAGTGCTCTATACTTGGCCAAGCTGCATCGGGCGATCAAGGTCCCGAATGCACAAAGCGTGTGCCGGAACCCGATTGCGATGAGTTATCCCCGAAAAGGCGAGAAGCAGATATCCGAGCTGACCAACGGCATCGTCGATCCCGTGCTGGCGAAGCGCGCCGGCATCAATACGACATTGCTCGGCTGCTGGGACGAGATCGCCGGCGAGGATTTCGCCGATTGTACGCGGCCGGAAAAGATCGCCTGGGCCAAGCGAAGCGGCCCCGGAATGGACGACCGCTATCAGCCGGGCGTGCTGACGATCGCCTGCGAGGGCGCCCGGGCGCTCTTTCTCACCCATGCTCAGGGAGAGCTCATCCAGCGCATTAACAGCTTCTTCGGCTTTCATGCGGTTCATCAGATCCGCATCGTGCAGAAGCCGGTTTCGGTGGCATCCAAACGCTCCCGCACGCCCCCGCCGCTGAAGGGTGAAGCGGCGCGCAAGCTTGCGGGAATGATGGAAGGTATCGAGGACGAGAAGCTGCGAGCCGCCATCCAGAGGCTGGGCACCGCCATGGTCTGGAAGCGGCGCTAGGAGGCAGTGGCACTGGGCTATCGAAATGGATTGGTATATCGATATTCAGGATGCTATACTTGTATAGCAAATGGAGTTGAATGTGATGTTGGCCCTTAGGCTTCCGCCGGAAATTGAAGCAAGACTAGACGAGCTCGCCAAGCGAACAGGACGCAGCAAGAGCTTTTATGCGCGCGAAGCAATCCTCGAACATCTTGATGATCTTGAGGATATTTATTTGGCCGAAAAGCGCCTGGAAGAGTTTCGCCGCGGAGAGGGCGATACAGTTTCGCTGGCCGAACTGATGGCGCGGTATGGCTTGGCGGATTGAGTTTCAGCGGGCAGCGGAGCGCGAGCTAGAGAAGTTAGGGCACGAGGTTGCCCAGCGGATTCTTAGATTTCTTTATGACCGCGTCGCGAAGCTGGATGATCCTCGTGCAATCGGAGAAGCGCTGAAGGGTTCGGAGCTCGGCGATTTCTGGAAATATCGAGTGGGGGATTATCGAGTGATCGCGCATATCGAGAATAGCGCCGTGCGGATCCTGATTGTTCGAGTTGGGAATAGACGCGAAGTCTACCGAAAGTAATTCAACATGCGCATTCGCTTGCGTTCGTTGATTTGAGGCGGATGCGACGACAATTTTGGCTCTTTGTCTTTGCCAGGTCACAATTCTTTGAAGAAAGTTGGTCAAGCGTGCCTTGTTAGCGGCAACCAGCCGTTATATCGCATGAAACATTCGAAGACCTCTTTCAACGACGGGTGACTCTATGCCGATGTCCGACTTGCTCTTGACCAAACGCCACCTGCTGGGCGGTTCCGCCGTTGCAGCCCTTTCCGTGGCGTTCGCTGCCTTTGCCGACACCGCATCCGCCGCGTCCGGCGACGACGCCATTCCTCCGTCGGATGGCAATGTCGACATGAACGACGTGCTGAAGCCCGGCCCGCTGCCGGAAATCGCATTCGGCAAGGAAGATGCCCCGGTCAAGATCGTCGAATATATGTCGCTGACCTGCCCGCATTGCGCGCATTTCGCCGTCACGACCTTCGATACGATCAAGCAGAAGTATGTCGATACCGGCAAAGTGCGCTTCATCATCCGCGAATTCCCGTTCGATCCGCGCGCGGCGGCCGCCTTCATGCTCGCCCGTTGCGCGCCGCAGGAACAGTACATGCCGATGGTCGAAATGCTGTTCAAGCAGCAGATCGCCTGGGCTTCGCCCGATGTCGACGGCCGCGCCGCATTGCTGCAAATGTCGAAACTCGCCGGTTTTACTGAGGATAGCTTCACGAAATGCTTGACGAACCAGAAGCTTCTGGATGATGTCAACTCTGTACGTGAACGCGCAGCCAAGGATTTCGGCGTCAACGCAACGCCGACCTTCCTCATCAATGGCAAGCGCTATGCAGGGGACATGTCTATTGGTGCCATGTCGAAGCTTATCGACAGCCTGCTCTGATCCGCGCCTTTTTGAACCACAGGCGGGCGGCCATGGTCGTGCGCCTGTGACGCACTTCTCTACGTACGAGCCTATGGACGCCGCCTCGGCATCCCTAACCTTCTCCTTCAGAAGGAGAAGGGGGCATTCCCTATGAAGTTCAACAGGCTTCGACTCGTCGGTTTCAAATCATTCGTAGAGCCGGGCGAATTCGTCATCGAGCGTGGCCTGACCGGCGTCGTCGGCCCGAATGGCTGCGGCAAGTCCAATCTCGTCGAGGCCCTGCGCTGGGTGATGGGCGAGAATTCCTACAAGAACATGCGCGCCTCCGGCATGGACGACGTCATCTTCTCCGGATCGGGCAATCGTCCGGCGCGCAATACCGCCGAAGTCGGCCTTTACCTCGACAATAGCGACCGCACCGCGCCCGCCGCCTTCAACGACAGCGACGAGATCCAGGTGACGCGCCGCATCGAGCGCGAGCAGGGCTCGGTCTACCGCATCAACGGCAAGGAAGCGCGCGCCAAGGATGTGCAGCTTCTCTTCGCCGACGCTTCCACAGGTGCCCGCTCGCCGTCGATGGTCGGGCAGGGGCGTATCGGCGAACTGATCCAGGCGAAGCCCCAGGCACGACGTCAGCTGCTGGAAGAGGCCGCCGGCATTTCCGGCCTGCATTCGCGCCGTCATGAGGCCGAGTTGCGCCTGCGCGCCGCCGAAGGCAACCTCGAGCGGCTGGACGATGTGACGTCGCAGCTCGAGAGCCAGATCGAGAGCCTGAAGCGTCAGGCGCGCCAGGCGAACCGCTTCAAGATGCTCTCGGCGGATATTCGCGCCCGTGAAGCGATGCTGCTGCATATCCGCTGGGTGCAGGCCAAGGAAGCCGAAGCCGAGGCCGATAGCGCGCTCAACCAGGCAACCGTGCTCGTCGCCGAAAAGGCGCAGATCCAGATGGAGGCGGCAAAGGCGCAGGGCATCGCCAGCTTCAAGCTGCCGGAACTGCGCGATGACGAGGCGAGGGCTGCCGCCGCCCTGCAGCGGCTGCAGTTCGCCCGCAATCAGCTGGAAGAGGACGCCAACCGCATCCTGCGCCGTCGCGACGAGCTGACCCGGCGGTTGGCGCAGCTGGCCGAGGATATCCGCCGCGAGGAGCGCCTTGTCGCCGACAACGCGTCCATCCTTGCCAAACTGGACGCGGAAGATGCCGATCTTGCCGACATTCTTGCCGATTCCGGCAGGCTTGCCGAGGAGACGCGTCTTGCCTTCGAGGAAGCCGCCGCCAAGCTCGCCGACAGCGAGCGGATTTTTACCGCCCTGACCGCAGAACGTGCCGAGGCTGCGGCTGCCCGCAATCAGCTGGAGCGCGCAATTCGCGATCTTGCCGACCGTAAGATGAGGCTGGAACGCCAGGCCGACGAGGCAAACCGCGAACTTGCCGCCATCGACGAGAAGATGGCCGATCTGCCGGATCCGGGCGAAAAGCGCGATGTGGTCGAGGCAGCGGAAAACGTCGTTGCGGATGCGGAAGGCGAGATCCAGCGCATCGAAGCGGTTCTTGCCAAAGCGCGCGAAACCGAGGCTCTGTCGCGCGGACCCGTCGAGCAGGCGCGGGCGCGTCTGAATGCGCTCGAAACCGAAGCACGCACCATTTCCAAGATGCTGGCGGCGGGCGATACGTCGGGCGCCTTTTCACCTGTTGCCGAAGAGCTGCGCGTCGACCGCGGCTTCGAGACTGCTCTGGGTGCCGCCCTTGGCGACGATCTGGAATCCTCGCTCGATGCCCAGGCGCCGGTCTATTGGTCCGACAATGGCAGTGGTGCGGGCGACCCAGCGCTGCCCGGCGGCGTTGCGCCGTTGATCACCCATGTCGGCGCGCCGGCGGCGTTGACGAGGTGCCTTCGTCAGATCGGCATCGTTTCGGTCGAGGACGCGCTACGGCTGATGCCGGAGCTGAAGCCGGGACAGCGGCTGGTGACCAAGGATGGCGCCGTGTTCCGCTGGGATGGCCATGTGACCGGTGCCGATGCGCCGAGTGCGGCTGCCTTGCGGCTGGCCCAGAAGAACCGTCTCTCCGAGCTGGAAGCCGAAGCTGAGCTCGCTCGCGATGTGCTTACGGAGGCTGAGGAGCGCCTTTCGGCAGCTGCGGATGCGATCAGGGGCGAAGAAGGTCGTCTGGCCACCGCCCGCGATGCCAGCCGGCTTTCTGCCCGGCATCTGGCCGAAGCGCGGGAAGCCCTGGCTGCTGCCGAGCGGGCCTCCGGCGATCTTATCCGCCGCCGCGACGTGATCGCCGAGGCGGTCAGCGGGCTGCAGGAGCAGCTGGAAGATGTGGCGATGCAGGACGAAAATGTCCGTATCGAACTGAAAGATGCGCCGGATCTTGAGGCCATTGATCTGAGACTGCGCGACCAGCAGGCGGAGGTCGCAACGGATCGCGGCGCGCTGGCTGAAGCCCGTGCCCGTCACGAAGGTCTGAACCGGGAAAACGAGGCGCGGCAGCGCCGCATTCTGTCGATCCGGCAGGAGCGCGACACCTGGCGCCAGCGCGCGGCCAGCGCCGAAGAACATATCCAGACGCTGCGTGACCGCGAAGAGGAAGCGCGTGACGAGGCTTCCGAGCTCGATCTCGCTCCGGATGAGTTCGACGACAAGCGCCGCGCCTTGATGAACGAGCTTCAGAAGGCCGAGGATGCCCGCCGTCAGGCCGCTGACCGCCTTGCCGAAGCCGAGGTCGTTCAACGCGAGGCTGATCGCCACGCGGCGACCGCGCTTTCCGAACTGGCCGAAAGCCGCGAGAAGCGCGGGCGCATCGAGGAGCGGCTGGTGTCTGCGCGCGAGCGCCGGCAGGAAAGCGAACTGCGCATCCGCCAGGCCCTCAATGTCGAGCCGCATGAGGCCATGCGCCTGACCGGCCTGTCGGCCACGCAAGGCGTGCCGGATCTGCGCGAAGTCGAGCGCGAGCTGGAGCGGTTGAAGATGGAGCGCGAGCGCCTCGGCGCCGTCAATCTGCGCGCGGAGGAAGAGAGCAAGGAGCTGACCGAGCGGCTGCAGGCACTGATCAAGGAACGCGACGACGTCATCGACGCCATTCGCAAGCTCCGCGGAGCGATCCAAAGCCTCAATCGTGAGGGCCGCGAACGCCTTATCGTCGCGTTCGACATCGTAAACGCACAGTTCCAGCGGCTATTCACGCATCTTTTCGGCGGCGGCACGGCCGAACTGCAGCTCATCGAATCCGACGATCCGCTGGAAGCGGGCCTGGAGATCCTCGCCCGCCCGCCGGGCAAGAAGCCGCAAACCATGACCCTGCTTTCCGGCGGCGAGCAGGCGCTGACGGCCATGGCGCTGATTTTCGCCGTGTTTCTCACCAATCCCGCGCCGATCTGCGTTCTGGACGAGGTGGATGCACCGCTCGACGACCACAATGTCGAGCGCTATTGCAATCTGATGGATGAGATGGCGGCCTCGACCGAGACGCGCTTCGTGGTCATCACCCACAATCCCATCACCATGGCCCGCATGGATCGCCTCTTCGGCGTGACCATGGCCGAGCAGGGCGTCTCGCAGCTCGTCTCCGTCGATCTTCAGACGGCCGAGCGGCTGCGCGAGATCGCCTGAGACCCTTTCCGCCCAGAATGGAAGAAAACTGTTCCAATATAGACAAGAAATTGCCGCCTCGGCTGCCGTACAGCCGGAAAGCGTGATAGTTTCGTTTTCGATCAACAACATGTGGCGCTAATCCGCCCGGAAGGGAAGTATGTCTGGATCTGGTGGCGGTATTTTCGATTTCCTCGGAATACTCGCCGTGCTGCTGCTCGTTGCCGCCAACGGTTTTTTCGTTGCGGCTGAGTTTTCTCTCGTTTCCGTTCGCCGCAGCCGCGTGACGGAACTGGTTGCCGAAGGGCGGATGAACGCCAAGGCGCTGCAGAGGGCGGTCGATAATCTCGACGCGAATCTGGCGGCCACACAGCTCGGCATTACGATTTCCTCGCTCGCGCTCGGCTGGGTCGGCGAGCCCGCACTCGCCCACCTTCTGGAGCCGCTTCTCGATTTCCTGCCCGGAACATGGGCCGCAGCCGGATCGCATGCCGTCGCCGTTGCCATTTCCTTCATCATCATCACGGCGCTTCACATCGTGCTCGGCGAACTCGCGCCGAAGAGCCTGGCCCTGCAGCGCAGCGAGGGCACGGCCCTTGGCGTGGTGCGCCCGCTCGGCCTTTTCCTCTTCCTTCTGCGCCCGGCGATCACGGTTCTGAACGGCCTTGGCAATCTCGTCCTGCGCCTCTTCGGGCTGCGTCCCGGCGCGGGCGAGGGCTCGCTGCATTCTCCCGCCGAGATCAAGCTGCTGGTCGCTGAAAGC
Organism: Rhizobium freirei PRF 81; assembly: GCF_000359745.1. GTDB lineage: Bacteria > Pseudomonadota > Alphaproteobacteria > Rhizobiales > Rhizobiaceae > Rhizobium > Rhizobium freirei. Next base: position 275,461 of record NZ_AQHN01000011.1, read on the forward strand.
CAGGAAGCCGGTTTGTTGGAGCAGGCCCAGCAGGAGCTGGTCGAGCGCGTCTTCAATATCGGCGACCGCGATGTGTCGAACATCATGACGCCTCGGCTGGAGGTCGAATGGATTGATGCCGACGATCCTCCGGAGGAAATGCAGAAGACCATCCGCGAGAGCCGTTTCGAGCAGCTCCTTGTCGGTCGCGGATCGATCGATGAGCCGATCGGCATGATCCTGAAGAAGGATCTCCTCGATCAGCTTTTGAACGGCGAGCCGCTGAATCCGATGGCCGTCATCCGCCAGCCGCTTGTTGTCCACGAGTCCACGGCCGTCTTCAAAGTGCTCGAGAATTTCAAGCGCGCGCCCGTCCGCCTCGCCATGGTCATCGACGAATATGGCAGCCTGGAAGGCATCGTCACGCAGACGGACCTCTTGGAAGCGATCGCCGGCGATCTGCCCGACATGGAAAACGAGACGCCCGATGTCGTCGAACGCGCCGACGGATCGCTGCTGATGGAAGGCATGATGCCGGTCTATGATGCCTTCGCGCGGCTCGGGTTGCGTGTGGGCGAGGAGGATGTCAATTTCCATACGCTTGCGGGCTTTGCCCTCTACCAGCTCGGCCATCTGCCCGAAGTCGGTGAAAGCTTCACCTTCGGCGGCTGGCATTTCGAGATCGTCGATCTCGATGGCATGCGGATCGACAAGATATTGGCGCAGCGAGAAACGCAATCCTAGGCGCCGATTCGGATCAATCGATTGAAATATGAGGCCTGTGCACCATATTTTTTGTGCAGCGCAACATTTTGCCGTATTTGCCGATTTTCATTTGTCGCTCAGTGAATTAAGTTCAACCCCGGGAGTTGGACGGGACGATGACGAAGTGGGTTTATACATTCGGCGGCGGCAAGGCCGAGGGAGGCGCCGGAGATTATGCGAGGCTCGGCGGCAAGGGCGCGAACCTTGCCGAGATGTGCAGCCTCGGCATGCCGGTCCCTCCGGGCCTGACAATCGTCTGCGAAGCCTGCACGTCCTATTACAAGAATGGCCGCATCATCCCCGATGAGCTGAAACCGCAGGTCATGCAGGGCCTCAAGCAGATGGAGGCCATTACCGGACGCAAATTCGGCGATATCGTGCGGCCGCTGCTGATCTCCGTGCGTTCGGGCGGGCGTGCTTCCATGCCCGGCATGATGGATACGGTGCTCAATCTCGGTCTCAACGATACCACGGTGCAGGCGCTTGGCCACGACGCCGGCGACGCACGCTTCGCCTGGGACAGCTACCGCCGCTTCATCCAGATGTATGCCGACGTGGTCATGGGCCTCGACAACGAGGTTTTCGAGGAAATTCTCGAGGATGAGAAGGCTCGGTTCGGTCATGAGTTCGACACCGATCTGACGGCCGTCGAATGGCAGCATGTCGTCTCGCTCTACAAGTCCGTTATCCATGAGGAATTGGGCCAGGCCTTCCCGCAGGAGCCTGAAGTCCAGCTATGGGGCGCCGTTTCCGCCGTCTTTTCCAGCTGGATGAACCCGCGCGCGGTTACCTATCGCCATTTGCACAATATTCCCGAGGCCTGGGGCACCGCCGTTAACATTCAGGCGATGGTTTTCGGCAATCTCGGCAATTCCTCCGCGACCGGCGTCGCCTTCACCCGCAATCCGTCGACCGGCGAGAAGGAGCTTTACGGCGAATTTCTCGTCAATGCGCAAGGGGAAGATGTCGTCGCCGGCATTCGCACACCGCAAAGCATCACCGAGGCTGCCCGCATCGCCTCCGGCTATGAGCGGCCGTCGATGGAAAAGCTGATGCCGGAAGCCTTTGCGGAGTTCCGGAGCATCTGCGCGCAGCTGGAAGCCCATTATCGCGACGTTCAGGATCTGGAATTCACCATCGAGCGCGGCAAGCTCTGGATGCTGCAGACCCGTGCCGGCAAGCGTACCACCAAGGCGGCCATGAAGATCGCCGTCGACATGGTCGACGAAGGGATGATCACCGAAGACGAAGCCGTCGCCCGCATCGACCCGATGACGCTCGATCAGCTGCTGCACCCGACCATCGATCCGCGCGTCCGCCGCGAGGTCATCGGCTCCGGCCTTCCCGCTTCGCCGGGTGCTGCTACCGGCGAAATCGTCTTTACCGCAGAGGAAGCGATCGTTGCCGAAGAGGAGGGCCGAAAGGCCATTCTCGTGCGCATCGAAACCAGCCCGGAAGACATTCACGGCATGCATGCGGCCGAGGCGATCCTGACCACCCGCGGCGGCATGACCAGCCACGCGGCCGTCGTTGCCCGCGGCATGGGTATCCCCTGCGTCGTCGGCGCCGGAACCATGCGCATCGATATGCGCAACGAAAAGCTGATCGGCATCGGCGTCACCTTGACGAGGGGTGATATCATCACGATCGACGGCTCCACCGGCCAGGTGCTGAAGGGCGAGGTGCCGATGATCCAGCCGGAGCTTTCCGGGGATTTCGGGCGCATCATGACCTGGGCCGATCACGCCCGCCGCATGACGGTGCGCACCAATGCCGACACGCCGGCCGATGCGCGGGCCGCCCGCTCCTTCGGCGCTGAAGGCATCGGGCTTTGTCGTACCGAACATATGTTCTTCGAGGGCGACCGCATTCATGTGATGCGCGAGATGATCCTTGCCGAAGACGAGGCTGGGCGCCGCGCCGCCCTTGCCAAGCTGATGCCGATGCAGCGGCTCGACTTCACCGGCATGTTCGTCATCATGCACGGCCTGCCGGTGACTATTCGCCTGCTCGATCCGCCGCTGCATGAATTCCTCCCGAAGACGGATGAGGAGATTGCCGAGGTTGCCGGCAGGATGGGCATGGAGCCGGCCATGCTGCGCCAGCGTGTCGACGCCCTGCATGAGTTCAATCCCATGCTTGGCCATCGCGGTTGCCGGCTGGCGATTTCCTATCCCGAGATCGTCGAGATGCAGGCGCGCGCCATCTTCGAGGCGGCGGTTCTGGCAGCACGCGAGACGGGTGCCGCCGTCGTGCCCGAGATCATGGTGCCGCTCGTCGGCCTGCGCTCGGAGCTCGACTACGTCAAGGACCGCATCGACGAGGTCGCGCGCGCCGTCATGTCCGAAGCGAAGATGAAGATCGATTATCTCGTCGGCACGATGATAGAGCTGCCGCGCGCGGCCTTGCGTGCCCATATCATCGCCGAGGCCGCCGAATTCTTCTCCTTCGGCACGAACGACCTGACGCAGACCACCTTCGGCATATCGCGTGACGATGCCGCCGCCTTCATTCCGACCTATCAGCGCAAGGGCATCATCGAGCACGACCCGTTCATATCTCTCGATTTCGACGGGGTAGGGGAGCTGATCCGCATTGCTGCCGAACGCGGCCGCCGCACGCGCAACGATATGAAGCTCGGCATCTGCGGCGAGCATGGCGGCGATCCCGCCTCGATCCATTTCTGCGAGGATATCGGGCTGGACTACGTGTCCTGCTCACCCTTCCGCGTGCCGATCGCACGACTTGCTGCCGCGCAGGCGGCGATCAAGGGACGAGCCTGATATTGCGCGCTGCAATGCCGCTTTCGTTCAGTGACGCCAGTAGCCGCGATGATAGTAATATCCCGGACCGCCGACCACCACTGTCGGCCCCCAGAAGAAGTCATTGTTGCTTTCCATGAAGGCCCGCTGATCCGCGCGTCGGCTAAGATCCTGATTCATCAGGCAATTGGCAAAATTCTCCGAGCCGCGCTTGAAGCCGTAGCCGCCGCATCTCGCCTCGTCGGCCGCTCGGATTTCCTCGGCCGTCTGGCACGACGAGAGTACGAAGGCGATGGAGAGCAGGGAGAAGATGGAAGCGGCGATACGCATGACTTGATGTCCTGAATGCAGAGATGCAATCACGGATTATAGCGTCGCGGCTAAGCGCGCGAAAGGCTTATCGTCGCGTCGTCGCAGGCCGGGGAACGCTTAAGCCGCTTCTCTCGGCCTTTCCGGCAGCCGCTGCAGCAGGTTGACGAAGGCATCGGCGAAACGCAGCAGGTGCTCGGTTTCCTCATCCGGCTGCAGCAGGCGGATTTCCGCCCCGTCTTCGTCGAGCGCCGCAAAAAGGGTGCGCATCGTCGCGTCCGCTTCGGGAATCCGGATCACCGCCAGCCTGCGGCAATCGGGGATCAGGCCCCTAGCGGGGAGATCGAACAGGAAGTCGCCGTGTACGGCCGAGGCCGCGCGCCGTACGGCTTCGCAGAACGAGGGCTCGCCACCAGAAAAACCTTCGAGTGAAAGCTCAAGTTCAAGAAGCTCAAGCGGCAGGACCGGGTCTGCTGTATCAGCCGTGGCAATGGCCGCTGCCGCCAGCGGCTTTACGGCGATATCTTGAGAAAGCATCGGTTCCATCTCATCAAGTCCCTTCGAAGCCTCGATAAAACGCCAAAGAATGGCCTTTTTTGGGAATTTAAGCAAGCGCTCACGTTTTTACGCTAGCCATAGCTGGTCCCAGCTTCGACGAGACATTGCTTACAGACGACATGACATTCGATTTATTTTCATCGTTTCTTGCTCTAAACATAGATCACTTTCCGGGATTCGGTGCATCCGGCTTCCGATCCGACGCGCCGCCGAGCCCTTGATGACCATTCGCTTCGACCGTCCCGTTTCACATGCAGCCCGCGCCGCGCGCCTGATTGCCGCCTTTGCGCTGGTGCTCTGCGGGGTGACGCTGATCGGCCATCGTTTCGGGCCCTTGGAAATGCCCTATTTCGTGCTGCTGATCCTGATCTCGGCAGGTTGCGCCGCCGTTGCTGTGTTTCTGGCGGCGATCGGTCTTGTCGAGCTTTGGCAAAGCGCCGCTTTCGGCGGCGTCTCGGCCGTCAAGGCGATCCTCTATGCTGCCTTGCCGCTTGCCATTCTCGGCTTCGGCATTGAGCGCTATTGGAGCCGGCCGCCGATCTACGAGATATCGACGGATCTCAACGACCCGCCGGAATGGCTGGCGACGCCCGACGCCAGGCAGATCTGGCTGCCGCCGCGCCATCTGGTGACGGCGCAGGAGCGCGAGGGGCAATTCGATGCCTATCCGGCCCTGATTAGCCGCCGCTATGAAGGCGCTGCCGACCGCGTGCTGGAGGCGGTGCGCAAGGTAGTGCGGGATAGCCACATCACCATCGTCAAGGCGGAGGGGGCCGAGGTGGCCGATCCCAACGGCGCTGCGAAGCCCAAACGCCGCACCCGTATTCAGACCACCCACCCGGCGCAGGATGACACCGCCGTCGGCGACGTGCCCGACTTTGTCCCTGTACCGACGCCACGCCCTTTCCGCGATGGCGTCGCCGATCTGATCCGCCAAAATACCGATGTCGTCTTGCAGGGCGAGATGCGCACCCGCATTCTTGGTCTCCCCTGCGATGTGCTGATCCGGATCCGCGAGGAGGCGGAAACCACGCTCGTCGATATTCGCGTCGCCTCCCGCTACGGACAGAATGATCTCGGTGTCAGCGCCGACACCGCAGATGGTTTTCTGAAGGCGCTCGATGCCGAACTGCTCGGCATAGCAGGAAGCTGAGGCCTACTCAGACGGGGCGGTAGGTTCCGAACAATGCCGGAGGACCGTCCGTTTCCACGCGGCCTTTCTCGACGAGATCTTCCAGATGCGCCAATACCGAAAGTGCGGCCGCGCCATGCAGACGCGGGTCCGTCTCGCGATAGATGGCCTTCACCATGTCGGGGATCAGGCGGTCGCCGGCCTTGATGCGCTCAAGCACAGCGCGCTCGCGCATGCGCCGATGGGTTCTAAGGCCGCGCATGAAAGACGCCGGCTCCTTCACCGGCCCGCCATGGCCGGGCAGGAACAACCGGTCCTCGCGGGCGAGAAGCCGCTCCAGCGAGGCCATGTAGTCGGCCATGGAGCCATCCGGCGGCGCGACGATGGATGTGGCCCAGGCCATGACATGATCGGCGGAAAAGACGATGCCGGTGCCATCGAGCGCGAAGCAGGCGTGGTTTGCCGTATGGCCCGGCGTTAGCAGCGCCGTCATCTGCCAGCCGTCTCCGGAGACGCTTTGGCCGTCGCCAAGCACGATATCCGGCTGGAACTCCATGTCGGAGCTTTCGGCGAAGGGATTGACCTCGCCCCGATAGAGGGGGCGCGCGGCGCGATGCGGCCCTTCGCCGACGGTGAGCGCTCCCGTCGCCTCCTTCAGCCGCTTGGCAAGCGGCGAGTGATCGCGGTGGGTGTGGCTGACGAAGATATGGGTGACCTCGCGCCCCCTCAGCGCCGCCATCAGACCGGCGAAATGCGCCTCGTTCTCGGGGCCGGGGTCGATGACCGCCACCGACGAGCCGCCGACGATGTAGCTGTTGGTGCCGTGAAAGGTGAAGGCGCTCGGATTGTTGACCGTCATGCGTTCGATGCCGGGCGCAACGGGGACAGCTCGGCCATAGGCGGGCTCGAAGGCAAGGTCGAAGTCAGGCGTGCTCATGATTGCTTGTATTCGATTTCGATAAAGGACATCGGCTCGGAGCCGGCATTGACGACATTGTGCTCGACCCCCGCCTCGCGCCGATAGGCGGCACCCTTGGTGATATCGACACGGCGGCTGCCGCCGGGGTCTTCCAGCAGGAACTGACAATCCGTCATCGGCACGACGACATAGCCGAGGCCATGCACATGATGCCCGGTATCGGCGCCCGGCTCGAAATCCCAACGCGTAATGCGCACGATTGCGTCATCGAGAAGCACGGTGGGAACGGCTGGCGGGCGGGCGCGAAACTGGCTCATCGGGCCTCCTCATTCGGATTGCGGTGCGGCAAGACCTATCATAGCCGCCCAAAAAGCACACAGAAATATGCGTCAACGCATAACTTAGTGATTGTGGCGGCAAGCGACCTTTGCTAATCAGACGCCGATTTGGCGGAGATTGAAGCCATTTCCTCTGTTGGGGCGTCGCCAAGCGGTAAGGCACCGGTTTTTGGTACCGGCATTCCCAGGTTCGAATCCTGGCGCCCCAGCCATTTCCCTCTTCCTGTTGAGAAAAGCACCCCGCAACATCTTTGCCGGCGGTCGTCATGCATTCTTCAATGGCTTCGCTGCGCTGCCTGTCATCTCGTTCAGAGCTAGAGGGTAGTCTGCAAACAAAAACAGGCGGCCTTTCGAGCCGCCCGCTGGTATTGTCTCGTGACGAAGCTTTGGCCTCAATCTGCCTGTTCGGCCTGTTCAGCCTTTTCCGGCGGCGCCAGAAGTTCGGCGCAATAGGAAGGGCCGCTGATGCCAGGCTGGTCGCCGAGGATGTGGACCGAGCGGATTTCGTAGCTCTGGTTGGTGACGATATCGGCCTTGCAGCTCAGAGAGCGCTTGCCGGTCGTCTTGCCCTCCTTGGTCTTGATCGTGACGTTCTTGTAGCCGCCGCGCCAGGTGTAGACACGGCTGCCGCCGTCGTCGCGGTCGGAGAGCGGCGGGCCGTAGGCTGCGAAGAAGCGTCCGGCGGACTGGCCTTGCCAGCGATCCTGAACGGGGTTCTTGGCCAGCAGCGGCAGGACCGCTTTCGTTGTCGTGGTTGTGGTGCTGCAACCGGCTAGCGCCAGCAACAGTCCCGCCGCGGTGATCATGCGGATATTCATCGTGTCGTCCTTGAGCTTCTGTCTCGCATCGGTCGCGGAAAGGCCGCGCTGTCCCACGACGTTTCCACCTGTCCCGCCTAGGGCTTTACCGCCAAAGCCGGCAAAAGAAAATTCCCATCCGCGTGTACAAGCGGGATTTTACTCGATCTGTTGCGTCTTTTGCACGCTGGCAATTTCGGCACCTGTTTCCTGCCAATTTTCTAGGCAGACACGCCTGTAATTTTTTCGTCAAAAATCAGATGCTTTTTTTGAAATTGGTGCTTGTACATCAAAAATGGCTGGTCTATAGAAGCGCCGCTGGTCACGGAGTGTAGCGCAGTCTGGTAGCGCACCACGTTCGGGACGTGGGGGTCGAGTGTTCGAATCACTCCACTCCGACCAGCTAAATCAACTACTTAGGTTCCCGACGATCTCATCAGAATTCAGTATCGCACATCTTCCGCACGGCTTCAGTAAGCATTTGCGGCATTCTGTTGGAATTCCGGATCATTATGCAGGTAGGTCCGCTCGAATTCCTCGGTCGTGATTCCGAGCGAAGAAGCGGCTTCCTGGACATCAATCCCTGCATTTGCCAGCCACGTTGCGCGAGTGTGACGCAAGGTATGTGGCGTAACGTCTATACCCAATCCAGCCTCTGTTCGGACGGCCCTGAACGCCCTGTGCGGCTTTATGACCTTTGCGCCATAATAGTTGATCACATTCAGCGTAGGGCGTTCCTTGTCGATCTTGGCGTCTGCGTCCTTCCAGTAGTGAAGGAAGGTGAGTAGCCGGGGTGGAATTCGCATTGGCGTTTTCCGCTTATTATGAGCAACGCGCTCGCCTTGGGCCTTTCTATGAAGAACGCCCTTTTCCAGATCGACCCATCCCCCTGAAGTATTTGGCATCCACTGCAGCCCCAGCATGGCCGACAGGCGCGTTCCGGTATAAACGCCGATAAGCAGAAGTCTAACGATGTGGCCGCATTGCTTGATATTCCTAGCGGCGCGGATCATGTCGGCAACTTCCTTGCGGGTAAGCCAGCGTTCGCGTGGCGGGCTTTTCTCCGGAAGCGTAATCTTCGGCAGAAGATCAAGCGTATGCTCGGCATGATAATAATTTGCTGCCGCTCGAAGGACCTCCAAGTCCCGTCTCGCGCCGCCCGTATTCCCGCGATGATCCACGTACGAGCGGCATGTTTTGCCGCGGATATCGGCAACAACCATCTTCCCGAAGAATTCATTCAGACGCCCCAAGGCCGCTTTCGTCTCTTTCGGGCGTGCCGTGGCATCTGCCTTCTCGTCAAAATAAACGAGAATAAGATCCCCTATCGTGATCTCAGCGGCACGACCGCCGCGCTTGGGCTCATATTTTTCCGAGAGGTATTGGTGGAGCTTTCTTTCAGCTTCTGCAGCCTGGCCCTCACTGCATCCTGTGCGGATATCGGTTGTCCCGTCTCGGATAATCCAGACGTTGGATTTTCCGTCTTTCCTGAGATAGAGCCTTGGTGGCTTTCGCTTTTGCGGCATTTTTCGATCATCCTCTTGACTCCGTTGTGGGTGACGAAATCCTTGTTGGCGATCCTGATAAGCTCTAGATTGCCTTTCCTGGCCTCCGTTCGAAGGGCAGATTTCGTCAGGCGACCACGAAAGAACAATTGGCAGGCATCTTCAAGAGTGACGGGTTCATCGTCACCGATATCCAAGGCGGCAAGTGTCATTTGTCCTCGCCCTCCCTATCCAACCTGTCCGGATCAATGCCAGCCTTCAGGAGTTCGGCGCGGAGACGAAGCCTTTCTCGTTCGCGCTTTGCATCTAAATATTGCTCCGATACGCACCAGATAGCGTATAAACCGAACATACACACGAGACCGATCATCCTTCCTCCTTGCCAATGTTGGCCTTATGTTCTTGCAAAGGAGTAGGGGCGGAATCGGAGAGGGCGCTGCGACCGGCATTGCTGATGTAAACCGTCCTGCCAACAATCTCGATCAGATTGGCGAGCCAAAGGCGATTGATTAGCTTTTCATCGCAATCGCTGATCCAGGCAGGTCCAATTTCGTTCCGGCGCCGCAGAAACGTCCTGTCGTTAGCTGTCAGCTTCACCATCATCTCCCCTCCAGCCTAGAGAGGAGGGCGCGGACGGCAAAAAGATCGCCGGCAGTGAGCCGATTTTCCTGCTCGGGATTATCGAGCGCCAGAACCAGATCGGAAGCGTTCCAATTGCGCGCGAAAAGCTCTCCGGCCATTTTACTTAGCGGCCCCAGCACCCTTTTCACCTCCTCTATAAGGTCGTCGGTGCGTTGGCGCTCGGCCTGAGCCTGAGAGACCCGTAGGAGGTTTTGTGTGGCGTGTTTTGCGGAGAGCCGATGGCCGGCAAGCTGGGCTGCCAAATCGGACCTGAGGCGCTCGATCTCGTCTGCCGCATCATCGCAAAGCCCATAATCCCCCTTCGAAGATTTAAGGCTACCGAGGCCGTTCGCGCAGGCCCGCAGGCGTTCAACGATATCGCTCATCCCTCGGCTCCTTCCTTTAGGATGGAGGGAGGGGAAGGACGATGACGCCAATGTGTCGGTATCACGCCGACTGACGTTTCCCCGCTGGTGCCAAAGCCTCTATCGCCCCAAACGGCCCAATATTGACGACTGGCGCTCCACCAGACATCGGTCACCCTTTCAGCGCCAAAGCGGTTCACCTCAATGACATCGATCTTTGTTCCGTCCTTCGGCGCAGTCTCGATCGGCAACCACCCATCGCCGTTTCCGGCTTCTGGGAGAGGGGCGTGGAGAGCAGCGCGCAGATTGCCTAGTTCGTCGCTTATGATGGCACGCTTGCCGATTTCGATGCGGACGCTAGTGTCGTCTGGCAAATCTTCGGTGCCGTCGTTGAGCCAGTCGGCAATGAGATCCGCTGCGCTTCCAATTTCAACGGCGTCACGGATTGCCTTCACGGCAGCATTGAACAGCTTTGGAGCATGCCACTTCGGGTCGAAGATCACTGTATCTGGGCCGGGATAGTTCCGGACGAAATATTCGGTGAAGGCAGACAGAGCCTTATCGTGTGGTGTGGTCATTGGGAGGAGTCCTTTATCGCGGGCAACGACGTGAAGACGACTTCGACGCCAATATCCCTCAGATGAGCAGCGAGCCTGCCATAGACTGCCGATTTTCGTTCGTGAACGCCTCGCGACATGCAGGCGGTAATCAGCGCGTCGGTGATCTCTAGGCCATACGGCTTGGGGTCGCCAATTCGGGGTGCGCGCGCGAGGCCGTGGACATCCGCAAGCTTATCTTGGTAGCAACGGCCACCTTCGATCCACCAGCAGCCTTTGCAGGGGAGGTTATCTAAGCCGGCCATCCTACGCCTCCTCTTGGGCAAGCTTGGCCCGGAGGGTGGCTGAAACCGGTCGAAGCTTGAAGAAACCTTCCGCCGCAACGGTCGCATGCCCAAGGCAACCAGCCAGAACGGTGATGTTGTCCTTGGCCGAATCCTTCGAATATTTCGACTGGATGTGAACCGCAGCGGTCAGCAGCATCATGATGCAATCGGCTGGATCAGCATTCACATTCTGGCAGATGGCTTGGGCTACTGCCTCGATCGCCAGAACACGCTCGCGCGGATCTTGGGGGATTTTTCCTTTGATCTCGATTTCCATTACTTGCCTTCCCCCTGCTGCTGGAGGGCGGCGCGGAGAGGAGCGTTGATGGCTTTGCTCATTTCAATGTTGATGCAGGCGAAATCCCAATAGCTGGCTAATTCGACGCGACCTTCATCCCCAATCTGAGCTGGAATAAAATGGAAGTTGACCCAGACGTGATCTTGCCCAGCAATAAACCCAAGGCGCTCAGCTTCCAACAAAATCGCATCAGCCTGCTCACTGACATCATCTTCTACGATATCGAAGCTGCGCGGGAAGCTCGGAAGAACATGAGCGCCATGCTCGTTACGACCGTCAAGGAAGAGAACGCAGAACGGCTGTGTTAGGATTTCCACCCGCAGCGCCTCTATCTCTGTGGAGGGGGATGGGGCGGCGGTCAAATCATCGCAATCACGGCAGATTGAATGACGACCTTCTTTCCCAGTTCCGTCGCAAGTATGACACGTTGACGTGGCGGAAAGTGCAATTTGTGCGTCAGCTAGGATTTCGTCAGGAGATCCGGACCCAGATATGCCCAACATCGTGCACATGATTTCGACTGTGTGATGCCACTCTTTCGCCCAGCGCTCGTAATCCTTCTCCGTCCCTCTCTCTACAGGAGAGCCGAGAGAGGGGCGGATGCGGGCCTCCGTCAGATCATAAAAGGCGCGTTGGCGGTCTGGGTCGCTCGAATGCTCGATTGTGTAGCCTAGTATGCCGTCAACAATCTCTACAGCCAATGTGCGAGTATCTGCCTTGACGCTCACCGGCTGCGGCGCTGCTACGGCGTAGAGGGGGATATCTGGATGGTACGGAAGTGGCTCGCCCCACATAATAATATTTGCGCCGGGGTTGTCCTTTACTTTCTGCAATTGCTCGCGCGTCGTCCACGCCACCGGCTCTCCTGGTAGGGATGTAAAGGCTCTCTCGATCTGGCTTTCCGTGAGCTTTCCGGCACCTTCGCCGCTGATTGTAACCTGCACCCAATCTTCGTCTTCACGGATATTGTTTATGTCGGCATAAAACCTTGTTTCAGAGTTATTCGTGATCATGGTCGGCTTCCTTGGAGAGCGGCGCACGCTTTTCGATCATCGGGGAGACGAGATCCTTGGACTCAAACCAGATCGCAGTCGATGAACCGTCGGCGTGATCGAAGCTGATGAACCAACTATGCTTGCCGAGACGTTCGAGATGAGCGCCCTTGGTGGCAACGATCTCATCCAACTTTCCCTTGTCGGTTATGGTCACGCGATCGGCGCTCACTGTTCGATCCTCTCGCGAAGACGGCCGGCCATCGCCAAGCCAGAGTTGATTTTTGCAACGACCCAAGGGAGAGCGTCGGTTCCGCGCTCGCAGAACGCGCCCCAAATGATCGTTGCTAGCTCGTGTGGGTTGATCCCGTGATCAGACCAGAAGGCCATTTCGCCGCCGGGGTAATCATGGCTGGCACGATGTTCCTCGGCTGTGAGCGGAAGTACCCAACGATCCGGAGCCTTGGTGCCCTTTCCCCGCCCATAGTGGAGATAGTAGGTATCGGCTTCCGATAGGTGAGCTGCCTGAACAGGATACTTGCCAGAGATCACGCTTGGGCAGTCGTGAATGAAGGCAATATAGTCCTTCGATTTCGACGGCTTTGCCTTCGGCGTCGGTGCGAAATTGGTGTTTGCTATACGGAAGGCGCTCATGCGGATACCTCCGGAAAGGCATCATGCGTTACGCCGTCGAGCACGCGGCCAGCGAACTTCTTTCCGACTTTCTGCATCGGCCAGCCGTCGTCTACTCGATCGCCAAAGGTGTTGATGCGGCAGAAGCCGACGGTGTCGGTCGGCCACTCACCATCGTTCGCCTGCGTGGGTAACCATTCGCCATTCTGCTTGTGGTGGAATGGAACGCGATATCGTGCGCACTGGTCACGCAGAGATCGGAACCATGTCGGATGGGTCGGACGCGCCTTGTGGCCACCTTGATCAGTTTCGCCACCCGTGATCACCCAATCGATCGTTGGAGACGTCCAACTCGTCGACACATTGATGCCGCACTCGGATCGGCTACGAGGCACGCCTCCGCTGGTCACTGCCCCAGATAATGCATTGATCCAAGGCTTCGCCGCCGGATTGAATTCGCGCAGGGCGGTCAGGTCGATCGGGCCCAGCAGAGGTTCACAGGACAGGAAGGCAAACTCTGGATTGATAGCGGCCTTCGCATCGAGCAATGCGGGAACGTTGATGTCGGCCCGCTTTTGGTCCTCGATCGTCGTTCCGATCGCGGCATTGCTCGGCAAGCCTCCGGCCTTGTCTGCAAGCTCGATGATGTTCTGCGGGCGCTTGGTCAGCAGGAGATAGACGAGGCGCGGCGTCTTGCGCATCACCTCGAAAGCATCGGCGCGCCACTGCGGATTGACTTGATTATCGAAGATGTCGGCAAGGCTGGCGCAGAAGATGAACGGTCGGTCGCCTTCCTTCTCGGCCTGACCCTGCCAGCGGAACGGATCGTTCCATGTGTGGACGCTGGTCCGTACGCGGGGCGCATTCCCCCACTGAACCTTCCGATAGCGCTTGTCCATCAGCGCTTCGGCATAGCATCCGTCGCATGCAGGACTGACCTTGGTGCATCCCATCCAAGGGTTCCAAGTATGACGGGTCCAAGAGATTGCGGAGTTCTCAGCCATATGTGCGCCTCCATATCCAAGACAGCCAGGAGAGACGAAGAGAGGAAAGGGTTGGGCTCATGCCGCACCGCCCAGCTCAGCAGTTGAGCAATCCAGAACGTCGATTGCGACATAGCTGCGAGCTTCATCAATCGTCCGCTTGCCGGCAAATACCGCCTTGAAGGCGACAGTGACGGAAGACATTTTCGCCCATTGCGACTTGTGGATGACATCGGCCTTGTAGCTGGCGGTCATTTCTTCGATGATGTCGGATTTGACGGCCGCATCCAGATCGCGGTCGGCGAGGGTGGTGAATGCCTTCAGCGCAAATTCCATAAGGTGCTTGCGAAGATCGGCATCAGAAAGGGGAGCGTCCGACGACGGAGAGGAGGGCGCATCGTCGGACGCTGCGGAAGCGGAAAGGGCACCGCTGTCCGCTGTATCCGGCTCGGATGGCGTCGGGCCGGAATTGGGATTGTCAGTCAGGATTTCGCCGTTGAGAGCGCTTTCGGTCTCGGACTGGACGAATGAGGCGTCAAAGCCTTCACGCTCGCCATCGGGCTCCTGCGCAGCTTCACGAGCTGCCTGAAGACGATCCTGAAGGGTTACTGGCTTAGCAGGAGTAACATCCTTCATGCGTTCGTATTCATCCGGCTCCATGATGCCGGAGAAACCGAAGGCATAACGGGCGCACTGGATGGCCGCTTTGTGGCGAAGCATCCTGTTTGGCCATTTCTTCCAAGGGTCAGTCTGGCGGAAGCATTCGGACATGTATTCAATGACAGTCGTGGGGCGCTGACGATCTTTGCGGTACATCTTGCATTCGACCGAATGCAGTTTGCCATCAGCCCCGTTCGTGTCGACAAACTCCATACCGTCGAACTGCGGGTGGGAGTTAATCAGGTTCATCCAACCATCGATTGAAACTATAGGTGTAATGCCGCCACGATCCGGGAAAGCGTAGATTTCCTTAGTCAGTGGGTTGAGGTCATATTCTTTGGCGACCATCAGGAAGGCGGCAAACTGCTCATTTGAGCACTCGCCCTTAATCACGGTAGCCTTGATGGCATTAACGAATGCGGTTGGCTCCATGTCGTATTTGGCAGCCATGGAATCTACGAGCGAACGCTTTTGGATTGTTGCAATCTGGTTCATCACGCGGCCTCCGAGGGGATGGACGGTTCACGTTCGATCTGCTTGTCGAACCAATCAGGAGAGGAAAGAGTGACGCCGCTTCCATAATAGGTTGGCCAGACGCCCGAGCCGATGCATTCGGCGAAGACGTTGATTGCGGCACGAAGCTGGCGCATCCCGAGATCAATTAATTGCGGATCGATCGGTTTGATGTTGTAGGCCCACGGGCGCTTCGTCTCGATGAAGAGCAAGACGTGATCAGTGACTCGCTTCTTCGTCAATATCCCCAGACCCATACATGCTAGGGCGAGCTGCATGTGATAGCCGTAGCCGATGGTGGAACGTTGGCACCCGATCTCGCTAGCATCTGAGGTGGTTTTTAGGTCGGCTATGAAGCCATCGGCAGGAATCGAATCCGGGCGAGATTTCAACCAGACGCCAGTCTTTTCATCTTTCCAGATGATAGAGCGCTCGATGCGGCCGCGTAGCAGATCAACGAATGTCTGATCTCCCGAGATACGCTCTGCCATGCCTTGGATATTGATGATGTCGTCAGGTACGAGGACTGTCTTGCCAGCGTCCATCTGTGCAGATTTCCATTCCTGAGAATCCTTTGTGCGCCAATCCTTCCACTCGGTCGGTCGAATGACGTACTCGTTACGAAAGCCGTCTTCGGAAAGTAGAAGCGTGTGAACTGCCCGACCTAGATTGAAATGCTCTTTCGTCTCTTCCGGAGCGCGGTTAGGATTTAGATAGCTCTGGTCCCAATATTGCAGGGGGCAGCCATTGGGGGGCGTAAGCTGGCGAAGACCACTGGAAGAGATAGACGGACCATCACAGCAATCCGAATGATAAACGGACATCGGAACACGAGCCCAAACGCCCGGTCCGGTGATCTTGCCGCCGTCATACATCTTTTCGCCATTGGCTCGCTGCTGGACAATGCGCTCCATGATGCTGTTGTATTTGCTGCCCAAGACTTTTTCGGAACCCGGACGGTCGATGATCTTCGCCATAACGGCTCACTCCTGTTGAAATAGAAGGTTTTTCGATGCCGCTTAGTCGGCTTCGTCCCATGTTTCGGCAAACCGGCAGTTGCTGGGCATGTCTGCAAACATCGGGCGGATCTGTGGGCGTTTATATCCGGCGAGCCCGCAGCCGATCGGCGTCACATAGAAGGTTAGTTCGTCATGCTGACGGGCGAAGGCCTTGAATGAGCACACATGATCTTCAATGATATCGAGCGGTAGAGTCTCGATATAGAAATCCTTAGTGGGAATGCCGTAGGAATTTCCCTGCAGTCCGATGCCCTGGCCATAGACGGCACCATGGTTATCAAGAGCGAACCTGGCCGCACCGCCGCCGTGCCTTCCAGCTAAATTGCTGCCGAAAACAAAGATGTCTCGCTTCGCAGACATTGGCGTTACTCCGCAGCCTGTTCGATCGCGACTGGCGACGGCTTGCCATTGCGATCAACTTCGAAGCACGGAGAGCAGCATCCACGGAACTTCACCTTCTGAGGCATACTGCCATTGGGATGAACGGAGATATCTTCGAGCTTGACAGGGCATCCCACGAATTTCTTTGCACCGATATTGAATTCCAGCGCCATCCTCGGATGCGGAGAGGCGTGAAGACCACCGCCGCATTCTTCCAGGCCACCATCCCAATCCGGAGCGACTGGAATCTGACCCGGCGCATAGGAAATATCTTTCTGGCGTGCGCGACTGGTCGAATAATCATCGTCAACAGCCTTAAAGAGTGTTGCGACGCCATCGATAACATCGACGCCATAGTGATCGCACCACTCATCCGCCGTTGATGGCTTGTTGGCTTCAAGGATATTGCCACCGCTTATTTCCTTGGCCGGCCCATGCCGCATGATGGCGACATGAAGGGATGCCTTGATTTTCAGGGCCGAGAAGAGGCGAACAAAGACGTTCTCCCTGGCCTCGA
>NZ_AQHN01000012.1 GCF_000359745.1 Rhizobium freirei PRF 81
CGATGCAATTGCAAAAGGCCCCTTCCGGGGCCTTTTGCATGTCTGTGCCGGTTTTGCTCCGCGCGTCTGCGTGTTGCTCAGGCCACGGCGTCGAGGCCGTGTTCCAGCAGGTGGTCTAGCTGGCGGATTTCGTCTGCGGTGAGCGTGATACCATCCTTCTCTGCGCGAGCGCGGGCAGCGAAGCGGCGCTGCGAGGGAAGGCGGGCACCCTGGCCGGCGATCGCCTCGAACAGCGCTTCGGCGCGCGCAAGCGGATTGCCGGGCCGTCCGGCGGAGAAGGCTTCCGGCGAAAAGGCGACGATGAGTTCGCCGTGGCGCGGGGCAAACGCGGTAGACCCGAGATAATCAAGCGCCTCGCGGCTGGTGAAGTCGCCGATCATGACGCCGGCCAGAAGCTCGATCATCGTGCCGATGGCCGAGCCCTTGTGGCCGCCGAAAGGCAGCATCGCGCCGGCAAGCGCGGCTTCCGGATCTGTCGTCGGCTGGCCGTTGGCGTCTATAGCCCAGCCTTCCGGCAGAGATTTGCCGGCTCGGCGATGCAGTTCGATTTCGCCGCGCGCAGCAACCGAGGTCGCGAAATCGAAGACATAGGGCGGGCTCTCGAGGCGAGGCCAGCCAAAGGCGAAGGGGTTGGTGCCAAGGAGCGGCGCAGTGCCGCCGGCGGGCGCGACCGTGGAATAGCTCGGGCACATGGCGAAGGCGGCAAGGCCGCGATCCGTCAGGGCCTCGACTTCCGGCCAGAGGGCGGCGAAATGCGTGCAGTCGTTGATGGCGAGCGCGGCAATGCCGAAGCGGCGAGCCCGCTCGGCAAGAACGGGCACGCCGAGTTCGAAGGCGGCGTTCGAAAAGCCGCTCTTGGCATCCACCTTGACGATGGCGGAGGCATCGTTTTGCTCCAGCACCGGCACCGCATCCGGGAGCGCCTTTCCGGCCTTGACGGCGCGCAATACCCCCTCGATGCGATAGATGCCGTGCGACTTGCAAGCGTCGCGTTCGCCGGCGACGATGACGCGCGCGATCGCCGCTGCCTGCATCGCATTGAGGCCTGCCTTCGAGAGGATCGCCAAGACGCGGCTGTGAAGTGCGTCCGTTGTCAGGGTGGTGACGTCGCTCATCTGATTCTCCTATGTTTCCGTGGTTCACTATAGAGGTTGAATTTTTAAATACATAAAGTATACAAAAAATCGACATGCAAACAGAAAAAGCCGCGTAGCGTTTGTGACGCTTCTGCGAAGGAAAGGGAAGAGCGATGGATTTCACCCCTCACGGAAAGCATCTGATTGCCGGCGAATGGCTCGAAGGCACAGGGCATTTTCCCTCTGCTCCGGCGCATGGCCAAGCGCATGATTTCTCCATCGGCACGGTTGAGCTGGTCGCCCGCGCATGCGAGGCAGCGGAAGATGCCTTCTGGAGCTACGGTTATTCCGCACGCAGCACGCGCGCCGCTCTCCTGCGGGCGATTGCCGAGGAGATCGAGGCGCGCGCTGCTGCCATCACCATGATCGGCAGCCAGGAAACCGGCCTGCCCGAGGCGCGGCTCGAAGGCGAGCGCGGACGGACGGTCGGCCAGCTTCGCCTGTTTGCCGATCATATCGAAAAGGGTGATTATCTCGATCGGCGCCTCGATGCGGCCTTGCCGGATCGCAAGCCGGCGCCGCGCCCGGAAATCCGCCTGCTTCAGCGCCCCATCGGTCCGGTCGCGGTCTTCGGTGCGTCCAATTTCCCGCTCGCCTTCTCGACGGCAGGCGGCGATACGGCTGCAGCACTTGCGGCCGGTTGCCCGGTCGTGGTCAAGGGTCACTCGGCCCATCCCGGCACCGGCGAGATCGTTGCCGAGGCCATCAATGCCGCCATCCGCAAGACCGGCATGCACCCTGGCGTCTTCTCGCTGATCCAGGGTGGTAGCCGGGAAGTCGGCTACGCGCTCGTCCGGCATCCGATGATCAAGGCCGTTGGATTTACCGGCTCGCTGGCCGGCGGCCGCGCGCTGTTCGATCTGTGCGCCGCGCGCCCGGAGCCAATTCCCTTCTTCGGCGAACTCGGTTCGGTGAACCCGATGTTCGCCCTTCCGCATGCCATGCAGGCGCGCGCCGAAGCCATGGGGCAGGGCTGGGCGGCGTCGCTTGCGATGGGTGCCGGCCAGTTCTGCACCAATCCCGGCATTGCGGTGGTGCTGGATGGCTCCGATGCCGATCGCTTCGTGAAGGCAACGGTCGAGGCGCTTGCGAACGTCGCGCCGCAAACCATGCTGACCGACGGCATCGCCAAGGCCTATCGCGATGGCCAGCAGCGTTTCGCTTCCCGGCAAGGGGTCGAGCCTCTTCTGGTTACCGAACAATCCGGGCGCAGCGCGGCTCCTAACCTATTCGAAACGACGGGTGCAGCCTTCCTGGCAGATCATTTGCTGGGTGAGGAAGTGTTCGGTCCACTCGGGCTCGTGATCCGCGTCGGTTCGCTCGACGAAATGGAAAGCCTCGCCCGCAGCTTCGCGGGGCAGCTGACCGCGACCCTGCATATGGACGCCGACGATACTGCGGCAGCTCGCCGCCTTCTGCCTGTGCTGGAGCGCAAGGCCGGGCGTGTCTTGGTCAATGGCTTCCCGACGGGTGTCGAGGTCGTGGATTCGATGGTTCACGGCGGTCCTTATCCGGCCTCGACCAATTTCGGCGCGACCAGCGTCGGGACAATGTCGATCCGGCGGTTCCTGCGTCCGGTATCCTATCAAAACCTGCCGGTGGACCTGCTCCCCGAGGATCTCGCGGATTGATCCGCGTCTGGAGACGGTGTCGATATCGCGCCCGAAAGTCGCCAGCCGTGGGTTGGCGACCCGGCGGCAGCTGTGCTTCCACATGGGTTGATAGCTGCAAGCGGTTGTCCGGCAATTGCTTTTTTTGCCCAGAAATTCTTTTTGTATACTATTTGTATTTTTAATTTGATTTACGATCGCGAAATGCGCTAGATGATGGTGGCCGCAAATGGCCGACCAACTGGGAGAGCAGAATCTAATGAAAAAAATGGTCATCGCATTTGGCCTTCTGGCCGCCGCTTCCGCCATCTCGCCGGCCAAGGCCGACAAGCTGGACGACATCATTTCCTCGGGAACGCTGCGCTGTGCCGTCGTGCTCGACTTCCCGCCCATGGGCTCGCGCGACGCAAACAATAATCCGATCGGCTTCGACGTCGACTATTGCAACGATCTCGCCAAAGTGCTCGGCGTCACCGCCGAGATTGTCGAAACGCCGTTCCCCGAGCGCATTCCGGCGCTGATGTCCGGCCGCGTCGATGTCGGCGTTGCTTCGACCTCGGATACGCTGGAGCGCGCAAAGACCGTAGGCATGAGCGTCCCCTATTTCGCCTTCGAAATGGCCGTCACGTCCAACGACAAGTCGGGCATCAAGTCCTTCGAAGGCATGAAGGGCAAGACCGTCGGCGCGACGGCCGGCACCTTCGAAGCGATCGCGCTCGAAAAGCAGGTCAAGGCTTGGGGTAGCGGCGAGTTTCGCCCCTATCAGACGCAGGCCGACGTCTTCCTGGCGCTGAGCCAGGGCCAGATCGACGCGACCGTTTCCACCTCGACTGTTGCCCAGGCAACCGTGAAGTCCGGCAAGTTCGCCGGCATCTCGGTGGTTGGCAAGGCGCCGTTCCAGACGGACTACGTCTCTCTCTTCACCAACCGTGAAGAATACGGCCTCATCAACTATCTCAACCTGTTCATCAACCAGCAGGTCCGCACGGGCCGCTACGCCGAACTCTACGAGAAGTGGGTCGGCGGCGCACTGCCGTCCCTGACGGTGGGCAGCGTCTATCGCTAATCGGATCGCTTTTAACGACGGCGTGGCCATGATGGCCGCGCCGTTTGACCTTCCGAAAGGTGGACGTTCATGTTCAGCTACACCTTCCACTGGAATCAGGCCTTCAAGGTATTGCCGCAGCTGCTCGACGGCGCGGTGGTCACCCTGCAGATCGCGATCCTGTCGATGGCGATCGGCCTCGTTTGCGCCATAGCGCTTACGCTCTTTAGGCTCTCCGGCAGCCGCTTGCTGACGGGCATCGCTTCGACCTGGGTCGAGGTTGCCCGCAATACGCCGGCGCTCTTCCAGATCTACATGGCCCATTTCGGGTTCGGCAATTTCGGCATCCACCTCAATCCGTTTACGGCGCTGCTGGTCGGCATTGCCTTCAACAATGCCGGATATCTTGCCGAGAATTTCCGCGGCGCGCTCAAGGCAATTCCCGACACGCAGACCCGCGCCGGCCGTTCGCTTGGCATGACGTCGCTGCAAGCCTTCCGGCTGATCGTCATGCCGCAGATGCTGCGCATCGCCTTCCTGCCCGTCACCAATCAGATGGTCTGGGCGATCCTGATGACGTCGCTCGGTGTCACCGTCGGCATGAATACGGATCTTGCAGGTGTCACGCAGGAATTGAATGCGCGCTCCTTCCGTACCTTCGAATTCTTCGCGCTGGCCGCCGTGATCTACTATCTGATCGCCAAGCTCGTCACGCTCCTAGCCCGGCTCGCCGCCTGGCGCATGTTCCGCTACTGAGAGGGGTGAGAGATGTTCGATACTGCCCTCACCTGGAGTGACCTCCTCTTTCTGGCCAAAGGCGCCTGGATGACGCTCGTGGTTACCGGTGTGTCCGTTGTCGCAGGCACGATACTCGGCATCGTCTTCGGGGTAATCCGTGTCCAGGCCGGTCCCATCCTGTCGGCGCCGTTGACCTTCGTGCTTGACGTGTTTCGCTCCGTACCGCTGCTCATCCAGCTGGTTCTCGGCAATGCACTGCAGGCGATCCTGAAGCTCGGTTGGGCGCCGTTCACCACGTCCTGTGTGGTGCTGTCGCTCTATACGGCTGCCTATTGCACCGAAATCGTGCGTGGCGGCATTGCCGCCGTCCCGCCCAATACCCGCCGCGCCGCACGTTCGCTTGGCATGAGCTGGCGGCAGGACATGTGCTACATCGTGGCGCCGCTTGCCACGCGCGTCGCACTTCCTTCGTGGATCGGTCTTTCGCTTGGCGTCATGAAGGATTCCGCACTGGTCCTGTGGCTGGGACTGATCGAGCTGCTGCGCGCCTCGCAGGTTCTCGTGACCCGCCTGCACGAGCCGCTGCTGATCCTGACGATCTGCGGCGTGATCTACTTCATCATCAGCTTCCCGGTCGCCCGCCTCGGCGGTTATCTCGAAAAACGGTGGTCCCCCAATGATTGAGATCGAAAATGTCCGCAAGTCCTTCGGTCAGCTCGAAGTGCTGAAGGGGATCAACCTCACCGTCAACAAGGGCGAGGTGGTCACCATCATCGGCGGGTCCGGCTCGGGCAAGTCGACCCTCCTGACCTGCATCAACGGCCTGGAGCCGATCGATACCGGCCGGATCCTCATCGACGGCACGGAAGTGCACGCAAAATCGACCGACCTTAACAAGCTGCGCCGCAAAGTTGGCATCGTCTTCCAGCAATGGAACGCGTTCCCGCATCTCACCGTGCTGGAAAACGTCATGCTGGCGCCGCGCAAAGTGCTCGGCATCAGCCGGCAGCAGGCGGAGGAAATGGCCGTCAAGCAGCTTACCCATGTCGGCCTTGCCGAAAAGCTCTCGGTCTATCCGACGCGCATGTCGGGCGGCCAGCAGCAGCGTATGGCGATTGCAAGAGCGCTTGCCATGTCGCCGGAATATATGCTGTTTGACGAAGTGACGTCCGCACTCGACCCCATGCTGGTCGGAGAGGTGCTGGATACGCTGAAGATGCTGGCGGAGGAGGGGATGACCATGATCTGCGTGACGCATGAAATGGCGTTTGCCCGCGATGTCTCGGATCGTGTTGCCTACTTCCATCAGGGCGTGATGGCCGAAATCGGCAAGCCGGAGCAGATTTTCGGCGCGCCGCAGCATCCGGAAACGCAGAAGTTTCTTGCGAGCGTGCGTTGATGGCGCGACCGGACGTTATCGTCATCGGGGCCGGCGTCGTCGGCCTCTCCGCCGCGATTGCGGCCCAGTCGCGCGGCTTGAATGTTCTGGTCGTCGACCGTGAGGGACCGGCCGCCGGTGCTTCAGCCGGCAATGCCGGCGCCTTCGCCTTCACGGATATCCTGCCGCTCGCATCTCCGGGCATCCTGAAGAAGGCGCCGAAATGGCTGCTCGATCCGCTCGGGCCGCTTTCCGTGCCGCCAGCCTACGCGTTTCAGATCGCGCCCTGGATGTTTCGCTTCTGGCGGGCCTGCCAGCCCTCGCGCGTTGCCCACTCCACGGCGGCGCAGACAAGCCTGATGGACCTTTCCAGGGCGGAGCTTGAGCCCTTCCTCGCGGCGACCGATACGCTCTCCATGCTGCGCAAGGAGGGCAATTTCCAGGTCTATGAGAGCGAGGCGGAATTCCGCGCTTCGCTGCCCGGCTGGGAGGTTCGCCGCAATCACGGGATCGAATTCCGGCATGTGAAGGCCGACGAGATGGCGGCGATCCAGCCGGGATTGGCATCGCGCTTCGTGCTCGGCACGTTTACGCCCGGATGGTATTCCATTGCCGATCCCAAGCTTTACACGCTGGCGCTGGCCGAGCATTTCCGCAGCCGGGGCGGTGTCATCGAGAGGGCGGAGATTGCGTCGCTTCGTGCGCTTCCGGGCGGTGTCGAAGCCGTCGCAACGGATGGAAAATTGCGCCAGGCCGGCAAGGTCGTTCTGGCCGCCGGCGCTTTCTCGCATCGGATCGCCAAATCGCTTGGTGAGCGCATACCGCTCGAAACCGAGCGCGGCTACAACACGACGCTTCCGTCTGATGCCTTCGATCTGCGTACGCAGATAACCTTCGGCGGCCACGGCTTCGTCGTCAGCAAGCTCTCGACGGGCATTCGCGTCGGTGGTGCCGTGGAGTTGGGCGGACTGGCGCTGCCGCCGAACTTCAAACGCTCGGAAGCCATGCTGCAGAAGGCCCGAACCTTCCTGACCGGCCTCAACCCGGAGGGGGGAAAGCAATGGATGGGCTTCCGGCCGTCGCTGCCCGACAGCTTGCCTGCGATCGGCCGCGCCAGGGCGACACCGGATGTGATCTATGCCTTCGGCCATGGCCATCTCGGCTTGACCCAGTCCGCAGGTACGGCACGTCTCGTTGCCGATCTGCTCATAGGGCAGGCACCGGCAATCGATCTCACGCCATTCTCGCCGCAACGCTTCTGATGGAAATCGCAAGGTCACGCTCGCCGTTTCCGTCACGCCGATCGAGACCTTCCTGCATATGGACCAGATGACATGAACCACACGGCACCTGCTCGCAGCATCATGGGAGGCACGGCAGAGGGCCGTGTCGTCGCCACTCAGGAGGCGTTAAGCTTCTGGGGCGGTGTCGATCCCGCCACCGGCAAGGTGATCGATATCCATCATCCCCTGCATGGTGAATGCCTGACCGGCGCGGTGCTGATGATGCCGTCGAGCCGGGGCTCCTGCACCGGGTCCGGCGTGCTGCTCGATCTGGCACTGACGGGACGCGCGCCGGCTGCTCTCGTCTTTTGCGAGGCCGAGGATGTGTTGACGCTCGGCGCGCTTGTCGCCGCAGAGATGTTCGGCCGGCAGCTGCCGGTCGTGCGCCTGCGTCCCGATGTCTTTGCCAGCCTGTCGCAGGTAAACACCATTCGGATCGAAGCGGAAGCCATCGTCGCGGATGACCGGACGATTGCCCTTCTCCCGCCGGCTACCTCAGCCCTTTCGCTGACGGACGCGGACAGGTCCATGCTGGAGGGCGGCGAGGGCGTTGCGGTTGCCCAGGCCATGCGGATATTGACCGCCATGGCAGCACAACAGGGCGCCACCTCTCTGATCGATGTGACGCAGGGCCATATCGACGGATGCATCTATGCAAGCCCGGCCAATCTGACCTTTGCGGAAAAGATGGCGGAACTCGGGGGACGCGTGCGCGTGCCCACGACCATGAACGCCATTTCCGTCGATCGCGCCAACTGGCGCTCGCAGGGCGTGCCGGAGGATTTCGGCGACCCGGCCGCGCGGCTGGCGGACGCCTATGTGCGCATGGGCTGCCGCCCGACATTTACCTGTTCGCCCTATCTGCTCGATAGCGCGCCGGGCGCCGGCGAGGCCATCGGCTGGGCCGAATCCAACGCGGTGATTTTTGCGAACAGCGTGCTTGGTGCACGCACGGCCAAGCATCCAGATTTCCTCGATCTCTGCATTGCCTTGACGGGCCGTGCACCACTTTCCGGCGTGTACCTGGATGAAAACCGGAAGGCGACCCGTATTCTGGACGTCGAACTGCCCGAAGGTCGCGACGATGCCTTCTGGCCGCTCATCGGCTATCTCGCAGGAAAGGCTTCGCCGGATCGCATTCCGCTGCTGCGCGGTCTTGCTGCGGGAAGCCCATCCCGCGACGATCTGAAGGCGCTTTGCGCCGCTTTCGGCACGACCTCGGCCGCTCCCATGCTCCATGTCGAGGGCGCAACGCCTGAAGCCGGAGGAGCTCAGCATCCGAATGCGGACCATCGCGCCATCACGCGCGCAGACATGGCCGCTGCTTGGAAGATGCTGAATGCAGGACCGGAAGAGGTGGAGCTGGTCGCCATCGGCAGCCCGCACGCCTCGCTTGACGAATGTCGTGCCCTTGCCGACGCATTTTCGGGTGGGCATCGTCTGCCGGGAGTGATGGTCATCGTCACGGCTGGGCGCGATGTCATCGCCGCTGCCGAGAGCGACGGCACGCTTGGGCGGTTGCGCGACAGCGGCGTGCAGGTTCTGCCCGATCTTTGCTGGTGCTCGATCTCCGAGCCCGTCTTTCCGCCCGGAACGCGTGCAGTCATGACGAATTCGGGCAAATATGCCCATTACGGACCGGGTCTCAGCGGCCGCGTCGTACGCTTCGGCAGCCTTGCCAACTGTGTGGAGGCAGCGGTGACTGGACGCGTTCCGGCCGGCTTGCCGAACTGGATCTGACGGGAAAAGCAGGTGAGTCCGGTCCGACGCGAATGAACTCCGCGTCGGACGGCAGTTGTGCGTTTCAGCGCTCTGCGATCGGCCGTGTGTGCCAGAGCAGATAGGACCGGGTCCCCTCTTCGACCCTGTCCAAAAGCTCCGTGCGGACTTGCGCGTGGTAATCGTCAAGAAACGCGATTTCCGCCACCGTCAGGCTGTCGAGCCCGGCCATGCGGAGATCGATAGGTGCCAGCGTCAGGCTATCGAAGCGGCAGAAGCCCGGTCTATCGGCGACGACCTCTACCTGGTTCTCGATCCGGATGCCGAAGACGTCCGCTTTGTAATAGCCGGGCTCGACGGTCATGATCGTGCCGGGTTCGAGATTGTGAAGATTGGGCTTTTTCGCAAAACGATGCGGATATTCATGGATCAGCAGATTATGGCCGACGCCATGTCCCGTTCCGTGGTCGTAGTCGAGCCCCATGTCCCATAGCGGACGACGCGCCAGCGCATCGAGCTGATGCCCCTGCGTGCCAAGCGGGAAGCGCGCGGTTAGCAGCGAGATGAAACCCTTCAGGACCGCGGTGTATGTTTCCCGCATTTCATCGGTTGCCTTGCCGAACAGAACGGTGCGCGTCACATCGGTCGTTCCATTGGCATATTGGCCGCCGGAATCGATCAGGTAGAAACTATTCTCTTCAATGGCAGCGTTCGTGTCGGGTTGGGCGTGATAATGGCACATGGCCGCATTGCCGCCGGCGGCCGAAATCGTGCGGAAGCTCGGTTCGAAATAGCCGGCATGTCTGGCGCGAAAGGCGATCAGCTGTTCCTCTGCGTCCAGTTCCGTCAAAGGCAGGTCTGCGGTTTGCCGGCGAGGCCATTCGCTGTCGAGCCAGGCCAGGAAATTGGTAAGTGCAATCCCGTCTTCGATATGGCAAGCGCGAAAGCCTTCCAGCTCCGTAGCATTCTTGGTGGCCTTGGCGCTTGCAAGAAGGCTCGTCTGCTCGATGGTCTGGCCGCCGGCCGTCTTGATACGGGCACGGACCGCCTGCGGCGCAAAGTCGGGGTCGATCAGCGTCGTCTTGCCGGCTGACGTCTTTCCGACAGCCCCGAGAAAATCCTCCGGATCGGCGATCGTGACGTCGGACAATTCGAACGCAGCGCGATCGTTGCCGAGCTTGCGATGATCCACGAACCATTGCGCTTGATTGTCGGCATCGAGCAGCAGGAAGGAATGCGGCACAGGGTCCATGGCGACATCGGAGCCGCGCACGTTCAGGAGCCAGGCAATATTGTCGGGCGAGGTTTCTATGAGCTGGTCCGCGCCCAGCGCCTTCAGCTTGCTTGCGATCCGGTCGCGCTTGCTGGCCGATGTCTCGCCGGAAACCGCAGGCGGCATCGCCCGGATGAGGCCGACCGGGCGAGGCGGACGGCCAGTCCATATGTCGTCGAACGGATCGGCGTCGAGCGCGATCAGTTCGACGCCCGCCGCCTTGCATCCCGCCAGAAGCCTTTCATAGAGTGCGCCGCTGATCAGCAGGGTATGAATGCCGATCCGCCAGCCGGGCTTTCCATGGTGCTTCAGCCAGAGATCGAGCGGATCGTCATGGAGATGGTGTACGGCAAAGGCGGATAGATCCACCTCATTGCGCACCTGCACCTGATAGCGTCCGTCGACGAAAATCAGCGCCTCTCCTGGCTGCACGAGCGCCATGCCGGCGGAACCGGTGAAGCCGCTTATATATTCCAGGCAATTATCATGCTCTGCCGTGACTTCGCTTTGGTGGGCGTCGGTTCGCGGGACGATCAGGCCGTCCAGCTTCGCCCGCGCAAGCCAGGAGCGTACATTGGCAAGCTTGCCGGCATTTTCAGTTTTGCTCATCGTCATCCCCACGATCATTCCGCCGCAAGCGGCCCGCCTTTTTCAGCAACAAGCGCCGCCAGCCGTTCAAACACCGATGCCGACTGGCGAATGCCGTCATGCTCGAATTCATTGGTGATCCAGAAATCCAGATTGCCGACCGCGCGCGCGGTTTGCAGCGAAAGGCCGGCATCGACATACATGTCGTCATGGTAGATCGCGGCGGCGATCGGGATCTCGTTTACGGTAAGACGATCGCGATCATAGAGCGCGCTGTGATGCGGTCGCTTGGCCAGCGCTTCGGCAGCCGCCCTGAATGGCTTGAGGGAGGAAATCTCCTCGAACATCCACGGATAGATCATCTCGCCCGTAAACAATAAAGGCCGGGCAGCAGGATCGAATTCGGGGAAGCCGGCCCGCAGCCGTTCAGCCGCCCAGGCCGTCGCGCCGTTACCCTCGCCATAGATCGCCTCGTGGATAGCAGCAAACAGTGGACCGCTATGATAGGAGGTCAGATTCATCACCGAGGCCAGGAAGTGATCCGAAAGTCGGTCTCCTTTCCGATCCGAAAAAGCTTCGTCTATCAGCCAGTGAATATTCTCGAAGCCATGTGCCATGCCGAAATCGAGGCCGATACTCTGAAGGCGGCGTACGGTCAGCCGGTCGCCGTCGGGCAGGCGGATGTCGTTGCCAGCGATGAAATCTGCAATCTTGCCGACGAGCGCGACATCGCCCGGATAGCGCTTGTAGTAAGCGGTATTTTTGGCCCGCACGCGAGGATAGGTGTGGCGATAGACCTCGTCGGCGTCAGGCTGAAGGCTGGGGATGCCGCCAGCGATGTAGCAGGCGGCTAGGCCCTCGGGTGCCTGGCTGAGATAGGTGAGGGTAAGAAAGCCGCCGTAGCTCTGGCCAAGCGTCTGCCAGCGCCGTCCGCCAAGCACCGTTTTGCGGAAATGCTCCAGATCCCTAACGATGGAATCGGCGCGGAAGCAGGCAAGAAAGTTCGCGCCCGCTTCGCCGTCGAACTGGCCGATCGTTGCCGTGTCGACTGGAGTGGAACGCCCTGTGCCGCGCTGGTCCGGCAGGATGACACGATGCGTTTTCAGGGCCTCGGCCAGCCATGACGGCCCGCCGCGCGTTGGGCGGGGCGACTTACCGCCTGGGCCGCCTTGCAGGAAGCAGAGAACCGGCAGCGTTTCGGCCTTGCGGACCGGATCGACTACCTCGCGCGCGAAAAACTCCATGGTCTTGCCCGATGGATCGGACCAGTCGAGCGGCACGGTGAGGACGTGATCGCGGATATGCATTCCGGGGATGGTGTATTCGGAAACGATCATGATGATGTTCTTTCAGCGGACTCGGGGGTCGAGCAACACATAGAAGAGGTCGACAATGATATTCGATATGACGATGAACACTCCGCCCAGCAATACGACACCGATGATAATCGGGCGGTCCTGATTGGCGACCGCCTGAACCGCAAGTGCTCCCACCCCCTGCAACCCATATACCTGCTCGATGATGATCACGCCGCCGAGCAGCATGGCGATGTCGGCGCCGAGCTGGGTGACAAGCGGCGTCAGCACTGCACGCAGACCATGTTTCCAGACCACACGTCGTTCGCTGAGGCCCTTGGCCCGGGCGGTGCGGATATAGTCCTCACCCATCACATCCAGCATCTGGCCGCGCGTCAGTCGGGCATAGACGGCCGCCATGGTCAGGGCGAGCGTGGTCCATGGCAGGATGAGATGCCATGCCCAGAGCAGCGGCTGTGTGGTCAGCGCCTTATATCCGCCGGGAGGGAAGAGGGTGAAACCTGCCTGCTTGGGGACGAAATAGAGGAGGTAAAGCGACATCATGCCAAGGACGAAGGTCGGAAAGCTCAGGCCCACGAGGATGAAGGCCTGTCCGATCCGGTCGCGCAGGCCGCCTGCGTAACGCGCCGACATGATGCCCATCGGGATGCCGATTGAGAGCCAGAGCAGTGCGCCGCCCAGAACCAGAGACAGGGTGATTGGAATGCGCCGAACGATGATCGGCGCGACCGGCTGCTGGTTGCGGTAGGAAAAGCCGAGGTCACCTGACAGTGCCTTCTGCATGAAGGCGCCATATTGCACGATGATCGGCCGGTCGACGCCGAGATTTTTGCGGATCTGTTCGAGCTGGCTCTCGGTCGCCTTGTCGCCGGCGATCATGCGTGCGGGGTCGCCGGGCGCGACGAAGAACAGGAAGAACACGAAGGCGGAGAGCATCAGCAGGACGCCCGCGCCGAAGATCAGGCGCTGGGTAAGAAATCGGATCATCGCTTGGACGCTCCTTTGGATTGCAGTCTGAAACGGCGGACGGTGCGCGCACTTTTCGGATCGAGTGCATCGCGCAGACCGTCGCCGAGTATATTGAAGGCGAGCGTCGTCAGCAGCAGCGCCGTACCGGGCACGAAGACCAACCACCAGGCGACGAGGTAGAGCGAGTTTGACGACGCATCCGCCAGCATTCCACCCCAGCTCGGCGTTGGCGGTACGATCCCCATGCCGAGAAACGACAGGGTCGCCTCGAAGACGATCGAGCTCGGGATCTGCATGGTGGTGTAGACAATGATGGGAGCCGCGAGATTGGGCAGGATGTCGACGACCATGATCGAAAGAGGACCAGCGCCGAGCGAGCGGCTCGCCTGAACGAAATCCTGCTTGCGCAGCGAGATCACCTGACCGCGGATGACGCGCGCCATAGGGGCCCAGCTGAAAAAGACGATGACGCAGACGCTGAGTGTCAGGCTGGGACCGAAGGCCGATACGAGCGCAAGGGCACAGAGCAGGAAGGGAACGCTCATGACGAGGTCCATCAGCCGGCTGAGCACGATATCGGTCAGGCCGCCATGATAGCCGGCCGTCGTGCCGACGATCACGGCGATCGTCGACGCCAGCACCGAGGCAAATACTCCCACCAGCAGGGAAATACGGGCGCCATAGGCGAGCCGCACCAGCACATCGCGGCCCAGCTGGTCTGTGCCGAGCCAGAACTGTTCGCCCGGACCGACCGGAATGCCCGCCGGCGAAAGGCCGATATCGCGGAACTGCTCGATGGGCGAATGCCCGGTCAGCGTGGAGATCCACGGGGCGATGATCGCGAGCACGACGACGGCCAGAATGACGCAAAGGGCGATCATGCTTGCCTTGTCACGCTGCAGGCGGCGCAGCGTCAGCTCGAGCGAGCCGCGCTGTACCACGTCCGTCTGTGTCGAAGGATCTGATGTCGCGACGTCGTTCATGCTGTCACCTGTCTCGTCTCGATCAATGACCGCGCGACGCCGTCATCGTCGGCAACGGAGAGCGTTTTCGACGCGGATAGCAAAGTGCGGGTATAGGAGTGCTGCGGATTGGCAAAGATCTGCTCGGACGAGGCCAGCTCGACGATCTTGCCGCCTTGCATGACGGCGATCCGGTCGCAGATGTGGCGCACGACAGATAGATCGTGCGAGATGAACAGGTAGGTCAGACCCAGCTCCCGCTGCAATTCCTTGAGCAAGTTGAGGACCTGGGCCTGGATCGATACGTCGAGCGCCGAGACGGGTTCGTCGCAGATGATGAGTGCGGGATTGAGGGCCAAGGCCCGGGCGATACCGATCCTCTGGCGCTGGCCGCCGGAGAATTCGGCTGGAAAGCGATTGTAGTGTTCGGGGTTGAGGCCGACCATCTCCATCAGATGCCGCACCTTTTCGCGGCGTTCCTCTCCAGCTGCGACACCGTGCAGACGGAAGGGGTCGCCGATGATCGCGCCAACGCGGCGGCGCGGATTGAGGGAGCCGAAGGGGTCCTGGAAGACGAGCTGGATCTGCCGGCGCATTTCGCGCCATTCGCGGCCCTTGAGATGGCTCATATCATGGCCAAGCACATTGATCTTGCCCGACGTCGCCGGCGTCAGTCCGGCGACGATGCGCGCCAGCGTGGATTTCCCGCAGCCGCTCTCGCCGACGAGGCCCACCGTCTCTCCGCGCGCAATCGTCAGGTCGATGCCTTTGAGGACTTCGAGGGTGCGTTTTTGCCCGAAGAAGCTGCCGGCATGATAGGTGAGGCGGACGTCTTCAATCCTGGCGATCTGTTCGGAGGGCGTGGTCTTGACTTCGATCGTCTCGGCCGCCCCGGCAAGCGAAGGCGGCGCAGTCCTCGGTTCCAGCAGGCAGAGGGATTCGACACCATCGCTGTAGACGCGCAAGGGCGGGCGCTGCTTCGTGCAATCGGCAAGCTGCTCGCTGCAGCGTGGGGCGAAGATGCACCCGGCAGGCGTTGCAAGCAGGCTCGGTGGCCGTCCCTTGATTGGGACCAACTGCGCGCCCGGCGCATAGCTCGCCGGCGTCGATCGCAGCAGCCCCGCCGTATAGGGATGGGCCGGCGAGCGGAACACATTGCGGGCGGGACCATATTCAAGCCGATTGCCGGCATACATGACCA
The DNA here is from genome assembly GCF_000359745.1 of Rhizobium freirei PRF 81. GTDB lineage: Bacteria > Pseudomonadota > Alphaproteobacteria > Rhizobiales > Rhizobiaceae > Rhizobium > Rhizobium freirei. The sequence goes on from NZ_AQHN01000012.1 coordinate 15,219, forward strand.
TGACATCGTCGGCGACGCTCGACAGCAGGCCGAGGTCGTGCGTGATCAGGATGATGGTCGTGCCGAAATCGCGCCGCATGGTGTCGAGCAGATCGATGATCTGGGCTTGAACGGTGACGTCAAGTGCGGTCGTCGGCTCGTCGGCGATGATGAGCGCAGGATTAAGGATCAGCGCCATGGCGATCATGACGCGCTGGCGCATCCCGCCAGAAAACTGGTGCGGATAGCTGTCGAAACGCTCGGCGGGCGAGGGGATGCCGACCTTGCCGAGCATGTCGATCACACGAGCCCGGGCGGCTTCGCGATCGATCGTCTCATGCGCATGCAGGACCTCGGCGATCTGCGCGCCGATCGTGTAGAAGGGATGCAGGCTCGACAACGGGTCCTGAAACACCATGCCGATGCGTCCGCCGCGCAGGCGGCGCATGTCCGACTGCGGCAGGCTGAGAAGGTTGCGGCCCTCGAACCAGACCTCGCCACGGATGTCGGCATTGGGCAGCAGCCCCATGACGGCCTGTGTCAGCACGCTCTTTCCCGAGCCGGATTCGCCTGCAATGCCGAAAATCGAACCGGGCCTGATCGAAAAGGAGACGTTGCGCACGGCATGCACGACGCCATCCTCGGTCGGGATATCGACCGTCAGTCCCTTTGCCTCCAGAATGGTCAAGGGTAAACTCGCATTCCAGAGCGTGATGCCGAAAAGTGTAGGCGGTTTTCGGACGACATCATGCTCTACTTATTTGATTGTAGAGCGGATTCAGATTTTAGGTCGAACAGACCTGAAATCATCCGGCTCTAGCCGATGTTGCGTTCAGGCGCCGCAGCTTGGCTGCGGCGCCATGCAGGGGGGCCGGATCAGCGTTCGATCCAGAGGTTTGTCCAATCGCCTTCCACGCCCAAGGCATAGGGCTGGAAGTTCTTCACCGCTTCGCCGCGATAGCGAGGGGCCTTGTTGGCGATCAACGGAACCACCGGCACATCGGCCATGACCATCTCGTCGACTTCAGCCCACAGTTTTCCGGTTTCCGCCGGCGTGGTGGCGTTGGTTGCCTTCGCGGCAGTCTCGTTGGCCTTCGGATTGTTGTAGTCGGTGTAGTTGTAGGTCTGGTGCGTGCCCTCGAAGGTGAATTGCGGCTGGAAGACCGATCGCGCGGCGCCACCGACCCAGTCCGGCGTCCAGCCCACGGGCGCAATGTCCCAGGTGCCGTTTTTCGTATTCACCGGATTGGTCATGAATTTGGAGTAATAGTCGGCGGCTGTGACCGGCGCGAGTTCGAGCTTGATGCCGGCGCGCGCCATGCTGGCCTGAATGGTGGCGGCAGTTGCCACTTCCAGATCCTTGTTGCGGTAGGGCATCTTCAGCGTGATGCCGTTCGGGAAGCCGGCCTGGGCCAGCAAGGCCTTGGCCTTTTCCGGATCGCCCTTCGAGTCTGGCGAGGGATAAAGGTCGAACTTGTGATGTCCGAGCACGCCAAGTCCGAAAATGCCTGTCGCGGGCTCCGCCACCTTCGGGCCGCCCCATTGCTGTACGATCGCAGCCTTGTCGACAGCATATGACAGCGCCTGCCGGACGCGGATGTCCTTCAATGCGCCCTTATTGTTGCCGGAGACAGTGTTGATGAACAGGAAGTTGGTGTTGCCTGCCGACAGTGCGGTCAGCTTTTCATCGCCATTGGCGGCAAGGGTCGCCAGAATGGCCGTCGGCACATTGATGTCATAGGCAAGATCCGCGTCGCCCGACTGCAATTGCTGCATGATGGCATCGGCCTGCAGTCCCATGGTGATCTCGATATCGTCGACATAGGCCTTGCGCAGCGGATCGCTTTCCGCCTTCCAGGCGGGATTGCGCACCAGCTTCAGACTGGTATCAGGCGTATACTCGCCGATCGTATAGGGGCCGCTGCCGACGAAATGCGTACGGTATTCCGGGCTATCGGGAATATAGTCGAGCACCTCGATCGGCGCCGGTGCCGGCATGGGCAGCGAGAGCGTGTAGATGAAGTCGCCGGCGCGTTCCTTGAGCCGGAAAACGACGGTTTGGTCATCGGGCGTCTCGATGCCCTTTACGTCATTTCCTTCCATATACTTCTTCATATCGGCCACGGTCGGCTGGACCTTGGCGAAGCTGTCGCAGAATTCGCTCAGGCCCGAAATGAGCGCGGTGAAATAGGTCAGCGTCGAAGCCTGCATGTGTGGGTTGCAAAGCCGCTTGAAGCCGCGCTTCACGTCCGCCGACGTAATTTGCCGCGCGCCGGATGGCGTGTTCCACATGGCGCCCTGGCGCAGCTTGAACGTATAGGTCAGCCCGTTATCCGTCGGCTGGGGGACTTCGGTCGCCAGATCTCCGACCGGTTTGATGGCGACATCCGGGTCGGTTGAGGCCTGATAGCTGACCAGCTGCCGTGATATGGCGCGCAGCAGGTTGTTGGTATTCACCATGCCGGCCAGTGCAGGATCGATATGGTCCGGCTCGCCGGTGGCAAGAATTCGCAGCGTGCCGCCCTTGACGGGCTCGTCCGCCATGGCAAAGCCCGGCAATGAAAGTGCAATAAGTAAGGATGCGACCGAAACGGTCGATTTCAATAAGGAACGCATGTTTGTCCTCCCAATCTATTTGCGTGTATTTCAAATCGCGGGGGAGGCATTCCTCCAAATGCCTTCCCTGCGATGAGGCAGTTTTTACTTCAGAGATCCATCGGCCAGGTGTCCGACAGCCGATAGCCGGCCGGGAACGGATCTGCGGGATCCACCATCAGCTGGTGCGTCCCCACGATCCAGGCGCGCCCGGAAATGATCGGGCTGATGGCAGATTTGCCGTTGAGATCGACTGCGCTGTCGATGCTGCAGTGGAATTCCGTGTCGATGAGAGACGTGCCGACGAACTTGTCCCCGACCTTCATCTGACCTTTCGCATGCAGAACGGCCATGCGGGCTGAACATCCGGTGCCGGTCGGCGAGCGGTCGATCTTGCCTGGGCGGATGGCAACGGCGTTCTTCCCCCGGAGCACGCCGTCCTGCATCTGGACCGGATCGGTGATCTGGCAGAAGGAAATATGGTTCCAGTCGTTGACGGGGTGGCTGAAGCCCAGCTGTTCGTTGGCCGCTTGGGTGATCTTGACACCAAGGCGCGCTATGTCGCGCGCCTGATCCGGCTGCAGGCTGAGGCCGAGCGAGGCTGCGTCCACGAGCACGAAGCTGTCACCGCCATAAGCGGTATCCACGGTGATCGTGCCGATGCCTTCCACTTCCAGCTTGGCATCGAGCTTGTCGGCAAAGGACGGTACGTTGCGCACATGGATGCGCTCGGCCTTGCCGTTGCGGCATTCCGCTTCGACTTCGATCAGGCCGCCCGGCGCTTCCAGAACCATCCGCGTGATCGGCTCCTGCATCGGAATGATGCCGGTGTCGAGCAGAACGGTCGAAACGCAGATCGAATTCGATCCGGACATCGGAGGCGTATCCGCCGGCTCCATGATGATCCAGGCCATCTGCGCCTTGGGATTTTTCGGCGGAACCAGCAGGTTCACATGCCGGAAGACGCCGCCGCGCGGCTCGTTGAGAACGAAATTCCGCAAGGTTTCGTCTTGCGCAATCCAGCGCGACTGTTCCCACACGGTGGCGCCGGGAGGGGGAGCTACCCCGCCGACGATCACGTCGCCGACTTCTCCCTCGGCGTGACAGCTCACGACATGGACGACTTTCGATGTACGCATTTCCGCTTCAGTTCCTTCCGAATACTGAGGTGGAATAGCGGACATGCGGCACCCCAAGAGCCGACATGCTTATTCCTCCCTCGACGATCAAAATCGTATACGTTATCTTATTTTCGGATAACGTATACGATTTTGATCGAGCGTCAAGCCGCCTTTGAACGGGAAGAAGATGGTAGTGTTTCCGTTGGCTCTACACGCGGGATGCGCCCTTGCGTCGCAGAACGAGATCACGGTATTGAGGGAAGATTGCGAGCTCCATATCCCTTGCTCACCTTGCGACTTATCCTGGGAACGACGACTGAATGCCCCTCAACATTGATCAGATACCCAATCTGGGAAAGGCGCCGAGCACTTCTGATGTAATCCTGAAATTCATCCGAGATTCCATCGCGGACGGTTCCCTCGATGAAGGTGAACCTATTCGGCAGGATGACGTCGCACGTCTCTTCAACGTGAGTAAGATTCCGGTTCGCGAGGCGCTGAAGAGGCTCGAGGCCGAGGGGCTGGTCGAGTTCCATCGCAACAAGGGTGCGATCGTCACCACCGTTTCAGAGCCTGAAATCGTGCAGATCTTCGAGGTGCGGGCCATTCTGGAATCGAACGCGCTCAAGCTTTCCATTCCCTTCATGACGGAAAAGACCTTTGAAAAGGCGCAGGCCTATTGCGATGCCTTTGCGCAGGAAGCCGATGTTGCGCGCTGGTCTGAATTGAATTGGCAATTCCACAGCTGTCTTTATGAAGACGCGCAAAGGCCCTATCTCGTCAGCACGATCCGGTCCATCAACGACCGGCTGGAGCGTTATCTGCGGATTCAGCTTACTCTGTCGCGTGGCCTGGAAACCGCCGATCGCGAGCATCGCGAGCTGCTGGCGCTGTGCAAGGCAGGCGATGCGGAGAAGGCGGCTGACTTTCTGACGGCACATATGATGCGTGCCTGCCAGTCCCTGATGCATCATCTTCCCGGGCGGCGAACCTAGCGATTTTACGAATCATTTCAGACGCTTCCTTCGCTCGGTCCGTGTCAGGCGGAGTGCGTCTGAGCCGTGCCGTCTCTGCCTGCCCGCTGCGGCAGCATCAGAGGTGATAGCTCACTGCTCTTTGCGACAAGGTATTCATGCGGCTATATTATTGTTATTGCATGGTAAAAAATATTTCGTAACGTTTATATGACAATGCCTGCCGCAGGCGCTATGACATGGGGGAACTATAGTCGGCTAAAGAGATTTGGTTGATTGCGGCATGGCTGCCCGGTTCTGTTCGGGCAGCGCAGATACGGAGCGGTGCATGGCGGCTATTCGGGAATCCATTATTTTGGCAGAGTGTTCCGACTTGCTTCTTCGAGGTATGGATCGGGCCCGGTTCGGCTGGATTTGCAGCCGCGACGGCAGATAGATGCCAAGGAAAACCTATCTCAGACATCTGGCGGGCGAGGCCGATAAGCTCTTCTCCGGCCAGACAGTCGAGCAATATGCAGCGATTTGCTACCGACGGCGGGACGACGGCCAGGAGGTGGAGGTTCTGCTGATCACATCGCGCGAAAGCGGCCGGTGGGTCATCCCCAAGGGATGGCCCATGGAGAAGAAGTTGCCGCATCAGGTTGCTGAGCGCGAGGCCTGGGAGGAAGCGGGGGTCAAGGGAAAGGCCAGGAAGAGAAGCTTCGGCTATTACACCTATCTCAAATCCCTTGATACCGGCGAGACCGTACCGTCAGTGGTGCAGGTTCATCTTCTTGAAGTCGCTGCGACGAGCGCGGAGTTTCCAGAACACGGCCAGCGCCGGCTTCGATGGCTCTCCCCGAATGACGCGGCGAGCCTGGTGCGGGAACCGGAATTGAAAAGTCTTTTCCGCATGGTCGGGGTCGCATTGACAAAGGATAAAAAGGCAAAAGGTTCGGCAACGAAATAGGAGCCGATCGGCATCGAAGTCCACCGAAGTCCGGTGCGCACGCGGCGCGACGGAGCCAGTCGGATATATATATATATATATATATATATATGTAAGTGATATATTACATATTGGTAATGTGTCGCGGGTCGAGCGCCCCCAGCAGCAAATGCCTCAGCGCAATCAGATTGCCGCGAAGGCGGCCGCGGCGATCGACATAGGGCGGCGGGTTGATCGAGCCGATGATATTCGAGGCGATATTACCGCCCATCAGTCGCAGCGCCCATTTCAGCGACACCGAGCCTTTCTTGACCAGGTAGAGCGGATTGGCGATTTGCGAATATCCAAAGCGCAAGCCCGACGTGCGTCCGGCCTTGACCCCGAGATGAACGCCACGCAGCCGATTGAAGGCGACGATCTTGCCATAGGGAGACAGCCTCCGGCAAAGATCGACATCCTCCTGCCAGGCGTATAGTGGCAGTTCCTCGTCGAAAAAGATGCGGTGGGCTAGGATAGGCTGCAGGCGGAACGTCATGTTGCAGCCATAGGCATTATGCGCGGGGACGACGGCCGGGGCAGGGTCCGGGGTCGGGTCTTCCCTGATGATCCGGTCTGCTTCCCCCGCCTGCAGGCCAGGCCCGTGGATGCCGTCGAAAATGACGTGTCCGGTCGCCACGACAATAGTCTCGTCTGCCTCGAGCAGCGCTTCCGTTTCGGCGAGGTAGTTGGCGGCCGGAAAGAAGTCGTCGTCGAAAAAGGTAAGAGCATCCATGCCGGCGGCTGCGTTGATAATCGCGTTCCGCTGCGGGCAACTGCCTTTTGGCGACGATACGATACTCACCGGAAACGGCACCGAGCGCAGGTGCTCCATATCGATGTCTTCATCGGTGGCGGGGCTTAGAAACAGATGATCCGGCTTGCGTGTCTGTGCCGCCAGCCGGTCGATCATACAGGCCAAGATCTTTCTGCGACCGCTTGTCGCCACACCCACGGCAATTTTCATGGCGCTTCCCCCGCGCGTGAATTCGGATGTACAGAACCATCAACCTCTTAATTCTTGGTTGTGCCGATGTTCCCAGGCGTCGCAATACCCTCGGCAACCCATCGGACTCCTCGTATCAGCCGGCACGGAGGGGCAAGTTCAGCCCTTCCGCGCGCGTGCCGCCAATGCGGATTTCACATCCTCTTCGGCCGGGTCGAGCAATGTGATCAGAGCATCGCCGTCGGCCTCCGGATCGCGCGCCGCGATATTCTCCACCACATTGCGGTGCAATGGCAAGGAGTGACGTTGACCCTGCGGATTATCGTCGGTGAGACCGAAGCTGATGACTCAGCGCCGTCTCGGTCAGCGCGGCAAGGGAGCCGATCGGCTCCCTTGCCGGACATGCGCAGGATGGCCTGGTGAAAGGCGAGGTCCGGCGCGGCAAAACGTTCGCCATCGTCGCCCGCTTTTTCCATCTCGACGAGCAGGAGCGGCAGCTCGGCGATTTGCGTCTCCGTAGCGCGCTGGGCCGCCATCCTCCTGCGGGAACGCCTGCAAATGCCCGCGAGACGCCGCCCATTGCAATCGATGCCGTTTTGCTCTGAAATGGCGTCGGGAGGAGGGCCCAATGACCAGTATCCATCAGACACTGTATCGTGAACGCCTGCGCTCAGCAAAAGAGGCCGTCGCTTTAATCCCGTCAGGCGCGAAGGTCGCAATGCCGATAGCCGCAGGCCAGCCACCCGGCATCCTTGCGGCGCTGGCCGAGCAGGCCCGGACGCACGCCGTTGAAAACATAAAGCTCCACTATCTCCTTTGCACCGGCGTCGCAGGCGCCAGCGTCTTCGATTTCGATCTGCGCCATCGGATCATTCCCATAAGCTACTTTCATGGCGGCGTGGAGCGCGCGCTCGACAAGAGGCGATTGGCGGAGGCTCTGCCCGCCGTCGATCTGGTGCCCTGCCACTTCAGCCAGGTGCCGCGCTCGCTGGTCGAGCATGTCGGTGTGGATACGTTGATCGCGACCGTCGCGCCGATGGATGCCGACGGCAATTTCAGCCTTGGCGCCAGCACCGACTACGCGCTCACGGTGTCAAGAAAACCCGGAATCCGGCTGATCCTCGAAGTCAACGCCAATATGCCCTATGTGCGGGGCGATTGCATGATCCCCGTATCGAGCGTGACGGCGCTGGTCGAACACGACGTCGGCCTGCCGATCCTGCCAGCCGCTCCCCGTAACGAGGTCGACGATGCCATCGGCGCGACAGTTGCGGGCCTCGTCGAAGACGGCGATTGCCTGCAAATGGGCATCGGCGCCTTGCCAGATGCGGTGTGCTCACGGCTTTTGCAGCACCGCCACATTGGCATCCACACGGAAATGATGACGACCGGCCTTGCCAATCTGATCAAGGCAGGTGTGGTCGACAATAGCCGCAAGCAGACCCATGTCGGTCGCTCGATCTTCACCTTCGCGCTCGGAGACCAGGCGCTCTACGATTTCCTGAACAACAATCCGGATATCGAAGCCCATCCCGTCGACTATGTGAACAATCCCTTCGTGATTTCCCGGAATGACCGGGCGGTGTCGGTCAACGCGACGATGCAGATCGACCTGAATGGCGCGTGTAATTCGGAATTCGTCAACGGAAGGCAATTCAGCGCGACCGGCGGCCAGGTGGATTTCGTGCGTGGCGCCTATGCCTCGCGTGGCGGGCGATCGATCATCGCCTGCCATTCGACGGCGGCGAAGGGTACGCTCTCGCGCATCGTTCCGACGCTGGCGGGACCGGTGACGACACCGCGCAACGATACGCATATCGTCGTCACCGAGTATGGATGGGCAAATCTCAAGGGCAAATCCGTAGCCGAGCGGGCAAAGGCGCTGATCGGGCTGGCTCACCCCAATTTTCGCGAGGAGCTGGACCGGGCGGCCCATGCGGCCGGACTTTACACGCCGGGCTAACGCCTCGGGCGACGCATTTTCGACTTCGAGATAGGGCTCCCGGTGGCGGATTGCTCCGCTCTCAATGGGGATGCCGTCGCTTTGAAGCAGCGGCATTGATAGCCGCTGCGACCTTGAATCAAACGCTGCAGCTGTCGGTCGGATCGTCAGGACGGCTTTCGAAACGATGCGTGCATTCTGTTTTCCCGGCATAGTGCGCCTCGGAACGTCGAATTTATTGAAGCCCTTGTCTCGGGGAAAATCGTTCCTTTAGTACATAAATTTTATAGATAAAATCATATTCGTAAATTGCATATGTCTACGGCCGCTCCATTGCTCTGGCATGAAGAGCAGTGGGCGCCATCGCTGGGAGCTTTCATGGATACTGTTCTTTATCTCGCCTCTCTCGCCACCCGACCCGCAGTGGCGACAAGCCGGCACATCAGGCCTTTCCTGCACCATCTGGCAGCGGCGGTAATGGTTCTCGTCTCCTTCTTCCTGCTCGCGCACGCTATTTGCGGCGCGTGAGGCCGGGGCAATTTCAGCATGACGTGAAATTGCAACGGTTTCTCGAAGCTCATCGGCGACATGCCGCTCCTTGAGCCGGATAGTTACCGCAGGAACGAACTTGTCGCCGACTTTACGCCGGCGTTTGTCGCTGCTGCCGTCGCTTGCCAATCCGATAATGAGCGGCTTGCGTCGCTCCTGCGCCTCAGCCTTAATGGATCGTCTGCACGGCGACCTCTTCGGTGAGCAGGGCTCGCGATGTCCTGATGAGACGAACCGTCGCCAAGATAATCTCGTCCGAATAGCTGGTATCGGCCTTGGAGATCTCATCCATCAAGCCCCCGAGGGCGTCGTTTATGACCAGCATCGGGGGAATAAGGTCCGAAAGTCCGTCTACCGCCAGATCGTAGGCGAGATCTGCGATCGTCGCCCTGAGATGGTCGACAAGGGCTCGCCGCGTGGAAACCGTGAGCTCTGAAAACCGTCCTTCAAGTTCCTCGGTACTCAACTCCATGACGTTCCTCCTACGTCTTTTTAAACATGGGCTAGCTGCCGAAGTTATCAATGCCTGCAGCTGAATGTGATCATCCGGCAGTAGAAAGGTGCGCGTAAATCTGCCTGGCCACCGGAGAAAGGCAGAACAGTTATGAGAGCGTTGCCGCAACCATGGCCACCGCTTCAGATTCTTGGATATGGTCTGGGTAGAACAAATCGGTTATCCTAAGCTTGGTCGCGGTAGCTCGTGTGCGATCGGAGCGGAGGCTCGCCCATGACGTTTGACTGGTCCGTTTTGCGTGAGAATGGTCGGCATGGGCATTGCCAGCCTCCAGCGGGCGAGAGTGAAAATTGCCTGAAGCGAGCAGAAGGTGTTGGTCAGCGTTGCTCTTCGATGCAAGAGTGTCCGTCTGCGCGCCGCCTGCAATCCGCGTGGCTATCGATCGTCCGGCAGGCCGTGAAAGCAAGCTGCGACATGCTCGCTCCCGGGCTGGCTGAAAGCCGCTTTAGGTGAGATGCGCTAAAGCCCATGCCATCAAACCTCATAGAACCCATCCCTGAAGAGCAGAGTCTATCGTCATGATAAAACGCATGGTGATCATGCTGATCGTCATAGGCCTGATCCTGGGCGGGATCTTCGGCTTTCAGGCATTCAAGAACCGCATGATTGCGGCGTATCTGGCCAATCTGAAGGCGCCGCCGCAGACCGTCTCGACAATCCCGGCAGCGATGAGCGCGTGGCAGACCACGTTGCAGTCGGTCGGCAGTTTCAATGCCGTCGAGGGCGCCAGCCTTTCGGCGCAAGTTCAGGGCATCGTCCAGAAGATCGGCTTTCAGGATGGCCAGGACGTCAAGAGCGGCGACTTGATCGTCCAGTTGCTAGCCGACCAGCAGATGGCGACGCTGCAGCAATACCAAGCCTCGGCCGCCAATGCGCAGATCGCCTATGACCGCGATTCCAAGCTGATTAAGGCCAACACCATCGCGCAAAGCCAGGTCGATACCAATCTGGCGAATTTGAAGGCCGCGGAGGCCCAGGTCGCGGCGCAGCAAGCGCTGGTTGATCAATATTCCATACGTGCGCCCTTCGACGGGCATCTCGGCATCAAGCTGGTCAGTCTCGGCCAATATCTGGCGGCCGGCACCGCTGTGGTGACCCTGCAGTCGCTCGATCCTATTCAGTTCGATTTTTCCATGCCGCAACAGGCTCTGTCGCAGCTGAAGGTCGGCCAGGCGGTAACGGCAACGGTCGACGCCTATGGCAGCCAAACCTTCGACGGCAAGATCACGGCGATCAGCCCACTGGTCGACGTCCAGAGCCGCAATCTCACCATTCGGGCGACCTTCGCCAATGCCGACCGCAAGCTTCTGCCCGGCATGTTCGGCAATGTATCTGTGGTGATCGGCGAGCCGCAGGACTATATTGCCTTGCCGCAGACCGCAGTCACTATCAACCCTTACGGCAACGTCGTCTACGTGGTGACCGAGAAGGGCAATGGGCAGGATGGAAAGCCGCAGCTCGTTGCCAATCAGAAGTTCGTCAGCACCGGACAGGCGCGCGGCGACCAGATCGCGGTGACCCAGGGGTTGAATGTCGGCGAGGTGGTGGTGACATCAGGCCAGCTGAAACTGAGCAACGGGTCGCCTGTCATCATCAACAACGAGGTGCAGCCGTCGAACGATCCCAATGCGAAACCGGTAAACCCCAACTGAGGTGTGGCGATGAACGTCACCGACATCTTCATCCGGCGCCCCGTGCTTGCCCTGGTGGTGAGCGCGTTGATTGTCGTGATCGGCTATCAGTCGTACCGCTCGCTGACCGTGCGCCAGTATCCGCAGACCCAGAATGCCGTGGTCACGGTGACGACCATATATCCGGGTGCAGCGCCCGACGTGGTCGCCGGCTTCATTACGACGCCGCTTGAAACCGCCATCGCTCAGGCCAACGGCATCGACTACATGACCTCGTCGAGCACCAGCGGCAGCTCCACCATCACCGTCAACCTGCGCCTCAACTACAATGCCGACGCGGCGATGACGGAAATCAATGCCAAGATATCCTCGGTTCTCAATCAATTGCCGACAGGAACGCAGCAACCGATCATGGCGGTCTCCGTCGGCCAGACGATCGATGCGATGTATATCGGCTTCCGCAGCGATGTTCTCGCCAGCAACCAGATCACCGACTATCTGTCGCGCGTGGTCCAACCAAAGCTGCAGACCGTCAAAGGCGTTCAGACGGCCGAAATTCTAGGCGGCAGAACGTTTGCGCTGAGGGCTTGGTTGAAGCCCGAGAAATTGGCCGCCTATGGCCTGACCGCCGGCGACGTGTGGACAGCCCTTGGAGCCAACAACTACATCTCCGGTATCGGCACGACACGCGGACAGATGACGCAGACGGTGCTTACCGCGCGGACCGATCTGCATTCGGCCGACGAATTCAACGAGATGGTGGTCAAGCAGATCGGCAGCACGATCGTGCGCCTGAAAGATGTCGCGACCGTTGCGCTCGGGTCGCAGAATACCGAAGTGCAGATCGGCTTCGATGCGCAGACCGGCGTTTTCATGGGTATCCAGATCGCACCGACGGCAAACCTGCTCGATGTGATCGCGGGCGTGCGTGCGGTGTTCCCGGATATTCAGGCGCAGCTGCCGCAAGGGCTTGAGGGCTACATCGTCTATGATTCCAGCACCTTCGTCACCACGTCGATCGACGAGGTGGTGAAGAGCCTGGTCGAGGCCTTGGCCATCGTCATTTTCGTGGTGTTCGCGTTTCTCGGCTCGCCGCGTTCGGTCGCCATTCCCATCGTTGCCATACCGCTATCTCTGGTCGGCACCTTCGCGATGATGCTCGTTTTCGGCTTCTCGATCAACCTTCTGACATTGCTCGCCCTGGTACTGGCCATCGGCCTCGTGGTCGACGACGCCATTATCGTGGTGGAGAACATCAATCGCCATATCGAGGAGGGCGCGGCACCCATGCAGGCAGCATTGGCGGCCGCCCATGAACTGGTGGGACCGATCCTGGCGATGACCGTCGTGCTGGTCGCCGTCTATGTGCCGATCGGTTTCCAGGGCGGTCTGACGGGAGCGCTGTTTACCGAATTTGCCTTCACGCTGGTCGGTGCCGTGACCGTCTCCATGATCATCGCGCTGACCCTGACGCCGATGATGTGCTCTCGCATCCTGAAGCCGCATCTGACGGACCGCCACGGCTGGGAGGAGAGGATTTCCGATTTCATCGACCGCCGCTTCTCGGAGATCCATCGGCCTTATGTCTGGATGCTGCATGGCAGCCTGAACACGGTGGCGGTGACATTGGTCTTCGCCGCAATCGTCCTCGGCAGCATCTATTTCCTTTATACGAGCGCCAAAAACGAGCTTGCCCCGAACGAGGATCAGGGCTTCCTCGGCGCGCAGGTGACCAACCCGCCCAACGCGACGCTTCAGCAGAAGCTTCTCAATTCCAATCAGGTCACCAAGATTTTCGGCAGCTTCCCGGAAACCGACAAGACCCTGCAGGTCGAGGCGCCGGGCACGTCGTTCGAAGGCATGGTGCTGAAGCCATGGAACCAGCGCAAGCGGACGGCGAACGATCTTCAGCCGCTGGTGCAGGCTGAGATGGCTAAAATTGCCGGCGGCCAGGCGGTGGTCTTCCAGATACCGCCGCTGCCAGGCGCCAGCGGTCTGCCGGTACAATTTGCCATCGGCACCACCGGCAGCTTCCGCCAGCTGAATGAGGTATCCAGCGCTTTCCTGCAGGAAGCGCAAAGGTCCGGTATGTTCATCTTCGTGGTGAAAGATCTCAATATCGACAATCCGCAATATTCGATCCAGATCGACCGCAGCAAGGCTTCGGCGCTTGGCCTGTCCATGAACAATGTGGGAGCGGCGCTCGCCGGCATGCTGGGCGGCGGTTACGTCAACTATTTCAGTATCGACAACCGTTCCTACCAGGTCATTCCGCAGGTGGAGCAGCGCTGGCGCCAGACCATCGATCAGATCATGAATTATCCGATCGCGAACGTGAATGGTTCGAAGATCCCGCTTTCGGCGATCGCGACGGCAAAGCTTGAGGCAACGCCGCGCTCGGTTGCGCATTTCCAGCAACTGAACTCCGCCACCATCGCGGGCGTGCCGGCGCCGGGCGTTGCCGTCGGCGATGCTCTTGATACGCTCAAGTCGATTGCTGCGCGCACGCTGCCACAGGGATATTCGGTCGATTATGGTGGCCAGTCCCGGCAGTTCGTGCAGGAGTCCAGTGGCATGGCCACCACGTTTGCTCTGGCGCTGATCATCGTTTTTCTGGCGCTGTCGGCTCAGTTCAACAGTTTCCGCGACCCGCTGATCATTCTGGTGTCGGTGCCCATGTCGATTGCAGGCGCGCTGGCCTTCATCAGCCTTGGCATCGGCGGGGCAACGATGAATATCTACACCCAGGTCGGCTTGGTCACGCTGATGGGGCTGATCAGCAAGCACGGCATCCTGATCGTCGAAGTGGCAAACACGCTGCAGGTGGCGGGGAAGTCCAAGCGCGAAGCGATCGAGGGCGCTTGCGGCATCCGACTGCGTCCGATCCTGATGACGACGGGTGCTATGGTTCTCGGCGTGATACCGCTGATCCTGGCAACCGGCGCCGGTGCGGCATCGCGCTTCAATATGGGCCTGGTGATTGCGACGGGGCTTGCCATCGGCACCTTGTTCACGCTCTTCGTCGTGCCTGCGGTCTACATGCTGCTTGCCGCCGACCACCATGAGCGGAAGGCGTCGGAAGCCGAGCCGGCTCCAGCGCATTGATTTCGAAACGTCGCTGAACACAGTTCGTTGCCATCCCAGTCGGAACCAGGACTGGCCGTCGCAAGGCCCGGAAAATCTGATCCTTGCCGAGCGGGCCGCAGCGTGAGCCAATGAGAAACGGTACTAAAAACATATTGCCAAGCGGGCGCCATCCAGACATGACACCCTCGCGGGATGCATAGGGCGCCGGATGTATGGGGCGGCACAATGGTTCGGAGAGTTGACGTGACTGAGATCAGCGAAAAGGAATATTGGATCGAGAGCCCGGGCGGGCGGCTTTTTGCCGAGTCCTGGACGCCGCGCGATCCGGCTTCAAACACGCCGCTGATCCTGTTTCACGACTCGCTCGGCTGCATCGCGCTTTGGAGGCAGTTTCCGCAATTGCTGGCCGCGACCCTCAATCGGCGGGTGATCGCCTATGACCGCCTGGGCTTCGGCCGCTCCGATCGCCGCGCGGATATTCTCAGCCGGGATTTCATCGCTGTGGAAGCGGCGCAATATCTGCCTCTTCTATGCGAGAAGCTGGCGATCGCGGACTTCATCGCCTGCGGGCACAGCGTCGGCGGCGGCATGGCGATATGGGCGGGCGCGAGATTTCCAGTGCAGTGCAAGGCGGTCATCAGCATCGCCGCCCAGGCCTTTGTAGAGGACCGGACATTGGCGGGGATCAGGGTCGCCGAAAAAGAGTTCGAATTGCCGGAGAACATGAACCGTCTGGCCAAGTACCATGGCGACAAGGCGGAATGGGTTCTGCATGCCTGGATAGACACATGGCTCGCCCCGGCATTCAGCGATTGGAACCTCGATGCAGCGCTTCAGTCACTTCGTTGCCCGCAGCTGACGATCCACGGCGAACACGATGAATTCGGCTCCGTTGCTCATCCCCGCCGGATTGCGGGGACGCATGGAGAATGCCGTATCCTGCAAGGCATCGGGCACACACCGCATAAGGAGTGTCCGGAATTGCTGGTCGAGGTGATCGAACGCTGGCTTTCTTCGGCGGACGTCGCTTTCGCAAAGGCGGCCGACGATCGCTAAGCCTCGGGGCGGCGGATCGATCGGTTAGCCCGTGCGCGGCGGCGGCTTCGGCCTTAGCAGTCCGGAGCCTGCGGCGGCCGCACCGGTTCGGCAAAAGTACGCTGCAGCTTGCCCCAGCCGGGATCGTGCATATGAGCGCGCAGGCCGGCCCGATCGGCAAGGGCAAGCGCTTCCCGCTGGCCGAAATCGAGCGCGGCATCGGCATCGGCCGTCAGCACCTTGCCGCCTTCCATCAGGATCTTGCCGTCAACGATGACCGTGTCGACATCGCTGCCGATGACCTGGTGGATCAGGCGATGAACCGGCATCCAGTTCGGCATCAGATGCGGCTTGCGCATGTCGATGATGGCAATATCCGCCTTCTTGCCGACTTCGAGCGACCCGATCTCGTGTTCCATGCCGAGGACCCTGGCGGCATCGATGGTGATCATTTCGAAGACCTTGCCCGGCGGCAGCAGGTAGCGGTCGTGGTTGTGCAGGATATGCTGCGTCGATTGGAACAGCCTGGCGGTCTGGAGCACATCGAAGTGCCGGCTGGGAGAAACGCCGTCCGTGGTGATGGCCAGAGAGATACCTCTTGCCATCATTTCCAGCACCGGCGTGGATCGACCGGGTGGCGCGTGGGTAACGTGAGTGCCCGTCTCGGCCAGAATGTCCATCTCCTCATGCGAGATGCCCCAGCAATGCTGAAGATGGATGTCGGGTCCGAGAAGTGCGTTCTCCTTGTCCTGAAACGCCATGCGGATCTGCCCCGCAAAGGCGTCAGAATGGATGCGCACGCCCCATTTGCGCGCGGTCTCGCGCACCCGGAGCGCCTGCATGCGGTCATCCTCCGTCAAGTTAACGGCCTGGTCCGGCGTCGATGCGTTGGACGGCTCAACAGACGGCACGATGGTAAAGGGCGTCAGGAAGACGCTGATACGTCCGTCGGCGCTGCCGTTCACTGCCTCGATAACCGCTTCCGAGCCCTCGATCATCTCTTCGAAGGCGATGTCGCGCCGCTCGGGCTTGCCGCTTTCCCACCGGGTGACGGGATGCGGCCAGGGCAGGCCGGAAGGACCGATGCAGACGATCTCACGCAGACCGAGTTCTGCGTAGGCGCGCGCATGATTGATGGCGAAGACAGGGTCGTCGGCGCGTGGCATCGAGGTGATGATGCTCGCTCCTGTCGTCACGCCGGCGCGAAGCCGCTCAAGGCCCGAAACAAGCCCGTCCGCATACCAGAAGTCGCGGGTGACGTAGTGATAATAGGTCGGCGTCACCACTCGCATCCATAGGGAATTGGTATCGGCGGCGATGCTGCGGATCAGCGTGTGGCCCGCATGGCCATGGGCGTCGATGAGGCCGGGGATGATCATCTTGCCGCGGCAATCGATCACCTTTTTCCCGGCATGACGCTGTGCCAGGTCCTCGGCGGTGCCGATGTCGACAATCCGATCCCCGGAAATCGCGAGCGCGCCGTCCTCTATGATCCGGCGCTCCGTGTCGACGGTAACGATCGTTCCATGCAGCAGAAGCAGGTCTTCCATATTTTCCTCCGATATTTCAATTGCCCGACTTGGCGCGGATCTGGTCGAATTTTGGATACGATAATTGTCAACAATTTAATTGACAATAGCGGATGCCGCATTGATACTCCGGTCAAACTTGGGCAGGTCCGATCAGATCGGAACCCAGCAAATAACTGAGGGAGGAAACATTGATTGGCTTGAAGAAGATCATCATCGCTGCACTGGCCACGGCCGCCCTGGCCGCGCCCGTCGATGCTGCGACATTGCGCTGGGGCAGCCGGGCGGACATCTACTCGCTGGATCCGGATTCGGTTCCGTCCACGTCGAACCTTGCCTTCCTCAATCACATCTATGAGGGGCTGGTTCGCTATGATGCGAATTTCAAGATCGAGCCGGCACTTGCCACCGAATGGAAGCTGATCGACAACAAGCACTGGCGCTTCAGCCTGCGCAAGGGTGTGAAATTCCACGACGGTGCCGATTTCACTGCCGATGACGTCGTCGCATCCTTCAAGCGCGCTTCGGATCCAGCTTCGCCGCTGCGCGGCAATATTCCGCTCTATGCCGGTATTCAGAAGGTCGATGACTACACGGTCGACATCGAGGTTTCCGCGCCCACTTCGCTGTTCCTCAACGACATCACCAATATTTTCATGTTCAATGCCAAGTGGCTGAAGGACAATAACAGCGAAAAGCCGACGGATTTTGCATCGAAGGTCGAAGGCTACACGACGATGCATACCAACGGCACCGGGCCGTTCAAGCTCGACAGCCGCGTTCCCGACGCAAAGACGGTACTGGTTGCCAATACGAGCTGGTGGGATCAGAAGAAGCACAATCTCGATCGCATCGAGTTCGTGCCAATCGCCTCGGCCGCCACGCGCGTCGCCGCTCTGCTTTCGGGCGAGATCGACTTCATCGATTCCGCACCGATCCAGGATTTGCCTCGTCTGGAGTCCACGCCGAACATCACGGTGAAGAAACGCACGGAACTGCGTACCGTCTTTGTCGCCTTCAATCGCAAGGATAAGCTGGAAGACGGGCGGCCGAATCCGTTCAGCGATATCCGCGTGCGCCAGGCTTTCGAAGCCTCCGTCGATCGCGATCTGATCAACAAGAAGGTGATGCGTGGTCTGGCCCGTCCGTCCGGCTCGCTGATCGCCCCGGAAATTTCCGGCTATGCGAAGGATCTCGATACCTTCAAGCCTGCCGATCCCAAGCTTGCGCAGAAGCTGCTGGACGACGCCGGCCAGAAGAATCTCGCCTTTACCTATACCTGCATGAACGACGAGAGCATCAACGAAGAAGACATCTGCTCCGGCCTCGCCAACATGCTGAAACGCAGCGGCTTTCAGCCGAACATCGATATCGGTCCGCGCGCAGTGCAGACGCCCAAGCGCAGCAACGGCAAGGCCGATGTCTTCAACCTGAGCTGGGCCAACGAGCCGACGCTCGATGCCTACTCGCTGCTGTCGCAGGTTCTGTCCACCCGCAAGGGCGCCATGGGCGTGTCGAACTACGGTGGCTGGTCCAATCCGGATCTCGATAAGCTGGTAGCGCAGGCGGCGCAGGAGCCGGACAATGAAAAGCGGCTCGCCCTGGAAGGGCAGGCGCTGAAGATCGCCAAGGATCAGGTCATGCTCGTGCCGCTCCATCAGCAGCCGATCGCTTGGGCAGTCCTGGGCAAGGTGAAGAGCATTGACTTCCGCGCCGACAACAAGCCGCGCCTGTGGCTGACGCAAATGGCCGAGTGACGACTGAGCCGAGGCAATATCGAAACATGAAAGAGCGCCTTGCGTTCCCGCAGGGCGCTCTTTTCCTTTGCGGTTCCCTGTTCAACATTAATGTCCAATATTGTCTACAATCACGTTGACAACACCGAATTATCTGCGTTAATGGCTGTCAAAGGGAGTGAAGGAGGAGGTTCGCAGCGAGCAATGCTCGTGTCGCGACGGCCGTCGAAAGTGACGGCTTCAGGCAATGTGCAGCATACAGTCGAACAGCTCACTGACGCCGATTTCCCATACTGCCGAATTTGAATTTCGTCAGGCTGTCCAGGCAGGTCTGGCGGAGACCGAAGCGAAGCCTAGAGGTCCCCATGCTGGTTTTCATCATCAAGCGTCTCGGGAATGCAATCCTGGTCATGCTTGCCGTTGCCTTGCTGGCATTCCTGATCTTCCGGCTCGCTGGCGATCCTGTCGAACTCATGGTCGGCGAGCAGACCTCTCAGGCGGATCGCGCCGCATTGCGCGAGCGGTTGGGTCTCAATGACAGCCTGCCGACGCAGTATGTGCGGTTTGTCGTCAATGCGGCGGAGGGCGACTTCGGCGTCTCCTACCGCAATGGCCAGAAGGTGCTGCCGCTGATCGGCGAGCGTTTCCCTGCGACCCTGGAGCTCGTCTTCGTCGCGACGCTGATCTCGCTGCTGTTCGGCATTCCGCTCGGCGTGCTGACCGCGATCAAGCGCGGCAAATGGTATACGGAGGGGCTGCAGTTTCTCTCTATTGTCGGTGTGTCACTGCCGAGCTTCGTCGTCGGCATCCTGCTTATTCTTGGCTTTTCGGTCACCTTGGGATTGTTGCCGGCTTTCGGGCGCGGCGATGTGGTGCAGATCGGCTGGTGGTCGACAGGCTTCCTGACGCGGACGGGCCGTGCGGCACTCATTTTGCCGTCGATCGCGCTTTCGCTCTACCAGATCACGCTGGTCATGCGTCTGGTGCGCGCCGAAATGCTCGAGGTGCTGCGCTCCGACTACATCAAGTTTGCCCGCGCCCGCGGCATTCCGCGCTGGCGCATCTATTTCCGTCATGCGCTGCGCAACTGTCTCATGCCTGTCGTCACCATGACGGCGATGAATGTCGGGGCACTGATCGCCTTCGCGCTGATCACCGAGACGGTGTTCCAGTGGCCGGGCATGGGTATGCTGTTCATCCAGGCAGTCACCTTCCTCGATATTCCTGTCATGGCCGCCTACCTCTGCATCATCTCCTTCATCTTTGTCGTTCTCAACACGTTGGTGGACATCGCCTATGCGGTGATCGATCCCCGCCTGCGCACTGCACGCTGATCGAAACCAGGAGCCAGCTCGATGACCATGGAACTGTCCGAAACGTCGAAACAGGAAAAGCCGCTCCACCCATCGCTTTTCAAGCGCCTGCGCAGCAGCGACCTCTGGTGGTCCTTTACCCATAGCAAGACGGCGATCTTCGGCGCGACGATCCTCGCCATATTGATCCTGACGGCGTTGCTGGCGCCGCTGATCGCGCCGCAAAATCCCTATGACGGCGCGCAGCTCGATATGTGGAAGGCGGAATTGCCGCCGATCTGGCATGATGGCGGCGAAATGCCTTATCTCTTCGGCACCGATACGCAGGGGCGCGATATGCTGTCGGCCGTCTTGTATGGCACGCGCATTTCCATCGTCATCGGCGTGGCCTCCGTCGTGCTGTCGCTGCTGATCGGCCTGGTTGCCGGTCTCGTTGCCGGTTTCTTCGGTGGTTTCATCGACAATCTGCTGATGCGCATCGGGGACGTCATGCTGTCCATCCCCACCATCCTCGTTGCGATCCTGGTGTCCACGGTCGTGCGGCAGATGCTGCCGGAAAGCTTGCGGGAGATCGGTGCGTCTGCCGTGCTTGTCTTTGCCATCGCGCTGTCGAGCTGGGTGCAATATGCCCGCACGGTGCGTGCACAGGCGATCGTCGAGGCCGGCAAGGATTATGTACAGGCGGCAAGGCTGATCGGCGTGCCCGCCCGGCGCATCATGGCAAAGCACATTCTGCCGAACACGCTGACGCCGATCATGGTTGCGGCGACGCTCAATTTCGGCATGGCGATCCTCACCGAAGCGACGCTGTCCTTCCTTGGCATCGGCATGCCGCCGAGCCAGCCCTCGCTCGGCACGCTCATCCGCATCGGTAACCAGTTCCTGTTCGCCGGTTCCTGGTGGATCGTGCTCTTCCCGGTCATCCAGCTTTGCCTGCTTGTCGTGGCCGTCAATTTGCTCGGCGATTGGCTGCGCGATGCCCTTAATCCCAAACTGAGGTAAGTTCATGAACGATCTTCTGCTCCGTAATGTCAGGCCAATGGCTGGAGAGACCTGCGATATCCTCATCCGCGACGGAAAGATTGCAGGCTTTGGAAAGTTCGAAGCCGAGCCGGGCATGCCGGTCGAGGATGGCGGCAACGCGATCGCCGCGCCAGGCCTGATCGATGCCCATACCCATCTCGACAAGACCACCTGGGGCATGCCGTGGCATGTCAATAATCGTGCCGCTGTCCTGCGCGAACGTATCGATTTCGAGCGCGAGCATCGTCTGGAAATCGGTATCGATCCGCATCGCCAGTCCATGCGCCACGCTATCGGCCTTGCGGCGCATGGCGGCACGCATATCCGCAGCCACGTCGACATCGATCCCACTCACGGCTTGCGGCTCGTCGAAGGCGTTTGGGAAACCCGCGAGAAGCTCAAGGGCATCATCGATATCGAAATCGTCGCTTTCCCGCAGTCCGGCGTGATGGTCATGCCCGGAACTGTGGAATTGCTCGACGAAGCTCTGCGCCAGGGCTGTGAAGTCCTGGGCGGCATCGATCCTTGCGGCATCGACCGCGATCCCAGGGGCCAGCTCGACATCCTGTTCGCCCTTGCCACCAAGCACGGCGTTCCGATCGACATCCACCTGCACGAAGCCGGCGAGCTCGGTGCCTTCACCATGGAGCTGATGTTCGAGCGCATCCGCGCCAACGGCATGCAGGGCAAGGTGGCGATCAGCCATGCCTTCGCACTCGGCATGAACGACTATCTGCGCGTCGGCAAGCTGATCGAGGAAATCGCAAAGCTGGATATTGCAATCCTCACCACCGGCGCGCCTTCGGCGGCCGTGCCGTCGATCTTGCGGCTCAAGGAAGCAGGCGTGCGCGTCGGCGGCGGCTGTGACGGCATCCGCGATACCTGGGGTCCTTGGGGCCACCCGGACATGCTCGATCGCGCCCAGGTCATCGGCATGAAGAACGGACTGCGCTCCGACCGCGATCTGGAGCATGTCCTCCATGTTGTGTCGCAGGGCGGCGCTGACGTCATGCAGATCGAGAATTACGGCCTGAAGGTCGGCTGCGATGCCGATTTCACCCTGCTGGCCGGCGAAACGCTCGCTCACGCTGTCGTCGACATCGCGCCGCGCCCGCTCGTGGTCAAGGGTGGCCGCGTGACGGCTCGCGGTGGTCAGGCCGTGGTGGAGATGCCCTGATGGCACATGCAATGGAAAACCTCTCGCTCGGTCAGCGCCCGGAAGGGCGCACCTTGATCACCGCCAGCTGGGTCGTCGGCCACAAGGAAGGCAGCCATAGGCTGCTCCGCAACGGCCAGGTCGTGTTCGAAAGCGGAGCCATTCTCTTCGTCGGCCACAACTTCCCCGGCGAAGTCGCGCGTCGCATCGATTTCGGCAATTCCGTGATCAGCCCCGGCTTGATCGACCTCGACGCGCTGTCCGATCTGGATACCACCATCCTCGGTATCGACTGCCATCCCGGCTGGGCCAAGGGACGCGTCTGGCCGCGCAGCTATGTGGAAGCCGGTCCCTACGAGATGTATAGCCAAGAAGAGCTGGCTTTCCAGAAGCGTTTTGCCTTCGGTCAGCTCCTGCTGAACGGCATCACCACTGCGGCTCCGATCGCCTCGCTGTTCTATCGCGAATGGGGCGAGACCGTTGCCGAGTTCGATGCTGCCGCCGATGCTGCCGGCGATCTTGGCCTGCGCGTCTATCTGAGCCCCGCCTATCGTTCGGGCGGCATGGTTCTGGAAGCGCCGGGCAAGATGGTTCCGGTTTTCGACGAAAAGCGCGGATTTCAGGGCCTGAAGGATGCGATCGCCTATATCGAGCGGCAGAATGGCCGGCACGGCGATCTCGTGCGCGGCCTCCTGGCGCCGGATCGGGTGGAGACCTCGACGCTTGCCCTTCTGCAGCGCACCGATGCGGCCGCGCGCGATCTCGGCTGCAAGTTCCGCCTGCACATGGCGCAGGGCACGATGGAAGTTGACACGGTGCGCATGTTGCATGGCTCGACCGCTCCCGTCTGGCTCGCCAAGCACAAGCTGCTGAGCGACCGGATGATTGCGCCTCATGCGACGAATGCCACGGAAGAAGATCTTGGGCTCTATGCCGAAAACGGCGTTTCCATCGTGCATTGTCCGTTGGTTTCAGCGCGCAGCGGCTCGATCCTCAATTCCTTCTCCAGCTGCCGCAAGCGCGGCATCAACATCGCCATGGGCACGGATACGACGCCGCCGGACATGCTGATGAACTTGCTTACAGGCCTCATCACCTGCCGCATCAGCGATCATGCGCCGGACCGCGTACGCTCAGCCGATCTGTTCGATGCGGCAACGCTCGGCGGCGCCAAGGCGCTCGGTCGCTCGGATCTCGGCCATCTGTCGGCCGGAGCCCGTGCCGACATCGCCGTCTTCAGTCTGGACGACGCCATCATGGCGCCATCGGTCGATCCGATCACGACACTGGTCGTCGGCGGTTCCGGTAAGGTGACGCGCGCTGTCTTCGTCGATGGTCGCGTCTCGATGCTGGACCGCAAGCTGGCCGGCTTCGACATGGAAAAGGCGCGCGTCCAGGCGCAAGCGCAATATGATGGGCTGATCGCCAAGTATCCCGAGCGCAGCTGGAACCATCCGCCTGTGTCGGAGATCTTCCCGCCCAGCTATCCGATCGAGGTGGAGAGCCATGGTTGAGGCGCAACAGCCGGTCATCGATGTCCGTAATCTCAAGGTCGAGTTTCCGAACCGGCGGGGCACGGTCACGGCGCTGTCGGACATAAGCCTGTCCATCCGGGCCGGCGAAATCCTCGGCGTCGTCGGGGAGTCCGGCGCGGGCAAATCCATGACCGGGCTTGCCATTCAGGGGCTCCTCGAGCGTCCCGGCCGCATTGCCGGTGGCGAAATCTGGCTCGGCAAGCAACGGATCGATACGCTGGACGACCGGGCGATGGAGCGTGTGCGCGGCCGCGAAATTGGTGCGATCTTCCAGGATCCGCTGACCTCGCTCAATCCGCTGTTCACCGTCGGTGCGCAGCTTTCGGAAACGATCCGGCAGCATCTGTCGCTCGGCAAGGCCGAGGCAAAGGCGCGCGCCGTCCAGCTATTGCGGGATGTCGGCATTCCCTCGCCGGAGGAGCGGGTCAATCACTATCCGCACCAGTTCTCCGGCGGCATGCGCCAGCGCGTGGTGATTGCCCTTGCGCTTGCGGCCTCGCCGAAACTGATCATTGCCGACGAGCCTACCACGGCGCTCGACGTGTCGATCCAGGCGCAGATCATCTCGCTGCTCCGTCGGCTGTGCAAGGAGAAGCAGGCAGCCGTGATGCTGGTGACGCACGATATGGGCGTCATCGCCGAGGCGGCGGACCGCGTGGCGGTATTGTATGCTGGCCGGCTGATCGAGATCGGCCCGGTGGAACAGGTGCTTCACGCACCGCGCCATCCCTATACGCAAGGCCTGATGGCCTCGATTCCATCACTTGGCGCGCGCGTGGCAAAGCTCAATCAGATCGATGGCTCGATGCCCCGGCTGGATGCCCTTCCGCAAGGATGCGCTTTCAATCCGCGTTGCAAATCCGCCGGTCCGCGCTGCCGGCGCGAGCGGCCAGAATTGATCCCGGCCGGCGATGGCGCGAGCGCCTGCTGGCTCAACGCGGGAGGCACCGTATGACGACTTCCTCTCGAAATACAGCGGCTCTGACCGTCGATGGACTGGTCAAGACGTTCGACGTGTCCGCCCCCTGGCTCAACCGCGTCGTGGAACGCAAACCGCGCCAGTTTCTTCAGGCGGTCAACGACATCAGCTTTACCGTGCCTGCCGGCGGTTGCCTCAGCATCGTCGGCGAAAGCGGCTGCGGCAAATCGACGGTGGCAAGGCTCGTGACCGGGCTTTACGCTCCGACGGGCGGCGAAGTCCGCTTTGCGCCGGGACGCAGCGGCGCGCCGCTCTCTGCCCAGATGATCTTTCAGGATCCCTATGCTTCGCTCAATCCGCGCTGGCGGGTGAAGAACATCATCGCCGAGCCGCTGCGCGAGTTGAAGCTGCGCAACACCGCGGCCGAGATTACCGAGCGGGTCGAGGAATTGCTGGTGACCGTCGGTCTTTCCGTTTCCGACGGCGAGAAGTTTCCGCATGAATTTTCCGGCGGGCAGCGCCAGCGCATCTCCATTGCCCGCGCGCTTGCCAGCGAGCCGGAATTTCTCGTCTGCGACGAACCGACATCCGCACTCGACGTCTCGGTGCAGGCGCAGGTGCTGAACCTCATGCGGCGGCTGCAGGACGAATTGGGCCTGACCTATCTCTTCATCAGCCACGACATGAGCGTCGTGCGGCACATGTCCGACCGCATCGCCGTGATGTATCTGGGGCGGATCGTCGAGGAGGGGGATACGGAAGAACTCTTCGCTCGCCCGCGCCACCCCTATACCCAGCTTCTGCTGCAAACCATCCCCAGCATCGACGCCCCCAAACGCGATCAGGAACTGGTGGGCGGCGAGGTACCTAGCCCCCTGAAGCCACCATCGGGCTGCACCTTCCATCCGAGGTGCCCGCTTGCCACCGTGAGGTGTTCGGCGGAGGTGCCTGAGGTTCGCAGGCTCTCGAATGGAACGAGGGTGGCCTGCCATCTCGTGACGGACGCGTGATCGAGGCGGATGCCTCGGCCGGCTCAGGCCAGGGCGGCACGCAGGTCGTGGGAGAGGTCGCGGATCTCGGTCAGGTCGAGTTCCGATTCGACGTGCTCGAGGTGGTGAGCCATCAGATGAGTGGCCCTGTCCGCATCGTTGTTGACAATGGCCTCGACGATCTCGGCATGTTCGTCGGGACCGCAATTGAAACGGTTGGTGTTGCGGTAGACGGCCGTGATCAGCGAGGAGCGGGAGATCAGATCGCGCATGGTGGCAAACAGGAAGTCCGAGCCGACCGTCTCCGCCAGCAGCAGATGGAAGCCGCCGGAAAGCTTGATGATATCGGTGGTGATGTCCTGCGTATTGGCGATCCGCTCCTTGGCGACATGGTCGCGCAGGCGCTTGATGTCGGCCTTGGAAACCCCCTTGCAAAGTCGCTCGACCACGCAGCGCTCGACAGTGCGACGAACGAAGAAGACATCGCGGGCCTCCTCAACGGAAGGCTTGCACACGAAGGCGCCGCGATTGGGGATGATGCCGACGAGACCGTCGCGCTGCAGCAATGCCAGGGCCTGGCGAATGCGCGCGCGGCTTACGTTGAAGATGGCGGCCATCTGCTCTTCCTTGAGCTGGACACCGGGTCTCAGCCGTCGCTCGGCGATAGACAGCCAGACTTTCTCGACAATCTGCTGAACAGAGACCCCTGTTTGGTCGCTCATGAATCTCACTCCTCGTTGCGGCTAGAGAAGCGTGAAGCGAAGGGAAAAGTCAATCACAACAATCGGTTTTTGATTGCAGAATTGTCGACAATATGGAATGACATTGTCAATCATAATGAACTCGCAGGATGCGCAATGGAATTCGACTTTGCCGAACTTGAGCCTCAGAGCCGTTATCGGCTTCTGACGAACTTCATCGGACCTCGGCCGATCGCGCTGGTCACGACGCGTTCGTCCGCCGGTCATAACAATGCGGCGCCGATGAGCTTCTTCAATGTCTTCTCGCACGATCCGCCGATCGTGGTGCTGGGCATACAGCCGCGCCTGAATGGCGAGGAGAAGGACACGCTCGCCAATATAAGGCGGACCGAGGAATTCGTGGTCAACATGGTCGACATGGGGATCTCGCAGCAGATGCTGATCTGCGGCCTGGGCTTCGACAGCGAATTCGATGAACTCGCCATGGCCGGTCTCACGCCGTCCACCTGCCGCAAGATCGATGCGTCCTTCGTCCAGGAGGCTCCCTGCGTCTTCGAATGCCGCGTCGAACGCCTGATCGACTATCCACGCCGCACACTGGTGCTGGGCGAAGTCGTCCACATGCATGTGCGGCGCAATTGCCTCGACGCCGAGGGTCACTATGTGGACCCGGAACATTATCAGCCGATTGCTCGCCTGCATGCCGACAACTACATCGTTTCGGATCGCCAGTTCGTCCTCAAGGCTCCGCCAATCACCGATTTCATCAAGCCGTCGCGCGACTAAGGATGGATGAAAGGTCCCTCTCATGCATATTCGTCTCATCAATCCCAATTCCACGGCTTCCATGACGTCACAGGCGCTGGACAGCGCATTAAGGGTCAAGCAGCAGGACACCAAAGTATCGGCGGTGAACCCGCTCGACACCCCCGTCAGCATCGAAGGCGGTGCGGATGAGGCCGCGGCCGTGCCGGGAATGCTTGCCGAAATCCTCAAGGGCGAGATGCTCGGGGTCGATGCCTATGTCGTTGCCTGCTTCGACGATCCCGGCCTTCACGCGGCGCGTGAAGTGGCGCGCGGGCCTGTCGTCGGCATCTGCCAGGCGGCCGTACAGGTGGCCATGACCATCAGCCGCCGCTTCTCGATTATCACCACGCTGCCGCGCTCCATCCCGATCATCGAGGATCTGGTGAGCGACTATGGTGCCGAGCGCCATTGCCGCAATGTACGTGCCATCGATCTGCCGGTTCTTGGTCTGGAGGAGGATCCTGTCGAGGCTGAGCGGCTGCTGGTCGCTGAGATCGAAAGAGCCAAGCGCGAAGATCGCGCCGAAGCTATCATTCTCGGCTGCGCGGGCATGTCTTCCCTTTGCGACCGGCTGCAGGCGACAACCGGCGTACCGGTTATCGACGGCGTCACGGCCGCCATCAAGCTTGCGGAAGCGCTCGTCGGCGCAGGCTATACGACGTCCAAGGTCAACGCCTATGATTATCCTCGCGTCAAGGAAATGCCGCGCCGCAACTGCGCCTAACCGATCGTCAACCGAGAGCGTTCATACCGAATGAACCGGGATTGGGATATTCGATTTGTGCTGCCGTGGCCTATTGCCGGCTCTGTTCTTGGCAGGCCAACGCGGCGGCACCTATGGAAGCTGGCCTTGCTCTCCGCATGGCTCCTCCTCGCTATTCTTTACCTTCCTCTTCTTGCTAGTGGTAACTCCATGGATCTTCGATTGCACAATGCGGCTGCTGTGGACGATGTTGCGGCTATCCGGCGGCTTCTCGCGGGCGGCGCGAATATCGATGCGCGGGACGAGAGCGGCGCGACCGCTTTGCTGGTCGCCACGCACGGCAACAAGGTAAATGCCGCACGCGCGCTGATCGAGGCCGGCGCCAACGTCAATGCCAAGGACGATATTCAGGACAGCCCCTATCTCTATTCGGGCGCCCGCGGCCATCTCGAAATCCTCAAGCTCACGCTTGCCCACGGGGCGGACCTTGCGAGCGTAAACCGTTATGGCGGCACGGCGCTCATTCCGGCATCGGAGCGCGGTCATGTCGAGACGGTCGATACGCTGATCAAGGCGGGCATCAATGTCGACCACGTCAATCGGCTCGGCTGGACGGCCCTGCTGGAGGCCATTATCCTCAGCGACGGAGGTCTTCGCCATCTGCGAATCGTTGAGCTGCTGATCAGCGCTGGGGCGAATGTCAATATCGCTGATCATGAAGGTGTGACACCGTTGCAGCATGCTCGTGGCCGCAGTTACGACAAGATCGCGGCATTGTTGGAAAAGGCGGGAGCGAAGTGACGCAGTATTAAGGCTTTACGGCCATCCAATAGTGCGATGGAGGTAAATGCTGGCGCCTCCCGGGAAATACTGAGAACGAAGGGCGAGACGATGCAAAAAATCTATTATTCCTCTCTTGGCGGCCATCCGCCGCAGAGCGATCTCCTGACGGGGCGAGCCGTCTTCACCGAAGCCTATGCGGTCATTCCCAAAGGGGTCATGCAGGATATCGTCACCAGCTTTCTGCCCTTCTGGAACGATACGCGCTGCTGGGTAATCGCCCGCCCGCTCTCCGGCTTTGCCGAGACCTTTTCGCAATATGTCATGGAAGTGGCGCCGGGCGGCGGCAGCGATCGGCCGGAACAGGATCCGGAAGCCGAAGGCGTGCTCTTCGTCGTCGATGGCGAGATCGAGCTGACGCTGCCGGCCGGCAAGCACGTTCTCCAGCCGGGCGGCTATGCCTTTCTGCCGCCAGGCCTGAAATGGTCGCTCCACAACCGCTCCGGCAGCCATGCCCGGTTCCACTGGATCCGCAAGGCCTATGAGGCCGTTGAAGGATTGGATCATCCGGAGCCGCTGATCCTCAACGAGAAAGATATCGCGCCCGCAACCATGCCCGGCACCGAAGGGCGTTGGGCGACGACCCGTTTCGTCGATCCGTCCGATCTGCGTCACGACATGCATGTGACGATCGTCACCTTGCAGCCGGGCGCCGTCATTCCCTTTGCCGAAACTCATGTCATGGAGCACGGCCTCTACGTGCTGCAAGGCAAGGCCGTCTATCGCCTGAACCAGGATTGGGTCGAGGTGGAAGCCGGCGACTTCATGTGGCTGCGCGCTTTCTGCCCGCAGGCATGCTACGCTGGCGGCCCAGGCCCGTTCCGCTACCTGCTTTACAAAGACGTCAATCGCCATATGACGCTCCGCCCGTTCGGCGCACGTCGTTAAGCAGGGCCAGTTCTCAAAAAGCTCGCGCCTTACCGGCGCGGGCTTTTGCATTCTGGACGAAAAACCGCCGGATATTCCTGAACCATGTTCGATCTTGCCGCCTATTTCGGCCTGTTTCTGGCAGCCTTCGCCGCGGCAACGATCCTGCCCATGCAGTCCGAAGCCGTGCTTGTCGGCATGCTGCTGACCGAGTCCTATCCGGCCGCCGCGCTTGTTGCCGTCGCGAGCTTAGGCAATGTATTTGGCTCGCTGGTGAATTGGGGCCTCGGGCGCTGGATCGAACGCTTTCGGCATCGGCGGTGGTTCCCGGTCGGTGAAAGTGCCATGGCGCGGGCACAGAGCTGGTATCGCCGCTACGGGCGATGGTCGCTGCTGGCAAGTTGGCTTCCGGTCGTAGGCGATCCGATCACCGTCGTTGCAGGCGCCTTGCGCGAGCCGTTGCCGACGTTTCTCTTGCTGGTCGCCATTGCCAAGGTCGGCCGCTATGCCGTCCTGGCGCTGGCAGCGACCAGTTTGGCATCGTGATGGAATAAGGGGTCGTGCGTAAATCGCACCGCAGCGCCGGAGGCTCTAGCAGATCGAGCCCTGGCCAAAGGAATACTCGTGGGCGATGACGGTGGCGCTTCCGTTTCCGGGTGCTTGATTTTCGATGAAACCGATGACCGTATCCAGGCGGGTGCAAATTTGCTTCGCTGCATATTTCTTGTCGACAAGTTGAATACAAGG
>NZ_AQHN01000013.1 GCF_000359745.1 Rhizobium freirei PRF 81
AACATTTCAAGGCGATCCTGTCGGCGGCCCCCGATCTTCCGGCCGTGATCTACAACAGCCCCTATTACGGCTTTGCCACCCGCGCCGACCTATTCTTCGCGCTGAGGGCCGAGCATGGCAATCTCGTCGGCTTCAAGGAGTTCGGCGGTGCGGCCGACATGCGCTATGCGGCCGAGAACATCACCAGCCGCGACGACGAGGTCTCGCTGATGATCGGCGTCGACACGGCGGTGTTCCACGGCTTCGTCAATTGCGGTGCGACGGGCGCGATCACCGGCATCGGCAACGTGCTGCCGAAGGAAGTCATCCATCTGTGCAAGCTTGCCCAGGCGGCGGCTGCGGGCGACGCCGATGCGCGTCAGCGGGCGCTGGAGCTGGAGCAGGCGCTGGCGGTGCTGTCGTCCTTCGACGAGGGTCCGGATCTGGTGCTCTACTTCAAGCACATGATGGTGCTAAAGGGCGATGCGGAATATACGCTGCATTTCAATGCGAGCGATGTGCTGTCGGAGAGCCAGCGCGGCTATGTCGAGGCGCAGTTCAAGCTGTTCAACGGCTGGTATGCGCAGTGGAGCAAGCTGCCCGGCGCCGTGCAGACGTACAGGGCCTGAGCCTGAGCCGGTTTCCCAATCGTCAGGCTCCAGAGCCTGCCGATGACATGAGATGCAATTGCAAAAGGCCCCTTCCGGGGCCTTTTCCATGTCTGTGCCAGGATCGGACCGCAAGAGTGCCGGCATGCTACGCGCGCCAGTGGTTGAGAGTACGGCCTGTGAAGCGGTGCCCGGCAGGCCGCAGCAGCCAACTCCTCATTCCTGCTGTTAAATAAATATCTTGATTAATCGCTCGTTCATTTTGCAGCCGCTATTGAGAAGCGTTAACTGTTTCCAACATCTCATGTCTGAACTTAGCTATTTCCCTTCAAACCCCATGAAGAACCCGAACACGAAACGCTAGCTCCCAACTGCGCACCTTGTTTGGTTAGAATACACGGTCGGATATGATCTCGATAATGATCTCAATAGAAGAGCAGATGCTATGGTGCCTCAAAATCTAGCGGGCGGTTCGACCGCACAGGCCAAATCGCCTCACACGGATCTCGACTTCGGAATCCGCTCTACTCTTTTATCCAACGATCAGCTGCGGGCGAAGGCAACGCAGTTTGCCGAGAGCCGGCAGCTTGATGTCACGAGCTTCGAAAATTTCGATTTCTTCCAAAGACATCGCGAAAACGAGAGCGAGATCCTGCGGGTCTACAAATCCGCAGCGGCAGATGTCGATGCGGGCGAAAGCATCACGCCGGCGACCGAATGGCTGCTCGACAACCATTACATCGTCGAGGAAGCCATTCAGGAAGTCCGCCGCGACTTCCCGAAGAAATTCTATCGCGAGCTGCGCACCATCAAGCTCGATGGCATCGACATTCCGCGCACCCTGGCGCTTGCCTGGCTCTACATGGCCCATGCGCACAGCAATATCAGCAATGCCGGCATGGCGGCCGTGACCGAGGGCTTCCAGGACAGGCAGACCCTGCATATCGGCGAGCTTTGGGCGCTGCCGTCGCTCGTTCGCTACGTGCTGATCGACAATCTCAGGCGCGTCGCGACGCGGATCGACAAGAGCCGAGAGATGCGCGGCATCGCCAACGATGCGGCCAATAAGGCAATTGCGCTCGGTGACGCCAAATCCGTCGAATTCCTTGAGACATTGGCTGCGAATCTTGGCGATTCGACCTTCGTTACCCAGCTGCATTACCGCCTGCGCAACGCCCTTGAGCCGACAGAGGCCGCGCTCGGCTGGCTGGAAGCAAAACTTGCCGCCAACGGTGCCGACGCCGAAACCGTCATGTCGGTCGAGCAGGGCCGGCTTGCGGCTGCCAATACGCTGATGGGCAGCATCATCAAGAGCCTCAGGGAAATCAACGATACCGATTGGTCGACCTGGGTCGAAGAGGTCAGCAAGATCGACAAGCTTCTGTGGAAGCAGACCGATTATGCCGAACTCGACTCCGGCTCGCGCAATTCCTATCGCCGCCAGATCGAAAAGCTCGCAAAGCGCAGCGAGAAGACGGAACTCGATATCGCCGAGGCAGCGATCAAGCTTGCCGAACGCGCAAGCGCCAGTGGCAAGGATGCTCCGGCTGCCGCCACCAATGTCGGCTATTTCCTGGTTGGCGCAGGACGCCCCGCGCTCGAGGCGGAGATCGGCTTCCGCAAGCCGCTTGGCGTGCGGTTCATGCGGGCGATCCGCCGGTTGAACTGGCTCGCGATCGCCGTACCTGTGCTCACCCTCACGCTGCTGGCGCTGATCGCCGTCGGCGCTGTTTTCGTCAGCACGGGCATCCCTCTTTTTGCGACGATCGTTCTTTTGCTGGCATTCGCGCTTCCGGCCTCGGAAGGCGCGACAGGCCTCTTTAACTTTTTCGCCACATTCTTCATCGCCCCCGATCGCCTGATCGGTTACGAATTCAAGAAGGGTCTGCCGGCAGAGGCGCGCACGCTGGTCACCATTCCGAGCCTCATCGGCAAGCGCGAGCATGTGGATGAACTGCTTCGCAATCTCGAAGTTCATTATCTCGCCAATCCCCGCGGTGAGATCTACTACGCCCTGCTCAGCGACTGGCCCGACAGCCAGGAAGAACAGAACGCCCGCGATCTCGAAGTTCTCGACTACGCACGTCGCCAGATGGCCAATCTGGATGCGCGCTATGCCGAGAACGGCAAGCAGCGCTTCTACCTCCTGCACCGCCGCCGCCTCTACAATGAGGCCGAAGGCGCCTGGATGGGCTGGGAGCGCAAGCGCGGCAAGCTGCATGAATTGAACATGCTGCTGCGCGGCGATCCGAATACGACCTTCCTTCCCGGCGCCGATACCGTGCCGCAGGACGTGAAGTACGTCATGACCTTGGACAGCGATACGCGCATCATTCGCGACACGGTGACGAAGCTCGTCGGCAAGCTGCATCATCCGATCAACCGCCCGGTTTTCGATGCCAAGAGCCAGCGCGTCGTCGATGGTTACAGCGTGCTACAGCCGCGCGTGACGCCGTCGCTGACGACGGGCAAGGATGCCTCGGCCTTCCAGCGCATCTTCTCGGTCAATCGCGGCCTCGACCCTTACGTCTTCGCCGTCTCCGACGTCTATCAGGATATCACGGGCGAAGGCACCTTTACGGGTAAGGGCCTCTATCACGTCGACGCCTTCGAAGCCTCGCTCAAGGGCAGGATCGCGGAAAACTCGGTGCTGAGCCATGACTTGCTCGAAGGCTCGATGGCGCGCTGCGCCCTGGTGACCGACTGCGAACTCGTCGAGGATTTCCCGATCCGCTACGAAGTGGAAGTCTCGCGCCAGCATCGCTGGGCTCGCGGCGACTGGCAATTGCTTCCCTATATCTTCAATCCGAAGCGTGGCGTCACTGCGCTCGGCCGCTGGAAGATGGCCGACAATCTGCGCCGTTCACTGACGCCGATCGCCTGGTTCCTGGCGTCTGCGCTCGGCTGGTACTGGATGAGCCCGCTCGGTGCGCTCCTCTGGCAGATCGTGCTGATCTTCAGCCTGTTCGTGGCGCCGACGCTGTCTTTGATCAACGGCATCATTCCCCGCACGAGCGACATCATCCTGGGCGCGCATCTGCATATGGTCTGGACCGACATCCAGAATGCCAATGCCCAGGTCGCGTTGCGTGTCGTCTTCATTGCCGACAGCGCATGCGTCATGGCCGATGCCATCCTCCGCTCGCTCTATCGTCTCTTCGTCAGCCACAAGCTGATGCTGCAATGGCGCACCGCCGCAAGCGCCCAGGCCGCGGCGCAGACCACCATCCTTGGTCACTACAAGGTCATGTGGCGCGCTCCCGTGCTTGCGGTTCTCGCGCTGCTCTTCGCCCTGTATTCCGGCGACAACGCCTATCTGGTCGGCGTTCCCTTCATCATTCTCTGGGTACTGTCACCCATGATCGCCTGGATAGTCAGCCAGACGGCGGAGACCGAAGACCGGCTGGTCGTTCCCGACAAGGTCAGAAGCGAGCTTCGCAAGATTGCACGCCGGACCTGGCGCTACTTCGACAATTTCGTCGTGCCCGGCCAGCATTACCTGCCGCCCGATAACGTCCAGCAGACGCCGCATGCCGTCGTGGCCATGCGCACCTCGCCGACCAATATCGGCGTCTACCTTCTGTCGGTGATTTCGGCGCGTCAATTCGGTTGGATCTCGTTCGAGGAAGCGGTCAGGCGCATCGAACAGACGATCGACACCACCGAGAAGCTCGAAAAATATCGCGGCCACCTGTTCAACTGGTATCACACCGACACGCTGAAGCCGCTCGGCCGCAAATATGTCTCGTCGGTGGATAGCGGCAACCTGGCCGGCCATCTGATTGCCGTCGGCTCTGCCTGCCGTGGCTGGGCACAGGCACCTACCGCCCAGATTCACGGCAGTCTCGATGGGATCGGTGACATCGTCGGCATTCTTCGCGAGGTCCTTGCCGAGCTTGCGGATGACAACAAGACGAGCCGCGACCTTCGGGATCGCGTCGATGAGCGGATTGCAACCTTCGAAAACACGCTCGCCGCAGCCAAGCAGAAGAAGGAATTCACTCTTGCCGCCGTCGAGCGGCTGGTGGAGGACGCCCGCGAAATCGGCAAGCTTGCCGGCAATCTCGACCAGGAGGTCAAGACCGCGCGGAGCGAGGAAGTCGTCTACTGGGCCGGCAGGCTTGTGGCAACCTGCGAGCTTCATCTGGTCGATAACGCGCTCGATCAGGCGAAGATCGATGCCATCTCCGAAAGGCTGATCGCCGTCGGCGGTCGCGCCCGGAATATCGCCTTCGCGATGGACTTCAGCTTCCTCTTCCGCCCGGAGCGTCGCCTGCTGTCGATCGGTTTCCGCGTCGAGACCGAAGAGGTCGATGCCGCCTGCTATGACCTGCTGGCATCGGAAGCGCGCCTCACCAGCCTCTTTGCAGTCGCGAAGGGCGATCTGCCGACCGAGCACTGGTACAAGCTCGGACGCCATGTCGTTCCTGTGGGACCCCGCGGTGCGCTGGTCTCCTGGTCGGGCTCGATGTTCGAATATCTCATGCCGCCGCTCGTCATGCAGGAGCGTCAGGGCGGCATCCTCAATCAGACCAACAATCTGATCGTCCAGGAACAGATGAATTATGCCAAGCACCTTGGTGTTGGCATCCCCTGGGGCATCTCGGAAGCGGCCTTCAATGCCCGCGACCACCAGATGAACTATCAGTACAGCAATTTCGGCGTGCCGACGCTCGGCCTGAAGCGCGGCCTTGGCCAGAATGCCGTCATTGCGCCCTACGCTTCGCTGCTCGCCAGCCAGTACAATCCGGTGGCAGCACTCGAGAACCTCGAAAAGCTCAGGGCGGTCGGCGCACTCGGTATGTACGGCTTCCACGATGCCGTCGATTTTACGCCGAGCCGTGTGCCCGAAGGCAAGAAGTGCGCGGTCGTCTATAACTACTATGCCCACCACCATGGCATGTCGATCGCAGCCGTCGCCAACGTCGCTTTCGACGGGCTGCTGCGCGAACTCTTCCACGCCGATCCGGTGATCGAGGCGGCCGAACTGCTGCTGCAGGAAAAGGCGCCGCGCGACATTCCGGTCATGGCGTCCAAGCACGAGACCGATGCTCCGGCAACTATCCAGGGCGACCTGATGCGCCCCGAAGTGCGTCGCGTCGAGGATCCGGCATCGCGCGAGCGGGAGTTGTCGCTGCTGTCCAACGGCCGCTATTCGACGATGCTGACGGCGACCGGCGCGGGCTATACGCGCTGGAACAACCTGTCCATCAACCGTTGGCGCGCCGATCCGACCGAAGACCGCTGGGGTTCCTTCGTCTTCCTGCGCGACACGGCATCGCATGAATGGTGGTCCGCCACCGCCGAGCCGCGCTCCATCGCCAACGAGCATGTTCGCGTCACCTTCAGCGACGACAAGGCTGAGTTCGTCAAGACTGTCGGCGAACTCACCAGCGAAATGGAAGTCTTCATCGCGAGCGATCACGACGCGGAAGGCCGCCGTCTGACGATCACCAACTCCGGCACGGAAGACCGAGTGATCGAAGTCACCTCCTATATGGAGCCGGTTGCCACGCTCGATATCGTCGATACCGGCCATCCTGTCTTCGCCCGCATGTTCGTGCATACCGAGATTGCCAGCCGTGGCGACGCCATTTTCGTCGAGCGCCGCAAGCGCGGCGTCACTGATCCGGAAGTTGCGATCGCGCAGCTTGTCGTCGACGGCAGCGGCGGCGACGGCCCAACCCAGTTCGAAACCGACCGCATGCGGTTCCTCGGAAGAGGTCGCACCTTGACGGAAGCTGCAGCCTTTGACGAAGGTGCTACGCTCTCGGGCACGGACGGCTTCACCATGGATGCCTGCGTCTCGCTGCGCCGTATCGTGCGCATTCCGGCTGGCAAGAAGATCAGCCTGGTCTTCTGGACCATGGCGGCAAGAACCCGGGCAGAGCTCGAGACGGCGGTGGAGCACTATCGCCAGCCCGACAGCTTTGCTCAAGGCCTCGTTCAGGCCTGGACGCGAACCCAGAAGCAGCTGCGCCAGATCGGCGTCAATTCGAAGGAAGCGGCAGCCTATCAGCGCTTTGCGCGCTATATCGTCTACCCCGAGATGTCGCTGCGCGCGGACAAGCAGACGGTTCGCGACGGCTTGCGGTCCCAGTCGGTTCTTTGGGGAGCGACGCTCTCCGGCGACGCGCCGATCATGACCCTGCGCATCACCGACGAGCTCGGCACTGATCTCGTCAAGGAACTGCTGCGTGCGCAGGGCTTCCTGCAATCGCGCGGCGTCGAGGTCGATCTCGTGATCTTCAACGAGCGCTCCGGCGAGGACGCCTCTGAGATGCAGCGCACGATCGACCAGCTTTGCGATGGCGCGCGCCATGCAAGCGAGGCGGCCGGCATTCAGCGCAACATCTATGTGATCCGCAAGGATATGACGACTCCGGAAGTCTATGATGCGATCATCGCGGCCTCGCGCATCGTGCTGCGTGGCCGGGACGGCAGCCTGAACGATCAGCTGGAACGGGCCCGCTCCGTCGCAGGCTCGCCGGCGTTGCTTGGCCAGTGGGGCGATTCCACGCTCGTGCCGACAATGACGCGCAGCAAGGTCGCGCCGACGAACGGCGACGGCAGCGATCTGACGTTCTGGAACGGCTATGGCGGTTTTGCAGCCGATGGCAGCGAATATGTCGTGCGTCTTTCGGGCGGAGAACAGACGCCGCATCCGTGGGTCAACATCATGGCCAATGAGAGCTTCGGTTTCCATGTCTCGGCCGAAGGTGCGGCCTTCACCTGGAGCCAGAACTCCCGTGACCATCAGCTGACGCCCTGGACCAACGACATGGTCACCAACAGGCCCGGCGAAGCCTTCTATTTGAAGGATCTCGATCGCGGTTCGATCATCGTTCCCTATGCTGCCCTGGCGCAGACTTCGGATACGAACTTCGAGGTTCGCCACGGCCTGGGTTATTCGGTCTTCTCCACGACCCAGGACGAGATCGCGCTGGAAGTCACCCAGACGCTCCATATGGAAAAGCCGGTCAAGCTGACGCAGCTGCGCATTCGCAACACCGCAAGCGAGGCACGCAAGCTTCGCCTCTACGGCTACGCCGAATGGATTCTCGGCAACAATCCGACCAAGAGCAAACCATACATCGTCTCCGAATTCGATCGGGAGAGCGGTGTGATCTTCGCGAACAACCCGTTCAGCGTCGATTTTGGCGGGCGCGTGGCGTCGTTTGCGGCGAGCGAAAAGCCCTCGAGCGTCTCCGGCAGCCGCCGCGAGTTCATCGGCCGCCATGGAACGATCCAGCAGCCTCGCAAGGTTTCGGCAGGTTCGCGCCTGTCCGACGTGATCGAACTCGATGGCGATCCGGCAGCGGCCATGGCCTTCGATCTGACGATCGAGCCGGGCGAGGAGCGCGCCATCTGCTTCTATATGGGCGATGCCGGCTCGCGCGAGGAATCGGCAGCGCTCATGGCCGAAATCCGTTCCGTCAGCTTCGAGGAAGTGCTCGGCAAGACCAAGAGCTACTGGACGACGTTTACGGGCAAGGCACGCGTTTCGACCCCCGATCAGCGCTTCGACTTCATGGTCAACAACTGGCTGCCCTATCAGACGCTCAGCTGCCGCATCATGGCGCGCACCGCCTTCTATCAGTCGAGCGGCGCGTGGGGTCTGCGCGATCAGCTGCAGGATTCGCTCGCCTTCCTGCTACATTCGCCTGACATCGCCCGCAGGCAAATCCTCAATACCGGCCGTCGCCAGTTTGCCAAGGGCGATTTCCAGCACTGGTGGCTGGCCGACAGCGGCGCCGGCGTCAGAACGAATATTTCGGACGATCCGGTCTGGCTCGCCTATGCGGTCGACCAATATTGCACGGCGACGGGCGACACGGCGATCTTCGACGAGATGCTGCCCTTCGTCGAAGGGGCTGAGCTTAGCCCGGGCCAGTATGACGCGTTCCTCGTGCCGCGGGTCTCCGCCGAGAACGCATCGCTCTATGAGCATGCTGCCCTTGGCCTCGACCTGGCAATCAAGCGCATCGGCGTAAAGGGCCTGCCGCTGATGATGAGCGGCGACTGGTGCGACAAGATGGACCGCGTCGGCATCGATGGCCGCGGCGAAAGCGTCTGGCTCGGCTGGTTCCTGGCGGGCGCCCTGCGTCGGTTCATCGGTTATGCCGAGACGCGTGGCGATACGCAGCGTGTCAGCCGCTGGTCGGAACATCTGACCAAGCTGAAGGAAGCGCTCGAAACCGCCGGCTGGGATGGCGATTACTATCGTCGCGGCTATTTCGACAATGGCGCGCCGCTCGGCTCCAGCCAGTCCGATCAGGCAAAGATCGACTCCATCGCCCAGTCGTGGAGTGTTCTGTCGGGCGAGGGCAATCCGGAGCGCAGCGAGATGGCGATGAACGCCGTCCTCGAAAAGCTCGCGGACAAGGAAGGCGGGTTCATCCGCTTGCTGACACCGCCCTTCACCAACCCGGCCAACGATCCAGGTGCCATCAAGGCCTATCCTCCGGGCGTTCGCGAAAATGGCGGGCAGTATACGCACGCCGCCGTGTGGACCACGCTCGCCTTTGCGCGCATGGGCCGCTCGGAAGATGCTTGGCGTTGCTTCGAAATGCTCAACCCGATCAATCATTCGCTCGATAAGTCTGCGGCGGATGTCTACCGGGTCGAGCCCTATGTGATTGCCGGCGACGTCTATGGCGAAGGCGCCCTCAAAGGTCGCGGCGGCTGGAGCTGGTACACCGGCTCGGGCGGCTGGCTCTATCGTACGGCGATCGAGGGCATCCTTGGCGTGCGCGTCGAGAACGGTCATCTCCATGTGAAGCCGGCGCTGCCGGCAAAGTGGGACAAGTTCTCGGCGGATCTCGATTTGCCAAGCGGCAAATACCAGGTGTCGGTTTCTAAGGACGCCGCGGGAGGCCAATATTCGGTGACGGTCAATGGCGTCGCCATCGATCATCTCAACGAGGGGTATCGGCTTAGGGTCGCGCACTAGCAAATGCATTTGGCAAAAGGCCGCCCGGTGAAAACCGGGCGGCCTTTTGCCGTTGAACACCGGCAATCCGGCAGCGCATAGCCACCGTGCGGCGGCGCAATCGATCGCGCCGCCGGTCTTTTCTTCGCTCACGTTTTAGAGCGCCATGCCAAAGCGCGAGGCGAAAAGCGATTTCAGCCGCGTGACATCCTGCGGCGCAATCGAGGCGTCGGTCAGGGATATCCAGCTATCGATATAGTGCTGCGGCGCGTATATGTGCCCATAGCCGACCGGCGATGTCGTGGCGATCATCATGTCGAAGAGGAGCTGCAACATCGTCACCACGGGTATCCAGGTGAGCTGAGGCGAAACATCCGGCCCGCGTGGCGCTTTCATCCATTCCGGCTCGCGAAAGGCGGATGCGGCATCGAAGAAGACGACCGGATCGCTCGCATATTGCAGATAGACGACCCGAAGAGGTCCCCAGAGCGCCGCGTATTGGTCGGGCGCATGCTCCTGGTTCGCAAATCTGATGACGGACCCGTCGCGAAACTTCGGCAGCCATTCAGGGGTGCCTTGAGCGCGCGTTGCCGTGGCCGCTTTCCATCTGGCGCTCCGGAAGGGAGGCCCACTCCATAGAGCACCGTTCACGGGATCGCCGATGACATTGTAGATATCGAGGGAGAGCTGCGAATTCAGCGCTCCGAGGCTCAACCCATGCAGATAGAGCTTCGGGCGTTTATCACGCGGGAGCTTGGACCAATAGCCGTAGACGGCATCGAAGAGGTCGACCGCCGTTTCCTCGCCTTGCTCCGGTTCGAACAGAAGCGACATCCAGCTCGCCAGATAGGAATATTGCACAGCGACACTGGCGACATCCCCATGCTGGAGATATTCGAGCGTATCCATGGCGGCGGGATCTACCCAGCCCGTCCCGGTCGGGACGACTATCACCAGAAGCGAGCGATCGAAAGCGCCCTGCCGGATCAGCTCTTTCAAGGCGAGCGCCGCGCGCTCCTTGCTCGTTTCGGCATTGTTCAATCCGACATAGACGCGAAGCGGCTCCTGCGCCTTTCTATTCCAGAAGCCTGAAATCTCGCTTGCAGCCGGGCCGGATGCAATGAAGTGCCGTCCCTGCCGCCCAAGGCCCTGCCATGTAACGAGCGAGGCGGCGCTCCCGGTTTTCGCCGCATCCCGCGGGCTCGGCTGGTCATCCCCGATCAATGCATCAGCCTGCCGGAAGGAGGCGTCGGCTGCGTCGAGCGCAAGGCGAAGCAATATGCCTTGGCCGATTGACCAGAACAGCGCCACGGCCAGCAAGGCACCCACGACCTTCGAGAGCCGGCTTGGCACGATCCGCGAAAGCCATGTCGAAAACACCAGGCAGGCCAGCCGAAACAGGCGCCCGACGATAAAGACCGCCAGAAAGGTTCCGGCCGCCACCGCGGCTAGCCAATAGGGCTCTGCGGTAGCAATCGGCGGCATCTTCCATAAAAGACGGATCGAGTTCTGCCAGAAGGTGGCGTGCCAAAGCGCCGCCAGGCAAAGAAGCAGACAGGCGAGACCGATCGACCATCGCGCCAGTTTTAACGACTTATCTGGAGCCGGCAGTTGGAGATAGAACCAAAGCCATGTCAGAGCCGTGCCAATCATATAGCCAACGCCCGCGCTGACGCCGGAGAGCGCGCCCTGGACGAGATAGGAGCGCGGCATGAGGCTGGGTGTCAGCGAAGCCGCGAAGAAGATCAGCCCCATGACCATGCCCAGAAGCGAAAGCGAGTGGAACATCTCCTTGTCGAGACGACGCATGGCGAACCTTTTGCACGGCGTTAGAAATGCAGGCAGACAGGCCCGCGGGATGATTGCAATTTCAGGCGGATGCTACGCAATCGTGCCGGGAATGCCAAGAAATGTCCGTAACGGCGTCCCGGCTGCTGGCCGCTACATCCGCTCGCCGGGCAATTGGCTCGCCTGCCTCACCCAATCGGCAAGCTGTATCTCGTTGATCGGATCGCCCTCGTGAATGTTGAGATAGCGTGTCTGCCCGCTTTTGGACTCGCCCGGTGGAACAGGTTGAAGCGACACGCCGCGGAAGAAGGCGACCTTCACATATTTCGC
Source organism: Rhizobium freirei PRF 81 (assembly GCF_000359745.1). Lineage (GTDB taxonomy): Bacteria > Pseudomonadota > Alphaproteobacteria > Rhizobiales > Rhizobiaceae > Rhizobium > Rhizobium freirei. The sequence continues at coordinate 11,638 of NZ_AQHN01000013.1, forward strand.
GAAGCAATGAATCCCGAGAAACCAACCGTCGCCCCCGATGCCATAGAGCGGCGAATTCCATTTGACCGCCTTGCGTACATCCGGAACGGTTTCGACGATGAGTGCGTCGATGCGGCGGCCGACCTCGCTTTTCCAGCCGGGCATGGCAGCGATGTAAGCCTGCACCGGTTCGTCGCCGTAGCCTTTGGCGATCTGCGGATTGCCGCCTGAAAGCAGTTTCGGTTCCGATGCGGCCCGTTGGGGCTCGGTCTCCATCACTGACTTGGATGTTTTCTTCGCCATAGCTTTTCTCCGCAGCTGCCGTCGGGTCTGTGGTATAGCAGTGATTTGGTATTCGATCCTCGTTGTTCCAGAGAGGCCATGCGCCTCGCTTGCTTATGAGGCACATATCCATCCGCGATCAAAGCGTAGCGCGTCCAAATGGAGTTTGAAATTGAGCACAGCCTTCATGAAGGAAGAAAGCGCCGAAACGGCTGCGGAAACCCTGCTGCCGGACCGGGCTATCTCACCGCATCCGAACCTTGTGACCGAGGCTGGATTGAAGGCGCTGGAGCGGCAGCTCCTGCAGGCGCGCGAGGCCTATGAGGCGACGAGCGGCATCGACGATGTCAATGAGCGCCGGCGACAGGCTGCCATTCCCTTGCGCGATGTCCGCTACCTCGTCGAAAGGGTCCGAACTGCCGAAGTCATGCCGGCCCCGGCTTCAACGGATATTGTCGCCTTCGGTAGCACGGTGACCTATAGTCGCGAAGACGGACGCGTTCAAAAATATCGTATCGTGGGCGAGGACGAGGCCGACCCCAAGGCCGGGTCGATTTCCTACGTCTCTCCCGTGGCAAGGCTCTTGATGGGCAAGGCGGCGGGCGATCTCGTCACCCTGGGCAATGAAGAGCTGGAGATCACCGCGATCGAATAGGGCCTTCGTCGCGGAATATTGCGGCCACTGGACCCGCGACTTGGTCGTCAACGGGCAACCGAAGACTTTGCTGCCGATGGAGATTTGCGCTGTTTCAGCAACACAACATGTGTACGCGCCGTCACATTCCGTCACATTTCATTAGCTGCTTGTAAAAGGCCTGTCCCGAAAGCATCGTGCCGTTGGGAGGCGGAGCGTCATGCTTCGAGATTGGCACCGAACTTGATGTCGAGCGGCCCCCAGGTTTGTTCATCGCGCAAGTTCACTTGACGAATGGAGTTACCATGGACATCAAAAGCTTGCTTATAGGCTCCGCTGCTGCGTTCAGCGTCGTATCCGGCGCCCACGCAGCCGACGCTATCGTGGCCGCCGAGCCGGAACCGTTGGAATATGTCCGCATTTGCGATGCTTTCGGCGCCGGCTACTTCTTCATTCCCGGCACAGAGACCTGCCTCAGAGTGGGCGGCAAGGTGCGCACTGAAGGGCAGTGGAAGGACCCTTATAATCGAAGCAGCAGCTTTGGCACAAAGTGGCATACCCGCGCCGAGCTGAACCTCAACACCGCGACCGATACCGAATACGGTCCGCTGAAGACCGAGACCATCGTTCGCTGGGATTGGAACGACGGCAACGCCACCGGCACCAACCTCCTGTGGGCCTACATCACTCTTGGCGGCTTCACCGTAGGTAAGACGGACTCGCAGTACAACCAGTTCATCGGCTATGCCGGCGATGTGATCCAGGACGACGTCATTTATGACGGTCCGTACGAACTCAATCAGTTGACGTATAACTACGACAGCGGCACCGGCTTTACCGGCGTCATTTCGCTCGAAGACAGCAATTCAGGAACCACAACCAGCGCTTATGGCGGCAGCTGGCAATTGTCGGAGTCGAACCATTATGCTCCGAACGTCGTCGCCGGTCTGGGCTACAAGGCTGGCGCTTGGCAGTTCCGCGTCGTTGGCGGCTATGACTCCATCGTCGAGGAGGGCGCCGTCAAGGCTCGTATCGACGCCGATTTCGGCGTGTTTTCCGCCTTCCTGATGGGGGGCTGGAACACGAATGGCGACAAGCTCAACCAGTATGCCGGATCGAACCAGAACGTCTCGGCCTGCACGACCTCTTCCGGTGTCGTTCATGGCGCAGATTGCGGCTGGGGTGATTGGGCCGTATGGGGCGGCGTCGGCGTGCCGATCAATGACAAGCTGAAGTGGAACGTCCAGCTCGCCTATACCGACTCCAAGATCTTCGAGGCGACGACGAACGTAAAGTTCAATCCGGTCAAGAACCTGCTGATCGAGCCGGAAGTGACCTACGTTCACTACGATCTTCCGGGTGACGATTCCTTCTCAGGCATCCTGCGTTTCGAACGGACTTTCTGATCCCATTCGATTTGGCTCAACCTTCACGTCGAGACTAGGCCCGGTATGTGCGCCGGGCCTTTTCTATTCCATCGGAAGCAATTGAAAATCCGGCTCGGCCCGCGCCCTGCAACGGATGGTGCGTGGCCCGAGGCAGTCTTCCGCTTGACCGCGTCGGGTGATGTATTCGTCAGCAATCGGCCACGGCTGCGCTTGCGGTCCAGCGAAAAGGAAGCCGGCTCACAGTCATAAATGTGATGCCAATGAAGGGATATGTCATCTTCCAGCGCCGTTCAGTGCCGAGGAAAGGAAGCCCTCATGAAGATGATCATCATACTTGCGGCAATCGGAATGATTTCCACAAATGCCACGGCCATGTCGGCCCATGATTCCAAGTCGATGACTTGCTCTGCCGTCCACGAAAAGATGTCACAGGAAGACTCGATAGTCCTGAGATACCCGTCGCATCATCCGGGCCTGATGATGTACTACCGAACCGTCTCGAATTCGATGTCGTGCCTCGGCCAGGGTGTTATGGCGAGCGCTAGCGTCCCGACGAGTGACGAGCCGAGCTGCAAGATCAAGACCTGCAGCTTCACCACCGGCAAGGGTCCCAACAAGAACCATTAAGTGGGCGAAGGAACACCTTTGCCGCTAGGCGTAAGGCTCTCCAAAGAGAATCCGCCGTTGCGACAACATGCGGGCAAGACAGGCGGCGGGTCGGCGATCGCCGGCTGTCCGATGGTTGGTAGATTCTCAGGCCGTAGTTCCGGGCAGGGGCGTCTGATAGACGACGATCCGGGCATGGTATGGAACCCGTTCGTAAAGGTCGATCGCATCCTGGTTGATCAGCCTGACGCAGCCGGAAGACGTTGCCTTGCCGATTGATTTCCAATCCGGCGTGCCGTGCAGGCGGTAGAGCGTGTCCTTGCCGTTTTGGAAAATGTAAAGCGCGCGGGCTCCGAGCGGATTTTTCAATCCCGGCGCCATGCCGCCATTGGCGACGGAGAATTTGGCAAGGCCCGGCTGGCGGGCAATCATATCAGACGGCGGCTTCCAGCGAGGCCAATGCTGACGCCAGTGGATGGTGCCTTCGCCCTTCCAGGCGAAGCCTTCGCGACCGATCCCCACACCGTAGCGTATCGCCTTGCCGCCTGGCTGTACCAGGTAGAGGAAGCGCGAAGCCGTGTCGACGACGACGGTGCCCGCAGGCTCGCCGGTGGGGTCCGTGACTTGCTGGCGATAATATTTCGGATCGATCTTCTGGTAGGGAATTGCAGGAATCGTGAAATCGCCATCCTGGAGCTGCGCATAACGGGCCGCGATTTCAGGGGAGGCTGCGGGAGCGGAGGCGACCCCGGGAGTGATTTCCGGCTCGACGGCGGGCTTGGGCGATGGAGTGGCCGGCAGCGGGGTCGGCGACTGCGCTTGCTCGTCGGGCGCTCCTTGCGTACCGGACACTGTGGAACAGCCGGCCAGCGTAGCCGAAGCGGCCAGCGAACCAAAAATGAAAGTTCGGCGCGATAAGGAAGATGGAATGCGGCTCATGAGGATTGCGATGGTGTTGTTAACGAATAAGGCGGGCGGGTGAATCTGTCGCCCGACCCGTAGATTTGATTTGTGGCTGGATTAGACCAACAAAAGGTGGAAAGGCAAGTCTTTAACAACTTTTAAGCAGTCTGACCAAATTGTGAACGTAGACTCGGCGTACCGCTCCTCGGTCTCGCCTCGAATGCCGGATCTTCATCCAAGCAATATCGCTCGAATCCCGCCTTGCGCTCTATGCGGGAAGTCCACATGTAATGTTTCGGCAATCTTTGGCATGTCAGTGGGGAAGGGGATGGCAGGGCGCTATCCTCCTTATGGAGAGGCCATTGCGGATCTTGCTACTTGAGGACGAACCAGAGATGGCTCAGGCTTTGCTCGAGGCGCTTAGGCGCCGCGATGTGCTTGCAGACCATGTCCGCACGATCGCCGATGCCGATGCCATGGCCCGTGTCGGCAGCTACGACGTTCTCGTGCTGGATCGCCGCCTGCCGGATGGCGAGGGTCTTGACCTCGTCGCAGCGCTTCGTCAACGCAAGCATGCCGTGCCGATTCTCGTCCTGACCGCGCTTGGCAGCGTCGATCATCGCGTCGACGGGCTGGACAGCGGTGCCGACGACTATCTTGCCAAGCCCTTCGCGATCGAGGAACTGCTTGCCCGGCTGCGGGCGCTCCAGAGGCGAGGTCCCATGCTCTCTGACAAATATCTGGATTTCGGAAATCTGAGCGTCGATCCCCGGAGCAATGAAATCTCCATTGCGGGATCGGTGATCGATTTTCCGCGCCGCGAGTATCTGGTGTTGGAGGCCCTGATGCGCCGTCCGAACCGTATCGTCACGAGGTCGAACCTGATCGAGGCCGTCTATGCCTTGGAGGACGAAATCGGATCGAATGCCCTGGACGCTCACATTTCGCGGATTCGAAAGAAGCTCGTTCTCGCCGGAGCCGCGGTCGAGATAAGAGCTGTGCGAAACATCGGCTATCTGATCCGGGCAAAGGTATGAAGGCAGAGCGCAGCCGATCGTTGCGATGGGGGCTGATAAAGCGCCTCATTACATTGCAGGCATTTCTCCTGGTTCTTTTTGTCTTTCTTCTCGTCGCCTGGATCTGGATCATCAATCCCGAGCTGGAGGATGCCAATGAACAGGCTGTCCGAGTCGTTGCGGAACATGTGGCGAGAGATGCCGAAGGCCGGCTGCAAGTGATCGGGGCACCGGAGGTCACGGAACTGAAGCATCGCTTTCCGGAGCTATGGTTCATCATCCGCGATGCCGATGGCTCCATCTTCCAATATGGAGAGGCACCGGCAGCTCCTCTCAAGGACGGTTTTCCCCGGACGATCGATCGAGCGAGGGTGGAGGTTGGCAACGGAACGCATGCCACCGTCGAAAACCGGGATACGCCGATTGGCAAGCTTCAATTCACGGTGGCGACCGAACGAGGGTTTCCCAATGAGGGTTTGAATGTGTGGATCAACATCCATGTCGATGTTGCGAAAGGTCCTGACGGGGAAACCCTCTGGCTCAACGCCCTGCCAGCCATGGTCTTCGTCATCTTCATTGCCGTCGTCCCGATGCTGGCGCTCACCGGTGTGGCGACCTTGCTTGTGACGCCGCGGGCGGTCGGTCGATCATTGAAGGGGCTCGTGGAAACGGCGACGAAGGCACAGACGATCGACTTCGAAACCCGTTCGGCCCGCCTCGACCGCTCGAAGGTGCCAAATGAGATCATCCCTCTTGTGGACGCGTTCAACCATGCTCTTTCCAAGCTGGATGAAGGATATAATCGACACAATCGTTTTCTCGCTGACGCCGCTCATGAGCTGAGGACGCCCATCGCAATCGCGAGAACTCGCGCCGATCTCCTCCCAGAGGCGGAGGTCAGTCAGCAGCTTCGGGGCGATATCGATCGTCTTTCGCGCGTGGCGCATCAGCTCCTGGAGATGCAGGCCATAGGCGTAGTCGAATTGCGAGCGGAACGGAGGGACCTGAATGTGCTGGTCGAGAACATCGTCGCCGATCTTGCCCCGATTGCGATGGATGTCGGCTACGATTTCGACTTCGAACCCAGCGCGGACGAGGCCGCCTTCGTTATCCAGCCGTCGACGATCGAAATGGCGGTGGTGAACCTCATTCGAAACGCCATCGATCATGGCGGTGGCAAGGGCGCGATCGTCGTCAAGGTCGGCGCCGCCGGTACGATCGATGTTTGCGACCAAGGTCCGGGCATACCGCCATCAGAGCGCGATCGCGTTTTCGAACCATTCCGCCGCATCAACACCAGCTCGTCCGGTGCCGGCCTGGGTTTGAACCTGGTCAAACGGGCCGCTGAAATTCACGGCGGAAGCGTGTCGTTCTCCGACACCAATCAGGGTTTCTGCGTGCGGCTGGAGATCAGATCGATCGCGCCGTCGGTGGTGGGCGACGCGGATCGGCGAGGCGGCAAGAGCCTAGGTTGACCGTCTTTGAACGGCTTCGACAGGCACATGTTTTGCCGAGGGCAGTTTGCTATGCGGGGCTAAAATGGGCCCTAATTTCCGCCTTCGGCCCCGCAATGGTTCGCTCCTGTCACAACAGGATTGCAATGTCCGAACGCTCATCGCCACGCTTGCCTAGGAGGGATCCAGCGGAGCCTACAATCCGGCGAGCTGATAGCGCCGGAAGACGGCAGCCGCCTGCCGGATAGCCGCTGGATCTCGATGCGCCTCAAGAATATCGGCGATCATATCGCCGGTTCGGGCGAAAACCCGACGCAATACGAACCGCCGGTCGAGGAGCGGCAGGGAATTGTCGTTGCTGCCGTTTTCTTCGGTGGCCAGGATCATATCAGGCCTGTGCTGGCGCGCATGCTGCACGGGTAGAGGCCGCAAAAGCGGCCTCTCCGCCTAGTTCACCACACTCGCCACGACGGTCGGCTTCTGGATGATGTCGACCCAACGGCCGGTGTCGTTGATCGCCTGTCGCTTGAGAAAGTGATACGGCGTCTGCGTCCAGTTTTTCACCTGGTCGCTCAGATTATCGAGAATGAAGTCGCCGCGATCGGTACGCACCGTGACGACGGCGTGGCCCTCGCCATCGGGAAGGCGCACGACGGTGATGAGCAGATTGGCAAGCGATATGCCCTTTTCCATTAGTTCGCGGCGCTTCTCGAGAGCGTAATGCTCGCAATTGCCCATGCCATCGTCGGGATAGTTCCAATATTGCACCACGCCGTAGTGATCGAAATCGCTGACGGGCTTGACCCATTTGTTGACCGAGGCATTGACCTCGACAATCTCGTCCCAGGTCTTTTGGGTGATCTTGACGGGGCGCCGGTCGCTCGGATGGATCGAGCATTCGTCTGGCCGCCGCTGGCAAAAATCATAATGTCCGATCGGCTGAGAGGTGATCGAACCTGTCGACATGACCGGGCTTGGAGCCGCCGAGGCGCCTGCCTCCCAGGCGATCACAGTGCTTGCGAAAATCAAGGCGGAGAGAATGCTCTTGCCAACGGAAAAGAGGCTGGCTGACCGTACGACGCAAAACATACAAAGGCCTTTGCCCAAAGGAACGGTGTTAACGAATTGTTAAGTTTTGCAGGCGGTGAAGTCAATTTGGCTCATTGCGGAGCGGCGCCAAATCTTAATAGATGGTTAACGGCAGGAGCGCTCCGGGCGCGATCGTTGAGGTCTTCGGCCATACGTCCGAGATGACCGGCCTTGCCTCGCTCCATCGATTATTGTCGCAGCCGATTCCTATCGGTGCCAAGCACGCCTGCGGATGGCGATAGATGCGGTTGTGGAGGCTGCCGTGCCTTAATTGGCCGAGGGGGTGAAAGAGGCAGTTGAGCACCGGACTGCTGGTCGCCGGGATGGAATGACCGGAACCGTTCGGCAAGATACGAGAGCATTCCTGTTTTTTCCTCGAAAAGCCAGGAAGCACGCCTCAGACCAACCGAAGGAGCCTTGAATTCAAGACCTTTCGAATTTCCTTATCGACAGCCAATCTCTTGCCGCAATCAGCGGGCAATAGCGCCGCCTCCAGCAGGTTAGGCCTGTGAGGAATGCAGGACCGGGCGCGGAAGCGTTCCAATTACGAGGAGCGAACCCCCTTTCGCGAGCCGGTCCTGTTGACCCGGACAAGATCGTTTTGTGGCAAGAGGACTGTCAGAAGCCCGATTAGCGGCGGAAACGCGCAAAGCTCGAACACGAAATCCATTTTTGCGCGTGCCGGCCTTCTGGACTCGGTCGCGCTGCCGGCCAAGGCAGCGGACAATGTCGTCACAATCTGTGGCGCCGACGGCCTCCATGACGGTACTTCGGGCGGTGGCCAGCGAGCATGTATCCGGCGTGCTCAGGAAACACGGTGCCTACTATATTATCGGCACGGTCGCCGATCTGCTGCCGGTCATCGATGAGATCGAACGCCGGCTCGTCGCCGGGGAGCGGCCCTGACTTTAAAGGTGCGTGGTCTTCGGATGTCACGCTGCCTGATCAAATGCGCGCCCAAGCTGGAAATCATTCGCTCGCTGGGTTGAGGCTGGCTTCCTTCCCCGTGGGTGCGGGATGCAGCTGTATCTTGCCGCGCAGGAAAGGACGAAGCAGAAACTCTCTGAAATTCTGCGGCTCGCGCTTGTTCGGCAGGCCGACGTCAGGCCATTCATCCGCTCTCGGGTAATATGCCGTGCCGAACAATATGTCCCAGATTGCGGATCCGCTGCCGAAATTCTTGTTGAAGTGTTGCCGCTCGACCGAATGATGAACGCGATGATAGCGGTTGTCGGGAAACAGATAGCGGATCCAGCCGAGGTGCAGGCGCGTCGAACTGTGCTCGAAATAGCCTTGCCAGCGGACGAGGAATACCCAGATCCACGGGACATATCCCTGCTCGAAACTGAACAAGAGCGAGACCGGAATGATCAGGAAGGGGATCCGGAATATTTCCTCGCTGAAGTGATGGTTGCTGTTGAATGCGCTCATCTCTTCGAGCGAATGATGCTCCGCATGGAAACGCCAGAAGAATTTGTTGCTGTGTTGAAGCCGATGAAACCAGTAATAGAAGAACTCGCTGGCTTGCAGCACGATCAGGGACGCCACGATCCCACCCAGGGCCTGTAGCAGCCAGAAGCTGGAAAACTCCGATAAAAACCTAAGATCAATGTGGAATAGCGGCCTTACGCCGATGCGTTCCCAGAGCCTGTAGAAAAGCGTGAGGCTGACCTTCGTGATAATAATGTTGGCGACGCAGAAGACCGCGCCGCGGGCATGCGACATATACGTGTATTTTGATTTCGGAAAAATAAATTCCGCGGCAAGCAAAATCATTGCGACAGGAAGAATTTTCCCCGCATAGTCCTCGGTAAATGCCATAGTTTGAGATAGTATATCAGTATTCAAGTGGCGATCCGGCGGAGATATAATTTACCCAGCCTTATTTACATTGGGGGCGGCTTTTCTTCAATTTAAACGTAAAAAATTGGTTAAGACAGATATTGTTCTGCTGCTTTTGGATGCTGTTTCTGCTTGCTATCCGCTCTGGGTTGTGTCGAGCAATGAAAAATTGCGCCGTGCTCAAAACATCCTGGTCTGCCGTCGGGGCAAACCTTCCATCATCCCTGCCGAGGCACCATGCTAACATGGTCCGAATGAAGCGCGCCTTGCAACGCACAAGCATTGAGGGCCTTTCTCGAGACGAGTTGCGCCGATGAGCTCAAAAGCCTCTTATCGAGCCGTCGGACCACACCATCCGGCCGCCGCGGATCGTGCTGCGCAGGCGCGGCACCCGGCCCCGCTCGGCAATCACGAGATCGGCGCGCAGGCCTTCGGCGATCTGGCCGCGGTCGCTGAGGCCGAGCGCCTTGGCGGGATTGGCGCTCGCCAATGCGACCGAGGCGGGGAGGCCGCCTTTGCCGATCTCGGCAAGTGCGATAACGGCCGGAAGGATGGCGGAGGGATGATAATCGCTGGCAAGGATATCCAGCACGCCCGCCTCATAGGCCTCGCGGGCTGAAAGATTGCCGGAGTAGGACAACCCTCGCAGCGCATTCGGCGCGCCCATAGCCGTCGCCAATCCCAGCCGCTTGGCTTCGGCCGCTGTCGCCACATTGATCGGGAATTCGCTGATCGCAGCTCCCAGGCCGTGCAGCAGGGCTGCCTTCTCGACCGTATCGTCGTCATGAGAGGCCAGCACGACGCCATTTTCCCGCGCCAGTTCCGCGAGGCCGTTGATGATGTCCACGCTGTCACCGTGCTCGGAGCGGGCAGCCATGCGCTGCTTGATCAGCTCCGCCGCCTCGGTCTCGCTGATCTTCCTCGCCTTCGCCGTATTGGCGATGTGCAGTTCGATATCGCGATATTGTCCCTGGCCCGGCGTGTGGTCCATCAGCGAGATCAGGTGAAGCGCGCCGGCGTCGATCAGCGCCTTTGCCTCCTTCACGGCCGGCATGAAGGTCACCTCGAAGCGGCCATGGATGCGGTGGTCGATCAGGAGTTCGTCTCGCATCGATGCGAGCGTTTCGATCATCGCGCGGGTATGCTCGACCGCGCGGACGTGGCCATAGGTGGCGGGCGTGAAGGCGACCGCGGCGTAGGCCGTCGTCACGCCGCAGGCGGCAAGCTTCTTGTCGAGATCGTACACGCCGAGTTCGATGGGCATGCGGACATTGACGCGGGGTTCAACGTCCTTCTCGATCATATCGCCATGCATGTCGACGAAACCGGGAAGCAAAAGCCGGCCGTGGCCATCTATCGCAGCCCCTTCGACCGATCTTTCGCTGATGTCTGCGATCAACCCATCCTCGATCCTGACGGCGCCGCGCTCGATCACGCGATCTTGCAATACAATTTCAAAATTACTCAGCCACATCGTCCTGCTCGTCCTCGATCTTGATGGCTTCCAGATGCAATTCCCGGTCGATCAAAGCTCTTACATCCTCCGGATGGTGAAAGACACCGATCATTGCAACGCCAGACGCTTTGAGCTGCGCCAATCTCTCGACCAGCGCGCGTCGCGCGGCGTGATCGAGCGAGGCTGTCGGCTCGTCGAGCAGCAAGAGGCGCTGCGGCAGGATGAGCGCACGCGCAAGATTGACCTTCTGCTGCTCGCCGCCGGAGAAGGTGGAGGGATAGGCCGACCAGAGCTGCTTCTTCACGCCGAAAGCATCGAGCCAGCGGCGCGCTTCGCTCAACGCGTTGGCATGCGCCGTGCCCGCGAGCCTCAGCGGCTCGGCGACGATCTCTTCGGCCGCAACGCGCGGACGCGCATTGAGGAATTGCGTGACGAAGCCGATTTCCCGGCGTCGCAGGACGGCGATGTCGACATCGGCGGCGGTCGCGAGATCGATGACGCCTTCCTGCGTATGGTAATAGACGTGGCCGGCGCGCGGCAGGTAGGAGCGATAGAGCGTGCGCAGCAGCGTCGATTTGCCCGCGCCGTTTTCGCCCTTCAGCAGAATGAACTCGCCCGCATTCAGTTCGAAATCGATATTCTCGAAGGCAAACAGCGTACGCCTGAGGTGATGCATCTCGAACTGCTTCGACAGGCCTTCGACGCGCAGCACTGTCGGCTTGGCCTGGCGGGCGGAAACCTGAATGTTCATCTTTCTCTCCCTCTCAAAGCTTGGCGTGAACGAGCTGCTGCGTATAGGCGTGCTGCGGATCCTGGAAAATCTGGTCGGCGAGGCCCTGTTCCACGACCATGCCACGGCGCATGACCATAACCCTGTCTGCCATCGTGCGGATGACACCAAGGTCATGCGATACCAACACCATGGTGATGGAACGTTCGCGCTGCAGCCGCTTCAGCGTATCGAGAACCAGCGCCTGGACGCTCACGTCGAGGCCCGTCGTCGGCTCGTCGAGCAGGAGGACGGCTGGTTCGAGCGCAATTGCCTTGGCGAGCTGCACGCGTTGCTGCATGCCGCCGGATAGTTCGCTCGGCCTGGCATCCATGCGCTCGATTGGAAACTCGGATGCGTTGAGCGACTGACGCGCCCGGTCTCGCAGTTCGGCGAAGTTGCGATTGCCGGCAATCAGCAGGCGTTCGGCGACGTTGCCGCTGCTGGTATGGTTCATCAGCAGGCCAAGATGCGGGTTCTGGTAGACGATGCCGATATGGTGGGCGCGCAGCATTCGCCGCTCGAAGCGGTCGAGCGTGAAGAGGTTGCGGCCCTCGTGGCCGGGAAGGGCGAGATTGTAGGTGCCGGTATCCGGCGTATCCTCAAGGTTCATCATCCTCAGAAGGGTCGACTTGCCGGAGCCGGATTCGCCGACGATGCCGAGCACTTCGCCCGGATAGACCGTCGCATCGACGCCACCAAGCGCCGTGACGTCACCATAGTTGCGGGCAATGCCGCGCATGGTCAGGATGGGAGGCGTCAGCATCAGCTTCGGCGGCTGGCGGGTCAACTCTGTTGATTGAGTGGGATCAAGCGCGATCATCAGTCCATCTTTCCATTGTTGTACCAGGTCTCACCGATTTCCACCGGCTCCGCTTCCGACTTGCGGATATGCTTGACGCCGAAGTGGCTGTCCGACAGTTCGTAACGCGAGGAACCGTCTTCCTGCGGAAGCTCGTTCATGAAGAAACCCGTGACATTGCTGCGGTAGCAGGTCTTGTCCTGATGATCCTCGACGCGGTAGGGCACATCGTCGAAGACGAGCGGTTCGACGCTGGTATAGGGCGGCACGGCAAAGATGCGTTTTTCGCGCCCGGCCGAAAGGATCGTCAGATGGTCAGCCTGATTGAGCTTCGGCACGTCCCAGCGCGGGATAGGCGACGGCGTCATGACGTGGCGGCCGTTGACCATGCTCGGATAGCTCGAGCCCTGCATGATCCGGCCCGATTTGACCAGCTGTTCGTAGAGGACGAGCCATAACTGCCCGTAATCGGCATCGCCATGCATTTCGCGGGCGACGGACAGGTCTGGCTGGACGGCGCGCAACGGCTCCGGGTCAGGAACCTGCAGTACGAGGATCTGGTCTTCGCGCAGTTTTTCTTCCGGAATACGGTGACGGGACTGGATGATGGTCGCAGCCGTCGTGTCTTCCGTCTCCACGGCACCGCCCACACGCGCCACGAATTTGCGGATGCTGCTGGCGTTGACGGAATCGTCGGATCCCTGGTCGATGACTTTGACGACGGAGGTCGGCTTGAGCAGCGTCAGCGTCACCTGCAGGCCGCCCGTTCCCCAGCCGCGGGCAATTGGCACTTCGCGGCTGGCATAGGGCACCTGGTAGCCCGGCACGGCGATCGCCTTCAGAATGCGGCGGCGCATTTCGCGCTTGGCGGATTCGTCGAGAAAGCCGTAGTTGAAAGCCACCCAAGGCTTCGTGAGCTCCTGAAGTTTCACAGTGCGACCTCCTCTTGCCGGGTGGCAAGCTTCTCATCATCGGCGGGTTTGGTGGTGGCGGTACTCTTGTCCGCCTTGACCCGGCGCAGCGCATCCAGGCTCGACTGGAACGTGACATAATGCGGAAGCTTGAAGTGGATGCAGAAGCCGGAGCTTTCGACCGGCTCGGTGTGATAGAGGACGAATTCCTCGTTGGCGGCCGGATGCGGATTGGGCTGGGTGGAGGCGAGATCGAGCGTTGCCGCGGCAATCACCTTCACCTCGTTCCAGCCGAAGGTGGCGGAGAAGCCCAGCTCCAGCTCTCTCGCCTTGGAGATGACTTCGGTCTGGCTGACGCGGACGCGGCCGGCACTGAAGATGGTGCCGCAGGGGTGGCGCATCCGGACCGGTGCTTCGGCCAGACGCAATTCGTTGACCGTCGGATGCACGGAACTGTAGCCGCGCATGGTGGCATAGCCGAGCGCCAGGGTTCCCCCGGTGTCGGAGCGCGCGAGGCTCTGCAGCTTGTGTGCTCGGGCGGCAGGAAACAGCAGCGGCTCGCGCGTCAAATCGGGAATGTCGTCGGGCGCGACGGCTTGGGCTGGATGCTCGGGGATGAGGCCTTGCGCTTTCTGCCAGCTGGTCAGAGACGGTTGGGTCGCTGGAGCCGGTTTTGCAGCCGGAATAACCGGTTCCGGCACATAGTCCTCGCCCTTCAACACGTCGACCTGCAGCAAGCGGTGCGAGTAGTCGAGCGTCGGCCCGAGGATCTGGCCGCCCGGGATGTCCTTGAAGGCAGCGGAGATACGGCGAACGGTGAAAAGATCGGTCTGGCCGACCGGCTCGGCAACGGCGATACGCGGCTGCGTCGTGCGATAGGCGCGCAGCAGAAGGATCGCTTCGTAGAGATCGCCGCCTGCCTGGGCGAGTGCCAAAGCGGCAAGATCGGGCTCGTAAAGCGAGGCCTCGCCCATGACGCGATCGATGAGATAGGGAAGGCCGGTCCGAACGGCTTCGACGCGCTCGCGGGTAATCGGGCCAAGATCGGCGCGGAAAAGCCTTTCCGCCTGTTCGATGGCATATTCGCCGCCGCGGGTTGCTACATAAGCCATCACAGCACCTCGATTTTCGTTGAACGGGGAATGCCGAGCAGACGCTTGCTATCGACCAGATAGAGATCCCAGCCGAGCGGATAGCGGATCGCCCTTGCGCGCATCTGCCAGAAGTCGGGATCGACGCCATCGATCTCGATCGTGACGTTGTCCTTGATGCCGGGACCGGAAAGACGCAGCCGCTGTCCGGTGCCCAGTCGCGCAGGAGCAAACAGGGTCGCTGCATCGTCCGGATAGGCGAGGCTGCCGACGCGCAACGAGGTGAGGGCTTTGACTTTTGCCGGGGCGTCAATTGCCGCGAAGACATAATCCGCCTCGGCAAGCGACGTTGGGCGTGCGCCTGTTGCGGCCAGCAAGACGCTCAAAGAGGCGTCGTCTTCGCAATGGAAGCTGCATTCGCGATCGACCAGGCTCTCCGCGAGGCTCCAGAAACCTTCTTCCGACATGTCGCGCGGCTGGCCGGGCCGGCTCAGTGCCCACATGAGATCTTCGAACGTGGCATTGGTGCGGGTATCGTCCACGGTCGGTACAAGGGAATGTGCCATGGTCAGAATGTCTCCATCTGCACGCGGGTCGCTTCAACTTTTCGCAGCAACCGGCGGTCTTCTTCCTGCTGGCAGTCGCGTTCCGCATTCAGAAGCTCAAGGATGATGTCGGCTCGATGATTGCTGGCGATCGCCGCATCGATGATCGCCATTGCCATGGCATGCTCGAGATCACGACCAATGACGGCGCCGTAGCCCTCTGCGGATCGTTCCGGCACCCGGATATGTGCTTCGGACACCAGCACTTCACCCAGGTGAAAGGCGGTGCCCTGGACCGTATCCGTCAACGGAAGCATCACAAGGCCAGTGCGGTTGACGACAACGTCGACGTCGCCAAGCGTGTCGAGCAGCTGTTCGGCAGTGGCCTTTATGTTTGTCGGACGGCTCGCGGCGAGAATCTCCAGCGCCTGCGCATGGGCATAGGATGCGCCGACCGGATCACCAGTCTTCTCCTCAGTCATCATCTTTTCCTTGGCACTTAGGGGTCGCTCAATACCGGTGGTAGTTCACCCAAAACATTCGGATGATAACTATAATCATCCGAATGAATTGTCCATCGCATTTTGCTTTGAGAGACGAGATTTCTCGGGCCGTACGAGGCGTTCAGTCGCCGCGCCGGCGCAGCCATTCGGCCGTGATGCGGCTTGCGTCCCATGCGGCTGCTGCCGGCGTCTGCCCCTGCAGCAAGGCAAACAGAAAAGAGCCCGCGAAGCGGTCGCCCGCGCCGATCGTGTTTGCCGTATCGATCCTCTCCGCCGGTTGGACCTCTACGGCGTCCGAACCGTCGAACAATATGATCGGGCGCGTGCCATCGGTGAGTACGAGCATCTTCAGGCGTGAGCCGGCGATCTGGCGCGCGCGCTGCCAGGCGAGGGTAAGATCGTCGGAAACGTCGTCACGAGAGGAGATGACATAGTCTGCCGGGCGCGGTGTTGCCGGCTTCAGTGGGAATTGCGAGACGACGAGCGGCTGGGCATCGATTTGATCGACCAGGCTGTCGTCAAGAGCAAGGGCATTGATATAGACGCCTGCGCTCGATAATTTCCCGGTGGCGGTCAGAGGATACGACCGCCCGGCTGGCGCGATGATCGTCCGCTCGCCGTTTGGCTCGAGGAGAATTTCCAGCGGTGCGGTTCCTCCCGGTGCCATCACTATGTATTCGGTGTCGAAGCCGGCTTCGGATAGAAATTTGAGCGCTGCCTGTCCTTGCTCGTCCGACATCATCCGCGAGACGACGGCGACGTCGGCTCCCAATTCCAGAAGCTGCTGGCCGGTATAATAGGCGCCGCCGCCAAGTCGGGTTGCTCGGGATGAAAACTGCATCCGTCCGCCCCGAACCAACGGGGCATCCAGTTGCCATATGCGATCGTGATTGACCGATCCGATTACGATGACTCGGGGCATGCTTTGCCTATCTGTCGTCAATGCCTGGTGCCAGTGCGTCCACGATGAAACGCTGCGCCAGCAGGAAGATCAAGAGAACGGGGACGATCGACAACAGGCTTGTCGCCATCAATGGCCCCCAGGCTCGCTCCGCGCCTTCGAGATCGGCAAAGACGGCAATGCCGGTTGTCAGCGTCTTCTTAAAGGCGTCATCAAGCACGAGTTGGCCCCAGAGATAGATGTTCCAGGCGCCCATGAAGGAAATGACCGATAGGGCCGCTATTGCCGGGATGACGTTCGGAACGCCGATTTCGATGAATTGTCGCCACAGGCCGCTTCCATCGATCCGGGCCGCCTCGAACATCGAACCGGGCAGCGATCGGAAGGCCTGACGCATGTAGAAGACGTAGAAACCGATATAGGGAATCGACGGGATGATCATCGCGCCGTAGGTATTGAAAGCCTGGAGCTTTACCACGGCGATATAGGTCGGGATGATCGCCAGCACGTTCGGAAAGGACATGGTGGCGATGACGAACCAGAACAGTGTCTGTTTCCCCTTGAACTCCAGCCGCCCGAAGGCGAAGCCCGCCGGGATCGCGAGAACAAGCTTTCCGGCGGTGATGAGGGTTGCTGTGAGGATGGAATTCCACAACCACATCCAGATGGGATGGCGGCTCGCGGCTATGGTGAAATTCGACAACGTCGGATTTTCGGGCCACAGGCGCACGGCCTTCGCCATGATCATGTCATTGGGCGTGAAGGCTGCGGATACCATCCAGACAAGCGGGAACACGGTGACGATGCAGATTGCCATGAGCACGACGTGCAGCAGCAGCCTGTGAAGCTTATGACCGATGCCGCTCATCTGTAATGCACCCGTTTTTCGCTGACGCGGAACTGCAGCCACGTGATGACGAGCACGAGAACGATGATGATGACGGCGACGGCGCTTGCCGGCCCGAACTGGAAGAACAAGAGGCCCTGTTGCCATAGGAAATACAGGAGGCTCGAACTTCTGCCCGCCGGTCCGCCATGGGTCAGGACATCGATGACGCCGACGATATCGTCGAGGACATGGAAAAAGGTCGTGACGCTGATGAAGAAGGCAGTCGGCGTCATCAGCGGCAGGCTGATGTCAAAGAAATGCCGCGTCGAGCCAGCTCCATCGAGCTGTGACGCCTCACGCAGCTGATGCGGCAGGTTTGCCAGCGCCGCCAGCCACAGGAGCATGTTGAGGCCAAAGGTCTTCCAGAATGTGACGAGGCTGACGCAGAACAGTGCAAGGTTCGGATCCGTGTGCCAGCGCGACGGCGGAAAGCCGAAATGGCCGAGGACTTCGTTGAAGAGACCGTTGACCGGGTTGAACAGCCAGGACCAGGCAACACCTGCAACGGAATAGGCCACGATTGTCGGCAGGAACAGGCTGCTGCGATAGAGCCCCTGCAGGGGATTCTTGCGCACCGAATGTAGCATGACGGCAAATATCAGCGGGATGACGATTTCGGCCGGGATGAGGACGACGCAGTAGAGCAGCGTGTTCCACGCAGCCATGCGGAAGTCGGGATTGCCGAAAATCGATGCGTAGTTGTCGACGCCGACAAAGCGGATGTCTGCCGACAGCAAGTTCCAGTCGACCACCGATAGCAACATGGAGGCTATCAATGGACCGTACAGGAAAATTGCAACGGCAAGCACGGCCGGCCCCACGAACAGGTAGGGGGCCAGCGATTTGAAGCGAAATGGCATGATACGGAGCCTATGCCGAAATCAGTCCTGCAAGTTCGTCGTGAGCGCCCTTGATGCCATCTGCAACCGTCGTTTCCTTGAGCAGCATGCGCGAAACCCACTTGCGCCAAACCGCCTGACCCTCGAGGCCACGCTTACCCGGCCAGATCGTTTCTGCGGTCAAACCGTCCGCCAGCTGTGCGGCTGCGGGCTTCATGAACTCGTTGATCAGCGGAATGTCGTGCTTCGACGTATTGAGATAGCCGGTCTGGGACCACAGCGCCTGCCCTTCCTTCGAAGCGCAGAATTCGAGGAAGGCGAGCGAAGCCTCCGCCTGTTCCTTGTTATGCGTGTAGACGGCGAGGAAATTACCACCGCTGTTCATCTTGCGCGGACGCCCTGGGAGACCGGGGAATTTGGTCGTGACGGCCTTCGCCTCGCCGAACGGGAAGGTAATGGCCGCCGTCGAACTGGTCGTGCAGATGGCAAGCGCGCCGGACTGGAATGCGGCGACTTGTTCCTTGTCGCTGACGGGCAGCCAAAGACCTTCATGAGCGGGCGCGCAATACTCCGTCATGCCGGCAATCGCTTCCGGGCTATTCAGGGACAGCTTGCCATCGGGATTTATGATGAAGCCGCCGGCATTCTGGATGAAGGACTGGCTCGTCCATTCGTTGTTGGAAAGCGAGATCGGCGAACGGTAGGTCAGATGCTTCCCTTTCAGGGCTGCATCGAGCTTGCGTGCACTCTCGTAGAGCCACTTTGTATCCGGTGTTTCCGGCAGGTTGGGATCGAGACCCGCGGCCTTCCACATTTCGCTGTTGATATAGGTGATCGGCGTCGACATCGCCCAGGGAAGGCCGATGACCGCGCCATCGACGGTGACGAGCGGCAGTACGGAGGGACGGAAATTGGCCAGAATTGCTTCTGCCTTTGCGGCGTTGATCTCACGCAGGTCGCGGGCGCCGAGCGTGCGCTTGGCGAAATAGCCGAACTTCCAGCCGGTGACCATCATGGCCGGAGGGCGGCCGGCCGCAACGCTGGCGACAGCCTTGGCGGTAACGGCTTCATAGTCGCCATCGAACCGGTTGGTGACCGTTACGCCGAGATTTTTTGCGTTGAAGGCATCGACGACCTTCTGGAAGGGCTTGTCGGCGCCCCATGTGCTGGAAATCTCGATGGTCGCATCGGCTGACCGAGCCTTGTCGGTCATTGCGATCGATGTGCCGATGACTGCGGTCGTGCCCGCGATGAATTGCCGACGATTAAGCGCCACCATCATATCCTCAATATTCGAATGATTAATAAAACATCCGAATATTTATCTAGTGACGGCAGGTGACACGCATATGAAGATCTGATGGCCTAACGGTAAAAGATCAGAAGCGAATTTCGTTTCAGCAATTATCCAGCGGGTGCCAATCACGGGACGGAGATTGAAAAGCAATGCTGGAGCCGATATATGACATTCGAATGACATCAATAAACTCGGATGAGTAAACATGGAAAGAAAACTGCTGCATGGGCAATGGCAACAGGTCGAGAGCGATATCGCCGAGGATATTCTGACCGGCCGCCTGTCGCCCAAGGCCCAGCTTCCGACGGAAGCGGATCTGATGGAGCGGTTCGGCGTTGGGCGCCATACCATACGCCGCGCGATTTCCCGCCTCGAAAGCCGTGGGTTGGTTTTGGTCGAGCAGGGGCGCGGAACCTTCGTGCGGGACAGCCGCCTCGACTACCGCCTGTCGGAACGCACACGATTTTCCCAGAACCTGCTGGATCAGGGCAGGGAGCCGCTGGGGCAGGCCATCCATGAGGAAGTGGTTCCTGCTTCCGAGCTGATCGCCGAAGCGTTGCGGCTTCCGCATGGCGAGCCGGTCTACCACATTGTCAGGCGCGGTTTTGCCGACGAGGAGCCGATCAACTATTCGCACGCCTATTATCCTGTACGCCGTTTTCCCGGTTTTGACGAGGCGCGGCGCAGCGGGAGAAGCGTGACGCTCATTCTGGCAGAATACGGTGTCCCCGACTACATCCGTCTGCGCACCGACATCATCGTCCGCCTGCCGACAGGCGAGGAGGCCAAGCAGCTATCTCAATCGACGTCACAGCCGGTCGTGGCGCTGAGAAAGGTCGACGTCGATCTCAAGGGCACGCCGATCTCCTATTCGGAATCGGTTTGGCCAGGCGAGCGGGTGCAGTTTTCGATCGACAATACCAGCCAGCTATTGGATGTGCTTGCGCGCGGCGAAACGGGCTGAACGGATCGGCTCCACGCGATTGCATCTCTGAGACGCCGAATGACGCGCCCGTCGTGACATGCTAATGTACAGCCCGTCATATGCGCAGGGGGATGGCGATGCTGGAGGCTGACAGGGTATTCGCAGGCTCGATTCCGGAAAATTACGACCGCTATATGGTGCCATTGATTTTCGAGCCTTACGCCGCAGATATTGCGAGACGAGCAGCGTCTTTGGCGCCGAGCGCCGTCCTGGAGGTTGCCGCCGGCACGGGGGTTGTCACCCGCGCCTTGGCGCCAATGCTGTCTCCCGGCGCAAGCTATGTCGTCACCGACCTTAACCCGCCGATGCTCGACTATGCGGCTTCGCGGCAGCCTCCTGACAGCCGCATCACATGGAGACAAGCGGATGCGCTGACGCTGCCGTTCGAAGACGCGGCCTTCGATCTCGTCCTTTGCCAATTCGGCGCGATGTTCTTCCCCGATCGTATGGCTGCCTATCGCGAAGCAAAGCGCGTCCTGAAAGCCGGAGGGCATTTTCTGTTCAACGTGTGGGATCGCCTCGAGGAGAACGCATTTGCAGATGACGTGACGAACGCACTCGCCCGGATTTTTCCGGACGATCCGCCGCGCTTTCTGGCGCGCACGCCGTATGGCTATCATGATGCCGGCCAGATCCGCAGCGATCTGGATGGTGCCGGTTTCTCTGATGTGGCGATCGAAACGAGAACCGAAGAGAGCCGTGCGTCCTCACCGCGCTTTCCAGCGGTCGCCTATTGTCATGGGACTCTTCTTCGCAATGAAATAGAGGCCAGGGAAGCCGGGCGACTGACGGCTGCAACTGACTACGTCGCAGCCGCGATCGCAGACAGACATGGCAGCGGCGAGGTTGCCGCCAAAATTCAGGCCCACGTCATCCTTGCCGGCGCCTAAGGGCCGAAATATCCCGCTCCGGCACTTGGCGGGATTCGGTGGCCTCCAGCCACTCGCCCACACTGGCTTTGAGGGCGATTAATGCAAGAATAACTATATTTTCAAGCAAAGCCGCCAATTTCTATGCGCGGCGACGAGTTGTTATATCGCAAGGGGTACGAAATAGAGATCCAAGGGAATAGATACTGGGATTTCTGGTGGAACCTTATCGAACAATAGCCAGTGGTCGGGATGCCGGCAGCAACATTAAGGCTGGCGCGCCATCCGGCAAGATTCCCAATCTCCAGCTTCTGCGCGCGCTCGCGGCTTTTGCCGTCGTGGTTGCCCATGCCATGCACGAGACCGCAAGTCTGGCTGACGTGGCCGGGCGCGTGCCTCTCGATGGCTCCACATGGAATCTCGGTTTCGGGGTCGACATATTCTTCGTCCTGTCGGGTTTTATCATGACCCATACCGCCGCCGTCGAATTCGGCAAAGGCGGTGCACCGTTGCGTTTCTTCCTGCGCCGCTGCGCGCGGGTCATCCCGCTTTACTGGCTGTTGACCAGCATTCTGCTGCTCGGTGCTGCCATCGCGCCCTCGCTGCTCAATGTTCCAATCGGCGGCATCCAGCATGTATTGGCATCCTACCTCTTCATTCCCTCCGGACGTGGTGTGGACGAGATCAGGCCCGTACTCGCGCTGGGCTGGACCCTGAATTACGAAATGCTGTTCTACGTGTTCTTTGCGCTGGCGCTTATCCTGCCGATCCGGCTCGGAATCCTCTGGCTGTCGGCGCTGATGATGGGGCTCGCGCTTATCGGCAACCTGGTTGATCCGCAGCAGGTGCAGCTGGCTTTCTGGACGAGCCCCATCATCCTCGAGTTCTTGTTCGGCGTCTATGTCGCTCTGATCTTCCGCAGTGGCCGACGCGTCGGGGGCTGGGCGGCGCTTGGACTGATGGCCGTCGGGCTCCTCGGCTTCGTGCGCTTCTCCACGACTTGGGACGATGCGGCCCTGCCGCAATTCCTGCGGAGTGGTGTGCCGGCTGCGCTGTTCGTCCTCGGTGCGGCAATCGGGCCGGCGCTGCCCGCCAACAGGCTGGTCTTGTGCGGCGTCGCGCTCGGGGACGCCTCCTATAGTCTATATCTCTCTCACCCTTTTATCCTGCGGCCGCTGCGTGCCGTCTGGGCGAAGTTCGTCGGCGATCATCTTCCTCTCGGTCTTTTCGTTGCGTGCGGAGCGATCGCCGCCGCCATATTTGCTCTTGCACTCTTCAAATTTATCGAAAAGCCCCTGACCGCCTATGTGCAAGGCTTCGCGCGCCGTGTCGACCGGCAGAAATCTGTGAGAGCGGCGAGTACCTCGGGTATCGACGCAGGAAATGCCTAGCACGCGTGCTTAAGTCGCTGGCAGAAGAGTATTACCGGCTCACCGATCAGGTGGGTGCCCATGAGGGCGGGCTGATGGCGGCAACGCGCCGACATCCTCAAGGTTAGTCTGCCCATTCGGGATCGGTCGTGAAGGCGATCGTCAGCCAGCGATCCGGGCTTTCATCGCCGATCGCTTCGCCGATCTCGTCGCGGATCTGATCCCATTCCTCGAGCTTTTTTGCCGGCCCATCCCTCGGGGCGATGAAGTAGAGCTCGATCTGCTTGCCGCGCCCAACCCGGGCGACATAAGAGCGGTAATAGTCGAAGTTGTAGCGGTGGACGACGTCAGCAGCGACGCGGTCGACATGTTCCTTCAGGGCGGCCGGCGTCACGAGCAATATGTCCGCGAATGCCTGTTTGATCGTTCCGAGCGGCATGGGGATGACGACGAGGCATACGATGGCGAGCGCCACCGGGTCGACATAGGGCGACATCCATTGCAGCGCCGTTCCTTGAATGGCGAAGCCGAAGACGAAGGCGAGGAGCAGGGCCGCGCTGAGGCTGCCGGTCATGACCCAGGCTTTGGCGTCAAGCGCGATGAAATTGGAGCCGAGCGTCTTGTTCGCTCTTCTGCCATAGGCTGCCATGAAGAAGGCAATGATCATCGTCAGCACCGCATAGATGATGGCATGGTCGAAGGAGAGGTGCCTGCCGCCGGCCATGATGCTGCCGATGGCGTTGATCAACGCATAGATGGCGGCACCGGTCAGCAGGATGCCGTTGAGGCCGAGGACCATGGGTTCCAGATGCCAGAAACCCATGGTGAAATGTTTGATGAACCGGCCGGTGTTTGCGCTATTCGTTGCCGCGGCAATGATCAGATTGGAAACGATCAGCGCGACGATCGTCATGATCGCATCCGTCAGAGCGTAGACGCCGTCGAAGACGATGGCGTAAGAACCGGACAAAAGCCCGAAGACGATGCCGGCTGCTGCAAGAACGAATGTCACGATGATGGATATACGCAGGACGCTTTGTTCAGTGATCACTCTTCTATCCTCGGGAGGGATGCCCAGCCTGATGGTCCAAGCAATACCATAATATACGGCGGGCTTTGCGATATCATGCAAGCCGATGAGACAGGAGCGCGAATAGAGGTGCGGAGCACTATCTGGGTTCTCGCTTTCTTGCGTTCTGTCCCTGTTGCCGGAATTCGCTGGGCGTAACGCCCGCCAATCTCTTGAAGTCGCGCGCAAAATGGAACGGATCGGGATAGCCGCATTTGGCAGCTATCCTTCCGATCTGATCTTCAGTGACCACGAGCAGCCGTTTGGCGGCATTGACGCGCTCGTGGCGCAGCCAGTCGAGCGGCGTCGTTCCCATTCTCTGGCGGAAGCGGCGAAACAGCTGCGCCTGGCTCAAATTGGCCGCATCCGCGAGTTCTGCCACGCTCCAGGGATGCGAGAGATCTGCCCTTACCATTTCCACCGTGCGCTGCAGCCGCTGCACCGCGCTGCTGAGATCGCCGCCATCGGCGCGCTCGGAAATTAGCGTCGAAATCAGCTGGGCGAGTAGTGCAAAACATCGGCTGTCGGCCAGGAAGCTGCTTCCTTCCACTTCGCTTAGAATGTTCTCGAACAGCGGCTGCAGATCATGTTGGGCCGCCGTTCCAAAGACCGGATTCATGCCCACTCCGAGGTTATCGAAGAGGGTGTCCAATCCTTGCCCGACGAAGCCGAGCCAGAGATAGGACCAGTGGGTGCAGCGCGGCTCGCAGCCATGCGAATAGAGCATCGAGGAATCGAGCCATGCGACGGTTCTCTCCGGTAGCAGATTTGGTCGCCCGCTAATATCAAGCACGCCTTTCCCGTTGAGAGTGAGGATCAGCGTGTGCTGGTTGAAGCGGTGGGCGATCGGCGCTTCCGCAGGCGTGCAGATCCGCCGTCCGGCGGCAAGAAGCGAATAGGGCAAGGCGCGGGACAGCCGGCCCGGCGTTTGGAAGAAGACTTCATCGAGGGGGCGGATTTCCGCCCGGGCTGCATCGTCGATCATGATGATCGGATCGTATCCGAGGATGAGAGTTTTATCCATATGGCTGCGGTTCGCATCCATGTCTTTCTGTTCGGAGAGCGGCTATTCTACCGTTCTTGAACCGGAATAGAGGAGATCCAGGTGATGACGGCGAGCCCCGTATTTGATCCGCTCTCAAAGGCCTTCGCGGATGATCCCTATACATCCTATAGCGAGCTGCGCGCCAGCCCCGGACCGGTCTATTACGAGCATTTCGATATATGGCTGCTGTCGCGCTATCAGGATGTTGCCGCGGCCGCCGCCGACAAGACGCTGGTGCGTTCGATGGAGTTCTTCCTCTCGCCCAAGGAGATAGAGGAGGAGAAGGTTCGCCTGAACTGGCACGACATGCCGAACCATTCGCGCTTCGTGCAGTTCAGCCTGCTGGATTCCGATGGCGAAACGCATGACCGCCTGCGGCGCAAGGTCTTCCGTGAATTTACCCCGGCCCTCGTCGCGCGACAGCGCGGAATGATCCAGGATTTCGTCGACAAGCTGCTCGATCGGTTGCTCGAGGTTGGAACCATCGATTTCGTCGAGGATCTCGCCTCGCAGGTGCCGGGCCATATCATCGGCTCGGTTCTCGGCGTACCGGAGGAATATGCGGGGCAGCTGCGGAAATGGTCGGAAGAGGTCGTGCAATATTTCGACGTCGACCGCAGCGCCGAGCGCAAGGCCATTGCCGAGCGTGCGACGACGGAGTTCTACGAACTGCTGAAGGAACTCATTGCCGATCGTGTGCGCAACCCGCGCGAAGACCTTCTCTGTCGGCTGACGCAGGCTTACACGAGCGGCGAGATGACCGAAGACGAGCTCGTTTCCACCTGTATGCTGATCCTGATGGCCGGCCATGGCTCGACGATCGACGTGCTCGGCAGCGGAATGCACGCGCTTTTGCAGTATCCCGACGCCCTAGCCAAGCTCAGGGATACGCCGGCCGTCATGCCGACCGCCATTCAGGAAATGTTCCGGTTCGAATCGCCGCTGCCGTTCTTTCATCGCTATCTGACCGAAGACAAGATCATTGCCGGTAAGAGCTTGCCGAAAGGCACCAAGGTCGGCTTGCTCTATGGCGCAGCCAACCGCGATCCTGAGCAGTTCGAGGCGCCTGATCTGTTCAATATCGAGCGGACCCCCAACCGGCATCTGGCCTTCGGCGGCGGCGCGCATTTCTGTCTCGGCAATCACCTTGCCCGGCTGGACATGGAGATCATCTTCTCGACGCTGCTCCAGCGCACCCGTTCCATCGAACTGCTGGACGAGCGTCCGGCCTACAAGCGCGGGCTGTCGGTTCGCGGGCCCCAGCGCCTCAACATCCGTCTTATTGCCGCCTGAACGGGTTTATCGAAAGCATGGAGAATGCAATGAGTGAAGTCGTGTTCGTCGATTCCGCCGGCCGGGAGACGCGTGTGAGTGCAGAAGATGGCGAGACGCTGATGGCCGTCGCGGTCAGAAGCGGTATCGATGGTATCGTCGCGCAATGCGGGGGAGCCTTGGCCTGCGGCACCTGTCATTGCTATATCGACGAGGCCCATCTCGATCTCCTGCCGCTGCCTTCGGAGGAAGAGGCTGACATGATCGAGTTCGT
Source organism: Rhizobium freirei PRF 81 (assembly GCF_000359745.1). Classification (GTDB taxonomy): domain Bacteria; phylum Pseudomonadota; class Alphaproteobacteria; order Rhizobiales; family Rhizobiaceae; genus Rhizobium; species Rhizobium freirei. The sequence goes on from NZ_AQHN01000013.1 coordinate 37,718, forward strand.
TATGGAGCCGAAGGCCAATAGCCGCCTCAGCTGTCAGATCCTCATGAACGGCGTCACCGACGGCATGCGCGTCGTCATCCCCGACAGCCAGCACTGATATCCAGGATTTCGGTTTGCCGGGATAATCTCTTCGGATTCGACTTTCATGATCGAATGATGGCACCGGCGATGATGCCGGCGCGTCGTATCGCTATGACTGGATCGCTTGCCGCCATCTCTGGCGCGCCTGCCGATAGTGCGCGGGATCCGGTATCGGAACGGCAGCCATCAGGTTTCGCGTGTAATCGTCGCTCGAATTTTCGAACACCTGCCGGCGCGTGCCCATTTCCACGATTCGTCCGCCGCGCATGACGGCGACGTGATGCGACATCTTCTCGATGACGGCCATGTCATGCGAAATGAAGAGATAGGCAAGTCCCATCTGTTCCTGCAACTCGAGCATGAGGTCGAGAACGCGCGCGCGCACCGAAACGTCGAGTGCGGCCACGCTCTCATCGGCAACGATCAGCTTCGGTTCGAGCGCCAGCGCTCGCGCGATGCAGATGCGCTGACGTTGGCCGCCGGAAAACTCGTGCGGATAGCGGCTTGCGGCGTCCGACGTCAGTCCGACGCGCTTCAACAACGCCGTGATGCGATCCTTTCGCTCGGATGCATTGCCCACATTGTGGATGACGAGCGGCTCTGCGATCGCCGAGCCGACGCTCATGCGCGGATCGAGCGAGGCATAGGGATCTTGAAAGATCATCTGCGCCGCACGGCGCACCGGCTGCATCTTCGTGGCGGAAAGCCCATGAACCTCGCGGCCCTCGATTTTCACGCTACCGGTAAAACCGATGAGATTGAGAATGGCTTTGCCCGTGGTGGACTTGCCCGATCCGCTCTCACCTACCAGCCCGAGCGTCTGACCGGCCTTGATCGTGAAGGATACCTCGTCGACAGTGGGGGCGGTGGTTTTGTCTTTGCCGAACAATCCCGCCTTGCCGCCATAGGTCACGCTCAGCTTTTCGACCTCGACGATCGGAGCGGCCGGCGCGGTCATCTTGGGAGCATTCGAAATGCGTGGTGGCTCGTCGGTGCCGGCATGCGTGCCAAGGCGCGGCACGGCGGCCAGCAGCTCGCGCGTGTAGGCCTGGCCGGGTTTGCCGAAGACGTCTAGCGCATCACCCTGTTCCACGATGCGGCCATGCTGCATGATCGCGACACGATCGGCCATCTCGGCGACGACACCCATGTCATGGGTAATCAGCAGGATCGACGTGTTGAATTCGTCGCGAAGCTCGCGCATCAGCGTCAAGATCTGCGCTTGCACCGTAACGTCGAGCGCCGTGGTCGGCTCGTCGGCGATCAGCACTTTCGGACGGCATGACAGGGCCATGGCGATCATGACACGCTGGCGCATGCCGCCGGAGAGCTCGTAAGGATATTGGGTCAAGCGCTTGGCCGCGTCGCTGATATGGACGGCATCCAGCATCGATTTTGCAATCTTCGTGGCATCGCCGGCAATGTCAGCCTGATGCTCGCGAATGGCTTCGATAAGCTGCGCGCCGATCGTCATGACCGGATTGAGCGAGGTCATCGGCTCCTGAAAGATCATCGCCACTTCGCCTCCGCGGATCTGACGAAGGGCGCGGTGCGGAATGCCGACGATATTGCGCCCCTCCAGCAGGATCTCGCCCGATGCGACCTTCAGCGAAGCCTTGGGGAGCAAGCCCATGATTGACAGGGATGTCACCGACTTCCCCGATCCGGACTCGCCCGCAAGGCAAAGCGTCTTGCCGGGCTCGAGGTCGAAGCTCACCTCATCGAGGATGCGCTTCAACCCTTCCGGCGTTCTAGCATCGACGCTCAGGTTGCGGACGGAGAGAACCGCTGAACGGGCGCTTTGATTGCTCACGCGAAGACAATCCTTGGAAAATAGAAGGAAACAACCCAGTTGGGCATATCGACGATTTCGCTGATCCGCAGATCACCGCAAACCGAGCAGAGCATGTAGGCATCGACCGGATTGAGGCCATGTTCGGCCGCAAGCAGGTCGATCATGCGCATGACGGCTTCCTTCGCACCGGTCATCAGATCCGGGCCGATACCGGTCGTCACTTCGTAGCCGGCGCCGTCGAGATGTCGCGTGACGGGTTCGGTGGTCGTAAAGCGCGGGGTCTGGAGGTTGGCGCCTTTGACCAGGTCGAGCGTCAACTCGACATTCATCTGGCTTTCGATGGCCGTGCCGCAAACTTCGCCGTCGCCCTGCGCGGCATGCGTGTCGCCGACCGAGAAAAGTGCGCCTTCCGTTTCGATCGGCAGATAGAGCGTGACGCCCGCCGTCAGATCACGGATGTCCAAATTGCCGCCGACGCGACGGGGCGGAAGAACGGAGTGGAGGCCAGGTTCTGCCGGTGCCACGCCGATTGTTCCCGTAAACGGCTTCAGGGGCACGCGACCGCCCGGGCCAAATGCTGAAGGCGCCATGGTGACGCTGTCATACTTCCAGACATGCAGCGCCGGGTCCTTGAACTGGTCGGCGAGGAGTCCGAAGCCCGGAATATTCGCCGTCCAGCCGTGACCGATCGGGTGAAACTTGCAGATGGTTACCTTGAGGGCGTCGCCGGGCTTGGCGCCTTCCACATAGACCGGACCGGAGACGGGATTGATCTTGGCGAAGTCGAGATTGACGAGCGTTTCCAGCGTCGCATCTGCGCCCATCTGGCCACCCGATGAATCCATGCATTCGAACAGGATGGTTTCGCCGGGCTTGGCCGTCAGCGCCGGCGGAAAGTCCTTGTTCCAGCCGAAATGATGCTGCGCGCGATGAATAGTGTGGGTGCAGGCGATGCACATGATGGTCTCCGAGTTCAATTCCGCTGGCATTGGCCGGTCTCCCTTGCGCGCGGCGAGGGAGACGGATTGGTCGTCTTCTTGGCTTATTGCTTCACGAAGATCGCGTCGTAGTTGATGACGCGGGTCGGATCGACATAGATGTTGCCCGAGCCGCCCATGCGCAGCGACTTGGCGACCACGCGGCGCTCGTTGATGACGGGCACCCAAGGGGCATCGGCCATGATGTCGGTGAAGATCTTGCCCCAGGCCGCCTGACGCTCGGCAACCTTGGCCGGATCCGACATGGAGTCGGCCGCGACGGCGCGTTCGTCCAGGGCCTTGTTGCAGTACCACGACCAGTTCCAGCCACCCGGAACGGCACCAGAGCAACCGAGGATCGGGCCGTAGAAGTTGGACGCATCCGGGAAGTCGGCGATCCAGGCCATGCCGCCCGACCAAATCATCGGCGCTTCGCCTTCGGTGCCGCCAGCGGAGATGACGTTGGCCTGGGCAAGCGCGCGGACCTCGGCCTTGATGCCGATCGCCGCCAGATCCTGTTGGATCGACTGTGCGATGCGCGGTTGCGGATCGGTGTTGGTCGAATAGAGCACGGTCGAGAAGCCATCGGGATAGCCGGCCTCGGCAAGCAATGCCTTTGCCTTCTTCGCATCATAAGCAAAGCCCTGGAACGACTTGTCGTAGCCCGGCATCAGCGGCGGCAGGACCTGATTTGCCGATGTCGCGCGGCCGTTCAGGATTCGCGTGATGCGATCCTTGTTGACGGCCATGTTGACGGCCTCGCGGACTTTCAGATTGTCGAACGGCTTTACCTTGGTGTTGAGCGTGATGTAGCCGGTATGTAGCTGTTCGCCGTCGACGATCATGTTCGCGCCGTCGGGGGAATTCTTGATTTCCAGGAATTTGGCCGGCGGAATGCCGTCGCCGACGATATCGACCTCGCCTTTCTGCAGGCGCAGAAGCGCGACGAGCGGTTCCTGGCCGACTTCGACGGTGAAGCTGTCGACATGCGGAACACCCTTGGCGAAGTAGTCCTTGTTACGCTCGAAGACGAGCTTCTGTCCGATGGTCCAGTCCTTCAGGATGAAGGTGCCGGAGCCGACCGGCTTCTTGCCGAAGTCGCCGTTTGCGGCCTCTACGGCTTCCTTCGGCACGACCGAGGCGAAGTTGATCGCCAGCACATGCAGGAAGGTCGCGTCGGGGCGGCTCAGATGGAAGGCGACGGTGCCCGCATCCGGAGCTTCGATGCCCGGAAGGTTGTCGGCCTTGCCGGCGGCCATATCCTCATAACCCTTGATCGCACCGAAGAAGCCAGCGCCGGGACCTTGCGTCTTCGGGTTGACCGCGCGCTCGATCGAATATTTGACGTCGGAAGCGACGATCTCGCGTCCATTCGAGAACTTCACGCCCTTGTGCAGCTTGAAGGTATAGGTCAGGCCGTCCGGGGAGACGGTGAAGCTTTCGGCCAGCGATGGGACGAGCTTCGCGGTGCCTGGTTCGTAGTCCATCAGACGGGAAAACAGGCTCTTGATCATCGACCAGTTCACCCAGTCATAGCCGATGGCCGGATCGAGCGTGGTAATGTCGTCCTTGTAGGTGACGGTGATGCTGCCGCCCTGGGCGGGCTGATCGGAGGCATGGCCGGCCAGCGGCGTGAAGGCCAGCATGGCAGCCGTCGTCGTTCTGAGTAACCAGCTTTTGAACATAGATTAGTTCCCCTTCTTGGTGTGATTCAATGCGAACGAATGCGTGGATCGATAAGCGGTGCGATAAGGTCGGCAGCGAGGTTGCCGAGAATGATGGCGAGCGCGGAGGTGAGCGTGACGCCCATGATGATCGGGATGTCGACCTGCTGGATCGCCTGCCAGGCCAGCTGGCCGATGCCCGGCCAGCCATAAACGGCTTCCACCACCACCACGCCGCCCATGAACTGGCCGATGTCGATGCCGATCATGGCAATGATCGGCAGGATGGCGTTGGGCAGGGCATGGCGCAGGATAATGCGCCGCCCGGAGAGGCCTTTGGCACGAGCCGTGCGGATGAAATCCTGGTTCAGCACATCGATCATGGCGGAACGAACCATGCGGGCATACCAGCCGGCGCCGAGAAGGCCGAGCGTGGCGGCTGGCAGCACGATGTTGGAGAAGCTGCCGTAGCCGCTCATCGGGAACCAGCCGAGCGTGGCCGCGAAGAGATAGAGCAGAAGCAGTGCGACGACGAATTGCGGGGCGGAGACGCCGACGAAGGCAGACGCCATGACGAGCCGGTCGGTCGGGCCGCCGCGATCGAGCGCTGCGATGATGCCGAGCGTCAGGCCAAGCAGCACTTCCACGAAGATGCCTGCCGCCATCAAGGTGATCGTCGCTGGCAGGCGGGCCAGGATGAGGGTCATAACTTGCGTTTTTTGCGCATAGGAGCGGCCGAGGTCGCCATGCAGCAGGCCGTTCAGATAGTGCATGAATTGCGCGAGCAGCGGCTGATCGAGACCGAGCTCGCGCCGGATATTGTCCACCGTCTGTGGTGTGGCACTGCGGCCGGCGATCATGCGCGCCGGGTCGGCCGGCAGTGCATAGAGCAGGATGAAGGTAATGGCGGCGACGCCGAGAAGGATGAGCGCCGATTGAACGAGGCGTCTTGCAAGTACGTTCAGCATCAGCCTCTGCCCCTCTGGGTCGGATCGAGAATGTCGCGCAGCGCGTCACCGACGAGATTGAAAGCAAGGGCCGTCAGCAGAATGACCGCGCCGGGGAAGAAGACGAGCCAAGGGGCTGCCTGGAAATAGCTCTGGCTCTCGAAGATGATGTTGCCCCAGGACGGTTGTGGCGGCTGCACGCCGACGCCGAGAAAGGACAGTGTTGCCTCCAGAAGAACGGTCGTTGCGATGCCGAGCGTTCCCCAAACGATGGCTGTCGGCACCAGATGCGGCAATATGTGCAGGACGACGATGCGGGCATGGCCTGCGCCAAGAGCCCGTTCGGCCATGATGAAGTCACGTTCCACCAGAGCGCGTGTCTCGGTGTAGACGATGCGGGCCACCTGCACCCAGTTCACGAGCGCAATGACCATGGCGACGATCCAAAGGCTGGGCTTCAGGATTGCGGCAAGGACGATGGCGAGCAGAAGCGCAGGAAAGGCCATCATCAGGTCGGTGAAGCGCATCAGCAGACTGCCGGCCCAGCCGCGCAGATAGCCCGCCATGACGCCGACGAAGAGGCCGATCGTCACAGCGACGCCGTTTGCGACGAGGCCGATGATCAGGGACGTCCTGGCGCCGAACAGCAGTCTCGAAAACAGGTCGCGGCCGAGCGTGTCGGTGCCGAGCAGGAATTGCCCGCCCGGCGGTATGGGCGCTCCTTCCAGGGTCAGGCCGTCGAACATCTGGTTATCAGGGTCGAAAGGCGCAAGCCATGGTGCCACGATCGCCATCGCAACGACGGTTACGACAATGACGAGACCGAACAACCCGGCGGGTTGTCGGCAAAGTTCCTTGAGTACCCGCATCAGCCGACCTCGGAGAGTGTTTCGGAGCCGACCAGGAAAAAGGCGGCGATTTGTTCGACCGGAAGACGCCGGCGCATGGCGCAATTTCTCAAGATCGCATAGGCGCCCTCGTCATCGACCTTGCGCTCGGCCTTCAACCGTTCGATTGCAGTGAAGACGACCGGTCGCAGCTTGAGGCGCTCCTCCAGATGGGCGATGCGCCTTGCTGCATTGAGGCGCTCCTCATGGATGGAAGCTGCCAGCACGAGGGCGGGAAAGACGGCAGATGCCGTCACCGGCTTTTGAATGATCGCGCCGGCGCCCTGGCGCATGGCCCAGGCGATGCGACCGGGTGCTTCCGAACCGAGCACGGCAACGACGGGGCGTAGCGGCTCGTCGCCGCTCCATGGGATCAGCTCATCCCATCCACGGTCGACATCGACGATGACCAGATCCGGCAGGTCGTCGACGGAAATGGGCCTCCATTGGCGGTTCACCCGCATACCGAGGACGATGAGCTGGCGGTTCAGCCTCTCGGTATTGGTGTCGTCCTCTGCAAGGAGCGTGACATGCCAGCCGGCGAAGTTGGGCGTGCCGTTCATGATTGCACGACCCGCAGATGCCGAGCGGGCTTCTGCCTGCTTGTGATCAGATAGGGATCGGCGGGAATGGCCTGTTCCGAGGCGATGAGATCGAACCCCTGCTGCGCGTTGATGCGCCCGAGATAGAAGGGTAGGGCCGCATGGTTCGTCGTCGGGTCGACCACAAGGTTGCCAAGCACCGACGGCCACGACCGAGAGACGACTTCCTGCCGCACCATTACGGGATCGTCGCTGCCGGATGCTTCAATCGCGGCGATGCAAAGGGCGACGGCAGTGTAGGAGCTTGCGAAGATGGTGGAAACTTTGCCCATCTCCGGCCGCCATGCTTTCAGACGAGCTTTGAAGTCGACGTTCTCACTCGTATTCAGGCCGTCGAAATAGGAAAGCGCCGAGAGCTGGCCAATGGCACCCCCGGCAATATCCGCCAATTCGCATTCCGTCAGGTCGCAGCTGGCGACCGGGCAATTCTCCGGCAAGAACGCGGGATCACGCCTGCCGAGTTCGGCAATTGCGGCCAGGAAGGCATAGCTCGAAGGGCCGATCAGATTATTGAGAATGAAGCTCGGCCGCTTCTCAGCAATGTCTGCGACGATGCGTTCGACCGCTGTCTCCTCGAGCGGCAGGTAGCGCTCGCCGAGGATGGTTCCGCCCGCATTGACGATCAGCTCGCGGGCAAGCCGGTTCATCTCCCAGCCCCAGACGTAGTTGGCACCTACGAGATAAGGGCGCGGTCCGTATCGCGGAATGAGGTGTTCGAACAGCGGAATGAGATGCTGGTTCGGGCACGAGCCGATGTAGATGACGTTTTCGTTCGCCTCGAACCCTTCGTAGGGGCACATGTACCACAGCAGGCCATCATGCTTCTCAACGAGCGGGATCACTTCCTTGCGTGCGGCCGAGGTGATCGTGCCGACGATATGCCGGCAGCCGCTGTCGCGCATCAGGCTGCGCGCGCCTTCGAGATAGGCAGCAAGATCCGCATGCGGATTGAAAAAGACGAGCTCTGCTTTCTGACCGCCGTTCCGGCGGTAATCGTGAAGTGCGAACTCCGCGCCAAGCTGAGCCTCGCGCCCCAGCGAGCCGTATGGCCCGGTGGTCGAGTAGAGAATGCCGATCTTCACGACGGCCTGCATGGTACCTCCCCAAAAACAAAAAACCCACAACGCGTATCCCGGAAGCCGGGGCGTTGTGGGGCGCTATTGCCCTTCGACAATCGAAGTCATGTCATTAAGACGAGCACACTTGCTCATATCTTATGCGTGATTAAAATACGGTCATTTCGCGTTTGTCAAGCTGCGAGCCGCCCGCTGTTTGAAGCATCAACGTAGTCCTCTACGCTTGCAGCAATTTCGCGCTGCAAGCGTCTGAGGTAGGGCCCTTCCAGAGAAATGTCCTGTGTGCAAGAGAATACGGGTGGCCGCAACCGCCGCCTTGCCGGCGCGTCGACTAGTGGCCCGGCTCCGAGGCCAGCAGTTCCGCATAGTGGGCGCGCGCGACATCCGGATGTGAACGCAGGCGGCTCTTGAGCTGGTTCTGGCCGACTTCGCGGAAGATCGGATTGAGGGGGTCGACTGAAATACCGCGTTCCGCGCGCTTCAGATCCTCCGGCAATTCGATGACGGGGATCGTGGCGTCCGGGCGGGAGCCCAGGAAGAAGGCGACGGAAAATCGCTCGACGCCTGCGGGCGGCGCGATCACATCATGCACGTCGGCGCGCACGAAGCCGTTCGTCGCAAGCTCGAGCAATTCGCCGGTGTTGATGACGAAGGTGCCGGGAACCGGTGGCGCGTCGATCCATACGCCGTCTTCGGTGCGTACGCGCAGGCCAGGCGCCGTATCCTGAAGCAGTACGGTCACGAAGCCGCCATCCTTGTGGGCACCGACCCCCTGGTCGGTTTCGGCGACGTCCCGGCCCGGATAGCGGATGATCTTCAGAAGCTGCGACGGCTGCGGCTGGTATATGTCGGCAAAGACGTTTTCCGGCTGACCGAGGGCTGCGGCGATGGCCTTCAGCACATCGATGCCGATCCGCGTGACTTCCGCCTGGTAGGCGAGCAGCAGGGGCTTGAGTTCCGGCAAGGCTTCGGGCCACTGATTAGGGCCCTGCAGCCGTCGCCATGCGGGCGTGTCCGGGCCGATCTCGGCGGGGGCGTCCTCGGTGTTGATATCGAGCTGTTCGCGCCAGTCCTGCTCGCCGCGCGTCCGCTCCTGGCCGGCCCTGTTGTAGCCGCGGAAATGCGGCGATTTCACCATTTCGATTTTGAGCTTCTCTTCAAGAGGAAGCGAAAAAAAGCGCTTCGCCGTCGCCACGACATCTTCGATCAGCTTCGGGTCGACGCCATGACCGGTCAAATAGAAGAAGCCATGATCGTGGAGCACGCTGCGCAATTCGCCGACAAAGGCTTGCCGCTCTTCCGGCGAGGCATGGAAGCGGGAGAGATCCAAGGTCGGCAACGATGCTTCGACGGGCGTCGTGTGAACGGTCAATGAAATATTTCCTTTTTACAAATTGCCTTTGCCGCCGCTTCCGGGGCGGCGACGAGGTCATTGCGTGCGCGAAAGGCGCATCCGGCCTCGCGGCTCCGTCAGGCAAGGCAAGGACGTCCTGATGATCAGGTTGAAGCTAGGGCTCGTCATTTGCCAAAGCAAACAAGATCGTCTCAAAGATTGCCCATCTCTTGGAATGGTTTTTTGCTGCCGCTAGCCTTGGTGACGGTGGTCGCGACAGGATGTTCATGGGCATCCTTCAACGAGGGTGTCGCCCCGCGGGCGATTTGTGATTTCCATAAATGGGCCACCTGCGCAATCGCCAGAATGATGGTTTGCGCAGGGGGCGGGCTTCCGTGCTTGCTCCTCGGCTAAATAAGCAGAGTGGCAACGCAGCCCGCTATCATCGCAAGCGAAACGGCGCCGGCGTCGGGATGGCCGAGGCTTCGCTCTGCAAGCGGGCGGGCGCGCCCAAGCTTCGGCGTAAGCTGCGTCGTCGCATCGGCTGCAAGCTTGGAGGCCGATGCGGCATGCCCCCAGGCGGTGGCCAAAGATCCGCTTTCGGCGAAGCTCTTTTCCAAAGCATCCACGAAAGGAGAGAATGCATCAACCAGCGTCTTGTCGCCGATCTTTGCGCCGCCCAGTCGCATCACGCTATCGAGCGCCCGGCGGGCGCCCTTGACGACAGCGCGGCCGTCGACGGCACCGTCATCGCTGAGCGCATTGCTCCATGACCGCAGGAGAAGTCCCCAGATCGCGCCCGACGTGCCGCCGGCGCGGTCGGCCCAGGCATCGCCCGCCGCCGCCAGCACGCTCGCCGTACCTGCGCCGGCGGCGCTTGCGGCCTTGGCAGCTTCCAGGGCCGCTGCTGCGCCGCGGGCCATGCCCTGGCCGTGGTCGCCATCGCCTGCGACAGCGTCGATCCGGCCGAGTTCCTCTTCCCCCTCGTGAAGCAGCACGGAAATCTCTGTGAAGATGCGGGCGATGCAAGCACCGCCGCGCTGGCCCTCGGCATCGGCTGGCGGATAGGTCGCCGGTCCGTCCTCACCGGCCAAAATGTCCGTTGCCGGCGTGGTGGCGATTGCGCCGCCGCGGCGCAAGACCGGGGTGTCGCAGGCGGCGGTCCAATAGCGCTCGAGCTCGTCGTCCAGGAAGATCAGCGTCAGCGAGCAGCCCTGCATATCCAGGCTGGTGACGAACTCGCCGGCCTCGGGGGCGACGATTTCTAGCCCCGCCTGTTCCAAACGAGCCGAAATCGCCGTCCAGAGCACGAAGAGCTCTTCATATTTCGTGGCGCCGAGGCCATTGAGGATGACGCCGACCTTCCGCGCATCCTTCGGACGCTCCGGCAAAAGCTTTTGGGTCAATAGCGTTGCGAGATCCCCGGCACTGACGATTGTTTCTTCGCTGATGCCGGGTTCGCCGTGGATGCCGAGGCCGAGAGCCATCTTGCCGCGCGGTACGATGAAGAGCGGGCCGGCAGAACCGGGCAGGGTGCAGCCGTCGAAGGCCACGCCGAAGGAGACGGTGCGGGCATTCGCGTGCCGCGCCAGGCGCTCGACTTCATCAAGCGAAAGTCCGGCTTCCGCCGCGGCGCCGGCAATCTTAAAGATCACGAGATCGCCGGCAACGCCACGGCGCTTGGCCACGGTCTCGGCGGGAGCACTGGCGACATCGTCGGTCACCGCTACGATGCGCACATCGATACCTTCGGCCCGTAGACGTTCGGCGGCCACGCCGAAATTTAAAACATCGCCGGCATAGTTGCCGAAGCCGAGCAGGATGCCGCCACCGCGATGCGCCTTCCGGCACACTCGGGCAACGGCTGCCGTCGAAGGGGAGGCGAAGACATCGCCGGCGACCGCGGCATCTGCCAGGCCCGGCCCGACATAGCCGGCAAAGGCGGGATAGTGACCCGAACCGCCGCCGACGATGACGGCGACCTTGCCTTCCGGCACCGATGTCGAGCGGACCACGCCGCCCTTTACCAGGCGGACGAAGCGGCCATGGAGCGCGGCAAAGCCCGCAAGTGCCGTCGTAGCGAATTCTTCCGGGGCGTCGAAGATCGTGGTCATGCGTTCAATCCTTGTCGATGCAGCTGGTTGCGTCGCAGATAATCACGGATGCCGGTGCTGAGGGAATGCCCGCCAGCGCCGTGGTGATAGATGTCCTCATGCATTTCCGGCAAGGCTCCGGCGGCGAGTTCTTCGGCATGTTGGCCGAGCTCGCGAATGCGCGCAACCGCCTTCTCCCGGATTATCGGATCGAGTTCGATGCCGCTGGTCGAGGCTCATATCCCGACAGCCGGATACCGTGCGTGCCGAGCGGGGCGCGGTTTGACGAAACCGACCGCTGGTTATGTTGCAACCAAGCCATTTCGCATCCAGCGGTCAACTGTCCTCACAGTCAGGCCGCGTTGCGGCGAACGAGGTGTTGAACGCCGGCGGGCATGGTCTCGATCAGAGTTTGCAAGGGCGCGGGCTGCAGGTCGAATTGCGTCAGGGCGGCACGTGTCGGCAGCGCCCAGCGAAATTCGAGGTCGGCGCTGCCGTCCTTGACCCGATGCACGATTTCCTTCTCGTGGAAGGGTAGCGGCTGGGACAGCTCCGCCTCATAATAGAATCCGACCTCGTGAACACGTCGTCCGACGAATTCGAAAAAGTTCTCGATGACGAAGCGCAGCGGTCCGATCGCTGCCTGACAGCCGATCTCTTCCTCGATCTCGCGCGCCAGCGTTTCGGCACCCGCCTCGTGAAACTCCACCCGGCCGCCGGGCAGGGACCAGAAGGCGTCGCCGACCGCACGATGAATGAGGAGGTGACCGTTGGAGCGGATCAAGGCGCCCGCCCGAAGCTGGAAGCGTGAAACTCCGGCATCCATGACAATCATGGTGCGCGCATTATCCGTCATCGATCAGCCCTCCAATTGGTGCATCTCAAGATCGCAATGTCCGAAGAATTGACATCGACCCTTTATTTGGAAACGGTGTGACAATGGGAAATGCACTTTTCCGGCATCATTTGAAAAGTCATTTCCGTCTCGATCCGTCCTCTCCTGCAGAATTGGTTTCGGATATGCGTTTCGTGAATCCAAGATCATGTCCCAGGACGTGGTGTAGCTTAGACGACCACGGCTCATCCCAGAGGGTCGGATGAGTATCAGCTTGCTGCTGGCAGGCTGATGAGCGGATCATCGCTCATTGTGGCGATTGTCTCAAGTGTCATGTAGCGGGATCGCTGGACGGCCCATTCATCGTTCTGTTCGAGCAGCAGCGCACCGACCAGGCGCACGATGGCGTCGTCGTTGGGGAAAATGCCGACGACCTCTGTGCGCCGCTTGATCTCACCGTTCAATCGCTCAATGGGGTTGGTCGAGTGAAGTTTGGCCCAATGCTGCTTGGGAAAGGTCATGTAGGCGAGCACGTCTTGCTCGGCACTGTCCATGAGACTGGCGAGCTTCGGTACCTTTGGCCTGATCTGGTCGGCGACGTTGCGCCACTGAGTGCTTGCGGCCTCCGGCGTGTCCTGAGCGAAGGCCGTTGCAATGAACGCGGAGACAACCCGGCGTCCGCTCTTTCCAGCATGGGCCAAGGCATTGCGCATAAAGTGCACCCTGCAGCGCTGCCAGGTGGCGGAAAGCACTTTCGATACTGCGGCCTTGATGCCCTCATGGGCATCGGAGACGACGAGCTTGACGCCGCGCAGCCCCCGCCTGATCAGCTTTCGAAGAAACTCGGTCCAGATCGCCTCGGCCTCGGACGTGCCGATCTCCATGCCGAGCACTTCGCGTCGGCCATCGGTGTTGACGCCGACGGCGATGATTACGGCGACGGAGACAATACGACCACCGCGCCGAACCTTGAGGTAGGTCGCATCGATCCACAGGTAGGGCCATTCTCCTTCGATGGGCCTGTCGAGGAAGGCCTTCACCTTCTCATCGATCTCCTCGCAGAGCCGGGACACCTGACTTTTGGAGATGCCCGACATGCCCATGGCCTTGACGAGGTCATCAACAGAGCGGGTCGAAACACCCTGGATATAAGCCTCCTGGATGACCGCCGTCAGAGCCTTCTCGGCCATGCGGCGCGGCTCCAGGAAGCTCGGGAAGTAGCTGCCGGTGCGAAGCTTGGGAATGCGCAGCTCGACGGTGCCCGCCCGTGTCTCCCAATCCCGGTCGCGATAGCCGTTACGCTGGGCCAGCCGGAAGCCATTCTTCTCGCCATAGGCCGCGCCGGTCTTCGTGCCGACCTCCAGCGCCATCAGCTTCTCGGCAGCAAAGCCGATCATCTCCCGCAGCAAATCGGCATCAGCGCTCTTCTCAACGAGTGAGCGCAGGTTCATCATGTCGTCGGTCATCGGTGGTGTCCCTCAGGTTGGCTCTAAGCAACCCGACCCTACCGGAAATCACCGATGGCTATGAAATCAAGCTACACCACTCCATGGGACACGATCGAATCCAATCCCCTTCGTCAGTGATATCGAGTGCTCCAAGGTGTTTTATAGGGACGTCATGGGGCTTCAAATCCTGAGCGATTTTGGGAATTTCGTGCTCTTTGAAACTGGGTTTGCAATACACAACGGAAAATCGCTTGAGCAAACGATTTGGAAGACGGGCTCCGAAATGATGCCGGAACCCTACGGGCGTCGAAACGTCTTGCTTTATTTTGAACATGACGATGTGGATGCAGCCTTCGAAAAAGTGGCTCCGCATGTCGAACTCATCCATCCCGTGGAACGGCAGGAATGGGGGCAGCGCGTGTTTCGCTTCTATGATCCGGATGGTCACGCGGTGGAGATCGGCGAACCGCAGTGAAATGGCCGCCGCACCAATTCTGCCGCTCACAACATATCGAAAATTGTCCCGCCAACTTGCAATCTCAAGCGCCATCGAGCCAAAGCAATAGGATATCAGGGATGCAAGCTTCGCATGGTTTCGAGCTGGAGGAGTTGACGGAGCATCTTCCGCCTGATTTCGAGGTGCTGCGTCGGGAGGCTGCCGCCGACGGGCAGCGCTTCCTGGAGCGATTATATGCCGAGTGGCAGAATGGTGTGCAGCGGTTTGATCGAGCGCATGAAATCCTGCTGGCGATCAGGGTGAATGGCGAACTGGCGGGGATCGGCGGGATGACGGCTGATCCGGACAAGCCGTCCGCCATGCGCATGCGTCGCTTCTATATTCGGCCCGCTTACCGGCGTCACGGTCTCGGTCGTGCGCTGGCGATGGCGATTCTGGGGCGCGCGCTGCCGAGCGGGACCATCGTGACCGTGAACACCGACAATGCCGACGCAGCCGCATTTTGGCAGGCGGTCGGCTTCAAGTTTGGCCCGAAATCTGACTTTACTCGCTGTCGCCTCTGGCTGGAGATGGACGAACGAAAGGCCTGATCGGTTGACGCCGACTTGGAACCGTTTTTTCGAATGTCGCCGAAAGTCGTGCCGCAATGAGACGGGATATTGGGGTTGTCTGATGCAGGATGACATTGGGCCGGAAGAGGCTGCGATCCGGCGGTTGCTGGCGGAGATGACGCCGCAATGGGCGGATCTTCCCGTTCGGTGTTTGGTGTCCTCGGGCACCGACAATGCGATTTATCGCATCGGCGAGACATTGCTGCTGCGCCTTCCGCGGCGCGAAGCTGCGGCTCATCTCATCGATAAGGAAATCGATTGGCTGCCTCGTTTTGCAGATCTGCCGCTCGAAGTGCCGAGACTGCGTTTTCGAGGCAGGGCAGGGTTCGGCTTGAATTGCGATTTCGGCATTTTCGACTGGATGGAAGGAGACATCGCCTCTCCAGCCAACATTGCCGATCCGGCAGCCGCGGCACTCGGACTTGCGGCTTTTCTGAAGGCGCTGCATCGCGTGGACACCCGAGGGGCACCGCTTGCAGGAGAGCTCAATCATCGCCGCGGCGTGGCGCTTGAGGTTCTGTCTTCCATCACGCTGCCGGCGATCGATATTGTGGCGGACGAGATCGACGGTCCCGCGGCGCGGCAGCTCTGGGAACGGGCTTGTGCAACCGTGCATCAGGGGCCGCCGGTCTGGCTGCACGGCGATCTCAAGGCGGATAATCTGATAGCCAGAGGTGGGCGACTGACCGGGGTGATCGACTGGGGCCTCTGCGCCGTCGGCGATCCCGCGGCCGATTATGCGGCGGCATGGTCCTGGGTTGATCCTTCCGCTCGCGAAGCCTTTCGCATAGCCTGCGAGGTGAACGATGCCGATTGGCTCAGGGCCGAGGGATGGGCGCTTTACGGGGCTGTCATCGCTCTGAGCTACTATCGAGGCGGTAGAAACGAGGCGCTGTGCGAGCAGTCGCGTCTCACCTTGTCACGTCTCAATCTGCAGTAGTCGCCTCAGCTTATTGGCTGGCTTCCGCGGCTCATGGCAGACTCGACCGCGGAGATGGCGTGACCGGGGAATGGCATCAGGATCATCCGTGCATACAGCGGGAAATGCGAGCCGCGCGCAGTCGTGATTGAGGGACGTCAAGTCGCCACCTATGGGCCTACTGTCCGGTTTTGCGTGTCGTCTGACTGTATCCGCCCGACGTCGACAAGATCTCGCCGCTCCCGGTATTTGTCGGCGCGGGCGCATCTGTGATTGGAGTTTTGCGGCAGATACCGATCTCGTGCCCCTCGACGCGGAAGAAAGCGATCCCTCCGTTTTCGAGGGCCAGTCGCAATTGTGCTTCCGTTGCCCGATGCAGGCTATGGCGATCGCCCTCGTAGTCGCGGATCGTGCTGCGCGATACGCCGGAGCGGTCGGCAAGGTCCATCTGAGTCCAGTCGAGAAACCCTCGGGCGGCTCGACAGAGCGCGGGTGTCAAAATCATCGCCATCTTACCTTGACGTGTAGTTCTAAACTGCCCATATTGGGCAATATCTATCATATAGGCCATATTGTGCTGGTTTGCTAGAGGTGTTCGCCCCCTAAGGCGGCTGTGGTGATCCGGCTGAAGGAAGGAACGACGTTTTGGGATAACCAGCGGGCCCACTCTTATTCTAGCACTTTTGGCTCTGCCGTTTATCGGAAGTCTTCTCTCCGTTTGCCTGTTACGCACTCAGTCGCGGCGCACGCCAGCCTGGGTCGCCGGCGCTGTCACGTTTCTGGCGCTGTTGATCTCGGTCAGCTTCTACCCTGCCGTCATGGACGAGAGAGTGGTGCGCTTCAGCATCGAGTGGCTGCCGCAGCTCGGGCTTGATTTCAGCCTGAGAATGGATGGTTTCTCCTGGCTCTTTTCCGTCGTCATTACGGCGATCGGCTTTCTCGTCATCCTCTATGCCCGATACTATATGTCGGAAGAGGATCCGGTTCCGCGTTTCTTCTCTTTCCTGCTTGCCTTCATGGGGGCGATGCTCGGCATCGTGCTTTCGGGCAATGTCATCCTGCTCTCGATATTCTGGGAGCTGACGAGCATCTTCTCGTTCCTGCTCATCAGCTATTGGCACAACAGCGCCGCCGCCCGTGACGGTGCGCGCATGGCGCTGACGATTACCGGGATTGGCGGCTTCTGCCTGCTGATCGGGCTGATCCTGCTTGGGCATATCGTCGGCAGCTACGATCTCGACAAGATCCTGGCCTCCGGCGACATCATCCGCAATCACCCGCTCTATTCGCCTGCCCTTGTGCTGATCCTGTTGGGAGCGCTGACGAAGAGCGCGCAATTCCCCTTTCACTTCTGGCTTCCGAACGCCATGGCGGCTCCGACGCCCGTCTCGGCCTATCTGCATTCCGCGACGTTGGTGAAGGCCGGTGTATTCCTGCTTGCGCGCTTCTGGCCCGTTTTGGCCGGTACGGATGAATGGTTTTATCTCGTCGGTGCGGCCGGCATCACTACCCTGCTGCTGGGAGCCTATTTCGCGATGTTCCAGCAGGACCTGAAGGGGCTGCTCGCCTATTCGACGATCAGCCATCTCGGCCTCATCACCACGCTGCTCAGCCTCGGAAGCCCGCTCGCGACCGTCGCCGCCATCTTCCACATGCTCAACCATGCGACCTTCAAGGCGTCGCTGTTCATGGCGGCCGGCATCATCGATCATGAAACCGGCACGCGTGACATGCGCCGCTTGAGCGGCCTGTTCCGATACCTTCCATTCACGGGCGCGCTGGCGATCGTCGCGAGTGCGGCCATGGCCGGCGTCCCCTTGCTGAACGGCTTCCTGTCGAAGGAGATGTTCTTTGCCGAGGCTCTCGAAACGCACGCCGATTCCATTCTCGACCGGATCCTGCCCTATGTGGCGACCCTGGCGAGCGCCTTCAGCGTCGCCTATTCCTTGCGCTTCATTCAAACGGTTTTCTTCGGGCCGGCGCCGGCCGATCTGCCGATTGCCAAGCCGCATGAGCCGCCGCGGTGGATGCGTTTCCCGATCGAGCTTCTGGTGGTGGTGTGTCTGATCGTCGGCATCGCGCCGGCTGTCTCGATCGCGCCGTTCCTGCACACGGCCGTCGCAAGCGTTTTGCATGCTGACACGCCCGAATACAGCCTTTCGCTCTGGCACGGCGTCAATCTGCCGCTCGTCATGAGCGTGATCGCCTTGATCGGCGGAACAATATTCTACTTCGTCTTCAAGGATTATCTGTCGCGCTGCGGGGATGGACCGCCTCTTTTCCGGCGCCTGAAGGGCCAGCGCATCTTCGAGCGCGTTCTGGTCGAGGTTTCCTGGCATTGGGCGAGAACGGCGGAAAAGCGGATCGGCACGCGCAAGCTGCAGCCGCAGCTTCGCTGGGTGGTCGTGACCGGTTTTGCGGCCGGCCTGCTGCCACTCTATCTGGCCGGCTTCGAGGCGAAGCGTTTTGCCTTCTCGGGCGCCGATCCTGTCTTCGCGGCGATTTGGGCAATCGGTATCTGCCTGGCGATCGGCACCGCCTTCTTTGCCAAATATCACCGGCTCGCAGCGCTGGTGATGCTGGGCGGAGTGGGGCTCATCGTCTGCATGACGTTCATTTGGCTTTCCGCGCCCGATCTCGCCATCACTCAGCTGCTCGTGGAGATTGTCACCACGGTTCTCATTCTTCTGGGGCTGCGCTGGCTGCCGAAGCGGACAGAGGGGATCGACGATACGGTCGATCTTCGCGCGCGTTTCCGCCGTTTCCGCGACCTCGCCTTGGCCGTCATCTGCGGTGTCGGCATGATGTTCATCTCCTATGCGGTCATGACTACGCCGGTGCCCGACGCCATTGCGAACTACTTCCTCGAAAATGCCTATTCGAAAGGTGGCGGCCGCAATGTCGTCAATGTGATCCTGGTCGATTTCCGCGGCTTCGACACTTTGGGTGAAATCGCCGTTCTCGGCGTCGTCGCGCTGACGGTCTATGCGCTTCTGCGCCGCTTCCGTCCGGCGCCCGACAGCATGGAGATGCCGGAACAGCAGCAGATCCAGAACCGTTTCGACGAGGAACGGCCGGAGCGCTCGGCCGGCGATACGGTGCGCGACTATCTGCTCGTGCCGTCCGTGATCATGCAGTGGATGTTCCCCTTCGTCATCGCTCTGTCGGTCTATATCTTCATGCGCGGGCATGATGCTCCAGGCGGCGGCTTCTCGGCCGGCCTGACGCTGTCGATCGCCTTCCTGCTGCAATATCTGGCCGGCGGCACGCGCTGGGCGGAAGACCGCATCCGCATCCTGCCATTGCGATGGATGGGAGCTGGCCTTCTCGTGGCGACGGCAACCGGCGTCGGAGCATGGTTCTTCGGCTACCCCTTCCTCACGTCGCATTTCCAATATCTGGACGTGCCGCTGATCGGAAAGGTGCCGGCTGCGAGCGCGCTGCTCTTCGACCTCGGCGTCTTCCTGCTCGTTGTCGGCTCCACTGTTTTGATCCTGGTTGCGCTGGCGCACCAATCGATCCGTATCAATCGCCTTCGCGCCATCGAGGCGGAAAAGGCAAAGGGGGATTGATGGAATTCATCTTGTCCGTGGCTATCGGCGTGATGACGGCCTGCGGCGTCTGGCTGATCCTGCGGCCGCGCACCTATCAGGTCATTATAGGCCTTTCGCTACTATCCTATGCGGTCAATCTCTTCATCTTCGGCGTTGGCGGCGTGAAGACGAATATGCCGCCGCTGCTGTCCGGCAGTGCCCCGACATCGACGCTCGCCGATCCGGTGCCGCAGGCTCTGGTGCTGACGGCGATCGTCATCGGTTTCGCGACGACTGCCTTGTTCCTGGTGGTGCTGCTTGCCTCACGCGGGCTGACCGGCACGGATCATGTCGACGGAAGGAGCGACCATAAATGACAGGCTGGTCGCATCATCTCATCATTGTTCCCATCTTGCTGCCGCTGGTTGCTGCTGCTGTTCTGCTGTTCATCGACGAGCGCGAACGCACGTTGAAGGCGCTTGTGAGCCTTGCCGCGACGCTCTTGCTCGTCGGCGTTACGTTTGTGCTCTTTCGCGCCGAGGGAGGCTCGGCCGGTCAGGAGCGAGCCTATCTTCTCGGAAACTGGAGCGCCCCCTTCGGCATCGTATTGGTGCTCGATAATCTCTCGGCGCTTATGCTGCTGCTCACGTCGATCGTCGCCGTTGCCGCGTTGATCTTCTCTCTGGCGCGCTGGCATGCGGTCGGTGCCCATTTCCATACGAGGTTCCAATTGCTGCTCATGGGCGTGAATGGCGCCTTTCTCACCGGCGATCTCTTCAATCTCTTCGTCTTCTTCGAAGTGATGCTGGCGGCTTCCTACGGCCTCCTGCTTCATGGCTCCGGACCGCTTCGCGTCAAGGCGGGCCTGCATTATATCGCCGTCAATCTCGCCGCAGCGCTGCTCTTCCTCATCGGCGTCAGCCTGATCTACGGCTCGGCGGGAACGTTGAATATGGCCGATCTGGCGGTGCGCATTCCCGAAATGGCCGCCGACCGCCGCATGCTCATGCAGGCGGGTGCCGGCGTGCTCGGTATCGCCTTCCTGATCAAAGCCGGCATGTGGCCGCTCTGCTTCTGGCTGCCGACGGCCTATAGTGCCGCTTCCGCCCCGGTTGCCGGTATTTTCGCCATTTTGAGCAAACTCGGCATCTATGTCATCCTGCGGCTGACCATGCTTCTTTTCGGCTCGGGACCGTCCGCCGGCTTCGGCGCGACCATGCTTCTCTACGGCGGCATGGCGACGCTGATTTTCGGCATCATCGGGGTGCTGGCATCGCAGGCGCTCGGACGTTTGGCCGGCTTTTCCGTGCTGGTGTCGTCTGGAACCCTGCTGATGGTGATCGGTATCAACGATGGCTCGATCTCGGCCGGGGCTTTGATGTATCTCGTCAGTTCCACGCTGACGATCAGCGCCTTTTTCATGCTGATCGAGCTCGTCGAGCGCGGACAGGATGCGGGGGCCAGCGTTCTTGCTGTTACCATGGAAGCCTATGGGGACGCCGAGGAGAAGGAGCCGGAGGAAGGCGAGGGGGTGACCATGCCTGGCACCATGGCGATGCTCGGAATCTGCTTTGCCGCCTGCGCAATCCTTCTGGCCGGCCTGCCGCCGCTTTCGGGCTTCGTTGCCAAGTTTGCGATGCTGTCGGCCATGATGGGCACCGGCGCCATCGGCGTGCCGCCGAGTGCTGCCGTCTGGGCGCTGATCCTGCTGGTGATCCTTTCGGGTATCGCCGCCCTGATCTCCATGACGCGGGCTGGCATACGCACATTCTGGAGCTCGCTCGAAGGCACGGTTCCGCGCGTGCTCGTCATCGAGATATTGCCGGTCATGGGCCTGCTTGCCCTGACGCTGGCGCTGACCATTTGGGCTGGCCCGGTCATGCAATATATGGAAGCGACGATCCGCACGCTCAGCGATCCCCGCATCTATGTCGATGCGGTTCGCAATGCGGCGACCCTGTCGAGCAAAGCGGGAGGTTCGTGATGCTTCCTTATCCGCTGCTGACGCTCATCTTGCTTCTGCTTTGGCTGCTGCTGAATGGCTTTACGCTCGGCCAATTCGTCCTTGGCGTCATTGTTGCTGTCTTTGCCTCCTGGGCGATGGCGTCGCTGCGCCCCGAAAAGCCGAAGCTACGAAAGTGGTATCTGCTGCCGAAGCTGTTCTTTCGTGTCGTTTTCGACGTTCTGAAATCGAATGTGCAAGTGGCCTGGATCATCCTGCGCGGCCGCTCGCGAAACACGACGCCCGGCTTCGTGACACTGGAGCTCAGGGTTCGGGATCAGATCTCGCTGGCGCTGCTTGCGGTCATTCTCACCGGCACGCCCGGATCCGCATGGTTGGAATATGATTCCAACGACAACACCGTACTGCTCCATGTGCTGGATCTCGAGAACGAGGCGCAATGGCGCGAAACCGTCGCCAACCGATATGAAAGCCTGTTGATGGAGATATTCGCATGAGCGCAATGATCATCCAAATATCTGTCGCAGTCGCGCAGCTGATGATCGTGGCTGCGATGGCGATCTCGTCCATTCGCATGTTTCGCGGCCCTCGCGCCCAGGATCGCATCATTGCGCTCGATACTCTGTATGTGAACGCGATGCTGCTGCTGCTCACCTTCGGGATCGGTACCGGCCGCATCGTCTATTTCGAGGCGGCTCTGGTGATCGGCATGCTCGGCTTCGTCGCAACCGTCGCGCTGGCAAAATTCCTGATGCGCGGGGAGGTGATCGAATGAACACCCCGTTCGAAAACGTGCCGCTCTGGGCCGCAATTCCCGTCGGCGGATTACTCGTCGTCGGCGCCTTTCTGACCCTTGTCGGTGCCATCGGCTTTCTGAGGATGGGAACGTTCTATGAGCGCATTCATGCTCCGACATTGGGAACGAGCGGCGGCATCGGAGCGATCATGCTCGCGTCGATGATCTTCTTCTCGGCCTTCACGCGGTCCCTCGTCATCCACGAGCTTCTGATCGGCGTCTTCGTGACGGTGACGACGCCGATCACCTTCATGCTGCTGGCACGCGCGGCGCTCCACCGCGATCGCGCCGAGCAGAACGGCAACGTTCCGCCCAAGAGTGCACAAGGCGAGCCATCGGCCGAAAGGCCTTTGTCGTAGACGGCCGGCTCGTTCTTTCGACGTTCAAAGCCAGCCAAGCGCGGTCGCAGCCCGGATGGCTTCGGCCCGGCGCCGGCAACCGAGCTTGCGAAACAGATTTCCGAGGTGAAACTTCACGGTGACCTCGGAGATGCTGAGTGTATGGGCGATGCGCTTGTTGGACATGCCGCTGGCAATCAATTGCATCATCTGCGCCTCGCGCTGCGAGAGCCCGCCCTGCAGCGCCCGAGCCTGCGGCGAGTTTACGGAAGCAGCAAAGAGCGAGAGCGCAGCACGGACATCGGAAGATGTCTCGATGAAGCCGCGAATGCGCTCATCCTTGAGAAGCGGCGAGAGAAAGATCCGCTCTTCGGAGAGCACACCGTTGCATCCGAGGCGAGTCGACGCCTCGAGCGCTGACAGAAGGTGAGCGCGGGTTGCCGCCTTGTCGCGACGCTGGTACGCGGCATAGCTCTGCCATAGTTGCAGAGCGACCTTTTCGCGGTTCGTCACTTTGGGGTTGGCGACCAGCGCGTCGATCTGGCGGGAGAGATAGGGGCGGGGCGTCGGGAGGCGGACGGCATCGCGCAGCCAGGCCATGACGTAGGAAATCTCGTCGCGCCTCATCAGTCTCGTCAGTTCTTCATGGGCGCTTTCGACCCAGTTGCGGCCGATCCGCATGCGGACCGCTGAAAGCGTGGCGGCAGCATCGCCCCAGCGATTGGCATTCTGATAGGCGATGGCGGTGCGGATTTCCATCATGGCATGGAACTGCAGTCCTTCGGACAGGTGGATCCACAGCCCGTCGAGAAAGCCTGGCCGGATCACCATCGGAAAGTGATCTCCCAGCACCTGTGACGCATAGTGAAGGGCAAACTGCATCAGGCTCGGCCAGATTTCCGAGGCTGCGAAGCCTTCGAACTCGTTTTGAACGAATTGGAGCAGATCGCGCGGCTGCCCCGCTTCATAGGCGATACAGGCTTCCGCCAGCCGCAGCATGCGGAATTCCGCCTCGGCTGCGTGCGGCACCTGTTCCAGTTTCTGTCGTGCCTCTTGCGCGGCGCGGCGCGCAAACAGAGCGTCGCCGCTCATCAGCCGCAACACGGCCTGATGCAGATGGATGAAGAATTCGAGCAACGGCTGGCCGCCCATGTGGCCGAGATAGATCAGCGCCCGCGCAGCGGCAGCTTCCGCTTCGCGAAAATTTCGGCGGCGAATTTCGAATTCCAGCAGGGCGTTGTAGTAGGCTGCCCATTTGCCGTGGTCGCCCATCGGGTAGTCGGCCATGAATTCGCCGAGGCGGGTGATCATGGCGTCGGTCGGCATCAGGTCCTCTGAAATCATCAGGTTCAACCTGAAGGTTCGCGCGGCAAAGGAGAAGCGCGATCCGCGCAGCAAGACCTTGAGCGGGTCCAGATAGTCCGTGCCGAGATGCTTGCCGACGAGGTGACGGACACGCTGCAGCTCTCCGAGCTTCAAAAGCATGCGGGCAAGGGCAAAGAGCACGATCTCGTTGGCTGCGATCATTTCGTGGGAAAAGCGCATGATGATGTCGCGAAACGCATCGAGGCTGTTTCTGTAGATCAGTTCGAGGCCGCGGGAGCGCTCGAGGATCTGTGCCGCGTGCGCCTCATGCCCATGGTCGAGAAGCAAGGTCATGGCTGCAATGGCTCGTCCGGCTTTTTCGAAAGCGGCTGCGACTTCGATGACGGCGGCCGTATTTTCGAAGGTCGCCAGGCGCTCACGGACGGCAATGATAAGAAGCTCTCGCAACTCGCTGTGCCTGTCCGGCTCATCGATGAGAAGAGGCGGCAGCAACCCGCTCCAGTCTTCACCCGCCGTCGGCATCGGTGCTTCGAGCCAGATCGAAAGGGTGGCCGTTTGCGCAGGTGAAAGGTGAGCCAGAAAATTCTCGCGCAAATAATCGATAGCGAGGCGCGGAGCCTGGGAACGGGTCAGCGGCAAGAAGGCCGGCCAGCCGGCATAGCGGTCAAGAAGGCGGCTCGTTTCTTCGGGAGGCAAGCCATCCAATTCTTCCCGTGAGAAGGTCAACTCGTTCGCGTCGATCGTCACCGAGCCGTGATGCAGAATGAGCCGCGCCAGCCCACTGATACGTTGATCGGGCCGGCAGGCGACGACCAGTACATCGACGCTTTCCAGCAGTTGGGCGGAGAGCCGCACCGATCTTGCCGAAACCGGCGCATCCCAGAAAAGCCAGCCGCCTTCGACATCGCTCAAGCGTGGCTGCTGCAAGCTGCAGACATGCCTGCCCATTGCCTCGGCGGCCATCGAGAGCGTCACGGTCTTCCCCGCCCCGGCAGGGGCTCGCAGAAAGATGGCGCCAGCGCGTTGTTCAGCAATGCGGCGGCAAAGACGTGGTCTGGGGATCGGCATGTCCATGTGGCTTTGTAAGCGCCGATGCATAAATAGCCTATACCATAAAGCTCAAAAACTATACTTTTGACCAGTTGTCCATCGTCCGCAGATGGGGATTGTTGTCTGTCAGTTAGCTGGCGAACAAGGAACCTCCCGCCGATGCAGCAACATCCGTTGGTCGCGATTCTGACGCGGCTCGGCACCTTCGTGCTGGTCATGATCGCGCTTTCCATCATGATTTTCGCGCTGGCGCGCGTGGTGCCGGGAGATCCGGCGCGCATGGCCCTCGGCCCGGCGGCAACGCAGGAGCAGGTCGATGCGCTGCGCGTGCAGATGGGATTGGACAAGCCGCTTCCGATGCAATACGCCGATTACGTCGGCAAGGCGTTGCGCGGCGATCTCGGCATGTCGCTGGTTTCGCAGCGCCCGGTCACGACCGATCTCGAGCAGACGGTGCCGGCGACCGTTGAGCTGGTTCTCGTTTCCGTGATTTTCATGTTCGTGGTAGCGATCCCTCTCGGGGTGATAACGGCGCATTTCCGGGATCGCGCGCTGGACCATATCGGCCGTATCCTGTCGCTGACCGGGGTCACCATTCCGAGCTTCCTCTTCGCCATCAGCCTGCAATTGCTTGCCGCCCGCTGCCTGCCGAACTGGCCGATCATCGGCCGCCTCGATCATTCCTTAAGCTTTCACGCTGGGCCGACCGGGTTCCTGTTGATCGACGGCCTGCTGGCGGGACGCCTGGATGTTTTCCTCGACGCGCTCCGGCATCTCGTCCTGCCCGCCTTCGCTCTCGCCATGGCCGGTATCGGGCAGATTACCCGCATTACCCGGTCCTCCATGCTGGAAAACCAGCGTAAGGACCATGTGCTGACCCTGCAGAGCTTCGGCGTGCCGGAGCGGGTCATCATCTTCCGCTATCTCCTCAAGCTGTCGTCGATCGCGCCGCTGACGATCATGGGGCTCGAATTCGCCTCGCTCATCGGCAATGCCTTCGTCATCGAGATGGTATTCGCCTGGGGCGGCTTTGCCTCCTATGGGCTGAACGCCATCCTGCAAAAAGACCTCAATGCCGTGACCGCCGTGGTGTTGGTCGCCGGCCTGTTTTTCATCGTTGCGAACCTGATCGTTGATGTCCTGATCTCGATCATCGACCCGCGCCAGCGCCGCAGAGAGGCACGCTGATGGCCGATACGAAGATGCTTGATGCCTCCGATCGCGCGCTGAGCACCGGCTATATGATGTGGTATCGCTTCAGCCGCAATCCGGCTGCGGTGATCGGCACCTTGATCCTGATTTCCGTCGTGCTGCTCGCGGTCTTTGCGCCGTGGCTCACGCCCTATCCGAAGCATGTCGGCGCCGTGGTCGATTTCCGTGCTCGGCATGTGGCGCCGGATGCCACCCATTGGTTCGGCACCGACAAGGTGGGCCGGGATATCTTTTCCCGCACCGTTTTCGGCATGCGCGTCTCCCTGCTTCTGGTGATCGGCGTGCTCGGCATTTCCGTGCCGATCGGCACCGCGCTCGGTCTGATCGCCGGCTACTTCGGCGGCTGGGTCGAAAAGATCATCACCGGCCTCACCAACGTCATGCTGGCGATGCCGCCGCTGGTCATGGCGCTTGCCGTGTCGAACCTGCTCGAGCCGAACCTGATGAACGCGATGATCGCGATCACGCTGCTGTGGTGGACGTGGCATGCACGGCTGATCTATGCCGTTTCCAAGTCAATCGCCTCCGAAGACTACATCGAGGCGGCACGGCTTGCCGGCGCCGGGCCGATGCACATCCTCTTCCGTGAGATCCTGCCGAACTGCGTTGCGGTGATTTCCGTCAAGACGACCTTAGATGCGGCTTTCGTCATCCTGTTTGGCGCGACGCTCAGTTTCCTCGGCTTCGGTGTGAAGCCGCCCATTCCCGACCTCGGTTCCATGGTCGCCGATGGCCGCCAATTCATGCCCAGCTATTGGTGGGAAGTCGTCTGTCCCGGTGCTGCAGTCTTCTACGTGACGCTCGGGTTCAATCTTCTGGGCGATGGCTTGCGCGACATGTTTGATGTGGAGAGCTAAGCCATGACCGAGCCGCTTCTCAAGATCGACGCTCTCAACGTATCGTTCACGACCTACGGCCGCACCCGTCAGGTGTTGCGCGATATCGCCTTGACTGTCGCAGCCGGCGAGCGCGTCGCACTGATCGGCGAGACGGGGTCGGGCAAGTCCGTCACGGCAAAGGCGATCATCGGCACCCTGCCGAAGAATGCTGCCATCGGCTCCGGCACGATCTCAGTCGCAGGCCGCGACGTCCTGAAAATGCAGCGAAGGGAACGCGAGGCGCTGAAAGGCACGGCCTTTTCCCTGATCATGCAGGACCCGCTTTCCTCCTTCAATCCGGTGTTCAAGATCGGCACGCACCTCGATGACGTCATGCGTTTTGCCGACAAGCGCGACGGGATGAATTCGTCGAAGGCGGAGCGTCGTACGCGGATCGCCGCCGTCTTGCGGCGCGTCCAGCTTGCCGATGCCGAGCGCGTGATGAATGCCTATCCGTCCGAGCTTTCGGGCGGCATGCGCCAGCGCGTCCTGATTGGTCTTGCGCTGTTGCACCAGCCGAAGCTTTTGATCGCCGACGAACCCGGCACCGCGCTCGACGTGACGACGCAGGACGAAATCCTCAATCTGATCAACCAATTGGTGGTCGAGGAGAACATGGCTCTCCTCATGATCACCCACAATCTCGGCGTCGTGCGCAAGGTTGCCGACCGGGTGGTGGTCATGCACCATGGCGATATCGTCGAGGCAGGTCCCTGCGGCGAGATCCTCACCAACCCGCAGCAGCCCTATACGAAGGCGCTCCTGGATGCCGTGCCTCCGCTTTATGGCGAGCGCGTCACCGATCTGCCGCAGAGCGACCGTGCGCCGATCGTCAAGGTTGAGGGCCTGAACAAGGTCTATGGCAGGAAACCCGGCTTCCATGCCGTTCGCGACGTGAACCTGACGCTGCGCCAGGGTGAAATCTTTGGACTGGCTGGCGAATCCGGTTCTGGCAAGACATCGGTCGCGCGCATCATCATGGAATTGTCGCGTCCGACGTCGGGCAGCATCACCATCGATGCGCCTGCGCCTGGCCGCGGCAAGCGGCTGACGCAGATCGTCTACCAGAACCCCGGCACGTC
The DNA here is from genome assembly GCF_000359745.1 of Rhizobium freirei PRF 81. Taxonomy (GTDB): domain Bacteria; phylum Pseudomonadota; class Alphaproteobacteria; order Rhizobiales; family Rhizobiaceae; genus Rhizobium; species Rhizobium freirei. The sequence goes on from NZ_AQHN01000013.1 coordinate 65,621, forward strand.
GCTTAACCCCAAGCGCAACGTTCGGCAAACGCTTGCTCTGCCTTTGAAATCCATCGGCATGGATGGGCCGGCCCGCGAGGTAAGGATGAAGCAGCTCATGGAGCTCGTGCGCTTGCCGCAATCCTATCTGGCAAAATATCCGCATGAGCTTTCGGGCGGCCAGAAACAACGCGTGGCAATCGCCCGCGCGCTGGCCGCCGAGCCGAAGATCCTGATCCTGGACGAGCCGACGGCAGCGCTTGACGTCTCCGTCCAGAAAACCGTGATCGAGCTGCTGTTGCAGCTGCGCGAGGAACTTGGCCTCACCTATCTGATGATCTCGCATGACCTGTCGCTGATGCGCAATTTCTGCTCGCGCATCGCCATCATGCTGCGCGGCGAGATCGTCGAGGAAGGACCGACGCCGGCGGTCTTTGCCGCACCCAATCACCCCTACACACGCGCGCTGATAGCCGCGATTCCCGTCGTCACGGATGAGGAAGAGCGCCTGAAGCCCACCGTGAGCGAGGAAGAGCGTACGCGCTTCCTCGTCAAAACCACAGACTGATTGAAGAGGAGCCTAACGTGTATCGCGTTGGAATTGACGTCGGCGGCACCAATACGGATGCTGTCGTCCTGGAGGGAAAGACTGTTCTGGCGGGGGTCAAGGCTTCGACGACCGAGGATGTGACTTCGGGCGTGATCGAGGCGCTGGAGAAGGTCATCGAGACCTCCCGCATCGCTCGTACCCGTATTGCAGCTGTGATGATCGGCACGACGCATTTTACCAATGCGGTGATCGAACGCCGTCATATGGACGAAGTTGCAGCCATCCGCCTGAGCCTGCCGTCCGGCGCCGGCCTGCCGCCCATGGTCGACTGGCCCGATGACCTGCGCGAGATCGTCGGCAATCACGGCTACCAGGTCAGAGGCGGCTACGAGTTCGACGGGCGGGAGCTTTCGCCGCTCGACGAGGACGCCATCGTGCGCATCGCCGGCGAAATCCGTGCAAAGGGCCTGAAGGCTGCCGCTGTGACCTGCGTCTTCAGCGGCATCAACGATGCCATGGAGCTGCGGGCCAAGGAAATCCTGCAGCAGCATTGCCCGGGCCTGCCTGTCGTCATGTCGAAGGACATCGGCCGTCACGGCCTGTTGGCGCGCGAAAGCGCTGCGATCATGAATGCGAGCCTGCTGTCTCTGGCAGATCGCACCGTTGCTGCCTTCGGCAAGGCGCTTGTCGCAGCCGGCATCCCATGCCCGTTCTACATCACGCAGAACGACGGTACGCTGATGGCTGCCGATGTCGTGCGTGCCTTTCCGGTGCTGACCTTTGCCTCCGGTCCGACCAATTCCATGCGCGGCGCCGCGTTCCTGACCGGGCTGAAGGACGCCGTCGTCGTCGATGTCGGCGGCACCACTTCGGACGTCGGCGCCCTCTCGCACGGCTTCCCGCGTCAGGCTTCCACAACAGTCGATATCGGCGGGGTCCGCACCAACTTTCGCATGCCTGACGTCTTCTCGATCGGTCTGGGCGGCGGTTCGCTCGTCGCTAGGGGTGATGTGGGTATCACGGTTGGACCGAAGTCGGTCGGTTATCGCGTGCGCAAGGAAGCGCTCTGCTTCGGTGGATCGACACTGACCGCCACCGATATCGCGGTTGCTGCCGGCAAAGCCGATATCGGCGACCGTGCGCTGGTCGCCAATCTCGACAAGGGTCTTGTCGAGGCCGCCGTCGCGAAGATCGATGCGATGCTCGAGGCCTGCGTCGAGCGGAGCCGGATCTCTTCGGCGCCGGTGCCGGTCATCGCGGTCGGCGGTGGCTCGATCCTGATGCCTGATCGCATCGGTGATCTCGAAGTGATCATGCCGGAGAATTTTGCGGTGGCCAATGCGGTTGGCGCCGCCATTGCCCAGATCAGCGGCGAGACGGATCGCGTCTTTTCGCTGGTAGACGGCCGCACCCGCGAGAGCGCGCTTGCCGAGGCCGAAGCCGAAGCGCGCGAGAAGGCGATCGCCGCCGGCGCCCTTGCGGAAACCCTTGAAGTTATCGAGCGCGAGGACACGCCGCTAGCCTATCTGCCGGGCAACGCCACGCGCATTCACGTCAAAGTCGTCGGTGAAATGGGAGGCCATCATGCCTGAAACGCGCAAGCAGAAATACGATGATGCCGCTCTGCGCCGGCTGACGCCCGAGGATCTCGATGCGCTGGAAATCGGAGCGGGCATTCTCGGCACCGGCGGCGGCGGCAACCCCTATCAGGGCAAGCTCCTCGTCCTCGAAGCCATGAAGGCCGGTTACGAGATGAAGGTTCTCGCGACCGATGCCATCGAACCGGATGCGCTTTGCATGTCGATCGGCGGCATCGGCGCGCCTGTCGTCGGCGTCGAGCGCATTCGCGAGGGGCGTGAAGGATTGCGCTGCCTGCGCGCCATGGAAGAGCTTATCCGCACGCCGATCGATGCCATCGTCTGCGAGGAGATCGGCGGCGCGAATGCGATGAACCCGCTTGTCACCGCGGCTCTCGGCGGCCTGCCGATCCTCGACTGCGATGGCATGGGCCGGGCCTTCCCCGAAATGCAGATGACGACTTTTTCGATCTATGGCCATAGCTCCACGCCTTCTGTCATGTGCGACCTGCATGGCAATGCGGTGATCTTCAGCCATGCAGTATCCGAAGTCTGGCACGAGCGTATGGCCCGCGCCTGCGTGGTCGCGCAGGGTGGCGGTGCCATGCTGGCGACGGCGCCGATGCAGGCGCATTACGTCCACCAGTATGGTATCCCGAAAAGCTTTACCAAGGCGATCGCGCTCGGCGAAGCGGTGATCCGAGCGCGCAAGGCACAGGAAGATCCGATTGCGGCGGTTTGCGCGCTGGAGGGCGGGCGCCGCGTCTTCAACGGCAAGATCACCGACCTGAAGCGCCATTTGCGCGGCGGCTTTGTGGTCGGCGACATGGAGCTTGCCGGCTTCGACGACTGCAATGGCCAGACGGCGAACGTGGCGATCCAGAACGAGTTTCTGGTCTTCCGCCGCGACGGCATGATCGAGGTCTGCGTGCCGGACCTGATCGTACTGCTCGATGTCGACACAGGCTATCCGATCACCACCGAAATGCTGCGCTACGGACAGCGCGTCGCCGTCGTCGCCATTCCCTGCCACGAGCTGCTGCGCAGCGCGCGTGCGCTCGATGTCGTCGGCCCGGCAGCGTTCGGATACCCGGAGATCACCTATTCCCCGCTGCCGGCCCGGGGGCAGAAGGCAGCCTAATCATAAGCGGGGCAGTTCCCGCATTAAAGAGGAGAACTTGAATGAAGATGGATTCCAAAAGTCTGCGTCTTTCGGCGCTTCTGCTTGCCAGTGCCATAGCATTGCCGCTGACTTCGGTCGCGGCATCGGCGACCGACAAGGTGTCGATCGCAGTCAACACGATGCAGATTTTCAGCTCGCTCGATCCGGCGAAAGTCACGGACTACACGGGCTACATGGCCATCGTGAACATGTATGATGCCCTGACGACGGTCAGCCCCACCGGCGAGATTGTGCCGCATCTGGCGAAATCCTGGGACATTTCCCAGGATGGTCTGACCTACACCTTCCATCTTCGCGACAACGCCAAGTTCCAGGACGGTAAGCCTGTCAAAGCCTCCGACTTCGTCTGGTCGATCCAGCGCCTGATCGGCATCAACAAGGGCCCATCCAATCTCGTTGTCGGCCTCGTGAAGCCCGAAAACGTCACCGCGCCGGACGACAAGACCGTCGTCGTCAAGCTTGATCGCCAGTTCTCGCCGTTCATGGCCGTAACGCCGCTGATGATGGCGCTGAACGAGAAGCTGATCGAGGCAAACTCCAAGCCGGACGACAAATGGGGCGAAGCCTATGTCGGCGAGCACTCTGCCGGTTCGGGGCCTTACAAGCTCGTCAGCTACAATCGTTCCGCCGACATGGTGATCGCGCGCAACCCCGACTATTTCCTCGGCTGGACCAAGGGAACGCCGATCGACGAAGTCCGCTTCGTCCAGACGAGCGACGACGCCACCGTCAAGGCACTTGCCGAAAAGGGCGAGCTCGGCCTTTCCTCGCATGGTCTCGGCAACGATACCTATGAAACTCTCGGCAAGATGGCGAGCTACAAGCTGCTCCAATCGACGACGGCCGGCGGCTTCGTCATCAAGCTGAACAGCAAGGTCTATCCGACCGACGACGTGCATGTGCGGCGCGCGATCGCCTATGCCACCGACTACAAGACCATCCAGGAGGCGATCTATCCCGGCTTCGACATGACCGGTCCGCTGTCGACCGTCTTCAAGGACGCCCATAGCGGCGATATCCAGCCCGGCGTCTTCGATCTGGAAAAAGCCAAGGAGGAACTCGCCAAATCCAAATATGCGGGCCAGAAGATCACGCTGGTCAACAGCTATGTCGCCTCGCTCGCCTTCGAGTCCGAAGTGGCGCTGCTGATGCAGGCCAATCTCGAGCAGATCGGCATCACGCTCGACATCAAGCCCGAGCCCTGGAACCGTATCGTCGAGCTTTCGTCCAAGCCCGAGACCACGCCCGCTTCGACCCAGGTAAACATCTCGCCCAACTACCCGTCGCCCGATGCGATCTTCTACAACCAGTATCACTCCAAGGCTTCCGGCACCTGGATGTCGATGGAATGGCTACAGAATCCCGAGGTCGACGCCCTGATCGACAAGGTGAGGGCGACCACCGACATCAAGGAGCAGAACGCGACCTACAAGGAGCTGCAGTCAAAGCTCGCCGAGCTGCAGCCCGACGTGTGGGCAGTATCGCCGAACCGGCGCTATGCAGCGAACAAGTGCTTGCAGGGCTACGCGTTCATTCCCATGCAGAGCTGGGATCTGAATTTCTCGAACTTCCATTGGGACTGCAAGGCGAACTGATCTTCGCCTGCATAAGACATCGGCCCGGCCCCATTCGGGGTCGGGACAGCTAGAGCAATTCCAGGAAAAGTGCGGAGCGGTTTTCCGCCCGGAATTGCAAGAAAACAAAGAGATAGAGCAGCTCGGAGTTTCCGTGAAAAGCTGAACTGCTCTATTGCCGAAGGTGAAACATGCTTCAGGAATTTTCCGAAGAAAATATCGAGCCGCTCGCAACGGGAGCCTGGATCCTGGGAACCGGAGGCGGTGGCAATCCCTATATTTCGACCCTCAATCTTCGCAGGCTCTATGCCGAAGGTCGTCGCGTACAGGTGATGGATCCGATGGCGCTCGATGATGACGACATGGTTGCCGTCGTCTCGAAGATGGGGGCGCCGCTGGTGGGACAGGAGCGTCTAAGTGATCCCGTGCATCTGGCGCGTGCGGTCGAGGTCATGGAAGACTACCTCGGCAAGCCGTTCCGCGCGATCATGAGCGTCGAGATTGGCGGCTCGAATGCGCTGTCCTCCTTCCTCGCTGCCGCGATGCTGGGCAGGCCGGTCGTCAACGCCGATGCGATGGGACGGGCCTATCCCGAGGCGCAGATGACCTCCTTCGCCATCGGCAATCTGCCGATGTATCCGCTTTCCCTGGTCGACGTGCGCGACAACGAGGTCATCGTCACCAAGGCCGCGTCCTGGAAATGGATGGAGCGGATTTCGCGCAAGGTCTGCACGGAGGTCGGCTCGACTGCCGCCACTTGCAAGGCGCCGCGCACTGGCCGCGAGGTGAAGGATTGGGGCATTCACTACACGATCACCAAGGCGACGGAACTCGGCCGTACCGTCATCGAGGCACGCGCTCGCCATGACGATCCGGTGAAGGCGGTTCTCAACCACGAGGGTGGCAAGCAATTGTTCCGTGGCAAGGTGATCGATGTGGCGCGAGAAACCACCGGCGGCTTCCTGCGCGGGCGAACCGTGATCGAAGGCATCGATGCCGACAAGGGCGCGCGCATGGAACTTGCCTTCCAGAACGAATGGGCCGTCGCTTTCCGCGACGGCGATCCAGTGGCGATGACGCCGGATCTTCTTTGCCTTCTCGACACGATTTCCGGCAGCGCCATCGGCACGGAATCCGTGCGTTACGGCCAACGTGTGACCGTCGTGGCCTTGCCCGCACCTGAGCTATTGACCTCGCCTGCGGGGATCGCTGCGGTCGGTCCTCGTGCCTTTGGCTATGACATTGATTTCAGATCGGTATTCGCATGAAACGCATCGGTATTGACGTTGGCGGCACCAATACGGATGCCGTTCTGATCGACGGTGAGAAGATCATCGCTTCCATCAAGGTTCCGACGACGCAGGATGTGATGTCCGGCGTGAAAGCGGCCCTGAGCCATGTCGCCGGTCATGCCGGCGCATCCGGCCGGCCGATCGACGCCGTCATGATCGGCACCACGCATTTTACCAATGCTGTCGTCGAGAGGGCGCGGCTGGAAAGGGTGGCGGCGATCCGCATCGCGCTGCCGACGGGCGCCTCCTTGCCGCCGATGTGCGATTGGCCTGGTGATTTGCGCGCGGCTGTCGACCCACTCATCTTCATGGTTCACGGCGGCCATGAATATGACGGTAGCCCGCTCGTTCCCATGATCCCCAACGAGATCCGCGAAGCGGCCATGAAGATCCGCGATGCCGGCATCACATCTATCGCGATATCGGCGACCTTTTCGCCGCTGACGACGGAATGCGAGGTCAAGGCTGCCGAGATCGTCCGTTCGGTGATCCCCGATGCAAGGATCACGCTGTCGCACACGCTTGGACGGATCGGCCTGCTCGAGCGCGAAAATGTCGCGCTTCTCAATGCAGCACTGCAGTCGCTCGGCAGGACGACGGTACAGGCATTTTCGGATGCGCTGCGCGAAGCAGGCGTTACGGCCCCCTTCTATCTGACGCAGAATGACGGCACGGTCGCTCTGGCTGATGTCGCCGCGGCCAATCCGGTTCACAGCTTTGCATCCGGCCCGACGAATTCGATGCGGGGCGCAGCTTTCCTGACCGGCTTGAGCGACGCTATGGTCGTCGATGTCGGCGGCACGACATCGGATATCGGCTGCCTCGTCGGTGGCTTCCCGCGGGAGGCGAACAACATCGTCCATATCGGCGGCGTGCGCACGCTGTTCCGCATGCCCGATCTCCTGCCGATCGCGCTTGGCGGCGGAACGATCATCGATCCGGAAACAGGCAAGATCGGCCCGCGTTCGGTTGGCTATCGCATCCTGACGGAGGCACGCGTCTTCGGCGGCAACACGCTGACGACGTCGGACGTCGCCGTCGCCGCCGGTCTGATCGAGATGGGAGACAAGGATCGCGTTCGCGATCTCGACCCGGCCTTCGTGAAGGCGAGCCTAGAACGCATCCGCGACATGGTGACAGACAGCTTCGATCAGATGAAGACGTCGGCGGAGGATGTGCAACTGATCGCCGTCGGCGGTGGCGCCTTCCTGATCCCCGACAAGATCGCGGGTGCTTCAGAGGTTCTTCGCGTCGAAAATGCCGGCGTGGCGAATGCGCTTGGCGCTGCGATGGCGCAGGTTTCGGGCGAAGTTGACCAGGTATTTTCCGGATTGAGCCGTGACGAGGCGATCGCCAAAGCGGAAGCCGAGGCGCAGGGTGCCGCCGTTGCCTCGGGCGCCAGCCGCGCTAGCCTGGAGACGCTCGAAGTCGAGGACATTCCGATCGCTTATCTGCCTGGCGGTGCACGCCGCGTAAGAGTAAGGGTCATCGGCGATATTGCCTTCAACTGAAATTGCGCGCCTGGCCAGGTTGGTCGGGCGTCGTTCGTGGGAGCGATGATTGGCAAATAGGTGTGCCGGCATCGGATCGGAGTGGGAAATGACTAGAATTGCGCTCGCCATTCATGGTGGTTGCGGTGTCATGCCGGAAGACAGCATGACGCCGGAGGAATGGGAGGGGGCTCGCCGCGACCTTGCTGCGGCCCTGCGTGCGGGCTATGCGCGGCTCAAAGCCAGCGATAGCGCTGTCGATGCGGTCGAGGCTGCAGTCGTGGTCATGGAGGATAGCCCGCATTTCAATGCCGGGCACGGCGCGGCGCTCAACGAGAACGGTGTGCACGAGCTCGATGCTTCGATCATGGATGGCGAGAGTTTGGAGGCGGGTGCCATCAGCGCGTCACGGGCGATCCGCAACCCGATCAAGGCCGCCCGCGCGCTGATGAAGGATGGCCGCGCCGTCTACATGACCGGCCCTGCAGCCGACCGTTTTGCCGAGGCCAAGGGTCTGCAGGTCGAGTCGCAGTCCTATTTCACCACGCAGAAGCGGGTCGATGCGCTGCGGGCGATGAAGCGCCATGCCGCCGCCGGCACGGAAGCGACGGAGAATGAAAAACACGGCACGGTCGGGGCGGTAGCGCTCGATGCGAACGGCCATCTCGCCGCCGCGACCTCGACGGGCGGCTACACCAACAAGCCTGACGGGCGCGTCGGCGACAGCCCGGTCATTGGTGCGGGCACCTATGCGCGCGATGGCGTCTGTGCCGTTTCAGGAACGGGCAAGGGCGAGTTCTTCATCCGCTATGTCGTCGGGCACGAGGTGGCGTCTCGCATTGCCTATCTGCGGCAGGACATCGAGACGGCGACGGATACACTGATCAACCATGATCTGGCGCCTCATCAGATCGGTGCCGGGCTGGTCGCAGTGGACGCTCAGGGTGTCGCCGTTGCGCCATACAATACGCCGGGGATGTTCCGCGGGTGGGTGACGCCCGAAGGCAAGGCTTTCGTTGCGACGCACGAGCAAGTCTACGAAGTCGAGCTCTAACGAGAGGTTGACTGCGCAAGGATGCGCGGCTAGCACTGTGCTTCGGCCGTGGGAGGTGGCCGTGTCGCTATGCTTCGCGTGCAAGCGTATAGCGGCACTGAAGGATGGTCTCGCGGCGCGAGCGTGAGAGAAGCTCCCTGCTTTCAATTTGTGTGAAGCCCAAACTCGCCAGTATTCGACCCGATGCCGCATTGTCTGATGCGTGACCGGAGACGAGCCTCGATAGGCCCACTTCGGAGAAGACGAAGCCGATCATCGCCTGAGCAGCTTCAAAGCCGTAACCCTTGCCCCAGACAGTTCTTTCCAGCCAATAGCCGAGGCTGCCTTCGCCGGCGCTAATGCCATCGACATCGACGATTCCGATCATTCGTCCCTCTCGTTCGATAGCGAAGCGATAGGCGGTTCCCTCGGCCCATTCCTGCTCGTGGCTGGCAAACCAGTTCTCCATATCCTTCTCATCGGCGGGATAGGTGGCGTTGGCCAGATTGCGCGTCACGTTCCAATCGCTCTGAATTTCCAGGGCTCTTTGCGCGTCGGCAACAGATGTCGGTCGCAGGCTGAGGCGGGCCGTCTTGATATGCGAGCGGGGGATGGATCTTGCGGTCATGGTAAGGTGCCCTTGCAGATTGAGCATCAAATGCGAGATCGCGATTTAATTGCAACGCACTTTCCCGCAGCTGTTCAGTCCGGCTGAGGTGCTGCGGTCGTCTCGCCCTCGGCAAGCTCGCAGGCGAACAGGACCGGATCGTCGACACTCGGCACCGGTTTCTCGTTCAACAGGACCGCTACGGCGGCAGCGGCGATCTTCTGGATCGGCTGCTTCACCGTGGTCAGCCGTGGTATCGTCATAGCGGAAAGCGGGATGCCGTCGAATCCGACGATGGAAAGTGCCGCAGGGATCGGAATACCCAGATCATGCGCCGCCCGCATGCAGCCGATCGCCTGCTGGTCCGAACTTGCGAAAATCGCGGTCGGGCGCTCGTGGCGGGCACGCGCGAGAAGATAATTTCCGGCCGAGCGGCCGCTTTCATAGTCGAAACCGGCCTCGGCGATCAGCGGCGGCCCCGCCAATCGTCCGCCATCGCCGGCCTGCTTCATTGCGTCGAGATAGCCCTCGAGGCGATCATTGGCGGGAACGGAATGCTGAGGGCCTGAAATGAAGCCGATTCGGCGATGGCCGAGCTTCAGAAGATAGTCGATGCCAAGCCGGACGCCGCTGCGATGATCCGAAGCGATACCGGAATATCCGGGCATAAGGCGGTCGACGACGACGATCGGCAGCCCTTTCGGCAGTTTCAGCGTATGGAAATCGTTGCTGGGAACGAGAATGATGCCGTCGACCTTCCGGCTGGTCAGTTGCCCGATCCGGTCCGCCTCCTTCGCAGCATGATCGAAGGAGGTCATGACGATGATGTTGTAACCGTGCTTTGCGGCTGCCTGCTCGGCAGATTGGACCAGTTCCGAGAAGAAGGGGTTGGTCAGATCCGGAATGACGATGCCTATGAGGCGGCTGACTTTGCTGCGCATGCTCCTTGCGGATGGGTCAGGCATGTAGCCGAGTTCTTTGATTATGCCGCTGACACGCGCTCTCACTTCCTGCGTGACAGAGGGATGGTCATTCAGGACTCGCGAAACGGTCCCGGTAGACACTCCGGCGAGCTTGGCGACGTCTCGAATCCCGACCTTTGGCATAATGGCAACGCATGTCCTTCATCTTCGTCTTCAGCCGCCGCAAAAGGCGTCTGAGCCGGGTTTGCAGATAGCGGTCTCTAGCGCCTTCATCAAAGCGCCGCATCCTAAATTTGCCTGCCACCGCGCCCATGCAACGGAAACAGCAGCATGCTCTATGGAAACGGTTCAGCGAACATACTGCAGCATATGGTAAAAATTGCAATCCATGCTGGTTTTAGGTCGATTTATGGCGCCTTGACAATTTTCGGAGGCATTGCTACCCAATAGATGTTGGAAACGGTTCATTGTCGCCGACAACTCAGGTGGAGCTGAGCCCAGAGCCGTTCGGGAGGAAAGAAATGTCCAATTCCACTAAGCATGAATCCGTCTTGTTCAATGCGCCGCGTCGCTCGGCGTTGAAGCTCGGCCTTGCCGGCACGTTGGTGCTGGCACTGTCCTGCGGCGTGTCGCCCGCCTTTGCTGCCGGCAAGCCCAAGGTCGGCCTGATCATGAAATCCTTGTCCAATGAGTTCTTCAAGCAGATGAAGGCCGGCGCCGACAAATACGCTGCTGAAAACAAGGACAAGTTCGACTTCAAGGCCGTCGGCATGAAGGACGAGCGTGATTTCGCCGCACAGGTCGACGCCGTCGAGAATTTCGTGACGCAGAAATACGACATCATCGTCGTCGCACCGGCCGATTCCAAGGCCATGGCCACCCCGCTTGCAAAGGCCGTGAAGGCCGGCGTCAAGGTCATCAACATCGACGTGCCGCTCGACGCCGACGCAAAGAAGGCGGCCGGTATCGATCTTGCCTTCTTCGGGCCTGACAACAAGGAAGGCGCCAAGCTTGCCGGCGATGCGCTCGCCAAGGATCTGGGGCCAGGCGCAAAGGTCGTGATCCTCGAAGGCAATCCGGAAGCCGACAACGCCAAGGAGCGCAAGGAAGGCTTCGTGGACTCCATCAAGGGCGGCAAGCTCGAGCTTCTCGACAGCAAGACCGCGCATTGGGAGACGGAAGAAGCCAACACCGTCATGACGAATTTCCTGACGAAGTATAAGAATATTCAGGGTGTTATGGCTGCCAATGATTCCATGGCCCTCGGCGTGGTGAAGGCACTCGATGCGTCCGGACAGAGCGGCAAGATCAAGGTCGTCGGTTTCGACAACATTCCGCCGGTCAAGCCGCTGATCAAGGATGGCAAGATGCTCGCCACCGTCGAGCAGTACGGCGCGGAAATGGCTGTCATGGGCATCAAGTATGGCCTTCGCGAACTTGGCGGTGAGAAATTCAGCGGCTGGGTCAAGACCGACATCAAGCTCGTCACCACCAAGGACGTCAAATAGTCTACACTATCGGCTTTGAGACCAAGGGTGGCGCCGGTTTCCGACCGGCGCACTCCATTCGCCACCGCTTTCTCTGCTCGTTGCTCCGGACAGGCCGTTTCCGAACCGCCCCGGTGCACCCAGCGCGGAAGGGTGACCATCTCCCATTCGAAATAGAACATGCATGAGGTGGACGTGTCAGGCACAGACGATGATTTCATCCTGAAACTGGACGGAATAGGCAAGCGCTTCCCGGGCGTCGTGGCGCTCAGGAATGTCTCCATGCAGATCGGCCGCGGCAAGGGGCATATTCTGCTTGGTGAGAACGGTGCTGGAAAGTCCACCCTGATCAATTTGCTCGGGGGTGTTTTCAGGCCGGACGATGGCCACATCCTGTTTGATGGCCAGCGTTACGATCCATCCTCGCCGCTGGAGGCGTTCAAGGCAGGCATTCGTGTCATCCATCAGGAACTGCATCCTCTTTCTAATCTTACGGTTGCCGAGAATCTGCTCTTCGAGCATCTCCCTCGCCGATACGGCTTGGTGAACTACAAGGAAATGAACAGCAGGGCGGCGGAGCTGCTGGCGGAAGTCGGCCTCGACGTGGCGCCGACGACACTGGCCAGCCGCTTGAGCGTCGCGCAGCTACAGCTGCTCGAGATCGCCAAGGCGCTCTGCTACGAAAGCAAACTTCTCGTTCTTGATGAGCCGACGGCGACCTTGACCTCCAAGGAAGTCGATCGCCTTTTCGAAATTTTGAGGCGGCTGAAAGCGCGTGGCGTCACCACGCTCTACATCTCCCACAGGCTGGAAGAGATCTTCGAGGTCGGCGACGACGTGACCGTGCTGCGCGACGGCCAGCATGTCATCACGCGGCCGCTGGCAGGATTGGCGATTCCGCAGATCGTCGAGCTGATGGTCGGGCGGACGCTCTCTGATCACGGCGCCTTTCGCGGTGACAGCGTCGTGTCCGGGGAGGCGCTCGGGGTTTCCGGCCTGAAGGTCACGCGCAACAGCCCGGAGCTGTCCTTTTCCGTCGCCAAGGGCGAAATCGTCGGCATTGCCGGCCTGGTCGGCAGCGGCCGGACGGAAGCGGTCCGCGCCATTTTCGGCGCCGACACCAAGGCGGCCGGGGAAATTCGCATCGATGGTAAACGCGTCGAGATCGACTCGCCGAAGGATGCCGTTGCCGCCGGGCTGTGCCTGGCGACAGAAGACCGCAAGATGCAGGGCCTGATGCTCGACATGAGCTGCGCCGAAAACACCACGATAACCGATCTCGGCAAGGTCTCCCGCAACGGCCTGATTAGCCGAAATGCGGAGGACGATCACGCGCAGCGCCTCGTGCGGGAGCTGCGGATCAAAACGCCCTCCATTCATCAGATCGTCAGGACGTTTTCCGGCGGTAACCAGCAAAAGGTGGTCATTGCCAAATGGCTGTTCCGCGGCCCGAAGGTATTGATTTTCGATGAGCCGACCCGCGGCATCGACGTCGGGGCAAAGGCCGAGATCTACGATCTTCTGTGGAAATTCGCCGCCGAAGGGAAGGGCGTTCTGGTCGTCTCTTCGGACCTGCCTGAACTCATCGGCATTTGCCACCGCATCATCGTTCTGTCGGACGGCAAGATCGCCGGAGAAATAGCTCGAGACCAATTCGAAGAGAGCAGGATCCTCTCACTCGCTTACAAGGAGTACAGTCGTGTCCGGCAGCATTGAACAAACGACCGAAGCGAAAGAGAGCCGCTTCTGGGACAAGCTCATCCGGATCTCGATGAAGGAGGCGGGCGTCGCGATCGCCCTCGTCCTGATCGTGATATTCTTCTCGGCCACCGCGCCGTATTTCGCGACGCCGGAGAATTTTCTGAAGATCTTCGTTCAGATCGCCATCAACACCGTACTGGCCTCGGGCATGACCTTCGTCATTCTGACAGGCGGCATCGATCTCTCCGTCGGCTCGCTGCTTGCCCTTTGCACTGTTATCGGCGCGACGATCATGGTCGATCCCCGGTTTTCCCCCTGGCAGGCGATCGTGCTGGCGTCGCTCGCCTCGATGGGCACGGGCGCCGTCCTTGGCGCGATCAATGGCTGGGTGTGCGAGAAGTGGAAGCTTCCGTCCTTCATCGTCACGCTTGGCATGCTGAACGTTGCGAGCGGCCTGGCTCGCGTGGTCAGCGACAACTCGACCATCACCGGCCTGCCGCAGCCTTTCGTCGACTTCGGTAACCTGATCTTCTGGGGCGTATTTCCTTCGATCTTCCTGATTGCGATCGTCGTCGTCCTCGTCGGCTGGTTCGTACTGCGTTATACGGTGTTCGGTCGCTTCGTCTTCGCGATCGGCACCAATGAGGAAGCCGTCCGATTATCAGGACATGAGCCTAAACGGTTCAAGATCGCGGTCTTCACGATTTCCGGGCTGACGGCGGGCATTGCAGCCATGGTCTATCTGTTGCGCCTCAATGTCGGCAGCCCTGTTGCTGGTATCGGCTATGAACTGAATGCCATCGCGGCCGTCATTATCGGCGGAACCAGCCTCTCGGGCGGCAAGGGATCGATCGTCGGGACGCTGGTTGGCGCTTGCATTCTGCAGGTGCTGTCCACGGGGCTGCAGCTGCTCGGTGCCGATGACAACATCAAGCCGATCGTCATCGGCGCCGTCATCGTGCTGGCCGTCATTCTCGACAGCTACCGCGGCCGGTTGATGCGGATACTCGAGACACGATGATCCGCGGCTGAACATCGGCGGCATTGGATGAGGCGCGGGGTGGACCCCGCGCCTTTGTCGTCTTCAGCGGGGGTATTCCAAAACGCGAGAGCATTCAGAAAACTCAAATATTTCCGTGGCTTCCAACATAAGGTGGCGATAGTGCGAGGGCACATTTTCGCAGCCGCGGAGCCGTTGTATACGGGGAAATATAATGCTAGCGATTGGGATAGTCTCAGGAGAATCCCATGCTCAGCCGTCGTCATCTGCTCTTCATTGCGAAAATCTCTCTTCTTTTCGGCAGTTTGCTGTTTTCCGCTCCGGCCTGGGCGGATCGCGTCGTGACCGACCAGATCGGCCGGCAGGTGCATATTCCGGATACGGTCAACAGCGTCGTCATCCTGCAGCATCAGACGCTGAATATCGCGGTTCAGCTTGATGCGATGGACAAGGTGGTCGGCGTTCTCGACGAATGGAAGAAGCAGCTGAGTGCCAATTATGTGCGGCTCGTGCCGCAACTGCCCAATCTGCCGATGCCGGGCGGTCTAACCAAGGTCAATATCGAAGAGCTCCTGAAACTGAGGCCGGACGTGGTCTTCGTGACCAATTATGCGCCAGCCGACATGGTGAAGCAGATCGAGGATGCCGGCCTTCCCGTCGTGGCGATCTCGCTTCTTGATGTCCCGCCGGAGGAAGCCGTCAAGCTCAATCCCTCCGTCAAGGATGAGCCGGCGGCGATCGATGCCGGCTTTGCGGCCGGCGTGCGGCTCATCGCGGATGTCCTTGGCCGCAAGGAAAAGGGTGAGGAGATGATCGCGGTCACCAAGAAAAGCCGGAAGCTCGTTGCCGACCGCGTTGCCGATATTCCGGAAGACAAGCGCTTGCCGGTCTATATGGCGAACCCTGATCTCACCACCTATGGCCGCGGCAAATATACCGGCCTGATGATGGAGCGCGCCGGTGCCCGCAACGTGGCCAATTCGATCAGCGGCTTCAAGCAGGTGACGATGGAAGACGTGCTGAAATGGAATCCCGCCGTGATCTTCGTTCAGGAGCGCTACCCCGCCGTCGTCAGCGACATCAAGAAGGCCGCCGCCTGGCAGACCATCGATGCCGTCAAGAATGGCCGCATCTATCTGATGCCGGAATATGCCAAGGCATGGGGCTATCCGATGCCGGAGGCGATGGCGCTCGGCGAACTCTGGATGGCGAAGGAGCTTTATCCCGAGCGCTTCAAGGATATCGACATGCAAAAGGAAGCGGACGCCTATTACAAGGAATTCTACCGCACCGATTATCGCGCGGCGCAATGAGCGCCACGGCTTTCCCGCGGCTGGCGCCACAGGCTGTTATCGCCGTGTTGGCGATCCTGCTTTCGGTCGCTGCGGTCGTCTCGCTAGGGATGGGGCGTTACGACATTCCATTCCTGCGGGTCGTCGAAATTCTCCGGTCGCCGATCTCGGCACCTGCAGTGCCCATAACGGCGACTGAGGCCAATGTCGTATTCACGGTGCGCATGCCGCGCATCTTGCTGGCGCTGTTGACGGGCGCGGGCCTCGCTCTGTCTGGGGCGACGCTGCAGGGTGTGTTCCGCAATCCCCTGGTCGGGCCGCAGGTCGTCGGCGTTTCCTCCGGGGCCGCCTTCGGTGGCACGCTTGCCATCCTATTGAGTTTCTCGCGTTATGGCCTGCTCGGCGCAGCCTCTGCCTTCGGGCTGTCCGCTCTCATCATCGTCTATGCGTTGAACGGCATCGTCGCCCGGCGCAACATCCTGGCGCTGGTATTGGCAGGTGTTGTCGTCAGCGGCTTTTTCGGGGCGTTGGTGAGCCTGGTACAGTATCTTGCCGATACGGAAGACAAGCTGCCCACCATGGTCTTCTGGCTGCTCGGCAGCTTTGCGACGGCCAACTGGGAGAAATTCTCGCTGGTTATCGGTCCGGTCGTGATCTCCGGCCTGCTGTTGCTGGGTCTGCGCTGGCGCATCAACCTGCTGTCGATCGGCGACGAGGACGCCCGTGCGCTCGGCGTCAATGTCGAGCCGCTGCGCTGGCTGATCCTGATACTCGTTTCCTGCATCGTCGCGGCGCAGGTTGCCGTCAGCGGCATCATCGGCTGGGTCGGGCTTGTCGTGCCGCATATGGCGCGCATGCTCGTCGGCCCGGATCATCGGGTGATGATGCCGGCTTCTCTGCTCATCGGCGGGCTCTACCTGCTTGTTATAGACACCATCGCACGAACCGCGACGGGCTCGGAAATTCCGTTGGGGATTCTCACGGCACTGATCGGTACGCCTGTCTTCGCACTGGTGTTGAGGCGGACGCAGAGAGGTGCGCGTGGTTTCTGATCCCGTCAAGCTGCAGATAATGCGGGCAAGCCAATCTTATGATGGCGAGCGCTGGCAGTTTCGCGATCTCGACTTCGAGCTGAGTGCAGGCGAGATCATCGCGATCTTGGGGCCGAACGGCCGTGGCAAATCGACCCTGTTGCGCGTGCTGGCCGGGCTTCAAAGGCCGACTTCCGGAGGTGTTCACCTCAACGAGGGCACCGGCTTCGTGCCGCAGGAGTTTTCCGGCTCATTTCCCTATTCGGTGCTGGATGTGGTGCTGATGGGTCGTGCGCGCCACATCGGCCTCTTCCAGACGCCGCGCAAGATCGATGTCGAGAAGGCGATGGTAGCACTGGATGCCACCGGCATGGCCGGCTATGCGCGGCGCAACATCGATGCGCTCTCCGGCGGCGAGCGTCAGCTGGTGCTGATTGCCCGGGCGCTGGCCGGCGAGAACGCAATATTGCTGCTCGATGAACCGGCTTCCGCGCTTGATCTGAAGAACCAGGATGTGGTGCTGTCGTTGCTCGCCACGCTTGCGGACCGTGAGCAGCTGGCCATTGCCTTCACGACGCATCAGCCAAACCACGCCGTGGCCGTTGCCGACAAAGTCCTGCTCATGCTTGACCAGGCCAGGGCGGTTTTCGGCCCCACGGCCGACGTGATGACAGAGGCCAATCTTGAAGCGCTCTATGGTGTTCCGGTCCGTTCGACGGTGCTCGGAAGTGGCGAACTCATGGAAACGGCTTTCGTACCGCTGTTCAGGCAAAGGAATAGGAGAGGAAGTCGCCCGTGAGTAATGCAGTTCATGTCCTGTCCGCCGGCAGTCTGCGCTATGCTTTTCCTGCGATCATCGGGGCTTTTGGTCAGGAAACCGGCATTGCCGTTTCGCTGATGCTCGGACCGGCAGGATTGTTGCGCGAAAAGATCGAGGCGGGCGCAAGATTCGATCTTTTCGCTTCCGCCAATATGGCGCATCCGCAGCGTCTCGCTGCCGGCGGTCTAACGGAAGATGCCATATGCTTCGCCCGAAACCGGCTGTGCGTACTTGCCCGCGCCGATCTCGGCCTGACGTCGGAGAACTTTCTTGCAGTCCTGTCGGACCCGGCAACCAGGATCGGCACGTCGACGCCGGGCGACGATCCGGGTGGCGATTATGCTTTCGAGGTTTTTGATCGCATTGAAGCCCGTTATTCAGGGAGGGGTGAGGCAATAAAATCCCGCGCGCGGCAGCTGGTCGGCGGTCGCAATTCGCCGCCGACGCCGCCGGGCAAGGGTGCCGGTTATCTGATAACCGACGGCGAAGTCGATCTCATGATGAGCTATTATTCGAATGCGCGCCTGCTGAAGCAGGATCCGTCGTTTAGCGTCGTTGAGATTCCTAGCGAATTTCAGCCGGTCGTCGAATATGGCATGGCCATCCGCAAAGATGCGGACGTGGAAACGAGGCATCTAAGGAATTTTCTGCTTTCGGCGCGTGGGCAGAAAATTCTGAGCGAGGCCGGCTTTTCTCCCGCCGGCTAATCCGATCGAGCTTAGGGATATGTTATATGGCTTCGCCGTTATGCGCGGCATGATGAGCTTTGCTACCATTTGCACCTGTCAAAAACCTATAGGGCCACGGCGGTAGCTCTGAAACAATCAGAAGCTTGGTGGCGTGCAGGCGCTGATGACCTCGCAAGGAACCGGGCCGACGCAGCGGAAACGATGCGGGCGGCGGCTCTCGAAATAGTAGGCATCTCCGGGGCCGAGAATGCGCCGTTCATCGTCGACGGTCACTTCGAGGCGGCCGGACAAAACGATGCCGCCTTCCTCGCCTTCATGCACGAGCAGCACCTTGCCGGTATCGGCTCCCGGCTGATAGCACTCTTTCAGGATTTGAAGGCTGCGGCCGAACAGATTCTCGCCAATCTGGCGATAGGAAATCGGACCCTTGCCGATCTCGACCAGTTCCTCGGCGGCATAGAAGGCTTTCTTCGGCGCTTCCGGCTCGAAGGCGAAGAACTCGGCAAGGCCGATCGGAATGCCGTCGAGAATCCGTTTCAAGGCGCCGACGGATGGATTGGCCGAATTGGATTCGATCAGCGAAATCGTGGAATTGGTCACGCCGGCGCGTTTTGCGAGCTCCCGTTGCGAAAGGTTGCGCGCAAGCCGCAGATGGCGAAGACGATTGCCGATATCGACGGACATTGTGATTCCGCGTTTCAGGTGTTCGAAATATCGAAAACTCTACACATCGCATCAGTAATATCAATAGCTTAAATCAGCATAGAAAAGGACTTGTTCGGCGCGGGAAAATCACTGATTTCAGTGGTAGCGTAATGGAGGCGACGATGGACAAGATCACCCACACCAACACCCCGGTTCTCGACAATTTCTGGATGCCGTTCACGGCAAACCGGCAGTTCAAGGCGGCCCCCCGGCTGCTGGCCGCGGCCGATGGCATGTATTACACCGACGTCGATGGCAACAAGGTGCTCGATGGCACGGCCGGCCTTTGGTGCGTGAACGCCGGCCACGGCCGCAAGAAGATTACCCAGGCGGTCGAACGCCAGCTTTCGACGATGGATTTCGCCCCGACGTTCCAGATGGGACACCCGATCGCCTTCGACTTCGCCGCAAAGCTTGCAGCACACGCGCCGGGCGGCCCGAAGGCCGGGCTCGACCGCGTATTCTTCACCGGCTCCGGCTCCGAATCCGTCGATACCGCGCTGAAGATCGCCATCGCCTATCAGCGCGCGATCGGGCAGGGCACCCGCACCCGCATCATCGGCCGCGAAAAGGGCTATCACGGTGTCGGCTTCGGCGGCATTTCCGTCGGCGGTCTCGTCAACAACCGCCGCGTTTTCCCGCAGATTCCGGCCGACCACATGCGCCACACGCTTGATGTCGAGCGCAATGCCTTCAGCAAGGGATTGCCGGCGCATGGCATCGAGCTTGCCGAGGATCTCGAGCGGCTGGTCGCGCTGCATGGCGCCGAAACCATCGCCGCCGTCATCGTCGAGCCGATGTCCGGCTCCGCCGGCGTCATCCTGCCGCCGAAGGGCTATCTCGAGCGGCTGCGGGCGATCGCCGACAAATACGGCATCCTGTTGATCTTCGATGAAGTGATCACCGGCTTCGGCCGGCTGGGCACGCCCTTCGCGACGGACTATTTCGGTGTCGTTCCCGACCTTGTGACGACGGCCAAGGGCATCACCAACGGCACCATCCCGATGGGTGCGGTCTTCGCCAGCCGCAAGGTCTATGACGGCCTCATGACCGGCCCGGAAAACCAGATCGAACTCTTCCATGGCTATACCTATTCGGGGCATCCGGTTGCCTGCGCCGCCGGTCTTGCAACGATGGAAGTCTACGAGGAAGAAGGCCTGCTGACGCGTGCCAGCGAACTGGCGAGCGATTGGGAAAATGCGCTGCATTCGTTGAAGGGCCTGCCGCATGTGGTCGACATCCGCAATCTCGGCCTTGTCGGCGCGATCGAACTCGCGCCGCGCGACGGCGCTCCCGGCACACGCGCGTACGACGTCTTCGTCGATTGCTTCCAGAAGGGGCTGTTGATCCGCGTGACCGGCGACATCATCGCCCTGTCGCCGCCTCTCATCATCGAACGCGCTCAAATCGAGACGATCGTCTCTGTGGTCGGCGACGCGCTGAAGCGAGCTGCCTGATAGCTAAAAGCCTGGCTGGCGGCAAATTGCCGGTCAGGCTTCTTCATGAAAAATCTGCGCCTGGTCCGTAGATGCCGCGCTGCCCCTTCAAATGCCGGCACAAATCCCCCGCTCAATTTTGTATTTCCAAGGCTGGCGTCAAGAATGCCAGAGCGTCATAAAACGCTCTTGACCGCAATCCGCGCCAGCGAATTCGATCCGAGGTGCCGGCAAGGAGAGATAGAAATAGCGCGGACAATCGCGGAAAAGTTCTGTTCTCCCGCCTCTAAAAGCGATATGGCCGAAAACTCCGATGCTTGGTCGGGGGAGAGGATTGCGCGACCGGGCTTTCGCTTGGGCATGCGCGATCTATATCCTCTTGGCCGCCTCCCTTGGCACGAATCAGTCGTAGCGAGCCGAACCGCATGCAGAGACCGACGATCAAGACTATCGCGCAGGAAACGGGCCTTTCGATCGCAACCGTATCGAAAGCTCTGAAGCATTCGCCGCAGGTTCGCCCGGAAACCCGTGCGATCGTCGTGGCTGCCGCAGAGCGCGTCGGCTACGAGCTGAACATGCATGGCGTGCAACTGCGCACCGGCAAGACCTATCAGGTCGCAGCCATCATGACGGCGCCCGGCCCGAAGCAGCAGGAATGGGAAGGTGTCGAATACGCCCAGCTCCTCAGCGGCATTTCGTGGGCGCTCGAAGAAAGCCCCTATCGTGTTTCCCTCTATGCCGTGCGCTCTTTCGAGGAGAGCCTAGCCGCTATCCGGCAGATCGTCTCGCTCAAGAAGGCCGATGGCATTATCGTTTCGGGCACACATGCCGACGATCCGCGCGTCCGCATCATGCAGGAGGCCGATTTTCCGTTCGTCACCTATGGCACGACCATCCACAATGATCCGCATGCCTACGTGGATGCCGATAACGAGCAGATGATCCGCCGATCGGTCGCCCGACTTGTCGAGCGCGGCCATCGCCGCATCGCGCTCATCAATCCGATGTCCGATCTCACCTACGCCGTCACCCGGCTCGATGCCTATCGGCATGCTTTGGAAATCGCAGGTCTTCCTTTCGATCCCGAACTCGTCGTTCACGGTCGGCTGACGCCGGCTTTCGGCCGGGAGAGCGTCTTGACGATGTCGCGTCTGCCCGATCCGCCGACGGCCTATATTTGCGCCAATGAAGCCTCGGCGCTTGGTGCCTTCTCCGGCTTCCATGAGCGCGGTCTGGTGCACGGACGCGATGCGGTGATCAATGCGACCGATGATCTCAACGTCAGCCAATATTTCGCTCCTCCGATAACAACCTATTTTCTGCCGATCCACGAACCTAGCGAGTTGCTAGGCACCTATATTCTTCGCCGCATGGAAGGCGGGTCTCCGGAAAGTCTTCAGACACTCATCATGCCGAAGCTGATCGAGCGCTCCGACGATCGCGTGATGCCGCGCGGCTGATCGCGCCGATAATTTTCCATATCGCGCCCTCGATATCCGGCATGTCTTTCAGATGCCTGGAGCGGTATTGCCTTGGTTTCTCGTTCCGCCTGCTCTCTTTCATCGCTTTGTGGATCGGAGATAAAAACGTTTATATTGATATTGAAAACGTTTATATTCCTTGTTAGGAAGTCAGCGTGAGAAACGGAGATCGGGCTGGTGGTTCCGAGGGGGCGCGATATTCATTAGGGTTTTGTCGCGCCTCGCGAGGGTGGTGGTGCCGATATTGAGGAGGAAGAAATGAAAAAATTTGTCGTGACGCTTGCGTTGGCCATGCTGGCCGCAGGCGCTGCTCAAGCCGCCGATCTCGGCGGCAAGCTGCTCAAGATCGGCTCGGATACAACTTCGCCGCCGATGGAGAGCGTCGATCCCGCGAGCGGCCAGATCGTCGGTTTCGACATTGATGTCGTCAATGCCATCTGCACCAAGATCCATTGTCAGGCCGAATTCGTGACAACAGGTTGGGACGGCATTTTCGCCGCGCTCGACCAGGGTAATTTCGACCTGGTGGCCTCCGGCGTGTCGATCACCGACGAGCGCAAGAAGGCGATGGATTTCTCCGATCCCTATATCGTCAACAGCCAAGTCATCCTGACGCGTGCCGAAGATCAGGGCATGACGCTTGAGCAGTTCAAGGCGCAAGGCCGCAAGCTTTCGGCGCAGGCCAATACCACCGATGCCCAGGTTGCAGAGGGTCTCGTCGGCAAGGAAAACGTTGCCGCCTACGACACGTTCAGTGCGGCGATCATTGCGCTCAAGAACAAGGATGTCGACGGCGTCGTCATCAATGGCGCCAATGCCGCCGCTTATGAGCGCGAATTTGCCGGTCAGCTGGTGGCGGCCATCAAGGGACTGCAATCCGATCCGATCGGCCTCGTCTTCCGCAGGGGCGACGCGAATGCCGCTGCCTTCAATGAAGGCCTGCAGGAGATCAAGAAGGACGGCACGCTGGACAAGCTGATCGCCAAATATTGGGGTCTCAAGTAAGTTTTGCCGGGAGTGTGCGTGCCGCGCTCCCGACATCGTCTGCTCGATCTGGCGCTGGAGGCCGGAATGTTATTCATCAAAAGCGTGCGGCCCAGCAACCTGATCATTCTCGCGGCGCTGCCTTTCATCGTCTATCTGTTTGCATCTTCGCCGGACTATCAGCGCTCGCTGCAGGCCATTCTCGGCGTGGAGCCGGGATCTTCGGCTTTCGTTCCCGGCTTCCTGTTGCTTTCTGCCGCGTTTGCTTCCGGTATTGCCGTCCTTTTTCTGTCGCGGATGAAAGTGGCGCGGCCGCGCTTGACGATTGCTGTGGCACTTCTCGGTCTGATCGCGACCGCTGCCATCCTCGCCGGCGATTTGGTTCATCCCTTCATCGCCTCCGTGGTCGCCAACAGCGTCGATCCCTTCAAGTCCGATCTTGTCGTCAAGGGCGTGACGCCGCGTCAGCTGACGCCGGCCGCCGATGCGGTGGTGCGACAAGTCGAAGTCTGGATCTGGCCGGCCTATGCCATCCTGCTCGTGGGTGGCCTCAGCCTGCTCGCCATCGGCAATCGCGCCTCGGTTCCGGCCGAAAGCGCAGCCCGCCGGGCAGGGGCATGGCTCCTTGGCGTCGTCAACGGGGCCGGTCTCGTCTTCGTTTTCCTGATTGCCTATATCGCCTTTGCTTCCGGTCTTGCCACCACGATCCGAGCCGCGATCGCGGCCTATCTTCTGGCGGCGGTACTCGGCCTGATCTGGGTCGGCCTGCAGAAGCTGCGCTATACGCGCTCTAGCCTCATTGTCTTCGTGGCGATGACGCTTGGTCTTGCCGCGCTTTCGGCCTGGTTCCTGCTGCAGCCACGCGACAACTATGTCCTTGCCGGCACGCTCGGCGGCAAGATCGGTATCGTCACCAACACGCCCTCCGGCCTGATCGGCGCGGTGCGCTTCGGCCAATATGAGGGCGCGCCGAAGACGGAGACGCCGGTTCGAACCTTCGTCGCTCCGCCGCAAGCCATCGAGGCTGTCGGCAAGAAACAGGATGTCAGTGGTGCGTTGCTGCCGGAGGCGTCGGTCCCGTCCGACTGGCCGGTTATCTGGCGTACGCAGGCGTTGAATGATCGCGATCGAGCTGCCGGAATAACCTTCTCGGTGATCGCCATCATCATCGGTCTTTTGACCCTTGGCGGCTTTCTCCATCGCCGGCATCCGTTGTCGATCGGTTCGGAGTTCATTGTCGATACGATCCGCGGCATCCCGATGCTCGTCATCGTCCTTTACGTCGGCCTGCCGCTCAGCGGTGCCTTGAAGGATGCGACGCAGGGCGTCTTCGATCCTCCGAACCTGATGCGCGGCATCGTCGCCATGGCTCTGGCCTATTCGGCCTATCTCGCCGAGATTTTCCGCTCCGGAATCAACGCCATCCCCGTCGGCCAGATCGAAGCTGCGGCAAGCATCGGGCTCAATCGCTGGCAGACGGCCCGGCTGATCATCATCCCGCAGGCATTCCGCATCATCATCCCGCCGCTCGGCAACGAACTCATCGCTATCTTGAAGGACACGTCGCTTCTGTCGATCCTGTCGATCCGCGATATCACCCAGCGCATGCGCGAGTTCCAGTCGGCAAGCTTCCTGCCCTTTGCACCCTATAATTCCGCCGCGGTTCTCTACATCCTGCTGACGCTTGCTGCCGCCAGCCTCGTGAGCCTTATCGAGAAGAAATATGACGTCAAGCACCGCTAACAGTTCTCCCCGGCCGCGAGAGCCGGGTACGGTCCTGGTAACCGGCGCCTCGCGTGGTCTCGGCCGAATGCTTGCTAAGCTCTATGCTGGCGAGGGCTGGCGCGTGCTGGCCTGCGCACGTCAGGAGCAGCCGGCCGCTGCAGATTGCATGCTGCCCTATCGCCTCGACGTCAACGATGCGGCATCGATCGAAACGCTTGGAACGATGCTCGAAGGCACCGCGATCGACATCGTCATTAACAATGCTGCGGTTCGCGGCGACACTGGAGGGCTCGCGTCGCTCCGGACGGATGACTTCATGGAGGTCATGCGGATCAACGTGCTGGCGCCGCTGCTGATTGCGCAGGCCCTCAAGCCAAATCTCGTCGCCGGACGGCGCAAGCTGTTGGTCAATATCAGCAGCCGCGCCGGATCGCTTGCCGAGGGGACGCTGGACGATGATGACGGCGATTATGCCTATCGCTGCTCGAAAGCTGCATTGAACATGGCGACGGTAAAGCTTGCGCAAGATTTCCGGCGCGACGGCGTTGCGGTCATTTCGCTGCATCCGGGCTGGGTCCGCACCGACATGGGCGGTCCGGATGCGGTGGTCGATATCGAGCAGAGCGCTCGAGGGCTGAAAAACCTGATCGACACCACGACGATGGCCGACACCGGCAGTTTCCGCGCCTACGACGGCAAGACAATATCTTGGTAAGGGAAAGAGTTTGGCAATGACCGACGCGAATAGCCAGCATGACGGCGAGATCCAGGCGATCGATGCACTGCTCCGCGATAGCTATGGCGTCTCGGGCAAGGTCACCGCTCTGCCGGGCGAGCACGACCTCAACTACTGCGTCGAAGCAGAAGACGGAACCCGTTTCCTTCTCAAGCTGCACGCGCCTGGTGATGCCGACGATCTCGCCATGCAGATTGCCGTGCTCGACCATCTCTCTCAAGCGGCGCCGCAGCTTCCGATTTCTCGCGCGCTGGCGGACAGGAATGGCGCCACGGCGATTGCGGCGGCCCTGCGCGGCAATCGCACGGCGCGGCTATTGACGTGGCTGGCCGGCAATGTCTGGTCTAAATCGTCGGCGAGAGGCACGCAAAGCGTCGTCACGCTCGGCCGCTTGCTGGGCGAGATGGACCGCAGCCTCGAAAGCTTCAGCCATCCCGGCGCCAAGCGCGCCTACGCCTGGGATATAGGCCGCGCCGATATGCATCTGGAAAATCTTGATTTCATTACGGATGGGGAAAAGCGCAAAACCGTTGGAGCTATCCTTCAGCGTTTCGCGGGCGAGATACTGCCGCGATTACAGCAATGCCCGCGCCAGGTCATCCATAACGACGCCAATGACTACAACGTTTTGCTCGATGAGACAGGTGCTGTGAGCGGCCTGCTCGATTTCGGCGATATGGTCGAGACCTGGCGGGTGATCGAAATAGCCGTTGCCGGCGCTTATGCGTTGATCGGCACGGAAGATCCGGTTGATACGATCGGCCGCCTCGCTGGCGCTTATCACGCCGTCAATCCGATCAGCGAGATCGAAGCCGAGTTGATCTTCGATCTTACCTGCACGCGCTATGCCGTCAGCATGTGTATGGCGGCAAAGCAGATCGGCGAGAATCCGGAAAACACCTACCTTCTGGTGAGCCAGGAGGATGTCTGGCGCGAGTTGCAGCGCCTGCAGAGCGAGAACCGTTCTTTGGCGATTGCCCGCATCCGCGACGCCTGCGGCTTCGATCCGATCCCGCACGGCACCCGCATCGAGCGTTGGCTGGAACGGAACGCCCATGATTTTGCCGGGATTTTCAAGCCGTCGATCGGGAAGCCGAAGGTACTGGCGCTCGACATAACGACGACGGGGCAGGATGCCGAGGCCTGGGCGTCGCTCGATGCCGCAGGGGCCCAGCGCTTGATTGCGGAGCGCGTCGCGCAGGCCGAAGCCGATTTCGCGATTGGCCTCTACGGCGAGGATCGCAACATCTACAAGAGCGATGCCTATCGGACGTCGACGGCTGGTCAGCGCCGGAGCATTCATCTCGGCATCGATCTCTTCGGGCAAGCGCAAGAGCCTGTGCATGCGCCTTTTGCCGGGACAGTTGCCTTCATTCATAACGATGCCGTCGCGTTTGGCTTTGGTCCTACGGTGCTGCTCGAACATCGCACGGATGATGATGTCTTCTGGACTCTCTACGGCCACCTTTCGCGCGAGAGCGTCGCCAAGCTCTCGGTAGGGCGGGCAATTGCCAAGGGCGAAGCTTTCTGCGCCCTCGGCGAGGCCTCGGAAAACGGCAACTGGTCTCCGCATCTGCATTTCCAGATCGTCACGGATCATCTCGGTCTCGGCGCGCAGATGCATGGAGTCGGCGTGCGCGACCAATGGCAGGTGTGGCGGGGTATCAGCCCCGATCCGAGTGTTGTCTTCGGCTTTTCGACGCCTGCTTCGGTCGTCGTCGCGCGGGACAAGGATTTTCTGGTGCGCGAGCGTCACCGCCGCATCGGCCGTTCGCTCAGCATCGCCTATTCGGCGACACCGCTGAAAATCGTCGGCGGTGAGGGCGCTTATCTGATCGACGAAGAGGGCACGCGCTGGCTCGACATGGTCAACAACGTCTGTCACGTCGGTCATTGCCATCCCCGCGTAGTGAAGGCGGCGCAAGCGCAGATCGGCAAGCTCAATACCAATTCGCGCTATCTGCATGACTCGCTGGTGGAATATTCCCGCCGACTGGCAGGTCTGTTTCCCGATCCGCTCAATGTCTGCTTCTTCGTCAATTCCGGCAGCGAAGCAAACGATCTCGCGATCCGGCTGGCGCGCGCCTATACCGGCCATCGCGATATCATCACCGTCGATCATGCCTATCACGGCCATCTCTCGAGCCTGATCGACGTCAGCCCCTACAAATTTGCCGGCAAGGGCGGAGAAGGGCGCCCGCGACATGTCCGCGTCGCGGAGATGCCGGATCTTTATCGCGGCCGGTTCCGCTATGGCGATGCGGATGCAGGCAGCAAATATGCAGAGGACGTGCGCAACCAGGTTGCCGCTCTTACGGTGGAGGGGCGTCGTCCGGCCCTCTTCTTCAGCGAAGGCATTCTTGGCACCGGTGGACAGTTGACCATTCCGGACAATTATTTGAGGCAAGCCTATGCCCATGTTCGGGCGGCAGGCGGTCTTTGCCTGGCCGACGAAGTCCAGGTTGGCTTCGGCCGCGTCGGCAGCCATATGTGGGCGCACGAATTGCAGGGCGTGGTGCCCGACATCGTCACAATGGGCAAGCCGATCGGCAACGGACACCCGATGGCAGCCGTCGTGACGACGGAAGCCATTGCCGCCTCCTTCGCCAACGGTATGGAATATTTCAACACTTTCGGCGGCAACCCCGTCTCCGCCGAGATCGGCCTTGCGGTTCTCGACGTCATCCGCGACGAGCGGCTGATGCACCATTGCAAGGTCGTTGGCGACCGTTTGATGGATGGTGTGCGGGCGCTGGCGGCACGCCATGAGATCATTGGCGATGTGCGCGGCCACGGCCTTTTCAACGGCGTGGAACTGGTGCGTGATCGCGAAACGCTCGAGCCTGCGGCCGCGGAGCTGGACTTCGTGATCGCGGAGATGAAGCGCAGTCATCGCATTCTGCTCAGCAGTGAGGGGCCGCATCACAACGTGCTGAAGGTGAAGCCGCCGGCACCCTTCAGTGCCGAAGATTGCGACCGGTTCCTCAATGCGCTGGACGAGACCTTGTCCCGCCTGCCGGTCCGCTAAGCTTCCGCTCCCACAATATAGATCACGCCGGGAACGCTTTCGCGGCGATATAAACGTTTACATTTCGACTGCGACAAGGGTGATGCCCGACGTTCGGCGACTTGAATGATGAAGGACAAGACAGTGCACAAGCCGCTCGCCAGACAGACCGATTTCGATGCAGGCCGGCAGGATGCCGGCATGCTGGAGCTTGGTGTCTGCTACTATCCGGAGCAATGGCCACGGGCGAAATGGGAAGAGGATGCCGCTCGCATGGTCGAGCTTGGGCTCGCCTGGGTGCGCATCGGTGAATTTTCCTGGTCGCGCATCGAGCCGCAATCCGGCGTTTTCCACTGGGAATGGTTCGACGAGGCCGTCGAAGTGCTCGGTAAGGCGGGGTTGAAGGTAATCATCGGCACGCCGACTGCCGCACCGCCGAAGTGGCTGGTGGACCGCTATCCCGACATCCTACCGGTCGATGCGCGCGGTGTCGTCCGCAAGTTCGGTGCGCGCCGGCATTATTGCTTTTCGAGCCAGCGCTACCGCCTGGAGGCTGCCCGCATCACCGAGGCGGTTGCGCAGCGCTACGGCGCGCATCCCTTCGTTCATGCCTGGCAGACCGACAACGAGTATGGCGATCACGATACGATTCACAGCTATTCGCGGGCAGCCCTTCACGCGTTCCGCGAATGGCTTGCCGCACGATATGGCACGATCGAAGAGCTGAATCGCGCCTGGGGCACCACATTCTGGAGCATGCATTACAACAGCTTCGACGAGGTGGATCTGCCCAACAATCTCGTCGAAGAGCCGACCCCGACGCATCTTGTCGATTACTTCCGCTTCGCCTCCGATGAGGTGCAAAGCTTCAACAAGGCGCAGGTCGACATCATTCGCCGCCATTCGCCAGGCCGGCCGGTGACGCATAACTTCATGTCGCAAAACACCGACTTCGATCACTACAAGGTCGGCGAAGACATCGATATCGCTTCGTGGGACGTCTATCCCATGGGCGGGCTCATCAATGGTCGCCTGAGCGCTGAAGAAAAGCAGCGCTATCTGCGCGTCGGCGATCCCGATCAGCCGGCCTTCAATCACGATCTCTATCGGGCAGTCGGCCGCGGCCGTGTGTGGGTGATGGAGCAGCAGCCGGGGCCGGTGAACTGGGCCTCGCATAATCAGTCGCCGGCCGATGGCATGGTGCGGCTGTGGACCTGGCTTGCCTATGCCCACGGCGTCGACATGGTGTCCTATTTTCGTTGGCGTCAGGCGCCCTTTGCGCAGGAGCAATTCCATGCCGGCCTTCTGCTGCCCAACAGCGAAGAGGATCAGGGTTACAAGGAAGTGGCACAGGTCATTGCCGAAATGAAGCGGCTGCCGAAGGGCGAAAAGCGCAGCAAGGCTTCCGTCGCGCTGCTGCTGGACTATGACTCGCGCTTCGCGACCCGCGCCCTGCCGCAGGGACGCGACTATGCCGCCTCCGCGATTGCGCTTGATTGGTATTCCGCCGTCTCTCGTCTCGGGGTCGATATCGATTTCGTCGGACAGCATTCCTGTCTCGACGGATATCGCCTTGTGCTGGCGCCGGATCTCGTCATTCCCGATGCGGACTTCATTATGCGGCTCAAGGCATCGGGCGCGAA
Source organism: Rhizobium freirei PRF 81 (assembly GCF_000359745.1). Taxonomy (GTDB): domain Bacteria; phylum Pseudomonadota; class Alphaproteobacteria; order Rhizobiales; family Rhizobiaceae; genus Rhizobium; species Rhizobium freirei. The sequence goes on from NZ_AQHN01000013.1 coordinate 95,566, forward strand.
GGTTCTGTTCGGCCCCCGCAGCGGCAGCAAGACCCGCGATATGCATATTCCAGCCGACTTGCCGCCGGGTGCGCTCGGAGATTTTCTCGATTTCCGGGTTACGCGCGTCGAATCCCTGCCGGCGTTTCAGTCCGAGACCGTGCTCTATGGCAATACCAGACATCAGACGACCGGATGGCGGGAAACGATCCGGACGACGGAAACAGTGCTTGCAACGTTCCAGGGAGACTATCGCCCCGATGCACCGGCTCTGATCGGCAATGAAAAGGCGCGCTACTGCGCAACGCTTCCGCGCGACGAATTCCTGCTGAAGCTGATGGAGGACACGCTCGCCTGGGCGAAGGTAGACAGCCTGCCTGACCTCGGCGACCTACGTCTGGCTCGACGCGGCAAGCTGCATTTCGCCTTCAACTACGGCAGTACTGCTGCGAGTGCGCCTGCCGCAGCGGATGCGACTTTCCTTGTCGGCAGCAGGAGTGTTGCGCCCGTTGACGTCGCGATCTGGATTGAGGCGACCCAGGATGCGGCGATCAAGTAATTGATTCCGCGTTAATCCGGGCAAGTTGCCGTCGCATCGGCAGCTTGCCTCTGGGAGAGGGCTTATCGGAAATTCACCCGATGTCCGAGATGGGCGAGCAGCGAGCGTCGCCTTGCCTTTAAAGCCTTCGGTGCCGCTGTCCTTCCCGGTTCGGCGCGCGTATTGCGAACTGCGACTGCATCTTGCTCCGACGGTGATCGGGACGAAAGCGCATCATGTCGTCTTGCAGGGTGCTGATGTCGTTTTCCCGTGCGCACCATACCCCTAGGCGTGATCTTCTAGCAGGCGTCAAGGTGCCATCGAGATGTTCTTGATGGACAGTCGGGAAACACGCCGCAGCTCGGCGCCGTCCTGCGTACGGTATCGAACTGAACGTCTCAAACGCAGCCCCGGTCGACGGACCGGAAGTCGTCGAGGCAGTGCCAATGGGCGAGTTCGAAGCCGGACGCCAACCTTGACGACAGGCCTGACTGATCTCGGTGAGTGATCTGGGGGCGAATGGAAAGCTCCGTTCACCTCTTGCTTCTCGTGCGGTCGGTCATACCTATTCCGGACAGGGGTGTCGCTAAAATTGCGGCATCCGTGCCCGTTTTGCTGCTGTTCAGCCCGTTGAGGAGCGGGCCGATCTGAAGGCGCTTGCGAGCGATCGCTAGTAACGACGATCAGCGTTAAACCAAGGAGGAGATGGCATGACTGGGAACAGAGGCGTTGTCTATTTGCGGCCCGGCAAAGTCGAGGTCCGCAATATTGACGATCCGAAACTGGAAGCACCGGACGGCCGGCGCATCGAGCATGGTGTGATCCTGAAGGTGATCTCCACGAATATCTGCGGATCCGATCAGCACATGGTGCGCGGGCGTACCACCGCCATGCCGGGTCTGGTGCTGGGACATGAGATCACCGGACAAGTCATCGAAAAGGGTCTCGATGTCGAAATGCTCGACATCGGCGATATCGTTTCGGTTCCGTTCAACGTGGCCTGCGGCCGCTGCCGCTGCTGCAAATCGCAGGATACCGGCGTTTGCCTGACGGTTAACCCGTCGCGTGCCGGCGGTGCCTATGGCTATGTCGATATGGGCGGATGGATCGGCGGTCAGGCACGCTATGTCATGGTGCCCTATGCGGACTTCAACCTGCTCAAATTCCCGGATCGCGATAAGGCCATGGCGAAGATCCGCGATCTCACCATGCTGTCCGATATCCTGCCGACCGGCTTCCACGGTGCCGTTCGCGCCGGCGTCGGCGTGGGCTCCACGGTCTATGTCGCAGGCGCCGGCCCGGTCGGTCTGGCAGCGGCTGCTTCCGCCCGTATCCTGGGCGCAGCAGTCGTCATGATCGGCGATTTCAACAAGGATCGCCTTGCGCATGCGGCCAAGGTTGGTTTCGAAGCGATCGATCTTTCCAAGAGCGATCGTCTCGGCGAAATGATCGCTGAAGTCGTCGGCACTAACGAAGTGGACAGCGCGATCGACGCCGTCGGCTTCGAGGCTAGAGGCCATTCCGGCGGTGAACAGCCGGCTATCGTCCTCAATCAGATGATGGAGATCACGCGTGCAGCGGGATCGATCGGCATTCCCGGTCTCTATGTTACGGAAGATCCAGGCGCAGTCGATAATGCCGCCAAGCATGGCAGCCTGTCGTTGCGCTTCGGCCTCGGCTGGGCGAAGGCGCAGTCCTTCCATACGGGCCAGACGCCGGTGATCAAGTACAACAGGCAACTCATGCAGGCGATCCTGCATGACAGGTTGCCGATTGCCGACATCGTCAACGCCAAGATCATCTCGCTCGAAGACGCCGCTCAAGGCTATGAAAGCTTCGATCATGGTGCTGCCACGAAATTCGTTCTCGATCCGCACGGAGAACTGCTGAAGGCTTCATGAGCCGGCAGAAGCTGCGCATGCTTCGTTACTGACAGAAACGAGCTTGGGGCTGGGAACGCGGGGAGATCCTCCGGTTCCCAGCTTTATTTTGCACAATTGCTATGAGTTTGCCGGGCAACGAAATACCGGCAACGGATCAGCAGCGCGGGCTACATCACTCTATCTTCGCAAGGCATGGTGTCTGCGAAGAGGAACTGTTGCGATGCAGCATTCGCTAGTCATGCGCACGATCTCAGCCAAAAAAGGCTGGATATTCCCATCCTGATATCAGCAAGAACCAGTCAACACGAGTGCGCCGCTGCGCAAGATTAGTATTTCATCAAGATCGGAAGTTGGAAATTGCAGAGACGTAGAAGCGCCTCTATTGACGATGATGACAGATAATATTGCCATTATACACATATCTTATACATATATGTCGTTATCCATGTGGAATAGCTCCGTTATCGCTTGCCGAATAAACGGCCGCTTGGACGAAACGCTAACCTGAAGAGAAACGGACAATGGCAAACTTTCTGGAGAAATGGTCTTCGAAGAAGGCTGAAAAGCCCAAGGCTGGAGCGCGGAATGTAGTCGATACCTTTCGAGCGAGAGTAGCGGAGCAGAAAGCATATCTAGAAGAGTATGAGAAGGACGTCGCCGGCTTCAAGAAGTGGCGCTCCACCTGGTTCCAGCGCGTACCTAGCGGTTTCGGCGTCACGGTTGGCCGTGACTCGGTCAATGCCGGTGCCGGGCTAAGCTATATCGTCGTTGAATCCGTCAAGGAAGTGGCGGAGTTTCTCGATGATCTGGCCCATCATGCGGAGAAGGATGCCGGCTTTCAGCAGGCACTCGAGCAGAACCGCAAGCGGCGCGTCGCATTGCTGAATGCAGCCAAGTCGGGTGACGATACGGCCGCCTCCAAGGCAAAGGCAAAGCCCGCCGCAAAGTCGGCTGCTGCGAAGCCCGCAGCAAGCAAATCTTCTCCGAAGGTTACGAAGGCGAAAGCCGCTCCTGCAGCAGTTGCCGAGGCAGACAAGCCGAAGCGGGGCCGCAAGCCAAAGGCCGATGCCGCCGCCGAATAAGAATAAAGCCCGCTTCATGCGGGCTTTATTTTTTCAGCAAGGTTTAGCTACCTCATAGGCGCCTGCTATGCGCCACGAGATTGCTCCGCGCCCGTCTTCTGTGATCGGCGCTTAAACCGTAAAGCACGCCTGGCGAGGATGTCAGGCATAGTGCTCAGCATCTCGATGCATCAAAACGAATAACTTCACCTGGACGACTAAGAGCTTACCTGGGGTATAAGGATGCACCAGCTGATGATAATTATCATCAGCATGAATTTTGACAGATTCTGAATGCAGAAACAAACGGGTAGAATGGCAGTGAGTATAATCCGTCGCGAAGAGCGAGTTAGCTGGGGATGATGTTTCACGGATAATAGGATGGGGAACGAACTCCGTAGCCATTGATATCCATCGGCATGCCACGTTCTTACAAGCGTGATACAAGCTACATTGCTGCTGCTGATCATAAATGAGCAACAGCCCTGCGGTTCCCTCGCAGCCATTGTGCGAATACCCTGTGGGACGTTCGATCGACGACAGCAAATCCGACGGGAAGGAAATGCGAGTTGATGATCAGGAGATCATGCCAGCCACATTGAGCATGATACCTGTCGACCGCAAGTGCTATAGGCCCAGGCAACAATTATCGGTTTGAGAGCGATCCGGAGCTCTGCGTAAAAGGTCGTTTCGAGAGGCATCCCGGATGCATCTCGCAACATCTAGTTCGGAGCCTCTGATCCGCCGGAGGCTCCGAGCAAGGCGCCGATGACGTCTTGATGGCGGATATTTCTGTTGAAACGGCTGTCTCTTGCCAGCTGCATCAATCCCGCAAAGACGTCTTTCGCCGAGGGCTTTTTGCCTTCTCCACGGAGATAGGCGGTCAGGCGGCGATAATTGGCGTTCTCCTTGATTTCGAGTGGATTGCCCTTGCCGATTTTTTTCAATGGCCACCACGACCAGCCGATGCCATTCTTCTCTTGCAGCGCGACGGCGCGGGCGTACCAATCATTATTGTTTTCACCGGATTCACCATTCCATAGAGGCATGTCGTATTGCTCGCGCAGCTTCAGGAAAGGCTCGATGGATTCCTGTGTGGTGGGAGTCCAGTATTTGTGGAAGCTGAGCGCCGTATTGCGATCGCTGATCGGCAGCACACCGGCATAATTATTACCCCAGCAATTGCCTTCGATTATCAGCATGTGATTCTTGTCGACAGCGCGAATTGCCTGGATGGCGCGTTCGTAGAGATCGTGCAGTGGCGCACTGCCGGTTTCGCGGCAGCCACCTTTGTCGTGTTTATCCTGAAAGCCCCAGTTCGGCTCGTTGAGAAGGTCGTAGCCGGCGATGGTCGGCTCATCCTTGTAACGTCGGGCAATCTCGCCCCACAGTGCGATCATCGCCGTCTGGTTCTCATGGCTGTCCCAGAGCGAGGGGCTGTTCGGATTGCGATCTGAGATCGCGATGTCATGCCCCTGGCCGCCGGGCGCCGCATGCAGATCGAGAATGAGATACATGTCGTGGGTTTTCAGCCAGCCGACGAGTGCATCGACGCGCCGGAAACCTTCCTCGTTCCAGACCATACGGCCATTCGTCTTTTGGCCGGGCATCGTCGTGATGAACAGGTTCCAGTGCATCGGCAGCCGAACGCTGTTGAAGCCCCATTTTGCCATCGCGTCGATATCGGCCTTCGTCACGGCATTGTCGCGCCAGGAGAGATAGAAGTGCTCGGTGTTCTTCCTGCCGATGATCTCGGAAATGCTGTGGCGGATGATGTGCTGCGCCTTCAGGTTGGACAGGCCCATCATATAGCCTTCCTGAACCATCCAGCCGCCGAGGCCAAGGCCGCGCAAGATCAGCGGATTGCCTTTGGCATCGAGGATTTGCTGATGGTCGGCCCGTACAAATCCTTGCGCCTGCGCCGGCGGCGCGAGCGACACCAGGCAGATGGCAGACAGGGCGGCCAGAAAAAGCAGGAATCGCTTCATGAATCTCCAGTCGCGCGAAACTTTGGCACCAAGTGGGCACGACGTGACACCTGGAGTAAAATCTTGCGCAGGCGACGCTCCGCAGTTTTCTCGAAGCGGCCTATCCGCTTTTGGTATTTTGTCTCAGTTCGTGGAGGCCGAGCCGGATTTCGCCGCATCCGGATTTTCGTTTTGCCGCTGCGGCGAGCGGAAGAACACCGCGGCCGTGAGGTCGATTGCCAGCGCAAGGACCATGACAGCCGTGCCGATGAAAAAGAGCATCTGGTAGTCTCCGCCGGTTCGGTCGAAGACGAAGGAGAAGCCATAGGCGGCTGCAGCTTGAAACAATGCAAAGAAGATCGTCGCCATGCCCCAGGCGATCTTCTGCTGTGCGGGATGATGCGGCAGCAATTCGGCGATGCGCCCCAGCATCAAGGGCACTGTTCCGGTCACGAAGGCGCCGACCACAAGGCTTGAAGCGATGAGCCACGCCTGGCCGAGGCCGAAGGCGGGAATGGCGACGGCGACTGCTTCTAGGAGAAGAGCAAATCGCATTGCCGCGCCAAAGCCGGTGCGATCCGCGAGATGGCCCGCGAGGATCGGCCCGACTGTCGCGCCGATCCCGAACAGAACCCAATATTCAGCGCCGACCTGCAGGCCCTTTCCCAGGCCGCGAGCGACGAAATCGACGAGAAAGATCATGTGGGGAACCCAGCCGGCAGCGTTCAGCGCATATTCGAGATAGAGGGCGCGCAGCGTCCCGCGCGCCGGTACATGAGCGTGGTGCTGGATTGCTGCGGGCGATGCCGCGCCGTCCTGCGGCCATCCGGTCCAGGCAATGGCAGTCAGCAGCAGCGAGAATGCGCCGAGGCCGAGCCATGCTTCGCGCAGGCCCTGTTGCAAGAGCAGCGGCACCAGTGTTCCCGACAGTGCGACCCCTGCACCGACGCCCATGGAGATCATGCCGCCTGCAAGGCCTCTTCGGGAGGGTGCGATGAGCGGCAGTACCGTCGGTGCCGCCAGCACCATCAGCGCGCCACCCGCAAAGCCCGCGGCAAAACGCCATGCGAAAAACCATGCAAATCCCATGGAGAACGCGCAGGCGAAAAAAGCCGCCGTCGCCGCGAGCATCATGACCCGGAGTGTCGAGACAATGGAGATGTGCGCCGCGAGGGGGCCTCCAAGCAACGCGCCTGCCAGATAGCCGGAAAGGTTCGCGGCGCCGAGATAGGCGGCGGCTGACTGGTCGAACCAGTGGGCATCGACGATCGCAGGCAGAAGCGGTGTATAGGCAAAGCGTGCCAGTCCGATGCCGATCAGGCTGGCGCAGAATGCCGACAGAACGGCACGCCAGGCGAACCTTGCGCTGGAATGGCTGCTATTGATTTCGGGAGCGGCGATCCTAGTCATGTGAACTCTCTCAGCTATCACTACTTGAGATAATACGCCGCAGGATATATCATTAAAATTGATTTATTATGAGAATAGTTATCTCTAATTGAGATAGGTGAGGCATGGATATATCGGATCTCAGGGTCTTCGAGGCGGTTTCCCGGCACGGCAGCATGAACCGGGCGGCTCGGGAACTGCATACCGTTCAATCGAACGTGACGGCGCGTATCCGGACATTGGAAGAGGAGTTGGGCGTCAGCCTGTTTCAGCGCCACGCCCGCGGCGTGTCGACCACGCCTGCCGGACAGCGCATCCTGCCGTTCGTCGGCCGCATTACCAAGCTTCTCGCGGATGCGCGCAGCGCCGCCCGGGACGATGGTTCCCCGACTGGCGCGCTGCTGCTCGGTAGCCTTGAGACGACGACGGCCTTGCGGCTGTCTCCACTGATCAGCCATTTTGCCAAGACATATCCGGAGGTCCGTCTCGTCGTCACCATGGGCACGACGCGCCGGCTTCTGGACGAGGTGATAGAGTGTAAGCTTGAGGGTGCCTTCGTGGCAGGGCCGATCAGCCATCCTGACCTCGATCAGCAAGTTGTGTTCCAGGAGGAGCTCGTTCTCATCACCGCCCGCTCTATTCGCACAATGGATGAGCTTGCCGGTATCACCGATCTTAGAACCATCGTTTTCCAGATTGGCTGTTCCTATCGGCAGCGACTGGAATCGTTGCTCGCCGAGATGGGCGTCGTCACCGCAAAACCGTTGGAGTTCGGTTCGCTCGATACGATCATCAGCTGCGTGTCGGCCGGCGTCGGCATTGCCTTGCTGCCAAAGGGTATCGTGGCATCAGCCTGGCAGGACGGCAGGGTTGCGGTTCACGAGCTCCCGCCGGAGCGATCGCTGGTGGATACGCTGTTCGTGCGCCGCAAGGATGCTTATACATCGAGTGCCATGACCGCACTTCTCGATATGGTGCGATCGAACCCGGCGGCGCTCAGCTCCAAGCCATGATGTCCTGCCAGGCGCGATATGCCGAGAGGACCGTTTCCATCTGCGCGGTGTGACCGGCGACAAATTCAGCCCCATAAATGGTCTCGTCCGGATATTCGGTGATTAGCGTGACCGGCACCGTGTGGCGATCGTCGATGTCCGCGAGGCATGGGAAGCCGTTGATGATGCGGAACCCCGTTTCGCCGGCATGTGTTTCGTAGAGCGCGATCTGTCTGTTGTTGTAGTCCAGCAACCCGGGAATGGCGCCGAGATGCTTGGTAACCCTGTCCAGAAGCTGCTCCGCCTGCGCTTCCCAGCCGGCATGATAGCGGGCAATCAGGAAAAAGCCTTTCGGCAATGTCCACATGGCGAAGTTGCGCGGTACATAGCCGGAAAGCGGACGGGTCCACTCATGTGCCGGATAGCCGTGCAGGTTGACATGCAGCTGCGCATTACTCAACTTTTCTGCCTGAAAGCGGATTTTCTTCTCGTAGAGATACGGACCGGCATTGGCCTCGGTGCGATATTCGAGGTCGTCACCGAGCGCGGTGTAGCGCGCGGCGTGATACATGTGGCGCGGGCTGTCTTTGCGCAGACGCTGGTGCAGCGCATAGCCATCGGGATTTTCCAGAGGCGAGACTGTGAAATGTGCGCCTTCGATAATGGCGAGCCTTTGCGCGGCGCGCAGCGCGCCTGCGCCGCCGGTCGTCTCATTGGCGTGCTGCCCGCCGCTGATCATCACGGCCGCATCGCGGCCCTTGATATAACGTGCCCTGACCGTCCGGCCGGAGCGGGTGACGGCTTCAAACGCTTCGCCACCGATCTCTTCCAGCATGGCCTCGATCTGCCGTACGGCCAGGGGCTCTGCTGCCGTCTCGATCTGCTGCTCCGCACCGTCCCAGTAGCCCGAGGTCAATGCTTGCGTTTCTACTCGGGCGGAGATTTCGCCAGAGGATAACAGGATCTGCGGAACGATCTGTCCCGGCTTCAGGCCACGGTCGCCGAGCGGTCGGCCGGATTTCTTCTGGAAGAATTCGAGCAGCGAGAAATAGAAGTCCTCGTGCAGCGCTTCCCGAAGGCTCATGACTTCGTCGCCGACAGGCAGGGCTTCGTCGGCGACCGGCAGCGTGGCGCGAATATTGAGCTCTTCGAAATAGGGCTCGGTCGCACCCCAGTTGAACTGGGTAATCGCAGCGATGGTCTCTTCGAAAAGCTGCTCGTAGTCCGTGGCCAGCCGTTCGCCGGTCGCGCTGCCATCCCGCACCAGCCAGCCGGTTGGGGAAACACTCGTTTCACCGGCCACGTCGATATGGACGCGATTGGGCGCCAATACTCTGACCCTGCGCTCGCCGCCCGAATTGCTCTTCAACAGAACGTCATAATGGAAATCGCTGTCGGTTCTGGCGATGAAGGCGATATTGCGATTTCCCACCATCGCCGCAAGCGGATAGGCCTCCAGCCGGAAGCGGTTGGCGGGTGCGTTCGCTTGCACGGGATAGCGGATCTCGATTGCTTCTATGCCTTGCAGATCGATCTCTTCGAGAAAGGCATATACCAGCGGCTTGTAGGCGCTACGGATGCGCGCCTGCACGCCTTTCGTGGCAAGTTCGAGTTCTGCTTCCCGGCGGCTCTGTCGATCGTCAAAGGTCCACGCCTCGAAATTTTGGCCGGCCTTGGCCTCCGCGACGAGGCGCGAAAGCGTGCGCTCGAAACTTCTTTCGAAAATCATGGTCATGATGTCTTACCTTGTCGTTCTGCCTGTTGGGTCGAGGCTGTCGCGCAGCCAGTCGCCCAGGAGATTGAGGCCGAGTACGGTGAGCAGGATGGCAAGGCCCGGGAAGAGGCTGACCCACCAGGCCGTCTGCAGATAGGTGCGTCCATCGGCCAGCATGCCGCCCCAGCTCGGGATCGTGGGATCGACGCCGAGCCCGAGGAAGGTGAGGCTGCTTTCGAGAAGGATATTGTTGGCGATGTTCAGCGTCATCAGCACGATTACCGGTCCCAGAAGGTTCGGCAGCAGATGCTGGAAGATGATGCGCCAGTCTTTCACGCCGATGGCGCGCGCCGAGAGGATGAATTCCCGTTCGCGCAGGGTCAGCACCGATCCGCGGACAAGGCGGGCATACTGCACCCACTGCGACACGATCAGCAGGATGATGGTGTTGGTGAGGCTGCCGCCGACGATGGCAATGAAGGTGATGGCCAGCAGAATGAAGGGCATGGCAAGCTGGATATCGGCAAAGCGCATCAGGATCATGTCCCAGATGCCGCGATAGTAGCCCGCTGCCAGACCCACCAGCACGCCAAGAACGACGCCACCGATGACGGAGGTAAGGCCGACCAGCAGCGATATTCTGCCGCCGGCGACGACGCGGGCAAGAACATCACGCCCGAGAGGATCCGTTCCGAACGGATGAGCGAGGCTGGCAAAGGGTCTTGCAAGCCGGGCCATCAGATCGATCTTTTCCGCGCCGCCTGGAAAGATGACGTCCGAGAACACGGCTGCAAGGCAGATGACGACGGTCAGCAACGCTCCGAGGATGAATTCGAAGCTGTGGAAGCGCGAACGGCTTGATGTCGTGGCGGCCATTGGCGATTACTCCGTGCGGATGCGGGGATCGACGAGCCCGTAGGCGATATCGACCAGCAGGTTGACGCCGACGATGAACAAGGCCAGCACAGTGATGACGCCCTGTAGCAGCGGATAGTCGCGGGCGGCCACAGCGTCGAACGCCAGGGTTCCGAGACCCGGCCAGTTGAAGACCCGCTCGATGACGACGATGCCGCCGAGCAATCCGCCGAACTGGATGCCGAAATAGGTGATCAGCGGAATGGCGCAGTTACGCAAGGCATGTTTATAGAGCACCTTGCTCTCGCTGAGGCCTTTGGCGCGCGCGACCATGATATATTGCGACTGCAGCGTTTCCAGCATGGCGGTGCGTACCAGGCGCACATTCGTCGCCGTCAGAATGACGCCCATGGTCAGGGCGGGCATGACGTAGCTCGCTATCCCGACCATGCCGCTCGGCGGCAACCAGCCGAGCGTGATCGAGAACAGCAGCACCATCATCAGCGCCAGCCAGAAATTCGGAAAGGAAAGCCCGAGCAGCGAGAGAACGCGAATGATCTGGTCAGCGGTCTTGCCGCGCGCCGTCGCGGCCTTGATGCCGAGCGGAATGGAAAGCACGATCGATATTGCCATCGCGATGAAGGCGAGCAGCAGGGTGGCGGGCAGGGCGTCCCCAATCAACCGGGAAACGGGCGTACCTCCGGTGAAGCTGCGGCCGAAATCGAGCGTCAGCAGGCCCTTCAGGAAGGTCAGATATTGAACGACAAATGGCTGGTCCGTACCGAGCGCTGCGCGGATGCGTGCCAGATCCTCTTCCGTCATGCTGCCGCCGCCCTGAAACATCATCACGGCGGGATCGCCGGTGAGGCGGATGGCGAAGGAGACGAGAAGTGTAATGGCGATGACGACGAAAACCGCCTGCAACAATCGCTTGATGAGAAAACCGGCCACGTTCTTTTCCCGAAATTTGCAAAATGAACGCCGCCGGTAAGCCCGGCGGCGTCGCGCTTGACGATTACTCGACGGTGACCTCGTTCAGCTTGATACGGGTATCCGGCGCAGGCACGAAGCCCTTCACCCGCTTGCTGATGCCGTAGATCGCGTTGGAATTATAGAGCGGCAGCTCCAGCGCCTTGTCGGAGACATACTTGCCGATGTCCTTGAGGATCTTCTCGCGCTCGGCGCGGTCGGTGAGCGGGCGCTGGGATTCCAGAAGCTTGTCCAGCGCCGCATCCTTTTCGTAGGGATTCCACTTTTCGCCGGAGTGATACATGGAATAGGCGGTGTTGTCGTAGTCGAAGGTCCAGCCGCCCCACTTCTGCTGGAACATCGCGCCGGTCTTGCCCTGCGGGATGATGTCGTTTAGCAGAACGTTGGTCTCGTAGGGCTTGAGGGTGGCGGTGATGCCGACCATCTGCAGGTAGCTTGCGATCACCTGCGCCACCTCGTTCATGGTTGCGTCGTTGCCGCGAATGTCGATCTGGATTGCCGCGCCGGGCTTCACGCCGGCCTCGGCGAGCAGCTTCTTGGCACCTTCCGGATTGTAGGGAAGCGCCTTCAGGTCTGGATCGAAGCCAAAGGACAGCGCGCTCTGGAAGCTGGTGATTTCAGCGCCCTGGCCGACAAGGATCGACTTGACGATGGTCGCGCGGTCGACGGCCATGATGATGGCCTTACGCACGCGCGGATCTGCAGTGATGCCGTCGCGGGTGTTGAAACGCAGCGCATCGACGGTCGGGCCGGGAACGCTGGCAATCTCCAGCTTGGAGTCGTTCTGGATGACGGGGAGCATGCCGATCGGGATGATCGGCGGAATGACGAGATCGACACGGCCGGCCTGAAGCTCGGCGACGGCGGTCGCGGGTTCGCTGATGAAGCGATATTCGAGTTCGGAGAGCTTCGGTGCGCCACCCCAGTAATCAGAGTTGGCTGCGAGCTTGATGTTCACCTTCGGCGAATAGGAAACGAACTTGAAAGCGCCGGTGCCGACCGGGTTGAGGTTGAAATAGTCCTCGCCCTTTTCCTTGATATATTTCGGCGGAACGATCATCGCGCCGTAGCCGGCAAGCTTGGTCAGCAGCACCGGATCGGGTGCCTTCAGCTTCATGTCGACCGTGTAGTCGTCGATAATGTCGACGCTTTCGATCGCGGTATAGTTCGAGCGTTGCGGGCCCTTTGCCCCCTGTTCGCCGAGGAGGCGATCGAAGGTGAATTTTACCGATTCGGCGTTGAAGGGTTCGCCGTCATGGAACTTGACGTTGTGGCGCAGCTTGAAGCGGATGCGCTTGCCCTGATCGAGCTCTTCCCAGGATTCGGCAAGGCCCGGCACCAGCTTGAGGTCGGGACCACGATAGGTCAGCCCGTCGAAGATATTGGTCGAGACGGCGGCCCAAGCCACCAGAAACGTATCGATCGGATCCCAGCTGCCGGGGTCCTGCGGTGAAGCGATCGTCATCTTTCCGGCTGCGAGCGCCGGCGCCGCGTTGATGGTCACGCCCGACAAGGCGAGCACCGTGAAAGCGGTTGTCAGTCCCCATTTGATTTTTTTCATCGAACCTGTTTCCTCTTCAGATCGTTGCAAAAAAAGATAGCAGTCGTTCAGGCGCTCCTGGCGATGAAATGACCTGCGCCGATTTCCTCGCGAGCGAGAATGGGCGGCTCATCGCCGACGCGGCGAACGGGATTTGGAATTTCGCCTTCGATCAGCGCGGTCTTGCGCTCGACCGCAGGATCGGCGACCGGCACGGCAGATAGCAGGCGGCGGGTGTAATCATGCATTGGCGTCTCAAAGACCTGTCGGCGGCTGCCCATTTCCATGATCTGGCCGAGGTAGAGCACGGCGACCCGGTGGCTTATCTTTTCCACCACCGCCATGTCATGGCTGATGAAGAGATAGGCAAGCCCGCGTTCCGCCTGCAGGTCCATGAACAGATTGATGATCTGCGCCTGGATCGATACGTCGAGCGCCGAAAGCGCCTCATCGGCGATGATGAGCTTAGGGTCGGAGGCAAGCGCGCGGGCGATGCAGACGCGCTGGCGCTGACCGCCGGAGAATTCGTGCGGATAACGCTCCGCATGTGCCGATGTCAGGCCGACGCGCTCCAGAAGTTCGTCCACGCGGCGGCGAACCTCCTTCGAGCCTGGGATGATGCCGTGCGTGTTGATCGGTTCCGCGATCGAGAAGCCGACCGTCTTGCGCGGGTCGAGCGAGGCGAATGGATCCTGGAAGATATATTGCACGTCGCGGCGCATGCGGAAGCGTTCTGCCGCCGACATTGCGGCAAAGCTTTTGCCGTTGAACGAGATTTCGCCGGAACGCGCCTTTTGCAATTGCTGGATGGTGCGGCCGATCGTCGACTTGCCGGAGCCGGATTCGCCGACCAGGGCAAGCGTTTCGCCCGGATGGATATCGAAACCGACCTGCTGGACGGCACTGCAGCGATGCGTGACCTGACCGAGGACGTTCTTTTTTATGTCGAAACGCACGAAGAGGTCGCGCACCGACAAGAGTGGCGGCTGATCATATTTAGCAGTGTTCTGAACGCGCTCCTCGCCGACGATCTTCGGCTCGCCACCTTCGAGAACGATGAGCGGTGATCGCTTCGGAAAGTCCTGGCCCGCCATGCTGCCGAGCTTTGGAACGGCTGCAAGCAGGGCGCGGGTATAGGGATGCTTCGGGTTGGCGAATATCTCGCGAACCGGCCCTTCCTCGACCTTTTTTCCCTTCCACATGACGACAACGTCGTCCGCCATCTCGGCGACGACACCCATGTCATGGGTGATGAAGATCATGCCCATGCCGAGATCCTTCTGGAGATCCCGCATGATATTGAGGATCTGCGCCTGGATGGTGACGTCGAGCGCCGTCGTCGGCTCGTCGGCGATCAGCAGCTTGGGGCGGCAGGCCAGCGCCATGGCGATCATGACGCGCTGCCGCATGCCGCCGGAGAGCTGATGCGGATAGCGCTTGAGCAGTGCTGCGGCATCGGGCAGTCGCACCATCTCAAGAAGACGGCGGGCTTCGGTCATCGCGGCGGATTTGCCGATATCTTCATGCAGCAAAAGGACTTCGCAGATCTGGTCGCCGATCGTGAAGACCGGATTGAGCGAGGTCATCGGCTCCTGGAAGATCATGGCGATCTCCTTGCCGCGGATGGAGCGGACTTCCTTCTGCGAGAGCTTGAGAAGGTCCTTGCCGTTGAAGGTGATGCTGCCGGTCTCGAAGCGCGCACCCATCATATCCGCAAGCCGCATGATCGAAAGCGACGTCACCGATTTTCCGGAGCCGGATTCCCCGACCACCGCAAGCGTCCGGCCCGGCTCTACGGAAAAGGAAAGACCTTCCACAACGCGGCTCTCGCCGAACTGCACCGTCAGATCCGCGACCGACAGAAGCGGCTTCTTCGTGTTCGTCGCCTCCGTCATGCGCTCACCTCGATATGTAGCGGATTGCTCCATGAGCGTTCGGAATCTTGCGGATTGATGGGCGCGACCTGCGATTCCATTCTCACTCTATCCCCGGCAGCAATGACGTGGTTCTTTGATGCGAACGCGTTAAGGTTCTCGCAGGGATCACCGCTTGGATTGGGCGATAGGACGTTGTAGTCCGCAGCCATTTGATTCTGGAAAGCCAAGCGACTTTTTCCTCCGAAGCAGGTGCCTCACGATCACCTATATCCGTGTTCCCACTATATTTCTTAGGCCATGAGATAGCATCAAACAACAATCCGGTCTATATTGTTGAACAATTTTCGTGATGCTCGCCGAAAATCGGGAGGAGTTCACGTGGAATCGTCCAACGGGGCAGCGCCGTCAGCGGTGTAACCCAGTGGATTGGGATCAGAAATCCGATTGCTTGCGAGCTTTCGCAGCAATGCATAGCTTGCCGGAGAATGCAGGGATGGATAGGCGCTGCAGTTTGACCGAACGCAGGCGCCAGGAGAGCAGATGAAGCAGACGAAGCTTGTGAGTATCGAGCCGACTTCGGGTACGGCGGAAGCCGGGCAGACGGTCACCGAGGTGACGGCGGCGCGTATCCGTGAGCGGGTCATCAGCGGAACGCTATCGCCCGGAAGCCATCTCTCCGAGGCGAACCTATGCGAGGAACTGCAGGTTTCGCGCAATACGCTGCGCGAGGTTTTTCGGCTGCTGACGAAGGAAGGCGTGCTGCGCCATGAAGCCAATCGCGGCGTGTTCGTCACCACGCCCAGCATATCGACCATCATCGACATCTTCCATATCCGCCGCCTCATAGAATGTTCCGCGCTTTCCGGTGCCCATCATCGTCATCCGAGCGTCGGCAAGATGCGAGCGGCTGTGGATGAGGCGGTCCGTCATCGTGACCTCGGTGAATGGCTTGATGTCGGCAGCGCAGACATTGCCTTTCACGCCGCGATCGTCGAGCTGGCCGACAGCCCTCGGCTCTCGGCATTTTACGCGCAGATCTCGCTGGAGCTGCGGCTGGTCTTCGGCCTGATACGCGATCCGGAATATCTGCATGCTCCCTATGTCGGGCAGAATGCCACGATCCTGTCCCATCTTGAGGAGGGGGCAACGGCGAGCGCTGCCGAAGCGCTGGAGAAATATCTCTATCAAGCCGAGCGGTTCATCCTGGCCGCCTATTCCAGAGCGATTCCCGGCTGAAGGCACAGCCGAGACATTCATTGTGGAAATCGTATCCGGATAGGTTGTGGCTCCAAGCAAACATTTGCGTCACAGCCGATTTTGGCGGCAGGATAGCCGCCATCCGGGATGAAATCGTGATTCCATCTGCCTTAAACGGGCTGATCTTGGCCGTCGTCGATCAGGACGACCATGCATGTCGAACCGGAACAGCAAAATAAGCAACCGGCTACTACGGACTGGGATGGAATGGACGCGCAATCCTTGAAAAGTTCCGGCAGGACCACTGCAATTCAGCAGGTATGGGCTTCGCCGCTCTATCGCGGAGCGACACTCGCTCTCTTCCTTTCGGGCCTGGGAACTTCGGCTTCGCTGCCGCAGATCGTCGTCTTCCTGGTAAAAGAGCTCGGAACATCGATGCCCGTGGCCGGGCTCTACTACCTTACCGGTCTGACGGCGCCGGTTGCCGGCTATCTGGTCGGTCGCTACTCCGACCGGGCGGGCAAACGCCTCAGCCTATTCCGACTATGCGCCATGGCAGGCTTTCTCGGATGGATGGGCTTTGCACTTTCGAATGCGCCCTGGATGCCGTTCGTCATCGGTGCTGTCGTCCTGGCGTTCTCCGGCTCCGCGACATCGCAGCTTTTCACCGCCATTCACGACGATCTGAACAGAAACCCGGCGGGCGCGAACGAGAGCGTGGTCGCAATCATCCGAATGGCTTTGACGGCGGGTTGGATCGTCGGCCCGTTTATCGGTGCGTGGCTGGCGGCCGAAACCGGTCTGCGAACCATGTTCTGGGCGACGGCCATCTGTTTTGTGGCGCAAATCGCTCCCCTGGGAACCTTGAGCGTCTCGGTGAGCCCCAAGTTAAAAACAAAACATGCGACCGGCAAAGCCAGCTCGCCTAGCTGGTCGGATATGATGCCGCTGCTGGCTTTTACCGGCCTCTATGTGCTCGTCTATGCCGGCGAGCCCATCAAATACGGCTTTCTTCTGCTTTACATGGAGGAAAACCTCGGGGTCGATCCGGGTGTGCGCGGCGCGGTTATCGGAACGCAGCCGCTGATCGAGCTTCTTCTGATGCCGTTCAGCGTCATGCTCGCCCGGCGGATCGGCACGCTCTGGCTGATGTGCATCGCGGCGGCATGTGGCGTCGCCGCCAATTTGTGTTTTGCAGCATGGCCAAGCGCCATCGGCATGTTTGCAGGGCAGACGCTGATGGGTGGCGTCTGGGGGCTCTACATGGTGCTGGGGCTGATCGTAGCCCAGCGTCTTCTTCCCAACGCCGTCGCAACCGCCTCCGCCATCTTCATGAGCTCTTCGGCGCTGGCCATGGCACTTGGCGGCGGTGTCGGCGGCATCGGTGTCGCCTATCTCGGTCTTCCGAATGTCTTCTACCTTCCGGCGGTATTCTCCCTGGTGGCGATGATCGGCTTGGCGATCATGGCGCGGCGCGGCGTCATCGAGTAGCGTTCCGCCTGCGTCGGCGTCGCCAATAATTTGCTTTGGCAGGTTTCGGACAATGCCAAACCTGCTAAAAGCCCTTCGCCCAGCTACCGGGTGATTTGCCAGACCCTCGACATCACAGATGACCCGCCTCCTTCCTGACGTTTTTCGCAACCCGACGATCCGGGTGAGCATGCTTGCCATCTTTGCCTTCGGCTTTGCCGGAGCGGCGACCTCTCCCTATCAGTCCGTCGTGGGGATCCGCGAACTCGGCTTGAGCAACGGGTTGTATTCGGCGCTGATCTTCTGTGCGGCTGCGGTGAATGTCGTCGTCAGCATTCTCCTGGGAAATCTGGCGGATAGGATCGGCGAATATCGCGCGATGATGCTGACGGTCGCCATCTTCGGTACTCTCGGTTACGGCGCCGTCTATATCGTCCCGGCGCAAGCGACCTTCATTCTCAGCGCCCTGTTCTTCCTGCCGATTTACGGCTCGCTCAATTCGCTGCTTTTCGCCAATGTCAGGGTTGCGACCAGAGGGATGGAGCGCAATGATGTCGCGACCGTCAATTCGGGCGTCCGGGCGATGATTTCGCTCTCCTGGGTTCTGGTGCCGGGAATTACCGGAGCATTGCTTGCAAACTCGGCGAGCATGTTGCCCGCTTATCTTTTTGCCGGTCTCGCTTGCGTCGTCTGTTTCGGATTGATCGCGGTTTTCCTCCCGCGGCAGAACGGCACCGACGCGGCGGCGACGCGTCATCTCTCTTATCTTGCCGCACTTGGCGAGGTCATCTCACCGCCCGTATTCGTGCGCGTGATGGCAGTGGCGTTGATCAGCAGTACGCTCCACGTCAACGGCGCCATCCTGCCGCTAGTCGTTACCGGTGCAGCGCATGGGACCGTTGCCGACATCGGGGTTCTCGTCGGCATCGTGGCGCTTCTCGAGGTCATCTTCATCGTCGTCTGGGGACGCGCCCAGCGGATCATGAGCCATGTCACGGCGCTCGCGATCGGCACGGTGATCTATGTGATTTACCTGCTGCTGCTCGGTCTGGCGTCGGCGCCGTGGCATATGTATGCGCTGACGCTTATCAGCGGCATCGGGGCAGCGGCCCTCATAAGCATCCCGATCACCTATCTGCAGGATCTGATTGCCGAGCGCCCCGGACTCGGCAGCGCCTTGATCTCGGTCAATATTTTCCTGAGCGCCGGCTTGAGCGCTCTCCTTTTCGCGCTGGGGACTGCCGTGAGCAGCTATTCCGGAACAGCGATTATCGGGGCCTTTGCCGGGCTGTCGGGGCTTGCCATGCTGCTTTACTGCGACGGCATCAGGCGACACTGAGAGAGAAATCAAAAGCTTTTTCCGGCGCTTCGCTATGGCCTCGACCATCCATTGACGAACGGACGTCGTTCAGATAGTCGTAAAGTCATCTGATGACTTGATGAGGATGAGCCGTGCGTGCCTTGACCAAGACGACGCTTGCCGACACTGCCGTGGAGGCTATCCGCAGCGAAATCATCGCCCAACGCTGGGGAGTCGGTGACAAGCTGCCCAATGAGGCCGCTCTTTCCTCGATGCTTTCAGTCAGTCGCGGCACGATCCGCGAAGCCGTGCGCGTGCTGGCCTCACAAGGCTATCTCGAGACACGACAGGGGTCCGGCACCTACGTGCGCTCGACGACCGATTTCGGCCGTCCGCTCGACATCGCCCGTCGCGCCGGGCTGAGGGACCAATTCGAAGCCCGGTTGGCTCTTGAGGTCGAGGCCGCGCGGCTGACCGCTCTGCGCCATACGCCGGAGGTGATCTCGCAACTGCGCGGGCTGCTCGCCGCGCGAGGAAATTACGAAGGGGGTGACAAGTCGGGTTTCATCAAGCGCGACCTTGCCTTCCATAAAGCGGTCGTTGCCGCATCGCGGAACATGGCGATGGTCGAGATCTACGATTTCTTCTCCATGTCGATCGCCGAAACCATCGAGGCGACGCTCGATGCCGAAATTCCCGAGCCGGACATGCAGGCGCATGTCGAGATCGTCGACGCCATCGAAACCGGTGATCCGGAAGCGGCCGACGCTGCCGTGCGCCGTTTCATGGCTCCCGTTATTGTCACACTTGATCGGTTACTGATGTCATGACCATGTCTTCGCAAAATGCCGCCTCTTTGGACTTGATCGATGCCGAGGCCGATGAAATCCCGCCGCCGCAGCCGCACATGGGTAAATCGCCGATCGGCAGATTTGTTCTTGGCGTGAGCCTCGTCCTGATCGCATTCAATTTGAGGCCGGTCTTTTCCAGCGCATCGGCGCTGCTGCCGGAGATCCGGACCGGGCTCGACCTGTCGGCGTCCGGTACCAGCATCCTCACGACTTTGCCCGTGGTCTGCCTGGGACTGTTTTCACCGCTTGCGCCAAGGCTCGCGCAGCGATTGGGAACGGAGCGCGTCCTGCTGGGCGTCGTCCTGCTGCTCGCTTTGGGGACTGCGCTGCGCGGCTTCTCCTCTGTTCCCATGCTGTTCTTCGGGACAGCGCTGGCCGGTGCGTGCATCGCGATCGGCAATGTGCTTTTACCCGGCGTCGTCAAGCGCGATTTCCCGGACAAGGCAGCCCTGATGACGGGCTGCTACACGATGGCGCTGTGTGCCGGCGCGGCGAGCGCGGCGGGGCTGACGCTTCCCATCGAACATGCGCTTGGCGGATCGCTGAGCGGTGCGCTGGCTGCCTGGGCTCTCCCGGCTGTGGTGGTCGGGCTTCTCTGGCTGCCGCAGGTCATCGGAACGCGCAGCCAGGTTCGCCGCAGCGGCTTTCGAGTAGCGGGCCTGTGGACCGATCCGATCGCATGGCAGGTCACGCTCTTCATGGGGCTGCAATCGGCGCTTGCCTATTGCGTCTTCGGCTGGCTCGTTCCCATTCTGCGCGAGCGCGGCCTCGATGGCGTGACGGCAGGCGCCATTGTCTCCGCCTCGGTCATGGTGCAGGCCGCCGCCTGCCTGGTGTTCCCCCATATCGCGGTCAAGGGTAAGGATCAGCGCGCCATCAATGTCATCCTCTGCGCGATCGCTGTCGTTGCCTTGCTCGGCCTGCTCTTTGCTCCGCTTTGGACGGTTTGGTTCTGGGCCGTGCTCCAGGGCATCGGGCAGGGCGGACTGATCGCCGTGGCGATGACCGTCATCGTGTTGCGTTCGTCCGACGCACATGTGGCGGCGCATCTCTCCGGCATGGCGCAATTCGTCGGCTACCTGCTTGCTGCGGTCGGTCCGCTCGTGGTCGGCATGGTCCATGGCTGGACCGGTAGCTTTGCCTGGTGCTCGGTCTTGTTCGTGCTGCTCGGCCTTGGCGCTGCGATCAACGGCTGGTTTGCCGGCCGCGCGATCGCAGTTAATGCCAAGACGATCGAAACTCTCGTGCCTTCAAGCGAAACGCAAACGCAGGCCGCAGTCCTCTGAGGGATCTTCACTGCCGATGAAATGGCAGGATGTGATATTCAGTCAGCGGCGCCATGACTATGGCGCCCGGATCAACAGGCGACACCCAGCGCAATTCCTCGATCTCCGCCGCGGCCGTGATGGCGGTATCGCCGACATGCAAGCGGAATACGTCGGCGACGACGACATGCTCGGGCTCGTTGGCCGCGGGTGCCTCGAATTGGCCGAGGAATGTCAGATCAGCAACCTCGACGCGGAGCGCCAACTCCTCGGACAATTCTCTGATGAGAGCTTGTGCCGGCGCCTCTTGCGGCTCGATCTTGCCACCCGGCTGCATAAAGGCCGCGGTGCCGCGCTTGCGCACGAGCAGCGTATCTCCATCCGGTCGCAATATCAGGGCCGCGGCTATGCGTATCGTTTTCGTCATGCCTCGATCTGATCGGATTCGCGATCGGGTTTCAATCACCATCATGTCTGCGTGCAGACGTCGCGTGCGGCCATCCTATTCCGCCAAGATCCAAGCTACGCGATCAAGCGCAGCTCGATCTGCTCGCCGCGTCGGTCAGTCGCCATTGCGCGCACGCGGCACCGATTGGCCAAACGATCAAGCGTCCAGCCAGGCTGCAAGGCCATCCAGCGTTTGCAGCCCGTATTCGACCGCGCCGAAGCCGATGACGATTTTACGCCGCTCGGGGCTGGGGTGGAGCTGACGCATGGTCAGCACCGTCTTGCCGTCGGCCTGCTCATCGAAGGTTACCGTAGCGCGGAAACGGTCGGGATCGTTTGGATCGGGCGTGCCGTGGTCCATCACGATCCGCTCGTTCGGCACGATCTGCAAAAAGCGCACCAAGTTCGCGAAGCGACGCTCCTGCCCTTCGAACAGGCCCACCATGTCGAACCGCCAGACCCCGCCCTCGCGGATATCGGCCTCGTGGTTCTCGATTCTAAGGCCGGTCGGACCGTACCATTCGGCCAGCGCCCTCGCGTCCATCCAGGCGGCAAAGACCTTTTCCCGCGGATGATTTAGCACCTTCACCAGCACGATTTCTCGATCAAGTGCCCAAGTGTCAAACAGATTTGCCATGTTCTTCGTCATCCTCTCTCGTCTTATCCAAGTAGGCTTCCAGCCGATCCAGCCGCTCGCTCCAGCGCCGGCGCTCCGCCTCCATCCAGTCCGCCGCCTCGTCGAACCGTGCCTGCACCAGCCGGCACCAGCGGCTGCGACCGCGCTTCTCACTGGCGATCAGCCCGCAATCTTCCAGCACCTTCAGATGCTGCGCGAAGGAAGGCAGCGCCATGTCGAAAGGCTCGGCCAGGACGGTGACGGGAACCTCGCCCTCGGCCAGCCGTGATACCACCGCGCGGCGGGTCGGGTCGCTAAGAGCATGAAAGGCCAGATCGAGAGGCGTCGAATGATAGGGCATGCGATTTCCTAAAACGAATTGGGGTGTTGGTCAAGAACACTTAGGTACTTGCCTTAGTATTTGACCTGTTTAAGATGGGGACGGCTATGTAACCACTCATAAGGAGAGCTCCAGTGGCAGTTCGTGTCGATCTCATAATCTCGCTTGATGGTTTCGCGACAACGACGGACCAGACGCCCGAAATCCCCTTCGGCGAAGACTGGCCGCGTCTCGTCGGCGCATATACCGCAACGCGAACGTTCCGGGAGCGTGTTTTCAAGGATGCGAGCGGGGCTGGGACCACCGGCGTCGATGACGACTACGCAAAGGAATACTTCACGAATGTGGGAGCCGAGATCATGGGCGCCGGCATGTTCGGACTCCATAACTTCCCCGAGGATCCGAACTGGCGTGGCTGGTGGGGCGAAGAGCCACCCTTCCGAGTTCCAGTCTTCGTTCTCACCCACGCCTCTCGACCCTCCTTAGAAATGGCGGGTGGCACCACTTTCCATTTCCTCAACACCACTCCGGTCGAGGCGCTTCAGCAGGCTCAAAAGGCAGCGGGCGGAAAGGATGTGCGGATTGGCGGTGGTGCAACGGTTGTTCGCGACTTTCTGAAGGCTGGTCTTGTCGATCGTCTTCATGTTGCGATTACGCCGATTCTACTCGGACGCGGCATACGCCTGTGGGACGATCTGCGCGGCTTGGAAGCCGGCTACACGGTCAAGGCGGAAACGGCGCCGAGCGGCACCATCCACCTGACACTCCAACGCTAACCGCAAGCCTTTATCTTGGGGCGATCCTGGACCGTCTACAGATGGTCCAGGGTCCCAGTTCTCGAGCTGCGATCTCCGTTGCCGGCAATCTGCCGTTGGCCGACATCGTTGTTTTTCGCGGCCGCATCGTGGTCTCTCTCGCAATTGCTTCCCCCGGCAAGTGATTCAGAGGCTACTCCACTACCTTGCATTAACAGATAGCTTGTTATACTCATATCGCAAATCCGAGGCATTCATGACCGACTCGATCCAAGTTCAACTGCGAAAGGGCGTGCTCGATCTATGCGTCCTGGCCGTGCTGTCGCGGGGCGAAAGCTATGGCTACGAGATTGCCAGCACGCTGGTTGCGGCGGTCGGGATGGGCGAAGGCACGATCTATCCGCTGATGCGCAGGATGCAGAATGACGGGCTCGTTGCCACCCGCATCGTCGAGTCGAGCAACGGGCCGCCTCGCAAATACTATCGGCTGACGCCGCTCGGCCGTTCGATTTTTGAAGCGCATCGTCGCGACTGGCGCTCGCTTGCGGGCGCCGTCGATAAACTTCTTGAGGAATAGCCATGACCAGGGATGCTTTCTTGCGCACGCTGAGACTGGGCCTCGCCGGCCTTCCGCCTCACGAAGTCGACGATATCATTGCCGACTACGCGGCCTATTTTACCGAATCCGAGGCGTCCGGCCGTAGCGCGGAGGAGGTCGCGGCCGCCTTGGGCGATCCGGTGAGAATTGCCAGAGAGCTGCGTGCGGATGCGGGGCTGCGCCGTTTCGAGGCGCATTGGAGCGTGGCGAACCTCCTGGCCGCGATGACGGCGCTGGCCGGCCTTGCTGTCGTCGATATCTTCTTCCTGCTGCCTTTGCTGTTCGCCGCGGCCGTCATCGCATTCGGTCTTTCGATTGCGCTTGTGGCCATCGGTGCCGTCGGTCTGAAGATCGTGTTTACGACCGTGTTTTTCCATATCGGCCTGCCGTCGGTCGCGATGCTGGCCCGCCTGTTCATCGGCTTGGGGCTGGTGAGCATCCTCGTGGGCGGCGGCGCGCTTCTGTTGATGGGGCTGGGCCTGGGGATCCGCATGCTCGGGCAATATGCCCGCCTGCATTTTCGCTTGGCGCAGGCAAACGAAAACCGTGTTTGAGCGGTGCGCCGACATAACTGGAGGAAATGGACAATGAACGGGAAATTGGCGACCGTCGCGACAATCGGATTGATTTGTGCATTTGTCTTTCTTGCCTTGGGCGCCGCGCTTTCCGGATCGGATCTGGCCAGCGCAAGGTATTGGTGGGATGGCGCGCAATTCGGTTGCGGTTCGCAAGGGTCAGGCAAGCAGCAGGTCGTCCTGCCCTTCAACTCGAATGGCAGTCTGGCAATCGATATACCGGCTTCCGTGCGCTATCAGCCGGGTGGCAAGGCGGAAGCCGTCATCAGCGGCAATCCCGCACTTCTCGATCATGTGAGGCTGGAAGGCGGCAGGCTGAGCCTGGATTGCCATCCGGGCTGGTCCATGTCCCGATTCGATGTGAGCCTGTCGGGCGCGCCTGTCACCGATTGGAAAGTTCACGGCAGCGGCGATCTTTCCTTGTCCCAGCTCGATCAAGCCGATCTGCGCTTGACCATATTCGGAAGCGGCAGCGTCACCGCCACGGGTAGCGTAAAAACCGTCGATCTGGATGTCGCCGGCTCCGGTGCGGCTCGTCTCAAGGATCTGGCCACCCAATCGGTGAAACTGAGAATTCGGGGCAGCGGCGATGCGCAGGTTTCTGCTGCTGCGGATGCGGACATATCGATCAGCGGAAGCGGCAATGTCGAGCTGTACGGGCATCCCATCGTGCGGCGTTCCGAGATCAGAGGCAGCGGCCGCCTCGTGCAGGTGCCGTAGGGTTGCTCTGATAAGGGCCGCCGAATATGGCGGCCTTTGCGGTTAGGCCGGGCCGACTCTTCCGATCGCCTTGCTTTGAGAGATTCTCATGTTAATCAATGAGAATAATGATCTCAGCGAACATGCGGAAACAATGCCGAATAAGACAGATAGCGACGCCGGACAGCCATCAGCATCCGATACTGCAACAGCAAAGCCCAAGCGATCGCTCCGAGAACCACGCCGTTCCCTGGCGATCGGGCTGCTGCGTGCCCGCGAGGCGGTCATGAGCCATTTCCGGCCGATCCTGGCGGCGCATGACGTCACCGAACAGCAATGGCGCGTCATCCGTGTCCTCTACGAGGGCGGCAAGCTCGATGCGACGGAGCTGGCCGACAAGGCCTCCATTCTGGCGCCGAGCCTGACGCGGATGATCCGTCTGCTGGAGGAGCGCGGCTTCATCACCAAGCACAAGGATGAGGCCGACGGCCGCAGAGTGCTTCTGCAGATCACGCCGGCGGGTGAGGCGATCGTCACCGAGGTCATGCCGGAGAGCCTGAAGGTCTATGCCGACATCGACGCGCGCTTCGGCGTGCAGCGTGTGGAACAGCTTCTCGACATGCTGGAGGAACTGGCATCGCTGAGACTGGAGAACGGCTCGGTTGGGGAAGAGTAACACTTTCCCAACTTTATTAATATGTTAACTATTTAATTGACGGGACCGAGGATCTGTAGCAGTCTCCATCAGCGCTGACACTGTTGGGAGGCAGAGTTGGATCTGTTGCAGAATCGCAGTCTCATCGAACGGAGCTGGTCGCCGATACCCTATGATCAGTGGGTGGACGATCTCCAAAGCATCTGCGGCAATTTCAACCCGCATGTGATGCAGCGCGGCGATAGCGTCATCGGCACGGCAAGCCGCATCGATGTCTGCGGCATGGAGTTCGCCCATGTGTCCAACGACCTCGACTATGTCCATCGCGATTGGGACGACATCCGGCGCGACGCCAATGAACATCTGTTCCTGATCCTGCAGCTCGAGGGCGTCTGCGGCGTCGAACATTCCGGCCAGCAGAACATTCTCGATGTCGGCGAATGCATTCTCGTCGACTCCACCCGTCCCACGACCTTCTATTTTCGAGGACACTTCTCCAATCATCTGTCGCTGCATTTGCCCCGGCAACTGATGTATTCCGACAGCAGGGTCGATTTCGACGTCGCGCGCAAGCTTGTCGCCTCCGATCCGATGGCGATGATGCTGCGGGCACTGATCGCCAAGATGATGACCACGCCGGAAAACGATGTGGCCTCTCCGCATCTGCGCCAGCTGATGTTCGATACGACCCGCCAGGCCTTTCTGTCGACGAGCGTCCAGGCGACGAGTTTGAATTCGCTGCACGACAGCGCCAGCAGGCGCATGCAGATGGTCGATATTCTGATCGACAAGCACCTCACAGATACGGATCTCAATGCCAAATGGCTGGCGACGAGGCTCGGCGTGTCGATCCGCACTCTGCAGCAGGATTTCCAGGGCATGGGCATGACCTGCACGACCGTCATTCGCGACAAGCGACTGCGCTTTGCCCGCGAAAAGATCGAGCAGCTCAAGGAACAGCGCAACCCCGCGACCATCGCCGAAGTGGCCTATTCGGCCGGCTTCAACGATATTTCCTATTTCAATCGCAGCTTCAAGGAACTGTTCGATTGCGCGCCGAGCGAGCTGCTGCGCTCGACCGAGCCGGTGCATAGATTGGACTGAAGCGCAGTCTGCGCTCCAGTCCAAGACGGGGCGCGTTTCTCCCCAAGACGGGTTTTCAGGCTAAGGTCATAGTCCTTCCGAAAGTCACGGGAGGAGAATATCGTGAAGCAGTATACCCTGCTTATCGGCGGCGAACATGTCGCCACGTCCCATCATGCACCGGTCGCAAATCCGTCGAGTGGCGACGTGGTCGGCTACATGCCGCTCGGCAGCGAAGCGGATCTGGACCGCGCGGTTGCAGCGGCGACCGAAGCCTTCAAGACATGGTCGCAGGTTTCGAACGAAGAGCGCGCCATGGCCTGCCGCGCCGTCGCAGAGAAGATCAACGAACATGCTGAGGAACTTGCCCAGATCCTGACCCGGGAGCAGGGCAAGCCGCTCAATGGTCTCGGTTCGCGCTTCGAAATTGGCGCCGCGCTCGCCTGGACACGGCATACCGCCGACCTCGACCTGCCGGTCGAGATCCTTCAGGACGATAATGAAGGTCGGGTCGAGCTGCATCGCAAGCCGATTGGCGTCGTTGGCTCGATTACGCCCTGGAACTGGCCCGTAATGATTGCCTGCTGGCATATCGTGCCAGCCGTGCGCGCGGGCAATACCGTCGTCATCAAGCCGTCGCCGCTGACGCCCTTGTCGACCATCCGCCTCGTCGAGATCATGAATGAGGTCCTGCCTGCCGGCGTCGTCAATGTCATCACCGGCGAAAACAGCATTGGGGCGGCTCTCTCCGCTCATCCGGGTGTCGCCAAGATGACCTTCACCGGTTCGACGGAAACCGGCAAGAAGGTCATGGCATCGGCGGTTGCGACCCTGAAGCGGCTGACGCTGGAACTTGGCGGCAATGATGCGGGTATCGTGCTGCCCGATGCCGACCCGAAGGCCATCGTCGAGGGGCTCTTCTGGGGTGCCTTCATCAACAATGGCCAGACCTGCGCG
The DNA here is from genome assembly GCF_000359745.1 of Rhizobium freirei PRF 81. Lineage (GTDB taxonomy): Bacteria > Pseudomonadota > Alphaproteobacteria > Rhizobiales > Rhizobiaceae > Rhizobium > Rhizobium freirei. The sequence continues at coordinate 123,159 of NZ_AQHN01000013.1, forward strand.
GCGTTGAAGCGCCTCTATGTGCATGACAGCATCTATGAAGAGGTTTGCCGTGGGCTCGCCGATTATGCCGGCAAGATCGCCGTTGGCGACGGCCTCGATGAGGCGAGCATCCTCGGGCCTATCCAGAATGAAATGCAGTTCAACAAGGTTCGCGAACTCGTCGACGATGCGCGCGTCAATGGTGGCCGCATTTTGACCGGCGGTGCGCCGATGGACCGGCCCGGATACTTCTATCCGATCACGCTCGTCGCCGATGTCGATCATGGCGTGCGGCTGGTCGATGAAGAACAGTTCGGTCCGGCCCTGCCTATCATACGCTATAGCGATATCGATGAGGTGATTGCGCGCGCCAACCAGAATCCTGCCGGCCTCGGCGGCTCTGTCTGGTCTGCGGATGCCCAGAAGGCGAAACGCTATGCGATGCAGCTCGAATGCGGCTCTGTCTGGATCAACAAGCACGGCACCATTCAGCCCAATGCGCCTTTCGGCGGCGTGAAGCAATCCGGCATCGGCGTCGAGTTCGGCGCCGAAGGATTGAAGGAGTTTACGACCATCCAGACGGTGCTGAGCTGACCATGACGACTTACGACTATATCATCGTCGGCGGCGGCTCCTCGGGGTGCGTTTTGGCGAACCGGCTTTCGGAAAACCCGACGCACAAGGTACTGCTGATCGAATCGGGCCGTCGAGATTCTGACCCCTGGATCCATATCCCTGCCACCTTCTTCAAAGTGCTGGGCAAGGGCATTGACATCCACCCCTATGCCTCGAACCCGGACAAGGGCTTGAACGGGCGTCCGAGCATCGTGCCACAGGGCAACGTGCTTGGCGGCGGCAGTTCGGTCAACGCGATGATCTACATTCGCGGTCACCGCAACGACTACGATACCTGGTCGCAAATGGGTTGCCAGGGCTGGTCCTATGACGATGTGCTGCCGGCCTTCCGCTCGCTTGAGAACAACGAGCGGCTGAACGGCCATTTCCATGGCAACAAGGGCGGGCTGCGCGTTTCCGACCCACGGCATCGCCATCCGTTAAGCGAGGCCTTCATCAAGGCGGCGACCGAAATCGGCATCCCCCATAATGACGATTTCAATGGCGAGGATCAGGCTGGCGTCGGCTTCTATCAAAGCACGACCCATGGCGGCCGTCGCTGGAGTTCCGCTCAAGCCTTCCTGCGCGAAGCGGAAAAGCGGCCGAACCTGACCGTGCTGACGCAACGTAAGGTCGCTCGGATCCTGTTCGAGGGGCGGAAGGCCGTTGGTGTCGAGCTGCTCGACGGCACGACCTTCAAGGCGGAGCGTGAAATCGCGCTCACCGCCGGCGCCATTGCTACACCGAAGATCCTGCAGCTGTCCGGTGTTGGCGACGCGGCGCATCTTTCGTCAATTGGCATCAAGGTCGTTGCCGATCTGCCTGGCGTCGGCGCCAACTATCAGGATCACCTGGAAGTGCCGGTGCAGGGCGAGACGCATGAGCCGATCTCGATCCTCGGTCATGACAAGGGTCTGCGGGCAGCCGGCCACATGCTGCGCTATCTGACGTCGCACCGCGGGCTGCTGTCCTCCAACGTCGTCGAGTGCGGCGGTTTCGTCGATACCGTCGGCACGGGACAGCCGGACGTTCAGTTCCATGTGTTGCCGGTTTTGATCGGTTTTGTCGATCGTGATCCTGAGCCCGGACATGGCCTCAGCATCGGGCCCTGCTATCTGCGGCCGCGCTCGCGAGGCTGGATCCGGTTGAAGAGTGCCGATCCGACGGAGCAGACGGATTTTAATGCCAATCTCCTATCCGATCCGGCCGATATCGAAACTTTGGTGCGCGGCGTCGAAACGGCGATCCGCATCCTCGATGCGCCGGCCCTTGCCAAGCTGGTCAAGCGCCGCCTGCTGCCGAAGCCGGGCGTCGAGAAGGATCCGGACGCCCTGCGGGACTACATCCGCCAATCCTGCAAGACGGTGTTCCATCCGGCAGGCACGGCCCGCATGGGCCGGGCGGACGACCCCAGTGCCGTAGTTGGGCCGGACTTGAAGGTGCGCGGCGTCGAGGGCCTGCGGGTCTGCGACGCCTCGGTGATGCCGACGCTGGTTTCGGGCAATACCAACGCGCCGACGATGATGATTGCGGCAAAGGCTGCCGCCTTCATGACAGGTAGGGCGATTTCCGGCTGAGCCGGGCATCGCAAAAGCAAAGAGCCCGTGGGGAGCGGGACAACAAACTGGAGGAGACAATGCCTATCAATCTCAAAGGGCTGGCGATCGGCCTTTTCCTGACGCTCATTTCGGCGTTCAGCGCAAATGCAGCTGCATCCTGCGGTGACAGTACCGGAAAGCCGGCAACCGGCGAACCGATCATCATCGGCGCAATCACCGGCAAGACCGGCCCGGACGATTTCTCGAACTCGACCAAATCGGCGAAAGCCTATTTCGATTGCCTCAACGCCAATGGCGGCATCAAGGGGCGGCCGGTCAAATATATGATCGAGGACGATCAGTGGAATCCGGAGATCGCCGCACAGCTGGCGGCCAAGCTCGTCAACGACCAGAAGGCCGTGCTGATGGTCGGCAATTCGAGCTATGTGGAATGCGGCGCCAATGCCGAACTCTACAAGAAGGCCGGCATTCTGGTGCTGGCCGGCGTCGGTGTGCCGCGCGAATGCTTCTTTGCCGATAACATCGCGCCGACCAATGCCGGACCGCGTGTCTCTATGCTGGGTGCCATGGGCTATGCGCTCGACAAGCTCCATGCCAAGTCGGTCGTCTGCATCGCTCCGAACATCCCGAATGTCGGCACATGGTCCTGCGATGGCGTCGCTTTGCTCGCCAAGGAAAAGGGCTTTGCCGCACAGACGATCCTGATGGATCCGGGTTCCGCCGATGCGACATCCGTCATCTTGCAGGCAGCTGCCAGCAAGCCTGACGTTATCGTTCTCGGCCTCTCCAAGGGCGTTGCGGTGCCGCTTTTGACGGCAGCCGAAGAGCAGGGTCTGAACCGGTCGATCACTTTCCTGAGCGCTGCTTCGGCCTATGATCTCTCGGTTCCGTCCACGATCGGCTCGAGTTGGGACGGTAAATTCTACGTCAACATGGAGTTCAATGATCTCGAGGCAACGACCTCGGACAATCAGAACTGGCTTGCCGTCATGGATCAGTACGGTCAGAAGTCCGACCCGCGCGATACCTTCGCCCAGGCCGGCTATCTCGCGGCACGCGTCGCCGAGAAGGCGCTGATGTCGCTCGATCCGGCCAACATCAACCGTGAGACCGCGTCCGCTGCCGTGAAGCAGATCAAGGGCTTCAAGAGCGATATCTTCTGCGCTCCCTGGTACTTCGGCGACGGCCAGACGCGTCACAACGCCAATTCGACGACGCGCATGGCCGTTGCCGAAGGCGGCAAGTGGAAGGTCGTCTCCGACTGCGCCCCGTCGCCGGATCCGGAACTGAAGGACATCCGCGCCTTCGAAAAGTCGGCTGGCCTCAACTAAGCCCAGGCATCTGCCATCGGTTCCGCGGCTTTGACGCCGCGGAACCGAGCGACCCGAGAGGATCGGTCCATGAACTTTCTACCCTTCGTCATTTCCGGCCTGGGAATCGGTGCTGTCTACGCATTGTCCGGCGTCGGCCTTGTCGTTCTGTTTCGCGCGACAGGCGTTCTCAATTTTGCCTTCGGTGCTTTCGGCGCCATCGGCGCCCATTGCGCCTGGCAGCTGCTTGAGTGGAAAATGCCGCTCGCCGTTGCCATTCTCGCGGCCGTCGCCGTTTCCACAACGATCAGCTTTCTGTACGGCCGCATCTTCGCGCCCATGCTGTCGCATCGCGACATCGTCGTGCGCGCGGTGGGAACGCTGGCACCGGCACTCCTGCTGATTGCGATCATGGGCGTCATCTGGGGCGAGCTGCCGCGCCGTCTGCAGTTTCCGACCGACCAGATGTTCGTGACCCTCTTTGCCGTGCGCCTGACCTATACGCGTATCATCGCGATCATCCTCGCTGTCGTCATGGTCGTCGCGATCACGCTCCTGCTGAACCGCACGCGGCTTGGTCTTGATATGCGCGCTCTTGCCAATGATCGCGATCTCAGTGCTGTCCTCGGCGTACGCATCCTCTATACGGAAACCGCCGCCTGGATCATCACCGGCATCTTTTCCGGACTTGCCGGCCTGTTGCTCGCCGACCTCGTGCGCTTGCAGGGAACATTCCTGACTTTGCTGGTCATTCCGGCGATAGCCGCCGCAATCCTTGGTCAGCTGCGCTCGCTTTGGGAAACCGCCGTGGCCGGCATTCTGATCGGCATTGCCGAGGCCGTGCTGACGCCGATCGCCTGGATATCGCCTTATCGCGCTGCCGCCCCCTTCGTCATCGCGCTCGTTGCAGTCACGATCCTGGGAGGCACGGCGAGAGCCGCGCTGAAAGACAGATGACCGTTCAGGACCAGACAATCACCTCCAACGGCGAAGGCCTATCGATAGTGCGACTGCCCAAGCAGCTACTGCATGTTCCAATAACGATGGCGATCTTTTCGCTCGTCGTCGCTCTCCTTGCCAATTCCTTCTGGCTGTCGGCCGCAACCTCAGCCGTTGCCCTGTCGCTCTCCGTTGCCGGCCTTGCCATTCTTTACGGCCAGCTTGGCCTAGTCTCTCTCTGCCAGTTCGCGCTTGTCGGTGTCGGCGGCTGGGTGACGTTGCGTATCGGCCACGCCTTTCATCCGCCTTTCGAAGTCAGCCTGCTCACCGGCGGGATCGTCGCTTCGATAGTGGGGCTGGCGTTCGGCGTGCCGGCCCTGCGGCTGCGCGGCCTTTATCTGGCGCTCGTCACTCTGATGCTGGCCGGCGCCTTCCAGATCGTCGTTAGCGCCTGGGGTTTTCCGGACGGCGGCCCTGGCTTCTTCGGGCGAGCAGATGGCTCCGGGCGTGAGATGCTGGCAAGACCTGCTTTAGCCGGTGGAGAGGTTTCCTACTTTCTCTATGTCTGCGCGGCAGCGGCGATCGGCTTGCTGATTGCGCAGTGGCATAAGCTTGCCCGTCCCGGTCGGGCCTGGGCGCTGATCCGCAAGGGAGAGACTGTCGCGGTTGCGAGCGGCGTCAACGTCCTGATCTACAAGGCATGGGCTTTTGCGCTCAGCGGCTTTCTGGCTGGTCTCGCCGGCGGCCTGCTTGCCGGCAATGTCGGCCAGCTCGACGGACGTGCCTTCGGCGCCTTCGATAGCCTCAATCTCTTTGCGCTCGCCATCGTCGGCGGGGTCTTCAACTGGTACGGCGCCTTGATCGCGGGGCTTCTTCTGCGCGCAGTGCCGGCGCTGCTGACCGATCTCGGTATCGACGGCTATGTGACGATCGGGATTTTCGGCATGGCGCTGTTTCATGCTCTGGCGACCGCCCCGACCGGCATTGCGGGGCAGATATCGGGGCTGATCGCCTGGGTCGGCAACAAGCTTTCCCGGGGGAGGGATCGATGATCAGGATCGAAAATCTCGTCGTGCAGTTCGGCGGCGTGCGGCCGATCAATGAGCTCAGCGCGGTGCTGACGGCCCCGGTTGCCGGCCTCATTGGCCCGAATGGCGCGGGCAAGACCACGCTGCTCAATGTGCTCTCCGGTTTCGTCAGGCCGGTTCAGGGCGCAGTTTCGCTGGGCGAACGGGCGCTGCTGCCGATGTCGCCGCTTCAGCGCGTGCGTGCGGGCCTGCGGCGTTCGTTCCAGACCGAGCAGGTGGTCGAAGACCTGACCGTTTCCGGCAATATTGCTGCGATCGCCGACCATGTCGTCGCTGTGGGGCACCGTTCCGGCGCCGTCGATCAGGCTCTCTCTTTCGTCGGTCTGACGTCGGTTGCCGATCGGCTCGGCCAGTCGCTCAATCTGTTTCAGCGCCGTCTCGTCGAGCTTGCGAAATGTGTGATCGGCGACCCGAAGCTTATCCTGCTCGATGAGCCGGCGGCAGGGTTGACCGAGGAGGAAGGCAAGGCATTTCGAGAACTGGTGCTGCGCATCCCGGCGGAATTCAGGGCGCAGGTCCTGATCATCGATCACGATGTCGATCTTATCCGCTCCATGTGCAGCGAGACCATGGTGCTCGACTACGGCAAGCTTCTGGCGCTTGGCCCAACCCATACCGTGCTTGCGGACCCCAATGTGCGTCGCGCCTATCTGGGGGAGTTTTGAGATGGCCGGGGCATCAGAAGTCCGTGTTGAAAATCTCATCGTCGAGCGCGGCGGCAAGCGGGTCATTCATGACGTCTCCTTCTCGGTCACAGCGGGCAGGATAACGACGTTGCTCGGCGCCAACGGCGCCGGGAAATCGAGTACGGTCATGGCCATGGCTGGCGTCTTGCCGCGCGGCGGCTCGGTGCGTCTGGATGGCCGCGCGCTTGATGGATTTGCGCCCGATCGCATTCGCCGCGCAGGCCTCGCGCTCGTTCCGGAAGGTCATCGCGTGCTGGGGCAGCTCTCCGTCGAGGATAATATCCTCGTGGCCGCCCTCGATCCGTCAGCCAACGCCCGCAGGCGGGGGCTTGAGCGCGCCTACGAAATATTCCCCGAACTTGCCGAACGCCGCCGTCAATCGGCATCGGACCTGTCCGGTGGCCAGAAGCAGATGGTGGCGATGGCGCAGGCTTTTGTTGCCAAGCCTCGCTTCATGATCGTCGACGAGCTCTCTCTTGGCCTGGCGCCTGGTGTCGTCAAGCGGCTGGCCGAAGCGCTGAAGATCGCTGCGGCCGGCGGCATCGGCGTTCTTCTGATCGAGCAGTTCGCCAACCTTGCCCTCGATCTTGCCGATCAGGCCCTTGTCCTTGAGCGGGGTCGTCTCGTCTTCGACGGCTCGGCCGCGACCTTGAAGGCGCAGCCGGACATTCTCCATGGCGCCTACCTTGCCAGTTGATAGAAGGGAATTGCCATGACGTTTTCTGCGGATCTCTTTGCCGGACGAACGGTCGTCGTTACCGGCGGCACATCGGGCATAGGTGCTGCCAGCGCCCAAGGCTTTGCCGCGCTTGGCGCCTGTGTCCTGAGCTGCGGTCTCGGCGCGTCCAAGGCGCCTGCAGTGCCGGGGATCGAAAACCATGAAGTCGATGTGCTCGTACCGGGGGCGCTGGAAGCCTTCTTCGCATCCGTCGAAACCATCGATGTCCTGGTCAATTGCACGGGCGTCAGCCGCGACCGCAGCGAATGGTCGAAAGCCGTGTTCGACGAGGTGATGACGATCAACCTGACTTCGGTGATGGATTGCTGCCGGCTGGCGCGTCCGCGCATGCACGCAGGGTCGGCGATGGTCAACATCGCTTCGATGTATTCCACCTTCGGCGCAGCCGACCGTCCGGCTTATGCGGCCAGCAAGGGCGCGATCGTGCAGCTTACGAAGTCGCTGGCGCAGGAATATGCGCAGGCCGGAATTCGCGTCAACGCGGTTGCGCCGGGCTGGATCGTCACGCCGCTCAGCCGCGCGCTTTTCGCAGACGAGACTGCTTCCGGACCCATTCTCCAGCGTATTCCGGCTGGCCGATGGGGTGCTGCTGAGGAAATCGCCGATGCGATCATATTCCTTACATCGGACGCGGCGCGTTATGTCACCGGGGCCTGCCTGCCGGTTGATGGCGGATATCTCACATCTTGAGGGCTTCTAGGATGGCTGCAGCGCTTCAACGTCATGTCGAGATCGCCGGTGGGCGGGACTTTGCCGGTCTCGCGCGCAATCTCTTCGGCAACGTCCGTCTTGATTTCGGTGCCGCCGACGAGAACAAGAGCCGCATGGTGTCGGCGATGCTTGGCGCATGCCGGCTGACGCGGCTGGAGGCCGATCGGCATGTCGTTTTCGGCGAGCGCGTCACGGCGCGACCGGACGATCCGGACGCGATCAAGCTGATCCTGCAGACGGAGGGAGCCGCCTCGCTGATGCAGGGCGGGCAGCATGCGCCGGTCCAAACCGACGCCCTTGTCATCTATGACCCACGTCGACCCTACGTGCTGACCAACAGCACATCCGTGCGGCAGCTTCTGCTGCAATTGCCGCGGCATGCACTCTCGCACAGCGCCATCGAGCGGCTGGCGACACCTTTTACAGCTCATGCAGAGCAGGACGGCATGTGCCGCATCCTGTTGTCTTTGATGGAATCGACCATGCATGAGATCGGCCATCTCGATGAGGCAAGACGCGCTGGCATCGGCCAGACCATGATCGATCTCGTTCGCACTGTGATCGGCGCAGATCCGCAGCCGGCAAGACCGGTTGCCAACCCATTGGATTTGCTGCTGCAGCGGATCAAGGAGTTTATCGAAAGCAATGTCGAGCGGCCGGACCTGACCATCACAATGATCGCGCGCCGCATGGGCTGCTCGGTGCGCTATGTCTATCGGGCATTCGAGGTCGAATGCCTGACGCCTTCGGACTATATCTGGAATTTACGTCTGCAGAAAGCTGCCGCGCAGTTGCGAGATGCCGGAGGCTATGCCGGCGAAATATCCGAAATCGCTTTTGCGCTCGGCTTTTCATCAAGTGCGCATTTTTCCCGAGCCTTTCGCAATCGCTTCGGTGTTTCTCCCTCGCAATGGCGTCGGGCCGCGGCGGTATAAAAAGGCGGCCGGATTTCGGGTCCGACCGCCTCGACCGATCAACGCATCGATTCTGCCACCCGAAGCGTATCGGTGAACTGTTCGAACCGGCGGATCTTATCCTGCGCCACGCCCCAGACGTGCACGACGCGAGCCTTGAACGGCTTGCCCGTCTGCTTGCTGGTGCCGGTATATTCGCCGATGGCGACCACGTCGTTGCCGGCGTCGAGGAGCCGTTCGAGCGTGAAGGTGTATCCGTCAAAGAGCTGTCCGAGCGCCAGAAAGACGTTCTTGAAGATTTCCTGCGGACCGACATAGGTGCCGACGCAGGGGAAGCCGTCCATCTCGGTCCAGCGGCAATCGGGCGCGATGTCGGCAAGCATGCCATCCATGTCGCGGCGGAGATTGGCGTCGTAATGCGCCTTTACAATTTCGAAAGCCGTTCGCATCGTGCTGTCCTTCACACTGGTTCCTGGCCGGGCAGGTAATAGGTCATCGAGGCCTTGCGGATGAAAGCGCCGGCCGGGCTGTTCTGGATACGTCCGTCGCCGGTGATGCCCAGGAACTTGCCGGTCGAACGCATGTCGTTGAAATTGTAGAAGAATGTTGATGCGACCGCGATCTTGAATTCGCGGAAGGTGAAGATATAGAGGTTGTCGTCGAACTTGTAGGTCGTGGTCAGGTCGACGTCGCCATGGCCTCGCTGCACGCCGACGAGGCATTGCCAGGCATAGCGCTGCGAAGACAGGTACGTGTGCTCGTAGACGTGGTTGGGGCTGTAGGTGAAGTGTGCTCTAAGCCCGATCAGGTCGCGGCTTTCCGCCGGCGCCTGGCCGCTGACGCCGCCGCCCTCGATGATGCCGGGCCGGAAGATCTGCGCCACCTGCGGCTCGCCGACGGAATCTTTCAGTTCGCGAACGATCGAATAGATCGACAGGGCCCGGCGCGTCTCAACGTTGAGGATCAGCGTTTCCGCTTCCTTGGAACGTCCGGCAAAGACGATCTCGACGAAATAGGTGTTCGGCGCGACTTCGATGACTTCGGCCTTATCCGTGGCGCTATCCTTGCCGTCCGACCACTTGACCTCTTCCTTGCCGAAAGCAAGCTCCAGCTTGCGGCCGTCGTCGAAGGCGACTTTGTGCGACGAGCCGGCAAGGGCATCCGTCGCCGGCAGCCGGTTCGTGTCGATACCGTAGGCGAATTGATCGTAGGTTTTCCAATCCTTTGGATTCTGGTTCATCTGCATTCCCCCTTATTCCACAAAGGCTAGTGTCGGTAGATCGACGGTGCCGGCACCGCCGTCGACGGTCAGGACCGCGCCGTTGATCATCGAAGCTTCTCCCGAAGCGAGGAAGCAGACGGCATTGGCGACGTCTTCGGCGGTTGCCGGCTGGCCGAGCGGTACGTCCTTGGTGACGAGCGCATAGGCTTCCTCGATGTTGTTCAGCTTGTACTTCTCGACGATGAATTCCATCTGTTCGTCTGCCATGGCGGTCGTCACCCAGCCGGGGCAGACAGTGTTGGTGCGCACGCCCTTGCGGCCGTAGTCGCGCGCCAGCGATTTCGCAAGGCCGATGCAGCCGTGCTTCATGGTGACGTAGCCTGCGGCATCCGGCCCGGCAAAGAGCCCGGCGATCGAGGCGAGAACGACGATGTTGCCCTTGTTCTTGATGAGATGGGGCAGGGATTCGCGCGCGCTGACGAAAGCGGTGTTGAGGTTGAGACGAACGGCGAGGTCCCATGTCTCATCCGACATGCTGACCGTCGGTCCGACACCATGGCCGCCGGCATTGGCGATCAGGATATCGAGCCCGCCATGGGTCTCGACGACTTTTTCCACGGCAGCCTTCATCGCGGCGCCATCGGCAGCATCGGCTGCAACGATAGTTGCGCCGATCTCTTCGGCAACGCTTCTAAGCGGCTCGGGACGCCGCCCGACGAGCGCGACATTGCCGCCTTCCTGGCGGATGCGGCGGGCGACCGCTGCGCCGATGCCTGTACCGCCACCGGTAATCAGAGCCGTCTTGTTCGTGAAACGCATATTTCCTCCTCTTGGATTTCTGGATCATCATGGCTGATGCGTTCGCAGGCGTCGCGTCCAGCTGTGCAGTCCGTTTTGACTGAGCGTGCACAACGCATCCGATCACATGGCTCCTCCACCGTGTGATTGGCAGACGCCTCCCGCTGGTCTGCGAGAGGCGTCCGTGAAGATCAGTAAACCTTCGCGTCAGCCGGCGGCTTGGCGGCTTCAGCCTTCTTGAAATCGTCCAGGAGCTTGGTGGTGGCATTGGCGAGAAGCGTGACGTCGTTGCCGATCGCGACAAAGGTAGCTCCAAGCTCGAGATAGCGCTTGGCCAGCGAAAGATCGCCGATCAGAATGCCCGCCGCCTTGCCATGTGCCTGAATTTTCGCAAGCGCCTTCTCGACCTCGGCCTGCACTTCCGGCGCGCCCGGCTTGCCGAGATAGCCCATGTCGGCTGCAAGATCGGCAGGGCCGATGAAGACGCCGTCGACGCCATCCGTCGAGGCAATGGCGTCGAGCGCTTCAAGTCCCGCTCGGCTTTCCACCTGCAGGAGCAGGCAGATCTCGTCATTGGCCGTCGGCAGATAGTCGGGGATGCGATTGAAGGCGGAGGCGCGGGCAAGGGCCGCACCGACGCCACGCACGCCATGCGGCGGATATCTGACCGCCTTGACCATAGTCTCGGCCGTTTCCTTGCTGTCGACCATCGGGATCAGCAGCGTCTGAGCGCCGATATCGAGCATCTGCTTGATGATCCAGGTCTCGCCGATCGGCGGACGGATGATCGCGTGGCTCGCCGTGCCCTTCATCGCCTGCAGTTGCGAGACGAGGAGCGGCACGTCGTTCGGCGCATGCTCGGCGTCGAGCAGGAGCCAATCGTAACCGGCGCCGGCCGAGATTTCGACCGTGTAGGCATTGGCAAGGGCCTGCCAGAGGCCGATCTGCGCCCGCCCTTCCTTCAATGCCTGTTTAAAGAGGTTCCTGGGCGCAGGCATGTCTTACTCCTTCATGCAAAGAACAGGCTGACCGATCCGTAAGGACCGAAATCGGCAGTGATCGTATCGCCGTGCCGTGCCTCGATCGGACGGATGAACGAACCGGCAAGAACGATCTGGCCGGCTTCGATGCCATCACCATACTGAGACAGCCGATTGGCAAGCCAGGCGATGCCGCGTGCGGGCTGGTTGAGCACGCCGGCGCCAAGGCCTGTTTCCTCGACTTCGGCATTGCGGCTGACGATCGCGCCCATCCAGCGCATGTCGATCTCATCGGGCCGCACGGCGCGGCCGCCGGTGACGATGCCGGCATTGGCGGCATTGTCGGAAATGGTATCGACGATAGTGCGTGCCTTCTTCGTCTCCGGATCGACCCGGAGGATACGGGTATCCAGGATCTCAAGGGCAGGCGTCACGTAGTCGGTGGCGTTCAGCACATCGAAGATCGAGACGTTTGGTCCCTTGAGCGGCGCCTTCATGACGAAGGCGATCTCGGCCTCGATGCGCGGCTGAATGAAGCGGTCGGCCGGCACGGTCGCGCCGTCTTCGAAGATCATGTCGTCGAAGAGCACGCCGGAATCCGGGATGTTGATGTTGAGGGCATATTGCATCGCCTTCGACGTCAGCCCGATCTTCCAGCCGATCGGTTTGCGGCCGGCTGCGATCTTCTTCTTCACCCAGGCACTCTGGACGGCATAGGAATCGTCCATGGTCATCTGCGGGTACTTGAGCGAGAGCAATCCGGTCTGGACGCGTGTCCGCTCGGCCTGATCGAGGCTTTCGGCCGCGGCCTGGATTTCATCATGCGACAGCATCAGCGCACCTCGTCGGCGATGGTGTTTTTCAAGATGCCGAGGCCGTCTGCCTCGACTTCGACGACATCGCCGGGCTTCAGCCAGATCGGCGGATCGAAGCGGGCGCCGGCGCCGGTCGGCGTGCCTGTGACGATGACGTCGCCGGGGACGAGCGTGGTGAAGGTGGAGATGTAGTTGATGATCTTGCGGAAGGAGAAGATCATCCGACTGGTGCGGTCGCTCTGGCGTACCTCACCGTTGACGCGGGTCTTGAGCTCGATGTCGTCGAGCTGGGCGGCATTGGTGAAGGGGATCAGCCAGGGGCCGATCGAGCCGGTATTGTCGAAGTTCTTGCCCTGGGTGACGTTGAACTTCGCATGCCGCACCCAGTCGCGGATCGTGCCTTCGTTGCAAAGCGAAAGAGCCGCGATATGCGAGAAGGCGTCGGCTTCGGAAATCCGTCGGCCGGCCTTGCCGATGACGATAACGATCTCGCCTTCGTAGTCGAGCTGCGGGCTTTCCGGCGGCCGGATCAGCGGCTGGTCATGCCCGGTGAACGAGCGGGGAAAGCGGATGAAAAGAGAGGGGTTGGAAGGGGCCGCCTGCCCATCCTTGTACTCCTCGTTGCGGTCGGGGAAATTGACCCCGACGCAAATGATCTTTTCCGGCGACGGAATGGGAATCTCGAAGCGGATGTCGTCGAGTGCGAAATCCGGCTTCAACGTCTTGGCTTCTTCCGCGAGCTGAACGAGGCGACCGGCCTCGATCACCTCACGCAGCGTCGGCCAAGTCGCGCCATGGCGGGCGGAGAGGTCGACGACACCGCCGTCGACCGCAAGCCCGTAGCCAGGGCGGCCGTTTCTCGAAAAGGACAGGAATCTTGGATGGGTCATGCTTTCATGGCCTTCTCTTGACCTCAGACGACGCCGCCGAGGCAGACATATTTGATTTCGGTGAATTCCTCGATGCCGTAGCGCGAACCCTCGCGGCCGAGGCCGGAGAGCTTGACGCCGCCGAACGGGGCTTCCGCCGTCGAGATCAGGCCGGTATTGACGCCGACCATGCCGTACTCCAGGGCTTCGGCGACCCGGAAGACTCGAGCGAGGTCCTTGGCATAGAAATAGGAGGCAAGACCAAACTCGGTGTCGTTGGCCTGGGCGATGACATCGGCCTCATCCTTGAAGCGGAAGAGGGGGGCCACCGGCCCGAAGGTCTCTTCCTTGGCAACGGCCATGGATGGCGTGACATCGGCGAGCACCGTCGCTTCATAGAAACGTCCGCCGAGCTGATGGCGATGGCCGCCGGCAACGATACGGCCGCCCTTGGAAAGGGCGTCGGCGACATGCTCTTCGACCTTGTTGAGAGCCGCTTCATCGATCAGCGGCCCGAGGTTGATGCCTTCATCGAAGCCGTTGCCGGTCTTCAGCGAGCCGACAGCCTTGGCAAGCTTTTCGGCAAAGGCGTCGTAAACGCCGTCCTGGACGTAGAGGCGGTTGGCGCAGACGCAGGTTTGGCCGTTGTTGCGGAACTTGGCGATCAGGGCGCCTTCGACAGCCGCATCGAGATCGGCATCATCGAATACGATGAAGGGCGCATTGCCTCCGAGTTCCAAGCCAAGTTTCTTGATGGTCGGTGCGCTCTGCTTGTAGAGTTCGGTGCCGACTTCCGTCGAGCCAGTGAAAGTGAGCTTGCGCACGACCGGGCTTGCGGTCATCTCGCCGCCGATGGCGCGGGCCGAGCCGGTCAGCACGCTGAACAGACCCTTGGGCAGGCCGGCACGCTCGGCAAGGACTGCAAGCGCGATTGCCGAGAACGGCGTCTGCGAGGCAGGCTTCAGCACCATTGCGCAGCCAGCGGCGAAGGCCGGGCCGGCCTTGCGGGTGATCATGGCATTCGGGAAATTCCAGGGAGTGATCGCCGCCACGACGCCGATCGGCTGCTTCATGACAAGGATGCGCTTATCCTTCTGGTGGCCGGGGATGATGTCGCCATAAACGCGACGGCCTTCTTCGGCAAACCACTCGATGAAGCTTGCGCCATAGGCAATCTCGCCCTTGGCTTCGGGCAGGGGCTTACCCTGTTCGGCCGTCAGGATGCGTCCGAGATCATCCTGGTTTTCCATCATCAGCTCGAACCAGCGCCGCAGAATGCCTGAGCGTTCCTTGGCAGTGCGGGCGGCCCATTCTTTCTGGGCAGCCTCGGCGGCGGCAATCGCTGTCTTCGTCTCGGCAGCGCCCAGATTGGGAACGAGGCCGATGATCTCGCCGTTTGCCGGGTTGTCGACCTTGATCGCGTTGGCGGGATCGGCTTCGATCCACTCGCCGCCGACCAACGCGGCCTGACGGAACAAAGTTGCGTCCTTCAATTTCATGACTATCTCCTCGCCTGGATAACGTTGAAAAGAGCGGCGCTTTCGCCCGCTCTCAAGGGTAACGCTTAGGGCGCGATAATCGGCTGTGCCTTCAGGTCGGGCTCCGCCACTTCCGCGCCGGCGAACAGGCTACCATGTTCGAACCAGGATTTGGGAGCCGGCGCGCCCCAAAGTGTCTGGCGCTGCGGATCCTTGAGGTCCCACTTGATCGGCTCCAGATCGGGATCGACCGTCTGATAGTCCGAGCAGTAGATCTCGATGCGGTGGCCGTCGGGATCGAGGATATAGAGGAAGAAGGCGTTGGAGATGCCGTGGCGTCCCGGACCGCGCTCGATGTTGCCGACCCAGCCGGTGGTCGCCATCAGATCGAGCAGGTCGATGATGTTGAGCGGTGTCGGCACCCAGAAGGCGGTGTGGTGCAGACGCGGGCCGCGGCCATTGGTGAAGGCGATATCGTGGACGCCGCCCTTGCGGTGGGTCCAGGCAGCCCAGAGACGGCCGGTTTCTTCGTCCTCAGTGTACTCCGTGACGCGGAAGCCGAGTTCGTTATAGAAGGCGACGCTCTCGTCGACATTGGTCGAGAAGCAGTTGAAATGGTCGATGCGCAGCGGCTTCACGCCTTTGTAGAGGGCGTATTTCTGATGGATCGGCGGCAGGCGGTCCATCTTCGAATAGAATTCAAGGGGGATGCCGTGCGGATCGCGGGTGCGGAAGGTCCGCGCCTGGTAGGGGCGCTCGATCCATTCGACCGGCAGGTCCTTGCCCTTGAAGAAATGCGCTGCCTTGTCGAGATCCTCGTCGCCGAAGACCTTGAAGCCGAGGTCGCGGGCTTCCGCCTTATCGGATTTCTTGAGCACGATGCAGTGATGGCCGCGCTCCTCCATTGCCCGGAGATAGATCGTATCCGCGGTCTCGTCCGTCACCTGCAGGCCGAGCGTATCGACATAGAAGGCGCGCGACTTGGCAAGATCGGTGACGCCGAATTCGACATGGCTGAGGCGCACGATGTTGAAGGGCGGATAGAGATTGGGTTTCGGCAGGGGCATGGGTTCCTCCTCTTTATGCGTATTGGCGGCTCAGCCGCCGAGTTTCTGGATGGCGTGCGGCTTGGTGGCGAAGGCGACGTTCTTGGTTTCCATGTAGAAATCGAAGGACCAGTCGCCGCCGTCGCGGCCGATGCCGGAATTCTTGACCCCACCGAAGGGGGTCGGCAGGTGGCGCACATTTTCCGAATTCACCCAGATCATGCCGGCTTCGAGATGATCGGTGAAACGGAAGGCGCGGGTGACGTCGGAGGTCCAGAGATAGCCCGTCAGGCCGTACTGGACATCGTTGGCAAGCGCGAGCGCATCGGCTTCATCCTTGAAGGGGATGGCGGTCAGCACCGGCCCGAAGATTTCCTCCTGGGCGATGCGCATCTTGTTGTTGGCGCCGGTAAACAGAGTCGGGGAGACATAGCAACCGCCGCCAGGGCCGTTCAATTTCTCGCCGCCGGCTGCAAGGGTCGCGCCCTCCGACCTGCCGATCTGGATATATTCCAGCACCTTCTTTTCATGCACCGGATGAACAAGCGGGCCAACGACCGTTTCCGGATCCAGCGGATGCCCGACCTTGATGCGCTTGGCCTTCTCGGCAACGATCGCGGTGAACTCGTCGTAGACGCTTTCCTCGACCAGCAGGCGCGAGGAGGAGGTGCAGCGCTCGCCGTTCAGAGAATAGATCATGAAGACGGCGGCATCGGCGGCGCGCTCCAGATCGGCATCGGCAAAGACGATGACCGGGTTCTTGCCGCCGAGCTCGAAATGCACCCGCTTCAGCGTGTCGGCGCCCTGCTTCATGATCATCGAGCCGGTGCGGCTTTCGCCGACGAAGCCGATGGCCTTGATCAAGGGATGCTCCGTCAGCGCGCGGCCGGCATCCTCGCCGAAGCCGTTGACGAGGTTCCAAACGCCCTTCGGCAGGCCGGCTTCCTCGGCAATTTCCACCAGCAGACGGGCGGTCAGCGGCGAGAATTCGGCGGGCTTGTGGACGATGGTGCAGCCGGCAGCCAGTGCCGGCGCGATCTTCCAGGTCGACAGCATGAAGGGGGTGTTCCAGGGCGTGATGATCCCGACCGGGCCGATCGGAACGCGCGTCGTCAGGTTCACCTGGCCTTCGGCGCGGATCGCCTTGCCGTCACGGGCTTCCGGCGCGCGATCGGCAAAGAAGCGGAAGTTCTCGGCGCCGCGCAGTGCAGCCTTGGCCATGAATTTCAGCGACTGTCCGGTATCCATGCACTCGACGAAGGCGATCTCTTCAGCGCGGGCCACGATCGCATCGGCAATCTTGTGCAGAAGCTTCTTGCGGGCGTCACCCGGCATGGCAGCCCATTCGGCAAAGGCTGCTTTTGCGGCTTTTGCGGCGCGATCGATATCGGCAGCCTTGCCGCGGGCAACGGTGGCAAGCGGCTTCAGATCGACCGGTGAAATGGTCTCGAAGGTCGAACCGTCGTCGGCAGGAACATCCTCGCCGTTGATGCGGTTGAGAACGCCGCGTTCTTTGAAGCGGGCCAGAAAGCTTTCGGCCTTTGCGATGTTTTCCTGCAATTTGGACATCGTCTATTTCCCTGATGTTGTCTCGTCCCGTCGAGCGGGCGTGGTCACTTGCCGCGAAGCCGCGGATGGATGGCGTTCTTCTTCCAGCTGAGGTCCGCATCGATCTCGCGAATTTCCAGCGACAGCGCGAAATGCGGCGTCTCGAAGAGGGGGCTTAGAACCTCGGTCGCTGCCGCAAAGATCGCTTCGCCGGTGCGCTTCTTTTCGTCAGCCGTGCGACCCTTGCCGATGCGGAAATTCAGATCGACGAAGGCATTTTCGGGCAGCTTGTCCGCGATTGCATAGTGATCGGCGCGAAAGGCACGAACACGTACTGCCCCGATTTCGAAAAGACCGGTTTCCAGCACGGTCTTCAGCAGCCGTTCGCAAAGCACGCCGATATCGGCGCGGCCTTCCAGATTGGCCGAATACTCGATGGCGAGATGTGGCATCAAGTTCTCCCGATCCCTTAATTACTTAACAAGTTAATAAATTTCCGAGAGAAGTCAAGCGATGGAGTCGAGCTTTCTTGCCATCTCCAGACTTTCGCTGACGTAGCGTGCCAGGCGCGAGGCGGCGTTCGGAATTTCGGGCCGCTCGGCGAGCCATCCGATATAAGTCAGGCTGCGCAGAACCATGAAGAGCGGCAGGAGTTCGAGCGTTGCGTCGGAAAGCTCACGCTGGCTTCGATAGCCTGAAATCAGCGCCTTCTCGATGTCCGGATAGGCGGGTTCGTTGCGATTCTTCAGCAAGGCCGTTGCAAGATCGAAAAGACGGAAACCATAGCCCGCGTCGTCGAAATCGATGAAGGCGACGTCGCTTTCGTTGTCCGTGAGAAAGATGTTCTCGCGCACGAGATCGGCATGGATCAGGCCATAGTCGAGGCCTAATGCCTGCACCTTTGCAAGCGCTTGGCGCAATTGGCCCCGCAATGCCGTCAGCGCTTCGGCGTCGCTCTGCGAGAGACCTGGGCAATCCCAGAAGCGCCCCCACAAAGGCTTTTCGCCAATGAGGCCTTCGACATCCCAAGCCGGGCGGCGAAACCGCTCCGGCGGAGCCCAGGCATCGGCAAGATTGTGCATAGTCGCTATCGAGCGACCAACGCAGGAGAATATCTCCGCCTGCTTTTCTGCTGACTGCGCGAGCGGCGTGCCGCTCTGGCCGAGCGGTGAACCGTCGATCCAGCTGACGACGTCGGCATGCTGCTCGGAAAATTGCCGGTTGGCCGGGAGCCGAACGAGGCTTTGCCTGTCGCTTGTGGGAACAGGGCTCGGCACGTTGAGCTCGCCGAGCCGGAGCGCGGCCATCATGTGCAGTTCCGAGCGCAGGCTCGTTTCGTCGTGATAGCCCGGACGGTGCAGCCGGAGCGCGGCATATTGTCCGTCGTGGAGCGTGATGCGAAAGACTGCATTCTCTCGATATTTCATCAGCACCGGTTCATGAGCCTGAACCGGCCAATGGTCGAGCGCCTCCAGCGCGCGCTTCTGCAGGGCATCCCGGATTGCGGGCGGCAAATCGTCAGCCATATCAGCCTCACAAGCCGGACAGCACGTCGTCGAAAATCGACAACATGAAATCGGCGTTCTCTATCGAGAAGGGCATGGGCGGGCGGATTTTCGTCGCACATTGATGAATGCCGATCTTGCCCATCAGCACGCCGCGCTCGCGCATTTCATTGACGATTCGCGTTGCCTGCGCTGGCGCGGGTTCCTTGGTCGCGCGGTCGAGTACGAATTCCGTCCCCATGAAGAGGCCGCTCCCGCGCACGTCGCCGATGATCGAATGCTTTTGCGCAAGCTTCTGGAAGGCAGCGCGCGCGTATTCGCCAACCTTACGGGCGTTCTCGATGAGGTTTTCATCTTCGATGACGTCGAGCACGGCCATCGCGGCCGCGCAGGAGACCGGATTGCCGCCGAAGGTGTTGAAATAACGGAACGCCTTGCGAAAGGCATTCACCGTATCGGCATTGGCAACGACGCCGCCGACCGGATGGCCGTTGGCCATCGGTTTGCCCAGCGTGACGATATCGGGAACGATGCCGGCATGTTGATGGCCCCACATATGCGAGCCGGTACGGCCGAAGCCGGGCTGCACCTCATCCGTGATGACGAGGCCGCCGGCCTTGCGAACCGCTGCAACCGTCTTGTCCAAAAAACCGGGCGGCAGATCCGGGAAGCCTTCATTGGCAAAGAACGGGTCGATGATGATAGCGGAAAAGCCATGCGGGCTATCCTGCAGTGACGCAATCGCCTTCTCGACTTCCGCTGCGAAAGCCGTGGCAAAGGCGTCTCCGCCTTCGCCGCCGAGCGGCCGATAGCTGTCGGGCGCCGGCACATGCCGGACATGGCCGCCGAAGCCGCCGACCGGCGGCATGCGCGTCGACAATTGCGACACGGCGGTCGTATTGCCATGGTAGGTGTGGTTGGTGGCGATGACGCCGGTCTTGCCGGTGACGGCCTGTGCCATGCGCAACGCCACATCGTTGGCTTCGCTGCCCGTGCAGGTCAGGATCGCCGCGTCGAGGCTCTTGTCGAAAGTCGCCGTCAGCCGCTCAACATAGTCGAGGATGCCCTCGTGCAGATAGCGCGTGTGCGTGTTCAGCGTCGAGGCCTGGCGCGTGATGGCCTCGACCACGCGCGGATGGCAATGGCCGACATGCGGCACGTTGTTGTAGCAGTCGAGGTACTTTTTCCCGTCGGCGTCCCAGAGCCAGACGCCTTCGCCGCGCACCAGATGGACCGGATCCTCATAGAAGAGCGACATGTTGCGGCCCAGAAGCCGCTCGCGTCGTGCGATAAGAGCTGCGTTGTCCGACATGATCAGGTCCTCGCGGCGGTGAGACCTGCGTCGAGCGCAGTGAGGATGGTCTGAACATTCGCAGCCGTCACGATCAGCGGCGGCGACATGATGACATTGGCACCGGAGGTGCGGACCATCACGCCGGCATCGTAAGTGGCGTCATGGACTTTCTGAACCACGTCCTTGGCGGCCGCGCTCTTCTTCACACGGTCGCTGACGAGTTCGAGGGCGCACATCAGGCCCTTGCCGCGCACGTCGCCGATCAGTTCATGTTTGTTCTGCAGCGCCTGCAGGCCGGCCATAAGTTCTTCGCCGCGGGCGGCGGCATTGGCAGCGACGTCAAGCCGCTTGGTTTCCTTCAGTGTCGCGAGCGCTGCTGCGGCACCGACCGGATGGCCGGAATAGGTGTAGCCATGGCCGATATTGCCGACGGAGTTCCTGTTGCTTTCGAAAACTTCGGCGACCTTGTCGGAGATCATCACGGCGCCGAAGGGGAAATAGCCGTTGGTGATCGCCTTGGCCGTCGACATCATGTCCGGCTTGACGCCCCAAAGGCGCGATCCGGTCCAGGCGCCGGTGCGGCCGAATGCCGTGATGACCTCATCGGCGATCAGCAGGATGCCATGGCGGTCGCAGATTTCGCGCATCAGCGGCAGGAAAGTTTCGTGCGGAACGATGACGCCGCCGGCGCCCAGCACGGGCTCGACGATCAGGGCCGCGATGGTATCGGCACCCTGGAAGGCGATTTCATCCTCGAACAGCCTGCCGATCGCGGCCGCGATTTCCGCGCCGTCGGTGGTGTTGAACGGGTTGCGATAGGGGAAGGGCGCGGGCAGGTGGATGACGCCGGGAAGCAGCGGCTCGTAGTTGCGACGGAAGTTCTGGTTGCCGTTGACGGAGGCGCCGCCGAAATGCGTGCCGTGATAGCCCTTCTTCAGCGCAACGAATTTGGTGCGCTCGGGCTGGCCGTTGACCTTGTGGTACTGGCGCGCCAGTCGCAGGCAGGTCTCGACCGAATCCGAGCCGCCCGAGGTAAAGAAGGACCGGCTCAGCCCATCCGGCTTGAACCACTCAGCAAGCTCATAGGAGAGTTCGATCAGCGGCGAGTTGGTCGTGCCGCGGAAGGTCGAATAGTAAGGCAGCTCGTCGAGCTGGTCGCGGATCGCCTTCTTCACCGGCTCGCAGGAATAGCCGAGGTTGACGTTCCACAGGCCGCCGACGGCATCGAGCACCTTCTTGCCCTGGATATCGACGATCTCGACGCCTTCGCCGGCATTGACTATGCGCGGCGGATGCGCCTGCATTTCGGCCGGATGAGCCATCGGGTGCCACAGGTGGCGGGCGTTGTTTTCGATGATGAAATTGGTTTCACGCATATCAAATTCCTCTTGGTTCAGAGCCCCAGCATGGCAAGTGCTTGGGCATAGCTTTCGGCAGGACGGGTTACGTCGAAATGCACGTGAGGCAGGTTGACGGCTTCGGCGCCCTCGATGTTTTTCTTCTGGTCGTCGACGAAGACGCAGGCCTCGCGCGGCAGGTCGAGTTCGGCAAGAACGAGCTCGTAGGCGCGGGGATCGGGCTTGAGAATCTTCGTGTAGCTGGCATCGACGATGACGTCGAAGAGGTCGATCAGTGGGAAACGCTCGCGGAACTCGACGCCATAGAAAAGGTCCAGTTCATTCGACAGGATCGCCAGCTTGAGGCCGGCTTCCTTGACCCGCAGGATGGCGTCGCGGGCTTCCGGACGCAGCACGAGTTCGGGCTCGGCGCCGCGCGCCCGGCGCACGAAGGTCTGCATGTCGGTCCAGGTCTCGCCGACCATCTTGCCGACTTCGCTTGTCCGCGTCAGCCAATAGTCGCGTTCGGTGATCTCGCGGTTCTGCATCGACACCCAAAGCGGATCGGTGCTGGCAACGAACGGCCCGAGCCAGGTCAGCGACCCCTTGGGAAGGCCGAGCGTGCGCTCGGTGACGTCGTGCGTCTCGAACAGCGTGCGGGTAACTACGCCGCCGAAATCGAGGATAAGAGCGCGTTCTGATGTCATGGCCGTCCTTCCGGAATGACGCCTTCCGCGACCCACCGGTCGAAGACGGCGAGAGCCGCGGCTGAAAAGGCGGGAGAATTGATGTGGGCGTCGACCTCTTGCAGGGCGACGGAGGGCGGCACGGCGCGACGCATCTCTTCCACGAAGGCGGCAAGCCCCTCCGGATCGTGCAGCGGCTCGCCCGGCTTGTCCCATTCCTGGATGCCTTCGGTCGGGAGCAGGAACGCGACCTTCGCATCTGCGTGCGCAAGCTTGCGCCCGATCAGCTGGGCGACTTCCCGCCGTCCTTCGGGCGATGTCGTCACCGATCCGATCAGCCGGTTATGCGCATGATAGGGACGCTCGGCGAAGATTTCGGGCAGGGGCCGCCACGCCTGAAGATCGACCATGTCGACGGCGCCGGGTGCGACGATCTGCGGAATGCCGGCGCGTCCGGCATTTTCGAGCCGGTCGGGTCCCGAAGTGACGACAGTGTCATAGTGATGATTGCTGACTTCCTGTATGCAGAAGTCGAAGACGGCGGCAAAGCCCCCTTGCGAAGCGATGGCTTCGTAAGCGCGTCCGCCCATGCCGGTTGAGTGGAACACGGCAATGTCATAGCCGCGTTTCTCAAGCTCCGGCCGCAGGTACTTCATATATTTCAGGCAGGACGAGCCGAGCGAGGTCATGCCGATAAGCGGCCGCTTGCGATCGGATTTGGTTCCATGCTTGGCTGCCCCGACGACGGCGCCGCAGGCTTGCGACAGGACCGAGCTGCAGATGCTGTTCAGTCCGTAGAGACCACCGGCCCAGAGGATCATCATCAGGTCGGGAGCGATGCGCTCGGGTGGGATGAGATGAGAATAGGCGATGGTCGAAACCACGAATTTCGGCACGCCAAGCGGCAGGATGGCTGCGACGTCGAGCGCCAGATCGGTCCCCATGGAGCCGCCGAGGACGATGACCCCGTCCATCAGCCCGTCATCGTAGAGACGTTTCGTCAGTGCCGCGGCACCCTTTGCCATGCCGGCCATGGCGCTGTTTTCATCGCCGCTTTCGGCGATCGCCTCGATCGTGGTCCCGGCGGCTTTTGCGATGTCATGTCTGGAGTAATCCGGGACGTAAGGCGGATCGCCGAGGATGCTGACATCGACCATGACCGGCTTGCCGCCGGCTTCCTCGATAACCGATGCCATGAATTGCAGTTCGTCGCTTTTGGTATCACCTGTTCCGATGACGAGAATTCTGGGTGAGGGAGCCGTGGGGCTCATTAATCTGTCCTCCTGATCTTGCATTGGTTCCCGTGGGTTTTTCCAACCCGTAGTATTTTTCTGAAATTGCTTTAGCGGTCGCGACGGCCTGGATGCCGAACTCATGAATCGCCGCCTTCGTCGTGCGCGAGAGCGGGGCGGCGACGGCCACGCAGCCGATGGGGCGGCCATTAGGCCCGCATACGGGCGCCGCGGTACTGATGACGCCGGCTTCGAGCCCCTGATGGCTGATCGAGAAGCCGCGCGCGGCAGTCTCGTCGAGCATGTCTCGGATCAGCTGGGGATCGACGACAGTGTGGTCGGTGTATTTCTCGAGCGGCTTCCTGAGAAAGTCTTCTATTTCCGCCTGCGGGCAGAAGGCGAGGAAAGCGAGGCCGGATGCGGTGGCATGGAAGGGCAGGACACTGCCGACCTCGATGATGATACGGTGCGCCCAGGACGAGTCTTCCACATGAATGGTGGAAAGCTGTCCGCCGGAAAACTCGGAAAGATGCACGGTCTCCATCGACGATCCGGCAAGCGCCTGTATGAAGGGGATGGCGACCCGTAGAAACGGAAAGCGCGCTTCGCGAATCCGCGCAAGGCGGACTGGCGCAGACCCGATCCGGTATCGCCGCGTATCCGGATCCTGCTCGACGAAGCCGTGTTTCTCCAGCTCGATCAGAAAGCGTCGCGCCGTTGCCTTGTCGAGCGCACACAGGTTGGCGATGTCGGTAAGACCCGCCTCCTTGTCCAGCCTTGACAGGGTATCCAGCAATGAAAGCGCCTTTCCGATCGTGCTCATCGTTCCTCCTCTTGGGTTGGTCAGCGTTTGTTTTGTGCGTTCAGCCGGGGCTTGCGTCAAATCAGCTCGCTGACCCTGCGCCGCGGCACGATAGCAGCGACCCAAGATACTTAACATGCGAAATAACTTGACAGAGGCCGGGAATGTTTGCAAGTCTATATTTGAAGCTGTGGTTCAAATAATGAACCATAAGCGCTGATGGCGGCAAAATCAACAAAAGCTCAAGCTCCCGCTCGTCAGTCCGGTTCTAGTGGAGGTCGCTTGCGGGAAGCCGCAGCGACGATCGGATACTCTCAACAAGGGGAACAAACGCAGATGAACGCGCAAAATTCGCAAGGTGCGGCTGAGAACCAGCTACGCAAAAACAGTCTCGGCGTCGGCGCCGTGACCTTCTTGGTCGTCTCGGCTGCAGCGCCGCTAACGGCGGTTGCCGGCGGCGTGCCGCTATCGATGATGCTCGGCAACGGGCCGGGTATTCCTTTGACCTTCCTGCTAGTTACGGGCATTTTGCTGCTGTTTGCGGTCGGCTATGTTGCCATGGCGCGCCATATCCGCAATGCCGGCGCCTTCTATGCCTATACCGCCCGTGGCCTCGGCGGCCTGATGGGTGGTGCCGCCGCCCTGATCGCCATCCTCGCCTACAACGCCATGCAGGTCGGCGTCCTCGGGCTCTTCGGGGCCGCGACCAAGGGCTTCTTTGCCGAGCAGCTTGGCCTCGACCTTCCCTGGTGGGTCTGGAGCTTTATCGGCATCGCCTTCGTCGCCGTTTTCGGCTATCGCCGCGTCGATCTTTCGGCCAAGGTGCTGACGGTGCTCGTCATTCTCGAATATCTCGTCGTCCTCGTCATCGATGGCGCGATCTTCGTCAAGGGCGGCGATGCCGGCCTTTCTGCCGCACCCTTCACGCCGACCGCCTTCTGGAGCGGAACGCCGGCAATCGGCCTCCTGTTCTGCTTTGCCGCCTTCATCGGCTTCGAGGCGACGACCATCTATAGCGAAGAAGCGCGCGAGCCGCACAAGACGGTGCCGCGCGCAACCTACATCTCGGTGCTGATCATCGGCCTCTTCTATATGCTGACCTCATGGCTGATGGTGGCCGGCGCTGGTGTCGACAAGCTCGTTCCCACCCTGCAGGGTCTCGCCGATCCGACGACCTTCCTTTTCAGCCTTGCCGAGCGTTATGTCGGTCATTGGATCACTGTCGTGATGAGCGTTCTCTTCATCACCAGCCTTTTCGCCGGCATCCTCGCCTTCCACAATGGCGTCGCGCGCTACATGTACGTCGCCGGTCGCGAAGGCCTGCTGCCGAAATCGGTCGGCGTCACGCATCCGGTTTTCCAGAGCCCGCATGTCGGCTCGATCATCCAGACGGTCATTGCCGTGCTCGTGGTGGCGCTCTTTGCCGCAACCGGGCAGGATCCGGTGCTGGGCCTCTTCTCCTGGCTCACCAACGTAGCGACGCTGGCAATCATCCTGTTGATGGCCTTCACCGCCTTCGCAATCGTCATCTTCTTCAGCCGCAATCCGGGCCTCGAGCGTAACGTACTGGCCATCAAGGTGCTGCCGATTGTAACGGGGCTTATTCTTCTGGCGCTTGTCTATTACATTTCCGCGAATTTCGGCGCGATCGCCGGAGCAAATGGCGTGCTTGCCGTGCTGCTGCCGTGCCTCGTTCTGATCGCCGGAGTCATTGGTTTCGTTGCCGCCGCTCGCTTGAGATCGGCGGATGCCGATGGCTTTGCGCGTCTCGGTGCCGGACAGGAAGCCTAAAGCAATTCCAATCGCGGTGGCGGGGCGTGCCCGCCACCCTTTTCATGAGAGAATGAGATGCAGGATAAGATCGATCAGCTCCGGACGGCGTCCGTTTCCCCGCAATCGCTGTTCATTGGTGGCGCATGGCGGTCTCCGGCCACCGGCGCAGTCATGGATGTTATTTCGCCGATCGACGGAACCAGGTTGACCACCATCGCCGACGCCGGCGCGGAGGATGTCGATCTGGCCGTCAAGGCTGCGCGTCGTGCCTTCAAAAAGGGCAGCTGGTCGAACGCCGCTCCCGCCGAACGCAAGAAGGTGCTGCTGAAGCTCGCGGACTTGATCGAGAAGAACGCGCTCGAACTTGCCGTGCTCGGCGTGCGCGACAACGGCACGGAAATCTCGATGGCCCTGAAGGCCGAGCCGGGAAGTGCTGCCGGCACCTTCCGCTACTATGCCGAGGCGATCGACAAGGTCTATGGTGAGATCGCGCCGACCGCAACCAATGTGCTTGGTCTCGTTCATCGCGAGCCAATCGGCGTCGTTGCCGCCATCGTGCCATGGAATTTTCCGATGATGATCGGCGCCTGGAAAATCGCGCCGGCGCTTGCGGCCGGCAACTCCGTCGTGCTGAAGCCGGCTGAAGGCGCGTCCTTGACGCTGCTGCGGCTTGCCGAGCTTTGCGCGGAGGCCGGATTGCCCGAAGGGGTCTTCAATGTCGTCACCGGCCGCGGTGCCGTCAGCGGCGAAGCTTTGGGCCTGCACATGGATGTCGATGTCCTCGCCTTTACCGGCTCCGGTCCCGTCGGGCGGCGGCTTTTGGAATATTCCGCGCGCTCGAACCTGAAGCGCGTCTATCTCGAACTCGGCGGCAAGTCCCCGAACATCGTCTTTGCCGATGCGCCGGATCTGGATCAGGCCGCGAAAGTCTCGGCCTACGGGATATTCCGTAATTCCGGTCAGGTTTGCGTCGCCGGCTCTCGCCTGCTCGTGGAGAAGTCGATTCACGAAGCTTTTTCCGAAAAAGTCGCGCGTATCGCCGATGCGATGACGGTCGGCGATCCCCTGCAACTGTCGACGGAAGCAGGCGCGATCTCCAGCGAGATACAGCTGAAGAAGGATCTTAGCTATGTCGCGCAGGCCCTGTCCGAAGGTGCTTCCCTGCGCACCGGCGGTTCACGGGTCTTGGAAGAAACGGGCGGCTATTACATGCGGCCGGCCGTGTTCGATGTCACGCCGTCGATGACCCTGGCGCGCGAAGAGGTATTCGGACCGATCCTGTCGATCATTCCGTTCGAGACCGAGGCGGAAGCCCTGCAGATCGCCAATGCCACCGAATACGGTCTTGCCTCTGCCGTCTGGACATCGAACCTGTCGCGCGCCCATCGGATGGTGCGCGGGATCCAGGCGGGCGTCGTGCATGTCAACACCTATGGCGGCGCCGACAACAGCGTGCCGCTGGGTGGGGTCAAGCAGTCCGGCAACGGCCATGACAAGTCGCTGCATGCGCTCGATAAATATGTCGATCTGAAAACGGCATGGATCCAGCTCTGAGGCGGTAATCCCCAGCGAAAGACCGGCGCGAAAGTGCGCCGGCTGCCAACGTCTCGGACCATATGCTTCGCGAGCGATCGATATGGCGCGGGCGGAATCCGGATGGTACTCGTACAGGCAGCAATGGCGCCAATGTATTTAACGTGTGAACTATATTGACAAACGCCGAGCCCTGCATCACTCTCAATATTTGAATAAATGGTTCAAATAATGAATCTAAGCGGGAACTGAATATGATTGCTTCGCTCGGCTTTGCCGACCTCATTCTCATGAACGGACGAATCTATACTGTGGAGCCGAGCCAGCCCTGGGCCGAGGCTCTCGCCATCAAGGACGGCTGCATCCTCGCCGTCGGCAATCGGGCTGAAATCGAAGCGCTGAAGGGGCCGGAAACGCGGGTCGTCGACCTCGCCGGCAAGATGGCGATGCCCGGTTTCATCGACGTCCACAATCACATCATGATGGGCGGACAGGCCGAGCTGTTCGAAACGCAGATTCCCGCCGGCGCTTCGATCGAAGTGATCTGCGCCCATGTGCGCAAGCAGGCCGAGAGTACACCGCACGGGCAGTGGATCGTCGCCAATCAATGGGGCGCCGATATGATTACGGCGATCAACAGCGAGGCTTCGCTCAAGAAGCTGGATGAGGCGAGCCTCGGGCATCCCGTTCTTCTGCGCGACGAGACCATGCACAACCGCTGGATCAACAGCGAGGCGATGCGGCTTGCCGGCATTTCAAACAATCAGCCCGATCCGCCGCAAGGCTCCTTTGGTCGCGATCCCGTTACCGGCAGACTGACCGGCCTATTGGTCGAATCCGCCGCCGGTATCGTCGAGCGGACCGCGGCCGAGGCCTTCACCGAGGAAATGGGCGAGGCTGCCGTGGCCCGCGCCATTGAGATCGTCAACTCATACGGCGTGACCGCCTTCCAGGATGCGGCTTCGGTGCTGCCGATCCTCAAGGCGCTCAAGAATCTGGATGTGAAGGGCAAGCTCACCGCATGGGCGGTCACCTCGCTGCCGCTGATCGAGCCGAGCTTCATGTTCGGCCTCTCGGGCGACGGCCTGCTGGCGTTGCGCGACGAATATCGCACCGAACATGTGAAACCGAATTTCACGAAGATCTTTCTGGATGGCGTTCCCGGCGCGCGCACGGCGGCTTTCCATGACGCCTATGTCGCGGATGCCGCGCATCCGCACGGCTATCGCGGCGAAGTGCTGGTCAACTATCCCGATCTCGTCCGCCATATCGACAAATCCGAAAAGCTGGGCATGGGGCTGAAGATCCATTGCGCGGGGGACTACTCCGTGACCGAGATGCTCGATGCGGTCGAAGCCGTCCGGCACTTCAACGGCCCGACGGATATCAAGCATCACATCGCGCATGCGAGCTATCTGCGTGACGAGGATCTCGGCCGCTTCGCGACGCTTGGCGTTGTCGCCGATCTCTGCCCGATGATCTGGTATCCGACCACATTCCTCGAAGGCCATAAGCAGGTGATGGGCGAGGAACGGGCAACGCGCTTCTGGCCGATCGCAAGCATGAAGGCCACCAACGCATTGCTGGCAGGCGGTTCCGATTGGCCCGTCATCCCGATCCCGGATCCCTGGAACGGTATCGAAGGCATGGTGACGCGGCAGAACCCATCCGGCGCATTCCCGGGTGTTTCGCTATGGGCTGAGCAAGCGATCGACCTTGCGTCGGCAATCGAGATCTACACGCTCAATTCGGCAAAGGCGATGCGGCTGGATGGGGAAACCGGCTCACTTGTCGCCGGCAAGTCCGCCGACATCATCGTGCTGGACCAAAATGTCTTCGAAGTGCCGGCCGATCAGATAGCCGACACCAAGGTGCTGACCACGTACTTCGCGGGTGAGCCCGTCTACCAGCGCTAGCTGGCGCGGCGAAGAGGAAACGCCGCAAAACATAAAGAGGGAAAGGGAAGAGAATGAAATTGACATCAGCATGCATCGCTTTCGGGCTGGCTGTTGCCGGTCTAGCATTTACCGGTTCGTCCGCCTTTGCCGCAGGGCCGACCTGCAAGAGCGGGCCGATCAAGATCGGCGCCGTCTCGACCGTCACCGGCGTCGTCGATTTTTCCGATGCGCCGAAGGCCACCAAGGCCGTCTTCGAGCAGTTGAACGATGCCGGCGGCATCAACGGCTGCAAGGTGGCCTATTCGCTGGCCGACGACAAGGGCGACCCGCAGGTGGCGGCCCAGGCGGCACGCGACCTGATCGACAACAAGGGCGTCGTGGCTCTTACAGGTGGTGCAAGCCTGCTCGACTGCGCCGTCAATGCCGGCACCTACAACCGCAACGATGTGCTCGCGGTTCAGGGCGTCGGCGTCGACCCGCTCTGCTTCAATGCGCCGAGCATTTCGCCCGTCAATGTCGGCCCCTTCACGCTGACCACGGTCATGCTTGACTATGCGACAAAGAACCTCGGAGCGAAGAAGGTTTGCGCCTTCTTCCTGATCCTCGGTGGTACTCAGGAAGCCTACGGCAACGCGGTTGCAGCCTGGCAGAAGCTGAGCGGCAACAAGGTCGGCCTCGTCGACATGACCCTGCCGCCGCAGGGCGATCTCACGCCTTACGTCATCAAGGCGCGCGACGCCGGCTGCGATGCCGTGCTCACCAATCAGGTCGAGCCGGGTGTGGTGCAATGGGTGAAGACTGCGGATGCGCAGAAGATCTCGGGTATCAACTGGCTGTTCCTCGCACCCGGTTACACCGAGGGCGTTGCCAAGGCATTGGCTGATAGCAAGCAGCCCGTCTACGTCGGCACGGAATGGGAGCCCTATACCGAAAACACCGCTGCCAACGCCGACTGGGCCAAGACCATGGACAAAGCTGGCCTTGCAAAGACCGCCTTCTCGCAGGGTGGCTATCTCGCCGCCAAGGTGATGATCGACACGATCTCGGGCATCGACGGCGAAGTGACGCGGGAATCCGTGACCTCGGCGCTGAAGGCAGGCAAGGAAATGCAATATTCGCTCGCCGGCAGCCCCTATGTCTTCGGCGACGCCAGGGCTCACTCGCCGATGAAGGCGACCAAAGTCATGCAGCTTGTCGATGGCAAGTGGACCGTCAAGACGCCGGATTGGTACACGCTGGCGAAGGCCAAGTAAGACGGCCGAGCGCCCAGCCCTGCCCAAGGCGGGTGGGGCTGGATATTGTGTCGTCACGATGATCTGATCTGGTGAGGCATCATCTGCCCGCCTCCGGAGTTTCCGAATGAACGCTCTCTTCACAGCCGCCGTGGCTGGTCTTTCTGCAGGCGGAGCCTATGCCATCCTCGGCGTCTGCGCGATCTTCACCTATCGCCTGGTGGCCGTGGTGAATTTTACCGGTGCTGCCATAGGCGCCGCGGGCACTTTTATCATGGTCGCATTCTACGGGGCCGGCGTGCCGCTATTTCCGGCAGCCCTGTTGGGGATCGCCGCCGGCGCACTGGGCGGCGTCCTGATCGGTCTCGTCATGACAACCTGGTTTGCCAACACCAACGCATCGACCAAGGCGGCGGTAACAGCAGCTCTTCTGGTCGGCATCATTGCCATCGGCCTGCGCCTCACCGGCGGCCAGCATCCGCATTATTTCCCCGAGCTGATCCCCGGATCGGCATTTCGTCTGGCCGGTGTCGAAGTCACCTGTGCGGCTGTCACGACATTGCTTCTCTCTGTGGTCTTCACCGTGCTCACGGAGCAGTTCCTTGCACGCACGCGGATAGGGCTGCAATTGCGAGCCCTGTCGCAGCGGCCGATGGCAGCAGAACTGATCGGCATTCGTGTAAGATTGCTGGCGCTCGGCGTCTGGGCCGTGACCGGTGGCGTGACTTCTTTCGCGCTGATGATCATCGCGCCGCTGCGCTCCCCCGATTTCGCGTCGCTGAGCCTCCTCGTCGTGCCTGCTCTGGCTGCTGCGTTGATCGGTGCATTTGCCAGTTTCCGCGCTGCCCTTCTGGGCGGCCTGACGATCGGTATATTGGAGGGTGCCGTCAGCACCATCGATCTCGTCAGCCAGTATCGCAGCACGGTTCCATTCATCGTCATTCTTGCCGTCCTCCTGTGGTCGCAAAGAGGAGCCCGCTGGGATGAAGCACGCTAGTTTCCGCGCCGCCGCCGTCACGGCCCTATCGCTTGCCGCAGTCGGCGCAATCATTCTTTTGCTGTTGCCCAAATACTGGGTGTTTCTGCTCACGGCCGTCTTCATCACCGGCATTGCCCTGCAAAGCCTTGGTCTCGTCGCCGGCCGAACGGGCATGATCTCGCTCTGCCAGATGTCCTTTGCCGGCGTCGGCGCCTGGGTCACGGGATACCTGAACGTCATCGAAGCACCCGGCGGCCTCGTCGTCTGGATGATCGTCGGCGGTCTTGCGGCGGTGCCGGTCGGCATCGCCATCGGCCTGCCGGCGCTGCGTCTGCGCGGCATCAACCTGGCGATCGTCACGCTCGGCTTTGCTGCTGCCTTCGACACGGTGCTGGCGACGATCACCTTTCCCGGTCAAACGACCTTTACGCAGGTCGTGCGCCCGGAGCTTTTCGAGAGTGACCGCAGCTTCTTCCTCTTCGTGCTTCTGACCTACGGCGTCATTGCCGTTGGCCTCGAATTTGTCAGCCGTTCGCGGCTTGGGGCTTCCTGGCTTGCGGTGCGGCATTCGGAGCGGGCAGCGGCGGCTCATGGCGTTTCGATACCGCGCGCCAAGCTCAGCGCCTTCGCCATCAGCGCCTTCATTTCCGGCGTGTCGGGCGGACTGCTCGCCGGTTATCTCGGAACGCTGGTTTCTGAGAATTTTTCGATGATGCAGTCGCTGGCGCTCTTTGCCGTGGCGACCATGGTCGGCGCGCATTTCACGCTCGGCGCCGTCATCGGCGGCATATTGATCACGCTGTTTCCGGAACTGTTGCGCAGGCTCAATCTGCCGCAGGATGTCGGCAATGTCTTCTTTGCAATCGGTGCCGTGCATGCGCTTTCGTCTGGCGAAACGATCAGCGAGACATGGATGCGGCTCGGGCGCAAGCTGTTGCCTGGAAACAGGAAAGCTTCCGTTCATCGCGAAGCCGGCCGCTTGCCGGCCACCGCGACGCATGAACCGGGATTGGCGCTCGAGGTCAGCGATCTGACGGTTCGCTACGGTGCCGTGGTCGCGCTCGACAAGGTCAATCTCAAGGTGCCCGCGCGCACGGTTGTCGGCCTTGTCGGGCCGAACGGCGCCGGCAAATCGACCATGGTCGATGCGATCGCCGGATTTTTGGCCCGCTATGACGGCTCGGTGAAGCTCAACGACAAGCCTCTCGAAGGCCTCTCCGCGACGAGCCGGGCTCGATTGGGCATCCGCCGCACCTGGCAGACGACCCGTATTGCGCCGGAGCTCAGCGTCGGAGGCTATGTGCGGCTCGCCGCCGGCGCCATCGGCGATGACGAACTTTCCGCCGTTTTGCAATGGTTCGATTGCCCGCCCGCCGATACGCCGATTGCATCGATCGATGCGGGAACACGGCGCTTGCTCGACGTCGCTGGTGTCGTGGCGTCGCGGCCGCCCGTGATCCTTCTCGACGAGCCTGCCGCCGGCCAATCCTACGCCGATGCGGTCAAGCTCGGCGAACGCATCGCCGCTATCCCCGAGACCTTCGGCAGTGCCGTGCTTCTGATCGAGCACGATATGGACCTCGTGCGGCGGGCCTGTTCGGCGATCATGGTGTTCGATTTCGGACGCGTGATCGCCAACGGCGCCCCGCAAAGCGTGCTTGCCATGCCGATCGTCCAGAAAGCCTATATGGGCATTGAACTTGAAGAGGCAGCCGAATGACCGCACTGTCCGTCAACGGCCTCGTCGTCAACCGGTCCGGCATTCCCGTCGTTCGAGGTGTGGATCTCTCTGTGTCGAGCGGCGAGATCAGCGTGCTGCTCGGCTCGAACGGCGCGGGCAAGACGACGCTGCTCGAAAGCCTGTCGGGCATCATCCCTGCCGCAGCCGGCTCAGTGAGGATGGATGGTGTGGAGCTTCTGAAGCTGCGGGCCGGCCTGCGCGCCCGTGCCGGCATCAGCCACGTCGAACAGGGGCGAACCGTCTTTCCGGAGATGACCACGGAGGAAAATCTCAAGGTCGCGCTCGATCCTGCTGCCGATCTCAGCGAGGCTTACGATCTCTTCCCGGAGCTGCGTCAGCGCCGCGATATCAAGGCCGGCATGTTGTCCGGCGGCGAGCAACAGATGGTCGTCATTGCCCGTTCGCTGCTGACCCGTCCGAAGGTGATCATGATCGACGAAATGTCCTCCGGTCTCGCGCCGGTCATCGTCAGTCGCCTGATGCGCGCCGTCAGGCAACTGGCCGATGCCGGTATGGCCGTCATTCTCGTCGAACAATTCGCAGCACTTGCGCTTGCAATCGGCGACCGCGCCTATGTCCTGCGC
Source organism: Rhizobium freirei PRF 81 (assembly GCF_000359745.1). Lineage (GTDB taxonomy): Bacteria > Pseudomonadota > Alphaproteobacteria > Rhizobiales > Rhizobiaceae > Rhizobium > Rhizobium freirei. The sequence continues at coordinate 157,051 of NZ_AQHN01000013.1, forward strand.
CGAGGGGCCATCGTCTATGACGGCGATTGCGCGACGCTCGCCGGCGATCCCGCGCATCTGCATCGTCTCTATCTCGGAGATGCAGCGGCCTGATCGCTGGAGCTGCCTGTCTCGTGACCGTCAGTTCCTGGTGCCGTCCGCAGCGGCAAAGTGTGCCAATTGGTCGGCGTGTGCCTTGCCGAAGCACGGCCGGGCAAGAGCGCGCCCAACATAGTTGCGGCAGGCTGGATATTCCGCCAGTCCGTCGAACCGGTCAACGAGACGGAGCACGTCCGCCATGAGAATATCGGCAACCGAGAAGGTGCCGGCCAGCCATTCGCGCGCAGCCAAGACCGGCTCCATACGCTGGAGCCGGGCGGTGAGAAATTGCTGCAACCGGTTCCAGGCCGGCGTATCATCGGTGTTGCCGGAGAACATCATGATCGACCAGGGCAGGCTTGCCATCTCGACCGAATTGAGCGCAGCAAACAACCACTCCAGCGCTTTGCTGCGGCCATGGGGATCGGCGGGCATCAGCGCATCGCTGCGCTCCCCGAGGTAGAGCAGGATCGCGCCGCTCTCGAAGATCGAGATGTCGCCGTCGGTCAGCCACGGCACCTGGCCGAAGGGCTGGTGCGCGAAATGCTCGGCATCCCGATCGCGAAACGGTACGCCCCTGACGCGATAGGGAAGTCCGGCCTCTTCCAACGCCCAACGCACGCGCAGATCGCGAACATATCCCCGGGGTTTCTCGGGAACCCAATCGAAAGTATTCAAAACCAGATCGCTCATCGGCACCTCCATCCCTTGGGGCCGAGCTTACCAGTTTTCGGAGGTTGCCGAAAGGAAAGCAGGCCGTCGCTAGGGGGAGATGCCCGACCCGCATCGCCGTCGTCGGGCATCATCTGCATGTTTGCGACGCATCCCGGCGTTCAGCCGCCGAAGCTGCCTGTCTGGGTCGGAACATGCACATAGTTGCGGTCGAAATAGAGGAGGGCGTGTCCGTCCCGGCGACTGCGGATATCAATCACTTCGCCAATGAAGATATGGTGCGTGCCGACGAGGCGAGCCTCGGTGAGGCGGCAATCGAAGGAGACGATGGCGCCGGAAAGTGCCTGGCTGCCGGAGCGGAAGCTGATCCAATCTGCAGCTGCGTAGCGCTCCTCCATGTCGGCGCGCTGACCGGCGAAATAGCCGGCCAGTTCCTTATGCTCCTGTGTCAGGACATTCACGCAGAAGCGGCGGTTTTCGAAGAAGAGCGCTGTTTGCGTCGACCGGCTGTTCATGCAGACCAAAAGCGTCGGTGGCTCGTCGGTGACGCTGCACATGGCGGTGGCGGTAAAGCCGCCGCGGCCGGCAGGGCCGTTGGTGGTGATCACATTGACCGGCGCGCAGACCCGGGCCATCGCGTTGCGGAATTCGGTTTTCGAGAGTTGTTCCTCCATGGCAACGGCCTCACTCGGCGGCGTTGCGAATAGGGGAGGTCTCACCGAGCGGCGGAAGCCAGGTGTCTCCGGTCCAGCCGTTTTCGTCGTAGTCGCTCATGCAACGATCGACGAGCGCTTCCATCTCCCTCAACCGGCCGCCGCGCTCGGCACCTTTCAGCACCTGCAGGCGGACTTCCTCCGGCGCGCCGGCATAGTTGAGCTCGTAAAGAGCATGCCGTCCACCGAACTCGGTGCCAGTCGCGTCCCACAGCAGCTTCATGATCTTGATGCGCTCGATATGGCCCATGTCGTTGGACCCGCGCACATATTGGGCGAGGTAACGGTCGATCTCCGGATTGCCGAAGTCCTTGGCCGAGGAGGGCAGGTAAATAAGCCCTGACGCGACGACCTTGCGCACGGTTTCGATGACGCGCGGATAGGCCTCCGACATGAAGGTGCGGTAGGAAAGCGCGGCTTCCATGTTCGGCAGCACCGCACCATTGGCCCAGGGCTGCGGATTGTAGGCCATGGCGTTGGAGAAGGACCAGAACATGTGGCGGAGCGCGATAACCTCGCCGAGCGCCGCCTGATTGCCGCGGAAGGCATCGCCGCCTGTGGCGCGCAGCGCCTTGGCCAGCAGCCCGGCAATGAAGTCGAGCTTGACGGCGAAGCGCGTGCAGCCCTGGAAGCAATAGCCATGCATGAAGCCGGAGGCCGGATGGAAGGAGAGGATCTTGGCAGCATCGCGCAGCACGAGCACGTCTTCCCAGGGCACGAAGACATTGTCGAGCACCAGGATTGCGTCATTCTCGTCGAAGCGCGACGACAGCGGATAGTCGAAGGGGTGCCCCACGGTATTCGCGGTCTGCTCATAGGAGACGCGGCAGAACATCTTGATGCCAGGCGCATTCATCGGAACGATGAACATGACTGATAGCGACGGATCTTCGGTGACGGTTGCCGAGCTTTGGGCAAGGAAGTTGTAGTGGGTGAGGGCCGAAGAGGTCGCGACCACCTTGGCGCCGGAGACATAGATGCCCGCATCGGTTTCCTTGGTGATGTGGACGAAAACATCCTTGACGGCGTCGGCCGGCTTGTGACGGTCGATCGGCGGATTGACGATCGCATGGTTCATGAAGAGCACGGATTCCTGCGCTCGCTTGTGCCACGAGAGCGCATTGTCCTTGAACGGACCATACCAGTCGGCATTGGCGCCGAGCGTGTTCATGAGCGCCGCCTTGTAATCGGCGGTCCGGCCCATCCAGCCATAGGACATGCGCGCCCAATCGGCGATGGCGCCCTGCTGGGCGACAAGCTCGGCGGAGGATTTCGCCACCCGGAAGTATTTGTGCGTGTAGCCGCCGGATCCGGTATCGGTCGGCGAAGTCAGGCGTTCCTTATACTTTTCGTCGTGCAGCGCATCATACATGCGCGCAATCGAGCGGGCGGAATTACGCATGGAGGGATGGGCGGTCACATCGGCAATGCGCTCGCCGTCGATGTAGACTTCGCGTCCATCGCGCAGGCTCTCCAGATATTCGGCGCCGGTGAAAGGACGGGTCTTGTCGCTGCGGTGATCTTCGGCTCGCATCTCGTATTCCTCCCTTGAGATCATGGCCGATGCTATGTCGCCGCCGCAGTCGCGGCCATGGACAAAGGAGGCAATTCGCTGGTACTTTTTCCGGCATGTCGCAGAAAAACGAGATTCCGAACTTCTTTGTTTATGGTGAGCCAAGCCGTGCGCTTGATGTCGGATTCCTGCATGTGGAGACGGTCATGGACCGGAAAACGCTGCATTTCGGGCATGTTGCATCGCACAAGCATCCGTCGATGGGCCAGATTACCTATTGGTTCAAGGGCGGCGGCCGCTATCGCATCGAAGACAGGACTTGGGACTTTTCCGCTCCGACCATCAGCTTTGTGCCGAGCAACATCATCCACGGATTCGAGGTCGACGATCAATCGGATGCCATCGTCGTGTCCGTCTCGGACGACACGTTGAAGGCGCTGGCCCCTCTAGTGGACCTCAGCCTCGACACGCCTACTTTTCTGACGGGCCGGCCCGAAGACCCATCGTGGAAACGGGTCGATGCGCTGCTGGAAATGGTGAGTGCCGAATATGCAGATCGTGGCGGGCAGAGCGCAAAAGTCATGCTGGGGCTGATCGGGGTCGTGCTCTCGCTGATGGGCCGCCTTGGCGGCAGCGCGGCGCTGCCGGCAGCCTCGCCGACACTCGCTCTTGCCCTGTCGCTGCGAACCGCCGTCGATCGCCATTACAGAAGCGATTGGCCGGTGGGCCGATATGTCGAGCTGCTTGCCACCACTCCGCATCTTCTCGACAAGGCTGCGCGCGAGATTTTCGGGCTCACCGTGAAGGAGTTGATGCTTGAGCGGCGGTTGCTTGAAGCCAAGCGGCTGCTGATGTTCACCATCCGCTCGGTGGAGGATATCGGCCGCGAAGTGGGTTTTGAGGATCCGGCCTATTTTTCGCGTTTCTTCCGCAAACGGATGGGAGAGGCACCGGCAGCCTGGCGACGGCGGAATTTGGAGCGAAGCTCCGCTGGCGGAAATGCCGAAGCGTGAACCGCAGGCCTCGGTGAAGCGCCGATGAGGGCAGTCCCCGGTTCCTCGGCAGCTCAGCTTCTTCTGAATTGCGCGCGGAATTCGCGCGGCGTACAGTTTTCCCGCTCGTGAAACAGCCGCGAGAAGTAAAATGCATCAACGATCCCGACCTTGGCGGCAATGATCTCTATCTTGTCATCCGTGGTCGCCAACAATTCCTTGGCGTGATCCATGCGCAGCCGAAGCTGAAAACCTTTCGGCGACAACCCGACTTCCGCCGTGACCTTCCTGCGCAGCGTTGCGGGTGATATGCCGTGCTCGGCAGCGAAGGCTGTCATATCGAGCGGTTCCATCGCTCTGCTGCGAAGGGCCTCGATGATGCCGGCCATGTCGGGCCCCTCTTGCGCGGCAGGTTTAGCCAGGTGCGTTTGCTGAGCCGACTGAATGACAATCCGATGGAGCGCAGACGCAGCCGAAGCCCTGGCAAGTGGCGTATCCTCCAGCAGATCGGCGTGAACACTCTGAAACAGGCGCTGTACGCGATCGAAGTTGCGAAGGGGCGTTATCGGGCTTTGCTCGCTGATCAGCCGCAAACGCAGGAAATCGCGCACCAAAGAGCCTTCGAACAGCGCCCATCGCTCGCTCCAGCCGTCGGCATCAGGACCGTATGAGTGCTGGCGGTTTGGGAAAAGCCAGAAGAGGGCGGGACCTTTCACGCTCTGCCGTCCGCCGGCCTCGGTTTCGAGAAAACCTTTGCCATGCTCCACCAGAACAACAGCATAGCTCGGCAGCTTTCGAGCCCTCACCGAATGCATGACATACTGATTCCCGCTGCCGGTGACCGCCAATCCGCCCATGGCGGCGAGAGGTGAGCGATAGATTGCATTTGTCGTTTTCATGGTGAGCGAAAAGTCCAGTATCATTTTCCTCCATGTAGGAAACCAGCTTCGTTCGCTAGATTCAACGGGTCATCAACTCAAATATCGGGCGAGTGAAATGTCGATTTCAGCGCAGACGGTGCAGACTGACAAGAAGAAGCTCAGCCTCGTTGCAAACGGCAAGATCCTGTCGACGGCGCCAAATCGGCTGGGTTATCTGACGCCCACCGATCCGCGCATCGGCGTTGAGGCGATCCGCCGGCTCTATGAAGAGAATGGATATGTCTGGCTGAAAGGCTTTCTGCCGCGGGATGAAATCATCGAATTCCGCGGTTGGGTGTTCGGTCATATGGCTGCCACAGGCCTGATTGCTCCCGGTACGGATCCGCGCAACGGGATTGCCGCCGCGATCGCGCCGGACAGTAAGGCCGTCGACCGCTGCCTGATGGCGTTGGTGCGCTCTGCGGCCTATGAGGGCTTTTGCGCACAGCCGCGCATGGCTCGTTTCATGGATGAGTTTCTGCAGGGTATTTCCTACCTGCACAAGCGCAAGATCATGCGCCATGTACGGCCGGGAACGACGACGGCAACGCCCGCACATTACGATCTCGTCTACCTGCGGGGTGGGACAAGCCGGGTCGTCACCGCTTGGATTCCCATAGGCGATATTCCCGTCGAAATGGGCGGCCTCACCTATCTCGAAGGATCGCACGCGATCGGCGCAAGGATGGAGCGCGAATTCGGCGAACGGAACAAGGATCTCAGTCCCGAGGAGCGAGTGAGCGCTTACAATCGCAACATGATGGAAGGCGGCTGGGTTTCGAAGGATCTGCCCGACATGGCGGAGCGTTTCGACACGCGCTGGCTGATCGCCGATTATGAGGCGGGCGACATCATGCTCCACTCGCCCTTCATGATCCATGCCTCGACGACGAACCAGGACGAGCTGCAGCGGCTGCGTCTTTCCACCGACATCCGTTACCAGAATGTCGAAGACGAGATCGATGCCCGTTGGAACAATCATTGGTCCCTTGGCGACATGTTGTGATCATGTCGCCGTCGGATCGCGATTGATTACCGCCGTCAAGCGCTATTCAGGATGCGTTCTATATCATCGATCCGGTCGCGACGGCGTTTCAGCCGCTTGCCGATGCGGCCGAACCAGCGCTTGCGCTTTTTTGCCTCGCGGCTAGCCTGAAGCTGTTCGATGAAGACCTCACGGACCTCTTCATTTTCGACACGATCGAAGATCCAGCAAAAGGATACCGGTAATTTTACGACGCGGAACTGCGGATTGGCGCTTTTCTCATCCTCGGCAATGATCTCTTCAAGAACGAGCTGGTCCCACACGTCCGGATTGGCAAGGCATCCCTGCCGCCAGAGTTCCAGAAGCTGCGCCGTCGCGGGCGTGTCGTTGAGGAGGATGGTCGCGCTGACCAGACGGCCACTGGCTTCGTAATAGACGGCGATATCGCAATCAAGCTTGTGGAGTTCCGGCCAGGGGTTGCGATGGAAGACGGCATCGACGTCGACGTAAAGCAATGGTCCGCGAAGCTTCGCTCTTTCCTCCAACAGGAAGCCGGGCTTCAGGCCGGCATTCAAAACCCAGCTGCCGGCGCTCGGCAATGCAGTGGCATGTACCTTGAGGCCGAGGCGTTCGGCCGAGCGGGACATGCGCTTGCCTTCCTGTTCGTAAAAGCTGTCCTTGGTAAAAAACGCAACCACGGGGCCATCGGCGGCAGTTGCCTTGGATTTGCGCTCTGCGAGATCCTGCTTTGCGGGGAAGGGGACGATCAAGGCTCGCTGCTGGGCTGTCCAGGGACGGATCATATTGAATATATTCAAGAAGGCACCTTCGGGGCTTTGTATCTTTTGCTCAAATGGCCGGTTACGCGCATCCGCGATTTGAACCAGGCGCATTTGCCTTTGAGTGTGAGTGTTGACATGAGACCCACATGCACGCCCCCGCTGCATCGTAGGTCCGGTGGAGAGTTGGTCGAACGATTTTGTCCGTTCGGTTGCCGAAAGCTTGCCGTGCCGACGCTCATACCGGATTGGCAAACTGTTTGATCTTCGTTAATTCACTGTCATGTCAGATAATGTTGTCAAATTTGAGCGCCGTCCCAAGCCGAAGCCGCCAAGGCAAACACCGCCGTGGTTGAAGCGTCTGCTGGCAGTGGCTGCCATCATCGCGTTTTTCATAGCGGCCTTTGCTTACTTCAGTCTGAAGGGCGGTCCGGTCGGCCCGGGTTTCTGACGATCTCCGGCTTGGCGGGTCCCAGAGGTCTTTTGTCTCGAAATCGAGACTAAGCCACTATTGTCGCCTTGGCGGTGGAATTTCACCGTTGGGCTTCTATGTTGAAATTATTCACTCTCCAATCAACAAAATGGTAGGGAGCGAGGCATGACATTGACGTTGCGGGACGTTACTTCCGTCATTGGACCTGCGGATGAAACGCTGGTGGCAAACATCGTGGCGACCGGTGCGACACTGGCCGAACTTGCCGAAGCATGGGCCTGGGTGAATAGCGACGAAGCCATGATCGGCGAAGGGCGGCGCCTGCCGGCAGGAGCGGTCGCCACCCTGGTCGATCTTCTTTCGGCCGATGACGAGGAATGGGAAGAGTAGCCGATTGGCCGTGCGCGGGTGCAAGTCCTTTCATGCCGAGCGCACTTTCGTGAGCAGCGTGCAAAACGGCTCGTCCGCGAAGTCGCGAGCGGGCTCGCACGCCGGCTGGATTTCCGCCTTGCAGGATAGGCTGGCTGATCGACCCGGCTTTTGCCCGAACATGGGCTGAAGCCCAAGGATCTTGAATCCGAATTTCTCCGTTCTTAGGTGTTTACTGATCGAGGCTTTGCGAGCTCGGTCGCAATCACGTCTATTCGGAGTGATCAAAATGGAAGACAGAACGAAAGTAATCGAAGAATTGAGCGTCGAGGAACGCGAAGAAATCCTCATCGATGTCGCCCTGACATTGGAAGGTGCGGCGCGCGAGGCATTGGTCGAAGGCGACAAGCAGTTTGCGGCTTTCTCGAGCAATATGGCCGAGGCGATCCGCATCAATGCCGATGAGCTGGCCCGCGACGATCCGGAAAGTGCGGACGAAGTACTTAAGCAGGCCGCCGAGGTCATCTCGCAGTTCAAGGCTTCCCACCCATACCGATTGATCAGCACCGCTGTTCACTAAACGCTGCAGCGCACTATCTGCTGGCATGTCGATATGACCCCGGAGGATTTTCGATGTCTGAACTCGTGGTGCTTGGCTTTGATAATGCCGACAAGGCGGATGCTGTTCTCAACCGTCTCGTTCAGCTTGAGAAGGAATATCTGATCGATCTGGAAGACGCCGTTATCGCGGTCAGAGACGAGAGCGGCAAGGTTCGCCTCAAGCAGAGCGTCAATCTGACCGCCGCAGGCGCGGCCAGCGGCGGCCTTTCCGGTGCCTTGTGGGGCTCGCTGGTCGGCCTGTTGTTCCTGAACCCTCTGGCGGGCCTGGTCGTCGGCGGTGCGCTTGGCGCAGGGTCGGGCGCGCTGGCAGGGTCGATGGCGGATTACGGCATCGACGACGACCTCATCGAGAAGCTGGCCGAAACTATTCCCGTCAACAGCTCGGCCCTTTTCCTGCTGATCCGCAAGGTCCAGCCCGAGAAGGTGCTGGCGGAATTCAAGGGCGAGCACGCGAGGATCCTGCGCACCTCATTCTCGCCGGAGCAGGAGGCGCGGCTGCGCCAGGCGCTTCTCGACGACACGCCTACGCCATCCGTCGGCTCGGCCACGGTGTCAGCGACCGTCTGACGATAAACCGCATACCCTCAGCCTATCGGAGCCCGGGCAGTCGCTGCGATTGCCCGGGTTTCTATCTTGCTGTGTCCTGAAAAGGTGCCGCGTTGCTCACCTGCCTCGCCGCACTTCTTTCGCAACGGCAAAAATGCTGCCATTGTCGCAAGAGTGCTGTCGATCGCGTCGGCACCGCAGGAGAGGGAGGGGCAAGACCCGAACGGCCATTGTCAACACACATCTCCAGCCGGAAAGCTGCGCGATGACCGAGACATCATCTCGTCAAAGCGGGCCTCCGACTCCGCCGAAAACCTCCTCGATCCAGACCAAGCGTGCGGCGATACAGGCGCTGCGGGTCATGATTGCCTGCACGGTCACCTATGGCCTCTCCCAGCTTCTCAACCTTCAGCAGGGCTATTGGGCCGTCTTCACGGTGTTGATCGTCATGCAGAACTCGGTCGGCGCAACGGCTGGCATGGCCGTTGACCGGTTGGTGGCGACGGTCGCGGGCGCGGCACTCGGCGGCATTGCGGTATTCTTGACGCCGCATCAGCCGCTCCCCATCGGGATCGCGCTGATTTGCGTCGTCGGTATAGCCAGTTTCGTTTCCATGCGCGCACCTCGCTTGCGGAATGCCGGGCTGACTGCGGCAATCGTGATGCTCACGCGCTCCCAGGCGGTTCCCGTGGAAGTCTTTGTGATCGACCGGATTGCCGAAATCACGCTGGGAGGGGTTATCGGCGTCCTTGCCAGCCTCGTTATCCTGCCGACCCGGTCGCGTACGGTGGTGCTCGATCGTTTCGCCTCGGCGCTCGATGTAATGGCGCAGATATTGCGCACCTTGGCGGCAGGCGCCGAGAAGGGAGAGGCGGTGTCGGCGACGGAGGCCAATATCGGGCTGCGGCAATCGCTGGTGGCCGCGGAGGCCCTGTTGACCGATGCGCAGCGCGAGCACGCCCTATGGCTCGCAAGGCAAGGAATTTCCGATGCTATCCCGCGCTCTCTTTGGCGTATCCGCAATGACATGACCTATGTCAGTCATCTGCTTGAAGCTCCGTTTCCGGCGGAGGTCGTTGCGGCGCTTGGGCCGCAGGCTGCACGGGTCATGCGTTCTCAGGCCGGATTCGCCGAGGCTTGCGGGAAAGCCCTCCGCAACGCAGGCGAGGTCGATTCCCAGCGCCTGTCCGAAGCCGATGGCGCCTTGGAAGCCGCTTTCGAAGCGTTTCAGAACTCGAAAGCTGCCCAGTCTATCGGCTTTCGCGAAAGCGGACGCCTGTTCGGCCTTGATTTCACGCTGCGCCGCATGCGCCAGAATTTTCTTGATCTCGCCGACCGCATCCGCGAAAGCCAGTTCAACTGAGGCTGGGCGACCGAGTTTGTGAAAGGCTGTTGCCTTTTTGCGCGCAGAGATGCGGACAATCGGATTGAGCTTGGCCGGTGGACGCAAGATACCACGGATTAAGGGATGTTGATGGCCTTCATGCTGGCTCCGCAATCGTCAAAATCGCGAGCTTAGCCTCGCGCTATGATTTATTACTTTCCCTTTTGACGGTCCATTAAGGGTTGAAATTGAATATGCTAAATTATGGAGAAGATGCCGCGTCGATATGATCTGGATTTTGTGAGGGTTGCGGCTTTCATGCTGCTGATCATCTATCATGTCAGCTTGATCTACGACTCGAAAGAGTTCCTGCTGAAGGCGCCCCAGACCTCTCCTCTCTTCGACATGATCCATTTATGGACGCATCCTTGGAGAATGTCGCTCCTGTTTATCATTTCTGGAACTGTGACGGGCATCTTGCTGACGCAGCAATCTCCGGATGAGATAAGGAGCGCGCGTACAAGACAATTGCTGATACCTCTGCTTCTAGGTCTCTTATTTCTGATACCGCCTCAGATGTACATTTGGCTAAATGCCGTGTTGGGCGTCAATATCAGTCTGTACGCTGTCTTCTGGCACTATGTGACCTGGACGCCGGTTCCGCTGCCAGGTGGCGAGCATGCACAACTCGCCGGAATGCAGCACCTTTGGTATCTCGCCTATCTCTGGGCTTATACCGCACTTCTGACGCTCGCCTTATCAGCGTGGCCACGGTTGCTGGCCACCGCAGGCGACCAGCTGGAGGCCTGGCTGACGGGGAAATGGGTTCTGATATTTCCTGCCTTGTACTTCGTGCTGCTAAGGCTGGTGCTGCGGCCGGCCTTCCCACCGACGTTGAATATGCTGGGCGACTGGTACGGCCATGCCGTCTACATCACGTCGTTCTTTGTCGGTGCGGCGATGGCGATGCGCAACGACTATTGGGATGCGATCGTCAATATGCGAAGACCCGCCCTCGTCGTGGCATTGGCGTGCGCGGTGACTATGACAATGCTCTTTCCCGCCTTGCCTGCGGTCGCGCCTGAAGGGGGACGGGCGCTGGCGGGAAGAATCCTTGCAGGCACTTTTCAGTGGTGCGCCATTGTTGCCGTTCTCGGTTATGCAAAAGTCTGGTGCAAATCCGAGAATGCCGTCATTCGTTATCTGAACAGGGCAGTTCTTACTTATTACGTCCTGCATCAGACCGTCATGCTGCTCATTGCCTACGCGTTGCACCAGATAGGACTGATGTCCGCCTCGTTCTTTATCCCGATCGCCGTTGCCACGCTTGCGATCTGCGCGCTGCTCTACGAGCTGAAGCGGCATCTTGAAGCTTTTTGCAAGGCTATGTTCCCGCCCCGTCTTGCCTGATGCATTCTTGCAAGGAAGCCCCGCGGATGCAGGGTTTGGCGGTGCCGTCCACGCGCCATCAACATGGAAATCGATCTCCGAGATGGAGAACCAGTTGACGCATTTTTAACGTCAGATACTATATGTAGTGTTCGAGGTTCCTTCGATTCGCAAGAATTGGAGGCTAAGATGGGAATATGGTCGGCGAACATGATGATCGCCAAGCCGTAGCTGCCCCCGCAACTGTGAGCGGTGAGCGTTCGATCGAGATGGCCACTGAGACGCATGCGTCTTGGGAAGGCGAGATCGAATGCTGCGACCCGCGAGCCAGGAGACCTGCCTCGAGCATAGCGTCCACGGGCGGGGTGTCCGAATGGCGAGCGAGGGTTCCTGCGGTATGATTGCCGTCCCCTTCGCCGTCGCAAGTGCCCCGCATGAATAACTTCGGGGTGAAGTCCATGTTTTCGAGTATCCACAACCGGCTACGGGAATGACGGTCGTTCAGGCGACCGGCGGCTAGCTGTGTCTGCCTCCATTTTCATCTCGCGCTTGCGGGCATCATTCGGTGCCCGAGTGCCTTTGCGTGCCTATAATACACGAGGATATCCCATGAGCATTACCGTCTACAGCAAACCCGCCTGCGTCCAGTGCACCGCAACCACCCGCGCTCTCGACCGACAGGGCATCGATTACACCATCATCGACGTGTCCGCCGATAGCGCAGCCAATGAGCTGGTGCAGGGGCTTGGCTATCGTCAGGTTCCTGTCGTTGTCGCCGGCGAGCAGCATTGGGCGGGTTTCCGCCCTGACATGATCAGCGCTCTCGCCTGAGGCGCCAAGCGGTGGGCGAGCTCGTCTATTTCTCCAGCAGGTCTGAAAACACCCATCGCTTCGTTGCCAAGCTTGCCTTGCCGGCCGCTCGCATTCCGCTCGGCGTCGGGCAAGAGCTTCGAGCGGCCCGCCCATATGTGCTCATGGTCCCGACCTATTGCGGCGAGGGGGGGCAGGGCGCCGTGCCCAAGCAGGTTATCCTCTTCCTCAATGATGCGGATAACCGATCTTACATCCGCGGGGTCATCGCCGCGGGCAACAGCAACTTCGGCGCGACCTATGGGATCGCCGGCGACATCATCTCCGCCAAATGCCAGGTGCCGTATCTCTATCGGTTTGAGCTTCTGGGCACCGATGAGGATGTCGCTAATGTCAGGCATGGATTGGAACGATTTTGGACACGCTGAGCTCTTCTTTGTCGCTGGATGCGGGCGAAAAGCCGCTTCACACCTTTTCTCATCCCACGAGCGATCGGCCGGCAAAGGCCACGGAAACGGCATTGGATTATCACGCCCTCAATGCCATGCTGAACCTTTATGACGAGCAGGGCCAAATCCAGCTCGACAAGGATCGCATGGCGGCCAAGCAGTATTTCCTTCAACACGTCAACCAGAACACCGTCTTCTTCCATAACCTGCGGGAGAAGCTGGATTATCTCGTGACCGAAGGCTACTACGAGAGGCAGGTGCTGGACCAATATTCCTTCAATTTCGTGCGCGATCTCTTCGATCACGCCTATGCGAAGAAGTTCCGATTTCCGACCTTCCTCGGCGCCTTCAAATACTACACCAGCTACACGCTGAAGACCTTCGACGGAAAGCGTTATCTCGAGCGCTATGAAGACCGCATCTGCATGGTGGCGCTGACGTTGGCGCAAGGCAGCGAGCAGCTTGCCCGCGATCTGGTCGACGAAATCATCTCCGGCCGTTTCCAGCCGGCAACGCCGACCTTCCTCAATGCCGGCAAAAAGCAGCGCGGCGAACTCGTCTCCTGCTTCCTGCTGCGCGTCGAAGACAACATGGAGTCGATTGGTCGCGCCATCAATTCAGCGCTGCAGCTTTCCAAGCGCGGCGGAGGCGTGGCGCTGTCGCTCACTAACATCCGCGAGGCCGGTGCGCCGATCAAGCATATCGAGAACCAGTCGTCGGGCATCATCCCGGTGATGAAGCTGCTGGAAGATTCCTTCTCCTACGCTAATCAGCTCGGCGCCAGGCAGGGGGCCGGCGCCGTCTATCTGAACGCTCATCATCCCGACATCATGCGCTTCCTCGATACCAAGCGCGAGAATGCCGACGAAAAGATCCGTATCAAGACGCTGTCGCTCGGTGTCGTCATTCCCGACATCACCTTCGAACTCGCGAAGAACAATGAGGATATGTACCTTTTCTCGCCCTATGACGTAGAGTGCGTCTATGGCGTGCCGTTCACCGAAATCTCGGTCACGGAAAAGTACCGCGAGATGGTGGCCGACAGCCGCATCCGCAAGAAGAAGATCAAGGCGCGCGACTTCTTCCAGGTCATCGCCGAGATCCAGTTCGAGAGCGGCTATCCCTACATCATGTTCGAAGACACGGTGAACCGCGCCAACCCGATCGCCGGGCGCATCACCATGAGCAATCTCTGCTCGGAAATCCTGCAGGTGAGCGAGGCCAGCGAATATAGCGACGACCTCTCCTACAAGCATATGGGCAAGGACATCTCCTGCAATCTCGGCTCGCTCAACATCGCGGCCGCGATGGACAGCCCCGATTTCGGCAAGACGATCGAAATGTCCATCCGGGCGCTGACGGCCGTCTCCGACATGAGCCACATCTCCTCCGTGCCCTCGATCGAAAAGGGCAATGACGAAAGCCATGCCATCGGCCTCGGCCAGATGAACCTGCACGGCTATCTTGCCCGCGAGCGCATCTTCTACGGCTCCGAGGAAGGCGTCGACTTCACCAATATCTATTTCTACACGGTCACCTATCACGCTATCCGCGCTTCGAACCTGCTTGCGGTCGAACGGGGTCAGAGCTTCAAGGGCTTCGAGAACTCGAAATACGCCTCCGGTGAGTATTTCGGCAAATATACCGAGCACGAATGGAAGCCGGCGACCGAACGCGTGGCCGACATCTTCGAAAAGGCCGGCATTGCCATCCCGACGCAGGCGGACTGGCTGGAACTGAAGAAGGCCGTGATGGAAGGCGGGCTCTATAACCAGAACCTGCAGGCCGTGCCGCCGACGGGCTCGATCTCCTACATTAACCACTCGACCTCGTCGATCCATCCGATCGTTTCGAAGATCGAGATCCGCAAGGAAGGCAAGATCGGCCGCGTCTATTACCCGGCCGCCTTCATGACCAACGACAATCTCGATTACTACCAGGACGCCTACGAGATCGGACCGGAGAAGATCATCGATACCTATGCGGCGGCCACCCAGCATGTCGACCAGGGCCTGTCGCTGACGCTTTTCTTCCGCGATACCGCGACCACGCGCGATATCAACAGGGCGCAGATCTATGCCTGGAAGAAGGGCATCAAAACCATCTACTACATCCGGCTTCGCCAGATGGCGCTCGAAGGCACGCAGGTTCAGGGCTGCGTCTCCTGTACGCTCTGAACCCTTGAGGAACGATAAAAATGAACATGCAATTCAAGCCGGCAAGCCGCATTCGCGCCATCAACTGGAACCGCATCGAGGACGACAAGGATCTTGAGGTCTGGAACCGGCTGACCGGCAATTTCTGGCTGCCGGAAAAGGTGCCGCTTTCCAACGACATTCAATCCTGGGCGACGCTGAAACCGGAGGAGCAGCAGCTCACCATCCGTGTCTTCACCGGTCTCACTCTGCTCGACACGATCCAGAACGGCGTCGGTTCGGTCAAGCTGATGGCCGATGCCGCCACCCCGCATGAAGAAGCCGTGCTGTCGAACATCTCCTTCATGGAGGCCGTGCATGCGCGCTCCTACTCGTCGATCTTCTCGACGCTCTGCCTGACGCCCGATGTCGACGACGCTTATCGCTGGTCGGAGGAAAACGAGTTCCTGCAGAAGAAGTCGGCGCTGATCATGGAGCAATATGCATCCGGCGATCCCTTGAAGAAGAAGGTCGCCAGCGTTTTCCTCGAAAGCTTCCTGTTCTATTCGGGCTTCTATCTGCCGATGTTCTGGTCGAGTCGCGCCAAGCTCACCAACACCGCCGACATGATCCGTCTCATCATCCGCGACGAAGCCGTGCATGGCTACTATATCGGCTATAAGTTCCAGCGCGGGTTGGAGCGGCTTTCGGAAGAGCGCAAGCAGGAAATCAAGGATTTTGCCTTCCATCTGCTGCTCGAACTCTATGACAACGAGGCGAAATATACCGAAGCGCTCTACGATGGCGTCGGGCTTGCGGAAGACGTCAAGAAGTTCCTGCATTACAACGCCAACAAGGCGCTGATGAACCTCGGCTACGAGGCGCTGTTTCCGGCCGAGGCCTGCAAGGTCAATCCCGCCATTCTCTCGGCGCTCTCGCCCAATGCAGACGAGAACCACGACTTCTTCTCCGGCTCCGGCTCGTCCTATGTCATCGGCAAGGCTGTTGCGACCGAAGACGAGGATTGGAATTTTTGAGGGCTTCACCCAGCGCGCGCTCTACCGATCCGCAGCACTGGGAGATCCGGAAGCGATCTGAGGACGCCTGACCGACGCGGGCATCCCTGCCATCCAGACGGACCAAGTCGCCGGGCAAAGTCAGCAATACCCCGCCCTTGGCGGCAGATGATATCGCCATTGATGGCGAGCGCAGGCCCACGCGTTTTCACACACCAGCGGCCGGCCTCACTCCGCTGAAGCCGGCCGTCCGATGGCATTCAGCCTTGATGGCTCAAAGCGCGAGACTACTTGTTGAGCGCATCCTTCAACGCCTTTGCAGGCGTGAACGTGAGCTTCTTCGCGGCGGCAACCTTAATGGTCGCGCCCGTTCCCGGATTGCGAGCCTCGCGCTCCGGCGTGTCCTGTCGGGTAGGAACGACCCGTTGCCGGGCCGCTCCTCCCTAAGAACTGTACGTGCGAGTTTCCCAGCATACAGCTCAAGCCTCCGCCAAGCCCTGTTAGACCAGAGCCGCCAGTTCCTGTGCATCGGTATGAGATGTGGAATCACCGGGCCGATCCGTAACTTCCGACGGCAGACCGCGCCTTCCGGCGAAGTAGCTGTCCCACATGGGATCGAAAGGATTCGCTTCGGCGCGGATTTTGCAGTGGCGACGTATCGGTACGTCGGATGCGTGGATGAGGCGGATGAACTTGAAGTTTCCTGCCTTATCCTTCATCCCGGTGCGGAATACCCAGTCTCGTGTACCTTCCCGAGCGAAGTAACGATACTTCACCCAGCGAAGCGGCTTGTCCGGGTGTCTACGACAGGCCCACTGCCAGAGACATTTCCAGATGAGATGATCGACCTTGCGAAAGGTCTCCTTCGCCACCTGGTTGTGATGATAATTGGTCCATCCCCTTATGACCGGGTTTAGCGACATTATCAGATACTCCTGCTTCACATCGGCGGCACCCTTGGTGATAGTTCGGATCTTGCGCATAAACGCCACCACGTTCTTCTTGGCGGGTTTGATGTGGGTATGCCCATCATATCTGCGCACGTTCCAGCCGAGGAAGTCGAAACCTTCCTCGACCCGCACGATGCGAGTCTTTTCTTCAGACAGAGACAGGCCCCGTTCTGACAGAAATTCCTCGACCATAGATTTCGCCTCCTCCAGCACTTCTTTTGAAGCACCTGTGACGACGAAGTCATCGGCGTAACGTATCAAGTGGACCTTGGTCAGGCTGTTGCGACGTCTTGGGCCGTAGAAGTCCCGTAACATCTTTTCCATTCCGTCCAAGGCCATGTTGGCGAGCGTGGGCGAGATTATTCCCCCTTGCGGAGTTCCCGCTTTCGTCGCGTGCCAGTCACCGTCCTTTATGTAACCGGAGTCCAGCCACTTCCGGAGCACCACCTTGTCCATGGGGATGTTGGCGATGAGCCAGTCCTTGCTGATTTCGTCGAAGCAGCCAGCAATGTCCGCATCCAAGACCCATTCCGCCGTGCCGCGCCCGCGCAGCGCGATAAAGCACTGCCGGGCCGCATCACGGGTTGCTCGATACGGTCGAAAACCGTACGAATTAGGGTCTGCCGTCGTTTCCGCGACAGGTAGCAGAGCGAGCAGGTGAAGTGCCTGCATGGCCCTGTCCTTCATCGTCGGAATACCGAGCGGACGCAGTTTCTTGCTGTTTGCTTTCGGGATATATACCCGCCTCAACGGCAAAGGATGATACCCACGCCGTTTGAGCGACAATAATCCTCTGACGCACTTATCCGGTGTGTCCCAGATGATCCGGTCCACTCCGGGTGTTCTCTTTCCCTGATTTCCAGTAACCCGTTTCACCGCAAGCGCCTTGCCGCTGAACGAGTGGGTCAGCAGCCGTTGCAAGGCTTTCACCTTGCCCCAGCGACCTTCCTTAACTGCCTTCGCAATACGCATCTGCAGCCGTCGCACGTGTTGGTAAGCCTTGCGCCAGTCAATCTGGCCCCAGCTCGCCGCTTCGCGGGAGGCCGCACCAGTCACTGTTGTGACCGTCATTTGCCTGTCCTCCTGCCGAGGGTTCTGCACATTCTCTCGCGACGGGAGACCCGTCGGAAGTCTGCTCCCTTTCGGGCGGGGTGATGTTGGCGAGCCGCAACCCCTGTCCAAACCATTACAGTCCGGCGTTCGCTTTCTCCGACATCCTCTGCCCGCACCGCCAACAACTTTCCTTGCGGTCGGCCTGCCCATTGCCGGGCGACGATGCGGGTTTACCGTGTTTCACCTAAATAACGCGGGCGGGTTAGACCCTGCCTATCCGCCGGCGGTCCTTCGTCCGTGTGCCTCCAAAGTGAAGAGAAGCATCCGACCGCACACCTTTTGGTTCAAGCCTGTCAGCATCTTTGGCTTGTCAAATTTCACGACGTTTATCAGCAGTTCATTTGCATTGATCATACCACCCAGCCTAGCGCCCCATCCGCATTGATGCTCGCAGAAGATGCCTCAGCCTCACGACATCGGCATGGCCCGAAGGCCCGGCTACATTGTCCCGGCAGCTTCAAACCGGACCGTTACCAGTCCCGCATGTGCCGGTAGGCTACTGATGACGGAACATCAGGTTTGTCCCGGAATATAAATCCCGTACAAACAATTACTTAGGCGACTTTCACGTCGCACTCACCTTGAACTTGCCAAAACCCGGAATGGAGGTCTCGGCGCCGGAAGACGCTGCCCCGGCGATGGAGGCAAAAACGGCTTCGACGATTGCCTTGCCCTGAGCCTTGGTCAGCTTGTGGTCAGCGGCAATCTTGTCTGCGATTTCATTCGTGGTGGTCATGATGCTTCCCCGCAATGGTTACAGCGGAATCATTTCCATTGCAGCCGTTCATTGTCACGGGGGCTGTTGGTCTTTGAGGGCTCGGAAAGGCGCATTTCCACAATTTCCAGCGCTTCAGCAGCCTCTTTTGCCCTTGTGGCGGCTCGAATCCCGGTGATGCGGCGCCGTTGACGGCGTCGGCGATCGCATGAGCGCTTCCCGCCGCAATTCCCGCGATCCGCCTTTGCGAACAGACTCAGCGTCCTATCGAGGCGCTCTCCTGGAGTGAACGGTCGCCATAATGCCCCATATCCGATCGAGAACGCGATATGTTGGCTGCTGATAGTGGGAAACGTTCTCGCCGCCCGCGCATCAATGCTCGCTTTGCTCAGCTTGAGCGTATAGAGCCTGGTAGCCGTGAATGAAGACGAGTGAATAGGACAGGTGATGGAAGACCCGATCAAGATCGACAACCGTGGCGACTTCGGCCTTTGGGCCATCGAAGTGGCAAAGCAGATCGTCAGCGGCGAGGGCTTCGAACTCGCCAGGGCGGCGCGCGATGGCGCGGACGATGATGTCCGTGCCGCCGGCAATGCGCTCGGGCAGGCGATCACCAATGCGCTGATGGAGGTTTATGACGGCTTGCTCGAAGGCGCCGAGGAAAACTAGGCTTTGCCGGCGAGGGCCGTCGCCCGATCTGCGGGCCTGAAAGCTCAATATTTCCGGGATGTTCGAGGCAAAACCCATCGAGCCGGCTAATGTATAGCGCGCTGTGGTTTGAAATTTGGAGGCGCACCAACTTACAATCGCAGCTCGGCATCCCCATATCTGGCCAAAATCGTTATTCCGCTCAATCACAGGAGAGCAAATGCTCAGGGTCGTTTCCCGTTTTGCCAAGATCGCAGCCATCGTCGTCCTCGCTACCGCTTCCGCTCTAGCGACCTTCGATGTTGCCGACGCACGTCGTGCCGGCTCCAGCGGGTTCGGCAGCCGCGGAACGCGGACTTTCGACACGCCTGCCACAACGCGGACGGCTCCGACGCAAGCCGCTCCGATCGACCGGACGATGACACCTCGGCCGCAGCAGCCGCAAACCACCACGCAACCGCCGATCGGCGGCCAGCAGCGCCCCGGCTTCTTCGGCGGTTTCGGCGGATCGATGATCGGCGGATTGATCGCCGGTGGTCTTCTCGGCATGCTGCTCGGCCATGGCTTCGGCGGTGGCATGGGCTTCCTCGGCATGTTGCTGCAGATCGGCCTGATCGTGCTGCTGATCAGCTTTGCCATGCGGTTCTTTGCAAATCGCCAGCGCACGCAATATGCGGCACCGGGGACGGGCCAATCCCACAATACGAACCCGATGAACAATGCCGGTGCGTCGCCGCGCCCCTCCTTTTCGATCCCGACGATCGGTGGCGGAACGGCGGCGGCACATAAAACGCGGCAGGCCAGCGACGAGATCGGGCTGCAGCAGGCGGATCTTGATCGTTTCGAGCGGCTCCTCACCGAAGTTCAGACGGCCTATGGCAAGGAAGACTATGCCACGTTGCGCCGGCTGACGACGCCGGAGGCAATGTCCTACCTGGCGGAGGAGCTTGGCGAAAACGCCACCAACGGCGTGCGCAACAGCGTCTCTGACGTTCGCCTGCTGCAGGGCGATACCGCTGAAGCCTGGCGCGAGGACAATGCCGAATATGCGACGCTTGCGATGCGTTATTCCAGCATCGACGCCATGCTCGATCGCACGACGGGCAAGCTCGTCGATGGCGACGATCGCAACCCCTCGGAAACGGTCGAGCTCTGGACTTTCGTGCGTAAGCCCGGTGCGGACTGGATACTTTCGGCGATCCAGGGAACGGAATCCCGCCACGGCTGAATCTGCCGTCGATAAAGAGATCGCCCCTCGAAAGTGGGGGGGGGGCGCTCAGCCGATAGTGTTCCTTTTGCCTGTCGAAGATTCCGCATTTGAGCGGCAGCTGCCGCCGGCCTTGACAGATTCTCCTGAAACTCCCGGAACCCTTGAACGGGATGGGCGCGGAAACGATGCCACCTCCGCCCTGACCTATTGTCCGCGCCTCTTTCAAGGCCGGTCGATCCGCTGTCTTGGAGGGCAACGGCGACGGGTGGCATTCGTGTTAGTCGGTCCTTCTGGTCGACGTGACGGAAATGCATTTCGCATCTGTCTTGCAGGCCGGGTTCTACACGCCGCAAGGTATCGCGCTATAGTATGTCGAAGGGAGCGATGCTGCGGTATCGACTCATGGGGCGCTACGATCGGAGGAGGAGAATGAGGTCAGTACGTTTGGAAGCGGTAGGGTCCCTGACCATGCGCGACGTTGAACGGCCAAACGCCGGGCCGGGCGAATTGATTGTCCGAGTGCTGGCGGCCGGCATCTGCGGCTCGGATCGTCATATGTTCAAGGGCGAATATCCGACAGCGATCCCGGTAACGCTGGGCCACGAATTCTGCGGTCTTGTGGAGGAGGTCGGCGACGGTGTTTCGGCGTTCACCGGCGGCGAGCTCGTCACCATCGATCCGAATATCGCTTGCGGCTCCTGTCCGGCCTGCCGGCGCGGGCGACCGAACCTTTGTGAGTGCCTGACCGCAATCGGTGTGACCCGGGATGGCGGCTTTGCCGAGCATGTCGCGGTGCCAAGCAGCCAGGCGTTCATGCTGCCTGCGGATCTCGATCCCGTCCATGGAGCTTTTTGCGAGCCGTTGGCTTGCTGCATTCACGCCATCGACAAGGCGAGGATTCGTCCGGGCGATACCGTCGCTATCCAAGGCGGCGGTGTGATCGGGCTGCTGATGGTGCAATTGGCACGACTGGCCGGTGCCGGTGAAGTGATTTTGATCACACGCCAGCTGTCGCGGCGCGAGGCGGCATTGCGTTTAGGTGCCACACATGCCTTCGACCCGGCTGCCGCGGACACGGTCGCTCTGGTGCGGGAGCGAACTCAAGGCGGCGCCGACGTCGTCATCGAGTGTGCTGGCGTTCCCGAGACCTTGCAGACCGGCGTCAGGATGGCGCGGCGCGGGGGTGCATTCGTTCTGTTCGGCGTGACGCCGGCGGGTCTTGAAGTGCCTGTTCTGCCCTTCGATCTGCTCGTCAACGAGGTCGAGATAAGGCCGGCTTATCTAAACCCTTTTACCCATTCGCGCGCTGCGGCGATGGTGGCAAGCGGCGCATTGGAGCTGAATTCCCTGGTGACGAAGACCATAGGTCTTGAAGATGTCGCCGAGGTTGTCGGTAGTGCCCCGCTATCGGGCGAGATCAAGGTTATCGTTCGACCCTAGTTGCTTGATCTCATTCAGTTGCATGCCCTTCGTGCCAGGCTTGCGGACGCGGACCCACGTCGGTTGCGGCAGGCCCGGCTAAATCGCGCTTGATCAGCTGATAGAAGCCGCCGGGCTCCGCGTGGTATCCAAAGGCCGCTTCCTGCCACGCCGATCCGCGCCGGCATTTATAAGATTTTTATATCTCCCGCTCTCCCGCCGTCTCGAACCTTAATGCCGTTCGGCAGCATATTGCGTGCCGAAGATGCACGTGAGGTGCGCTTCATCTCGGCAGAATGAAAAGAGGCGCTTTCACCGAGAGCGCTACCTCGTCGTTTCTGCAGTCAACAATAACAAGCAAGGAATCGCGATCGATGATGGACATCATTCTTGTCGGGATCGGCGTTTTATTCTTCCTCCTCTGCGTCGCTTATACCAAGGCCTGCGACAGCCTCTAGTCGGAGAGACGGCAATGCTTCTCGATTACATTCTCGGTGGCGGCGTGACGCTCTTTCTCACCGCTTACCTGATCTATGCTCTCATTCGCCCCGAGCGCTTCTAACGGCGCTGGATAGGGAAAGTTACTTCCATGACCCTCAACGGATGGCTTCAGATCCTCCTTTACATTGGGATCCTTCTCCTGCTCGTCAAACCGCTCGGCGGTTACATGACGCGTGTCTTTACCGGCGAGCGCACACTCCTCTCCTTTATCTTCCGTCCCTTGGAGCGGGGGCTTTATCGCTTGGCCGGCACGAACGAACGCGAAGAGCAACACTGGACGACCTATTCGATCTCCATGCTGCTGTTCAGCCTCGCCGGCTTCATCGCTCTTTACCTGCTGCAACGACTGCAAGGCAGTTTGCCGTATAACCCGGCCGGCATGACTGCGGTTGAGCCATATTTGTCGTTCAACACGGCGACCAGCTTCATCACCAATACCAATTGGCAGAACTATGGCGGCGAAAGCACGATGTCCTACCTCGTGCAGATGGCCGGCCTGACGGTGCAGAACTTCGTGTCTGCGGCAACCGGCATTGCCATCGCCGTCGCGCTGATCCGCGCATTCGCGCGCGCCTCGGGCAAGGCGATCGGCAATTTCTGGGTCGATATGATCCGCGCGACGCTCTATGTCCTGCTGCCGATCTGCATCGTTCTGACGCTGGTATACGTCTATCTTGGCGTGCCGCAGACGCTCGGCGCCTATGTCAATGCGACGACGCTCGAAGGCGTGCAGCAGACGATCGCCGTTGGCCCGGTTGCCTCGCAGCTTGCCATCAAGATGCTCGGCACGAATGGCGGCGGTTTCTTCAACGCCAACTCCGCTCATCCGTTCGAGAACCCGGACGCGCTCTCCAACTTCATCCAGATGCTGTCGATCTTCGCCATCGGTGCTGCGCTGACCAACGTCTTCGGCCGCATGGTCGGCAGCCAGCGTCAGGGCTGGGCCATCCTGGCCGCGATGGGCACGCTGTTCATCGCCGGCGTGATCGTGACCTACTGGGCCGAGGCAGCAGGCAATCCGCTGATCCATGCGCTTGGCGTCCAGGGCAGCAATATGGAAGGCAAGGAAGTTCGCTTCGGCATCGCTGCCTCCTCGCTGTTCGCCGTCATCACGACCGCGGCATCCTGCGGCGCGGTCAACGGCATGCTCGGCAGCTTTACGGCACTTGGCGGCATGATCCCGCTCATCAACTTGCAGCTCGGCGAAGTCATCGTCGGCGGCGTCGGCGCCGGCTTCTACGGCATCCTGATGTTCGTCATCATCGCCATCTTCGTCGCAGGCCTGATGGTCGGCCGCACGCCGGAATATCTCGGCAAGAAGATCGAGGCCAAGGAAGTGAAGATGGCGATGCTTGCCGTGCTTTGCCTGCCTTTCGGCATGCTGATCTTCACCGCCATCTCGGCCGTGCTGCCTTCTGCGGTCGCCGCTGTCGGCAATTCCGGCCCTCACGGCTTCTCGGAGATCCTCTATGCCTACAGTTCCGCAGCGGCGAATAACGGTTCGGCCTTTGCTAGTCTGTCTGCCAATACTCCATGGTACAACGCCACGCTCGGTATCGTCATGCTCATCGGCCGCTTCCTGGTCATCGTGCCGGCGCTCGCGATTGCCGGTTCGCTCATCACCAAGAAGACGGTTCCCGCCTCGGCCGGCACCTTCCCGACCGACGGTCCGCTCTTCGTCGGTCTGCTGGTCGGAACGATCCTGATCGTTGGCGGCCTGACCTTCTTCCCGGCGCTCGCGCTCGGACCGATCGTCGAGCATCTGTCGATGATCACAGGCCAGACCTTTTAAGGATTGAGCGTCATGAGCCAACCGCTTTTGGCCAAGCTTAGAAAGGCAATCGATCCACGCCCCTTCGACAGGGGGCGTGGCCCGGCCGGAACAACCTGTGCTTCCGACGCCATTCTGTTGGCGATGGTTGCCCTGTTTCTCGGCCTTGTCGTCTTCGGATTTTTAATCGGCTGATCGGCGACGTTCCGATCTGACGTTTTCCCCTTCACGCTGGAGCCTCTTATGAGCCAGTTAAAATCAGCGAGTATTCTGGATTCTCGCATCCTCGTTCCGGCGATCGGCGCAGCTTTCAAGAAGCTGAACCCGCGCACGCTCGCCAAGAACCCCGTCATGTTCGTGGTCGCCGTCGTTTCGATGCTGACGACCATCCTCTTCCTGCGCGACCTCATCACCGGCGGCGGCAATCTCGGCTTCTCGCTGCAGATCAATATCTGGCTGTGGTTCACGGTATTGTTCGCCAATTTCGCCGAGGCCGTCGCGGAAGGCCGCGGCAAGGCGCAAGCGGATTCGCTACGCAAGTCGCGCACCGAAACCCAGGCGAAGCTTTTGGTCGGCAACAGCCGCACCGACTACAAGATGGTGCCTGGCACCAGCCTCAAGGTCGGCGACGTCGTTCTCGTCGAAGCCGGCGACATCATCCCCTCGGATGGCGAAGTCATCGAAGGCGTCGCTTCCGTCAATGAAGCCGCGATCACCGGTGAGTCCGCGCCTGTCATCCGTGAATCGGGCGGCGACCGTTCGGCCGTAACCGGCGGTACACAGGTTCTATCGGACGAGATCCGCGTGCGTATCACCGCCGCCGCCGGCTCGACCTTCATCGACCGCATGATCGCATTGGTGGAAGGCGCCGAACGGCAGAAGACGCCGAACGAAATCGCGCTCAACATCCTCCTTGCCGGCATGACGCTGATCTTCGTGCTGGCAACCGTCACGATCCCGAGCTTTGCCGCTTATGCCGGCGGTTCGATCCAGACGGTCGTGCTCGTTGCATTGTTCGTGACCCTGATCCCGACCACCATCGGCGCTCTGCTGTCGGCCATCGGCATCGCCGGCATGGACCGTCTGGTGCGCTTCAACGTGCTCGCCATGTCGGGCCGTGCGGTCGAGGCCGCCGGCGACGTCGATACCCTCCTGCTCGACAAGACCGGCACGATCACCCTCGGCAATCGCCAGGCAACCGCCTTCCGCCCGGTTCGTGGTGTCAGCGAGCAGGATCTGGCCGATGCGGCCCAGCTTGCTTCGCTCGCCGACGAAACGCCGGAGGGGCGCTCCATTGTCGTTCTCGCCAAGGAGAAATATGCGATCCGCGGCCGCGACATGACGAGCCTGAAGGCAACCTTCGTGCCCTTCACCGCCCAGACGCGCATGAGCGGCGTCGATCTGGAGGGATCGTCGATCCGCAAGGGTGCCGTTGACGCCGTGCTTGCCTATGTGGATGGTGCTGCCAATGGCGGAACCGACGGTACGGTGGTGATCTCGAGAACCTCGAGCGAGACGCTTCGCGAGCTGCAGGCGATTGCCGACGAGGTCGCCAAGGCTGGCGGCACGCCGCTTGCCGTCGCCCGTGACGGTCGCCTTCTCGGCGTCATCCATCTCAAGGACATCATCAAGGGCGGCATCCGCGAGCGCTTTGCGGAACTGCGCCGCATGGGCATTCGCACAGTAATGATCACGGGCGACAATCCGCTGACGGCCGCAGCCATCGCCGCGGAAGCCGGCGTGGACGACTTCCTCGCCCAGGCGACGCCGGAAATGAAACTGGCGCTGATGCGCGAAGAACAGGCCAAGGGCAAGCTCGTCGCCATGTGCGGCGACGGCACCAACGACGCCCCGGCTCTCGCCCAGGCCGATGTCGGCGTTGCCATGAACACCGGCACCGTGGCTGCCCGCGAGGCAGGCAACATGGTCGATCTCGACAGCGACCCGACGAAGCTCATCGAGATCGTGGAGATCGGCAAGCAGCTGCTGATGACCCGCGGCGCGCTGACCACCTTTTCCATCGCCAACGACATCGCGAAGTATTTCGCCATCATTCCAGCGATGTTCATTGCCTTTTACCCGCAGCTGAAGATGCTGAACGTCATGGGTCTGGCGACGCCACAGAGCGCCATTCTCTCGGCCATCATCTTTAATGCGTTGATCATCGTTGCACTGATCCCGCTATCGCTGAAGGGCGTTCGCTATCGTCCGATCGGCGCCGGCGCGCTGCTCAGCCGCAATCTGCTGATCTACGGCCTCGGCGGCATTATCGTACCCTTCATCGGCATCAAGGCCATCGACATGGCGATTACCGCCATCGGCCTCGCCTAAGGAGTTTTCACCATGCTCAAGCAAATCAGACCTGCTATCGTCATGATCGTCGCCACGACTGTATTGACCGGCCTTGCCTATCCGCTCGCCATGACGGGCGTCGCTCAGGCGCTCTTTCCCCATCAGGCGAACGGTAGCCTGGTGGAGAAGGACGGCAAGGTGATCGGCTCCAGCCTCATCGGCCAGAATTTCACCAGCGACCGGTATTTCCATGGCCGCCCGTCGGCCACGACAGCCGCAGACCCGAATGACCCGACCAAATCGGTTAGTGCACCTTACAATGCGGCCAATTCCGGCGGCTCCAACCTAGGCCCGACCAATTCGAGCCTGATCACTCGCGTCAAGGGCGATGCTGCGACATTGCAGACGCAGAACCCGAACATGCCGGTTCCGATGGATCTGGTGACCACCTCGGGCAGCGGTCTCGACCCTCAGATTTCGCCGGACGCCGCCTATTTCCAGATCCCGCGCGTCGCCAAGGCGCGCAATATGGATGAGGCCAAGCTCAAGTCGATCGTCGACGCCTCCGTCGAATCCAGAGAACTTGGTGTCCTCGGGGAGCCCGTCGTCAATGTACTGGCATTGAACCAGGCACTTGATGCTTCTATGAAACAGTAAGTCGAGCAGGTTGAGACGGTTTGCGCCGTCTCAACCTCGTCAGGAAAGACAAGCTACCGATGGCAGATGACAGCCGCGATATGATGAGCAGGCCTTCGCCCGATGCGCTTCTGGAAAAAGCGAAGGCCGAGGCACGCGGAAGGCTGAAAATCTTTCTGGGCGCAGCGCCCGGCGTCGGCAAGACCTATGAGATGCTGATCTCCGGCAAGGCGAAAGTCGCCGACGGTGTGGATGTGGTCGTCGGCGTGGTCGAAACCCACGGCCGGCGCGAGACGCAGGCCTTGCTCGACGGCTTCGAAATCATTCCGCGCGTTGCGGTCGACTACAAGGGCCGGACTCTCGAGGAGATGGATCTCGATGCCATTCTGAAACGTCGCCCCGGGCTGGTGCTGGTGGATGAGCTGGCGCACACGAATGCCCATGGCAGCCGTCATCCGAAGCGTTACCTCGATGTCAAGGAGCTTCTGGAGCGCGGCATCGATGTCTATACGACGCTGAATATCCAGCACGTCGAGAGCCTGAACGACGTGGTCTCGCAGATCACGCGCATCCGAGTCAGGGAGACGGTGCCGGATTCGATCATCGATCTAGCTGACGACGTCGAGATCATCGATCTGACCCCGGACGACCTGATCAAGCGTCTGCACGATGGCAAGGTCTATGTGTCGAAAACGGCCGAACGGGCGCTGACCAACTATTTCACGCCAGGCAATCTGACGGCGCTGCGCGAGCTGGCGCTGAGGCGCACGGCGCAGCGCGTCGACGACCAGCTTCTGACCCATATGCAGGCCCATGCGATCTCTGGGCCCTGGGCTGCGGGCGAACGTGTGCTTGTGTCCATCGATCATCATCCGCGCTCGGCCGCGCTGGTGCGTTATGCCGCGCGCATGGCGTCGCGTCTGCGCGCGCCTTGGGCTGCCGTCTACGTCGAAACCAACCGGTCGATCAGCCTGACGGAGGCGCAGCGCGATACGATTGCCGCGACGCTCAGGCTTGCCGAGCAGCTCGGTGGCGAGGCCATCACCCTTCCTGGCCGTGAGGTGGCGGAGGAGCTGCTTCGTCATTCGGCCAGCAACAATGTGACCCACATCGTCATCGGGTCGCCAAAAATCGGGTCCTGGCGAGACTGGTCTCGCCGTTCGGTTTCCTACGATCTCATCCGCAAGGCCGGCGATATCAGCGTCCATGTCATTTCCGGCAGCGATGCGGATGGAGAGCCTGCAAGGCGCGGCGTCAAAGTGGCGCCTTCGCCGCCTCCCTTCCAGTTGCGCGGCTATGTTCTGGCAACGCTCTATGTCGCCATTGCGCTCGGGTTCTGCGTCATCCTCGATCAGGTGCTGGATGTGCGCAATCTTGCGCTTGTCTTCCTGATGGCGGTCCTCGCCAGCGCGGTGACGCAGGGCCTGCGCCCGGCACTCTATTCCTGCATTCTCGGCGCGCTCGCCTTCAATTTCTTCTTCCTGCCGCCCCGCTATACGCTGACGATCAGCGATCCCGAGAGCGTGCTCGCCTTCTTCTTCTTCCTCGGCGTTGCGATTATCGCCAGCAATCTGACGGCAACGGTGCAGCGGCAAGCCGCCGCCGCGCGACAACGGGCGCGAACGACCGAGGACCTTTACCTGTTTTCGAAGAAGCTCGCCGGCACCGGTACGCTCGACGATGTGCTGTGGGCAACGGCCTTTCAACTTGCTTCGATGCTCAAATTACGGGTTGTCCTGCTTCTGCCAGAGTACGGCACGATCGCCGTCAAGGCTGGCTATCCGCCTGATGACACGCTCGACGACGCCGATATCGCGGCGGCGCGCTGGGCGTGGGAGCACAATCACGCCGCCGGACGCGGCGCCGATACCTTGCCGGGCGCCAAGCGTCTCTATGTTCCGCTGCGCACGGGCCGCACGGCCGTCGGCGTCATCGGTCTCGACAATGATCGCCGCGATGGGCCGCTCCTGACGCCGGAGCAACAGCGGCTGCTCGATGCTCTCGCCGATCAGGCGGCGCTTGCCATCGAGCGTGTGCAGCTCGTGGCCGATGTCGACCGTGCCAAGCTGGCCGTTGAGGCGGATCGGCTGCGCTCGGCGCTGCTGACTTCGATTTCGCATGATCTGAAGACGCCGCTTGCCGCGATCATGGGGGCCGCGGGAACCTTGCGCGATTATCTGGAAACGCTGCCGCATGAGGATCGCGTCGATCTTCTGTCGACCGTTATCGACGAATCCGAACGGCTCAACCGCTTCATCGTCAACCTGCTCGACATGACCAAGATCGAATCCGGTGCGATGGAGCCCAATTATGCTCTGCACTATGCCGGCGATATCGTCGGCAGCGCGCTGCGGCGCGCTGAGAAGATCCTGAGCCGCCATCGCGTCGAGGTTCAGATACCCGCCGACCTGCCGATGGTGAAGGTCGATCCGGTGCTGTTCGAGCAGGTCCTTTTCAACCTGCTCGACAACGCTGCCAAATATGCCCCGGATGGTTCGGCCATTCGTCTCGAGGCATGGGCCGATATCGACAATATCGTCTTCCGGGTCATGGAC
Source organism: Rhizobium freirei PRF 81 (assembly GCF_000359745.1). Taxonomy (GTDB): domain Bacteria; phylum Pseudomonadota; class Alphaproteobacteria; order Rhizobiales; family Rhizobiaceae; genus Rhizobium; species Rhizobium freirei. The sequence goes on from NZ_AQHN01000013.1 coordinate 186,605, forward strand.
GAGGGGCTCGGTATCCCGCCCGCCGATCTCGAGCGTGTCTTCGACACGTTCTACCGCGTGCGCAAGGGTGATCAGGTGAGGGCGGGCACCGGCCTTGGCCTGTCCATCTGCCGCGGCTTTGTCGAGGCCATGGGCGGCATCATCGCCGCCGGCAATCGAACGGATCGCCAAGGGGCGGTTTTCACCATCCGCATGCCAAGACCAACGGATGTCCCGAAGCTGGATGAATTGAAATGAACACGACTGCCGTCAAGATTCTCGTCGTCGACGACGAACCGCCGATCCGCAAACTGCTGCGCGTCGGCCTCGGTGCCCAGGGCTATGTTGTCAACGAGGCCCAGAATGCCGCTGCCGCCCAGGCCTCGGTCGATGAGGATCGGCCAGATTTGGTCGTGCTCGATCTCGGGCTACCCGACAAATCCGGCCAGGACCTGCTCATGGAATGGCGCGAGGACGGCATACAGATCCCCGTCGTCATTCTGTCGAGCCGCACCGACGAGGCCGGTATCGTCAAAGCACTGGAAAGCGGTGCGGACGACTACATCACCAAGCCTTTTGGCGTCAACGAGCTTGCGGCGCGCATTCGCGTCGCCTTGCGCCACCGGCTGCAGCAGCAGGGCGAAAAGGCGATCTTCCAGACCGGCGGCCTTTCGATTGATTTGGTCAAGCGCATCGTCAAGGTCGACGGCAACGAGATCAAGCTGTCGCCGAAGGAGTACGATATTTTGCGCGTGCTGGCCCAGCACGCCGGCAAGGTGCTGACCCATCAGTTTTTGCTGAAACAGATCTGGGGACCTGCGGCGGATGTGCAGTATCTGCGTGTCTACGTTCGCCAGCTCAGACAGAAGATCGAGCAGATTCCCGATCAGCCCCATTACATCACCACCGAAACCGGAGTCGGCTATCGCCTTCGCGAGCCGGAGTGAGATGAGGGATTCTGCGCCGCGATCAGGAATGTTCGCTTCCTGATCGGCATCACGATGAACGTTACCTCGGCATTATAGTCAGCATTATCGATTGCCCGACCCCTAAGAGCGACCATGGATCTTTCCACCATCATCCTGCCTGAGCATGTCTTCATCGGAGTGGCCGCCCCGACAAAATGGCGGGCGCTGCAGATGCTGTCATCCAAGGCAGCCAGCTGTTTCAGCCTTGACGGCGGGGCGGTTCTGCGGGCGCTGGAAACGCGCGAGAAGCTCGGGACGACCGGCATCGGCAATGGTGTGGCCGTTCCGCATGCCGCAATCGCGGGCATGACGAGACCGCGTGGCCTATTAGTTCGTTTCTCCCACCCGGTGGACTTCGAGGCCATCGACGATATCCCGACCGAATGGGCCTTTGTGCTGCTTTTCGGGGAGGGTGGGCGCAGCGAGTATCTGAACGTGCTGGCAGCTATCGCGCGGCGACTGAGAACGGAGGGCGTGCTGGCAGCGATGAAGCAGGCAAAGAGCGCCGCTGAACTCTATTCGATCTTTCAGGGTTGACCCGATCGCCGGATACCGGTGATTGTGACGGCGCGCGACTATCAGGAATGTGATTTCACTTTTCCGGATTCTATGGGATGCTGTTCTCCAGAGTTCCTTAAAACGGGAACGGTCTTCGTTACTTTATACGACCAAGTTGATAGGGTTTAAGGACAAACGAAGGGGGGTTCATCCATGCAGACGGTAAAGCTTTCTCGGCTTCTTGCCACGGCAGTTTTGATCGGCGGCTTCTCGGTCGCGGCGATTGCGCCGACTTGGGCGGCGGACAAGACGCTTCTGAATGTTTCCTACGATCCGACGCGTGAGTTGTATAAGGATTTCAATACCGTCTTTGCTGCAAAGTGGAAGAAGGACACCGGTGAGACGATCAGCATCAAGGCTTCGCATGGTGGCTCCGGCGCACAGGCGCGCTCCGTTATCGACGGTCTTGATGCCGATGTCGTGACGCTGGCGCTGGAGGGCGATATCGACGCGATCGCCAAGGCGACGCATAAGATCCCCGCCGACTGGAAGACCAAGTTCCCGAACAATTCCGTTCCCTATACCTCGACCATCGTCTTCCTGGTGCGCAAGGGCAACCCGAAGGCCATCAAGGACTGGTCGGATCTGGTCAAGGATGGCGTCGAAGTCGTCACGCCGAACCCGAAGACGTCAGGCGGCGCCCGCTGGAACATTCTGGCGGCATGGGCCTGGGCCAAGCAGGCCAATGGCGGCGATGATGCCAAGGCGCAAGACTATGTCTCTCGGCTCCTGAAGCACGTCCCGGTTCTCGATACCGGTGCGCGCGGTGCGACGACGACCTTTGTCCAGCGCGGCCTCGGCGATGTGCTGCTTGCCTGGGAAAACGAGGCCTATCTTTCGCTCGACGAACTCGGTCCCGATAAATTCGAGATCGTGACCCCGTCCGTCTCCATCCGTGCCGATCCGCCGGTTGCCGTCGTCGATGGCAATGTCGACGCCAAGGGTACGCGCAAGATCGCGGAAGCCTATCTGAACTATCTCTACTCTGACGAAGGTCAGAAGATCGCCGCCAAGCATTATTACCGGCCGATCAAGCCGGAGGCGGCCGATCCCAAGGATGTCGCCCGCTTCCCGGCCTTGAGGCTCGCAACCATTGACGATTTCGGCGGATGGGCCCAAGCTCAGCCGAAATTCTTCAACGATGGTGGTGTTTTCGACCAGATCTACAAGCCGGGGCAATAAGACTGAATGCATTCCATAACCCGCAAACGGTGGCGGTTTCGGCAGCCGAGCGTCATTCCGGGCTTCGGATTGGCGCTCGGCGTTACCTTGGCTTGGCTCATCTTCATTGTTCTCATTCCGCTGTCGGGACTGCTGTGGAAAAGCAGCGCTCTCGGCTGGGAGAAATTCTGGGCCCTCGCCCTTGACGTGCGCACGCTCTACGCGCTGCGCATGAGTTTTGGCGGTGCCTTTGCCGCCGCGCTCGTCAATGCCGTACTCGGCCTTATCCTGGCCTGGGTGCTGGTGCGCTATCGCTTTCCCGGCAAGCGTATCCTCGATGCGATGGTCGATCTGCCGTTCGCCTTGCCGACGGCGGTGGCCGGCATCGCCTTGACGACGCTCTATGCGCCGAACGGCTGGATCGGCCAGTTCCTGACGCCGCTCGGCATCAAGATCGCGTTCACTCCTGTCGGCATCGTCATCGCGCTGATTTTCGTCGGTCTGCCGTTCGTGGTGCGCACCGCGCAGCCAGTCATGGAAGAGATTGACCGCGAAGTCGAGGAGGCGGCGGCGACCCTTGGCGCATCACGTTTCCAAACGATAACCCGTGTGCTGCTGCCGGGATTGGCGCCTGCCGCGCTGACAGGGTTTGCGCTGGCATTCGCCCGCGCGGCCGGCGAATACGGATCGGTGATCTTCATCGCCGGCAATAAGCCCTATGTTTCGGAAATCGCCCCTCTGCTCATCGTCATTCGTCTCGAGGAATATAATTACTCCGCGGCAACGGCGATCGCGACGGTGATGCTGCTCATTTCCTTCACCATGCTTTTGATCATCAACCTCATTCAGGCCTGGAGCAGAAGGAGATATGGCTATGGCGCATGATCTTTCCGGCACCGCCGAAACCGGTCATTCCGTCATCACCGAAAGCCGGGTGGCGCGCATCACCTTCGTGCTGATCTCGCTCGTCTTCCTGACGCTGATGGTGCTGCTGCCGCTGGCTGCCGTTTTTGTTGAAGCTTTTCGCAAGGGGATCGGGACCTTCTTCGAAGCTCTGGTCGACGAAGAGACTTTCGCAGCCATCCGGCTGACACTGATTGTCTCGGGCATCAGCGTGCCGCTGAACCTCGTCTGCGGCGTTGCCGCCGCATGGGCGATCGCCAAGTTCGAGTTCAAGGGCAAGGCATTCCTGACGACACTGATCGATCTGCCGTTCTCCGTTTCTCCGGTCATATCCGGCCTGGTCTTTGTGCTTCTGTTCAGTTCGAACAGTGTGCTCGGCCCCTGGCTGCAGAGCAACGGCATACAGATCCTCTTCGCGGTGCCCGGGCTCGTCCTGGCAACCATGTTCGTCACCTTTCCCTTTGTCGCCCGCGAGCTGATCCCGCTGATGCAGGAGCAGGGCAGTGCAGACGAGGAGGCGGCGCTCTCCCTGGGAGCCAATGGCTGGCAGACCTTCTGGCACGTCACGCTGCCGAACATCAAATGGGGCCTGCTCTACGGCGTATTGCTCTGCAATGCCCGCGCTATGGGCGAATTCGGCGCCGTTTCGGTGGTTTCGGGTCATATCCGCGGCGAAACCAACACCATGCCGCTGCAGGTCGAGATCCTCTACAACGAATATAATTTCTCGGGCGCTTTCGCCGTTGCCACGCTCCTGGCTCTGCTTGCCCTGGTCACACTTATACTGAAGACGTTACTGGAAATGCGCTACAGCGAAGAGATCGCAGCCAGCCGGCGTCACTGAAGGAATTCTTGATGGAAGTTCGCGTTCAAAATCTGCGCAAGGAATTCGGTCGTTTTCCGGCACTCAACGATGTTTCTCTGGATATCCGATCCAGCGAACTCATTGCGCTTCTCGGCCCGTCCGGTTCCGGCAAGACGACGCTGCTGCGGTTGATTGCCGGGTTGGAAACGCCGACGGACGGCAGGATATTCTTCGGCGAGGATGATGCTTCGCGTAAGACCGTGCAGCAGCGCAATATCGGCTTCGTGTTTCAGCACTACGCGCTGTTCCGGCACATGACGGTGCTGGACAATATCTCTTTCGGTCTGAAGGTCCGCTCGGCATCGCGGCGTCCGCCGCGCGATGAAATTCGCCGGCGCGCGTTGGAACTGCTGGAGCTTGTACAGCTGAACGGCCTGGAAAAGCGCTATCCGGCCCAGCTCTCCGGCGGCCAGCGCCAGCGCGTGGCGCTGGCGCGTGCCATGGCCGTCGAACCGAATGTCCTGCTTCTCGACGAGCCTTTCGGTGCTCTCGATGCGCAGGTACGCAAGGACTTGCGCAAGTGGCTGCGGGAGATCCACGATCGGACTGGCCATACCACCGTTTTCGTGACGCACGATCAGGAGGAAGCGCTTGAGCTGGCCGATCGCGTCGTCGTGCTCAACAAGGGGACCGTCGAGCAGGTCGGTACGCCGGACGAAATCTACGACGCGCCGAACTCACCCTTCGTCTACGGGTTCATCGGCCAATCCAATCGCGTCAAGGTTCGCATCGCCAGTGGCGAGATCTGGTTCGACGACAAGCCGCTGGGGCTCAGTACGCCGCACGAGCCGGATGGCGAGGCCGATCTCTATTTCCGGCCGCACGATATCGAACTTCGCGATGGCGACGGCGGCGCAATTGCCGGCCTGCTTGTCGCCAGCCGCCGCGTTGCGGGTACTCGCCACCTCGAGATCAACATCGGCAGCGAGTATGAGCCTATCGAGATCGAGTTGCCACCGAACAAGGCCGATGCGCTCGACCGCAATCGCATCGCTTTCAGGCCGACCCGGTGGAAGCTGTTCCGCAGCAGCCTTTGACCGTCAATCCTCCGGGTGGGCGGCTGAGGCAAAGCCGCCGCCCTGGTAGATGACCGCCGGATCGTTCGGATCGTCCTGGGGCGTTCTCGACAGAATTTCAGCCCGCCAATGAGCGGCGTTATCCTGCGGTTTCCAGCCAAGGAAGGCAGCGTTGCTGTTATCCCACCATTGCTCGTCATTGTCGGAAACGCCGTAGATGATGGTATGACCGAGGCGCGGCGCGTCGAAAGCGCGGCCGCAGAGGGATAGAAAATCCCGCACGCTGAACCAGGTTGCCAGCATGCGCGTATTGCGCGGCTCCGGAAAGCAGGAGCCGATGCGCACGGACAAGGTTTCCTGGCCGAACTTGTCGAAGTAGAGGCTCGCGACCGCCTCGCCGAATACTTTGGAAACGCCGTAGAGGGAATCCGGCCGTGTCGGCACTTTGTTGTCGATGCGCTCGTCGCGGCGGTAAAAGCCGATCGTGTGGTTTGAGCTGGCAAAGACGATGCGCGGTTTGCCGGCTGCGCGGGCAGCTTCGTAGAGATTGTATAGTCCGAGAATATTGCCCTGCAGGATCAAATCGAAGGGCTTTTCCACCGAGATCCCGCCGAGATGGATGATGCCGTCGACCCCGGTAACCAGCGCGTCCACGCCGCTGCGATCGGCGAGGTCGCAGGCAACGAATCGTTCGTTCGGGCGCAGGTCGCGGATGGGAGTGAGATCTGAGAGCACGACATTCTCGGCGATCTGCGACAGAAGCGGCCTGATTGCCTGACCGACGCCACCGGCGGCTCCGGTCAGCAATAGAGTTTTCAGCATGGTTGTCTCCCGATCGATCTCGTTATCGTGTGGTTACAATATGGGCTTTTGCCGGTCATCATATATCTTCAGTGCGGGCGACGTGCCGAACCTCGCTAAGCCGTTTGCGACCGTGACCGGGCTTCCGCCTCGGATGCCTCAAGGCTGACGACGGCCTTGATGGGCAGATGATCCGACGCCACGCGCGCCAATGGCGAGTCATGCACCTCGACCGCCGAGATTATGCCGCGGCGGTTTGCCATGATGCGATCGAGCGCCAGAAGCGGCAGCGTCGAGGGGAAGCTCGGTACGGCCGGAGGGAGGGGGCCAAAGGCAGTCTGGAAAGTATTGAGCGACGAACGGTCACCCAGCCGCCATTCGTTGAGATCGCCGAGCAGAATGGTCGGCATTTCGCTGCCGTCATTCATGAGATCGACGATCAACCGCGTTTGCTGGGCGCGCGAGCGATGCAGCAGACCGAGATGGGCAGCGATGATCCGAATGCTCCCTCCGTGTGCCAGCTCTATCTCGGCAATCAGTGCGCCGCGTGGCTCAAGCCCGGGCAGCTTGATCTGATGCACGTCGCGGACCGTGCCCTGCTTGAAAAGAACGACATTGCCGTGCCAGCCATGTGCCTTGCTGGTGCCGGTGATCGGTACCGGGATGAGCCCGGTTTCGCGTTCGAGCCGGCGCAGATCGAGAATCCCCGTGCGCTCCCCGAAGCGGGTGTCGGCTTCCTGCAGACCGATGACGTCGGCGTCGATTTCATGAATGACCCGGCTGGTTCTTTCCGGATCGAAGCGGCGGTCGGCGCCGACGCATTTATGGACATTGTAGGAGGCGATCAGCGTGCCTTCGGGACGGTCCGGCTTGCTTGCCGGTCTTGGGTGCGAGTTCTTTCGGTTCTTCAGGCTTTCCAGAATGCTCGCACGGAGACTTTCTTTCTTTTTTCGCATCGATCCGTCGGCCGTTCCTTGCTCAGATCATGTCTGGCACCTGTTTGGGATTATAAGAAGCGATCCTAGGCCTTGTCATGTAAAAAGGCTGCGACAAGGGCAGATTGTCCATGTGGAACCCATCAGAGATAGGGCGAACCGAGCCAGAGGACCTTCTCGATGAGCCGCACGACGAAGGGTCTTGCCCGCAGCCTATCCAGATCGACCGGATGTGCCGTTTCCAGGATTGCGCCGATATGCGCTTCGATCGTGTCCGCGAAGCCACGATCGAGCACCTCGAGATCCACCTCGAAATTCAGCCGAAGCGAGCGTGGATCCAGGTTGGACGAACCGACATAGGCCCATACTCCATCGATTGCCAAAAGCTTGGAATGATTGAATGGCCCTTCCGCACGCCAGATGCGGCAATAGTTTTTCAGCATCTGATCGAACTGCGCCGTCATCGCGCGATCCACGAGCACGAGATTGTTGGCCGTCGGCACGACGACGTCGACCTCGACACCGCGTCTGGCCGCCGTCACCAGAGCGCTGATCAGCTCCCGATCCGGCAGGAAATAGGGCGACATGATGCGGATCGACTTATGCGCCACCGATAGCGCGCCGATGAGCATCTTGTGATTGGTTTCCAGGCTGCGGTCTGGCCCCGAGGCAACGACACGCATGAAGACCGGCGCTCCGGGCTCGTTGGCAGGCGCCGCAATCCGCCATTCGCCGTCGTCCAGAACTTCACCTGTCGCGAAGCGCCAGTCTTCGGCGGCGGTGTTGAAGAGATCGGCGACCGCCGGACCCGTGACGCAGAAATGCATGTCGCGCGCGCTTTGCTCATGGGCGAATTCGCGCGTGAAGCCCTGGCGTATATTCATGCCGCCGGTAAAGGCGATCCGCCCGTCGATGCTCAGAATCTTGCGGTGGGTGCGCAGATTGGCATAGGGCAATCTGAGGCCGATGATGACATTGCCGTTGAACACGGCGACGTCGACACCGCCCTCGCTGAGATGGCCCATGATGCTCGGCACGGAATAGCGGGCGCCGACGGCATCGATGAGGACGCGCACACTGACGCCGCGCTTGACCGCTTCGATCAGTGCATCGGCGATACGCAGGCCGATCGGATCGCGGTCGAATATATAAGTTTCCATCAGAATGGCGCGCTCGGCGCCGTCGATGGCAGCTTTCATCGCGGCATAGGCCGCGTCACCGCTAGCCAGCATCTCAATGGTGTTGCCCGTGCTCATCGTATAGCGCACGACGCGGTCGCCGAGCGTCTTCATCGAGCCGAACCGCTCGCCGAAAAGCCGCCGCACCTGATCGTCGTCGGCGTCGAAGCTCGCAAGCTCACCGGTTGCACTCTCGCGAAAGAGCGCGTCGCGCTGCGAACCGAGCGAGGCGCGGCGGATGCGGTTGATGCCGGCGACGGCATATAGCATCGCGCCGATTATCGGCGACAGGATGACGACACCGACCCAACCGATTGCGGCGCGGACATCCTCTTTTGTCATTGCTGCGTGGATTGCGGCCGCCGCTCCCATGGCGATGGAGAGGATGGCAAGGATTTGGCCCCAACGGGCAGCCACGAGGTCGATCATGCCGGGGAGTATATCTTCGACCGCGAAAGCTGCAATCAGCTGCCTTACAATCTCTAAGGCATGTTCGTTTTTAGTGAGAAACCCGGTTGTATTAGATATTTTTAATTGAACAGGATCGCCACCGCGTACATATTGATGACGTTTCGGCTGCTTCGCTATCATTCCCACGGTAATCTGCATTCCTAATGCGAAGCGCCCCTGCGGTTCGAGCGTCAAGACTCAGGGGATCGCCCCATGGTTCCTGTGGAAGCATGGGGTCTTGGCTGCTCGGGGGAGGCATGAAAGCCCGCATTTCAAGAACGGGCATTGTTCACCAACCATGTTCATTGATGCGAACGGAGAACAGCAGATGTTGGAATCTCGGGACGAATGGATCAAGAAGCGTGCCTATGCAATCTGGGAGGAAGAAGGTTATCCTTCCGGCCGTGATGTCATGCATTGGCAGCAGGCAGACAGCGAGCGTGTCGCGCTTGAAAAGAGCGTCGGCAAGGAAAGCAAGCTCGGCGTCAAAGCCAAGGCGACGCGGAAGCCGGCCACGACTGCCGGTATCGAGGAGATAGCGGACAAGCCTGTTGCGAAACCGACCACTAAAAAGACTGTCAAAGCCAAGGCCTAGCACAAGTCCCGCCTTTCGAGATGCGGCGGCGGTGAGGGCGGCTCGATGATGAACGTCGAGCCGCTCGTTTTGACTGCGCCCATCGAGATATCTGTAATAATTTCTGTATCTTGGGCTCGAGGCACAAAATAGTTGTCACACATCGATGGTAGTGGAACGGGTAGGGAGCCTGACCATGCGCCATAGCTATTTCGATGATCTGGAAGTTGTTGTTTTGTCGATCGTCGCAGCTCGCATCTTCGTCGGCCGTGCGGAGGCAATGCGGTGACGTCTCTCCTCGTTCTCGCAGCTCTCTATCTTCTGGCGGCATTGATCCTCATTCTCATCATAGACCGCTCCGTTGGGCTGTTCTTTCCCGCGTCGGCCAAACACCGCGTCGCGCCCCGGCGTGATCGACGTTCATGGTTTGGGGCGATCAATCGCGGATCGCCCGGCCAGATATCGGAACCTTTTCCGTGACGCCGGGTTGGTCTTTCATCCGCAACAAGGAGAAAGACCATGCCGCGTGGAGACAAATCCGCCTATACGGACAAGCAGAAGCGTAAAGCGGAGCATATCGAGGAAAGCTATGAGGAGCGTGGCGTTTCCCATGACGAAGCCGAACGCCGCGCATGGGCAACGGTGAACAAGGAAAGCGGCGGGGGTAAGAAATCCGGCTCCGGTCGCGGTCACAAGGAAAGTCATGAATCCTCAAAGAAGGGTGGCAGGATTGGCGGTCGCGCGTCTGCAAACCGGCCGGCGGCCGAGCGTTCAGCATCAGCAAAGAAGGCGGCCGCGACCCGCAAGCGCCATGAACATCGTAGTCATTCCTAGACGCCGGCGAGAGTTTTCCCCTTGCCCTTCTCCGAAGGTTCGTTGAGGAGGTCTGCTCTTCCGTTTCGCGATACCGATGATAAGTTTCTGCAGAGGCAAGCAGAGTCGTCCTGCCGCCAAGAACACGACGGTCGGCACGCGGTAGCTGGTGCATCGATCTGCGACGGCGGCAATGCACTCACCGGGGAGAGGCCAGATGCCTTACGAGCTTTACTACTGGGACAGTATTCAGGGGCGCGGCGAATTCGTACGGCTGACGCTGGAGGAGGCGGGCGCCGATTACATCGATGTTTGCCGTGGTCCGGCAAGCAAGGGGCAGGGAATATCGGCCATGATGGCGATCATGGGCGGCAGATCCGATGCCGATATCCCGTTTGCGCCGCCGTTCCTGAAGGATGGCGATCTGATCATTCCGCATGTGGCAAACATACTGATGTATCTGGGACCGACGCTCGGCCTGGCGCCCAAGGAGGAAGCGCAGCGTCATGTGCTGAACGGCCTGCAGCTGACGATCACCGATCTTGTCGCTGAAGTCCATGACACCCATCATCCCATTGCCACCTCGAAATACTACGAGGATCAGAAGGAGGAGGCCAAGGCACGGGCTGCCGAATTCATCGGCAATCGCATCCCCAAATATCTCGGCTATTTCGAACGCGTTCTGCAACAGAATCCGCAGGGACCGGCGCATATCTTCGGTGGCGGATTGACCTATGTCGATCTATCGCTCTTCCAGGTTTACGAGGGCTTGCGCTATGCTTTTCCACGTGCCACCGCGCATTTCCCTGATCGCTATCCGCACTTGAGCGCCCTGCACGCGGCTGTCATGAAACGGCCAAACATTGCACGCTATCTTCGATCGGATCGCCGCATTCCCTTCAACGAGAACGGCATTTTCCGGCGCTATCCGGAGCTGGATAGAGATATGGCGTGAGCAATGCTCATCTATCAATTCATTCCTGCCTGCTGGATCCTCTGGCTGCTGATCTGGCTTTTCGCCTCTTTTGGCGTCAAGAAGACCGTGCGGCAGGAGGATCCGCTGTCGCGACTTGGCAATACAGCGCCCATCTGGATCGGCGCCTTTCTTCTGGCCGCGCGGCCTTCCTGGCTCGGCCCTTTGCAAATTCCCATTATTGCGCATGATTTGACGACCTATGGCATCGGCGCGGCCTTAACCTTCATCGGCCTCGCCTTTGCCGTATGGGCCCGCATCCATATCGGCCGCAACTGGAGCGGCGTCATCACCCTCAAGGAGGGTCACGCGCTGATCCGCTCCGGTCCCTATGCGCTGGTGCGTCATCCGATCTATTCCGGCCTAATGCTCGCCATCATCGGTTCGGCCATTGCACGTGGCGATATTGCCGCGGCGCTGGCCATCGCCGCCGTGCTCTATGCAATCTTGCGCCGCGTCCACATCGAGGAAAGCTGGATGAGCGAGACCTTCGGCAGCGCCTATGCCGACTACAAGGCCAGCACGCCTGCTCTGGTCCCATTCCTGATATAGATTAGCTCTTCAGCTCCGACGCCGCTTCAAAAAAGTCGGCCCAGGGGTCGGTGCTGGAGTTGCCGAGGCGCGTGGCAGCATTCCGGACAGTGAAGGAAGCCGGCCCGATCCTGTCGTTTAATTCTTCCCATCCGAGCGGCATGGAAACGGCGGCTCCGGGCCTTGCTCGCGTCGAATAGGGTGCGACTGCCGTGTTGCCGCGGCCGTTGCGCAAATAATCGATGAAGATATGGCCAGTCCGCTTTGCCTTGCTGGCGACGGATAGATATTTGTCTGGATTGTCGGCGCTCATCGAATGCGCCATTGCTTCGGCCACACCCTTGACCTGCGGCCAGGTCGCCGCAGGCTTGAGGGCGGCGACCACATGCAGCCCCTTGCCGCCGGAGGTCTTGACGAATGAAGCAAGGCCGAGTGTGGCGAAGCGCTCCTTAATTTCCCGTGCGGCTGCAATGACTTCGTTCCAGCTGATATCCTCGCCGGGATCGAGGTCCATGATGATCATGTCGGGCTTTTCCCAATGGTCGATGGTCGTGCCCCAGGGATGTATTTCGAGTGCGGCGGATTGGACGAGCGCGGCAAGACCGTCGAAATCCTCGATTTTCAGCAGCTTGGCGCTCTCCTTGTTCTCGGGATCGGCAATCTCGACGATATGGGGGTTGATGCCTTTCCAGGCATGTTTCTGGAAGAAGCGCGGCCCTTCTATGCCGTCGGGACAACGCAAAAGCGCCAGAGGTCGATTGACGACGAAAGGCGCCATTCGCGGCCAGGCCAAAGCGTAATAATCGAGCAGATCCTGTTTGCTGATGCCGTCGCCGGGCCAGTAGACCCGCTCGGGATGTGTCAATTGAACGGAGGTGATGGTCCGGTTCTCAATGGGCGTCTTTGCCATTCGCATGCGCTCCATCTCCCTGCGGCACGAAAGCTGCGCCGGACGCAGACTAGCATTGCCCGGCGCAGAAAGTCGATCGTCGCCAGCGGTTTACGGCATCAACTGGCCGCCATTGACTTCGATCACCTGGCCCGTGATATAGCCGGACAGTGTCGCGGATGCCAAGAACAGATAGGCGCCGACACAATCCTCCGGCGTGCCGACGAAGCCCATAGGGATGGTCTTGCGCTGCAACTCCATCTGTTCGTCATTGGTGTAGCGTTCGTGGAACGGCGTTGCGATGACGCCGGGCGCAACCGCATTGACGCGGATCTTGTCGTTGACGAATTCCTTGGCGTGACCATGCGTGATGGTCGAGACGAAGCCCTTGGAGGCGGCATAGAGGATCGCGCCGTTGCCGCCGCCGTTGCGGGCGGCAATCGACGTGGTGTTGATGATGAAGCCGCCTTGCTTCTTGAGGTGAGGGTGGGCGGCCCGGGTTGCGGCAAGCACCGAGCGGGCGTTGAGGTTCATCACGCGCTCATAGTGCTCGTCGGTCATTTCGGCGGTCGGAAGCCGGCCGAGCATGCCACCGGCATTGTTCACCAGCCCGTCCAGGCCACCCAGGACTTCGGCGGCTTCGCTCACGACCCGTTCGGTCTGACCGTCCTGGGAGACATCGCCCTGGATCAGATGTACCGTGCCGCCGCTATCCCTGATCTTTGAGGCCAGCCGCTCGGCAGGCTCGCGGCTGGCATTGAAATGGAGGCCGACCTTCATGCCCTGTGCCGCAAACGCGAGGACGAGAGCTGCGCCGATGCCGGTCGAAGCGCCTGTGATCAGCACACGCTTGCCGGCGAGATCCGGAATGCGAATGGAAGCAAGGGACTGCGCGAGTTCCGTCATGATGTCTCCTCCTGAACCTCAAGCAATCATATGATGAAATCATCACGCTTCGCATAACGCAAGAGCGATGACGGGCGACGCGGACGTGCCGGTTCGCACGGATTTCCCTCCCTGCCTGAAGAAGAAGGCATGCGGCGGTGAAACGATCTGGCGCGTCCCTGCCGTGGCGGATATGGAGGGGCGCACAGGAGTCGCGCGCCTCGTCCCGTCGTTTTGAGATGTTGGCGACCGCAGATTTCGATAACAAAGAGAGGCCGAGTAGATCATGAGCAAGAACAAACTGATCCGTTTTGATATCGCCGATAATCAGGCTGGCGGCCAGCGCCGTCCTTTCGCCAAGGCCGTCCGTGCCGGCGATTACGTCTATGTTTCGGGTCAGGTCCCAACGGTCGATGGCGAGGTTATCGTCGGCAATATCGCCGCGCAGACCGAGCAGGTCATCGCCAATATCAAGGACGTGCTTGCCCTTGCCGATTGCACTCTTGAACATGTCGTGAAGGTCAATGCCTGGCTTGACGATGCCCGCGATTTTTCGAGCTTCAACGCGGTGTTCCAGAAGCATTTCATCGATCATCCGCCGGCGCGCTCGACCGTTCAATCGCCGATGATGGTGGATGTGAAGGTCGAGATGGACGTCATCGCGTACAAGCCGCTCGACTGAACTCATACTCTCTGACGATTCAAGGCTCCGCTTCCTGTCGCCCAGGGCGGAGCCATCTCGTTATCAAGCGATTGCGGCGCACGACTTGCCGCCGCAGATCATAGGCCGGCGGCAGATCCTGACGCCGTTGCAGCTCGGGTCGGGTCGGATTTCCCACTGCGCGCAATCCTCATAAGTCGAATATTGGCTACGCTCCGTTCTAGTTGCGAAGACGGCTCTCAATGTTGGCCTCCGGATAGATTTTTGGCTCATCGGCCTGCGTCTGAAGGCCGCCAATCCTCCCATGATTTCGATTGCGACAGATCGCCGCTTCATCATCAGCAAACGCGCGTGAGCGCTCATGCCGTCGCCTGTTGATTTCCAATCAGCGGATTGACGGCTGCGCAAACTCACGATTAAATCAATTTGATTGACTAGTTGAGGTCAACGAGAGGGAGCAGAGAATGGGACTGAAGAAAAGCAGATTGCGCAATCTCTTCCAACGCACGTCGTGGCTGGCAACGGCAGCGCTCGGCACATCGCTCGCATTCAGCACGGGGGGCGCCTCGGCAGCCGAGTCCGTGCTGACGATGCATATCGAGGAGCAGACGAGTTGGGTCAGTAATTTCAATCCCTTCGATCTGGCCGGCCGCCGCCAGAGCACGATGGATTTCATCTATGAGCCGCTGGTCATCTTCAATGCCCATGACGGCGGCAAGCCCGTCTGGCGCCTGGCCACGAACTACAAGTTTTCCGACGATCTGAAGTCGATCACCTACGATCTGCGCCCCGGCGTGAAGTGGTCGGACGGCCAGCCGCTGACCTCGGCCGATGTGAAGTACACGATCGACCTGATGCTGAAGAATCCTGCCGTCGATACCGTCGGTGTCGGCCAGACGGTCGCATCCGTCGAGGCGCCGTCGCCGACCCAGGTGACGATCAAGCTCAAGGACGTGAATTCCGAGTTTCCCCAGTCGCTCGCCGATCTGGCCGTCGTGCCGGAGCATATCTGGAAGGGCGTCGCCGATCCGGTCGCTTTCAAGAACGAAAAGCCGGTGGGTTCCGGGCCGATGACCGAAGTCCGCCGTTTCACGCCGCAGATCTACGAACAGTGCCGCAATCCGAATTACTGGGACGCCGCCTCGCTGCATGTCGATTGCCTGCGCCTGCCGCAGATCTCGGGCAACGACCAGATGCTGGCGCTGTTGCCGGAAGGCACCGTCGACTGGATCGGCTCGTTCCTGCCGCAGATCGACAAGACCTTCGTCGCGCTTGATGCTCAGCACAATGGCTATTGGCAGCCGCCGGCCGAAACCGTCGCCTTCGAGATGAACTTCAAGTCGACGAATGCCGGCAACCTCGAGGCCTTCAAGGATCTCAACTTCCGTCACGCCTTCAGCCTGGCGATGGATCGCAAGTCGATGGTCGATATCGCCGGCTTCGGCTATCCGGTCGTCAATCTGCATGCGAGCGGCCTGCCGCCCCGTTTCGAAAGCTGGCGCAACAAGGCTGCTGAAGGTGACAAGGATGCCTTCATGGGCTTCGACACCGCCAAGGCGAACAAGATTCTCGATGACGCCGGCTACAAGAAGGGCGCCGACGGCTTCCGCACGACGCCGAGCGGCAAGCCGATCACCTTCCCGGTGATCGTGCCGAACGGCTGGACCGACTGGATCGATGCGGTGCAAATCGCCGTCGAAGGCCTGCGTGCCGTCGGCATCAATGCTTCCGTCGCGACGCCCGAATACGAGCAATGGCGCAAGCAGCTTCTCGATGGCAGCTTCGATGTCGTCATGAACTCGCGCGCCGACAGCGCCACGCCGTTCCAGGGCTACTACCAGAGCCTGTCGACGGCCTATGCCGGCAAGCTTACCGTCGCTGCGCCGCGCTACTCCAATCCGAAGCTCGACGCTCTCTTCGATCAATATCGGAAGTCGTCCGCCGACGCCGATCACAAGAAGATCTTCAACGATATTCAGGTGTTGATTGCCGACGACTTCCCCGTCGTGCCGGTGTTCAACGGACCGACCTGGTATCAGTATTCCAGCAAGCGGTTTACGGGTTGGGTCACCGACAAAGCTCCGGTCATGAACCCGGAAAACCACGACAACAACCGCATGCGCCTCATGCATCTGCTGCGTCTCAAGCCGGTCCTCTAAGACCCAAGCCAAGGAAGCAGACATGCGTATTTCAAGCCGGCGCCTAGGCGTCTACGCGGTGGCATTGGCCTTCGCGATCGTCGTGAACTTCATTCTTCCCCGGCTTATGCCGGGGAGTCCCGTCGACGCCATGGTAGCCCAGCTCGGGCCGCGGGCCACCCCTGCGGCCGTCGAGGCGATCAAGGCGCGCTTCGGCGAGATCGATCAGCCGATCATGATGCAGTTCCTCGACTATCTCAAAGGGCTCGCCACCTTCGATCTTGGCGTTTCGGTCAAATATTATCCGCAGACGGTGGTCCAGGTGCTCAGCCGTGCCACGCTGTGGACCGTCTTCCTTGTGGTAACGGCGATCATCTTTTCGCTGTGCGTCGGCGTCGTGCTCGGCGCAATCTCGGCCTGGCGGCGCGGCGGGCGGTTCGATACGATCGTATCGCCCTTTGCCGTCATCCTGTTCTCGATACCTCCGGTCATCGTGGCGCTCACCAGCCTCTTTGTCTTTGCGGTATCGCTACGCTGGTTCCCGGTGGGATATGCCTATGATCCCAATCTCGATCCGGGCTTCAACTTTACCTTCTTCGGCAGCGTCTTCATGCATGCGATCCTGCCGGTCCTGACGCTGTCGCCATTCCTCGTTGGCGAATTCCAGACGACCATGCGCTCGTCGATGATCGTCGTGCTCGGCGAGGATTACGTGACCATGGGGCGGGCCAAGGGGCTCAGCAATCTCGCCGTCATGTTCGGCTATGGCGCGCGCAACGCCCTTTTGCCTGTCCTGACCAACCTTGCGCTGATACTCGGCGCCGTCTTCGGCGGCTCGATCGTCACCGAGATCGTCTTCAACTATCCCGGCCTCGGCCTGACGCTGTTTACCGCGAGCGTTGCGCGCGACTATCCCGTCATTCAGGGGCAATTGCTGTTGATGACGATGGCGACGCTCGGCGCCAATTTCCTCGTCGACATCATCTATGGTCTCGTCGATCCGCGGTTGAGGGAGGCTGGACGATGAGTTTTTCGCTGCGATCCATTTTCAGCCAGAAAAAGGCGCTTGTCGGTTTCATCATCGTTGCCGCTCTGTGCCTGATGGCGATCTTCGCGCCGATCATTGCCCCCGGCGAGCCTGGCGCCCGTGTGGGCCGCTCCCATCAGCCGCCATCCGTCGAACATGTCTTCGGCACCACCAAGATGGGCCGCGACGTCTACCGCCAGTTCGTCTGGGGCGCCCGAAGCTCGCTTTCCGTCGGCTTTGCGACCGGCATCGCCATCACCGTGCTGGGCACTGCCATCGGCCTCATCGCCGGCTATAGCGGCGGCAAGACAGATGCCGCGCTCGACCTGGCAACCAATGCCGTGCTTGTCATACCCAACATGCCGCTCCTCATTCTGCTTGCCTCCTTTGCCGGTACGGTTGGGCCTATGACGATCATGATCATCATAGCGCTGACCTCATGGCCGTGGGGCGCGCGCATGACGCGTTCGCAGACGATGGCGCTGCGCAATCGCGATTTCGTCACCGCTGCCAAGATGATCGGCGAGCCGGCCTGGCGCATCATCTTCGTCGAGATCCTGCCGAACCTGACGCCGCTCATCGGCATCAACCTCGTCGGCAGTATCATCTATGCGATCGTCGCCCAGACCACGCTCGAATATCTCGGCTTCGGCGATCCGCTGAAGGTCACTTGGGGCACCATGCTCTACAATGCCCAGAACGCCTCGGCCATCATGGTCGGTGCCTGGTGGGATGTCGGCGTGCCGGCCATCGGCATCGCGCTGACGGGGCTTGGTCTTGCGCTGATCAACTTCACCTTCGACGAAATCGCCAATCCGCAATTGCGTTCCGGCCCAGCATTGACCCGCTGGTTCCGCCTGACCCGCGCCCGCAATCGCATGATGAGGTCTGGCCGATGAGCAACAATCTGCTTGAGATCGAACACCTCAATATCGACTACCTGCTCGACAAGGGCGATTTCCGGGCGGTGAAGGATGTGTCGTTCAATATCGGTCGCGGCGAGATCTTCGGTCTTGCCGGTGAATCCGGCTGCGGCAAGAGCACGATCGCCTATGCGATCACGCGTCTTTCCAAGGCGCCGGCCTGGATCAGCGGCGGCAGCATCCGGCTCGACGGGCAGGATCTTCTGAAGATGCCGGAAGGCGAGCTGCAGAAGATCCGCTGGAAGCGCATCGGCATGGTGTTCCAGAGCGCCATGAATTCGCTCAATCCGCTGATGCGGGTGGAGGCGCAGTTCCATGACGTCCTGCATCGTCATACCGGATGCTCGCGCCAGGAGTCTCGTGCGCGCGCCGAAGAGATGTTCAAGCTGGTGGGTATTCCCCCGCATCGCGTCGGCGACTATCCGCACCAGTTTTCCGGTGGCATGCGCCAGCGTATCGTCATCGCCATCTGCCTGGCGCTGCGGCCCGAACTCATCATCATGGACGAACCGACGACGGCTCTGGATGTGGTCGTGCAACGCGAGATCCTGGAACAGGTTCTCGATCTGCAGCAGACCTATGGATTCTCGGTGCTGTTCATCACCCATGACCTGCATCTGATGGCGCAGCTTTGTCATCGCATCGGCGTAATGCTGAAGGGCGAGCTGGTCGAGGTCGGGGACGTTTCCCAGGTCAGCCAGTCGCCTACCCATGAGTACACGCGCAAGCTCTGGAACGCCATTCCGCAGCTTCCAGTCAGCGCTCACCCTCCCGGAGTTTTCGCATGAAACCGCATCTACAGGCTGTGACTGCAGAACCCGTCATCCGGCTCGACGATATCCGGCGCCATTTCGGATCGGTGTATGCTCTGAAGAGCGTTTCCTTTTCGCTATCGGCCGGAAAAGCGCTGGCGCTGGTCGGCGAATCCGGCTGCGGCAAGACGACATGTGCCCGCATTATCGCGCGGCTCGACAAGCCGACAGCCGGCAGGCTTCTGTTCCGCGGGCAGGACCGCACGGCGCGCGGTTCGGGCAAGGAAGAGCGGATGTACCGCAAGGATGTCCAGATGGTCTTCCAGGATCCGTTCTCCTCGCTCAACCCGGCTTTCACCATCAATCATCACATCACAAGGCCGCTGCAATTGCACGGTGGGGACAAGCCGAAGGCGGAGCGCGACGACGACATAGCGAAGCTGCTGGAGAGCGTCGGGCTAGATCCTTCGGTGACGCGTCAGAAGTTTCCGCACGAGCTTTCCGGCGGCCAGCGTCAGCGTGTCAATATCGCCCGTGCCCTGGCGGTCGCGCCGAGCGTGCTGGTGGCGGACGAGCCGACCTCGATGCTCGATGTGTCGATCCGCAAGGACATTCTTGAGCTGCTGGCGCGGGTAAAGCGGGAAAACGATCTCGCCGTGCTCTACATCACCCATGATATCGCGACGGCCGCTCATGTGGCCGAAGAGATCGTGGTGATGTTTGCCGGACAAATGGTCGAGTGGGGGAACACGAATGCCGTCCTTGCCCATCCGAGGCATCCCTACACGCAGCTTCTGCTTTCGGCCGTGCCGGATGGTGGCCGCAGGTTCGTGACCGGCGGCAGCGCTCGCTTTCTCGAACAGGCGGAGAAGATCCGCTCGCTCAGCCGGCCGATCTCGACCGTGATCGAGCGGGTCGGCGACAATCATTTCATGCGTGCGCTCGTCGCATCGAATTAGGAGGATTTGCCCTTGGATTATCTCGTCAATCTATCGACGCTGCCGGTAGACACGCAGTCGCCCGAGCGCATGGCGAAGGCGGGCGTTACCATCCGGCGGGCACTGCCGCCCGAGCTGAGGCTCATCACCGGCTGGGTCGGCAAGCATTTCAGCGAGGGCTGGGCGAGCGAGACGACGGTGGCGATGACACGCCAGCCGCCGACATGCTTCATCGCCACGCGCAATCGGGAGCTTGTCGGCTTTGCCTGCCACGAGGCGACGGCGCGCGGCTTCTTCGGCCCGACCGGCGTCAATGAGAGCGTTCGCGGCCTCGGCATCGGCCGGGCGCTGCTCTTTGCCTGCCTCAACGACCAGAAGGCCATGGGCTACGCCTATACCGTCATCGGCGATGTCGGCCCCTCGGAGTTCTACGAGAAGACCGTCGGCGCGATCCAGATCCCCAATTCCGCACCCGGCATTTATGCCGGCATGCTCAAGCTTTGAACGATATCTTCAGGAAGAGAGAGTGCACATGTCCACACCGCGATCCCTGGCTCTGCGGCTTGAAACCACCTGGAACCCGCCAACGGATGACAAGGAGTTTTCCTACGTTCTGCGGCTGAAGAACCTGTCGTCGGAACCGCTGTCAGGCTTTACGCTCTGCGTCAGCGGCCCCGGCCGCGTTGACCCGGCCGGCATTGTCGAAGGCGCAACGGTCACCAAGCGACTGTCCAATTTTACCGAATTCCAACCGCCGGAAGGTTTCGTGCTGGCTGGCGGCGAGACATGGACCATTACTGTTCATGCCTTGAGCTGGCCGTTCCGTCACTGGACCGACGGCGCCACCAGTGCCTATCTGGCGCTGCCCGATGGAACCGCCGTATCGCTTGCCGCCGAGCCGACACGCACCTCATCGAGCAACGCGCCCTTGAAGCGCGGTGCCGAAATCTATCCCGTTCCGGCCAATCCCCCGGTGCCGCTGTCGATCATTCCCTGGCCGAACCGTGTTGCAGTTTCCTCCCGCCGCCCGCTGCCGGCAGGCTTTGTCCTCAAAGCCGATACGCCGGCAGCGGCGGCAGCCGCTGCAAGCTTCACGGCTCTTGTCGAGCATCTCTTTGCAGCGGAAGGCCTTGTTCGTTCCGAGGCGGAAGGGGGCGCAGGGGTGGTGTTGCGTCAGGTCGAAGGTCTCGGCCCCGAGGCCTACAGGCTGGAATTCTCGCCCGAGGTCGTAACGGTTGAGGCGAGCGCCCAGACCGGCTTCGTCTACGGGCTCGTTACCATTGGCCAGATCTGGCGCGGCGCGCGGCTGCATCCACAGGCTTTCCATTTTCCGGCGGCCGGCGAGATCGTCGACGAGCCATCCATGAGCTGGCGCGGCCTGCATCTCGACGTGTCCCGCCAGTTCTACGGCACCGCCGAAATCAAGAAGCTGATGGCCGTTCTCGCCTGGAACAAGCTCAACCGCTTTCATTGGCATCTGTCGGACGACGAATCCTGGCGCGTGGAAATCGACGCCTATCCGGCACTGACGGAGATCGGCGCATGGCGTGGCCACGGCCTGCCGCTGCCACCGCTTCTCGGCTCGAGCCCGGCCCGCACCGGCGGTTATTATACCAAGGCGGCGGTGCGCGAGATCGTTGCTCACGCCAAGGGGCTCGGGATCGAGATCCTGCCCGAGATCGACATGCCCGGCCATTGCTATGCCATGCTGCAGGCGATTCCCGAGCTTCGCGATCCGAACGAGGCCGGCAGCTATTATTCGGTCCAGGGCTTTCCGGACAATTGCATCAATCCGGCCCGTGAAAAGACCTATCAGGTGATCGAGACGATCCTGTCCGAACTCATCGAGCTCTTCCCGTTCAAGACGATCCATATCGGTGCCGACGAGGTGCCGCTCGGTGCATGGTCCGGTTCGCCGGAAGCGCTTGCCCGGCTGCGCGAACTCGCAGGCGATGACGTGGCGGAGGCGCATGCCAAACGTCTGAACGTGATCACCAACACCCACGGCGCCGACGATATTCATGGATCGGGTGCTGCGGTTCTGCAGGCCGAATTCCTCGAGCGTATCCAGGCATTTCTTGCTTCGAAGGGCTGCGTGACCGGTGGCTGGGAAGAGGCGGCTCATGGCGACAGGATCGACAAGGCGAAAAGCTATCTCTGCAGCTGGCGCAATGTCGAGGTGGCTGGCGAACTTGCCGGCCGCGGATACGAGATGGTCGTCTGCCCCGGGCAGGTCTACTATCTCGATATGGCGATGCGCCCGGATTGGGATGAGCCGGGCGGCAGCTGGGCCGGTTATTCCGATGCGGAGAAGCTCTACACCTTCGATCCGGTCGGCGGGTGGACGGATGCGCAGAAGGAAAAGCTCCGTGGGATTCAAGCCTGCATCTGGTCCGAGCCGATGACCGATCGTGCGGTCTTCGACCGGCTGGTCTTCCCGCGCCTGTCGGCGCTTGCGGAAACCGGCTGGACGAAGCCATCGGCCAAATCCTGGGAGCGGTTCAAGGCGCTTGCCGGCACGATGCCGCTGCTTTACGGCCTGCATCAATTTTGACAGTTTTATGCATGGTCTTCAGGCGCGGCACATGTGCCGCGCCTGATTGCGTTCAATGGCTCGCAAGTTCAATCGTCTCCGCCACTCATCCCGCCTGCTCGGCGGCACGGTGGATGATCGGCTTCTGCAGGACATCGAATTGCGGATTCGTTTCCGAAAAGATCGGCAGTGCGGCGGCGCCGAGAATGGCGGTGTCCTTGCCGGTTGCCCCGACCATGAGGCGAGGGATCTTGCGCTCTTCCATCGGGTTCACGGGGATATGGAGCGGTTCGACGCGTTCGGCGAGGCCGGTCATCAAAGACGGCGGCGCGCTGCCGCCGAGCACGATCGTTTGCGGATCGAAGGCAAGCTCGAGAAAGTCGATCGTTTGACGCAGCGGCTGCACCGCCTGTTCCAGCCAGGTCTGCAGGCCGCGGCTGTTGGCCGCAATCATCGCGTCCAGATCGTCGGGGTCCAACTCCTGGGCATCCTCGATGCCGAGACACTCGTAGGCGACGGACGGTGAGACATAGCGATCGAGGCAACCGCGCTTGCCGCAGGTGCACAGCCTGCCATGCGGCTCGACGATGATGTGGCCGATTTCGCCGGCATTGGCACGGCTGCCCTTATAGAGGTGACCATCGAGGAACATGCCGGCGCCGATACCGCCATCGCCCGCAAGAAAAAGATAGACGAAGCTTCCGAGGCCGCGTGCGACACCGTAAAGGCGCTCGCCGATCGCGCCTGCGGTCGCATCATTCTCGACAAGCACAGGCAAGCCGATTAACCGCTCAAGCTCTCTGGCCACGGGAAAATTTTGCCAGCCCGGCAGATTGAGCGGGCTGAGCGAGGTTACACCACCATCGGCATAACGTCCGGGCAGCGCGATCCCGACACCGAGCAGCCGGTCCCGATCGAAAGAGAAGGCCTCCTGCAGATCCCTGACGATGGCGGCAAAGACCGGCATCGCTTCGGTCGGCCCTGGCCTGTCGACATGGCGATCGATGCGCGCGCAGACCGTTCCGGATAGGTCCGTCAGCACGCCGGCCGCGCGCTGGCGGCCGAGTTCAAGACCGATGGAGTAAGCACCGCTGGGATTGATGGTATAGGGAATGATCGGCTGACCGCGGGCGATCTTCTGCGCCTCCATCGGGATCAGCAGATGCGAGCGTGCAAGCTCCTCGACGATGTTGGATACCGTCTGTGTCGTCAGCGCCGTCAAGCGGGCGATTGCCGCGCGCGACAACGGCCCGTTGGTGCGGATGGCCTCGATCACGACACGCCGGTTATGCGATTTGGCCTGTTCGAGATTCGTGCCTGAAATTGTCTTCATGAGAGGATTGCGAATTTCTGAAACAGCGTTCGGTTCGTGTTGTTGTTTGCCACGGACGCCGGCGCGTGACGGGGAGGGCGCGGCGCTTTGCCATTGCTTGCCCTTATGTGATTACTCTCCATTCTTTTGTCTATCGATTCAAGTCGCTACAACTCGATGAGCCAAGGGTAGAGCTTGTTTAAAAGCAGTTTTTCAGTGTCTTCGATGATTGAGGACGTCTTTACTATGGCAGGCGTTCGGTTAGACTCCGGTTACCTCGGCATTTTGCAGAGGTTTGCCCCGGAGGACTTCGATGATCAAACTGCTCGGACTTGCGATTTTTTCCACTTGCCTTGCCACTGGAGCAATGGCTGCCGATGCCACCTGTAAGGCTCAGGCTGCCGACAAGAAGCTGGCAGGGGCAGCCTTGACCAGCTTCAGCAACAAATGCGCGAAGGATGCGGCGACCTCTTGCGACGCCCAGGCGGCGGCAAAGAAGCTTGCAGGCGCTGCCAAGACGAGCTTCGTCAAGAAGTGCACGGCCGATGCGGTTGGCGGCTGATCGCAGACGCGATTGTTGAGCAAAGATCCCCGGCTTCGCCGGTCGCTTGGGATGTGACGAACTATTGCCGTTAAAACGCTGTGATGCGCATTGTCGCGTCTCAGCGTTTTCGTTTCCGTAAGGTGATATCTCCCGGCCTTTCAGGCGCCGTTACGCTCCGCGCAATGGCTAATATGATCGTATACTGGACTGCTATCTGCGATGTCGCATCACTGCCGGCGATAGATGCCTTGCATGGTAACGCCGTTGGCAAACTGGCATGCTCCCGACTGTGAGACGCGCCAGGTCTGGGCGTTCAGACGATCAAAACCGATGGAGCAATTGTCGGCGGAGAGCTTTCCATGCCCCTCCTTAAGAGGAATGACGCCGCTGACATTGTCCGCGTTGACGTCGCCCGCATCGACCCCGCCCGGCCCGACAAAGCTTGAAGCCAAAGAGACTGCCGCGAGACCATCGATCGGGCCGAATATGGAAAGATCGCCTTCATTGCCATTGGCATTTTCGGCGGTGAGGTTGATGGAAACGCGGCGCCCGCCCTTGGTCGTCATAAGGAAGCCGATCTGATCGTCATATGCCTGTCGGACACAGGCAGCATCCGTGCATGATTGCAGCGATTTCACCCAGCGTTGTTGCCGCTGCTTGATCTTGTCCGCATCCTCCTTCACGGCGGCGGCATAGAGATTGCTCATGATCACGTCTCGCGTCCGAAGGGTCTGATCCGCGCAAATCAGATGATCGCTTGTTGACGCGGCTTTTGCGCAATCAATGCCAGCCGCCATGGTCGGCAAGGCGAACAAACTGCCGATAACTGTTGCCAGGGCGAGTTTCGGGATCGTCATTGGGGCCTCCGTTTCCAATCATCCCAACTAACTATATCTGAAGTTGCCATCGTAAAGGGCGAGCGCAGCCGTCGCTTGGAAACATGCTCCTGATTATTGGAGCGGTGTTCCCTATCAGAGTGCTGCAGACAGTGAACGTCATGGCAGGCGGAGAGGCTGTCTCAGGTCCGTCGAGCGCCGCACATGCGCGGCTCTTGAACTTGCGCCGACGGCTCCTCATCTGAATATCAACTGTTCCAACCTGTCGAACTGACAGCTTCCTGCCTTTTACAGCTGCTGCCGGTCCTCGTGGCGACGCACCTGCGTCCTAGGAGTTTTCATGGGCTTTATTGATCCTGACATCCAGCCGTCAGCCGATGCCGAGCTGCTGGATATCTATTCTCAAACGGTATCGAGTGCGGTCGATCTCGTCGGGCCGGCCGTCAGCCGGATCGAGCGATTGGGCGGCCGCGCCGGGCATGGATCCGGCTTCGCCATTTCGCCGGATGGCCTCGTCGTCACCAACAATCATGTGGTGGATGACGCGAAGGCCGTGCGCATCAAGACCCCGGAAGGGGCAACCGTCGAAGGAAGGGTGCTCGGGCGCGATCCGGATACCGACCTCGCGCTTATCCGCGCCAATGACTGGCCCGGCAATTGGGCGAGACTTGGCGATTCCAAGTCGCTGAAGCGCGGTCACATCGCGATCGCCATCGGCAATCCGCTCGGCTTCGAATGGACCGTCACGGCCGGCATCATCTCGGCGCTTGGCAGGTCGATGCGAGCGGCGAGCGGGCGGCTGATGGAAGACATCATCCAGACGGATGCTGCGCTCAACCCCGGCAATTCCGGCGGTCCGCTGGTCTCGTCGGCGGGCGAGGTAATCGGCGTCAATACCGCCGTCATCCAGGGGGCGCAGAGCATTGCCTTTTCGGTCGCCTCCAACACAGCCAGGCATGTCGTTTCCGAAATCCTGCGTTTCGGTCACGTCAGGCGCGCCTATATCGGCATTGCGGCCGACACGGTGGAGCTGCATCGGCGCATAGCGCTGGAGGCTGGCGTCACGCATTCGACGGCCGTACGCTTGCGCCGTGTCGAAAAGGATAGTCCCGCTGAAAGAGGTGGCCTGCAGGAGGGTGACTACCTGCTTGCCATCGATGGCCACGCCGTATCGGGCATAGATGATGTCGTGAGGCTGCTTGATGGCGACAAGATCGACACGGAGATCGAGGTACTGATCTTCAGCGTCGGTGGTTTGATCGAGCGCAAGCAAGTGAAGCCTTCGGCACGGCCGGCCATCTAAGCCGATACGGCAACCCATATTGTCGGCAGCGTCGGAGATCGACGCTGCCGATTGCTTGTTACCCTCTGCCGACCAGCGGCATTTTCGTTGCCATCACAGTCATCGACAGCACGTTGGCATCGAGCGGCAGCGTCGCCATGTAGACGACGGCGCGTGCGACATGGTCTGCCGAGATCGTCGGTTCGGCTGCGGTCTCGCCATTCGCCTGCAATACTCCGGCGCTCATCCTCGCGGTCATGTCGGTGGCGGCATTGCCGATATCGATCTGGCCGCAGGCGATATCGAAAGGGCGGCCATCAAGCGCAGTCGATTTCGTCAGGCCGGTGATCGCATGTTTGGTGGCGGTATAGGGTGCCGAATGCGGTCGAGGCGTCGTCGCCGAGATCGAGCCGTTGTTGATGATGCGGCCGCCATGCGGCACCTGGGCTTTCATCAGGCGGAAGGCCTGCTGCGTGCAGAGAAATGCGCCGGTCAGGTTCGCACCGACGATGGCATTCCACTGCTCGAAGCTTAGTTCCTCCATCGGCACGGCCGGCAAGCCCATGCCGGCATTGTTGACCAGAAGGTCGAGGCGGCCATAGCGGCTTGCGATGGCATCGAAAAGGCTGCGGACCGCGGTAGGGTCGCAGACATCGGCCGCAACCGCCAGAAATTCCGCGCCGGTTTCCTCGGAAAGTTCGCGGGCGGCATTTTCGAGAACGTCAAACCGGCGCCCCGAAATGACGACCTTGAAGCCGGCCGAGCCGAGCGCTTTCGCGATGGCGCGGCCGATGCCCGTGCCACCGCCCGTCACCAGCGCGATGGCGTTCTTTGTGTTCGATGCAATCCCCGTCATGCGACTCTCCCGTCCAATTCGTCCTCGATATGCGCTTGCACGATCTCATCAAAGCTCTGTTCGGCTTTGAAGCCAAGATCACGAGCGCGCTGGGCATCGAACCGCGTCGGCCAGCCGGCGACGATCCGCTCGATCACCGGGTCCGGTTCACGGCGGAGGAGGGCAACGGCCTTGTCGCCGCCGACACGGCGCAGCGCGTCGATCTCGTCGGAAACGAGCGCCGAAAGCCCTGGCATGGTGAGATTGGGCCGCGGGCCAACCTTCGCGGTGTCGAGCGTGGCGGCATGCACGAAGAAGCCGACGGCGGAGCGGGGGCTTGCGAACCAGTGCCGCACCGTATCGCTGACCGGCAGGATAGCCTCCTTACCAACAAGCGGTTCGCGCAGGATGTTGGAGAAGAAGCCGGAAGCCGCCTTGTTCGGTGCACCGGGGCGCACGCAGATGGTCGGCAGCCTGATGCCGATGCCGTCGAAAATGCCGCGGCGCGAATAATCGGCGAGCAGGAGCTCGGCGATCGCCTTCTGGGTGCCATAGCTCGTCAGCGGCGCGGTCAGGAATTCATCGCCGATGACCTCGGGAAAGGGTGTTCCGAACACGGCGATGGAAGACGCGAAGATGACGCGCGGGACGTATGCGGATTTCTGGCCTTGCTGTCTGATGGCATCGAATAGCGCCCGTGCACCGTCGAGATTGACCGCATAGCCCTTGTCGAAGTCGGCCTCTGCCTCGCCGGAAACGATGGCGGCGAGATGGAAGATCATATCCGGGCGATCTTCGATGAGCTTGTCGGCAACGCCCGATGTCGCAAGGTCGACCGTCAGGGCCTTCGATACGGATGCGAGCGCTTCCGGCACCGGCGGCTGGAAGGCATCGACCAGCGTCAGCTTATCGATGGCTTGTCCGAGAATTTTCGGCTCGGCGGCAATGCGGTTGACAAGCTTGCGGCCGATCATGCCGGCGGCGCCCAGGATCAAAACATGCATATCGGATTTTCCTCCCAATAGGCGAGTGTCAGTCTTCGGGAGAATTCCCGTGCGAATGGTTTCGACGGCCTTCGGCGTTCTGAGGCGGCCGT
>NZ_AQHN01000014.1 GCF_000359745.1 Rhizobium freirei PRF 81
GGGGATACGCCCTTCTCTGCCGTTACGGAACGAACAGAGCGATCAGCGCCGTGTTCCCGAGCTACGGCTTTAGTCGGAACAGCGTCCGACCTAAGCCCAACGCCGGGAACTCTTCGCAACATCAGCGATTGTTCAAGGGTCTCTTACGAGCGAAAACGAAAGGAGAATGCTATGAATACGAAAGCTATCGTTATAGCGGCTGCTGCCCTGGGCCTTCTCGCTGGCCCTGCCTTCGCTCAGTCCTCAACCGTTACCGGTGCCGCCGGCGGCGCGGTAACAGGTGCAGTCGTTGGTGGCCCCGTTGGTGCCGCTGTTGGTGGCGTAGCGGGTGCGATTGTTGGGACTGCAATTGATCCTCCGCATAAGGTCGTCACCTATGTCGAGGAACAGCCGATGCCGTCGGACGAGGTCGTCGTCAAGGAGAAGGTTGTCGTTGGCAGCCCCTTGCCGCGTACCGTAGTGATTACACCTGTGCCGGGCCATCCGACCTACGCCTATGCTATGGTCAATCATGAGCGCATCATCGTGCAGCCGAAGACCCGCAAGGTTGTAAAGATCCTCGACTAAATTCTGCGACAACGGCCCGCGGCGACCTCTTCGACAACTCCACAGGTCGCCGCGGATAGGCCTATCCGGTCGCCTTCTCGGGAAGAATCCGTAACCCTTCGCTTGCTTTTGCCATCTGTGCGCTAAATCATTCTCTAACCCATCTGAGGGAGGTCACCGTGATCAAGCCTTTGGTTTTAATCGGTCTTGCATTGATGCCGACCGCTGCTTTCGCGCAATCCGCCGATCTCGAAGCAACTTGCAAGACCGTGGCGAAGGACTTCTTGTTGTCGGATGGTTTGACGTTCGGCGCCATCCAGTCCTTTCCGGAACTCAAGCCGCCGGGTGTGCGCATGGCCTATTCCACCCGGAAGGGGACGTCACCTGCCGAGATGAGCGACACGTTCGAATGTGAATTCGACAAGCCGGACAAACCGCACAACCTCGCCAAGTTCTGTGTGTCGGGCATATGCTACACGCCGAACGACAGCGACGCTGACCGCAAGCGACGGTTCGAAGAATTGCGCATTCTTTTGCAACGGGCAGAAAAGTAGTTGCATCAACGGCGAGCAGCTTGTCTCGCGTCCAATCCGCAAACTTTGCGGGCACGCGAGATACTGCCGGCGGGCGTCTGATCATCGACGGAAAGATAGGAACATTTGGTGTTGCCGAAGGTTCTCCCTAATCAAGCATGGGAGAAAACGATGATCGAGATAAAGAACAGGAAAGTGACAAAGAGCCCTCCGGATCACGGCGATGTCCGCACCCTGCAGGCACTCGATCAGGCAGCCGGCGGTTCCGGAAGGATTGTGCTTGAGGGGGCTGAGGATGCCTCGTCAGCGGGAATCCGGCCGGAGCACGGCACCGACGATGCGCGCTGCGAAGATTCAGCCGAGTGCGACCTGCAACGAGAGCAGATGGCCGAGGAAGTCTTTTTCAGGATTTCCAAGGTCTTCGGGTCCGAGGACGTCGACGAAAAGGCAAAGCCCGGCGACCAGTCCACCGGCAGGTTCGTACCGAAGCATCTGTGTTCGTCATTCTAGTAAACCGCAATCTGAAGATAGCGGATGTCAGGCCGACTACCGATCTTCGTCTGCAGCAAGCTATGGACCTCGTCCGTCGACATCGGCTTTGGCTGATTCCAGCAAAGTTCCTCGTCCAATGTCGGATCGTCCATTAGGTTTTGCAGCAGATCGCGCATACTGTGGAGATGGTGAAACATGTCACGCGATTTGCCACGAAAGACGGGCGGGTGGTCCCTGAACGTGCCAAAGGCATGCCGGTTCAAATGGCCGACAAAATTATAATGTGCCAGTGCTTCGTCACGGATGATGGTGAGGACATCGTCTTTCGGCGGTGGCTCTCTCGAATATTCAAACATTGCTATCTCCTCCACTCTCAAAAACTCGGAACCCAGCCGCGTGTAATGCTGACGCTCTTTCCAGCTTCGCAGAGGGCCAACCGCTCGCGGACGAACCGCAGCTCGGTGAGCAAAGCCCCGATCGTCGCGCAAGCGTCGCCTTCGAATAGGCCTACATGAGGCAATACCTCTTCCTGCTCCCATGCTGCCAGGGGAAACCATTGTGGTTTCGTCGATATGGAATTGCAGAGCCGGTGGTTCGTATCCATTCAAGAGCTACCGATCCGGCGGAGGCCCACTATGAGCCTCTCTCGACCTTATCGAAAATCGGGCGGCCATTGACGCGAACGTTGTCCGCTGTCGGCAACAACCATGGGCAGGCGTAATAATCGGTAATTGCGTCGATCACACCATCTCGCAAGTGCACGCGTACTGGATAGGTCGGCAGCCAGCCATCGTGTTTCTCGAATAGAACGATCAGCACGGTCTCGCCTTCGACCTCGCCGATGTCGATTCGCCAGGGCGTCTGCGCCCGGTCGAACTCAAGGAAATAGGGTGAATCGACCAGCAGGCCATTGAAGCAATCGGACACGCGCAGTCTTGCGTCGGCGCTTGCGAGCGCGCGGACGCCGTCCCAGTCGCGTTGGTTGAACAGGTCGACATAGCGGTTCAGCAGCCGCGACAACTGGGGATCAGGTGCGACGACCGCGACGGGCACGGAGGGTCGCGCAGGCAAGAAAGCGAGCTTCGTTCGGCCGCGATTGAGCGCCGATTTGACGCCGCCGACAGTCGAATCGACCAGTTCGGCAATCTCCTCCAACGAATAGTCGAATACATCCTTGAGCAGCACGCAGGCCCGTTCTTTCGGCGGCAGATGGATGACAAGGCGCTCGATCGCCCGGCCAGCGCCGAACCCGGTCGGCTCGACCGGCAGGATGATCTCCTCCTCCGCATAATTCGCCTCGGCCCGCTCCCGCGCTTTGCGATTGCGCAGAAAGTCGATGCACCGATTATGCGCAATGCGGAACAACCATCCCTGCAAAGCTCGCGCATCCTCCAGCTGATCGACCTTGCGATAGGCCTCGAACAGGGCTTCCTGTATGATATCCTCGCCATCCATGGCCGAGCCGACCATGCGTGTGCAATAGCGATGAAGCCGAGCGCGCAGATGCGAGACCGTCTTAAGAAAAGCGGCGTATTGGACATCGAAGAGACCGGTGGGTTTGACGCGCGGCTGAAGCTTCATACTTTATCCATCCAAAATCGCACACGGAGCTGCGACCCTTGGCGCAAGCTCACTAGCCGCCTCCATCGTACCCGAGCCGACGAAGCAAGGAAATCCGTTCCGCCGGCCTTTAGCCCCACGACAATCATGAGGCGTTGCTTTCCGCCTCAGGCAGCCCGAGCTTCGGCCTCACCCACGCGGCGAACCTGCCGATCGCATCGTCCGCCTCAGGTGCGCGGCCGGCCAGCATCTGGAAGGAATGAAGCATCCGCGGAAACACATCGATCCTTACATCGACGCCGGCAGTCCTGGCGCGCTCGGCAAAGACGAGGCTGTCGTCGAGCAGTGTTTCATCGCCGCCGGCTTGCAGGAAGATCGGCGGGAAGCCGGTGACATCTGCGTAGAGCGGGCTCGCATAGGGATCGCGTGGATCTACCCCAGCGAGCACCATGCCGGCCAGCCACTCGACCGTTCCCTTCTGGAAGAAGAGATCCTTCTGGCTGTTCGACTGGTAGCTCGCGCCGGCTGCTGCCATGTCATACCAGCCGGAGATGCTGATGATCGCAGCCGGAAGCGGCAGCCCCCGATCACGGGACACCAGAAGTGCGCCAAAAAGAATTGTGACGCCGGCTGAATCCCCGGCGCCTGCGATATGCCGAGGCTCGATGCCCTGATCCAGCAGCCAGCGATAGGCATCAACGGCCTGATTGCGCTGGGCGGGATAGTGCCGCCCCTGGTAAACATAATCGTAGCTAATGGCGAGGGCTCGGCAGCCGGTCGCCTTGGCGAGATGGGCGATCATCTTGCGGTGGGTGTAGATTGAGCCGCCTACAAATCCGCCGCCGTGAATATAGAAGATGACACGGTCATGCACCGCGCCTTTCGGGACGATCCAAAGCGCCGGCCTACCGCCAACCTCCACCTCCAGAAAGTCCACGCCACCCGGTTCCGCCGTCAGCTTGGTCCATTCGGCGTCGTTCCAGGCGGCCGCCTCCTCAGGCGACAGTTGTTCGCCGTTCTGCGCATGGGTCATAAGAGTCTCGTAATGTTTTTTGTTCGCTTCGCTTTGCTTGCTTGCCATTTCATGGGTCTCCTTCTGCCTCGGATTGCCGGCCACCAATCTGGGCAGCACGTTATCCCCCAAGACGAGGCCGAGATGAAAAAGGATACGCGGGTCGATGGCGGTGGCGAGCAGCGACTTGACATGAACGTGCCACGGAGCAACTCTGCATCCTCGCTTCGGTAAGGCCGTGCTCGTCGGCAGCGTTGCGTTTGCGGTGATTGCCGCGGGGTCGGTATGGCCCATCAGCCAGCTACCTGCCGATTACCTTGCCGATCCTTTCGTGCAACATTTTCAGGGGCAGTATCAAAAGGCGGCGGACGACTTCGCAGCGATGGCAAAGCTGGATGAGTACGCTGTTCCCTCTTACCATCTGTGGCGGTTCATCCCTCAATCGCGTGGTAATGACGACCGAGCAGCGGCTAATCTTCGCGCCGTCGCAAGCAACCTGGATCAAGCCAAGTGGCCTATCCAGTCTATAAGCTCTTCCTTAAAGCACACCTACGCCCGGCGTCCCAAGACGTGTATTTCGGCACCCCGATGCTCCTGTGTCAGCGTGAAGTTCGTCAACTGAAGGTCCATTTCGGCAGCTTCCGCGGCAAGCCGGTGGATCGCTGCGGTCGTCTCCTCGACCATAGCGGCATTTTGCTGCGTCATTGCATCCAGTTGGGAAACGGCCACATTGATTTGACGCAACGTATCAGCTTCGTTGCTGGTTGTTTCCATTATCTCGCTGATCTGGCCGTTGATCGCCTCGACGTGGCCGCCGATACCGGTCAGCGCGACGCCGGCACGCTCGACGAGCGATACGCCCGTTTCAACCTCATGTGTGGACTTTTGCAGCAAGTTCGTGATCTCCTTTGCAGCGCCAGACGAACGCTGCGCCAGTTCGCGTACTTCCATCGCAACGACGGCAAATCCCTTGCCGGCTTCACCGGCGCGCGCCGCCTCGACGCCGGCGTTGAGCGCCAAAAGGTTCGTCTGGAAGGCAATCGAGTCGATCACGGCGATGATAGAATTGATCTGGCGCGACGAAGCCCGGATCGCTTCCATCGCGGCAATCGTCTCCCGCATAATCTGGCTGGATCCCACAGTTTCTTGCTTGGCGTCGCGGGCAATACGTTCGGCCTGCTCAGCGCGCTCGATCTGAATGCGGACCGACTGGGTGATCGCATCGATCGCGCTTGCCGTCTCGGAGATTGAGGCAGCCTGCCGTTCGGTGCGGTCGGCAAGTTCGTCGGCACCGGTACGCATTTCTTCTGAGCCTGCACGCATCGCCATGGAGTTTCCTCCGATTGCCGTCATCGTTTCGCTGAGGGCCGTCAATGCGTCGTTGAAATTTATGCGAAGGCCTTCGAGTTCGGTCGGGAAACGGGTCTCTATCTGATAGGCAAGGTTGCCACTGGCCAGATGGCGCAGACCATCGTCGATCAATTGAACGACCTCCTGCAGCGTCTTTGCCTCAGTTTCACGCTCGGCCATATGCTTTTGGCGATCCCGCTCGGCATGAACGCGCATTTCATTACTGGCAGCTTCCAGCTCGCGGCTTTCGATGAGCGATTGTTTGAATCGTGCCAGTGCTTTCGCCATCGTGCCGATCTCGTCGCCGCGATTCTGGCTGCCGATCTCGATGTCAAGATTGCCGTCGGCGACATCGCGGGTGACGCGGGCAAGGCGTGCAAGCGGCGAGAACAGCGGTTTGGTGATGACCCAGGTCGCCGCGGCCATGACGGCGAGAACGCCGAACGCGATCATCGTCAACAAGGTTGCGATTTCGAGAGAGCCGGCATTTAGTTCGCTGAGACGCACGCTTTCCACAATAAGGAAGCGGGAGTTTTTGTAGTCGATACCGCGGACATAGGCCCGCGCCAAACCATCGGCGCGATCGAAGTCGCTGACCGTCATGGTTTTTGCCGAAAGTGCATCCTTGGCGAATGTGAAAGGCGCGACATCGAGCGTCACGAGCTGACCGTCTGCGTTCACACCGATAGCCGAGCTGTCTTCCGAGATGATAGCGGCCTGCGCTGTGCTGCCGGCCACGATGCCCTTGGTGAGGATGCTGCTGATGATGTCGTCACGCACCTTGAAGAGGATAATGCCTTTCGCGGCACCAAGCCTGACGACTGGCACGGCATAGAAGATTGCCGACTTGCCGTTTCTTGCATCGATGCGAAGACCAGAGAAGCCTGTCGGCGCGGAATTGTCAGTCGCTTTGGCGGTGTTTTCGACAGCCTTTGCGAATGCGAGCCCGGCGCCGGTCGACTTCCACACATCGGCCTTCAGGTTCTCGGCGAAATCGTCATTCTTCTTATAGGAGTAGAGGACGTTGCCGTCGAGATCTGCAATCAACAGGTCGCTGAAGGCGGTGCTTTCAAGGTCACGCGCGACCTCGCTCTGTGTCGTCTCATGGTTGGAATAATAAAAGCCGCTTGGTGCCTCTGGCTTCATCAGCTTCTCGCGCTGGTCGGCCTGGTTCGGATTGTTGGTGATGAACACCTTCTTCAATTCGGCGCGGGCATCGCCGGTCTTCCCGATGGAGTTCCAGCCGCTTTTCAGCTTTGTTATCGACATCTGTATTGCTTCGATGCGCGCAATCGAGTTTGCTTGATTTTCCAGTTGGTC
Organism: Rhizobium freirei PRF 81; assembly: GCF_000359745.1. Taxonomy (GTDB): domain Bacteria; phylum Pseudomonadota; class Alphaproteobacteria; order Rhizobiales; family Rhizobiaceae; genus Rhizobium; species Rhizobium freirei. The sequence continues at coordinate 6,814 of NZ_AQHN01000014.1, forward strand.
CAGTTGATCCCGCAGCATGTCACCTCGGAAGATCAGGATACTCTCCGTTGCCTTGAGCGCCTGTTCGCCGGAAATGCGGTTGCTAGCAAAATAGGCGAGAACGTTGATGACCGCAATCGACAGTGCGGTCAGTAGAATGAAGGTGGCGATGACCTTGAAGGACAGGGATTGAAATCTCTGAATCATGAACGATGTTGCCTTCCGGAACGTCCCATATCGGCGGGGCGCGGGGCGTCCAGCCGGCTGACCTATAAACAAAACACAGGAGCCCTGCCTTCTCTGGAAGGGAACTCACATGCGCATCTTGCGGATCAAAAGTCAGCCATGGAGCTTAAATAGCCGTAAACAGCTCTACTGATATAGTGGGCTTTCACTCTCGCCACGTTGCGCTGCTTACGGTCGTTGCAATAATACTATCGAGAACACACTTTTTCCGGCTTAATTGGTGTGGATGGTCACTTTGCCCACAGTCCATTTAGCGTCATTGACGGGGCGCAATTGATGCAAATCTTTCAGCTGGTAGATAATCACGGATTTCTGTTCCAGAATAAGACCTTATCCCGTCACGGATATCCAGGCGGCGGTTCGTATCCGGTCAAGAGCACAACGCATGATCTGGCTCGCTCCCAATTGGCGTGCTCCATGTGCGTCTCCCTGATTTCCAGTTTTTCGTAAGAGCGCGAGATTGAGGAGCTGAACGCGACAATTGTCGGCCGCTTCCGATTTCGAGCCCGCAATCGGGAAGCCTCGTCGACCCCGACCGCA
>NZ_AQHN01000015.1 GCF_000359745.1 Rhizobium freirei PRF 81
CGCTGAACTTTCTTTTGGTCGAAAAGCGCAGAAAAACAATACCTTGGGTAGAGCCATCGATCGGCGATTTATATTAACGCGCCGAGGGTCCATGCGTCAGGGGGCTGGTCTGCGAATTTCTGGCAATAACAAAAGGCGTATTTCGGCAGTTGGCGCCAAGATAAAATCACGGCGCCTTGCGGGCGCCGTGATTAGTTCGTTTCGTTCGCCTCTGATCGCGCGACAGGCTTACGCGCTTAACTTCAGGCTGAGTGGTAAGCGGCAATGACGGCTGCCACTTGATCGGTGTTCATCGCCTGTATCTGGGTCGTCGTGATCGCCTGTACTTGATTGCTCGACAGGCTGCCGATATCTGCCGTCGAGAGACCCGCTACCGCCGTGGTCGTGATGGCGGCGATATCCGCGGTCGAGAAGGCCGCGATATCGGCAGTCGACAGGGCGCCGATCTGTGCGGAGTTCAACGCCGCTGTCTGGGCGGTCGTCAGAACTCC
>NZ_AQHN01000016.1 GCF_000359745.1 Rhizobium freirei PRF 81
CCCCTGGAATCTCATGCTCAGCCGGCGGCCTTCGTCACGCCGAACGAGATGGGTGTCGGCAGCCTTCTCCTGCAGACGACGCAGGACGGCAGATATATCGAGGCACCACGCCTTGCGACCGATGTCGACATCGACATCAACGGCCCGACGGCACGCGCGGTTCTCACTCAGGCCTTCGAGAACTCGACCGACAAATGGGTCGAAGCCCTCTATGTTTTCCCTCTGCCGGAAGACAGTGCCGTCTACTCCCTGAAGATGATCGTCGGCAATCGGGTCGTCATCGCCGACATCAAGGAGAAGCAGGCCGCACGCGCCATCTACGAGCAGGCTCGCAAACAAGGAAAGAAAGCCGCTCTCGTGGAACAGCAGCGGCCGAACGTCTTTACCAATGCCGTCGCCAATATCGGCCCGCACGAAAAGATCGTCGTCCAGATCGAATATCAGCAGGCGATACGCCTGGCGGATGGCCGCTTTTCCCTGCGAGTTCCATTGGTCGTCGCACCGCGCTACACCCCGCAGGATGCATCGCCGATCAGCCAGCAAGCCGAGCTGAAGGCCGGCTGGGGACGGACCCAGGACAGCAAGTATCGGAAAGCCGGCGACAAGCCCGTCTCCGTGCCCCTGATGGCGCCGGGCAGTGATCGCACCAACCCTGTTACGCTGAAAGTCAATCTCAATGCCGGCTTTCCGCTCGACGAGATCAAAAGCCTCTACCATACGGTCAAGATCGACCGGCTGAACGATAGCGCACGGCGGATCGTTCTGGACGGCGATGTGGCGGCCGACCGCGATTTCGTTCTCGAATGGAACGCAATCGCCAGCAATGTGCCAAGCGTCGGCCTGTTCCGCGAGCATGTCGGCAAGGATGATTACGTGCTTGCCTATGTGACGCCGCCGGCGGTAGCGACGCCGCAAAAGGCCGGCCGCGAAATTGTCTTCGTCATCGACAATTCCGGCTCCATGGGCGGCACGTCGATCCAACAGGCAAGGGCTAGCCTCGATTATGCTCTCTCCCGGCTCGAACCGAGCGATCGCTTCAACGTTATTCGCTTCGACAACACGATGACCAAATTCTTCCCGGATTCGGTCTTGGCGACTGCTGACAATATCACTTCGGCCCGCCGCTTCGTCATCGGTCTGGAGGCTGCCGGTGGAACGGAAATGCTGCCGCCGCTCAACGCCGCGCTCGACGACAGCCATCAGGCCAATGGATTGCGTCAGGTCGTTTTCCTCACCGACGGCGAAGTCAGCAATGAGCAGCAACTTCTCGATGCGATCGCAAAGTCACGCGGACGCTCGCGCATCTTCATGGTCGGCATCGGTTCCGCGCCGAACACCTATCTGATGACCCATGCCGCCGAACTCGGCCGCGGCAGCTTCACCCATATCGGTTCGGTTGCCGAGGTGAACGAGCGCATGCGCGCCCTCTTCGACAAGCTGGAAAACCCAGCCGTCACCGATGTCGCGGCGGTCTTTTCGGAAAAGAATGTCAGCCTGTCCCCCAACCTTCTGCCCGACATCTATCATGGCGAACCGCTGGTCCTGGCTGCCCGCATGGGCAAAGCCACCGGCACCCTGACCGTCAGCGGAATGGTCGGCGACCGGCCGTGGACGATCTCGCTGCCGCTCGATCAGGCAAGCAGCGCCAAGGGCATTTCCAAGATCTGGGCGCGCCGCCAGATCGACGATGCCGAGGTCAATCGCTCCCTGGGCAAGATCACGCAGGCGGAAGCGGACAAGCGCATTCTTCAGCTGGCGCTCGATCACCATCTGGTCACGCGCCTGACCAGCCTTGTCGCCGTCGATACCAAGCGCCTGCGCCCTCTGAACACGCCGCTGACCGAGGCCGATATCCCCCTGCAGCTGCCGGCCGGCTGGGACTACAGGACGCTCCTTGGCATCGGCACCGCCCGCGATGCAACGGCCGACAGTAAGCGTCATCAGACGGTCGACACGATACAAAATGTGGACGGCAACGCGGAGATGCAGGTCGAACCGATCTCCGCACCGCCTGCGGCGAACCTTCCCCTGCCGCAGACCGCAACGCCTGGGCAGCTCCTCATTCTGCAGGGATTGCTTGCTCTCTTGCTCGGGGCTTCGCTTCTGGCCTGCGCATCGCGGAGGAGCAAGGCATGATCGCCGCCGATCGCATCCAAAGCATGGGGAGCGCGCCAGCGCGCTCCCTTATTACAGTCACTGCCGGCATTTTGATTGCGATCGGCCTGTTCCTTGCCGCACAGGGAGGGTGGATTTATGCCAAGGCGGCCATTGCGCAGGTTCTGCTCGAGCGCGCCTTCGCGCAGAGCATGACCTCCGGCTTGCCGGTCAAGCCCTGGAGCTGGGCCGACACCTGGCCGGTGGCGCGCATCGAAGCGCCGCGTCTCGGCGCTTCCGCCATAGCGCTCAAGGGCGCAAGCGGCCAGGCTCTCGCCTTCGGTCCGGGACATCTCGACAATACGCCGCAGGCGGGCGAGGAAGGCATGGCGGTCTATGCCGCACACCGCGACACTCACTTCACTTTCCTCAAAGATATCAAAGAGAACGATCAGATCCGCATCACGCGCCGCGATGGCCAGGCCTTCACCTTCCGCGTGACACATATGGCCGTTGCCCGCTGGGACGAGGCCGAGATCGATCCGAACGCGCGGGGTGTTCATCTCGTTCTGGCGACATGCTTTCCCTTCGACGCCGTGACATCGGGTCCGCTTCGCTATCTGGTCTACGCCGATCTGGAAGAGAGCGCCGCGCCGCGACGAAGCAAGAACCCATTACCTGCACGCCGATGAGAACAGTTTGAAGGTGGTTCGAAATGTCCAGGCCCTCGTTGCGGCAATTCAGTCTCACGGCGCCGGCTGCACGACACAGCCTGCCCCATCACCAAGGCAGACGACAGTACCATCGAAACGCGGATCGACGATGTAAGGGCTGCCTGTCCCACCGCTGGCGAAGGTCGGGGGGCCGGATTGCCCCTCGACCGGCGGTAGCGACGGCGTGTCGGGGGCGAAGCTGCGCGGCGTGTTGACGCTGGCCAGCTCCATGGTCGGGTTCGCAGGCGCGGCGGTCACCGTCAGCACGCCGCCGACGAAGCTGAGATCGTAGTTGACCGAGGCGGCGAGCGTCCCTTGCGTGATGGCATAGCTACCAGGGGCGGAGCTCCGGTCCGCCGTTGTTGCCAAAACTCCCGACAGGCCGTCGCCATTGACGAGGCCGGCACCGCCGATCGTGTAGGTGAAGAGCGGATTGGCAACACCGCTGAACCGGCTGGCGTTGTTGGCGGTCACCGTGATGGCGCGCGGCATCACCGTCAGATTGGCGCCAGTATAGTTGATCGCGTAATTGCCATTGCCGAGCGTGCCGAGACCGATCGCGTAGGTGCCGATGCCGGAACCGGTCGCAGCCGAGCTCGCAAGACTGCCCGTCAGCGTGTCGCCGTTGATGAGGCCCGAGACGGTGTAGCCGAAGACCGGGTTGGCATCGCCATAGGTGCGGCTGGCACGGTTGGCGGCAACGGCAAGTGCGCGCGGCGTGACCAGGAGATTGCCGCCGATGAAGGTCAGGTCGTAATTGCCGAACGCGGCAAGCGTCCCTTGCGTGATCGCGTGATTGCCGACGCCCGAGGCAGTCGTCGCCAAGGTCGTCAGACCGCCGGTGAGGCTGTCATTGTTGACGAGGCCTGCGCCGCCGATCGTATAGGTGAGCGCCGGATTGGCATCGCCATAGACGCGGCTTTGATTGTTGGCGGCAACCGTGATCGCCCGCTTGTTGACCGTCAGGTCCGCAGCGGTGAAGCTCAGGTCGTAATTGCCGGAGGCGGCCAACGTCCCCTGCGTGATGCGATAGGTGTCGACATTCGAGATGCCGGTGGCCGAAGTCGCAAGCAGGCCTGACAGCGCATCGCCATTGACCAGGCCCGCTCCGCCGATCGCGTAGGTCAGCGTCGGGTTGGCATCGCCATAGGCACGGCTCTGATTGTTGGCAGCAACCGTGATCGCCCGCCTGCTGACCGTCAGGTCCGCACCGGTATAGCTGATGGCATAGTTGGGGTTGCCGAGTGTCCCCTGCGTAATGCCATAGGTGCCGACGGTCGAATGCTGATCGGCCAATGTAGTGAGTGCCCCTGAGAGCGTATCGCCATTGACGAGGCCACTCCCCGCGACGGAATAGGTGAAGACCGGATTGGCATCGCCATAGGCACGGCTGGCGGCATCGGCCGTAACGCTGATTGCGCGCTGGCCGATGTCCGCAAGTGTCGTCGCGGTGTCAGCTGTAAGCATATAATTGCCCGCATCCGCGCCGGCGAGCGAAAGTCCGGAGATGGTGACGGTCTTGCCGGTGCCGGCATTCTTGTCGGAGAAGGTGCCGCTGAAGCCGTTGCCCAGCGAAAGCGTATCGCCTGATACCATGCCGTTGAAGACCGCGCGGCCCGTGTTCAGCGTCGCATCGGTCATACCGTTATAGGTCTTGCCGTTGGCCGTGATACCGCCGATCGAGGAGATCACCGCCTTGGCGATATCGACCGTATCGGTGCCGCCGGCCAGCGTGTAGTTCGAGGCCAGCCCGCCATTCGTGCCATCGCCCAGAGCCAGCGAGGCAAACGTCACGCCCTTGCGCGACCCGGCATTCTTGTCGGCCATGGTGCCGGTGCCGGACAGCGCTAGCGTCTCACCGCCGACCAGGTTCGACAACGTGAAGATCGAGGCATCGAGATCCGTCGAGCCGTTATAGGTGCGGCTGCCCGAGAGGTTGATGACACGCTGGCCGATATCGGCGAGCGTCGTTGCCGTATTCGTATCCAGCCTGTAGTTCCGCGCGTCGCCGCCGCCCAGCGTCAGGCTGGAGATGTTGACTCTCTTGCCTGCTCCGACGTTTTGGTCGGAGAAGGCGCCGAGCGCGGTGCCGACCGTCAGGCTATCGCCTGCGATCAAGCCATTGAAGACGGCGCCGGACGTGTCCAGCCTCGTATCTGTGGTGCCGTCATAGGTCTTGTTTCCGGCCGTGATGCCGCCGATCGAGGTAATGATGGCCGGCGTTATGGTGCCGTAGCTGGTCGTGCTGGTGATGCCAAGTTGGTAATTGTTGGCATCCGCACCGGTTATGTAAAGACCATTGATGCTGACCGTCTTGGACATGCCGGCATTCTTGTCGGAGAAGTTGGCGCTCGTGTAGCCAACATGCATGTCATCGCCGCTAAATGGCATCGTGTAGATATTGACGGTGGCCGCGGTCGTACCGTCATAGACCTTGGTGTTGACGCTGGTGCCACCAAAGAACACATAGGCCTTGGCGATGTCGGCCGTGGTCGTCGCCGTATCGGAGGTAAGCGTATAGTTGTCGGCATCCGTGCCGCCGAGCGACAACCTGCTGATGCTGACCGTCTTGCCGGTGCCGGCATTCTTGTCGGAGAAGGTGCCGGTGGAGGTCGCAACCGTCAGCGCGTCACCCGCAATCATGCCGGTGAAACCCGCGCCCGACGTGTTCAGCACGGCAGTCGTGTTGCCATTATAGGTCTTGTTGTTCGCCGTGATGCCGGTGATGTCAGAGATCGTCGCCTTGGCGATATCGGCCGTGGTCGTCGCCGTATCGGAGGCAAGCGTATAGTTGCCGACATCCGCGCCGCCGAGCGTCAGGCCGGAGATATTGACCGTCTTGCCGGTGCCGGCATTCTTGTTGGCGAAGGCACCGCCGGAGGTTGCAACCGTCAGCGCGTCGCCGGCCGCCATGCCGGTGAAGCCCGCACCCGCGGTGTTCAGCGCCACATTGGTCGTGCCGTCATAAGTCTTGTTGCCGACGGTAATGCCGGTGATCGCAGAGATCGTCGCCTTGGTGATGTTGGCCGTCGCCGTCGCCGTATCGGAGGTAAGCGTATAGTTGCCGGCGTCTGTGCCGCCGAGCGAAAGCGAGGAGATGCTGACCGTCTTGCCGGTGCCGACATTCTTGTCGGCGAAGGCGCCGGTGCCGCCGCTGACCGTCAGAATATCTCCGGCGATCATACCGTTAAAGACGGCACCCGCCGTGTTCAACGCCGCATTGGTCGTGCCGTCATAGGTTCTATTGATTGCCGTGATGCCGGTGATGTCGGAGATCGTCGCTTTGGCGATGTCGACCGTGTCGGTGCCGCCGATCAGCGTATAGTTCGAGGCGAGGCCGCCATCACCATTGATGCTGTTGCCCAGAGCCAGCGTGCCAACCGACAGCACCTTGCCGGTGCCGGCATTCTTGTCGGCCATGGAGCCCACGCCGGTCAGCGTCAGCGTCTCGCCATTGGCGAGATTGCCGAGTGACAGGTTGCCGACGGCGACATTGGTTGTGCCGTCATAGGTTCGGCTGCCGGTCAGGCTCAGCACGCGCTGCGAAATCGTCAGCGCGCCGCTATAATCGATATAGGCCGTGCGAGGACCGTTCTCCGTCACCGAGACGATATCGGGGTCGGAATAATTATAGGTTCCGGCATTGGTCGTGCCCGTAATCGCGCTGCCCCAGGCAAGCGACACATTGCCTGTGCCGACGCCCGACAGCGTCGCGCCGGTAATCGCAGAATTGGCGTCGCCATAGCTCCGCGTGCCGTTACCGATCTTGACATAGTCGTCATAGAGCCCGCTGCTGAGCGAGCGCAGCATCATGTAGCCACCATTGGCGCCGCTTGTCGATTTGCCCCAGACATTGGCCAAATCCCAGCCGGCATCGATGAAGCTGAAGGGATCGGCCATCTGCGCTGTGGTGAGGCCGGTTGCGGAAAATGTCCCGAGATTGCGACCATTCCCGGACGGCTGTCCTGTGGTGTCGATGTCCCAGAAACTATTGGTGATATTGGAACCGCTTTCAGTGGCACCCACCAAACCTCCGATGTCGGAGCTGCCGCCAACTAATCCGGTCGCATAGGCGTTGGAAATCGTACCTCCCTGGTCATAGCCCACCAGACCACCAATAAGTTGGAAACCGCTGACGGCGCCGCTGGCATAGGAATTGCTGATCCTGCCGGAGTAGTTCTCGCCAACCAGCCCACCCACTTCTTGGCTGCCGCTGACGGCGCCGCTGGCATAGGAATTGCTGATCCTGCCGAAGTAGTTCCGGCCGACCAGCCCGCCGACTAAACCTCCACCAGAGACGGCAGCGGTGCTGTAGGAATTTCTGATCGAACCTATGTTGAAGCCAACCAACGCGCCGACATACAAGTTGACGCCCCTGACCGACCCTCCAACAAGCCCCACATTGCTGATCGATCCGCTCGACTCTCCGAACAGACCAACATCGTCATTGCCGGTCACGGTGAGGGCGCTGATAGTGTGGTTATTACCGTCGAGGATGCCTGCGAACCGAGTGTTGGAGTTCCCGAGCGGGACCCAGCCGTTCGTCGACCAGATGCCGGAGGCGTTGGTGCCCGACGTCTCGCTGGCGTCGATATTGTTGGCGAGCGTGTAGTTGCCGTTAAGGTTCGCGCCGATCAGCGCGAGTTGATGCAGATTGGTGATGACGCCGTTGGCGGCAGCCTCCGAGCGCAGGATCGGCCGCATATCCCCGGCCTGGTACCAAGTGTTGGCAAAATCCCAGCCCGCGTAACTGGATGAATCGCGCGCCTGCCCCGTGGTCAGGCCGGTCGCGGAGACGATACCCCCACAGGATCCGCAAGCCGAGGACTGACCGGTGGTGTCCATGTCCCAGAACGAGGTCGTGATGGTTCCGTAGTTGTCACCGGTCAACCCGCCAAGGCTGCCCGTGCCGCTGACCGAGCCGCTGGCATAGGAATTGGTGATACTGCCCTGGGAATGGTTAGAACCCACCAGTCCGCCGACGGAGGAGTTCACCCCGCTGACCGAGCCGGTGGCATAGGAATTGGTGATCGTACCTTCGTTGATACCGACGAGCCCGCCGGCTTTACCCGCGCCGGCCCTGACCGTAACGCCGATCGCATACGCATTGATTATCGTACTCACACTTACGCCCGCCAGCGCGCCGGCATAACCGCCGCTGATCGATCCGCCGACGAGCCCGACATTGCTAACCGATCCACCCAGGATGCCGCCGAACAAACCAGCTAAGGTCGGAGAACCCGGATAATGGGAATTGTCGGATTGGCTCTCGGCCAAGGAAACGGTGAGGCCGCTGATGGTGTGGCCATTGCCGTCGAACGTGCCGCGGAATTGGGTGTAGTCGTCGCCCACAGGCACCCAGCCGCTCGTCGACCAGACATCGGCGGCATTGGTGCCGGCAGTGGCGCTGGCGTCGATATTGCCGGTGAGCCTGTAGCTGCCTGCAAGATTCGCACCCATCAGCGCAAGCTGGTGCAGGTTGGAGATGGTGACGACGCCGTTTGCGTCGGCAGTAGCTGCTTCCGAGCGCAGGATCGGGCGCATGTCGCCGCTCTGATACCAGGTGTTGGCGAAGTCCCAGCCCGAATAGCTCGATGGATTGCGCGCCTGTGCAGTGGTCAGGCCGGTCACGGAAAGCGTGCCCAAATTGGTGCCCGCGCCGGATGATTGTCCCGTGGTTTCCGTATCCCAGAAGCTGTTGGTGATGATGCCGCTGCCAAAATTGTAGCCCACGAAACCGCCAACATTGCCCGCAGTACCACTGACAGCGCCACTGGCATAGGCATTGCTGATGGTTCCGTAAAAATTTTGACCCGCCAAGCCGCCGACGTAGACGATGCCGCTAACCGCACCGGTGGCATAGGCATTGGTGATGATCCCAGATGATCCCATCCCCACCAGGCCGCCAACGTAGAGGGAGCCGCTAACCGTACCGGTGGCATGAACGTTGCTCATGGTGCCACTATTGAAGCCAACCAGGCCGCCAGTAATGGAGGAGCCGCTAACCCTACCCGTGGCATAAGCGTTGGTAATGATGCCGCCAGAGTTGTTACCGACGACGCCGCCGGCCGAAAGGCTGCCGCTGACTGCACCCGTAGCGTAGACATTGCTGATACTGCCGTGGTCGTTGAACCCTACGAGGGCGCCGATATAGCTGTTGCCTGTGATCGAGCCGCCAACGAGACCGATATTTGCAATGCTTGCGCCTGAATTGGTATCGCCGAACAAGCCGACAAAGTTGGCCGATGGCCGGTTGATGACGAGCCCTGTAATGGTGTGACCGTTGCCGTCGAACGTGCCCTCGAAACCTGTGGCGCTGTTCCCGATCGGCACGAACCCCGCGCCATTATTCCAGATCGCGGCGCCGGAGGCATCGATGTCGTTAGCCAAGATCCAATTGGCGGCGAGATTGGCGCCGCGCGAGCCGATACCCTGCAAGCCGTAGACATCCGCGACCGTGTAGGGCGTTGCGCTCGTGCCATCGCCGCCCGTCACCCGCAGGAACGAGGCGCCGCCGGTGATGCGGAAGTCCTTGGCCGAGAAGGCGGGCAGTGTAGCGCTGTTCTGCACCCAGTTGCCCGCAGCCAGCACGAAGGCGCCGACATTGACCGCCGCCGGCGCAGAAATCGTACCGCCGGAAGAGACGATGAGGCCGCCATTTGCCGTGATCGTGTTGTTGATGTTGATGTCCGATGCCGCCGCGAGCGTCAGCGTGGTGAGCGCGCTCCAGTTGATCGGCGCCGCGACGGTGATGGTGCCGGCCTGCGGATTGGTGGCATCCGACGACGATCCGGTCGTGACCGTGACATTGGCGGTCGCAAGCGCATTGGTGAGCGTGTTGACGTTGATGATGCTGTCATTGCCTGACGCCGTGAAGCCGGAGGTGTTGCTGTCCGTCGCCGTCGATATCGTCACATTATAGGGGTCGAGCAGCAGATTGCCGAACGAACCATGCGCCGCCGTCAGGTCGGTGAGGCCGATGTAGGACAGTTTTGCCTTGCCCGAGACCTCCACCTCGCCGCCATTGCCGGAGACCGCGCCGCCCTTGGCGGTGATCGTCCCGGCGAAGCGCGTCAGATCGTCCGACCATAAGACGACATTGCCGCCATTGCCCGCGGTGATCGCATCGGCATGGATGACGGTGTTGGCATCGACATCAAGCGTCTGGGCATGCTGCAGCGGTCCCTTGCCCTGACGGTTGCCGCCGATCCTGACCGTGCCGCCGCCGGTCTTGCCCGAGGCATTGATCTTCGCATTGGCAAGCGTGATCTTGCGGCCCGTTACCTGCACCTTGCCGCCGGTGCCGCGCCTGCTGCTGGCATCGACGTTACCTGATATCGCGACCTCGCCATCGCCGCCCGACAGCACGATGTCGCCGCTCCGGCCCGAGACACCCTTGGCCTCGATCGTCCCCGACATGTTGACCGCCTGCCGCGCCATGTCCTTGGCCGCTGCCGCCGTCAGCTGCACCGTGCCGCCTCTGGCAGAAATCTTGCCGCCGTTACTGACGAGCGCTTGGCTGCCGCCCGCCTTGGTCGGCACCGCCACCTGCAGGAAGCCGTCGCCGGAGAGATCAAGCGTCGCCTGTTCGCCGGATCCGAGGGCCGCCTTGCCCATCGGCACGGTGATCACACCGGAATTGGCGACCGTGCCGCCGATCAGCGCCATGTAGCCGCCGCGGTTGATGGTGATCGCACCGGCATTCGTCACCGGCGCCGAGGCGCCATTGCCGCTAAAGCTCCGTTTGCCGCCCATGAAGTCGTCATCGGAGATGCCGAGCGTCGAGGCGACGAAGGCGCCGGCCTTGACCGTGCCGGTCTTGGTGATGGCAATGCCGTTCGGATTGATCAGATAGACTTGGCCATTGGCATTGATCTGACCTGATATGGTCGAGTTCGTCTGACCGGTCACACGATTGAGGATGGCCGCATTGGCATCGGGCTGGACGAAGGTGACGCGGTTGCCCTTGCCGACATCGAAACTCTGCCAGTTGACGACGGCGCTGCCGCTCGTCTGGGTGACGGTGAGCGCTCCTGCCGACGGCGTCCCGATCAAGGCACTGCCGGCGGCCACCTGCCCGCCCGTCGGCAGCGACTGGGCGAGCACCATCGTCGAATGCACCAGCGCCGTCGAGGCCAGCAGCCCGGCCTGAAACAAGCCGCTTCTGAAGCCGCGTGCGGATTTCGAGAACATTCGTGCAGACATAAATTCCCCCGGTCCGAAATCGCAGAGTGAGGCTTCATCGCGATCGGAAGCCGCTTGCCATTCTGGTGATTCCGTATTTGTTGTCGTCCAAGCGCTTTTTGTCAGGACAAGCCGGGAGACGTCCTGATTGGCCGTGGCGGAAGCTCTGAAATTTTGCTGAAATTCCGCTGAAACCCAGCAATATTCATGGTTTTTTGTCGCGTCGCATGATTAGTGGCCCTGTGCCGGAATGGGACTATCGCAGGAGAGAGGGGGATCGGTGCTCCAATTTGCCGGCTTTGAACTCGATGAGAAGCGCTCCGAATTGCGCAGGCTCGATGGTGAAACCATCAAGCTGCGGCCGAAGGCATTCGATTTGCTGCGCCTGTTTGCGACGAGACCCGGCAGGGTCCTCAGCAAGCACGAATTGATGGCAGCGATCTGGCCGGACGTTCACGTCGGCGAAGACAACCTGTTTCAGTGCATTCGGGAAATTCGAACGGCATTGGGCGACGAGAAGCGCGAATTGATACGCGCAATAGCAGGGCGCGGCTACCTCTTCGAACCCGAGGTGTCGGGTTCGACCGACGCTGCTCCACAGGAAGCGATCCCTCCGAAAACCAAATCTCAAACCGAAAGCGAGCCGACGGTAGGTTGGCGCAACGGCAAGATTCGACGCCGCGCCGCGCTGATCGCCATAGCAGCTGTCGGCGTGTCGGCTTTGGCAATTCCAGCCATGATGCTTCCCAATGTTTTCGTGGCTTCGCCACCGAGCGTGGCAATATTGCCCATGGCGACAGCGAGCGGCGACGCGGCGGTCGCTCGGATGGCAACCGGCGTCATCAGTGACCTGACGGACGGGTTGGCAAAAATCGAGACCATCCGCGTGGTGGTTCCGCCTGGCGCGGCCATAAAGGAGGCGGATCTAGTCTTAAACAGCGAATTGGATAAGACCGAAACGACATGGAGCCTGCGCGCCAACATGATCGAACCGGCAACCGGCGCGGTCAAATGGTCGACATCCCTATCGGTTAACCTGACGGATATCGATCCTCAGCTCCAGCGAACGCGCCTGACCGCCGCTATCGGCAATGCGCTCGCCCAGCGGATCAACGCGCTTCTGACGTCGGGCAATCGTTCAGTGGATGGCGGGCCGACAGGCACCGCCAAAGCCGCCATCGAACAGGCAACGGCGTCGATCAATCAAACAACGCTGGAGCGCTTTCGCACCGCCGAAGCGATGCTGGAAAAGGCTCTTGCGGACGACGCCGACAGTGTCGATTTGCGCGTCGCGCTTGCGGCCTTCAAATTGCGCGGGATTCAGTTGTCGTGGTTTCCAGAGACGGAACGCCAGACGGTCGTCAATGGTGTCGGCGCAATCATGGAGCGCGCATTGCACGCGCGTCCCGACTATATCCCGGTGCTCGAAACACATTGCCGGTATCTCTCAGCGACGAACCGGTTCGCCGAGAGCCTGGTGGCATGCGGAAAGGCGCTCGCTCTGGACCCCTGGGACGGTAGCGCGCTCTACCTCACCGGCCTCGCACAGATCTATTTGGGGCGCTTCGATGACGCGCTTGCAACGTTCAAGCAAGCGGACCGTTTCGATACGCCCCAAGTCTCGCGCTGGACATGGGGGATCGGAGCGGGCTGGGCTTGCATGCTTATGGGCCGCGCCGACGAAGCGCTGCCCTGGCTGCAACGATCGATCAAGATCACCCCGGCCAGCGGGCGTACCTATTTTCTGATGGCGGCGGCCTATCAGCAACTGGGCCGAGTAGCCGAGGCAAAGGCAGCCATTGCAAAGGGGATGGAGCTTAGGCCAGGTTCGACAGCGCTAAACGCGCCGCCGCCCAGCAGCAACACAAGCGGTGTCTTTCTCAAGGCCCAGGAGCGCATTATGAGGCTCATAGTTGAGGCCGGCTTGCCCGAGAAGTGATGATCCAGCCGCAAAATTGAAGCGTCCAGTTTTGGCAAGGATTGAGTATCGCGCCCACCGCCAGACGTGGTCGAGAAGGCGCGCGGCCAGGTGCGAAAAAATTGCTCGCGCAGAGGGAGCATGCCGGTTGGTTTAGAATGGACCGCACAATGTGTCTCGACGAGCCTCCACAGCGACACGGCTACTGTCGGCAGCGCCATGAACCGTGGCGAATGAAGCACACGATAAAATCGATCGTCATGCGTCGAACCAAGGCCGTGGAACCGGCCCGCTCAGCCGCTAGCGAATGAAGGGATGCTCCATCTGCAGTGGACAGGTAGCCCTGTCACCTGAGGCTACTCAGGTGACAGGGCGGGCCGCCGACACGAGCGATGCCAGTGCCAGCAACCGGGGGCAAAATGCCAATAACCCGAATCAACCGCATAGAACATCGGACCTTAGTCTGATCATACGCTTGATATGAAACTTCCTCGAAGAATAATCCAATTCATCAAGCGCAATGTCGGCGCGATTTGGTTCAACCGCGACGAAGACGGTCGTGTCGCTCCTCGGTTTTCCGCAGGACGGAAAATCCGGCTCGCCGGCCGCTACCATGATCATTTGGCGGGCCGCGCCGGTGTGGCTGCGGCTTGCAGTTCATCAATCTGCTTTGCGAAATTGGATGGATGCGGCAAACAAAATCCTCACACGCCATCAAGATAAGATCGCCGCTGAATCCAGCCTCACCCACACATGGCGCGCAGGATCCTGTTCGTCTTCGGATCCGTTTCGATCGTCACCCGCTCCTGCCGGTAGTCCATCGTCACGCCCTGCCCCCGCCTGATCTGCCGAACGATGGTTGCACCCGTAATCTGCATCGCCTTGGCATCCGTGACCCTTTTCTTGCCGGTCAAGGCCGCCGCCGCCTTGGGCCGGCAGAGGCCAGGACGGCCGGCGGCTTGCGCCTGTCGCATGTCGCTCTGGAAAGCCGAGATAATCAGGGCCGCCAGTATCACGGTGCTGAGGGAAAACAGTTTAGAACGGAGCTTCAAAGCAATCCCTTTCCTTGAGACAAGAATGGTCACGGCCGAAGTGCCTAAGTCCGCACAATATCATCCGGCTGCGGCAGAGCCGAACATACGCCATAAGCGGATGGACTAACGATTAAAGATCTTCCAGCCACTCATCAAGCATTCGTCTGATGGCAATGCCTGCCGGCTCATCGCGTGTAAAAGCCCATAGCGTATGGGCACCCTGCCAGACCGCAGCCATCTGCCATCCGAGCCGTCTTGCCTCCGCTGGGTGTTGAGACAGGCGACGGCCCAGAGCATCGGCAAGGCTGCGGACCCAAGCGGCCCCGCGGGCGCGAAGTTTAGGGTTCCGGATATCTTCTCTCAGCAGGAGCAACCCGTTCGTCGCATCCCGCTCGGCGGTTTCCGGAGACATCAAGCGCATCAGAAGGTTCACGGCGCCCTCCGGCGTCAGTGCTTCCTCGGCATCCGCAGCCGCCGTCTCGGCGTCAAGCTTCTCCCAGGCGTGCAACAGAACCGTTTCGACAAGCCTTTCCCGATCGCCATAGCGCTGCACCAGCGCCGCAGGAGAAAGGCCGCAGGCTTTTGCCGCCCTCGCGAAGGTAAGGCCATCAGGCCCTGTCTCCACGATGAGTTCGAGAAGGATGTCGAGCACATGCTCGTCGGAAATGGTCTTGCGTCTTGGCATGATCAATTATAAACGTACGTTTAGTTATAAATCAAGCGAGGCGAGCCGTGGCAAGGATCTTAGGGTACATCGCGACCAGCCTGGATGGGATGATCGTCTCTGAGCACGACGATCTCGAATGGCTGTACAAGTATGGCGACATGGATCTCGGGGAGCATGATTACGGCATTTTCCTGAAGGGCATCCGCACCGTCGTCATGGGGCGCGGCACCTATGATTTCATCGCGAAGGAGCCGTCGCCTTGGGCTTACGCAGAGCAACGCGTCATCGTAGTCACCTCCCGCCCGATCGATGATCCAAAGGGGCCTCTCATGGTTCGTGACGATGTCGATGCTCTCATCGCGGAGCTGCGCGCGTTCAATGACGGCGACGTCTGGATGCTGGGTGGTGGCCAGCTGCAGATGGCATTCATGGAGCGTGGCGCTCTGGACGAGATCGAAATCTATCTTATGCCGGAACTGCTTGGCGGTGGCCGACCGCTTTTCCCGCTCACCGGTTTTCGTGGAAGCCCGAAACTCGTAAGCGTCAAAGCAATCGACAAGGGCTGCGTCCGGCTCCATTACCGACTGGAGCCCAAGAATGCGGCTGAGGGCAGTTTTGTCGGTAGCGCAGAGCAGTCATACTCGTGATCCGCGGCACGACGGGAAGGCAAGCTGAGCTGCCAACCGACCCGTCCTCAAGCCCTTCGCTACTAAGCTTACAATAGCCTATGTCGGCTCAGCTGTAGCGGTAACACGTCCTCGCAATCTACGGCGCGTACCGGACGGGCTTTCGGAAAAGCTTGCTCTGTAGCTGCGGGAAAATGCCGAGGCGGAATTGAAGCCTGTCGCGGCGGCTATATCGGCAAAAGAATCTTTGGTTTCGATGACCTTGCGTCGTGCGGCATTCAGTCGAAGTGCCAGATAGTGCACATGCGGCGGCGCGCCGATGCTATCTTGAAAGAGCGCCTGCAGGTGGCGGGCGCTGACGCCGACGCGACGCGCCAGGCGCGCCAAAAGCAACGGCTGTTCGATATGGTCTTCCATCAAGCGGATGGCCTGAGCGACGCGCGGATCGCGCATGCGCAGACCGGCGGTCGACGGCGAAAGCTCTACTGCGCTCTGCGTGCTCGCCGGCTCGTAGATGAACAGGCGGCTGACCTCGAGCGCCAGCGAATAACCCTGCCGCTGCCGGATGATTTCCAACATAAGGTCGACCGTCGGCAGGGAACCGGCGGTGGTGATGCGCTTGCCATCGATCACGAAGCGATCCTTGACGGCGCGAACCTGCGGATAGGCAAGTGCGAAATCGTCGAAATCCTCCCAATGGACGGCAGCCGAAACATTGTCGAGCAGGCTCGTTTCGGCAAGCAGCCAGGTGCCGGACTCGATGCCGGCAACCATCGAACGGTGGCGTGCCGTTTGCGACAATTGCATTTTCAGCGCCTGCGTCGCGCTGCGCTGCCAATTGTAGCTGGCGAGCACGAAAAGCGGCGCCGTATCGGACGTCGACCGGAAACCGGACAACGCAGGCACGGGGATCTGGCTGGTCGTTTCCGCCGGCGAACCGTCCGGGGTGAAGAGCCGCCAGCGATAAAGCTCCGCCCCGGAAATACGATTGGCTCCGCGCAGCGGTTCGATCACCGAAGCGATCAAAATCAGGTTCGTCTCCGGAAGGATCAGGAGGTCGATGTCGAGCGTCTCATTGGCCGATGTCAGCATTCAGCATTCCTTCGATCGTTCCGAAACTGTATCGAATACTTCTGATAATGCAAAGCATGAAGGCGCCTCATGGCTCGTAATGTCCTCAATACGAGGGAGAACAAAAATGCCTCTTGAGATGAATCGAGATGTCTTCATCACCTGTGCCGTCACCGGCGCCGGCGATACGGTTTCCAAATCCAGCCATGTTCCGATCACTCCCAAGCAGATCGCAGAATCCGCGATCGACGCCGCCAAGGCTGGGGCAGCGGTGGTTCATTGCCATGTCCGCGATCCGGAGACGGGTGCTGCCAGCCGCCGCAACGAGCTCTATAGGGAAGTCACGGATCGCATCCGTTCGGCCGATGTGGATGTCGTGCTGAACTTGACCGCCGGCATGGGCGGAGACCTGATTTTCGGCGATGTCGAAAGCCCGCTGCCATTGAATGCCACGGGCACAGACATGGCAGGCGCTTCCGAGCGCATCAGCCATGTTGCCGAATGCCTGCCGGAAATCTGCACGCTCGATTGCGGTACGATGAATTTCAGTCTCGGCGACTATGTCATGACCAACACCCCCTCGATGCTGAGGGCTATGGCGAAGAAGATGACCGATCTCGGTGTCCGTCCGGAGATCGAGGCTTTCGACACCGGTCATCTCTGGTTTGCCAAACAGCTTGCCGAGGAGGGTCTCATTGAGGATCCGGTTCTCATCCAGCTCTGCATGGGTATCCCCTGGGGGGCACCCGATGACCTCAATACCTTCATGGCGATGGTCAATAACGTTCCCAAAAGCTGGACCTTCTCGGCCTTTTCCATCGGCCGCAACGCGATGGCCTATCCGGCGGCCGCGGTCCTTGCCGGCGGCAATGTCCGTGTCGGGCTGGAAGACAATCTCTACGCCGGAAAGGGCATGCTCGCGACCAACGCGCAGCTCGTCGAAAAGGCCGTACAGGTGGTCGAAGGCATGGGCGCGCGCATCATCGGCCCCGAAGATGTCCGCAAGAAACTGAAACTGACGAAGCGCTGAGGCCCCGATGACCAAGATCAACAAGGCGGCCTGCATCGGCGGCGGCGTCATCGGCGGCGGATGGATCGCACGCTTCCTGCTGGCGGGCATCGATGTCGATGTCTACGACCCGCATCCGGAGGCGAAGCGCATCGTCGGCGAAGTGCTTGCGAATGCGGGAAAAGCCTACGCGATGCTGACCGGCGCGCCTCTGCCGCCGCATGGCAAGCTGACATTCCGAGACACGCTGGAGGCGGCGGTCGAGGGCGCCGACTGGATCCAGGAAAGCGTGCCCGAGCGACTGGATCTCAAGCGCAACGTGCTGACGCAGATCGATGCAGCCGCAAAGCCCGATGCCTTGATCGGTTCATCCACCTCCGGCCTGCTACCGACCGACCTGCAGCGCGACATGCGCCATCCCGAGCGCCTCTTCGTCGCCCATCCCTATAATCCGGTCTATCTGCTGCCGCTCGTTGAAATCGTCGGTGGCGAAAAGACCAGTGCTGCGACGATCCAGGCGGCGATGGAGCGACTGCCGCCGATCGGCATGAAGGGTGTGCATATCGCCAAGGAGATCGAGGCTTTCGTCGGCGACCGCCTGCTGGAGGCGCTCTGGCGTGAGGCGCTGTGGCTGATCAAGGACGATATCTGCACCGTCGAGACGCTGGACGATGTCATCCGCTATTCCTTCGGCCTGCGCTGGGCGCAGATGGGCCTGTTCCAGACCTATCGCATCGCCGGCGGCGAAGCGGGCATGCGTCACTTCCTGGCGCAGTTCGGCCCCGCCCTGCAATGGAACTGGACCAAGCTGATGGACGTCGTCGATCTCGACGACGCTCTTGTCGAGAAGATCGGCCAGCAGTCGGACGAGCAGGCCGACGGTCTTTCGATCCGCGAACTCGAGCGCATCCGCGACGAAAACCTTGTCGGCATCCTTCAGAGCCTGAAGGGAAGCCATGGCGGCAAGGGCTGGGGCGCCGGCAAGCTGCTGAAGGATTTCGAGCAGCAGCTTTGGGCCGCAGGCGGCGGGGAGAAGCAGGGACTGGACGTCACAAAACCGCTGCGCCTGATCGACACCAAGGTCAGCCCAGCATGGGTCGATTATAACGGCCATATGACCGAGCATCGCTACCTGCAGGTCTTCGGCGACACGTCGGATGCGCTGCTGCGCCTGATCGGCGTCGATCTCGATTATGTCGAGCGCGGCCACAGCTACTACACGGTAGAGACCCATATCCGCCATCTTGGCGAAGCCAAACTTGGACAGGCCATCCATTCAACCTGCCAGATCATCGGGTCTGACGAAAAGCGGCTGCATGTGTTCCATGCGCTGCACGATAGCGCGAGCGGCGATGTAATCGCCACGGCGGAACAGATGCTGCTGCATGTCGACGCGAAAGCAGGCAGAGCCGTTGCCGCACCGGAGGAGGTGCTTGCGAAGCTTAGGCCGATTGCCGCCGCGCACGCAGCCTTGGCCATGCCGGACGGAGCCGGCCGTCATGTGGGACAAAAACGCTAGGAGGAAGCGATCGTGAATTTCGGACTCAGCGAAGAGCAGGAGATGATCGTCAAGACTGTCCGCGACTTCGTCGAGACGGAGATCTATCCGCACGAAAACGAGGTCGAGCGTACCGGCATCGTGCCGTCTGAAATCGGAGACGAGATCCGGCGCAAATGTATCGAACTGGGCTTCTACGCCTGCAACTTTCCCGAAGAGATCGGCGGCGCCGGGCTTGATCACCTGACCTTCACGCTCGTCGAACGCGAGCTCGGCCGCGGCTCGATGGGACTCACAGTCTTCTTCGGCCGCCCCTCCGGCATCCTGATGGCGTGCGAGGGTGAGCAGCGCGAGCGCTATCTCCTGCCGGCTGTGCGTGGGGAAAGGGTCGATGCGCTCGCGATCACCGAACCGGACGCCGGCTCCGACATGCGCGGCATGAAATGCGCAGCACGGCAGGATGGCGATGATTTCGTGCTCAACGGCACGAAGCATTTCATCTCGCACGCCGATGTCGCCGATTTCGTCATCGTCTTTGCCGCAACCGGCGAAGAAGAGACCCATCGGGGCGTCAAGAAGAAGATCACCGCCTTTCTGGTCGATCGCGGCACGCCGGGCTTCGAGATTCTCAAGGGCTACGATTCGGTTTCCCATCGCGGCTATCACAATTCCATTTTGAACTTCACCGACTGTCGTCTGCCGAAATCGCAGGTGCTTGGCGAGGTGCATCGCGGCTTCGACCTTGCCAATCAATGGCTCTATGGAACCCGCCTAACGGTTGCCGCGACCTGTGTCGGCCGGGCTCGGCGGGTCTTCGATCTCGCGCTACCCTACGCGGCCGAACGCAAGCAATTCGGCAAGCCGATCGGCGCCAATCAGGGCGTATCGTTCAAGCTTGCCGACATGATCACCGAGATCGACGCCGCCGACCTCCTGACGCTGTCCGCCGCCTGGAAGCTCGATGCCGGCATCCCGGCCAATCGAGAGATCGCCTCGGCGAAGCTTTATGCTTCGGAAATGCTCGCCCGTGTCACCGACGAGGCGATCCAGATCTTCGGCGGCATGGGACTGATGGACGACCTGCCACTTGCCCGCTTCTGGCGCGATGCCCGCGTCGAGCGCATCTGGGACGGGACCTCGGAAATCCAGCGGCACATCATCAGCCGCGACCTGCTCCGGCCGTTCGGAGCATGAGCCCATGACACAGCGCTCGCTCGACCGCCTGATCCGACCCAAAACGATCGCCGTCTTCGGTGGCAGAGAGGCGCGGCGTGTCATCGAGCAATGCGATCTTATGGGATTTGCCGGCGAGATCTGGCCGGTGCATCCGACACAGGAAAGCGTGCTCGGCCGCCGCTGCTATCGCTCGGTCGCCGAACTGCCTGATGCGCCGGATGCCGCCTTTGTCGGGGTCAACAGAACGCTCACCGTCGATATCGTGCGTGAACTTGCCGCAAGAGGCGCCGGCGGCGCCGTCTGTTACGCTTCTGGTTTCAGCGAGGCGGTTGCGGAACTGGCCGACGGGGCGGATTTGCAGCGGGCTCTCGTCGAAGCTGCCGGCGGCATGCCGATCGTCGGGCCGAATTGCTACGGCATGATCAATGGCCTCGACGGCGCCCTGCTTTGGCCGGATCAACACGGCATTGTCCGCAGCGAGCGCGGCGTAGCCATCCTCACTCAATCCTCCAACATCGCCATCAATCTCAGCATGCAGAGGCGCGGCCTGCCCATCAGCTATCTGATGACGGCAGGCAATCAGGCGCAGACCGGCCTGTCGGATCTTGCCCAGGCTGTCCTCGCGGATCCTCGCGTCACCGCGGTCGGTCTGCACATCGAAGGTTTCGGCGATATCAGGGCGCTGGAAGCTCTCGCAATGCGCGCCAGGGATCTGAAGAAGCCCGTCGTCGCGCTGAAAGTCGGCAAATCCGAACAGGCGCAGCGTGCAACAGTATCGCATACGGCCTCGCTCGCCGGCAGCGACGCGGTTGCCGACGCGGTGCTCGATCGCCTTGGCATCGGTCGCGTCACGACGCTGCCGGAGCTCGTCGAAACGCTGAAACTCCTGCATGCCGCCGGTCCGCTCGACAGCAATGCGATCTCCTCGATGAGCTGTTCGGGCGGCGAAGCTTCGCTGATGGCCGATGCCGCCGTGGGCCGGAATGTCGCGTTCCGCGCGCTGAAGGCGGAACAACTGCCCGCTTTGCGCGCCAGCCTCGGCACGATGGTGACGCTTTCCAATCCGCTCGACTACCACACCTTCGTCTGGGGCGACCTGGCGCGACAGACGGAGGCCTTCAGCGCCATGTTCGCCGGCGGCTATGCCCTCAATCTCATCGTGCTCGATTTCCCGCGCGAAGATCGCTGCGATGGCGCGGACTGGATGATCACCGTTTCGGCCGTTGCCGCCGCCGCGAAGCAGACAGGTGCGCGCGCCGGCATTCTGGCGACCTTGCCCGAAAACATGCCGGAAGCCATCGCCCAGCAATTGATCGAGGCCGGCATCGTGCCGTTCTGCGGCATCAGCGAGGCCTTGGCGGCAGCAGAGATTGCCAGCGGCATCGCCAATGCCTGGGAACGGCCGCGCCCCTTGCCGCTCCTCAGCGCGCGCGCGGAGGCCGGCGAAATCGAGACCCTGAGCGAGGCTGCAGCCAAGGCGGAACTTGCGGCAACAGGCCTTGCGGTTCCGCTCGGTAAGACCGCTGCCACCGCAAGCGAGGCAGCCGATTGTGCGCAGCAACTCGGCTTCCCGGTCGCGCTCAAGGCGCTCGGTGTCGAGCACAAATCCGATGTCGGCGCCGTCAAACTCAACCTATGGGATAGGAACGCCGTCCAGGATGCGGCGGAAAGCATGAGCCATGTCGCTCGCGGATTTCTCGTCGAACGCATGGTCGATCGCCCGCTTGCGGAATTGATCGTTGGAGCGGTGCGCGATCCTGTCGTTGGCCTGACCCTCACCGTCGGCGCAGGCGGAATCCTCGTGGAATTGCTTGAGGATTCTATCGTTTTGCCGCTCCCAGTCACGAAAGCCGAGATTTTGGATCGGATTTCGCGGCTCAAAGTCCGCAAGCTGATCGAAGGCTATCGCGGCAATGCAGGCACCAGCCTCGAAATCGTTGCCGACGCCGTCGTATCAGCGGCAGAATATGTCGTAAAGAATGCCTCACGGCTCGAGGAACTGGACATTAATCCATTGATGGTCCTACCAGATTCCCGCGGCGTCGTTGCTGCGGATGCTCTCATCCGGCGAAGGAGGTAGCAGAAGTTGCAAGACCCCATTCGAACCCGATGCGACAACGGCATCCTTGAAGTCGTCATCGACCGGCCGAAGGCGAATGCCATCGATCTTGCGACGAGCCGCAAGATGGGGCTGATCTTCCGCGACTTCCGCGACAACCCGGAACTACGGGTCGCCATCGTCACCGGGGCCGGCGAAAAGTTCTTTTCCGCCGGCTGGGATCTGAAGGCTGCAGCGGCCGGCGACGCGGTTGACGGCGACTATGGTGTTGGCGGCTTCGGCGGCCTGCAGGAGTTGCGCGATCTCAACAAGCCTGTCATCTGCGCCGTCAATGGTATCTGTTGCGGCGGCGGGCTGGAAATAGCGCTGTCGGCCGATATGATTATTGCCGTTTCGCATGCTACCTTCGCGCTACCTGAGATTCGCTCGGGCACCGTCGCCGATGCCGCATCGATCAAACTGCCGAAGCGCATTCCCTATCATATCGCGATGGACATGCTGCTGACCGGTCGTTGGCTCAACGTTGAGGAGGCGCATCGCTGGGGCTTCGTCAACGAGATCGTCGTGGCCGACAAGCTGATGGACAGGGCGTGGGAGCTGGCGCGCCTGCTCGCAAGCGGGCCGCCGCTCGTCTATGCTGCCATCAAGGAAATCGTGCGGGAAGCGGAGGGCTCGACGTTTCAGACTGCCATGAACAAGATCACCAAACGGCAGTTTGCGACCGTCGATGTCCTCTATTCCAGCGAGGATCAATTGGAAGGCGCACGGGCATTCGCCGAGAAGCGTGCCCCAATCTGGAAAGGAAAGTGAGAGGCGGCGGCAACCGCAGCTTTTTCCCGCATGGTCACGGGTGATCGGCTTCAGACGGAAGAGGAAACCGTTTCGTGAGGCGCACCGCCCGGGAAATCTGTCAACACGACAAAAAAGAAGGAACAGGGGAATGAACGACTACACGAAATATCTGGCAAGCCGTGTGACTTCGGGCGGGCTTAGCCGCCGCGAATTCATGGGACGCGCAATGGCAGCCGGCGTGACTTTGGCAGTCGCCGACAAACTCTTTACCGAAAGCGCAATGGCCGCCGAGCCGAAGCGTGGCGGGCATCTGAAGCTTGGCCTCGAAGGCGGTGCTGCGACCGACTCCAAGGACCCGGCGAAATTCCTGTCTCAGGTCATGTTCTGCATCGGCCGCTGCTGGGGCGACATGCTGGTGGAATCCCATCCGCTGACCGGTGCCGCCGTTCCTGCATTGGCCGAATCCTGGGAACCGTCGAAGGATGCCGCCACCTGGACCTTCAAGATCCGCAAGGGCGTGAAGTTCCACAATGGCAAGGAGCTGACGATCGACGACGTCGTCGCCACGCTCAAGCGCCATACGGATGCAAAATCGGAATCGGGCGCGCTCGGCGTCATGAAGTCGATCAAGGACATCAAGGCCGATGGCGGCAATCTCGTCCTGACGCTGACCGAAGGCAACGCCGACATGCCGTTGCTCCTGACCGACTATCACCTCGTCATCCAGCCGAATGGCGGTTATGATGACCCCTTGGCCTCGATCGGCACCGGCCCCTACAAGATGGTCAGCTTCGAGCCCGGCGTGCGCGCTACGCTCGAGCGCAACAAGGACGACTGGCGCACCGATCGCGGCTTTGTCGACAGCGTCGAAATCATCTGCATGAACGATGCGACGGCTCGTATCGCCGCGCTGTCGTCCGGTCAGGTTCACTACATCAACCGCGTCGATCCGAAGACCGTCGATCTTCTGAAACGCGCGCCAACCGTCGAGATTCTGGCCACCGCCGGCCGCGGCCATTATGTCTTCATCATGCATTGCGACAAGGCGCCTTTCGACAACAACGATCTGCGCCTGGCATTGAAATACGCCATGGACCGCGAGACCATGGTCAAGAAGATCCTCGGCGGCTACGGCAAGGTCGGCAACGATTTCCCGATCAACAGCACCTATGCCCTCTTCCCCGAAGGCATCGAGCAGCGCGCCTACGATCCGGATAAAGCAGCTTTCCACTACAAGAAGTCCGGTCATAGCGGCTCTGTGCTGCTGCGTACCTCCGAAGTCGCCTTCCCCGGCGCCGTCGACGCGGCCGTCCTGTACCAGGAAAGCTGCAAGAAGGCCGGGATCAACATCGAGGTCAAGCGCGAGCCGGGCGATGGCTACTGGACGAACGTCTGGAACGTCCAGCCCTTCTCCACCTCCTACTGGGGCGGACGGCCGACGCAGGACCAGATGTATTCCACCGCCTATCTCTCGACGGCGGACTGGAACGACACGCGCTTCAAGCGCCCGGACTTCGACAAGCTCCTGCTTCAGGCCCGTTCCGAACTGGACGAAGCCAAGCGCAAGGAACTCTACCGCGCCATGGCGATGATGGTGCGCGACGAAGGCGGTGTCATCCTGCCGATGTTCAACGATTTCGTGAACGCCTCCACCAAGCATGTGAAGGGCTACGTCCACGATATCGGCAACGACATGTCGAACGGCTACGTCGCCACCCGCGTCTGGCTGGACGCCTGATGCCCGAACCGGGCGAATAGGCCCTCATCTCAGAGGAAGCCGGGACCGCGGATGAATTTCGCGGTCCTCCCGACGTTTAAGCGCGAGGCATCGGCCATGTCCAATTCACCCCCCGGAACCGTTTTGCCCGGGCTGAGGTTCAAGCAGCGTTTTCCACTGCTGTCCCTCATTATCGAGCGTTGCCTTCTCAGCATCGTCCTGCTGTTTGCAGTCTCCATACTGATCTTCGGCGGGCTCGAAGCCCTGCCCGGCGATTTCGCTACTACCTATCTCGGCCAGTCGGCAACGCCGCAGGCGGTCGCCAACATCCGCGAGGAGCTCGGCCTCAACCAGCCGGTGGTCAGCCGCTATGTCCAATGGCTCAGCCATGCCGCGCAGGGCGATTTCGGCACCTCCTGGGCCAGCAAGAACTCCGTGAGCGAACAGATCGGCAAGCGGCTCGGCAATTCGCTGTTTCTGGCGGGCTTTGCCGCACTGATCTCGGTACCGCTGGCCGTCAGCCTCGGCATGCTGGCCGTTCATTTCAGAAACCGTATGCCGGACAAGATCATCAACGTCATTTCGCTCGCGGCAATCTCCCTGCCGGAATTCTTTATCGGTTATCTCCTCATCATGTTCTTTTCCGTCAAATTCGGGGTCGCCACCTTCCCGGCGACGGTCTTCGACGGCATGGGTTTCCTCGACCGGCTGAAAGCGATCGCCCTGCCGACGGCAACCCTGGTTCTGGTCGTGCTTGCACATATGATGCGCATGACGCGAGCCGCCATCCTTTCCGTGATGTCGTCCGCCTATATGGAAACGGCCGAGCTGAAGGGGCTGTCGGCCTTCCGCGCCATCGTCAAGCACGCCGCACCCAATGCTCTGGCGCCGATCATCAATGTCGTGGCTCTGAACCTTGCCTATCTGATCGTCGGTGTCGTCGTCGTCGAAGTCGTCTTCGTCTATCCCGGCATGGGCCAGTACATGGTCGACGCCGTGACGGTGCGCGACATGCCTGTCGTCCAGGCCTGCGGCCTGATCTTCGCCGCCGTCTACATCTTCCTCAACATGACGGCCGATATTCTCGCCATCGTCGCCAACCCGCGTCTGAGGCATCCACGATGAGATTGAGAGACATACCCGTCACCGCCTGGATCGGCGTCATCGGAATCCTGATCGCCTTCATCTGCGCGATCTTCGCCCCTTGGATAGCCCCCTATGGCGAAACCGAAGTCGTCGGCAACGTCTGGCAGCCGGCCGATGCGCAATATTTCTTCGGCCTCGACAATCTCGGCCGCGATATCCTGTCGCGTCTGATCTACGGCACCCGCACGACCCTCTTCGTCGCGCTGGCGGCAACGATCATTTCCTTCTCGCTCGGCATCATCCTGAGCTTCACCGCCGCTGTCTCGCACGGATTGATCGACACGGTCTTCTCGCGCTTCAACGACCTGATGATGTCCATCCCGACGCTGATCTTCGCGCTCGTCGTGCTCGCCGTCCTGCCACAGAACCTGATCGTGCTGATCCTCGTCATGGCCATTCTCGATTCCACCCGCGTCTATCGCCTTGGCCGCGCCGTGGCGCTCGATGTCGCAGTCATGGAGTTCGTCGAAGCGGCCAAGCTTCGCGGCGAAGGCAGGATCTGGATCATCTTCCGCGAGATTCTGCCGAACACGCTGTCGCCGTTGCTGGCGGAATTCGGCTTGCGCTTTGCCTTCTCGATCCTGTTTCTCTCCACCCTGTCTTTCCTCGGCCTCGGCATCCAGCCGCCGTCGGCCGATTGGGGCGGCATGGTCAAGGACAACAAGGACGGCATCATCTTCGGCATTTCAGCAGCCCTCGTGCCGGGCTCCGCCATCGCGGCGCTTGCGATCTGTGTCAATCTGGTGGTCGACTGGCTTTTGAAGCGCACCTCCAGCCTCAAGGGAGGGCGTGGCGATGCCTGAGCTTCTTTCCGTCCGCGATCTCAAGATCGAGGCTACCAGCTATCCGCCCGGCGAGCCGCCGAAACGCGTCACCATCGTCGATGGGGTCTCCTTCGACCTCCAAAAGGGCAAGGTGCTCGGGCTGATCGGCGAGTCAGGCGCCGGCAAGTCCACCATCGGCCTTTCCGCGCTCGCCTATGGCCGCGGCGGCGCGGAGATTACGGGCGGGCGGGTGCTGCTCGACGGCGTCGATATCCTGCCGCTCGGCAAATCCGGTATCCGCAGAATCCGTGGCGCGCGGGTCTGCTATGTCGCGCAATCGGCCGCCGCCGCCTTCAATCCGGCTCATAGGCTGGGCGATCAGGTGATCGAAGCCACGGTGAAGCACCGCCTCATGACGAAGGAGGAGGCCCGCAAACGAGCGCTCTATCTGTTCCGCGTGCTTGGCCTGCCCAATCCGGAAACATTCGGCGAGCGCTATCCGCATCAGGTCTCGGGCGGCCAGCTGCAGCGCGCCATGACAGCCATGGCGCTCTGTTCAAACCCGGAACTGATCGTCTTCGACGAACCGACGACCGCGCTAGACGTGACGACGCAGATCGATGTGCTGGCCGCCATCAAGCACGCCATCGAGGAAACACGTACGGCCGCGCTCTACATCACCCACGACCTCGCCGTCGTCGCCCAGATCTCCGACGACATCATGGTGCTGCGGCACGGAAAGATGGTCGAATATGGCAGCGTCCAGCAGATCATCGAGGAGCCGAAGCAGGACTATACCCGCGCCCTCGTCAACGTCCGACAGGAGGCAAGAGCCGAAGCCGCCGACCAGTCGAGCGCGCTTCTGAAAATCGAGAATATCAGCGCGCAATATTCGAACGGCTTCAAGGTGCTACACGATGTTTCCCTCCACGTTCCCAGGGGGCAGACATTGGCGGTAGTCGGTGAATCCGGCTCCGGCAAATCGACGCTTGCCCGCGTCATCACCGGCCTGCTGCCACCGAGCGACGGTCGGATTTCGTTCGATGGCAAGCCGCTCACACCGGCTTTGAAAAGCCGCTCGCGGGAGGAATTGCGGCGCATCCAGCTGATCTACCAGATGGCGGATACCGCCATGAATCCGCGCCAGACCGTGCGCGATATCATCGGCCGGCCGCTGACCTTCTACGACGGCCTGCATGGTGCTGCAAAGACGGCGCGCGTGAAGGAGCTGCTCGATCAGATCGAGATGGGCAACGGCTTCATCGACCGCTATCCGGCCGAGCTTTCCGGTGGCCAGAAGCAGCGCGTCGCCATCGCCCGTGCGCTCGCGGCCAAGCCGGAACTCATCCTTTGCGACGAGCCGACATCGGCGCTCGATCCACTCGTTGCCGAGGGCATTCTGAAATTGCTGCTCAAGCTGCAGGAGGAGGCTCATCTCTCCTACGTCTTCATCACCCACGATATCGCCATCGTGCGCGCCATCGCCGACAGCGTCGCGGTGATGCACAGCGGCAAACTCGTCCGCTTCGGCCCGAAATCCCAGGCGCTTTCGCCGCCTTTCGACGATTACACCGACCTGCTGCTGAAATCCGTGCCTGAAATGGAGATCGGCTGGCTCGAACGGGTCCTGACGACCAGGAGAATGGAGAGTGCCGGAAACTAAAGGCTCGACATCTCCAACTTTCAGCCCAAATTTGATCATGCCGACATTATCGGAATAGAATCTCATGGCCGACCGCAGCTTTACAACCATCGAAAACCACTGGATCACCCTCAAGGATGGCACGCGGCTGGCGGCGCGCATCTGGATGCCCGACGGCGCCGACCGCGATCCCGTGCCGGCGGTCTTCGAGTTCCTGCCCTATCGCAAGCGCGACGGAACAAGCCCCCGAGATGAGTCCACCTATCCCGTCTTCGCTGCAGCCGGCATCGCCGGCGTGCGCGTCGATATCCGTGGCTCCGGCGAATCCAGCGGTATCATCGATGGCGAATATACCGAGCTCGAGCTTGCCAATGCCTGCGAGCTGATCGCCTGGATTGCGGCACAGCCCTGGTCGAACGGCTCGGTCGGCATGATGGGTATCTCCTGGGGCGGCTTCAACTGCCTGCAGGTCGCTGCCCTGAAGCCGCCGGCGCTGAAAGCGGTGATTTCGATCGCCTCCACGGTCGACCGCTACAATGACGACATCCACTACAAGAACGGCTGCCACCTCTCCGCCCAGCTTTCCTGGGCGGCAACCATGCTCGGCTACCAATCGCGTTCACCCGATCCGGCCATTGTCGGCGGCGACTGGCGAGATATGTGGCTGCAGCGCCTCGAGCAGGAACCCTTCTTCATGGAGGAATGGCTGGAGCATCAGCGTCGCGACGATTTCTGGCGGCATGGGTCCATCTGCGAGGATTTCGCAGGCTTCGATATCCCCGCCCTCGTCGTCGCCGGCTGGGCGGACGGCTATCGCAACACGCCGCTGCTGGCCGTCGAGGGTCTCGGGGAGAAGGCAAAGGCGCTGATCGGTCCATGGGTCCACAAATATCCGCATTTCGCCTGGCCGAAGCCGCGCGCCGATTTCCACGGAGAAGCCATTGCCTGGTGGAACCGCTGGCTGCGCGGCGAGCGTAACGGTGCCGATAGCATGCCATCCGTGCGCGCCTACATTCTCGATTCCATAAAACCCGCCACGCGCCGCGATTTCGACCCTGGCTTCTGGATCGCCAAGCGTGAATGGCAGCAGCCGGACATGCAATGCTTCTATGTCGAGCAATTCGGCACCTTGATGGACGGCATGCCGATCCCGCATGCGCCGGAACATCCCGTCTATCTGCGTTCACCGCTGGACACGGGCACGGCCTCGGGCGAATGGTTCACCCTGAAGCCGGACGCGGAAATGGCAATCGATCAACGCGTCGACGATGCCGGGTCGCTGACCTTCCAGACCGCGCCGCTGACGGAGGATCATGATTATCTCGGCCGCCCGGTCGTCAAATTGACGCTGCGATGCGACGCCGAAACCGCCAATCTCTGCGCAAGGCTCGTCGACATCCATCCGGACGGTACGGCGACGCGCGTCTCCTTCGGCGTGCTCAATCTCGCTCATCGCAACGGCAATGCCGCGCCCGAGCCGCTGGCCAAGGGTGAGCGGACTACGATTACCGTGACGCTGGATGCCTGCGGCTACCGTTTCCGCAAGGGGCATCGCATTCGCCTGTCGCTGTCGACTGCCTATTGGCCGATGGTCCTGCCGCCGCCGGAAGATCCGGGGCTGACAATCGATCTAGCCTCCATCGGCCTTGCTTTGCCCCGGCTCGGTGCGCATGAGCTTATCGACGTCAAGCAGCCTGACAATCCCGATCCGCTGCCGAAATATGTCGAGCATGCGCCGGGCTCGACGAAGCGGCAGGTGGTGCGTGATCTCTCAGCCGGCCGGACCCGCTATGAAATCCATGAGGATACCGGTCTGTTCGAACATCCCGGCACCGGGCTTTCGACAAGGCAGCTGCGTAAAGAAGTCTGGTCGATCGCACCGGACGACCCGCTGTCGATGACGGGCATCTCGACCTGGACATGCGACATGCAGCGTCCCGGCTGGTTCGTTCGCACCGTCGCGGCGTCATCCATTTCCTGCACCGCAACGGACTGGATCGTCAGCGCCTCGGTCATCGCCTATGAAGGCGAAACCGAGATTTTCAGGAAGATATTCCAGGAAAAGCGCATCGCGCGCGATCTGATGTAGGTCAGCGCGAACCGACAAACCGGCTTGCCGCCGCGCATATGGCGGCAAAGCCGGCACGCGCGCCCTCGCTCATATGCCTTGCCCGCAACCAGGCATGCACCATTTGAGGTTCTTCGCGGAACCAGACTTCGACGCCCGCCTGAGCAAGACGCGCCGCATAATTGCGGCCGTCGTCGCGCAACGGATCGAAATGCGCCACGGTAATGAAAGCCGGCGGAAGACCGGCCACGGAAGATAAAGCAAGCGGACCGGCGACCGGATCGCCTTCTGGCGCCTGCAGGATACTGCGGTAATAGCTGACATCCGCCGTGGTCAGCCCCGGCGCCTCGGCCATCTCCTCATAGGAGCCGGAGACGAGATCGCCACCCAACGCGGGATAGATCAAAATCTGGCCGACAATTCCCGAAAGCCCCTCGGCTTTCGCCCGCACCGCCAATCCTGCCGCGAGATTGCCGCCGGCGCTGTCGCCGATCAGCACGATCGGCCTCTTCTCAGCGAGCAGCTGTTTAAGGACCGTGAAGCAGTCGTCGGTCTGTGCCGGCCAGCGATATTCCGGCGCCAGCCGATAATCGACGGAGATCAGCTCCGCTCCGGCATGATCGGCAATCTCGGCGCAGATGGCATGATGGCTCTCGAGCGAGCCGACGACGAAGCCGCCACCGTGAAGATAGAGCAAGGTCGTCTTAGTGCGGATATCGGCTGGAAGGTATCGCCTGATCGGTATGCTACCCGACACGATGTCGTCCCGTGTGAGCAAGCCTTTCGGCAAGGGGCGATCGAAACGGGCGCACAGGGCATCATACCATTGGCGCTGCTGCGCGATGGATGCCGACACCGCATCCGGAGGATAGAAGGAATCGCAAATCGCCATGAATTCCAGGATTGCCGCTTCACTCGGCATGGGACGCTGCGGAGAACTCATGACAAACCCTCAATATTGGCAGGAGGCCATTTTAATCACCTCTACCACCAAAACACCTACCTGCTTACGGCCAAGATCGTCACGGTGACGACATTGTGACCGGCGAAATCACCTCGCCCTCGATGTCCGTGGAGGGGCGCGTGGCCATGTCCGGATGGCGCATCGGAAACCGTTGAGCCCACGCTTTCGAGAGCGGCATTTACCCGCTCTTTCACGCGGGCAAATGGCACCCTGTTCAACCGACCTCCACAGGCCGTTAAGTTGACCACACCATTGGATTGGCCCGCTAGCAGAACCAGGCCGTCCTACCCGCAAATCGGGGCATGTGCGTTGATATAGTCCCAAAGTCGGTTGGCGACCGGCCCGTGCGGGCGGTCGCGACGGCGCGCCGCCACGAGGTCGATATCTGTGCCCGGGAAATGCTGCCCCGCGATAGAGAGCAGGCGCCCATCGCGCAACTCCTCCTCGATCATGAAGCGCGGCAGATGTCCCCAGGCCATGCCGCGAAGGACGATCTCCTTCTTCATCGCGTGATCGGCGACCGTGCATTGCGATGCGCCTTCGACCACGTAGAAATTGGTCTTCGGCGTGTTCCGGGCCGTGTCGCGAATGATGCATTGGGTCGATGCGCGCATCTGTTCGGGCGAAATCAGCTGCGAGGGGGCAAACGGCAGGAAGCCCGGGGCGACCACGGGTACGAAGGAGATCGTGCCAAGATCGATCCATTCGAGGTGCTGATCGGACTTGTCGATCCAATGGAGGATCAAATCGGCCTCGTCTTCGAAAAGCCGTTCGGACGGACCGCCGATCGTCTCGAAGTGCAGATCGAGCCGCGTGTTCGGGCAGTGTGAGAAAAAGCCGCCCAGCAATTGCAGTCCATTATGCAACGGGCAGGTATCGCCGAGGATCACGCGCAGATACGTCTCCTCTCCCATTGCCAGCTGGCGGGCATGCACACGCAGCGCCTCCATTTCGCCAAGCAGAGCCTGCGCCTTGCGATAAAAGGAGCGGCCAGCCTCGGTGAGGTCTACCCGGTAGCCGCTGCGGTCGAGCAGGGCGACGCCGAGATTCGCTTCAAGTTTGGCGATCGCCGCAAACACGGCCGTATGCGATCGGTTCAGCGCCGAAGCTGCGGCCTGGAAGCCGCCTTCGCGAACAACCGCGTCGAAGCACTGGATTTCCTGAAGTGTGAATGGCTGCATTGTAGGTTTTAGTTACAGTGATTTTCCAATCTTTTCAATTTTTATTGAAGCTACAGAGAAGTAGCGTCGAACCGTTCTCGACAATACGCACCGCTTCCTCGAGCCAAAGTCCCGGAGGCAAGGCGGCAGGCGCCAACAGCAAGAGAAGGACCATGTCATGACGATCAATTCCGCAGAGCTCGCCACGCTCAATCACGAGGAGCCGACAGCCTTGTCGTTCTTCACGACAGGCGATGGCGTCAGGATTGCCTACAGGATCGATGGACGGGATGACCGCCCGGCGCTCATCCTCGCCAATTCGATCGCGACCACACTGTATATGTGGGACCTCCAGATCCCGAAATTGGCCGAGCACTTTCGGGTCATCCGCTATGATTACCGCGGCCATGGCGGCTCGGACGTGCCGGCTGGCGCCTATTCGGACGGGCGGCTCGGCCGCGACGTCCTCGAATTGATGGATTGGCTCGGGATCGAGAGGGCGCATTTTCTCGGCCTGTCCCTGGGCGGCTGGGTCGGGCAGTGGCTTGCCATCCACGCACCGGAACGGATCGACCGCCTGATCCTGAGCAATACCTCTTCCTATCTCGGCCCCGCCGAAACATTCGACAAGTCGATAGCCGCAACGCTGGCAGCGCCGGACATGAAGGAAGCCGCCGAGACCTTTCTCGGCAACTGGTTCCCGAAGGCGATGATCGCGGCGAACGAACCAGTTATTGAGCAATTCCGGGACATGCTGCTGAACACATCGCGCCAGGGCCTTGCCGGCCTGTTTGCCGCGGTGCGCGACGCCGACATGCGCCGCACCAGCGCCCTTATCCAGAACCCGACGCTCGTGATCGCCGGCGAGTTCGACACCGTGACATCGCATGCCATGGGTGAAGCCATCGCGCGCACAATCCCCGGGGCGAGGCTAAAAACCTTTCCTGCCGTACATTTCTCCAATATCGAATTTGCGCGGGCGTTCAGCGAGGAAGTGCTGACGTTCCTCGATGGACAACCGGCCTGACAGCGGCTCTGCCGATCCATGATGCCTGACGTTGCTGCCGTGACCGACGCCTCACGGCCGTAACGTCGGGCGCCATTTGATATGCGGCGCCTGAAAGGCAGCGCACTGCCGTTCGTCCCAGTGGCTGCGCCCGCCTATCCTGCGGCCCAGGTCCCCAGACAAAGCAGAGCTCCCAGAAGACCCAAAGCCGAGGAGCTCCACCAGACAAGGCGCTTTCGGGTGAGCGCTGCCACCGCCCCCAAAGCGATCGAAATTTGCAGCATGGCGACGGAATAAGCGTAGAAGTGATGGCGATGAATAAGCTCGTTGGCTTCGTCATCCTTCTGGTCTCTTGCCTTCTCAAGCTCCTGCGCCTGAGCGCCTGCGGCCTTCTGCTCGTCCGCATATCTTTGGATCGTTTTGTCCAGATCGGGAGAGGCTGACTTGCCGTCAGAGGCCAGAAGCTGCTTCTGCGTTTCAAGGATCACTGCCTTGATGCCTTTTGCCTGATAATAGGCCCACTGGTCGGAGGCCTGAGCCTGCTTCTGCGTTGCCTCGGTCTTGAGCGCCAGCGCCTCGTTGATGGTCCCGCCCGCCAGAAGCGAGCCGAGAGCCGCAAGGGCGGCGAAGAACGCCGTCGTCAAAGCGATAAAGCGTAGCAGCGAGGCGGACTTTTTCTCGATCTCCTCGTCGATCGCTTCCCGCAATTTGTCGGTATCGACCTCAATCTCTTCAGGCATCGCGCAGCTCCGAAAATTAAACACAAGGCCGGCATTGCTGCACGGATCATCTAACGATCATGGCGTAGCCGAATTACGATCTCAATAGCCGGTCCGCCGTTCGAACGCCTTTCAAACACAATACTGTGCGCTGTCGCCCCATCAAAAAGATGAGTTCGTAGCTTAGAGACAAGGCGGACCGCGCAGCGGGTTTATCCCGACACGGGAACTGAAGCTGGAAGCGGGCGACGGAGCGTCGCCCGAGTGTCTGCGGCTCGTTGAGCGGCAGCGGCAAGTTACTTATTCGACCGAAAGAACTTCGCCCGTGCGCCGGTCGATCACAACCTTCAGATCGTCGCCATCGCGATCCGAACCTTGGACGATGAAGACATTTCGTCTGCGGGCAACGTCATCCACCTCCTGCATGCCTTCACCTCTTGCGATGCGAATGGCCTGACGTTCGCTGATACCCATGTCAACAGGCGGCGGCTCCATGCCGGGATTGACCCGCACTCCGCCCGGACCGATCTCAATGCTTTGTGAGAACGATGGTGTTGCTGACATGATGGTCACTACTGCAATCGCCGCTATGGCAAGACTCTTGAACATGGGGGGCATCCGGAAATTATGGGAATCGTGTCGTCACGATTTTCTCTCGCTGTTTCATGGAGAATAATCAAGAGCAGTATTTGCCTCCAGTGGTCTTCGACGCCTATTCAAAGAGAGATTTACCTGATCATCGCGCCAGAATGGCTGCTGTTCTGCCAATGTGAGAGTTTGGACGTCGGATGATCTTGGCGGAAGGCGTAGACTTGCATTCTGCCGCCTGTAGAAGATCATCGAT
This sequence comes from Rhizobium freirei PRF 81, assembly GCF_000359745.1. Lineage (GTDB taxonomy): Bacteria > Pseudomonadota > Alphaproteobacteria > Rhizobiales > Rhizobiaceae > Rhizobium > Rhizobium freirei. The sequence continues at coordinate 34,872 of NZ_AQHN01000016.1, forward strand.
CAGTTTCATGAGATCCGCGTCCCGCAAGCCCGGGAAAGCCAGAGCGGCCTCGCCCATAAGCGTCGTGAGAATGACCGTCGGCGGATAGCTTGCGGCGATCAGGGCCGCAAGATTTTCGGCCAGGTCATTCATTGCCTTGAGTGCGCCGCCAACCACATCATGTGTTTGTCGCATTTGGGATTTCTCGTTGTTGATCCAACGAAATCCCGCTAGCAGCCCGTGCCTTGCGCAATGGTATAAAGAGCCGGCTGCATTTTAACGATCTGTAGCCGGGTAGCGTGTCAGCGATCTACCCGGCCTATGATTTGATCCGGGAATTGCTGGCAAAATCAATGCCGGCTGATCAGATTTTTGATGCAGGCGGTCTGCCGTGACATCCCGTTTAAACATAACGATGCGCCGGCTGAGGAGGAGGTGATTTTTCGTCCCGAAGGTACGGACCCGAAGATCGGTCTGTGATGGTGAATCAGACTATGGTCTGAATGCCCAAGGCATAGGTCCAATGGCTGTGGAAAGGTGGGATTCTGGCGATATTGTAGTGCGCGATGATTTGCGGAGACGACCGCGGCCATGGGTGACGGACGTTTTGTGAAAGAGGTGCGCTGGATGTCCGCTCGATCATTGATGCAGCCAGGATCGGCCCTGCGTTAGCCATTGGTGATGCGCAACTCGGTCGATGACAACAATCGATCTGACCGCAATGTGAACCGTGATGACGCTGCTCGGTCAGAGCAAATAGTTGGAAAGAAGAAGCAACACGGAAACACGCGACGATCAGACTATCTTCCGGTTCGGAACAACCAATTGACGGGATAGAAAATTGAAACCAGCCATAAATACTCCCCCAGCAGGCGAGATACCGAAAACGAGATATGTGGAGGCATGCATGTTTGCGCTTGAGCCTTCCATTGAGAGCTTGGTTACCGCGGCGTTGAAAGCAGGTTGGGATCGGGAATCCGTTCTCCTGGCGATTATAAACAGCGCCATGAGCAACGCTGAAAAAATACAATCATCCTCTCCGATGATGCATTCATGAACGAAAGCTTGTTGGCCAAACCCATGTCAGACAGAAGTGTAGATCTAATCCAGACGATGCAGGTTTATTTCGCATTCAAGGGCGAAATGAAAAGACTGAAGGACGTGTTGGAGCACGAGCGGCAAGTGTGCGGCGAAACGATCGCAACCTTCTATGATGCACGCAGAAATGTATCATTTGCATTCGAAATCACCCGCTTCGCCGAATGCCGGAAGCAGATGGATCGCCTGCTCATAGAGGCCGAGGAAACAATCGAAGATCTGAATGCCGCTTCAGATATGGTCGCGAATACAAGCTCGGAGACCGGACGGCCCTCGTGGGCATCGTTGACTTAACCACCTCCGGAAATCGACTGGGCAGGATCTGGTCATCGGTCGAACCGAAGCCTGCCGGCAAATCGCGCTTCCTGCCGTTGCCTGCTTCGCAAGTCCTTCGGTGCGACCTTTTACCAGCCGAACAACAGGGCTGCGCCCGTCTGTCCGTCGCCGTTCTGCACGATCTGCGTGTCGGTGTTCCTTCCGAATTGGAAGATCCCATAGGAGTTGTCGTAGCCATTCTGCCGCAGCGTGGCGGAATGGCCGTTGCCCTTCTGGCGAACAATGCCGACATTGTCCCGTCCATTCTGTGCAACGCCGGCATAATTGCCTTGCCCGCGCTGACGGATATCGGCACCGCTCCGTACATGCTTATAGAAAGAATAGGCTCTCAGGCCGAGATCCATCATGTCGGCATCCTCTGCGCTCTGCGGCGAGAGATAAAACGCGATCGAACCACCCGCATTCGCAGGGCCGGCCAGCGCCGCGATGCCAAGGAATGCTGCAATCGTGGCAGTGCCCAGAGTAGTGGCAAACTTGCGGTTCATGGATGTCTCTCCTTGTTCGGCCATCACCAGCCAATGTCTCACTCTCGCAAAACCAAGCTGAACCGTGTCGGAAGACGCCATTCACCCAGCATTTATCTGGCTAGGCAAAGGAAGCTCGCAGACGGTTTAGGAGCTTCCACGCGACTGCCGTACCAAGCAGCGAAAGCCACTCAGCAGCTCCTTGAAGCGCCGAGTGGCTCTAAAGTTTGCGCGTATGCGATCGCGGACGGAAAAGCCGCCAGGCATTTTTCCGGTATGACATTCAGAACGTACCAGTCACCTGCTTGCTGCAGCTTACATTCGTTCCGTCCAGCTTCAACCTGAGCTTTACATCGTAAGAAGCGCGGGTTGCGCCGACGCTCATTCGGCCGAGCGATGCCGTGCGACCCGCCACTACCGAAAAATCGCCACTCTGCTGGATGTTCGAGGAGCCCCCCTCGCCGCCGCCCGAGACGCTGACACTGTAAGTGCCGCTCACGTCCTTGTCGGAATGCACGAGAGGCTCGAGAAATACCGTATCGCCGTCAGTTCTGTCGCGGATTTCGCAGCGAACCGGCCCGGCCTGCGACCGCTCGGCGTCGAGCACGGCAGCGCTCGCGCCGACGGCGACCAGTCCGGCAAGTGTAACCGCCACGACGACGGAAATGCGTCTGTCGGAGCTAACCATGGATCGTCTCCTTGTCATGGTTTGGGAGCGGCCGGAAATGATACATCCCGGCCCCCGCTGGGTTGAAGTTAAGGGCAGGTCTGAACAAATGCGGCGACATTGCCGCCACCGCCCTGGCTTACATTGGCGCTGCAACCGTGGCCGACCTGTACGCCAGCCGTGATGTTGTCGTTGCCGTCCTGCGTCAAAATCGCGGTGTGGTTCGAGCCGAACTGCCCGATGCCGGCCACGTTGCGGTTGCCGTATTGATAGGTCGCGCCGTAATTATCGCTGCCCTCTTGCCCAATGGCCGACAGATTGCGATGGCCGTATTGCTGCCCGATAGCATTGTTGTAGCGCCCCTCCTGGTAGAAACGGACGCGGTTGCTGTGGCCGTTCTGCGCGCCACCGGCAGAATTGTGCCAGCCGTATTGTTCGATGCGTACGTCGTTTGCCAAAGCCGGAGTGATTACAGTGCCACCGATGGCAGCGGCAACAAGGATGCTGATAATGGACGTGCGGATCATTTTGGCTCTCCTGGTGTGCGGATATGACCGCTGTTGAACGGCTCCTTGGTAAGCCTGTCATCCGGAATGAATGCTGAAGGTGACGTTCATCGAAAATTCATGACCATAGCCTCAAGGCGGCGACGATGCGCCTGTGTGGGGGGCAAAAGCTAAGCACCTCAGGCCGGGGAGGTCAGGCTCAGTCTTTGCGCCGGTTTGAATCGTCCCGATCGCACAGCTGTGCTGGCGCACTTTCTCAACGAGAGCCTTAGCCCCGCTCGTGAACGGGATAATTCAATAGAATTGAATATTCGAAATAGAAAAATCGCCGGAGATACTTATCCGATTTTCGCGTCTGGCATCTTTAAACCTATAGGCGCAATTCCTACCTGCTCTATCGTTATGTCTATCAAGGCAACACCGATGTGAGATCACTCACGACTACGCCGTTCCTCAGTGGGGATTGAGGGCGCGCGGTCACTTTCCCAGACAATGAGCAACCCAATCCTTCGGCACACCCTTGGTGCGTCGATCGCATAGGCGCGCAATCTCCCCGTCTTATCAACCAATACCAACCGGGCGGCTGTCGGGTGGACGAACCCGTGCGCCCATAGGAGAGAAAAGATGGAAGCCCCAGTATATCTGAGCCCGATGGAATGGATGGCGATCGAAATCGCTATCGCAGTCGTCGCGCTGACAATTATCTTCCGGTGGAGCGGCGTGATCCGCTATATCCCCAACGACAGGCTCGGCATCCTCGAAAAGCTGTGGAGCTTTCGCGGCTCCGTCAGACATGGCTTCATCGCGCTCAGCGGCGAGGCCGGCTTTCAGCCGGATGTCGTGCGCGGTGGCCTGCACTTCTTCATGCCGTTCCAGTATTCGATGCACCGCGCCAATCTCGTGACCATTCCTCAAGGCCAGATCGGCTACGTCTTCGCCCGCGACGGCAAGCCGCTGCCGCCAACCCAGACGCTTGCCTCGAACATCGAAGCCGACGATTTCCAGGACGTGCGCGGCTTTCTTGTCAAAGGCGGCCAGAAGGGTCCGCAGCGCAAGATCCTGCGCGAAGGCACCTATGCGATCAATCTCGCCCAGTTCATCGTGCTGACCGCGCAATCGATCTATGCCGTCAATCTGAGCTCATCGGAACAGAAGCTGTTTGCCGATATGTCGACGCTGATTACCGAGCGGAATGGCTTCGAACCCGTCGTCATTCATGATGCGGAAGACATGATCGGCATCGTTACCATCCATGACGGTCCGGCGCTGCCCGATGGCGAGATCATCGCGCCGACGGTCGCCAACGATCCGAAGGATCAAAACTTCCACAATAATTTCCAGGATCCGGAGAAGTTCCTCAACGCCGGCGGCTATCGCGGCCGTCAACTGCAGGTGCTTGCCGACGGCAGCTATTTCCTCAACCGCATCTTCGCGACCGTCGAACTGGTCGAAAAGACGATCATTGGCGTTGGCACGGTGGGTGTCGTCGTTTCCTATACCGGCCGGCGCGGCGCGGATATCTCAGGCCAGTCCTATCGTCACGGCGAATTGGTCGAAACTGGCGCGCGCGGTGTCTGGTCGACGCCACTCCTGCCAGGCAAATATGCCTTCAATACTTACGCCGGCAATCTCGTCATCGTGCCGACCACCAACTTCGTGCTCAAATGGACCAAGGAGCAGTTCGGCGAACACAGGCTGGACGAAAACCTGTCCGAAGTGTCTCTGATCACCAAGGATGCGTTCGAACCCGTGCTGCCGCTCTCGGTCGTCGTACATATCGACTATATGAAGGCGCCCCTTGTCGTGCAGCGTTTCGGCGATATCAAGCGGCTGGTCGAGCAGACGCTCGATCCGATGGTTTCGGCCTATTTCAAGAACATCGCCCAGACCAAGACGTTGATCGAACTCTTGCAGGAGCGCAGCGAGATCCAGCGCAAATCCGGCGAGGAAATGCGCGAGAAATTTGCCTCATACAGCCTCGAACTGCAGGAAGTGCTGATTGGCACGCCGCGCGCCAACAATGGCCAGAACAGCATAGAACAGATCCTGATCCAGCTGCGCGAACGCCAGATCGCGGTCGAAAAGGTCGAGACCTATAAGCTGCAGGAAGCGGCAGCAATCCAGGAACGCACGTTGCGCGAGAAGGAGGCGCTTGCCGAACAGCAGGCCAAGATCACGACATCCGCGCTCACCATCGAGATCAGCGAGAACGAGGGTAAGGCGCAACTCGCCCGCACCCGCCAACAGGCGGAAACGATCCAGGTCACCGCCAAGGCCGAGGCCGAGAAGGTACGACTTGCCGGCCTCGGTGAGGCCGACCGGATCAAGGCCATAGCACTTGCCGATGCTGAACGCATCAAGGCGACCGGCTTTGCCGATGCCGACAAGGTACGCGCCGTTGGTCTGGCGGAAGCCGACGCCACCGAGAAGAAGGTCGCAGCCTTCGGCGGGCCGGACTATCAGCTCAACTCGCAGGTCCTCATGCGCTTCGCCGAAGCGATCGAGAACGGCAGGCTGCCGCTCGTGCCGCAAATTCAGGTCGGTGGTTCCGGCGGTGAGAAGGGTGCCACCAATGGCCTTGTGGAAATGATGCTGTCGATGCTGGTCGCCGACCGGCTCGGCAGGCAGAGTCCGGCGGTTGCGGCGCCACTGTCGGCCGAGCAGAATTGATTATGGATGGGCCGGTCACGCCGGCCCATTTTTACACCCTGTCTATGAAAAGCAGTGCCGTAGCTGGCGGGTATGCGAACGAATATGAAACGATCGCTTTCGGCAGCGACGGAACATGCGACCGGGCGACAAGCCGAGTTCGCATAACTGCCTGCCATGGAATTCGACCGCTAAAGCGCGTCGCAATCGCCCAGATCCGCTTCTCGCGCTTTAGGTCTATGATTTCCCGCCTGTCGTTATCGCAAAACCGCTATCCATTTTTGCGCGGCTGCTTTGACTTCGGGCGTGATCGGAGGCGTGCGGTGGCTGTTTTTCAGGCACCGCACGCTATTTCAAAACGTCCTGATTATATTCTCAACCCTCGACGTGAATTTGGAGAGCGTTTCGCGCATCTCTGTCTGCGCAGCTTCGTTCTGGTCGATCCTCTTCTCGATTTCGGAGAGCTTTTCGACATAGTCCTTCTGCTGATCGCTGCCTGTCGGCATCACCTTGAGGTTTTCTCGGGTACGTTCCTGGCTCGCCTGCAGAGCGTCATGCTCTTCTGCCGCACGGTCCAGCTGGCGTTGCGTCTCGAACTCGTCCTTTTTGGCTTTCGAAAGCTCGCCGAGCTTGTCCTTGATCACAGGATCGATCGCGGTGGAAGACCATTGCACGAGGTCGGCGGCGTTCAGATCGGTGAGTTGGAACGATTCCCCGCCAGAGCGGGTGAGTACTGCTTTCACCTCGCGTGTCTCGCCCTTCCCGACTTTGACCTTGAGACGATAGTCGGTGGCGCTCTCGCTCTTGAGGTCGGGCGAGGCGAACTCCCATCCGTCGCGCTTGGGATGTTCGATCAGGATCGTACGTTCGGCATCGGCCGCGCCGCGGACCACATAGACCGTTTCCTCGCGCATGATGTTCTTCGTAACGAGAACTCCGTCCACGACCTTGATTTCAACGGTCTTGACGCCGCTGTCGGATCTGGTCTCCACGGAGACCTTCTTGTCCAGCGCAAAGCTCGACATTCTAGTGTCGCCGTTCGGCAGGCCAATCAGGCTCGAGTCTCCGATATAGCCGCCCTTGCTGTCGTATACGGTGAGGATGCCGCCGGGCAGGCTCACCCCCGTGGAATTATCGAGCGAAACTGCCGAGATGGGATGGCTGTCGCCACGGTCCGGGCGATAAAGCGAGACGAGTTCGGCCGACACTTCCTTGTCGACGATCGGAACCGAGACCGTGTCGCCGTTCCGGATGTCGTAGGTGTCGTCGAGCTTGAACGTGGCCGAGATGTCACCCTCGGAAGAGGTCGCAGATTGTGCATAAGACATGGCCGGGGATGGCGCGGCCGCAGCTGCGACCGGCATGTTCCTTCTTCTGACAGCACCACCACTCTTCATCGCTTCCATGGCAGCGCCTTCGGGTTCTTCCATTTTGGCGAAGGCGGCTCCGTTTCCGGAATCGGCTTTGGGAATTCCGACTTTGTCCACGCTGATCGGCAGCTCGTCGCGGTTTTTCCAGTAGCGATCATGCAGACGCTGAGTGAGCGTGACGGGGGAGCTTGAGGTGAGGACCAGGCTGATATCCTTCCAGTCTTCGCCGGTCGCATTCTCGAGCACCGCCCATGCCTGCAGCCTTGCCTTTCCCTCATTTCCGACAACGACCCGATAAGAGGTCTTCCAGACGGGAGCGGCGACGACATATGAAAAGTCGACAGCGCGTTTGCCTTTCCCATCGAGCTTGATCACGATGCTGCGCGTCGTATCCGTTACGTTGTTCCCGACAACACCTATGGCGGATGCAATCTTCGCCCGAACCGCCGGATCATCGAATTTCACCGATGAGGAGCCGTCGAGCTCATATCTGGAAATCTGGCCATCGTCCTTCATCAGGTTGAGGAACAAGGCCTCTTCCCCGTTGGCCCTCTTTTCGGTCTCGACACCGAGGATCGTGCCGGCCCCGGTGTTCTTTCCCCCGATCGCGACCTTCGATCCCTTGAGGGACATCAGGAGCTTGGGCAGGGAAGCAAGATCGTCGGGCGTAAACGGGAGGTTCTTGAAGGTTTCATCAAGAGGGTTCGGCCCGGCGAGAGACAGATCCTTGACGGTTCCCGTCGGATCGAACACCACGAGCGACTTCAGGATGTCGTTCACCTGATCGAGAGGCACCTCGATTCTAATCTCGCCATTGCCGTCAAGCGAAGCAGTCCGCCTGATTTCGGCCAGGCCGCCCGAGGATAGGGTGATCGACTTCACCGGGGAGTCTGTACCCTCCTCGGCCAGAGAGGATATTGGGGAGAGCATGGCAATCGCGGCAACGGTCGACAGCAGAAATCGTCTTGTCATGTGGTTCCTCTCATAAAGGAAGGGAGACGGGAGGCCTCCCTTGAATATCGCCCTGGGGTTGATTGTAAACCGGGTTCAGGATTCGGGTCCACTGCTACCCTCGGCCCTGCTGGGCTGCCGGATCCTCCCTCTTCCTCATGACGCAAGCCAGAGTGCAAACTGCCAAGAATTCGCAAAACAGCTGAAAAACGCCGCCAGCCCTTCCCGACAGGATCGCGCTGATTGCATTCGAGCTGCGAATTCAGCTAATTCGATTTGGAACGCAAAGTTCAAAACGGATCGAAAAGGCCATAATCCTACACGCCGACGGCAGGTGGCTGATATGAAAAGACGTTTGTCGTGGCTTCGGGCAGCGTCCCTAACCGCCTTGGGATTGCTTGGAACGAGCGTATGCGTTCGCGCCGGATCGGAACACGCATGGCTGGAAGATCCCGCGAGCCACTGCAGATTCGTTGCTCCTGCCTCCCTGACAGCCGGGCCAACGTTCTGGATAGGAGACTGCCCGGATGACAAAGCTTCCGGAACCGGCATGCTGCGCCGCCGGGACGGCGACCGCGTCGGTGCAGCCTTTTTCGGGAAAATGAAGAATGGAATCCCCGACATAGGTGTTGTCGACCTCGGTGACGGATACCGGGCCGGCAGTTTCGATCGCGGCGACATAGGCGCTCAGGCGGAATCGGACCCGCAAGTTCGGATCGACGCTTTTCGAGTGGCGGTCAAAGCCGCCCGGCTCGTCAGTCTCAAATACAAGGCAGAGCACAAGGACACATCCGCGCAGTTCTACGAAACCCTCGCCAGGACGTTTGAAGCCCAACTTGAGTGAGCGGCCACCATCCTGCTGAACGCGCATTGCGTCGAATCCGCGGTGGCGCCCGGTCGTCGCAACATGGCGGTGGACATGACGCTTCACCCCAACATCTGCATGGAGCCGAGGCCGAGAATGTCGTTCAGCAGGGCGATCCCTATCCCTACCGCCACAATGATGAGGCCGATCAGAAACAGCCGCCGCGAGCGGTCATATTTTGCGGCTATCAGCGAATCGCGCGCGAGCAGGTCGGCCATCACCTTCACCTGGATAGCGATCCCGACGGTCAATACGACCATCGGGATGATGTCGATGCGGCTCCAATCGTTGGGGTTGGAGAGCCAGCGACCGATGAAGTTCAGCGAGAAACCGAGAATGATCCCCGCGGCGGTCAGCGAGCCGTTACGGAACGTCGAATCGATCTTCTCCTCTGGGTCTGAGTCTGGCTCTGGCTCTGACATCGCATTTCTCCGGATGGCATTTCCTTAAAGAAAGGCAGAAGTGATCGAGACAGGCAAGGCCTCCGCGTTCCGGCGCGTTGCCGAGTACGATGAGACCGCCCAGATGCAGGCACAGAGAGCGACCTCGTCGGCCACAGCAAGCCGCATGCAATGCCCATAAGCGAACATTCGATTGGCCTCCTCACCGATCGACAAGTAGGCAGCCGAGACGCTACCGAGTTTCGCGATACAGCAAGGCGTTGAATTAATTCACAAATTAGAATTCTCTTCTGAAAAGACGATCGCCAACTCGCGAAGATCGCAAAAAAGAATGGCGCAGAGTGGGCACCATTCTTTCTCCTAGTTCGCTATGCCGGCCCCCAAACCAGCTGCAGTTCGGTGGCTGGCTCGCCAACCTTCGTCAGGTTGCAGCACCGACAGCAGAGCCGCGGGCGCTTGCGCGCAGCACATAGTAGACTATCCCGCCGATGCCGACGCCGAAGAACCAGCCATAGGTCGCCCACCATTCCGGCAGGATCGACGTGAAGGTCGGCAGGATCGAGGAGAACAGCGCGCCGACCACAAGGGCGATAAAGGCATTTCTATGCCAGCCATTCCGGAACCGAAACTCGCCGCTTTCCTGGTAAAGCGCTGCAACATTTAGCTCACCCTTCCGGATCAGATAATAATCCACCATCATGATCCCGAAGATCGGGCCCATGCTCGAGCCGATGAAGTTGACGAAATGCGCGGCACTCGTCTCCCACGGTGCGAAGGGGTAGAGGATCAGCGCAATCAGGGCTGCAATATAGCCGCCGCGCTTGAAACTGATCTGCCGGGGGAAGACATTCGAGAAGTCGAACGCGGGCGAGACGAAGTTTGCGACCACGTTGATGCCAAGCGTCGCGACCGCAAAGGTCAACGCGGCAAGCAGCGCCAGGAACCAGCTATCGAATTTCGCCGAGATCGCTTCGGGATGCAGCAGCACTTCGCCATAGACGGTAAAGGCAGCGGTCGTTGTCACACCGGCAACGAGACAGAAGGCGAGCAAGTTGATCGGCAGGCCCCAGAGGTTGCCCTTCCGCAACGTCTTGGTGTCCGTGGCATAACGTGAGAAGTCGCAGAAGTTCAGATAAAGCGCTGCAAAGTAGGTGATCCAGGTGGCAGCCACAGCTGCAAGCGCGGGAAAAGACCCCGGCTCACCGGGAACACCGGCATCCTTCGTCTTTTCCAGCAGCACGTCGCGCGGGATTTCACTGCCGAAGGAGAAAGTGCCTGCCTTGACGATCAAATAGACGGCAAGCACCAACATCATGATCCAGACCGCAGGGCCGGCCAGATCTTGAAACCTGCGCACCGTCTCCATGCCGCGCTGGATGATCAGAAGCTGCAGCGCCCATACGACGACGTAGCAGATGACCTCAAGTGTTGAGTGGCCGAGCATGTGGTTATTTTGATGGAACGCGAGAATGCTCTCGTTGCGGATGAGAAGAGCAACGATGGCACCCGAGGCAGCCGCAGTCTGAGCGCCATACCAGAAGCAGGCGACGACCGCCCGCACCAATGCCGGGACATTTGCGCCGAAGGTTCCAAATGAAGCGCGAGCGAGAACGGGGAACGGCACGCCCGTCTTGACACCCGCATTGCCGACCAGACTCATAAGGAAGAAGATGACCAGCGAGCCGATACCGATCGCGATGACGAAGTTGATGAAACTGCCGCATAGCAGGAAGAGACTCGCGGCAAGATAATATCCCCAAAGGCTGTGAACGTCCGACGTCCACACATTGAAGATACTGAATGCGCCCCACTTCCTCTCCTCAGCGGGCGCCAAGTCCTCGTTATACAGTAAAGGCGACGGATTTTGTATTGTCATTTCCCCTCTCCCCTATCTCTTCGAGCCCGTTGGACTCGACGAGCAGCATGCGCCCAAAATGCCTATGTGACAATTAGGATATGGTAAGTGTCAGGATACATGACATCGGTGACGGACGGCGCTGACCGTATGTCAGTCTAATCTATCGAAGCCGACCTTTCACCGGCCCAATCGCCGTCGACGAACTCCTCGAAACGCCGCAATGCACCGTTGATCTGGTTTGCAGGGTCAGGGTCGCTCGCCGGATCTGGGCTGAAGGGATCAGATCCGGCGAGGCGAGCTTTTCCCCGCATTCGAAACTGCACGCCTTGCTGCCATTTCAATGTCCTTCGCCGGCGCATGGGCCGCACCTAAAGAAGGGCATGCTTCAGGGGTAGATCAGTAATGGCGAATAGGATTCGCGCTGGGCAATGATGTCGAAATACTCAACACCAGGATTGCCCGACAATGCTCAACTGTGCGGGGCCGGACCGAGGCTTCGGTAGAGCATATAGGCGGCAACCGCAAAAATCAGGGTGGCGAAAAGGCTGTTGAGGGTGCCCTTGCGTGCGGAAAGATGTTTGGCGAGGTAGGCGCCGGTAACGCCGCCAATGACTCCTCCGCCGATGAAGATGGCGGCAAGCAGCCAGTCGACATATCCGGAGAATGCATAGTTCAGCGCGGTGGTCAGTCCGAAGGCCGTCACCGCGACCAGCGATGAACCGATAGCATAGAGGATCGGCATATTCGTCGCTGCGATCAGACCGGGGACGATCAGGAAGCCGCCGCCTATGCCAAAGAAGCCAGAAAAGATACCGGTAAGTCCGCCGAAACCGGCGACCTTGTGGATGTTTTCGCGTGAACACTGCGCGCCGGGATTTCCTTCGGCTCCGCGTTTGCGAAACATCAGCACGCCGACGATCAGCATCAGCAACGCGAACAGGATGAGCAGCTTCTGCCCGTCGACCATTTTGCCGATGCTCGATCCGGCGAGGGCGCCGGCAATTCCCGCAGCGCTGTAGACACCCGCGCAACGCCATTTCACATTGCCGAGCCTTGCATGCCCGATAAGGTTGGCGAACGCGTTCGAAGCCACGGCGAACGCACTGGTGCCGATCGCCAGATGCGCGTTCGGCACGCCGACAACATAGACCATCAGCGGTACGGCCAGGATCGAGCCGCCGCCGCCGAACAGGCCGAGCGTGAAGCCGACGAGCGCCCCTGAGAAGGCACCCAGGCCATATTGCATTGGGTCAAGGATCATCGTTGTTGCCTCGAGCCGCCCTCAGGCGACTTCCCTTTTGACATCGGGAGAGACAAGCCATTCGCGTCCCTTCAGCATCCCGTGCCAGTAGATTGGCGGCAGCGCTTCCGACTTAAGATACCAAGCGAGGCTAGAGGGTTTCGTGCCGTCAATAATCCAGGTCGGGAACGTCGGCAGAAGCTTGCCGCCATAGCCGAACTCGGCAAGCACGATCTTGCCGCGTTCGACGGTGAGTGGGCAGGAACCATATCCGTCGTAGGCCGCAGGCATCGCCCGGCCATCGAGAACGGCAATCAGGTTTTCGGCAACGATCGGCGCCTGCTTGCGCGCGGCGGCGGCTGTCTTCGCATTCGACGTGCCGGCGGCGTCTCCAAGCGAGAAGACGTTCGCAAAGCGCTTGTGCTGCAGGCTGGCCTCGTCGACCTCGATCCATCCTGCCTGATTGGCAAGCGGGCTGGCGGAAACGAAATCGGGAGCGACCTGCGGCGGACAGACGTGGATCATATCGAAGCCGCGCGTCTCCTCGACGACGGACCCGTCAGCGACGGCGCGTGCGAAGCGCGCCTCCTTCCTGCTCCCGTCGACCGCTATCAGCCTCGAGCCGAAGTTCAGGCCGACGTGGTATTTCCTGACATATTCCATCAGCGCCGGGACGTATTCCTTGACGCCGAACAGGACAGGCCCGGCATTGTGGAACTCGATCGAGATATCGCTGATCCGACCTTTCCGAAACCAATGGTCTCCGGAGAGATACAGGGCCTTTTGCGGCGCGCCGGCGCATTTGATCGGCATGGGCGGCTGGGTGAACAGGGCGCGGCCGCCTTTGAGGTTCTGGACCAGAGACCAAGTGTAAGGCGCGCTGTCGTACCGGTAGTTGGAGGTGACGCCGTTGCGACCGAGCGTTTCCTCCAACCCTTCGATTTCAGCCCAGTTCAGCTTGATGCCCGGAGCTGCGACAAGCATGCGATAGTTGATCCGTCGACCATCGGCCAAAACGACGCGGTCGTGATCCGGCTCGAACTCGGCGACTGCCGTCCTCTCCCACTTGACGCCGCGGGGGATGACATCGGCCATCGGGCGGACCGTGTCCTCGGGTTTGAAGATACCCCCGCCGACCATGGTCCAGCCGGGCTGATAGGCGTGACGTTCCGACGGATCGACAAGGATGATATTCAGGCACTTGCGACGCTTGAGCAGGCTGGCGGCGGCGGCAATGCCGGCGGCCCCTGCCCCCACCACCAGCACGTCGCAAGCCGACGAAACTTTTTGATCGTTAGCAGCGCCCGCCGATTGCAGGCGCGCACGAAACCGTTCGAGGTCATAGCCTGCGGATTTGGCCGCCGCCAGGACAATATCCGCGCCGCGGGTCGGCGCCTCGGAGAGCGCCCACAATGTTGCGGCGCGGGTGCCGGAGCGGCAGAAGGCCAGCACCGGCTTTGGCAGTTGTTTCATTGCCTCTGCGAACAAGGTAATATCGCGGTCGCCGATGCTGGAGGCGACAACGGGGATATGCCGAAATTCAAGGCCGGCGCCTTCCGCTGCCATACAGACGGCCTGAGCGGTGAGCTGACCTGCTTCTTCGCCATCAGGACGGTTGGAGATGATAGATTTGAAGCCGAGACGGATGAGTTCATGCGCATCTTGGGGCGTGATCTGCGGCGAGACGCTGATGCTATCGTTGATCCTGCGGATATCCATGAGGCCTTCCTCCTTCAGTGAGCCCGAAGCGGCGCGTTTTGCCGGGACGACATGATGCGATAGGAGAACATTCCCGCGAGCATGGCTGCGGCGAAGAGAACCGGTTGCCAGCGACCTGTGACGAGCGATGCAACCGCGGGACCGGGGCATAAGCCCACCAATCCCCATCCGAGGCCGAACAGCACCGCACCGGAGATAAGCGACCTGTCGATCCCGCGGCGCGTCGGCACATGATATTGGCTATCGAATGTCGGTCGAGTGCTGCGGCGCTTGATCGCGTAAGCGATGGCCGACGGAATGAGAGCGCCGCCCATGACGAAGACAAGCGACGGATCCCAGGCGCCGGCAACATCGAGGAAGGCCAGAACGCGCGCCGGATTGACCATGTCGGAGACGACAAGCCCGAGGCCGAACAAGATCCCGCAGACGATCGAGACAGGGAGGCGACCGCTCATGACAATCCCCCGATCAGATGCCGCGTGGCGTAGACCGTGGCCGCCGCGACGGCCATGAATGTCAATGTTGCGACGACAGAGCGCGGCGACAGCCGGGCCAGACCACAGACACCGTGACCACTGGTGCAACCGGAGCCGAGCCGCGTGCCGAAACCCACGAGCAGGCCGCCAACGATCAGGAGGACCGGCGAGGATGTGATCGTCAGATCGACATGCCTGACATAGGTGAACGCAATTGCGGCTCCTCCGAGTATCCCCAGGAGGAAGCCGAGGCCCAGCAGGCTGATGCCGGTGCCCGTCCATCCCAAAGCGGAGGCGGCCAAGCCGGATATGCCTGCGATGCGGCCGTTCAGCAGCAGATAGAGAGCAGCCGAAAGACCGATGAGAAGGCCACCGGAAAGCGGCCAGATGAAACTGAGTTCGGACATGGCGGTTACAAGACGTTGACTGGAATTTTCAGGTAGTGGACGCCGTTGTCTTCGGCCGGCGGCAGCTTGCCGCCGCGCATGTTGACCTGCACGGAGGGCAGGATGAGCTTCGGCATCGCCAGCGTCGCATCGCGATCATTGCGCATCTTGACGAACGCGTCCTCGGTTACACCGTCATGGACATGGATATTGCCGCTGCGCTGGGCAGCCACGGTCGTTTCCCAGGCATAATCATCCCGGCCCGGCGCCTTGTAGTCGTGACACATGAACATGCGCGCTGCGTCCGGAAGCCGGATCAGCCGCTTGATGGAGCGATAGAGGGCGCGCGCGTCACCGCCCGGAAAGTCGCAGCGCGCCGTGCCATAGTCCGGCATGAACATCGTGTCGCCGGGAAAGACGGCGTCGCCGACGATATAGGCCAGACAGGCCGGCGTATGACCAGGCACATGAAGGACAGCGGCATCCAGATTACCAATCTTGAACCGATCGCCGTCCTGAAAAAGCTGATCGAACTGACTGCCGTCCCGCTGGAATTCGGTTCCCGCGTTGAAGATCTTACCGAACACTTCCTGCACGCGAATAATATCCCGGCCGATCGCAAGCTGGCCGCCGAGTTCGGCTTGCAGGAGCGGCGCAGCGGACAGGTGATCCGCATGGGCATGCGTCTCCAGCAACCACTGCACTTCAAGACTTTCGGATTTTACGTAATTAACGAGCTCGCGAGCCGATGCGTTGATCGTTCGACCGGAGGCGGGATCATAGTCGAGCACGCTGTCGACGATGGCGCAGGCGTTCGAGGTGGGATCGCGCACCACATGGCTGACGGTAAAAGTCGTCGGGTCGAAAAACGACCGAACTATCGGGCATCGCGTCGGACTATCGAGCGCGCCGCGAACGATCTCGGAAGCCTGAGAGAGATGCGGGTCGGGAATGGAGTAGGCCATGGTTTCCTCCTGTCATGACTCCTAAGATACATATTTACATTAATTGAGCAACTATATATTTTCGATAGTCATGAAACTAAGCGTCCGCTATAACCATGCTGAGCTGTTCGACGGAAAGGGCGGGAAATGGATACAACGAATTCGAACCTGGCTGGAGCGCCGGCAGGGTTGCGACTGAACGACAAAGCTCCGGGCTTTACCGCGCGATCGACGGCCGGCGAACTTTCCCTGTCGAACTATCGGGGACGCTGGGTGCTGCTCTTCTCGCATCCGGCAGACTTCACCTCCGTCTGCACCAGCGAGTTCATCGCCTTCGCGCGAGCTCGGGATAAGTTTGCCAAGCTGAATTGCGATTTGCTGGGACTGTCGGTCGACAGTCTCTACTCCCATGTCGCGTGGCTGCGAGACATCGAGCGCAGCTTCGGCATCAAGGTGACGTTCCCACTGATTGAAGATTCGGCGATGGTGATAGCCAGGGCATACGGCATGCTGGACGGGTCTTCCGAAAACAGCGGCACCGTCCGCGCGACCTACGCGATTGATCCGGAAGGCATCATCCGCGCCATCGTCTGGTATCCGATGAATGTCGGCCGTTCGGTGGAGGAACTACTGCGGCTGGTGGAGGCGCTGCAGACGTCGGAGAGGGAATGTGCGTTGACGCCGGAAGGCTGGCACCCGGGAGATGCGCTGGTGGAACCAGCGGCGACCTCGCTGGATGAGACCGAGCAGTTGGCCGAGGGCCAGTCCTGGTATTATCGGGAGCGCCGCGCATGATTGACACATCCCCTTCCCTTGAAGCGATGCAGGAGAAGGCTGTGGAAGCTGCCGACTTCATGCGCCTGTTCAGTACGCCGAACCGCCTGATCCTGCTTTGCCATATCGCGCAAAAGGAGCGCTCCGTCGGCGAGATCCAGGACGATTTGGGGCTGAAGCAACCGGGGCTCTCGCAGCAACTGAGCGAGCTCCGTCAGGCGGGCGTTGTCCAGACCCGCCGCGAATCCCGGCAGATCTACTATTCGATCGCCGACGATCGCGTCGCTGTCATCATGCAAATGCTCATGCAGATGTTTTGCGGCGCGGTTCCGACGGTCGCCGCACAAGCGATTCCAACCGGGCCGATATCCGGGCCGTCGGGCCGCAACGCCGGCGCCGGTTTTCCGGGCGAGATGGCGCATTGGGCGCGACTGGAAAAGATCGACTGAACTGCGCACGCGGGATGCGGCCCATCGCAGGCCTCGCATGGCATCAAGGCCGCTCCTTTCAGGTCAGCGATGGGTATGATTCAGCCTTGGGGTGACCGAAGCGCACTTTTCCTGAAAGTGCGCTAATAGGCAGCTTCGAACACAAGCGACGCCTGCGGTGCGATCCGGAAGCCGTTCTTTCCTGCAGACTTCACTTCGTATAAGCCGCGATCCGCTTTCGCAAATATGTCCTTCGGCGAATGGCCAGGTACGATTATGGTTGCGCCGACTGAGGTTGCAATGCGCAGCGTCTTCGCGGGGGTGGAAACTGTCCAGTTCAATCCCCGAACGACCCGACCGGCAATTTTTGCAAGATGTTCGGTCGACGGGCAGTCATGAATGACCGCAAACTCATCGCCGCCAATGCGCGCTATCATGTTGGCTTTCGGCACGGCGCGCGAAAGCCGATAGCCTGCGTCTTTGAGACAGGCATCTCCCGCCTGGTGCCCAAGTGTGTCATTGACGGACTTGAAGCCATCGAGATCGACCAAGAGGAGAGCACTGGCCGTTCGACCTTCGGCTGCGCATATTTCGTTGAAAAACGCTTCGAATCCGGTGCGAGACGTCAGCCCGGTTAGAATGTCGCGCTCGGCCAATTGACGAAGCTGCTCGACCATCGCCTTTTCGGCGGTGATATCCTGTTTCATGCCGAATATTCGGGTCGCGGTCCCGTTCGCCATCTCCACGCAGGCGGTAATTCTTATCCATCGGCGGTTTCCGCTCGCGGTCATGATCTGAGCATCCAAGCTGAAACCCTCGCCCGTCTGGATTGCTCGCGAGCGAACCTCTTCAAGTCGTCGACGGGTTTCCTGGGTATAAAGTTTTAGGATTTCCTCCCGCGTCAGCGGTGTTTGCGGGGCAAGATCAAAAAGCTCGTAGACCGTATCCGTCCAACTCAACGTCTGGTCGGGCAGCCTGCACTCCCACACCCCTATGCGAGCGGCCTTGAATGAGCGCTCGAACAATTCCCGCAGATGCATGAATTCATGGGAGCCGGTTGCCCCTGGCTGGGGAATTCCATTTCTATCATAAGGCATCGGAAGCCATCACCAGCTGTTCGGAGACAGTCACCGGCCTTATTGCCGGCACCCTACTCCCGGAAGACGATTGCATATATTGTTTTCATTCTGGTTTCCAAAAGGCAACAGCACTTCAATTATCCACCAGGAAAGCATGCATTCTTGAGAATGAATGTTTCGAATAGGAAGATCACGCGCTGCGGGCAGGCTAATCAGACGGGTGCACGCCTGCCGACACCTGGAAGCCGAATTGTAAATCCACCTGGCCTCGCTCCAGCTTGGACTGACGTCGGCCCATGCAGCTTCATTGCGATCGTCGCAGTCAAGTGATGCAAGCCTTGGGGAGGGTCATCGGCCGCAACACGATCTTCGTCGACGATCGAGATCCTTTGGCCTATGATTTTGAGATCAAGCAGGAGCGCTTGATCAGACGAGGAATTTTATGAAATCCGTCAAAGATGAAACTAAACAAGGCCCCTTGAAGGTTGGATTTGTCCTCTCGCGATCATTTACGCTTTCCGCCTTCGCGCTGTTTGTCGATACGCTGAGATTGGCGAGCGACGAGGCCGACAAATCCGGCAGGGTGCTGGCCGACTGGCAGGTTTTGGGTAGCACGCGGCATCTCATTACATCGAGCTGTGGCGTCCAGGTCGCGCCGACATCGGACTTTATCGACCCGCGCGAATTCCACTACATTGTCGTGGTCGGCGGTCTTTTGAACGCCGATGTCACGATCGACAGTCAAACCTCGGATTATCTGAAGAGAGCCGCAGCTCAAAAAATCCCGCTGATCGGCGTTTGCACCGGCACGTTCATTTTGGCGCGTCTCGGCCTGATGAAGACGCACCAGACCTGCGTCAGCTGGCTTCACTATCAGGCCTATCGGGAGCAGTTCCCGGACAACCCCGTTCGTTCCGACCGATTGTTCAATCTGGATCGCAACCGCGGATCATGCGCCGGCGGCAGCAGTTCGGCCGATATGGCCGCCTTTCTCGTCAGACGGCATATCAGCAAGGACGCCGAACGAAACGCGCTGGAAGTGCTGCAGATCGAGCGGGCGCGATCCGGGCTCGACATACAGCCGCGCAAGCCGCTTGCCATCCAATGCCAGGATCCTCGTCTGAAGGCGGTCCTGATCGCCATGGAGAGCCATATCGAAGACGTCATACCGACCGAAGATCTTGCGGCCTCCGTCGGGCTGTCGCGGCGACAGCTCGAACGTTTGTTCACGGAGGAAATGAAAACGTCTCCCGGAGCTGTCTACACCCGCATCCGCATGGAACGCGCCAAGCAGTTGGTTCTCCAGACACAGGCGCCGCTCATCGAAATTGCACTCGAGGTCGGCTTCGACAGCGCTTCCCATTTTGCAAGGCTCTTTCGCAGGCTATATGGCCAATCTCCCACGGAACTACGTCGCGCGCACGCCTGATACGCTCGTAGAAGCTGGAGCGCTTCGGCTTTTCTTCGAACCGCGAAAAACTCTATCTTCCTGTTTCTTCACGCATTGCGAACGGAAAACCTCCGCGCACTTTTCCTGGAAAGGCTCTAACGCGGCAATATCGGCGGACCTACCGGTCAAATCGCAGCCAAACGAGCTTCCTTGACCGCCTGCCACATGAAGCGCTGCGGTGCGGCTCTCGCGGACCGGCATGGCGTCATCCTCGGCATGCGCCCGGGTATCCTGAAGTGGCTGGAGGACTTTACTCCTGAACCGAACGTGGTGAGTGTCGCGATTGCTGGCCAACTCCAAAGGAAGGGTGCCCTCCCAGCAAGGCGATTGATTGGCGCCGAGCTGCTTTGAACCCGGCGCCTCTGCCCGAACAGGGTTTTATCAAATCACGCCTTTACGACGCTCGCCGTATAGATCTCATCGATGGTTTTTGCGAGGCTGGCGTCGAACTCGGCGTCGCTCATCGCTACGCGCAGATCCTCTGTCAAAGCACGCGAAAAGCTGGCGATCATTCCATGGTTGCGGCTGAGCTTCTCGCAAGCGTCGGCGCGGCTGTAGCCGCCCGATAGCGCGACGACCCGGGCGGCGGCCTTGTGATCGACGAGTGGCTTGTAGAAATCGGCAACCGTCGGGATGGTAAGCTTCAGCATCACCTTCTCGCCGGCCGGCAAAGCGTCGAGTTCCTTTGCGATCTCATCGCGCAAGATAGCCTCGGCCTCTTGCTTGGTCGGGCTCTTGATCGAAACTTCCGGCTCAATGATGGGGACGAGACCATGGCCGAGAATCTGGCGCCCTACCTCGAATTGCTGCTTCACTACCGCGGCGATGCCGGCCCTGTCGGCATTGGCGATTACCGAGCGCATCTTGGTTCCGAAAATGCCCTTCTTTACCGCACGGGCGAGAAGAGCGTCGAGATCAGGCATCGGCTTCAATATCTGTACGCCATTCTCTTCGGCGGCCAGGCCCTTGTCGACTTTGAGGAAGGGCACGATCCCGCGGTCCTCCCAGAGATAGGAAGGAACCGGTTTGCCCTTGGCTTCGCCGTCCATGGTCTTCTCGAAAAGGATGGCGCCAATCACCTTGTCGCCAGAAAAGGCGGGAGCTGTCATGATGCGCACCCGCATTTCGTGCATCAGACGAAACATTTCTTCTTCGCCGTGATAGTCGGAATCGGCGATCCCATAGAGACGCAAGGCGCCTGGCGTCGAACCTCCGCTTTGATCAAGGGCGGCAATGAAGCCCTTCTTGCCGGACATTTGCGACATCATCTTTACGTCAGCCATACTATTCTCCCCATTGCGTAACGCCGAGCACTGCGCGCGAGCTTTCTCGGTCGGACGAGCGTGATTATATCACAGGCATGTTATACGCTTATTTGTCAGTCGTTCTAAACCACCATTCTCAACTCTTAGGTTTTCTTGGTTCCTCACTGGTTTTTTTCACGTCTAGATCAATGATCAGCGCACGCTTTGCCGCTCAAATCAATGCGTCCGAGCCATGAAGTGAGGCTCCTTGGATGTTTGCCACAGTGAAGATTTCAAACGGTGGGATAGGGAGAGCTATCCTCGGCATTTGGCGCCCGCTCAAAGCCTGCGCCACAACCTGAGAGGGAGCTCCCGCGGCCTGTGGGACCAAACGCGAGAATACAGCTTTATTGAAGCCGTCGGTCAGGCCTTTGCGTTTCGACTGTTCGATACGCCGCACGGCCGACCCCTTTATCCATCATCTAAGCCTATTCGTTCGGATTGCGTTCATGTGAACTGGATATAGTGGCGGGAAAATGACCGAGCGATCCTTGCGGACAGGCCCTGACTCCCAATCAAACGGCCTTTCATTCGTCAGACGTGGTTCTGACGAAGGAGATAATGATGGAACATGATGAAAACTCGAAACTTGAGCGGCGGCAGTATGTTCGAAAGGCAGTTCTGACCATTTTTGCCGGCGCAGCCCTCGCAGCCCTTGGGGCGTGGCTTGTCCAGCCTGAAGCGGCCTCGGCGAAGCTGCATCAGCCCTCCCCGGATTCAAAAGAATCGACGGTTTCGCTTTAGGGACCTTCTTACAAAGTCCTGATGGCTGGGTCTGCGGGTAACGGTCTCTCGCCGCGGTGCCAAACCGTCAATGTGTGCTGTGGTTCGAAGACGCCATCGGTACGTTCCGTTCGGCTGTCCATGTGTTGGGCAGATTTGTGGATATGATCCAGGTCAAAGCGATTACGGAAGCAAGGCCTAGCCATGTCTCCCATGATTGCTGACGAAACGGCAGCGGCCAGCGCGACCGGGAGAGCTTTGGATCAAATGGCATCCGTCAACCCCTTGCTTTCGTGAAAGCCATCAGCATTGAGACGATGGGCCTGGATCAATACCGTGATCGCCTCCTGTGTCTTCGCGTCCACTCCACTCACCTACCTTACGTCTGCCAAGTTCCAATTGTCTAGTACTCATATCGACAATATCTAGTAACGGACCCAGAGGCGACTAAGGGAGTTTTCAATTTCAGCTGATTGCGTAGCAAATATTTCTGCAAACGACTTTCATGGCAGAGACATGCGAATGCGCTTTATGAGATTTGCCTGCCTATGAGCTGCAAACGGCGAGATCGACGGTTCGCCAAGGAGCACAGGGCAGCCGACTGCTGAGCCCTTCGATCGGATCAAACACCTGCTGTGCATGACCTCTACCCCGCGAGTGCCTGACCCCACCTCACCGACTAGTCCCATCGCAATCCAGGTGGCCCTGCCCTGTGCTCCATCAGTCTGGCCATCAAGCGCCGACTATGGTTTCATGGTGCCAGCCTGTTGAAAATATTATGCTGCAACCGCCAAAGTCAGAAGGCCCTACCTTATGCGTCAGCCCCGCATAGCCGTCATTCTCGACGAAAATACCAGTACGGGCGGAACCCGCTACGAGGCGGGCAAAGGCTATTTTCGCGGCGTGCGAGATGCGGGAGGTCTTCCCTTTGGCATCCCATATGTGCCCGAGATCGTCGACATCGTTTTGAATGAGTTCGATGGTCTCGTGTCCGTGGGCGGCCGGTTTGCCTATCCCGACGACTGGTACATTGCGGGCGAAGTGTCGAAAGCGCCGCCTTCGGAACGTCTCGACGTCGAAAGGGCAATCGTTGCCGGTTTCCTTCAGCGGGATAAGCCTATTCTCGGCATATGCGCCGGCATGCAGATGCTGGCCTGCCTGAATGGTTGTCGCCTCACGCCGGATCTACGCGCAACCTTTCCGACCGCAGGTGAACATGACAAGCGAGACCATCTTCATCCTGTCGACATTCTTCCAGAATCCCGTTTGGCGGGAATCATCGGGAAAAACCGCATTGAGGTAAATACCTTCCACCGCGAAGCGATTGCGCAGTTGTCGCCCGCCGTGATTGCAAGCGCGAAAACAGAAGACGGCATCATCGAGGCGATTGAAGTCGTCTCCGCCTCCTTTGCAATCGGCCTTCAATGGCATCAGGAGCAATTTACGGAGACGGATCACCCTGGAAACGCTGTTTTTCAAAGCTTTGTGAAAGCGGCATCTGGCATCAAGCCGGTCGGTGGATGAGGTTTACAGCCTATTGCGAGCCGATTGCCAAACTCATTCCTGCATGTCTTTCGCCGCCGCTGCTTCCAGCATTGTGATTTCTGCGCCGACAGGCGAGAGAAGCCGCAAACGCGAAAATTACGAAAGACGCTGCACCGGCTGCCGTTTGTGTGATCGCGACCATCGCAGCCATGGATGCTTGGGTTACGCAGAACATCCGCCGATTGCGAGGGCGTGAAAATCAAACTTCGAGTTCACTCGGCCACGATTCCAAGGTTCGGACGAATTCAGTTAGCCACGCGTTCGTTTGATGACCGTCGAGAGAGCGGTGATCGATGGTGAGCGACACATAGGCCATCGGCCGAATTTGAATAGTGTCGGCTCCGTCGACCTCCCGCACGACGACGCGTTTCTCAAGCTTGCCGACGCCCAGGATGGCAGACTGCGGCTGATTGATGATGATCGGCGCCGCGAGTAGAGAGCCCGATACACCGTGATTGGAGATAGTGAAGGTGCCACCCTTCAACTCTTCCGGTTTGAGCGTGTTGCTGCGAGCGCGGCTCGTCAAATCCTGGAGCCTGGCGGCTATTTCCTGCAGCGAAAGGCGCTGCGCCTCACGGATCACGGGGACCACGAGACCCTTGCCTCCAAGAGCCGCTCCAACGCCGATGTTAATGTCGTCGAAGATTTCCAGGCTGTCGTCGTGCCATTGGCTATTCACTTCCGGAACGACCCTCATGGCAGCGACGCAGGCAGCCACGATATAGGCGGTATAGGAGAGGCTCATCCCTTCCGACTTCGTCGCACGCTTATAAGCCTCGCGGTGGCGCGTGACGGCGGTGAAATCAGCTTCGAAGACTGCCGTGACCTGTGGTGCGGTGGCCAGCGAGTGTGACATGTGCTTCGCAATCGCGAGCCGCATCGCAGAATGCGGAATTTTCCGCGACGCGTCGCTCGTCAAGGGTATCGGCGGCAGAGCAGACCGAGCAAGGGCGCTCTCGTTTGGCTTGACCGATGGCGTTGGTTCGGAAGACGGCGCGGCGATCGGTTCAGCTCCAGTGCGATCGCGCGCCCGATCCATATCGGCTCTTGTCACACGGCCGTCTTTGCCGGTCCCACCGACGGTCGCCGGGTCAATGCCATACTCTGCGACTGCGCGGCGCACAGCCGGCGAATAATGCCTGTTTACCTCATGCGCGCTGATTTTGCTTTCGGCTGCCGCAGCCGGCGCAGCCGTTTGACCCAACCGATCGATGTCGCCGACCGTCATGCGCCCGAGAACCGAGCCAGGCGTCGCGTCATCACCGTTATTCATGCTGATTTCGGTCAAAATACCATCGCAGGGAGCTGGAATCTCCTGGGTGACTTTGTCCGTTTCAAGCTCAACCAAAGCGTCGCCTTGCGCAACTCTGTCACCGATTTGCTTCAGCCAGTTTCTGACCACGGCCTTGGTGCCTTCCTGCTCGATCGGAGCGAGGATATCGATTGCATCGCTCATTCTCAAAACTCCAAAAGCTCAGCAATTCGCTTCGCGATGCGTTCGACGGACGGCACCGCCCAGTCCAGGAGGACAGGATTGTGCGGGCTGGGGATATCCGGCATGGTCAGACGAGAGACTGGCGCGTCGAGGTCCATAAAAGCCTTGTCGGCGACAACGGCTGAAATTTCGGCACCAAAACCCGCGGAGCCAAGATCTTCATGAATGATCAGGCAGCGACGCGTCTTCCTGACCGAGGATAGTACCGCATCCTGGTCCCACGGCATCAATGTTCGCAAATCGATGACGTCGGCAGAGATGCCTTCGGCTGCATCTTCGCAGCGTTGAACCATAGCGCCCCACGTCACGATGGTGATGTCGGAGCCCGTACGGGTGAACTTCGCCTTCCCGAAAGGAAGCGTGAAATTGTCGCCCGGATATGAGCGGCGGGCCCAGGCATGATCGAGCATCGCGCGGTGCTCGAAGAAGATGACCGGATCATTTCCACGAAGCGAGGTGCGGAGCAAGCCGACGGCGTCCTCCGCATTCGACGGGACGGCCACCTTCCATCCCGGCTGGTGAACGAAAGCGACTTCGTTCGTCTGGCTATGCCAAGGGTCGCCGCATTTGAAGAAGCCTCCCGGCATACGAACGACGATCGGCGCTGCAAACCGATTGTTCGTGCGCCAGCGGATCGTGCCGCAATCGTTGATTTGCTCGGTTGCGGGTTCGGCATATTTCCGGAACTGGATTTCAGGAACCGGCACCAGGCCGGCGAGCGCCATTCCAACCGCGCGGCCAATGATGCCCTCTTCCGACAGGGACGTGTCGAAGACGCGCTCGCTTCCGAATTTCTCCTGGAGGCCGAGAGTTACGGCATGAACGCCGCCCTTGGGGCCGATGTCCTCGCCGAAGATGACAACCCGGTCGTTGATCGACATTTCCAAGTCGAGCGTCTTGCGGATCGCCGTCACCATGTTGATCCGAGGTCCGGATGTCTCTGGAACCTCGGAACTTGCCGGAGGGGTGTAGCCCGCGCGATACTGTCCGCCCATCACCTGCATTTCACCGTTGAAGAAGACATGGTTCGTCACCGTGGCGGGATCGGCAACCGGACGGCTTTCGGCGGCCTCGCGCGCGGTTTCGGCGGCGGCGCGAGCCTTCATCTGTGTGGCTTCCCATTCTTCGACCGTCATCACTGCAGGCACGAGATACTCCTTCAGGCGGGGGAGCGGATCACGCTCCCATTCTTGACGAACGGTATCTTCGCTTTTGTAAGTTTGAGTGTCCTGGAAGCTATGACCCTCCAGGCGCGGAACGGTAAGGCGCAGCAAGGCGGGCTTGCGCTTCTCGCGAACGTAGGTGACGGCCTCCTGGGAGAGGCGTGCTGCTGCCGCAGGGTCGCAACCGTCGCCGTCGAAGATTTTGAGGTCGTTCCAGCTTGCCAGGTTTGCAGCGATGTTCCCGCCCGGCGTTTGCATCGTGGAAGGAACCGAGATGCCGAAACCATTGTCCTCGATATAGAATAGCATCGGCAGGGATTGGGTCGTTGCAGCCGTGATGGCCGCCCAGAAACCGTTGGACGCAACCGATCCGTCACCGCCCAACGCCACGCCGATGTCGCAGTCGTACTCCCTCCGGCCCAGCGTCGTCGAATAATATTTCATAGCCTGGGCCCAACCGGCCGTGGGCGTGTACTGAGCGCCGACGCCGCCGCACATTGGCAGTGCGGACGCACCGGAAAGATTCGGATAATTGAAGACGACGCCTATGTCGCGTCCGTCAGAATATCCGCCAGCGCGACCCATTGCGGAGCCGAGGGCATCTGCAGGGTTCACGCCAAGTGAGAGAAGAAGCGGACGGGACCGGTAATAACCACAGGTCGCATCGTGGGAACCCGTCAACTGCATGCCCAGAAGGATTTGCGCCATGTCGTGCCCACGGGCAGAAAACTGATAGAGCACCTTCTTTTCCGGCACAAGGCGGGTTTCCTCCATCTCATCCAGGGCCCGAGAAAGATGGAGAAGGTAGGCGACTTTCTGCCAGTCGATCCGATCGTCCGGCGAGTTCCGCTCGTGACTTTTGACGGCAATCTGATCCATGAAAGCCTCCCAGAGATTACATTCTGCTCAGCCTATTCGAATGTCGAGCTGATTTCCTTTCAATTTTGACGGGATTCACCTATGATATGAAACATTCATTTCATCACTTAGGATATTTACGAGTGGAACAAGTCACCCTTGATAATGTCGATAAAGCCATACTCCGCGTTTTGCAGGAGCATGGCGACATAAGCCAGGCGCTGTTGGCGGAGAAGGTCGGAGCCTCGCCGGCCTCTTGTTGGCGGAGAATAACGAAGCTGGAAGAAGCAGGGGTGTTGCGCAAAACCGTCCGGCTTGTCGACGCTGACACGATCGGCAAAGGGCTCAATGTATTTTGTCAGGTCAGAATGAAATCCCACGATCCAGGCGCCAGGCACGACTTCGAGTTGTTCATCAATAGCCATCGAGAGGTGCTCGAATGCTATTCGATGTCTGGCGAGTGGGATTACGTCATTCGTGCTGTGGTCGGTGATGTTCGCGAGTATGAAGCACTGCTCATGAGGGGAATTTTGACGCATGATGCGGTGCTGACGTCATCGTCTCACTTCGCTTTGAAAACGGTAAAATACACTACGTCCTTGCCCATTTGACCGGGTCACAGCCCTTCCAAAATAATCGCAGACAAGCCGTGTCCCGGAGATAAAGGCATGAGGCGACGACGAGATGCCGATCCTTTGCCAACCGGCGATTTTGTGCCGTTCATCGAGGTCGGTACGGGAGCAGGTGGTTTTGAGAAAAGACCCGCCGGCTTGAGGCGGGCGGGTCTTCCCAAGCAGCTTATCTGCCTGCCGTCACTGGGCGTCGCGGATGGTCAACGCCGGGTTATGGGCAAAGAAGTTATGCGGCTCGATGTGGATGGTCTTCCACTCGGTCGACATCACCGGCCAGTCCTCCATGCGGGGGATGTGGTGGAAGCCGGCGGTGAACCAGGTCACGATGTCCTTGCCCATCAGCGGCTTGTTGGCCTTGACCCATTCCGGCAGCGTGTCGGAGCCGTCGCTCTGCATGGCGAATTTACCACCGGCATACTGCTGGTCCGGGTCATACACCGTGTTCCAGACCGAATATTCGATATAGGCGTTGCGCTTCATCGGCGGGTCCTTGGCGAAGTCGAAGGGACCGTAGGCCACATCGCCATGATGGATCATCCAGCCCGGTTCCTGGCCAAGATAGCCCTTGCGGGACGGATCGGAGATCATGAAGTAGCGCGGCTTCATCGCCGAAAGCTGGTAGCGCGCTTCCATCTCGGTCTTCGGCATCGTGTGCTGTACTTCCCACATCGACCGGCGCGGGTTCTTCGGATCGACCTTGGAGGGCACGATATCCATGGTGCCGAAATGGTTCACCGGCTGGTCGACGTCGAAGTCGATGCGGAAGTTGAAGTAGTGGTCGTGGTTGGCGGCCACCAGGTTCGGGGCGATGAGCGTGCCGTGCGCGGTGTCTGCCGCCGCCGTCGCGTCGTCCATCGAGGTCGAGGCCACGCCCTTCACGGCATCGAGGCCGGTCGCGCCGATCATGATGCGGATCTGACCGTCCTGCTGCAGCCGATAGTCCATCAGATAGTCGTAGTTGCCGACTTCCGATGCCGTCCGCACGACCAGTTCCGTCGCCGGGCGGCCTTCGGCCGGAAGCGGCTTGTCGGGCGTCTGGGCGAAGACTTCGAAGTGACGCCAGGCCGGGTCGCCGATCGAGCGCTCGAAGACGCAGATCGCATTCGGGATCGTCAGCGGGTTGCCCTTGTCGTCTGCGATGGTCGCCGGCAGGAAGGTGGCGTAGCTCGGGCAGTCAACGCCGGCGCGCAGCGGGCTCAGGAACAGACCGAAGCCATACTCTCCGCTATCCATATAGGTGCGCCAGTACCAGCCCTCGGTCGGATCCATGTAAGGCACGAAGACTTCCGAAAGATGCGACTGGTAGATCACCGAACGCCACGTGTCGCCGTCCTTGACGTCGAGATTGGAAAGCACCAGGCCCGGGCGCTTGTCGACACGGAAGTTGAAGCGCCAGATGTCCCAGTCCAGGTGGGTGCCGTTGATCTTGTAGTTCGGGCCGCCCTCCTGGGAAAGCTTGGCCATGTTCATCTGCGGGCGCAACGGCTCACGCGCCCCGACTTCTTTCTCGGTATAACCCCAATTGTCCTTCGGGCCATCGATGGCGCCGGTGTCGATGACCTTCAGCACCTTCTTCTTGCCGATGTCGTAGACGGCGAAGAGGCCTTCGATCGGCTTGGCGTAGTAGTTGGAGCCTTCCGGAACGCGGTAGCAGGGCACTTTCATCAGCCGGGAATTCTTGTATTCCTCGGTGAAGAAGTTGCCTGCCGTCAGCGGCAGGCAGAAGGCCTGCTCCGGCGTCAAGCCGCGCTTCTTCAGGCCAGCCACCATCTCGGGGTTCTGCAGCGCGCCGGCCAGCGCGTCCATGAATTCGGTGAAGAGGACCATCGGCTGGCCCTTGATCGGCGTCGTGCTTTCGACCTTGCCGGTCGTGATGTTGACGACCGCTTCCTTGAACCCTTCAGGGCTCGTCAGCTGCACCTTCGCCTCGCGGTCGAGCGGCTTGTCGCCGTCTTTCCAGGAGAGCGCGGCGGCCTTGGCCGGCTCCTTGAGCTCGATCAGCGGATAGAGCGTGTTGTCGTCCACCACCTTCTCGTCACGCAGGATCCTGTTGATCTTCTGGTATTCCTCTGCCGTCAGCCCATCCAACGGATGGGCGAACGCGGCGGGCGCGCCAAGCGCCAGCACGAGGCCGGCCGAGGCGAGATATCGCGTTACTCTCATTGTCTCCTCCCTTGTGTTCTCATCGATGCATCAAGCAAACACCACCTGGATGTCCGTGTATTCCTGCAGGCCTTCCTCGGCGAATTCGACGCCGAAGCCCGAGCCCTTGACGCCTCCGAACGGCGCGTTCGGCTGAATGGCGCCGTGCTTGTTGATCCAGACCGAGCCGCATTCCATACGAGCCGCGACCTCCTTGGCAGCGGCGATGTCTGAGGACCAGACCGAACCGCCGAGGCCGTTCGGACTGTCGTTGGCCATGCGGATCGCGTCCTCGACGTTCGAGTACTTGATCACCGGCAGCGCCGGGCCGAACTGTTCCTCGTCAACCAGCGCGTCGCCGTTGGAAAGGCCCGCGACGATGGTCGGCGGGAAGAACAGGCCCTCGCCCGCAGCGCCGCCGAGCAGCGCCTTGCCGCGGCTCTTGGCGTCGGCCACCAGGCGGCTGACCTTGTCGAACTGCACGCGGTTCTGGATCGGCCCGAGAATGCTGCCCTCCTCCAGGCCGTTGCCGACCGGGATATTCTTCGCATAGGCGACGAGCGCCTCGCAGACGGCGTCGTGGATCGCTTCATGGATGTAGAGCCGCTTCATGGCAGCGCAGGTCTGGCCGTTGTTGATGAAGGCGCCCCAGAACAGGCCCTCGGCGATCGCTGCCGGATCGGCGTCGGGCAGCACGATGCCGGCGTCGTTGCCGCCGAGCTCCAGAGTGAGGCGCTTCATCGTCTCGGCAGCCGAGCGCATGACCTTCTGGCCGGTCGCGCAGGAGCCGGTGAAGACGATCTTGCGGATATCCGGATGGGCGGACATGGCGCCGCCGAGGTTGAACTCGCCGCTGTCGTCGCCGGTAACGACATTGAGCACGCCCGGCGGCAAGACTTCGTTCATGATCTCGACCAGCCGCAGCGTCGCAAGCGGCGTCAGCGGCGACGGTTTGATGACGACGGTATTGCCGCTGCGCAGCGCCGGCATGACGTGCCAGATCGCGATCATGACCGGGAAGTTCCACGGCGTGATCGAGCCGACGACACCGAGCGGCTTGCGGTGAAGTTCAATGCGGCCCTGCTCGTTGTCCTGGAGCACCTTGACGGGCAGCGAAAGCCCCGTCGTGTAGCCGGCCCAGGCGACCGTACCGCCAAGCTCCCAGCGCGAGCCGAGGCCGTTCAGCGGCTTGCCCTGCTCACGGGTCAAAAGCTCTGCAAGCTCGCCGGCATGCGCCTCGATGCGGGAGGTGACGGCCGCACAGGCCGCCTGCCGTTCCGCGTCGCTCTTTGCCGACCAGGCCGGAAACGCCGCTTTGGCGGCAGCGACCGCGGCGTTGAGTTCGGCCGCGCCCATGTTCGGCGCACGCCCCACTTCCTCGCCGGTCGCCGGGTTCAACACACTGAAACTTTTCTCGCCATTGACCGGCCGGCCATTGATCGTCGCGCTATGGAGCGTCATCCTCGCCTCCTCCGTTGCGGGTCCCGGCCACATGCGGAACCGATGACGAAAGAGCCTAGGCGAAGTGCCGGGCTTCGGCTTGGACGGAAGCGTCCGTCGCGTTGGACAAATCCGTCAATGGCAGTGGGCTACGGCGCCGGGCGTGATGCCGTATTTCTTGCGGAACTCGCGGTAGAAATAGGAAAGATCATTGAAGCCTGCGTCGAAGGCGATGCCGGCGATACCCTGCCCGCTCGGCGCATGAGAGCCGAGGTGGGCATGCGCGAGTTCCAGGCGGCGGCTGAGCAGCCGGTGGCCGGGTGTCTCGCCGAGTGCCTGGAAATGCCGTTGCAGCATGCGCTCGGAAACATTGAGGCGGCGGGCAAGCTCGCTCGGGCCGAAAGCGGGATCGGCGCAGTTGCGATCGATGATGACTAGCGCCCGCGACAGCAGCGTCTCTGCCGATCGCGCCTTCTCCTGCGTCCTGATTCCTTGCAGATAGGCCCCCATCAGGCAGAAGAAGGCTTCACCGAGCTGCGTCGTCGCGCCGGGCTCTGCCAGCATCTTGGTCAGCACCGCCCGCATGGCGATCCACAGTGGGTCTTCACGGCTGATCGCCACGCCGCCGGTGCATTCCGCGCCAAAACGATGCAGCATCTCTTCGCGCGGCATGTGCAGCGACATCTGGCTGGAGCGCACGCCGTCATAGACGAAGGCGGACGGCAGGGTGGAATCGACGAGGAACATGTCGCCAGCGGCAAGCGTCGCCATTTTATCGCCCTGCTCGATGCGGCAGTGGCCCTCGTCCTGGATCAAGAGAAAGAGGTGTTCGCCCGGATCCTGACGGATCGAACGGACGCTGCGGCTGACGTGGCGGGCATCGAGCCCAACCACCGCCGTTTCGAAAAAGCCGATGCGACGCGTCGCGACGTCGCCGGCAACCGTTCCGTCGCGGCCCATCGGCTCCAGGTCGAAGGCGCCGCAGACTTTGCGCAGGTCCGCCTGCAGGATTTCCACGGGCAACGGTCTATGGACCGGTGTTATCAACGACTGCATCATCCCCTCCCTGGCCTTTGCAGCTTTACGCGGATCGTATCACTTTATTGACACTTGCCTATGGCCACGGCCATTTGCCGCCACCAGCCGCCTGCTTCAGCAACGCACATGGCGGCTCGGCGAGTCCTGTCTCCGCAAGACGGGTCAGCGCATCCGAGACCTCCGCAAGTCCCCGCGCCTCGGCATAGGCCATCGGCCCGCCGCGCCAGCGCGGGAAACCATAGCCATGGATTTTTACGAGATCGATATCGGCTGCACGCAGCGCCACGCCCTCGGTCAGGATGCGCGCCGCCTCGTTGACCATCGGCAGGACGATGCAGTCGGCGATCTCGGACGGCGTCCAGTCGCGCCGCGGCGTGTGCACGGCCTCTTCGGCGATGATCGCCGCCACTGTCTCGGAAGCATGCGGCTTGCGCTCGCCAGGCTGGTAGTCGTACCAGCCACCGCCGGTCTTCTGGCCGTAGCGCTCCACAGCGCAAAGCCGGTCGGCAATTGGAGCAAAAGGCGTTTCGCCGCGCGCCCTTGCAGCACGGCGCTGGAAGGCCGCGATGTCCAGTCCGCCCAGATCCTGAGCCTCGAAAGGCCCCATCGGCAGACCGAAGGCGCGCATGGCGGCGTCGACCGCCGCCGGTGTCGCGCCCGAAAGCAACAGCCGTTCGGCCTGGGCGCGCGTTACCTTGAGGATGCGGTTGCCGATAAAGCCATCGCAGATGCCGGCACGGACCGGGATCTTGTTGAGGAGCCGTGCCAGCGCGAAGCCGGCCGCCGTCACCTCCGTCGCAGTTTCAGCCGCCGGTACGATCTCCATCAGCTTCATGATATTGGCCGGACTGAAGAAGTGCAGGCCGAGGAAGCGCTCCGGGTGGACAATGCCCGACGCGATCGCATTCGGATCGAGGTAGGAGGTGTTCGTGGCGAGCACCGCGTCGGGCCGGCAGACCTCGCCGAGCTTTGCGAAGACCGCGCGCTTGACCTCAAGGTCTTCGAAAACCGCCTCGACCGCCAGATCGACATCGGCTGCGGCAGCATAGTTGGCCGAACCCGTCACGCCGGCGATGCGTTCGGCGGCAATCTCGGCGCTAATACGGCCGCGCTTCGCCGAGCCCTCGAAGATCGCCGCGACATTGGCAAGGCCGCGCTCCACTGCCGCCTGATCGCGCTCGACGAGGATGACGGGCAAGCCGGCATCCCGAAGGGCGGCGGCGATGCCCGCACCCATGGTGCCGCCGCCGATGACGGCAGCCGAGCGGATCGGGCGCGGCTCTACGCCCGCAAGTTCCGGTGGCCGGGTTGCGGCGCGTTCGGCGAAAAAGACGTGCAGCAGGGCCGCAGCCTGGGTGGAACCGCGCAGCGAGAGAAAGGTTTCTCGTTCGAAGGCCATCGCCGTTTCGAAATCGCTCTCTGCAGCCTTGCGCAGACAGGCAAGCGCGCGAAATGGTGCTTCCTCTCCCTTGGCCCGGGCAGCGACGGATGTCTCCGCCATTTCCCAGAAACCGGCGTCCGGCGAAGCGACGCCGCGCTCGCTGAGCGGGGCGGGCAGCGGCGCATTGGAAATGCCGCGCCCGAAGGCGATCGCGCCTTCTGTCAGATCGCCCTCGACAATCGTGTCAATCAATCCGGCAGAGAGTGCGTTAACGGCCTTGACCGGCTGGCCGGTCGTGACCATCGCCACGGCAGTCTCGACACCGGCAAGACGTGGCAGACGCACGGTGCCACCTGCTCCCGGCACGAGGCCGAGGCGAACTTCCGGCAGGCCCATGCTTGCATCAGGTGCAGCAACGCGGAAGCGGCACGCCAGCGCCACTTCGAAACCGCCACCGAGCGCAGCGCCATGAATCACCGCGACCCAAGGTTTTGCAGCGCTTTCGATCCGCGCCACGACGTCAGGCAAATGCGGAGGCTGCGGCGGCTTGCCGAATTCGCCGACGTCTGCTCCGGCGATGAAGGTGCGCCCGGCGCAGGTAAGGACGACCGCCTTAACCGAAGGGTCGGCGTCGAGGGTTTCAGCCGCTTCAAGAAGCCCTTGGCGCAGCGCCTGCGATAATGCGTTGACGGGCGGATTGTCGACGGTGACGACGGCAATCCCGCCTTTCAATTCGATGGTGACGGTCATCGTTCACTTCCCCGTCTTCGGCCGTCGCCACATGGCAAGCCGAAACCGGTTTGCGACGAAAGCAGTGTCAGTAAGGCTGGCATTGCCGGCAGGATTGCCGCCGGTGACATGGAAGTCGCTGAATGCGGCACTCTGGTTGACGAAGATGTTGCCGGTTAGATTGACCGAAAGGTTGACGCCGGCGGACGCAAAAGCGTCGACCGCCTCCTCGATCACGGTCTCGTCGGTCGCATAGAGCGCTGCCGTGATCGCACCCTTTTGGCGGGCGAGCGCGGAAGCCTTGGCAATCCCTTCCCCGCCGCTTTCAACAGCAATGACAAAGGAGATTGGCCCGAAACGTTCTTCATTCTGGCCCTCGCCGGAGGCTCCGTCGACGGCGATAATCAGCGGGGTTGCGCTGCGCGCGCCGTCCAGTCCGGCAAGGGGTTGCGAGTCGCGCATGATCCGCCCGAGGCCGCGGGCCGCCTCGACGCGGGCAAGCGTTGTGGGGTTCGCGATCGCGCCGCAGACGCCGGCTGCGCGTGCTGGATCGCCGAGCAATCCGTCGACGGCGGCAGCAATGCCACCTGCAACCTCCTCGAAGCTCTTATGCCCTTCGTTCGTGTCGATGCCGCCGCGCGGCACATAGATGTTCTGCGGCGAGGTGCACATCTGACCGCTATAGAGCGACAGCGAAAAGGCGATATTGGCGCACATGCCGTTGAAATCGTCGGTCGCAGCGATCACGATCGAGTTGACGCCTGCCTCTTCGGTATAAACCTCTGCGTCGCCGGCATTCGCGCGCACCCATGCGCCAAAGGCGTTCGAGCCAGTGTAGTCGACGATGCGCACAGCCGGATGCATGACCAGTGCGGCGGTGATCGGTGCTTCGGCCCGGTCTGCGGCGAGCAGCACGACGTCGGCGGGGTAGCCTTGCTCTTCCAATACGGCGCGAGCAACCGCAACTGTCAGCGCCAGCGGCAGGATCGCGCCTGGATGCGGCTTGACGATCACGGTATTGCCGGTGGCAAGGCTCGCGAACTGGCCGGGATAGCTGTTCCAGGTCGGAAACGTGTGGCAGCCGATTATCAGCGACACGCCGCGCGGTACGACGCGCCAGTGCTTTTCGAGGACAATCGGCTCGCCCTTACCCTGCGGCTTCGACCAGACAGCGCTTTTCGGCGCGCGCGTCATTTCGGCATAGGCGTAGGCGGCGGCTTCGAGGCCACGGTCCTGCGCATGCGGACCGCCCGCCTGGAAGGCCATGGCGAAGGCCTGACCCGTGGTGTGCATCACCGCATTGGCCATTTCGAAGCTCATCCGGTTGAGGCGGGAAAGGATTTCGATGCAGATGCCGGCACGTGCCTCCGGCGTGGCAGCGGCCCAGGCCGGAGCGGCTTCCCGAGAGGCGGCAACCAGCGTTTCAGCGTCGGCGGCCGGATAGGAAATCCCGAGCGTCGCACCATAGGGGGAAACTTCCGCCCCGACCGTACCGGTTGCGGGATGACCGGGAAGAGCGAAGGACCGGTTCAGTCGCGCTTCATAAGCCCGAAGCCCTTCATCCTTGGCCGTTTCACCATAAATCTTGCCACTCGGAACTTCGGGATAGGCCGACCAAAAACCACGCTCGCGCGCCGCGGCCAAAGCCGCTTCCAGCGTCGCCCGATGTCGGTCGAACAAGGTCACCATGCTGATTTCCTCCCTGTCTATAATCTGTATAATTGACTGACCGGTCGGTTTATGCAAGTATTTTTTCGGAACCCGCCGGGACTGGCCGGCGGCAGGAGGAAACCATGCCAGCTACCGATACCGTTCTTTCCGTGCTTGCCGACGGCGTTCTGACGCTGACGCTCAACCGCCCGGACAAGCTCAACTCCTTCAATGAAGAGATGCATTTGGCGCTGCGCGCCGGCTTTGAGCAAGCGCA
This sequence comes from Rhizobium freirei PRF 81, assembly GCF_000359745.1. Classification (GTDB taxonomy): domain Bacteria; phylum Pseudomonadota; class Alphaproteobacteria; order Rhizobiales; family Rhizobiaceae; genus Rhizobium; species Rhizobium freirei. The sequence continues at coordinate 70,889 of NZ_AQHN01000016.1, forward strand.
TGCCGACGATGCCGTCCGCGCTGTGCTTCTGACCGGCGCCGGGCGCGGCTTTTCCGCCGGCCAGGATCTCAGCGACCGTGATCCGCGTAAGGGCGTCCCCGATCTCGGCCATACTATCGAAACATTCTATAATCCCCTGCTCCGGCTGATCCGCAGCCTCGACAAGCCAGTCGTCTGTGCCGTCAACGGCGTGGCCGCGGGCGCGGGCGCCAACATCGCCTTTGCTTGCGACATCGTACTTGCGGCGCGCTCCGCCCGCTTCATCCAGGCTTTCGCCAAGATCGGTCTGGTGCCGGATTCCGGAGGCACCTGGAGCCTGCCGCGCCTGATCGGCGAGGCCCGCGCCAAGGCCCTGGCGCTGACCGCGGAGCCGCTCCCGGCGGAAACCGCGGCCGACTGGGGCTTGATTTGGCGCGCCGTCGACGACGAGACGCTGCTGGCGGAGGCCATGGACCTTGCCAAGAAGCTCGCCGCCGGCCCCACCAGAGGCCTCGGCATGACCAAACGGGCAATCCAGGCCGCCGCCACCAATTCGCTCGACGAGCAGCTAGACCTCGAGCGCGACCTGCAGCGCGAGGCCGGCCGCAGCGCCGATTACGCCGAGGGCGTCGCCGCCTTCCTGGAGAAGCGTAAGCCGGAGTTTACGGGACGATGAGCGCGGCAGAGACCATGAGCCCGGATCAGCTCGCCCGCGCCTGCGCCGACGCCATGTGGACAGACGACCGTGCGACGCAGCGGCTCGGCATGCAGATCGACAATGTCGCGGCGGGAACCGCCACGCTGTCGATGACGATCACCGCCGAGATGGCAAACGGCCACGGGATGTGCCACGGCGGCTATATTTTCACGCTCGCCGACAGCGCCTTTGCCTTTGCCTGCAACACCTACAATCAGCGCACGGTGGCGCAGCACTGCACCGTCACCTTCATCGCATCCGCCTTCGAGGGCGACCGCCTGACAGCAATGGCGCGCGAAGTCTCGCGGCGCGGCCGAGGCGGCATCTACGACATAACGGTCATGAACCAAAAGGGTGAGACGCTCGCGGAATTCCGCGGCCACTCGCGCACCATCAAGGGCACGCATCTGCCCGAGCAGAGCTGAACATCGAGCGCCCGCATCTTGATGTGGTCCAGCGCTCTTGTTCATTTGGATTTCGGAGGAGACATACATGGAAAACCTAGCCCCCCGCCCCGGCGATCTCGAGCCGATCGAAACCGCCTCGCGCGACGAACTCGCCGGCCTGCAGCTGGAGCGGATGAAATGGTCGCTCAACCACGCTTACGAGAATTCACCCTTCTATCGCACCCGGTTTGACGAAGCAGGCGTGCATCCCTCCGACCTGAAGACGCTGGGCGATCTTGCCAAGTTTCCCTTCACGACCAAGCAGGACCTGCGCAACACCTATCCGTTCGGCATGTTCGCCGTGCCTCGCGAGAAGCTCTGCCGCATACACGGTTCATCGGGAACCACGGGCAAGCCGACCGTCGTCGGCTATACGCTGAAGGATATCGACACCTGGGCGACGGTGGTCGCGCGTTCGATCCGCGCCGGCGGCGGCAGGCCGGGCGATATGGTGCATGTGGCCTACGGCTACGGCCTCTTCACCGGCGGCCTCGGCGCACATTACGGCGCCGAAAAGCTCGGCTGCACGGTGGTGCCGATCTCGGGCGGCATGACCGAGCGTCAGGTCACGCTGATGCAGGACTTCAAGCCGCGCATCATCATGGTCACGCCTTCCTACATGCTGTCGATCCTCGACGAGTTCCACCGGCAAGGCATCGACCCGCGTTCAAGCTCGCTCGCGATCGGCATCTTCGGCGCAGAGCCCTGGACAAATGCGATGCGCGAGGAGATCGAACAGGCCTTCGACATGCACGCCGTTGACATTTACGGGCTTTCCGAGGTGATAGGCCCCGGCGTCGCCAGCGAGTGCGTGGAGACGAAGGACGGGCTGCACATTTGGGAGGACCATTTCTATCCCGAGATCATCGATCCGGTGACGGGCGAAGTTCTACCCGACGGCGAGCTGGGCGAGCTGGTCTTCACCACACTGACCAAGGAAGGCCTGCCCATGATTCGCTACCGCACCCGCGACTTGACCCGGTTGCTGCCGGGAAGCGCCCGCAGCATGCGACGAATGGAAAAGGTCACCGGCCGCTCCGACGACATGATGATTCTCCGCGGCGTCAACGTTTTCCCGACGCAGATTGAAGAACAGATCCTGAAATGTCGCGGACTTGCACCCCATTTCCAGATCGAGCTCTCCCGCTCCGGCCGCATGGATACCATGACGGTGCATGTGGAATGCACGCCGGCAGCAGCCGATGACGCGGCGCGCGCCGGCTCCGCCAAGGAGCTCGCGCATCACATCAAGAGCGTCGTCGGTGTCAGCACCAGGATCGAGGTGCAGACACCAGGCACAGTCGCGCGATCCGAAGGCAAGGCAAAGCGGGTGGTCGACAACCGCCCGAAGGAATGAGGCGATCTCGCTGGTCCCTCACGACGGACGACTTGGCAAAAGCCGTCCCATTGCATCATAGGGTGCGCAGGTTCATGGCTTGCGCACGCGCTCTGGCTGACGAATGATTCGGAACCGAGCGATTCCCCCGGCGACCGACACCGGCTTTTTGCCCTCACGGGCAGGGAGAAACGAAAAGACGATAGGACGAGCATGGCACGCACACGCGCAATCGACTTCGAGGAAAAACAGCGGGGCATCCTGTCGAGCGCCGCCGCGGTCTTCGCCGAGATAGGTATGGAAAAGGCCTCGATGGCGATGATCGCCTCGCGCAGCAACGTCTCGAAGGCTCTGCTCTATCACTACTATCCGAGCAAGGACGCGCTGATTTTCGATATTATCCGCACCCATCTGGTCGAGCTCGATTCCGCCATTGAAGCCGCCGACCAGCCGGATGCGGAGCCGGAAAAGCGGCTGAGGCTCCTGGTGCGGCAGATGCTCGAAAGCTACCGCGACGCAGACGACCACCACAAGGTTCAGCTTAACGCCAGCGGCACCCTTTCGGCCGAACAGGTTACCGAGATCCAGTCGATCGAACGGCGGATCGTCAAACGCTTTTCAAACATCATCCGCGACATCAATCCCGACCTAAGTCGGGAGCGGCCGCTTCTCATGCCTGTCACCATGTCTCTCTTCGGCATGATGAACTGGGTTTACATGTGGTTCCGGCCGGACGGTCCGATCAGCCGCGACGAATATGCCGACATCGCAACGACGTTGGTGCTCGAAGGGGTGAAGGCGGTCAAGTAAATCCACTTTTTCCGGCAGTCTCCCAAGACGAACCTTGCCTATTGCCGCCCGCTCAATCCCCAAGCTTCAGCCGCGCCAGGATCAGCGGATCATATTTCGGCGCGCGAATGCGCTGGCGGTTGGGCTCGGGCGCCGTGAGCGGTTCTGCCGGCCGCAGCTTATCTTTGGCCTCAAGCGCCAGGCGCTGGTAGATGGCGGTGCCCTGGCGCTTCCAGGCGATTTCCTCTTCGCTGAGTTCGCGCAGGACGCGCGCCGGGGACCCTACCGCGAGGCTGTTTGGGGGAATTTCCGCACCGGCCTTGACGAACGCCATCGCGGCGACGATCGAGTTTTCGCCGATCACCGCCTCGTCCATGACCACGGCATTCATGCCAACCATGGCGTTGCGGCCGATCCTGCAGCCGTGCAGCACGGCTCCGTGTCCGATATGGCCCTCTTCGCCGATGATCACCTCGAGGTCCGGAAAGCTGTGCACCACACAGGTCTCCTGCACGTTCGAGCCGGCTCCCATGACAATGCGGCCGAAATCGCCGCGCAGGACAGCCGCCGGGCCGACATAGCAGCCGGCACCGACGATGACGTCGCCGATCACCACCGCGGCCGGGTGCACGAAGGCTTCCGGATCGATCACCGGCACGATGCCGTCATAGGCGTAGATCTGGGCCATATCTCTCCTCCGATCGACTCTCGCCGCCGCCGTGGCGCGGCCGGCGAGCCGTTGATGTTTTCACGTTCGGGTCTTCGCCACCATGGTCAGCACATCGTACTGCGCCACAGTCTCGTCCTTCTGGTTGCTGACGCGGCAATCCCAGCGCACCTCGCCGTGGTCGGCATTTTCGCGCGGGTTGATCTCTTTTGCCGTGAGCCGCACCTTCAGCGTATCGCCCGGATAGACCGGAGTGAGGAAACGCAGACTGTCGACGCCATAATTGGCGAGTACGGGGCCTGGCGCCGGATCGACGAAGAGGCCGGCGGCGAAAGAGGCGATGAGGTAGCCGTGCGCCACACGTCCGTCGAAGAAGGGATTGGCGCGGGCCGCCGCCTCGTCCATATGGGCGTAGAAGGTGTCGCCGGTGAAATGGGCGAAATGCTCGATATCTTCGAGCGTCACCGTGCGCCCGGCCGTCTCCAACTGGTCGCCGATCTTGAGTTCGGCGAGTGATTTGCGGAAGGGGTGCTCGCCGTGGGTGTTGGCCGGCGCGCCAGCCATCCAGCGGCCGGTTACGGCGGAAAGCAGAGCGGGCGCGCCCTGGACGGCCGTGCGCTGCATGTAGTGCTTGACGCTGCGCATGCCGCCGAGTTCCTCGCCACCACCGGCGCGGCCCGGACCGCCATGGACGAGACCCGGCAGCGGCGAGCCGTGACCGGTCGAAGTTTTGGCGCTGACGCGGTTGCCGATCAGCACGCGACCATGGAACGGCGACATGCCGATGACGACGTCCTCGGCAAAACGCGGATCGTTGGTGAAGACCGAGGCAACGAGGCTTCCCTTGCCGCGCTTGGCAAGTTCGACGGCCTCTTCCACCGTGTCGTACGGCATGACGGTGCTGACCGGGCCGAAAGCCTCGACATCGTGGACGGCGCGCGCCGAGGCGGGCTTGTCGCAATAGAGCAGCACTGGATTGAGGAAGGCGCCGGCTTCCGCATCGCCGGAGACGACACGCGGATTGCCGGGATCGCCTGCGACGATCTCGGCGTCGGCGGACAGGTCGCGAATGCGGGCGCGCACTTCCTCGCGCTGGTCGAGACTGGCGAGCGGGCCCATGCGCACACCTTCTTCGGCAGGGTTGCCGAGCGCAGTCTTGGCAAGCCGCTCGCCAAGTGCTGCGACCAGCGCGTCGGTATAGCGGCGCGGCGCGATCACTCGCCGGATGGCGGTGCACTTCTGCCCGGCCTTCGCAGTCATTTCGCGGGCGACCTCCTTGACGAAGAGGTCGAACTCCTCCGTGCCGGGCGCTGCGTCGAGACCGAGTACGGCAGCGTTGAGACTGTCGGCTTCCATGGTAAAGCGGACGGAATTTGCGACGATCGCCGGATGGGTCTTCAGCCGCCGGCCGGTCGCAGCCGAGCCGGTGAAGGTGACGACGTCCTGATCGCCGACATGGTCGAGCAGATCGCCGACAGAGCCGCAGATGAGCTGTACAGCGCCTTCCGGCAAGATGCCTGTCCCGACCATCCGCCTGACCATCAATTCCGTGAGGTAAGCGGTCTGGCTGGCGGGTTTGACGATCGCCGGCAGGCCGGCGATCAGCGTCGGTGCGATCTTTTCGAGCATACCCCAGCAGGGGAAGTTGAAGGCGTTGATGTGGACGGCGACGCCTTCGAGCGGCGTGAGGATGTGCTGGGCGGAAAAGCTGTTGTCCTTGGACAGCAGCTCCACCTCGCCGTCTGTCAGCACGCGAGTGTTCGGCAGCTCGCGCCGGGCCTTGGAGGCATAGGAAAGCAGCGTGCCGATGCCACCCTCGATGTCGATCCAGCTGTCGGCGCGGGTGGCGCCTGTCGCATAGGACAGCGTGTAGAATTCCTCCTTTTGCTCCATGAGCGCCAGGCCGAGGGCCTTCAGCATGGCAGCGCGCTCGTGGAAGGACATGCGGCGGAGCGCGGCTCCCGCCTTGTCGCGGCCGTAGGCGAGCGCCGCCTTGAAGTCGAGGCCGGTGGAATCGATCAGCGCGACCGGGGCGCCGGTCGCCGCGTCGAGCAGCGGCACGCCTTCCTTCGCGCCGGCCGCCCAGCTACCGCAGACATAGCTTTCGAGCCGACGTGGCGCCTGTACGTTGATGGTCATCTCGTGGTCCTTCCTATGTCAGTTCAGCGGCAGGCCGGAAAGCGCGCTTTCGACCGCGCCTTCCCACTGCGCAAGCAATGTCTCGTTGGGCGTATGACGCAGGCCGAAACGGGAGAGGGTCTCGTAGCGGACCGAGCCGGCCAGACCGAAGCTTGCCGCGACACGCGGGCGCCAGTAGGCGAGCGAAGCAGCGATTTCGGCGCGGCCTTCAGGAGTTTCCGCAATGCGCTCCAGGCCGGCGAGCGCCAGTTCCGTATGGCGCGCCTCGCGCGGCAGGATGATGCGGAAGACGTCGGCGAGCGGCTGATAGGAGACGCGCGACAACTCGTTGAGCTGGATGACGGAGGCCTTGCCCATCAACAGGTTCATGACCACGGCGTCCACCCAGCCGGCGAGCGGATAGTGGAAGACGGAAAGCCGCATGTCGCCTTCGCGCCGCGCCGCGCCGATGTCGGCGTCGCGGGCGATGCGCGCTGCCCATGGATGATGGTTGGCGTAGCGGCGCGTATCGACGCCGAAGGAACCCATCACCTCCAGCACCCGGCCGGCATGATCGGTCTTTTCCAGCACGATGCGGGCGGCCGAAATGCGCTCCTTGATGCCCGGCGCAGCATTGATGATGTCGGCAAAGCCGGCGGCACCCGCAAGCTCGCTGTCGACGAAGCTCGCCATCAGCCTCAAGAGCTCGCCGCGATAGCGCGGCGGCACGTTATCGGGCGAAGTCAGCATGCCTCCTTGCGCCAGATAGTCTTCGATCGGCATGACATCATCGGACATTGCATCTCTCCCAATTCTCTCTTCCCTTCCTCGCAGCCGGAAGAAGAGGACGTACTTACTGGTCGTAGCTCACCGCGACGCGATCGGTCAGCGGGTAGCACTGGCAGGTGAGCACATAGCCCTGGCGGACCTCGTAATCCTCGAGCGCATGGTTGACCTCCATTTCCACCTCGCCTTCCAGCACCTTGGCGCGACAGGTGGAGCAGACGCCAGCCTTGCAGGCGTAGGGCGCGTCCATCGAGTTTTCGAGCGCGGCGTCCAGCAGGCTTTGACCGTGCTTCGGAAAGGTAAAGCTGCGGGTCGCGCCGTCGAGGGTAACGGTCGCCTGGCATGTTGCATCGCGGTCGGCGCCGGCGGCGCTTTCGGCCTTGCGCCGCGCCCTGCCGGGTTGAGAAGACGCGAACAGCTCGAACTTGATCTGCCCGTCGGAAAGGCCGTGGTCGCGGAGCGCCGCCGCAATCGCCAGCATCATCGGCTCGGGGCCGCAGATGAAGGCGGTATCGACGGCCTTCAGGTCAATCCAGTGCGAGAAGAGGCCTTCGCATTTTTCGGCATCGATACGGCCCGTGAAGAGGTCGATATCCTGCGCTTCGCTTTCAAGCACATGGATGATTGAGAAGCGTCCGAGATAAATGTTCTTCAGATCATCCAACTCTTCGCGGAACATGATCGAGCTGATCTGGCGGTTGGCATAGACGAGGGTGAAGCGCGAGCGCGGTTCGCGGGCGAGCACGGTCTTGATAATCGAGAGCACCGGCGTAATGCCGCTGCCGCCGGCAAAGCCGAGATAGTGCTTTGCCTTCTCCGGCTCCAGCGCGGTGAAGAAGGCGCCCATTGGTGGCATCGCCTCCAGCGTGTCGCCGGTCTTCAGCTCTTCGTTCGCCCAGGTGGAGAAGCAGCCGCCGTCGACGCGCTTGATGCCGACGCGCAGGAAGCCTTCGTCGCGACCGGCGCAGATCGAATAGGAGCGGCGCAGCTCCTCGCCGTCGAAGGCGCGGCGAAAGGTGAGGTACTGGCCTTGCGTGAAGTCGAAGAGGGCGCGGTCCTCCTCGCTCGGAACAAGGGTCACCACCACGGCGTCACGGGTCTCACGGCGGACATCGGCGACTTGAAGAGAATGGAAACGTGCCACGATTTGGGGCCTCACTTATTGCGGCATCGCTCAGATGCACTTGAAATAGTCAAAGGGTTCCAGACACTCCGCGCAGCGATAGCTCGCTTTGCACGGCGTCGATCCGAACTGGCTGATTTTCTCCGTCCGCGTCGAACCGCAGCGCGGACATTCGATCGTCAGGTTCGAGCGGCCGGTGAGCCGGTCGACACGCTTCATCAGGGTCCCGTCGGCGGCGGTGCCGTCGACCGGCGGGGCAATCCCGTAGACCTTGAGCTTGTCGCGGCCCTCTGCGCTGATCCAGTCGGTGGTCCAGGCGGGCGACAATTGCCGTTCGAGCCGGACCTTGGCCACGCCGCGCGCGGCAAGCGCTGCCTCGATGTCGAGGTTGATGATGGCGGTCGCCGGACAGCCCGAATAGGTCGGCGTCACCGTCACCACAAGCGTCCCGTCATCCCACCGCACGTTGCGGATGATACCGAGATCGGTGAGCGAAATGACCGGGATCTCCGGGTCGGGGACCTCGGCCAGCCATTGCCATACGGTTTCAGTCGAAGGCTGCGCCATGATCCTCCCTCCCTTACCAGGTCGCGCCGGGATAGGCGCGTTGCAGGAACTGCATCTCGGTGAGGATGAAACCCAGATGCTCGGAGTGGACGCCGCGCTTGCCGCCCTTGTGCATGTAGCCGTCGGCCGGCTTCTTCAGCGTGGCTTCCGCAAGCGCCTCGGCAACGATTTCGTCCCAGCCGGCCTTCAGGCTTTCCGGATGCGGCGCAACACCCGCCGCCGCAAGGGCGGCATCGCCCGCGTCGCCGACGAACATTTCGCCCGTGTAAGCCCACAGCCCGTCGAGGGCTGCCTGCATGCGGTGGTGGCTTTCGTCGGTGCCGTCGCCGAGGCGGATCACCAGGTCACGGCTGCGCTCCAGATGGTAGGCCACCTCTTTCGAGGCCTTTTCGGCGATCTCCGCGATGCGCCGGTCGGTCGAGCCCTTGAGGGCATTCAACATCTGCAGGTGCCAGGCGTCGAACAGGAACTGACGCATCAGCGTCTGGCCGATGTCACCGTTCGGGCGCTCGACGAGCAGCAGATTGCGGAAGTCGAAGCCGTCGCGCAGGAAGGCGAGATCGTCGGCGCTCCGGCCCTTGCCTTCAATTTCTGCAGCAAGGCCGAGCCAAAGCTGCGTCTGGCCGATCAGGTCAAGCGCTACGTTGGCGAGCGCGATATCCTCCTCCAGCGCCGGCCCGTGCCCGCACCATTCGGAGACGCGGTGACCGAGGATGAGGGCGTTGTCTCCCACTCTCGTCAGGAACTCGGTGAGTACCGCCTTGTCGACGGTCGTGTCGGTCGCGGTCGCCATCACATGTGCCCCACTTCGTCTGGAATGTCGAAGAAGGTCGGATGACGGTAGACCTTGGAGTTCGACGGCTCGAACAGCGGGCCCTTGTCCGACGGCGCGCTGGCGGCGATATCCGAAGAGCGCACGACCCAGATGCTGACGCCCTCATTGCGGCGGACATAAACGTCGCGGGCATTGTTGATGGCCATTTCGGCATCCGGCGCGTGCAGGCTGCCGACGTGGCGGTGGTTGAGGCCGTGCTGGCCGCGGATGAAAACTTCCCAGAGGGGCCATTCGCTCGACATGAATAAATCTCTCCCTTGAAACTGTGACTGCCTGCCGCTTATTCCGCCGGCATCCGGGCGGCACGCCGCGCGTCCGCCTTCTCGGCGTGGGCGACCAGCGCGTCGCGAAACCAGGCGCCCTCGTCCCAGGCGGACTTGCGGGCGTTCAACCGCTCGGCATTGCATGGGCCGTTGCCGGCGATGACGTCGAAGAATTCGCTCCAGTCCGGCTCGCCGAAGTCATAGCCGCCCTTATTCTCATTCCATTTGAGCTCTGGATCGGGAACGGAGAGACCGAGATATTCCGCCTGCGGCACGGTCTGGTCGACGAACTTCTGGCGCAGCTCGTCATTGGAGTTCTGCTTGATCTTCCAGGCCATCGACTGGGCTGAATGGACCGAAGCGCCGTCGGAAGGACCGAACATCATCAGCGACGGCCACCACCAGCGGTTCAGCGCATCCTGGACCATCGCCTTCTGCTGCGGCGTGCCCTTCACCATCTTCATCAGAATGTCGAAACCCTGGCGCTGGTGAAAACTTTCCTCCTTGCAGATGCGCACCATGGCCCGCGCGTAGGGGCCATAGGAGCAGCGCTGCAACGGCACCTGGTTCATGATCGCCGCCCCGTCGACCAGCCAGCCGATCGCGCCGATATCCGCCCAGGTGAGCGTCGGATAATTGAAGATCGAGGAGTATTTCGCCTTGCCGGAATGGAGCTGGCCATACATCTCGTCGCGGCTGACGCCGAGCGTTTCGGCGGCGCAGTAGAGATAGAGGCCGTGGCCCGCCTCATCCTGTACCTTGGCGAGCAGAATCGCCTTTCTTTCCAGTGTCGGAGCACGCGTGATCCAATTGCCTTCGGGCAGCTGTCCGACAATTTCGGAATGAGCGTGCTGGCTGATCTGGCGCACCAGCGTCTTGCGGTAGCCTTCCGGCATCCATTCCTTCGGCTCGATCTTCTGGCCGGCGTCGATGCGCTCCTGGAAGGCGCGCTCAACGGGGTCCATCTCGTCGAGGCTGCGGACGCGGGCGGTGTCGGTCTTCACCATCTGTGCGTACATGGTTCTGTCCTTCTGCTTTCGCGCGATCAGACGCGCTCGAGAATGATGGCGATGCCCTGACCGACGCCGATGCACATGGTGCATAGCGCATAGCGTCCGCCCTGGCGGTGAAGCTGATAGGTGGCAGCGGTGACGAGGCGCGCGCCGCTCATGCCGAGCGGGTGCCCCATGGCGATGGCGCCGCCGTTCGGGTTCACATGCGCCGCGTCGTCCGGCAGGCCGAGGTCGCGCAACGTGGCGAGCGCCTGCGAAGCGAAGGCTTCGTTCAACTCGATGAGATCCATCTGGCCGATCGTAAGCCCTGCGCGCTCCAGCACGCGGCGGGCGGCAGGCGCCGGGCCTATGCCCATAATGCGCGGCTCGACGCCGGCGGCAGCCATCGCGACCACGCGTGCCTTCGGCGTCAGACCATGCTTACCGGCTGCATCCGCATTTGCAAGCAGGAGAGCGGCCGAACCATCATTGACGCCCGAAGCATTGCCGGCGGTGACCGAAAGATCGGGATCGTTGACGCCCCTGAGTTTCGAAAGCTGCTCGACCGTGGTACCGGGACGCGGATGTTCGTCGCGGGAGACAAGGATCGCCTCGCCCTTCGTCTGCGGCACGCTGACCGGCACGATCTCGTCGTTAAACAGCCCGGCGGCATCGGCGGCAGCCCAGCGCGCCTGGCTGCGAGCGGCAAAGGCGTCCTGGTCGGCGCGCGAAACACGGAAGTCAGCAGCGACATTGTCGGCGGTTTCCGGCATGGAATCGACACCGAATTCGCGCTTCATCTTCGGATTAACGAAGCGCCAGCCGATGGTAGTGTCGTAGACGGCACTACTGCGCGAGAAGGCACTCTCGGCCTTCGGCATGACAAAAGGAGCGCGGCTCATGCTTTCGACGCCACCCGCAATCATCAGGTCGCAGTCGCCGGCGCGAATGGCACGCGCCGCCGTGCCGACAGCATCCATACCGGAGCCGCAGAGGCGATTGACGGTGGTGCCCGGGATCGAGACCGGCATGCCGGACAGCAGAACCGCCATGCGTGCGACATTGCGATTGTCCTCGCCGGCCTGGTTGGCGCAGCCGTAGACGACATCCTCGACCTTCGCCCAGTCGACGTCCGAATTGCGCTTGACGAGATGAGCGAGCGGGACGGCGGCCAGATCGTCGGCGCGCACCGAAGAGAGCGCTCCGCCATAACGGCCGATCGGCGTTCTCACCGCATCGCAGATGAAAGCTTCGGACATGCATTTCCTCCCACTGCATCGCCGCATCCGGTCGAAAATAAATTAACCGACCGATCGGTCATATATTTACCACCAGAAACATCACAGTGCAACGCTATTTTTTGAATTTCATGTAATGTTTTGCAGGGTGGCTATATTTCAATTCTAGCACAGAGGCTCTCTGCGAGCGATCTTCAGTCGAAAATGACCAAACGGATGCGAGACGATCTGCCAGCATACGACTCGCTTTTTTGGAGATTTTCCGAAAGCAAATAATGTAGCCCAAGAACAGGTAAGCGGAGCCTGCCTTGCAACGGTGATTGATAATTGGCCACGTGCTCACGCTGCTCTTAAGGCCGCTGAGCCGCGCTTCGAACTAGCCCCTTCCGGCCCGTGAGCAAGACAATCGGCGACCTAGAGTTTCCGCTTTTCTTTGAATCGCGGAAACGCTCTATCCTCTTGTTTTCTTGCGCATTCCGGACGGAAAACCGCTGCGCACTTTTCCTGGAAATGCTCTAGATTGAGGCTCGTAACCCAAGCATCTCGGCCCTGCGCCGCGTCTCATCGCTTTCTTCGGCGAGCGGTCCGGAGGCGGTGACGAATTGGCGGGCAACATGCCGGCCGGCAGCAGGAGATAGCGCGAGATAAAGTTCGGCAAAGAGGCGTCGCGCTGCATTGCCCGGCCAATCCGCGGGCAGCGCAGCGGCCGGAAGCCGGGGATCGCGGAGCGCGATGGCACGGAACTGGTGCACGAGCAAGAGCCGCGCTGAAAGGGCGGTCTCGGCGTCGGCGGGCGGGCCGACGGCTAAAGTTTCGGCGAAAGGCGTGAAACGCGAAAGGAAAGCGCGATAGGCCTCCGCATGCGGGGCGAGATCCCATTGATCCGCGACGAACGCGGCAAGCTCCCCCTCCGCCACATCAGCACGAAAGACGAGCGCCGGGACGGCACCCGGCAGCGGCCGCCTCGGCCCGACCGCAAGCCTTGGCCCGAGGCGTGCCATTCCCGCGCGCTCCAGCGCCTGCATTTCTTCTTCGACGTTGACGCCCGCCAGGCGCACAAACTGCCAATCTTCGGCCTGCTCGTGCCTGAAGAGCACTTCGGCGGCGGCGCTGAATTCCGTACGGGCGGCAGGCGAAAGACGATAATAGCTCCGCCGCCCTTCGCGCTCGCCGAGCAGCTGGCCGGACGAGACAAGGCGCGACACGGCAGTACGCACCAGCGTCTCGCTAATGCCGACACCGGCACACGTCTCGATGAGGTTGCCGATCCAGACCACGCCGCCGCGCGGCTCGACGATGTCGCCGTAGATGGTGACGATGAAGCTCGCTGCCGTCGGCGGCCGCTCGACGACAATCCGCTTTACGAGTTCGCGGATGCCTTCCTTCGCCGCCTCGACCGTCATCGTGCTCGTCCTTTCGTCCTGCCCTCCGCCTTCCGCATAGCACACTTCTCCCGGTCGTCCAGCGCCGTCGTGAGCCAGGGACCGCAGCGCGCGCTCCTCTCACCATTCCACTCTCGGCTACATCGAAGTGGTTACCGACAATGATCACCTTCCGAACCAACCCGCGTCGTGGTCGCCGGCGCCGACCGGAGGGAAAAGGAGAGGAATGAAAAGTCTCGGAAATCGTGCCGGAAGGAGGTGGTGAACAGGCAGTTTTTGCGACTGATTTGCATGTGCATTTGCAATTGCAAAAATTCCGACAAATTATTGTTATATAACGGTAATTTTGCAGCGTCTTTTCACCGCACAGGTTGACTCCGTCGAGACGATGCACTACCTGCTGCCACCATCGGGAAACGCTTCGGCAACAGCGCCGAGGCGGTTGCGGGCGTCATGCATGTTCGCTCCATCCTTTATGAAGCATCTGGCTGATACTCGAGCAATTCAACAGAGCACGCGTCGTTTTGCGATTGTCAAAATTGCAGCACTTGCCGCTCTGCCAATTTCGATTTCAGGGGGCGAGGATGGCCTCGCGGAAGACTGGATCACCGACGGATAACGGGAACAAGGCCGACATGGAACGTTCTTTTAAAATTGCCTTGGGGAGTTTCGTCGTCAGCCTTGCGGTTCTGGCGATCAAATACGCAGCCTATTGGGTAACAGGAAGTATCGCCCTGCTATCGGATGCCCTCGAGAGCATCATCAACGTCGTGTCGGCGGTCGCGGTGATCGTATCCGTGAAGATTGCGTCTCAGCCGCCAGACGAAGAGCATCCCTACGGCCATCACAAGGCCGAATATCTCTCGGCAGTGCTTGTGGGCTCTCTGATTGTCGCCGCAGCTCTTGCGATCATGAACGAGGCCTATGCGGGCTTCCTGCACCCGAAACCAATCGACGCCGGCTGGACCGGTCTCGCCGTCAATTCGGTTGCGACGATCATCAATGTAGCATGGGCAGGTTTCCTGATCAGGCAGGGGCGCATCCACCGTTCCGCTTCACTCGTCGCCGACGGCAAGCACCTTATGGCGGACGTCGTCACGTCTGTCGGCGTTGTGATCGGTGTCGTTCTGGTCCTCCTGACGGGCATAACGCAACTTGACTCGGCAATTGCAGCACTCGTGGCGGTCCATGTCCTTTGGAGCGGCTGGGGTGTTCTCAAGGAGAGCGCCAGCAGCCTGTTGGACCAGGCGGCTCCCGCCGAGGAGCTGGCTCAAATCAGGGAAATCATCTCGCTGAATGCAGAGGATGCCATCGAGGCGCATGCCCTGAGGACGCGGCACGCAGGAAAAGTGACCTTCATCGACTTTCATCTCGTCGTCTCCGCCGAAATGACTGTCGGACGTTCTCACGACATCTGCGACAAGGTCGAGGAAGCGCTGCGCAACGCGATCTCCGGGGCGATAATCACCATCCATGTCGAGCCCGAATACAAGGCCAAGCACAAGGGAATCATTGTGGTCTGAAGCAGGCTCCTCTTCAAGGAATGCTTGCTGCGAGCGGGCTCATCCCGCCGTCCAATTCGATATCAAATCCGATTGACGGCCGTTCGCCAGCGTCCTGTTTCGTGACAGGGTGGATCGGCAGGTTGCGCTTGGCTGCGCCGAAGACCGGTCGTCACCGAGCGTCCTTCAACACCAGCCGGGCTCGAGCATTTCCGTTTTAAACGGAGTCGCGGAAATGCCGTATCTCTTTGTTTTCACGCAATTCCTAACGCAAGACCGCTTCGCGCTTCTGCCGGAATTGCTCTAAATCGCCGGGGCTGAAGCCACCCGTTCAAAGCGCGCCGTCTACGATTACCATCGGCCGGCCGCGCGAGCAGGCTTCGATGCGGGCGTCGATGTGATAGATGTCGCGCAGCATCGACGGCGTGATGACCTCGGTCGTCGGCCCGCTCGATGCCATTTCGCCATTGGCGATGACGATGGTATTGGCGCAGTAGCGCAGCGCGTGATTGAGATCATGCAGGGCGATTAGCACGATCATGCCGCTGCGGCTGGCCAAATCCGCGACGAACTCCAGCACGTCGATCTGCCGGTGCAGGTCGAGCGCCGAGGTCGGTTCGTCCATCAGCAGCACTTCCGGCCGGCGCACCAGCGCCTGGCCGAGCGATACGAGCTGCCGCTGGCCACCGGAGAGTGCATCGAGCCCGCGAAAGGCCAGGTTTTCGATCCGCAGCGCCTTCAGGATGGAGTCGATCTCGAAAAGCTCCTCGTCCTTTACCCGCCATCCGCCGCCCTGTTTTGCCGACAGAAGCAGGGATTCGTAGACAGTGAGCACGGCATTGGCGCCGGTATCCTGCGGCATGTAGCAGATCGACCGCTCGCCGCGCGTGGCATCGGAAAGCACCACCGTGCCGGGGCCGGAGATCAGGCCGGCTATTCGCTTGAAGAGCGTGGATTTACCAGCCGCATTCGGGCCGATGATGGCCGTGGTGGTGCCGGGCGCAAGCAGCTCGACAGCGACTTTGGAAAGGACCGTGGTGCGGCCGTAACTGGCACCGAGGCCCCTCAGTTTCAGGCTCACCATGCCCGCCTCCTGTTGGAAAAGATCAGGACGAAGAAGAACGGAACGCCGACAAGCGCAGTGATCACGCCGATCGGCAAGATGGCGCCGGGGATCAGCACCTTGCTGACCACAGAGGTTGCCGACAGGAGTAAAGCACCGCAGAGCACCGCGCCGGGCAGGAAGAAGCGCTGGTCCTCTCCCACCACCATGCGCGCGACATGCGGACCGACCAATCCGACGAAGCCGATCGTGCCGACGAAAGAGACGGGAATGGCTGCAAGCAGGCTGACGAGGAGCATCGTGTGCAGGCGAAGGCGCCGTACATCGACGCCCATGCTCGCCGCCTTGTCGTCACCGAGCCTGAGGGCGGTAAGCGCCCAGGCATTTCGCATGAAGAGCGGCAGAGTGACGATCAAGATGGTGGCGGTGACGAGGACCTTATTCCAGGTCGCCTTGGTCAGGCTCCCCATGGTCCAGAAAACGACGGCGGCAAGCGCCTGTTCGGAAGCGAGGTATTCGAGCAGCGACAGGGCCGCATTGAAAGTGAAAACCAGCGCAATGCCAAGCAGCACGATGGTTTCCACCGTCACACCACGCAGCGCCGACGCAAAATGGATGAACAGGGCGGCCACCATCGCCATCAAGAAGGCATTGACCGGCACCATATATTGCACCGCGCCCGGAAAGAGCGCGACGCCGCCGACGAGCCCCAACGCCGCACCGAAACTTGCTGCGGCCGATATGCCGAGCGTGAAGGGGCTGGCGAGCGGGTTCGACAGGATCGTCTGCATCTGCGCGCCGGCAACCGAAAGCGATGCTCCGACCGTCACCGCCATCAGCGCGATCGGCATACGGATCTCCCAGATGACGACGCGAAGCTGGTCGCCCGCCGCCTCTGGCGAAAACAGCGTGGAGAGCACTTCGGAAAGGCGATAATTCGCCGGTCCCAGCGCCATGTCTGCCGCAACGCTGCCGGCTAGCGCCACCGCCAGCGCTGAAAGGATAAGGATGCGCCGGAAGGCAAGGGCGCGATATTGCTCGCGCCCCGTAGCCCCGGTTTCGATCAGCGAAGCGGCCATAGCCTATTCACCCTTCAGCGAGACGAAATATCCCGGCTTGTAATCGAGCGGCAGGAAGCGGGCGTAGAGCGCCCTGAAGGTGGCATCCGGATCGAGATCGGCGAACAGATCCGGATGTAGCCACTTGGCGATCTGCTGGATGGCAACGAATTGGTACGGGCTGTTGTAAAACTGGTGCCAGATGCCGTGCACATCGCCGTTTCTGACCGCCTTGACGCCCGTGAAGGCGGGCCGCTTCGTCAGCTTGTCGAGCTTGCGGTGGGCTTCCGCAAGATCGGCGCCATAACCGACGCCGACCCAGTCGCCGCCAGGCACATAGGCTTCCCACATGCCGCCGGTGACGATGACCTGGTCGGGATTGGACGCGATGATCTGCTCCGGATTCACCGTGCCGAAGGTGCCGGGGATGATCTTCCTGGCCATGTTGATGCCGCCGGCAAGCTCGACCATCTTCCCGAAATTCTCGTTTCCGAAGGACATGCAGCAATCGTCCGAATAGCCCCCTGCGCGCTCGACGAAGACGACAGGCTTTTTCGGATTCGCCTTTTCGAGAACGTCGGTTACCTGCTTGATGGCGTCGGAGCGGAACGTGATGAAATCTTCCGCCACCTGTTCCTTGCCCATCAGCTTGCCCATGAGGCGCATGCTCGGCTCGGTGTTCTCCATGGGCCTTTCGCGGAAATCGACATAGACCAGCGGGATGCCGGCCTTGGCGAGCTTTTCGATATAGCCGGCCTCTTCCGTCGCCGTCTTGGCGTCGATGTTCATCAAGATGACGTCCGGCTTCAGCGAAACCGCCTGCTCGATATCGAACGTACCGTCCTTCATCCCGCCGAAGGTCGGCAGTTTCGCGATACCAGGATATTTCGCGAGATAGGCGGCGTAAGATTCCGGGTCGGCCTTCGCCAGGTCGTCGCGCCAGCCGACGACGTGTTGGAACGGGTTTTCCTTGTCGAGTGCGGCGAGGAAGTAGATCTGACGCCCTTCGCCGAGGATGACGTGCTTGACCGGCACGTTCACTTCGACGTCACGGCCAGTCACGTCCTTCACGGTGACGGGATCGGCCATTGCCGGAAGCACGGTGGATGCGAGAACGCCAAAGGCGAACATCGCCGATCGGCCGGGAAAGCGCATGGATGAATCTCCAGTGGAAACTCCCTGCGACTTATTATTTCATGACTTCCATCGTCAAGTTTTATCTTTTAGAAGCGTTCGAAGCTGAAAATGAGGAACGGGACATGCAGACCGCCGGCGCCAATTTCAACCTGCGCGAGGAAATCAAGGCCTATTGGTCCGCCCGCGCCGAAACGTTCGACCTGTCGCCGGGCCACGAAATCTTCTCCGAGGACGAACGAGCCGCCTGGCACGACCTGATCAGGAAACACCTCGGACCTGGCAACGGCCGCAAGGCGCTCGACCTCGCAAGCGGAACAGGCGTGATTTCGCACCTGATGGACGACCTCGGTTACCACGTGACGGGTATCGACTGGTCGGAAGCCATGCTGGAACGGGCACGCGCCAAGGCAGCTTCCCGCGGACGCATCATGCGCTTTCATCTCGGCGATGCGGAAAACATGCTCGAGGCGGATAGCGCCTACGATGTGGTCGTGACGCGGCACCTTGTCTGGACGCTGGTCGATCCGCAAGCATGCTTTCGCGAATGGCTGCGCGTCCTGAAGCCGGGTGGCAAACTGCTGATCATCGATGGCGATTTCGTCAACGCGAGTTTCGCCGAACGCTTGGTGAAACGGGCGGCCACGTTTCTCGAAAGATATAATCTCGTCAAAGCAGGGGCACCTCATGCGCCCTCGGCGATGGCCGGCATACATGAGAGCATCCTCTCGCGCGTTTATTTCTCGCGGGGCGCCCGGGCCGATGCCATTGCACGCCTGCTTGAGCGGACCGGCTTTTCCCCAGTGACGATCGACACCGACCTGCGACGCATCCATAAGGCGCAAGCGGCAAATTTTGGCTTCCTCAAAGCCGTCGCGCGCGGCCTCCAGCACCGCTACGCCATCGTCGCTGAAAAGCGGCGTGATCCATAGAAATTCCCTTGATCACCCCGGCGGTCGCGTCATCTATCACCTCATCGACCCCAGATAGCAGCGTACGTCGAGCGGGATCACTCCCTGCAAACACCGAGGCTGAGCGGCGCTCACACCAGAATGTCCACGAGCCTGCGCGCTCCGAGTGCGAGCGTCTAACCTCAAGGCGCTGGAATTGCTGCCGATCAGTTCTCCCTGACATGATTGCCCAGGGTGGCGGAGTTATCCTCAGCATCGCCTCGACGCATGCCTTCGCCTATCCGCTCGCCAAGAACGCCCTCCTTGGCATGACCAAGTCACTGGGGATCGAACATGCGGCAAAGAATGTGCGCGTGAACGCTCTGGCGCCCGGCTATCGGGAGAGCCAGAAGGTCGTCTACTATTGGAACGGCTTTCCCGATCCGGAGAAAACAAAGACGGAGACCATGAAGCTGCATCCGGGCGGGCGCATTGCCGCGCCACGGGAGACTGCACTTGCCGCAGTCTTCATGATCTCGGATGAGTGCCTCTTCATGAATGCCACCTGCCTGACGGTCGATGGGAGCCTGAGCGTGCTGCAGCATCAGTGACTTTTTGAACGAGGGCGGCGCGCTTCGCTGCGTCGCCGAGGACGCGACGCTTAGGACAACGAATATGGCGGCAGCGAAGCGGCACGTCAAAACGTCGTGAGACTTTCAAGCCTGCAAACGTTGCCGTGAGGCACCATCGCGAGCAGATAGAGAGCCCTCATCATGCGATGGTGCCATCGCCCTTTGTCACACGGTATCGAGGCTAGGCTCGAACGTCGAGCACGCCCATCATGCCGAGCTCCTCGTGCTCAAGGATGTGGCAATGATACATACGGAGGCCGGGCAGATCCTGGCGCAGCAGGAATCGGACTGTTTCGCCGGCTGTAACGTTCACGGTGTCCTTCCAGGCCCGGTAGGCGGGTTTGGTAACCATGCCATCTTTCTCATGCTCGACAACCTGAAACTGCGTGCCGTGCACATGGAATGGATGGTCCATGTCGGCCTGGTTGGCGATTTCCCACAGTTCGACCTGCCCCACTTTCGAGACTTCGTCCACGCGTTCCATGTCGAAGCTGGCGCCGTTGATCAGGAATTTCATCCCCATATCGGAAGACATTGACATGCCGTTATGGGCCATATTGCCATGATTCATACCGCCCATGCTTTCCGTCAGCACGAAGCGACGTGTGATCGTTGGCTCGCCAAGTGGCGCAATAGAGCGCAGCTTTGCGGGCAACGGCGAAACGCGGGGCGCTGTCTCCGTTGAAACATTGGCGGTTAGAAGCGTCATGGCGGCTTCGTCCGGCTTGCCAGGTCCCATCCATCCACGCTCATAGTCGAGCGTTATCAGCTTCGCCGCCCCCGGCTGATCGAAGGAGACGATGAGTTCGACGCGCTCGGCGGGCGTCAGCAACAGCTCCTCGGCGGCAACCGGAACCTCGATCAGCCCGCCGTCCGTGCCGATCACGGTCATGCTTGCATTCTCGAACTTGAGGCGCAGAAAGCGTGCGTTCGTCGCATTGAAGAGCCGCAGACGGCGCTTCTCGCCGCGCGCCATGGTCATGACAGGATTCTTTTGGCCATTGACGAGCACATAGTCGCCAACCCGTCCATTCATCAGATCCATCATCGAACTGTCCGGCATTGTTCCGTCCGCAGCAAGCCTCAAGTCCGTGAACATCAGGACCGTGTCGCCATATTCCGCCGGGATCGGATCTTCCTTTGGCTTAACCAGGAAGATGCCGGCCAAGCCGCGATAGACCTGCTTGGCGGTCAAGCCATGCGGATGGGGGTGGAACCAGTAGGAGGCGCTGCTGCCTTCCGGCAGATCGAATGCGTATACCCGCTCACGATCAGAGGCCACCGGGTCGGCCGGATTGCCATCCTGGTCGGCCGGAACCGGCATGCCATGCCAATGGACCGTTGTCGGCTCGTTCGGAATCTCGTTCCTGAACGCAATCTCGATCCTGTCGCCCTCGCGTGCTTCGATCACCGGATTGGCGCCGTTATAGGCAAGCACCGGCGTATCGAGCCCGTCTGCGAACCGTACCGTACTTTGTCCGGCGGTCAGCTTTGCCTTGAACGTCCCCGCGACATCGGACTGATTCTCCAGGCGCGGCAGATCCCGTAGCGGCAGTCCCTCAGGTAGAATGGGCTTGCCCCCGGCCTGCGGCATGTTGCGATTGCCATGGCCGCTCATCGCGCCCATGTCGTGGCCGCTCATGTCATGTTTCATTTTGGCCGCAGTGGGCCCGGCAATTGCCAGGCCTGCAAGGCTTGCTAGAAAAGTCCGCCGGTGCATCGATAGTTTCCTCTTGCTGACGACGAGATTGCTCGAGTCCGTCTTGAATTTCGCGCTCCCGCAGACGCGGCCCCGATGAGCCGGCCTCCGGATCTCACTTGCCGTGCCCGGCAAGCCATTTCTTCATCGTGCCGATCACGCGGCAATGAAGATCGGCGTGAGCTTGTTCATAAGCTCGCTCCCGATCAGCTCGTCGTCGCTGGGTAGCCGGCTTGTTCGAGAACCCGCAAGAGAGTGTCCTCTCCCACAGACGTCACGACCTTGACCGCACGCGCGTCGGGATTGGCCTCGACCTTGGCGTTGGGATCGACTGACTGGATCGCCTTGGTGACGGACCTGGCGCAGCCGCCGCAGGTCATGCCTTCGATTTTGAGTTCCATGAAAAATCTCCTTGTGTTTGATCTCACGCCGCTCAAGGTGGGGCTTCCAGCGATGGGAAGGTCAAGTGACATCAAATAAAAAAATCGCTATTGACCTTCCCATCGCTGGAAGCCTGATCCTCCGCTCGAACTTGAATTTTGGAACGAAAAAGGAGGCGGCTATGAATGCCCCCATTCGAGCGATGGACACATCCGCTACCATATCACTGCCGATCGAGGGCATGACCTGCGCATCCTGCGTGGGCCGTGTCGAAAAGGCCCTGAAGACCGTTCCCGGTGTCGAGACCGTATCGGTCAACCTTGCCACCGAACGGGCCAGCATCACGACCAACACCACCGTCGACCGCGCCACCCTCGTCGCGACCGTCGAGAATGTGGGTTATTCCGTGCCCGCAAGGCTGGCTGCGGCCACCGGCCCGATTGAACTCTCGGTAGAGGGGATGACATGCGCGTCCTGCGTTGGCCGCGTCGAACGTGCCCTGAAGGCCGTTCCCGGTGTTACGCAGGCGGTGGTCAACCTGGCGACCGAACGCGCGACGGTTAAGGGATCCATCGATGTGGCAACCCTGATCACGGCGATCGAAGAGGTCGGCTATGAGGCAAACGTCATCACCGCTGCCGCGGGCGGGACCGAAAGCGAAGATGCCGAGCGCGCCGAGAAGAAGGAAGCCGAACGCCGCGAACTCACCCGAGATTTCATCGTCGCCGCGGTGCTGACCGCGCCGGTGTTCCTCATGGAGATGGGAGCTCACCTTATTCCGGGAGTGCATGGCCTCATCGAAGCTTCGATCGGCATGCAGTGGAGCTGGTATATCCAGTTCGCGCTGACGACGCTTGTCCTCTTCGTTCCCGGCATCCGCTTCTACGACAAGGGGCTCCCGGCGCTCTGGCGCCTTGCCCCCGATATGAACTCGCTGGTCGCGGTCGGTTCGCTTGCGGCTTACGGCTATTCGCTGATTGCGACCTTCGCGCCAGGCTTCCTGCCGCCCGGCACGATCAATGTCTATTATGAAGCCGCAGCTGTTATCGTGACGCTCATCCTGCTCGGCCGTTTGCTCGAGGCTCGCGCCAAGGGGCGGACATCCGAGGCGATCAAGCGCCTGGCCGGCCTTCAGGCCAAGACGGCGCGCGTTCGCAGGGATGGCAAGACGGTCGATCTGCCGATCGGCTTGGTCGTTGCCGGCGACATCGTCGAGGTCCGCCCCGGCGAGCGGGTTCCGGTCGACGGCGAACTGGTCGAAGGCGAGAGTTATGTCGATGAATCGATGATCACCGGCGAACCTGTTCCGGTGTCCAAGACGGTCGGCAGCGGGCTGGTCGGCGGCACTGTCAACCAGAACGGCGCCTTTGCGTTCCGCGCGACCGCGGTCGGCGGCAATACCGTGCTGGCACAGATTATCCGCATGGTCGAAGAGGCACAGGGCTCGAAGCTGCCGATCCAGGCCATGGTCGACAAGGTGACGATGTGGTTCGTGCCGGCGGTCTTCGCCGTGGCGGCACTGACTTTTGCGGCCTGGCTCTACTTCGGTCCGTCGCCTGCCCTCACCTTCGCGCTGGTCAACGCCGTCGCGGTCCTGATCATCGCCTGCCCATGCGCCATGGGTCTTGCGACCCCGACCTCGATCATGGTGGGCACCGGCCGCGGTGCGGAACTGGGCGTGCTGTTCAGCAAGGGGGAAGCCCTGCAGCTGCTCAAGGATGCCAGGGTCGTGGCTTTGGACAAGACGGGCACTCTGACAGAAGGTAAGCCAACGCTGACTGATCTGGAACTGGCCGCCGGTTTCGACCGGACAGATGTGCTGGGCCTGGTTGCGGCCGTCGAAGCCAAGTCGGAGCATCCGGTCGCCCGCGCCATCGCGGCGGCCGCCGCCTTGGAAGGTGTGGCGCTGCCGATGGTGTCCGACTTCGAGTCGGTGACGGGCTTCGGCGTGAAGGCAAAGGCGGGCGGCAAGCGTGTCGAAATCGGTGCGGACCGCTATATGGCCGAGCTTGGGTATGACGTGGGCGGATTCCGCGCTGTCGCCGAGCGGCTAGGCAACGAAGGCAAGTCGCCGCTTTACGCGGCAATCGACGGTACGCTCGCGGCGATCATCGCGGTAGCGGATCCGATCAAGGAGACGACGCCTGCGGCGATCAAGGCGATGCACGATCTCGGCCTGAAGGTGGCGATGATCACCGGCGACAACGCCCGTACCGCCAAGGCTATCGCAATGCGGCTGGGCATCGACGAGATCGTGGCCGAGGTGCTGCCGGACGGAAAGGTCGATGCGGTTCGCCGCCTCAAGGGCCAGTATGGCAAGATCGCCTTCGTCGGCGACGGCATCAACGACGCACCGGCGCTTGCCGAGGCTGATGTAGGCCTCGCCATCGGCACGGGTACGGATATCGCCATCGAGGCGGCCGATGTGGTCCTGATGTCGGGGAGCCTGCGGGGCGTGCCGAACGCCATCGCACTGTCCAAGGCGACGATCGGCAATATCCGGCAGAACCTGTTCTGGGCCTTCGCCTACAACACCGCTCTGGTCCCTGTTGCTGCCGGCGCGCTTTACCCGACCTTCGACATCCTGCTCTCGCCAGTCTTTGCCGCCGGCGCCATGGCGCTATCGAGCGTCTTCGTGCTGGGCAATGCCCTTCGGCTCCGCCGCTTCAAGCTCGCCGACTGACAATCGGATACGGCCGGCCTCATTCCTGCGGCCGGCCGTAACAATTCGGGTTGTCGCGACTATTCCGGCACGGATGCTCACGTGCCGCGCTTCATCCGCCGGGCGCGCGATCTCGAATTTCGGTCGCCGAGGTCAAGCGCCTGGACAATGGACCCGTCAATCTTCAGAGCCAACTCGCGCCGTCACGCTCAGGGACTACACACATAGAGCGTTTCAGCTTTTCTTTGAATCGTAGAAACGCTCTATCTTATTGTTTTCTTACGCATTCCGGACGGAAAACCGCTGCGCACTTTTCCTGGAAATGCTCTAGAGGCAGCGACGTCACTCATTGCTTTATCGACAGCGGTTTGCCGTTCGATACACAATTACGCTGCTGACTTGGTTCGACATTGTCCGAACGATCACGCAGCCTTGAAAGGGGCAATCGCAGCCCTGTAGTCTATGAGATCCTCGATCGTGACAAGATGAAGGCCATGCCGCTCGGCGAAGGCCTCAAGCTCGGGAAGACGGGCCATGGTGCCGTCGTCGTTCGCCACTTCGCAGATCACACCAGCAGGCGCCAAGCCGGCAAGCCTGGCGAGATCCACGGCCGCTTCCGTATGCCCGGGGCGAGACAAAACGCCATTGGGATGGGCGCGAAGCGGAAAGATATGACCGGGCCGGGCAAATTCCTCCGGGCGCGATCCATCCCTGACGAGAGCCTGAACCGTTGCAGCCCTGTCGGCGGCGGATATACCGGTCGTGGTTCCCGGGATGTAGTCGACTGAAACAGTGAAGGCGGTCTTGAGGACTTCCGTGTTGCGCGGCACCATCAGCGGGATGTCGAGCTCGTCGAGCCTTTCGCCTTCCATCGGAACGCAAATGAGACCGCGTGCATGGTTCATCATGAACGCGATCGCCTGCGGCGTGACCGCTTCGGCAGCAATCACGAGGTCGCCCTCGTTTTCACGGTCGTGATCATCGACAACGACGACGATCTCGCCCCGCGCAATTGCCGCGATCGCATCTTCAATTTTCGAAATTGCCATTTTCCTGCCTTTCAAGGGTTGCCGTTCAAAACGGCGTGCATGGCCCGTCAAAGCCACCATTTTCCCTTGGGCGAACAAGCATGTGAACGCCACCGCAAAGCGGCGCCTCCTGCATTGCTCTCTTCCATCCGGACTGTGACCGTCGGCTCCGGCATCTCACCGGATCTGCTGACCCTTCGCAGATTGCGAAGGCGCTCGCGGGCTCCGAGTTGCCTCGATACCGCCGGTGGGGAGTTACGCCCCGCCCTGAGAACATCTCTAAGATAGATGATGATCGTCTCGTTCCGCAAGAGGTTGACGGAATTTCACCTTTCGAGAATTTGGCGCACGGGGTGAAAGCACTGTTCCTCTTTGTTGAACGAAGCTAGGACATGATCAGACCGCCATCGACATTGATCGTCTGTCCGGTGATGTAGGCCGCATCGTCGCTGGCAAGAAAAGTGACGAGACCTGCAACGTCCTCTCCAGATCCGGCACGCTTCATCGGTATGCCTTCTACCCATTCCTTCATGAGTTCGCCGGGGCCGTAATTGCCTAGAAGTTTGCCCCACGCCTGGTCGTTGTAGGCCCACATGTCGGTTTCGATGATGCCAGGGCAAAAGGCGTTCACGGTAATGCCCTCGGTCGCGACTTCCTTTGCAAGGCTCTGGGTAATGCCGACGACGCCCATCTTCGATGCCGCATAATGCGGCGTGTAGATGAAGCCGTCGCGCGCCTGGCCGGAGGCGGTATTGATGATGCGGCCGCCGCGGCCATGCTTGCGCATGCGGGCGATCGCCTCCTGGGTGCAGAGGAAGACGCCCTTGGTGTTGACGGCCATGACCTTGTCCCATTCTGCCTCGGTCATATCCTCGACGCGGGCGATGGTGATGACGCCGGCATTCTGGATGGAGACATCGATGGCGCCGAAGGCCGTCTCGGCAGCGTCGTAGAGTCCCTTCACGCTGGCTTTGTCGGTCACGTCACCGACGAAGGAAATCGCTTTTCCGCCGTTAGCCTTGATCTCATCGGCGACCGCATGGACGGAATCCTCGTTGGCGGAGACCACAAGATTGGCACCCTCGCGCGCAAACCGTTTGGCGATCGCAGCGCCGATGCCGCGGCTCGCGCCGGTGATGACGACGGTCTTGTTTTCGAAGCGTTGCATTCCCTGTTCCTTTTGAGGCTACGGCCAGGCGCGGCGCGGTTCAAGGGCCGATCATCCTGCCTGCTATTTGCGACTTCAAACGGCGGCCAAGATGATCCCGGCGAACTCAGATGCCTTCAGGGACGCCCCTCCGACCAGAGCGCCATCGACGTTGGAAACGCCGAAGATCGCCTTTGCGTTCTGCGCCTTGACCGAGCCCCCATAGAGGATCCTGACACGGCGCCCATCGTCTCCCAGCCGCTCTTCGAGCATGTGCCGGATGGACGAATGCACCTCCCCGATCTGCTCGAGGGTCGGAACCAGCCCGGTTCCGATCGCCCATACGGGTTCGTAGGCGATCGTCATGTTCGAACTGGTCGCGGTATCGGGAATTGATCCCTCAAGCTGGGCGCGAACGACATCGATCGCTCTTCCCTCATCACGTTCTGCACGCGTTTCGCCAACACAGATGATGCTCGTCAGCCCTGCCTCGTGGACCGCAGCGGCCTTGCCCGCGACGGCGGCATCCATTTCCTTGTAGGCCAAGCGACGTTCGGAATGTCCGAGGATGACGAAGCGCGCGCCGATTTCGGCGAGCATCCCGGCGGAAACGTCTCCGGTATAGGCGCCTGCGGCCTGCGCGTGGCAATCCTGTGCGCCGACGGCAATCGCCGCGCCTTTGGTACACTCGACGGCCTTCTCGACCAGCGTGAAGGGCGGGCAGACGACGATGTCGCACGCCGCCTCGCCCGTCAGTCCCTTCAGCGCCTCGATCTCAGCCAGGGAGGAAGCGAGACCGTTCATTTTCCAGTTGCCTGCAATCAGCTTGCGCATGGCGTCACCAGCAGCAGAAGCCGCCGTCGACGAGCAGATCGACGCCCGTCACGAAGCTTGCGGCATTGGACAGCAGGAAGACGGCGGGGCCGACCATCTCGTCGACGCCAGCCATACGCTGCATCGGCGTCTGTTCCTCGAAGAGCTTGGTCTGATGGACCATCTCCGGACGCGTGTTCATCGGCGTCGCGGTATATCCCGGCGAGATGGTGTTGACGCGGATGCCGCGGCCAACCCACTCCATCGCCAGCGACTTCGACATATGGATCACGCCTGCCTTGGAAGCGTTGTAATGGGCCTGGCTCAGGCCGCGATTGACGATCACGCCGGACATGGATGCGATGTTGACGATCGACCCGCGCCCATTTTTCAGCATGGCGCGTGCCTCTGCCTGGCACGCCAGGAAAACGCCTTTCAGGTTGATGTCCATCAGCGTCTGGTACTGATCTTCCTCCATCTCCTCCGCGGGGTTAGCGTTGGCGATACCAGCGGCGTTGACGGCAAGCGTCAGGGCTCCAAGCTCCGCCTCGGTACGGGCAACCGCCTCCCCGAGAGAGGATTTGCTGGTGACGTCAGCCGCAATCTGGATGGAACGGTGACCGGCCGCCTTGATGTGTGAAGCCGTGTTCGCCAGGCCATCGTCGGAGCGACGATCAAGAAGTGCGACATCGGCGCCGCACTGCGCGAGACCGATTGCGATACGCTGCCCGATCCCGCTTCCGGCTCCGGTCACGAAGGCGACCTGTCCGCTGAGATCGAAAAGCTTCGGGGCATTCAGAGTGATGTCGGACACCGCTCTTCCTTTCTGTTTGTCTAGATTGTCGCGAGTTCCATGACCGAAACGTCGTTGGCCTCGTCCCGGTTCAAAATACCTGCCTGCTTGCCCTGGGCGAGCACAAGAATGCGGTTCGACACGCCGAGAACTTCCTCGAGATCGGAGCTGACGACAATGACCGCAACCCCCTGTTTCGCGAGGTTGACGATGATGTCGTAGATGCTTGCGCGGGCGCCGACGTCGATGCCTCGGGTCGGTTCGTCGAGGACGACAACCTTGGGATCACGCATCAGCCACTTTGCGATGACGACCTTTTGCTGGTTGCCGCCCGACAGGTCCGAGGCAAATTGCTCGGCACGGCCCTTGACGCCGAATTTCGCGACGGCCTTCTCGGCGAAGGCGCGCTTGACTCGCGATGTGATCCAGCGCCCGCCGAGCTTGTCGAGATTGGCGTAGATGATGTTCTCGCTGATGCGATGACCGACGACGAGGCCCTGTTCCTTTCGATCCTCGGGCACCATCACGATGCCCCTTGCGATCGCATCCGCCGGATCGCGGAGCTTGAGCTCCTCGCCCTCGAGCCTGATCGAACCGTCGCTGATCGGATCGGCGCCCGCAATGGCGCGAACAAGTTCCGTGCGGCCGGCACCGACCAGTCCGGCAATGCCGAGGATCTCACCGGCGCGAACATCGAACGTCACATCCCGGAAGGACCCGTCGGGAGAGGTCAATCCGGCAACCTGCAGCACCGCACGATCCGCCGGCTCGGGAAGAGCTGGGAACATCCGGTCCAGCGAGCGGCCGACCATGCTTTCGACGATCGTGCGAACTGGCGTTGCACTGTCGGCAAATTCCTGGACACGCTCGCCGTCGCGCAGAACGACAATGCGATCGGTGATCTGCTTGATCTCCTCCATGCGGTGGGAGATGTAGATGACGCCGACCCCCTCCGACCGCAGCTTTCTCACCTGCTCGAACAAGGCTTCCGTCTCTGCCCCGCCGAGCGCGGCGGTCGGTTCGTCGAGGATCAACAGCTTGGCATTGAGCGCCAGCGCCTTGGCGATTTCGATCAGCTGCTGATTGGCTGTCGACAGGCCAGCAACCTTTCGCGTCGCCGGAATATGCAGGTTCAGACGAGCGAGCTGTTCCTGCGCGCGCCGGACCATCTGCGGGCGATCAACGGCGCCATTCTTCATCGGCCACCGCCCGATGAAGACATTCTCGGCGATCGACAGATGCGGCAGGAGCTGCAATTCCTGATGGATCAGGACGACACCCTTATCGATCGCCTCCCGTGGGGTGGCTGGGGCATAGGGCTGCCCCAGCCATGTCATTGTTCCCTCAGAGGGCGTTCGCGACCCGGCAATGATGCCCGACAATGTGGACTTGCCGGCACCGTTTTCGCCAAGAAGCGCAACCACTTCACCCGCATAGACGTCCAGGCTGACATTCTTCAGCACCTGAAGCGGTCCATAGCGCTTGGATATGCCCCTCAGGGAAAGAACGGGCTCAGTCACGGCACACCTCCTCAGGACTTCGGCACGATTACGGATGGTTGGCGATGAAGCCTGCCACGTTTTCCTTGGTCGTCAGCGTGGCGTCCATGAGCTGCACCGCAGGCACCTTCTCACCGGCGACGAGCTTGACGGCATTGGCGACCGCATCGCGGCCCATCTTTTGCGTCTGCTGTGTCGCGGTGACGTCGAAGACGCCCTTGCTGAGCGCTTCCAGAGCCGCCGTATCGCCATCGAAGCCGCCGACTACGATCTTCTGGGATGGGTTTGCAACCTTGATCGCCTGGGCAGTGCCGAGAGCAAGCGCATCCGCCTGAGCAAACACGATCGATACATCAGGATTTGCCTGCAGCATGTTCTGCATGATCTGGAAGCCCTCATCCTGGCCCCACATGTTGGAATACTGCTCGGCAACGACCTTCACGCCGGGGCTTGCCTTCAGCGATTCCGAGCAACCCTTGCTGCGATCGACTTCGGGCGTCGTGCCCTTCTGACCGTGAATGATCACCATCTTGCCCTTGCCGCCGGCCTGCTTGAGAATGTAGTCGCAAACAGATTTGGCGGACGAGACGGAATCCGTGGCAAGGAAGGTGTCGCCCGGCGCGCCCTCGGCGTTACGGTCGACGTTGACGACTGGAATACCGGCATTCTTGGCGAGCTTTACGGGAACGCTAGCGGCCGCCGCGCCGGCTGGAATATAGATCAAGGCATCAATGTTCTGAGTCAGCAGGTCCTGAATCTGATTGACCTGGGTGGGGCCATCGCCCTTGGCATCCACGGTGACGACCTGAATGCCACGCTTCTTGGCTTCATCCTCGACGGACTGCTTGATCTGATTGAAGAAGTTTGCCTGCAGGTTTGCGACGGCCAGGCCGATCTTCTTGGTGTCTTTTGCCTGAACGGGACCCAGCGATATCGCCAGCACGGCGGCCGAGGTCAGAAGAATGTGCGCAAGTTTCATTTCATTTCCTCCTTTTTTGCAATGAACCCTTGGGTAGTCCTCCCCCTCGGGCAAATGATCCGCTCCAAACCTTATCGGAGAGGAAATCGTTAGGGTCCGCCGGACGCGGACCCGAATGTCAGGCCCGCCGCCTGCGGATCGTCTCGGCACCGACCGCAAGCACGATGACGATGCCGATGATGACCTGCTGCAGGAATGGCGAGACGTTGAGCAGATTGAGGCCGTTGCGCAGGACCCCGATGATCAAGACGCCGATGAGCGTGCCGCCGATACCGCCAGACCCACCGGAAAGAGAGGTTCCACCGATAACGACAGCCGCAATCGTGTCGAGTTCATATCCAAAGCCGCTCGATGGCTGAACCGAGTCGAGGCGCGCCGCCAGCACGATACCGGCAAGACCGGCAAGCACTGCGCTTGCGACATAGACGGCGATCGTCACGAGCTGGACATTGATACCGGCAAGACGGGCAACTTCCGGATTGCCGCCCACGGCATAGAGCATGCGCCCCTCGGAGCGGAAATGCAGGAACACCCAGGCTGCCGCGACAACGGCCAGCATTAGAAAGACCGTCGCGGTCAGCACGCCGAAATGGCGATCGATCGCGAGCATCATGAACCAGTCGGGAAATCCGACGATCTGCTGTCCATCCGTGATCATGTTTGCAACGCCGCGCGCAGCCGACATCATCGCCAGCGTCGCAATGAAAGCCGGAACTCTGAACAGGGTCACGAGAAGTCCGACAATCAGCCCGCTGAGCGCGGAGGCGACAAGCGCGACTGCAACCCCCGCGACAAGCGGCAAGCCGGCAATATTCGCAGTCCAGCCCATGACCATCATGGCGAGCGCAAGGACCGAACCGACCGAAAGGTCGATGCCGCCGATCAGAATGACGAACGTCATGCCCACGGCCATGATCCCAAGCACGGTAATCTGGTCGAGAATGTTAAGGCCGTTGCGGAGCGAGAGAAACGCATCTGTGCTGAGGCTCAGGAAAACGCAAAGAGCGAGCAATCCGACGAGCGGTCCGGTAGCGCCGCTGAGCTTGCTCAGCCATGTCACCGACGGACGGCTCCGTTCATTGACGTTGATCGCCACCATCATTCCTCCCTGGAGCTTAAGGCTGGCCACCAGTATCCGGCCATTAATTTTCAAGCTAGAATATTTATTCACATATGCTGGAAAATTCATTACCAACTCGTTTTAATGCTGTCAACCGGGTCTCTGCAATCATATTCGGCAATTAGTCACTTCCAGGGGCTTGACTAACGGCCTTTTAATGCAAAAATATAAATAGATGAATAATTATTCACACGAGGAAACGATGGAGCATTCCGAACTTGAACGTGTTGCGCGTCAGATACGTCTGCGAGATCTTCAGGCAGTCTATGAGGCAGGCGCCGGGCATATTGGCGGCGAAATGTCCGTGATCGATCTCCTGACCGCGTTGTACTTCCGCGTGCTGCGCGTCTGGCCGGACCAGCCGAAACATCCTGATCGGGACAGGTTTGTGCTTTCGAAGGGGCATACCGCATGCGCGCTCTATGTCACCCTGGCGAAACGCGGCTTCATTCCGGAAGAGGAAATCTCGACATTTCTGAAGCCGCATTCGCGGCTTAACGGTCATCCCAATTGCAACAAGGTGCCGGGAGTCGAAACCAATACAGGCCCGTTGGGGCACGGCCTACCGGTCGCGGTCGGCATGGCCAAGGCCGCCAAACTGTCCGGCGCCAGCTACCATACCTACGTGATCACCGGCGACGGTGAGATGCAGGAGGGCTCCAATTGGGAGGCGATCATGGCCGCGGCGCAGTTCCGCTTGGACAATCTCACCCTGATTGTCGATCACAACCGGTTCCAGCAGGGCGCAGCACTTTCGGATACGAACGACATCGCTCCGCTTCGTCCGAAACTCGAGGCCTTCGGCTGGGACGTCAGCGAAATCGACGGTAACAACATGCGCGAAGTCGTCCCCGCACTGGAGCATCGTAGTGATCGGCCCCATTGCATCGTGGCCCACACCAACAAGGGACACGGAATTTCTTTCATGCAGGACCGTGTCGACTGGCACCACAAGGTTCCGAACAAGGAACAATACGAAGTCGCATTGGCAGAATTGTCGGAGGCACTCTAATGAACGCGCCCGTGAATGCACCCAAGCTCCATGACTGCCGAGACGCCTTCGCATCGACGCTCGAACGCCTTGCCGCCGAGAACGAAACGATTGTGGCGGTCTGCAACGATTCAGTCGGATCCTCGAAGCTTGGTGGCTTCAAGTCGAAGTTTCCCGAACGTCTGGTCAATGTCGGCATCGCCGAGCAGAACATGGTCGGCGTCGGGGCGGGTCTGGCCAATGGCGGACGCCTTCCCTATGTCTGCGGCGCCTCGCCGTTCCTCACAGGCAGATCGCTGGAGCAGATCAAGGCCGACATCTCCTACTCGAATGCCAACGTCAAGCTCGTCGGCATCTCGTCCGGAATGGCCTATGGCGAGCTCGGCCCGACCCATCACTCGATCGAGGATTTCGCCTGGACGCGCGTTCTGCCCAACCTTCCGGTGATCGCACCCTGCGACCGCATCGAGACGGCAGCCGCGGTGGAATGGGCGGCAAGCTACAATGGCCCCTGCTTCCTCCGTCTTTCGCGCGTCGGCGTACCGGACCTGCTGCCGGAAAACCACAAGTTCGAACTTGGAAAGGCCAATCTTCTGCGTGAAGGTTCCGATGTCACGTTCATCGCAAACGGGACGCTGACCCATCGCATGATGAAAGCAGCCGATATTCTCGCGGAGCATGGCATAAGGGCCAGGGTGCTCAATCTCGCCACGGTCCGCCCGATCGACGAGGACGCCATCATCGCGGCGGCCAAGGAGACCGGCGCGATCGTGACCGCGGAAGAGCATTCGATCTTTGGTGGGCTGGGATCGGCCGTGGCCGAGGTTGTCGTCGACAATGCCCCGGTCCCGATGACGCGCCTCGGTGTTCCCGGCATCTACGCGCCGACCGGCTCGGCGGAGTTCCTGCTCGACGAATTCGGCATGGCTCCATTGGCTATTGCAGACGCCGCCCGAGCGCTTATCAAGCGCAAGTAGGCGAACAGCGCGCATTCGAGCCGGGAGGATTACTGCCCCGGCCCTATCATCAGTGGAGGATATAATGCGGGCCATTCTGGCAATCGACCAGGGGACCACCAATTCCAAGGCTGTCCTGGTTTCGGAGAGCGGAGACATTATCGCCAGAGGCTCTGCTCCGGTGGGCATCTCCTATCCCGAACCCGGCTGGGTCGAACAGGATCCGAACCGGATTTATGCTTCGGTCTGCGAAGCGATCGACCTGTGCCTGCAAGCCGCGCCCGGTTCGACAATCGAAGCGATAGCGATCTCCAACCAGCGGGAATCCGTCACAATTTGGGATGGCGAAACGGGCAAGGCGCTTGGACCGGTGCTCAGCTGGCAGTGCAGACGCACGGCACCCGATTGCCAACGCCTGATCGCCGATGGCCATTCGGAGCACGTCGAGGCTCTGACAGGCTTGCCGCTCGATCCGATGTTTCCAGGCCCGAAGTTCCGATGGCTTCTCGATCGCGTCGGGCAGGGGCGGAAGATCCGCATCGGTACGATCGATAGCTGGCTCGTTCATTGCCTTACCGGCGGCCGCAGGCATGCATGCGATGCCTCGAATGCAGCGCGAAGCCAGTTGTTCGGCCTTGAAGCCCAAGCCTGGAGCGAGGAGCTGGGTGCAATTTTCGGGGTCGATATCCGGCTCCTTCCGGAGGTGCTCGATAGTTCCGCGGACTTCGGCACCACGCATGGTCTTGCCGGCGTGCCGGACGGCACGCCGATCAGATCGGCCATTGGAGACAGCCATGCTGCTTTGTTCGGCCACGGCGCCTTCAATCCCGGCGACGGCAAGGCGACCTTCGGAACCGGGTCATCGGTCATGACCACCCTTCCGCGCTTCATTGCGCCGCGCAACGGCATCACCACCACGGTGGCCTGGCGCATCGCCGGGCAGCCGACTTTCGCGTTCGAAGGCAACATCCTTGTCTGCGCCGCGAGCCTGCCATGGATGGCCGGCATTCTGGGCCTTCCGGATGTTGCGTCCCTTGTCGACCTTGCGGCGACCGCAGAGCCGGGCGGCCCGGGATTCGTCCCCGCCTTCGTCGGGCTGGGTGCGCCCTACTGGAACTCCGACGCGCGTGCTCTCTTCTCGCAGATCAATTTCAACACCACCCGCGCGCAAATGGCGCGCTCGGTCACCGACTCGATCGCTTTCCAGGTTCACGACGTGATTACGGCGATGCGGGCACAAAGCGGCGGCGAACTCGGCACGCTTTATGTGGACGGCGGGCCGAGCCAGAATCGTTTTCTCATGCAGTGCGTGTCGAACCTGGTAAAACACGCCATCATCCAGTGTGAGGCACCGGAGGCGTCAGCGCTTGGAGCAGCCTATCTGGCGGGTCTGTCGATCGGCCTGTGGCCGGATCTCGATGCTATCGCGGCACTTCCGAGAAACACCGAAGTCATCAAGCCCGAAAACATCGACAGTGCACTCCTCCTGAACAAGTGGAATGATGCACTGACCCGCTCGACGTTGCCGCTAACTCCGGTTAAAGGTGAATAAAAATTCACCCCGGGATCAACGATGGCTCGCCTTAACGAACTCCGCCTCATCTCAAGAGTTGCCCAGATGTACCACATAGAGGGGAAACGGCAGGCGGAGATCGCGCAGCACCTCCGTCTATCGCAGGCAACCGTATCGCGAATGCTGAAGCGGGCCGAAGCGGAAGACATCGTGCGCACAAGCGTCATCCCGCCCGTGGGCACCTACAGCGAACTCGAAGGAGCGCTTCGCGAGAAATACGGCCTCCCCGAAGCCATCGTCGTCGAATGCACCGAAGACAGAGACGGCGCCATCATGGCCCGGATCGGCGAAGCTGCCGCTCATCTTCTGGAGGTCACGCTGGCGCCCGGCGAAATCATCGGCGTCTCAAGCTGGAGCCAGACGATCTTCAGGATGGTGGAAAACATCCATCCCCAGAAGAGCGCCCAGGCCAAATATGTCGTTCAGACGCTTGGAGGCATGGGCGACCCATCGGTCCAGACGCATGCCACTCAGCTGACCACCCGCCTTGCACGGCTGACCGGCGCGGAGCCGAAACTTCTTCCGGTACAGGGCGTCACGACCTCGCGCGAGGCCAAATTTTTGATGCAGGCGGATCCATTCGTGCGGGAGACGATGGATCTCTTCGGCAGCATCACGCTCGCCATCGTCGGCATCGGAGCCGTCGAACCGTCGGAGCTGCTTGCGAGGTCCGGCAACATATTCTCATCGCGGGAGCTTGCCGACCTCGCCGAGGCCGGCGCGGTCGGCGATATATCGCTGCGGTTTTTCAACAAGGACGGCAAGCCCGTAAAGACACCGCTTGACGAGCGCGTCATCGGCCTTCCGCTCGAGGATCTCGAACGGGTTGATCGGGTCATCGCGCTTGCTGGCGGCGCAAAGAAGACAGCTGCGATCGCCGGTGCCCTGAGGATCGGAGTTATCGACATGCTGATAACGGACAAGTTCAGCGCCGAGCGCTTGATCGAGTCGTAAGGTCGGCTGTCAAGCTGGGTTTGCTCAGGCGATTGAGACCGCCGGCATTGCTTGGCCAACCGAGCTATGCCAGTCGGCAGGTCAACCCAATGAGCCCGGCCCAGAGGCGGGAACAACATCTCTCCCCGGTTCCGATGGCGGGATAACCGAGACGGAATTGGGTATTGAAGGCCGAAGCTCCGACCAGAGCATTTCCAGGAAAGTGCGCAGCGGTTTTCCGTCCGGAATGCGTAAGAAAACAAGAAGATAGAGCGTTTCTGCGATTCAAAGAAATGCGGAAACGCTCTAAGAGCGCAGCGAATTGAAATGCTGCATCATACGCTCCGCCACCGGACGGATGCCGGTGAACAGTTCGAAAGCTTTCACCGCCTGGAACACCGCCATGCCGCCGCCGTCGAGAACGCGGCATCCTCTTGCATTTGCAAGCTTCACCAATTCGGTTTCGATTGGGAAATAGACGATTTCCGCGACCCAAAGGCGATCGGATAGAAGTTGCGCGTCGAGCGGTAACCCTGGATGCGCAGCCATGCCTGTTGGCGTTGCGTGAACCAGACCATCAGCAACATCCAGGGCCGCGGCAAGATCACGACCAACCGAGAAACGGCATGCATCGTGTGCCGGCTGCAGCTGATCCACGAGCGCCTTTGCCCGTGCGGCGTCCGGATCGAATATCTCGATGGAATTCGCGCCCATCTCTGCCACGGCATGTGCGACGGCAACGCCGGCACCACCCGCTCCCAATTGCACGACGCGCTCGAGCGAAACGCCGCTCAGTCCGCGCCTGAAACTTTCGGCGAACCCCCACCAATCGGTATTGTGGCCGACCCTGCGCCCACCCTGAAACACGATTGTGTTGATGGATCGCAGCGTCTGGGCATCGGGCGACAGTTCGTCCACCAGCGCGGCAGCCGCCTGTTTGCAGGGATGAGTAATGTTGAGGCCGGCAAAGCCCTGCGCTTCAGCCTCGGCGACAAGGGCCGGCAGGTCCGATACGGAGAGGCCACGGACTTCCAAGTCGATGAGATCGTAACGATAGGATAGGCCGCAATGCTCGCCTTCGCGCATATGCATGGCCGGTGTCAGCGAACGGCCTATGCCTGCGCCGATCAAACCAACATGAAGCTGGCGCGGAACAACGACGGCTTGATTATTCAATGTTTCCTCCCGAGCGGCAAATTGAAGCCTGCCAGATGCTTGGCTCCAAAATGTACGAACTAGTCCGTAAAGTCAAGATTAGCTATGCTTTCCTACCGCGATAGAAATCGCCTGAGCAATTCAAACGGCTCTGCTCACCGTCAGCTCATGTCGGAGGGCGGACTTTTCAGAAATGCAAGAATGGCATCAATTATCAAAGACTTATGTCTTGTCTTCAACGCCTCGGAGGAAAGGTCCCGCTCGAAGATCGCCCCGAAGGTGTAACGATTGGAAACGCGAAAGAAGCATTGGGCGCTGATCATCATGTGCAAATCGACGGGATCCACCGGACGCAGGAAGCTGCCATCGGCATAGCCCCGTTCGAGGATCCGCGTGATGATATCGATGACTGCGATGTTCATCTGCGACAGGACGGCCGAACGCTTCATATGTTCAGCGCGATGGATATTCTCGATGCTGACCAGGCGGACAAAATCCGGATTTTGATCATCGTGATCGAAGGTACTTGCGATCAGCTGAGCCATTGCCTGAATGGGCGGCATATTTTCGAGATCAAGCTCGCTCTCAAGGGTGCGGATCTTCGTATAGGCTTGCTCAAGAACGGCGAGATAAAGCCCTTCCTTGCTGCCGAAATAATAATAGATCATACGCTTGGACGTCTTGGTGCGCTCGGCGATCTCGTCGACGCGCGCACCGGAAAAGCCAGCTGCGACGAATTCTTCGGTGGCGATCTTGAGTATATTTTCCTTGGTCGCGTCTGGATCGTTCTTTCGCGTAAGGCGCTCGATCTTGGCCACTTGCACTTTCGTCATGCCTTGCTCGTCTTCCCGGGTCTGTCCCCTGCCCTTCATTGAAGATCAAAGCTTTAACACAGGCCCCATGCGAATGGGGAGAGCCTAAAGTTTCGGCAGACCAATCGGCCGCAGATGCCGCCTTAGCGCGGCTATGCGAAATATGGCATTTGCCGCGCCATACCCACGATAGCCGCTACGCTGGACGATTTCGAAGAAGAAGCCTTCGCCATAGGTCGGGCTATAGAGTTGGAAATATTCCCCGTGGTCGTCGCGATCATAAAGGATATTGTGGGCCTTCAGGCGATCCGTGAAAGCCGGATCCAGGCCGAACCTTGCCTCCAGATCGTCGTAGTAGTTGGGTGAGATCGCCAGCGTGTCAAAACCATTGGCCGACAAGGCAGCAGCCGTTGCGAAGATATCATCGGTCGCGAAGGCAAGATGCTGAATACCCGAGCCGAAAGTCTCGGCGATGAAATGGCCAGCCAGGGTATTGCGATTTTCCGCACCATTCAGTGTGATGCGCAACGTGCCCGAGGCATTTTCGACGACCTGACTGCGAACGACGCCGGCCGGATCGATAATGTCGACCATCGGCGTCTTATGCGCCTCAAGGATCGCAGTATAGAACAGCAGCCAGGTCAGCAGTTCCTCGTATTTCATGGTCTGTGCAACGTGATCGATCCTCGTCAGTCCGACCGGGCGAAGATCGGCATCGTCGTCGACTGGGTCGAATTCAATCTCCCATATGCGTGCGAGCCTGCTCCTGCGGTCAAGGAAATATAATATGCCGCCGCCAACGCCCCGTACGGCCGGCATTTCGATCTCGCCCGGATTCAACGGCTGCTCAAAGGGTTCGGCGCCAAGGGCCACGGCCCGGGCAATCGCCGCCTCGGCATCGTCCACCCACAACCCCATCGCATAGGCCGACTGCCCGTGCAAAGCATAGGAGGCGCCGGCAAACCCATCGGGATCGGTATTGACGACAAGATTGATATCGCCTTGCCGGAAGACGTCGACGCGCTTGGTCTTGTGGCGCCCAACATGGCGAAAACCCAACGCCCGCAGTCGATCGGAGAGAATAGGTGCCTCGGCTTCATCGACGGTAAATTCGACAAAGGCAATGCCGTCCGCGACGGCGCGCGCCGGCATTGGCGGCAAGGTAAGGCTGCTATTCCCCGCGCGGCGAACCTGGTCGCCGAGATAGATGAGTGAACGCCGGCCATCGACGGCGATGGCGGCTGGCGAGCCACCGCGAAACTGATCGTTAAAAATCTCCAGCGAGAGATAGCCATCATAGCCGGTCGCCGCCACCGCGTTCATGAAATCGAGCACAGGAAGGTCGCCCTCCCCCGGCATATTGCGGAAATGGCGGCTCCAATAGAGCAGATCCATATCGATCAACGGCGCATCGGCAAGTTGAATGATAAAGATCTTCTCCTTCGGAATCGACCGGATCGAATTGACATCGATCTTTCGCGACAGCGTGTGAAAACTGTCGAGAATGAGGCCGATATTCGGATGATCGGCCCGCCGCACGATCTCCCAGGCATCGCGGTGATCGTGAATGTGCCGCCCCCAGGCAAGCGCCTCGTACCCGACATGCAGGCCGCGCTTGGCCGCCCTTTCGCCGAGTTCGAAGAAATCGGCCGCTGCGCGATCGACGCCACCCAGCGCAGCCGAAGACACATTCGAGCATACCAGCACGAGATCGGTGCCCATCTCCTGCATCAGATCGAACTTGCGTTCGGCGCGGTCGAAGGTTCGCGTGCGCAGGGGTTCAGGCATGCCCTCGAAGTCCCGGAACGGCTGAAAGAGCGTAATTTCCAGCCCATGATCCCTGACCATCTGGCCGACCTGGCGGGGCGATTCATCGAAGGCGAGGAAATCATTCTCGAAGATTTCCACGCCATCGAAGCCGGCGCTGGCGATGGCCTCGAGCTTCTGCTTGAGGTCACCACTGATCGAAACGGTCGCGATTGAGGTTTTCATCGTATCAACTCATCCTTTCGGCGACTTCCAACAATTTCGTCCGCGATCGCGCAACGCGTGCCTTTTCAAAAGGGTGCCGGCACAATGCGCCGGCACTCAAATATGCTCAGATCGCGCGATCGACGTGTCGCTGACCGGCCGCAAGGCGACGGCCATCCCGGCCAAGCTGATCGATCGGAGTTTTGTAGGTCTCGGCCGCCGTGGCGGCGGAGACGGCAGCGATTACGGCCGTGATCGAGGTGAACGCCGCAACCGGCACCCATCCCATCGGCCCGGCCCCCATCAAGGCGGCGCTGATCGTCGGTGCGAAGCCGCCCAGCGCAAAGCCGATCTGGGTGCCGACCGCCATGCCGGACAAGCGTACGCGAGTGCTGAACATTTCTGCATAAAGCGCCGGCCAGACACCGTTGGAAGCGCTGTAGACCACGCCCGACAGCAGGATGCCAAGGACAAAGACGAGCACGAGATTGTTCTGGCTGATTGCCCAGATATACGGCCAGATCAGAATAGCACAACCAATGGCACCGAACATGAAAACCGGCTTGCGGCCGATCCGGTCGGCCAGGATCGCCCATGCCGGGATGGCGCCAAGCGCCGCGATATTGGCAAGCACCAGCACGGTTAGCATCGTGGAGCGGTCGATATGTATGGTATTCACCGCATAGGACAGGGTGAAGACGCTGAAGATCGTGCTGACGACCGAAATCAAGGCGGCAAAGATGATGCGCAGGACATCGGCCCAATAATTCGTGATCAGGGAGACCAGCGGTAGTTTGGCAACTTCGCCCTTCTTTGTTTCCTCGATGAAAGCGGGCGTTTCGGCCAATGTGCGGCGAACCCAGAATCCGACGATGACCACCACGAAGCTCAAAAAGAAGGGAATACGCCAGCCCCAAGACATCAGAGCGGCTTCGTCAAGCTTGCCTAATGGTATGAAGACCAGGGTTGCAAGGATCAGCCCTGCCTGCGTCCCGCTCAGCGTGAAGCTGGTGAAAAAGGCGCGCCGGTTT
Organism: Rhizobium freirei PRF 81; assembly: GCF_000359745.1. GTDB lineage: Bacteria > Pseudomonadota > Alphaproteobacteria > Rhizobiales > Rhizobiaceae > Rhizobium > Rhizobium freirei. Next base: position 111,929 of record NZ_AQHN01000016.1, read on the forward strand.
TCAGGCGCATGCTCAAGCGTCATCGAACTGGCACCGGCCTGCTCGCCCGCGGCGGAGATACCCTGAAGCAATCGCGCCAGGACCAGAAGTATCGGGGCGAGGATGCCGGCCTGGCCGTAGGTCGGCAAGCAGCCGATGATGAAGGTCGAAAATCCCATAAGGAGCAGCGTGAAGGTCAGTACCTTCTTACGACCGAACTTGTCGCCGACATGTCCAAGGATCACTGCGCCTAACGGGCGCATGATATAGGCGACGCCAAATGTGGCGAACGAGGCTATCGCCGCCGTCTGCGGGTCTTCTGCCGAAAAGAATATCTTCGGGAAGATCAGCGCCGCCGCCGTTCCGTAGACAAAGAAATCATAATATTCGACTGCGCTTCCAAGCCAGCTCGCCAGAGCGGCGCGCTTGGGCGTTTTGTGTTCCACCAGTGTTTTCATAAACGCTCCTCCCAAGAGCATTTCGGTTTCGAAGAAATGCCTCAACCGAGAGCACGCCAGCTTCCGCCCGCGCCCTCCCAGATGACATCCAAGATTGTCTTGGCGGCCATCGGCGCTGCCTGTTGCAGCGCTCGTCACTCCTCGACTAGATAATGTACGAACTAGTTCGTTTTGTAAAGCGCCCCTGTTTCGAGGCGACTGGAAACGTGATTGCAGGCGCGATAAACCTCCCAAGGCCGTCGCGATACAACCATGACTTCCCGACAAGAACAGTGATTCTAGGGACATTGCTCAGCGGATGGTCGCACTCTCATTCGGGCAGGTGGCTGCCGACGCCACCATCTCGCCTTGAGCGAACGGAGCTTCAATCCTGGTTATCCGATTGCGTCGGCGGGCTTTCGACAGAAAGTCCCAATGCGCCACGCGGCCACCATCGTCATCGAATAGATGAACTTTTGCTCGGTCTATGTTGAATTTGACCGTCTGGCCCGATCGCAGCTCGGCGCGGTCGCGAAGTGCGATCATTGCGGTCTGATCGCCTAGTCTGGCGGCAGCCTGCGCCTCCGCGCCGCTTGGCTCCACGACCAGAACTCCAGCAGCAGCGCCAAACGCTCCGCCGAAAGAATTTCCAGCACCTTCGGCGTCACGAGGAGATCATGAAGCCGTTCAGATCGGCGAATGCAGATAGGCCGGCATCGATAGGCCCTGCGCTATTCGGGCAAGATAAGACCGCGCCGTATCAAGCGCCTCCCGAATGGTCAGATCCATGTCAAGGTAGCGATAGGTTCCGAGACGCCCAACGAAGGTGATCGATGTTTCCAAGTTCGCACGCTCAACATATTGCGTGAGCTGTTCCTTGTCCTTGACGAGGCGAATTGGATAATAGGGGGTGTCGTCAGCGCCGCATTCCCGCGAGAACTCCCGATAGCAGACTGACCGCTCGTGCTCCTCCCAGGGTGAGAAGTGCTTATGTTCGGTAATCCGTGTAAAGGGCACGCTCACATCACCATAATTCATCACCGCGCAGCCTTGATAGTCCCCGTCATACTCGAATCGCTCGAAGTCGAGCGTTCGATATCCCAACGGGCCGAATTCATGATCGAAATAGCCATCAAGCGAGCCAGAATAGAACACATGCGAGAAGTCTTGCTTTTGCGTTCGATGAAAACGCGTCTTGAGACTGACGCTGATGTTCGGATGGTCCAGAATACAGTCGACCAGGGCGGTGTAGCCGTTTTCCGGCATTCCCTGATATTTGTGGGCAAAGTAATTGTCATCGTAGTTGAAGCGCACCGGTAGCCGCTTCAGGATGGATGCGGGCAAGTCCGTCGGCGAACAGCCCCACTGCTTTTGCGTGTATCCTTTCAGGAAAGCCTCATAGAGGTCCTTACCCACAAAGCGAAGCGCTTGCTCTTCGAATGTTTTCGGGTCGCTGATGGACTCGTCTGCCTGCGTTTGGATGAATGCGCGAGCCTCATCCGGCCTGAAGGTCTTCCCGAAGAACTGATTGATCGTGTGCAGGTTGACCGGCAGGGAATAGACCTGGCTCTGCGACGTCGTTTTGACGCGGTTCTTGTACGGCATGAAGGTCTGGAAGCTATTCACATAGTCCCAGACCTCCGTGTCGTCGGTATGGAAGATGTGTGGACCATAGACATGGACCATGACCCCGGTGTCCTTGTCGCGCTCCGTATGGCAGTTTCCAGCGATATGGTCGCGTGCATCGAAGATCTCGACCTGATGACCTGCCAGTGCAAGTTCCCGTCCGATCACCGCACCGGACAGTCCCGCGCCTACAATACCGATTCTTCCACTCGCACGCATTCCAGGATGCTCCAGTCTCTTATTCAGAAAATTAACGCAGATAGCAGAGGTCGTTATGCTGCGATCGAGCTGCGCATCAGTTCGTCATAGGCGTTGATCAAACGATCCAGTGCCAAGCCATTCTCCTGCGGTCCGAAGCTCAGATGGCTGACGGTAAAATCCGAGAAGATCGCCGTTGGTCTGTCGAGAAGCTCCGGCAGGTCGACCGTCAACGCACGCTCGTCGTCACCTTTCGGCAAGGCCATGTGCACGAGGTCCTTGCCGAGCCATGCGATGAAATTAATGGATTGACGTTCTTTCCACTCGATCACTTTGCTCGGCAAAGGAAGATGCTTGCTGTCGGTCTGCAAGAAGAAATCGTGCAGGTCGTTGGCGCGTTCCGCGCTTTGCCACAGGCTCCCGCCAAATCCGCCCGCCGGCCGCTCGAATTCGCCGACTTGCTCGGGAATAGAGCCGGCCAGCTGTTGCCAGTGGGCGCAGACCCCGTTGTTGACGACATTGGCGGAGACCAGCACATATTTCGGATTGGTGCGCCGGAATTCGATGAAATCGCTGAGTTTGTCGAGATCCATGTAGACGATGTCATCATCGCACTTCAGGAAGATCGAGTCGGAATATGTCCCTAGCCGCTTTGCGTAGAAATCATAGGCTTGCCAATAGGGCATGTGCTCATTCGGATTGCCGACGAAGCGCTGTATCCGCGATCGCACATTACCCAATTCCAGATCCGCTCCCCAGCCGCCGCGAACCATGATCGATGCGCCGGCCGACAAGTTAAGATCAGCCCACTGACCGATCACCACGTTGTTGACATGGAGTGAGGGAATACCGGCCGCATCGATGTTGAGTACGATCTGATTTGCGGCGCCCGGAGACAGGACGCCTGGCGTTGGCCGGCTCCAGACGGTCGCCGCATCGTCACGATCGAAATTCTTGAGTGCGCTGCGCGGCAGCTTGCGCAAGACGGAGTGCGAATTGCTCCAGCCGCCGACGACCAGTTCGAAATATTCGTTGCCGTCGTCACTCGGCACGATGGCAATGTGGAAATCGTTGGTGATCGTGGCGCTCAGCCGAAGCGGCTGGTTGGGCGCTGCCGATCCGGCGGACTGGTATAGTGCGGCGGAGCCCATATAGCGGACCGGACCGAATTGGCGGGTCACCCACTCATGGTCCTGTTGTGAGCGCGTGAAATCCCACACATGCCACTCGTCTATGATCCCGGCATCCATGGCGGATTGGATGTATCGGGTGAGAATTTCCATTCTCTTCTGTCTGCCGGCAAATGTGACAAGAATTACTGGAGCCATTTCAGCCTCGGTTCCTGTGTGTGGGGGGGGGGAGTGGTGCCGCTCACGACGCACTGGCAGTCTCTGCCGTCCACAAACGGCGGTCATGCGGGATCGGCGAAAAGGCGTGCCATTGCGCTAGCTTCGCGGTGTAGCGCTGTCGGCGGGTGAAATTATTGCTGAACTCAACGTTCTCAGCGACGATCTCTGCACCGATCTCATAGTAGAGATCGAGATTGGCGAGATCCGGTAGCGGCGTTTCGCCGCGTTCGCACTCGTTCTGCATTTGCCAGTACAGTTGCTCAAGACGCTGAACGAGAGCCGGGATGTCGCGCAAGACGCTGGTATCACGATGACGTTCCAGGGCTTGCCTTATTCTTTCCAGGCTTTGACGGTCCCGCGCAAAGCCGATGGCTTTACGGACGAAGTCGTCCGGGCCGTCACAGATCAAATCGCGTGCGCCTGCGGCTGAAACGATGCTCGAACAGAAGCGCGACGCGAAACCGTCCCCGGGAAACGTCAGGACCGGCAGGCCCATCGTCAGAGCATCGCCTGCCGTGGAATGGGCGCCATAGGGAAAAGTATCGAGGAAAAGATCGGCCAATCCAATACGCGCAAGATGCCTGGGGTTGGGCGCCTTCGGCGCGAAGATCAGGCGCTCGGGCGCCACACCATGTTGCTCGGCTGCCTGCCTCAGGCGCTGGTCGATATCGTCACCGCCGGTCAGAAGCCAGAGGAAACTTCCGGGCGTTTCGGAGAGAATGGTCATCCAGCGCGCGAAGCAGGCATCCGTGATCTTCTGCATGCCGTTGAAGCAGGCAAATATGAACGCGCCCTCCGGCAAGCCGACATCGGCACGGCTCGGGCGCTCGGCGATCAACCTCTTGCGGTCGACGGGCTGGTTGCAAGGTATCCGCAGCACCTTTTCCGTATAGTAAATCTCGTTTTCGCGTGGAATGATCTGCTCATCGGCGATGATATATTGATGAAACGGGCTACCCATGGTGCCCGGATAGCCGCAAAAATTGACGATCACAGGCGCCGGACGATAGGCAAAGATCTTGGTTCGCGCATGCTTGGTATAGCCATTGACGTCGACCAGGACGTCTATTTCGTCAGCAACGATCTGCCTTGCCGCATCGCCGTCGCTGAGCCCGGAGATTTCACGCCAGCAATCGACGGCGCTCTTGATCCGTGTTTGCGTGGGATCGTTAGCCGCCGCGTCGCCACAATAATAGGCATAGATCTCGACACGGTTCTTGTCGTGCGTTTCAAAGACTTCGCTGAGGGCGAAGCCCACTGCATGATCGCGCAAATCGGACGACACATAACCGACGCGCAGCCGCTTTCCGGTGCCGGATTTCCGTCGCGGCGAAACGCGCGCGACATCACTCAAATCGGGCCGCCCCACAAGGGACTTGCAATAGCGATATGCCTTGGCGAGCTGGAAAAGCGGATCATCGATGTGGCAGGCAAGCGTCAACGGAGACATCGCGTCGAGCAGTTGACGGGTCGAAACATGGTCCGACCCAACCAATGTCGGCCACTTGCACTGGCGTTGCCGCAAGGATGTCCAATGCTGAGCCGATTCAGTTTTATCTGGTCGCAATTCGATTGCTTGCCACAGAGCCGCCTCGGCTTCATCGTAAAGACCTGCGTTCTCAAGAACGCGGCCGACGTGCTGAAGAACCATCAAGCGATGACTGGCTCGATCGGCCGTGATTTCGTTCGTCGTTTCCAGGTAACTGCGCCATTGCTGAACGGCTTGACCGGTAAGACCGCAATCCTCGAGCGCGCGACCAAGATTGACGTGCGCTTGCCCGAACCGCGAATCGATTCTTAGGCAGGCGCGCAGGGCGTTGATCGCGCCGGCGACATCCCCCAGCTGCCGCAGAGTGACCGAGTAATTGAAATAAATAATATGCAGCAGAGGATGCGTGTCGTTGAACGCGATCCATGCACTATAAAGATCTGCCGCAAGAACCGCCTGCCCCGTAGTGCTTAAGGTCTCAACGATCGGTAAAAGCTCAGGCAGGGATAGCTGTTGATTTCGCGCTCTATTCTTAAGCTCCGTGAGCAGGGAGAGAGCATCCGAGGCAGCTGCTGTATTGACGAGCATGGCATCCTACTACGACATGTGATGTTTCGGCCGGGCCAGACGCTGAAGGACATTGGCATTGCACTCGTTTATCGATGCTAGCTTGCCTTGGGCTTATCAACGGTTCGAGCGGCAACAGTAATTCACCCGATCAGTGGTGATTGATTTTAGAAAACCTAAAATATCCAGTGGTTGCGCGCAGAAATAATTAACTATTAATGAGCCTCGCCAAGTAACACGTGGAATTGCCTCGAAAAGGCACTGCACCATTGCGTTGCATTTTGCGGAAGTACGGAAAAATTTAGGCTTATGAACGCGTTAAGCCGCGGATTTTTCGATCTGCGGCGATAACGGTTGATTTGATTGCAGCCAGCCCAAATTTTCCTGTTAAAACCATAAATACAATCATGAGTTATGTTTGGAAAAATTTCGCTCATTAACTATTTTAATCTTCACTGCTATCGATGCGTGCAATAAATGCAAAGTATATTCCTGGTTGTTTTTCATGATTTCCGGCAGAAATATCTCTTCGTTAACCCGAAATTAAAGGCGGCCTATTAGTCCTTTGGTTAAGACACGGGTCGATGGCGCAATATCGGTCCGTGCTGAAGTCTGGTTTTGATCGAGCGGCTCAGCAGCCGCGAGACGCTTATAGGCAGGCGTTGGAATCAGGGTCGTTGCGGACCCTGCTGCATGAAGCCCTCCCAACGCTTCGGCTCCCGAGAGCCATGTTTCTCACAACATTCTTTCCGTTCGGCAGGATGCCAAGTGGCAAGTGCTCAAGCAGCGCTCGGCCAAGTCGGCGTCAAGGTTTCGGCGCGTCTCGCGTCCGAGGCCGCGGTCAAGAGATAGGCGCGCTCTTTTCACGCTGTCGGCGTCAGAGAAATGGCATCTGCTATAGGTTAACATTAGGGGCCCCCACACCAATGACCTCAATCATTTCTTCCTTGACCGTCAATCAGATCAAATCTCTTTCCACAACCGTCATCGCGGCTCTGACGACGAGCGACGTCGCTGCGATGAGCACCACGCAAATCAAGGCGCTCTCCTCCTCCCAGATCAAGGCGCTGCAGACCGCCGAAATCGCAGCCATGACGACCGACCAGATGGGCGCGGTTTCCGCCAGCGCGATCAAGGGTCTCAGCCTTAGCCAATTAGCTGTTCTCGACACGACAAAAATAGGAAGTCTGAGCACGGAGCAGGTCGCCGCCCTCGGCGCGGACCAGATCGGTGCGTTCGCTTCGTCACAGGCCGGGGCCTTGACGACCTCGCAGGTCCACGTGTTGAACTCGGCGCAGATTGCCGCCCTGTCGACCGATGATATCGCCAGCTTCTCGACCGCCGACATCGCGGCGATAACCACCGCTGCCCTTTCCGGGCTGTCGACGGCCAATGTTGCCGCTCTTTCATCCGACCAGGCCGCAGCCTTGACCACGGGTCAGGTGGCCGCCCTGAAGACCACCCAGATCAATGCGCTCACCTCCACCCAGGTCGGTGCGCTGAGCGCCTCGCAAGTCGGCACGTTCAATGCAACTCAGGTCGCCGCGCTGACCACGGCCAACGTCGCAGGCCTGTCGACCACGCAAATCGGCGCCCTCACGTCCAAATCCGTGACGGGACTGTCGACGGCTCAGGTCGGTGCTCTAAGCTCCACCCAGGTCGAAGCTCTCAGCCCCGTGCTTATCAGCTCCTTAAACTCGGCACAGATCGGTGCCTTGTCCACGGCTGACATTGCCGGCTTCTCGACCGCCGATATCGCCGCCATCAACATCGCTGCCCTTGGCGGCCTGTCGACGGCCAATGTCGCGGCG
>NZ_AQHN01000017.1 GCF_000359745.1 Rhizobium freirei PRF 81
CCATGAAGATACTGGTTCCCGTTAAGCGGGTCGTTGACTACAACGTCAAGATCCGCGTGAAGCCGGATGGTTCTGGCGTTGAGCTTTCGAACGTGAAGATGTCGATGAACCCGTTCGACGAGATTTCGGTCGAGGAGGCGCTGCGTCTGAAGGAAGCCGGCAAGGCTGAGGAAGTGGTGGTCGTATCGATCGGGCCTGCCAAGGCCGAGGAAACGCTGCGCACGGCGCTCGCCATGGGTGCGGATCGCGCCATCCTGGTCGAGACCGACGATCAAGTCGAGCCGCTCACCGTTGCCAAGATCCTGAAGGGTGTTGCTGACGCCGAGCAGCCGGGCCTGATCATCGTCGGCAAGCAGGCGATCGATGACGATTCGAACCAGACCGGCCAGATGCTGGCGGCGCTTCTCGGCACGGCGCAGGCAACCTTCGCCTCGAAGATCGAGATTGGTGATGGCAAGGCCAAGGTCACCCGCGAAGTCGATGGCGGCCTGCAGACGATCGAGGTCAAGCTTCCAGCCGTCGTCACCACGGACCTGCGCCTCAACGAGCCGCGCTATGCCTCGCTGCCGAACATCATGAAGGCGAAGAAGAAGCCGCTCGACAAGAAGTCGCCGGCCGATTTCGGCGTGTCGACCGAGCCGCGGCTGAAAGTGCTGAAGACGGAAGAGCCCGGCGGCCGCAAGGCTGGCGTCAAGGTCAAGTCGGTGGCCGAGCTCATCGAGAAGCTCAAGACCGAAGCCGGCGTGCTTTAAACCAGAGCATTTCCAGGAAAAGTGCGAAGCGGTTTTCCGTCCGGAATGCGCAAAGAAAAATATAGAGCGTTTTCGCTGTTCGAAGAAAAGCGGAAATGATCTAGTCCGAATGAGGAGTTAGACATCATGGCCATTCTTCTTCTGGCTGATCACGACAATGCCCACCTCTCCGACCAGACCGGCAAGGCGCTGACGGCTGCTGCCAAGATCGGCGGCGATGTTCACGTGCTCGTTGCCGGCGCGGGCGCCAAGGCTGCGGCCGGTGAGGCGGCAAAGCTTTCCGGCGTGTCCAAGGTACTGGTGGCAGAGGATGCAAGCCTTGCCAACAATCTCGCGGAACCGCTGGCGGCGCTGATCGTTTCGCTTGCCGGTGCCTATGACACCATCATCGGCGCCGCCACTTCGGTCGGCAAGAACGTGCTGCCGCGCGTGGCTGCCCTGCTCGATGTCGCCCAGGTCTCGGAAATCATCGAAGTGGTGTCGGCCGATACCTTCAAGCGGCCGATCTATGCCGGCAATGCCATCCAGACGGTGCAGTCGACCGACGCCAAGAAGGTCATCACCGTGCGCACGGCCTCCTTCGCCTCCGCGTCCGAAGGCGGCTCGGCTGCGATCGAGACGGTGTCGGCTGCGGCCGATCCGGCTCTCTCCACCTTCGTCGGCGATGCGCTGTCGTCGTCGGATCGTCCGGAGCTGACCTCCGCGAAGATCATCATCTCCGGTGGCCGCGCGCTCGGCTCGGCGGAAAAATTCCGCGAAGTCATCCTGCCGGTTGCCGACAAGCTCGGTGCCGCCGTCGGCGCAAGCCGAGCCGCCGTCGATGCCGGCTATGCGCCGAACGACTGGCAGGTGGGCCAGACCGGCAAGGTGGTGGCCCCGCAGCTCTATATCGCCTGCGGCATCTCCGGCGCCATCCAGCATCTGGCCGGCATGAAGGACTCGAAGGTCATCGTCGCCATCAACAAGGACGAGGAAGCGCCGATCTTCCAGATCGCCGACTACGGCCTCGTCGCCGACCTCTTCGAAGCCCTGCCGGAACTCCAAAAGGCGCTCTGATC
>NZ_AQHN01000018.1 GCF_000359745.1 Rhizobium freirei PRF 81
GTGCGCCTCGAAGGCGCGTGTCACCAATGGAGGAAGGTTCCATCCAGAGAGTTGTCGATTGATCTGGTAGCTGACGAGCGGATCGGTCGGGTAACCGGCCGGTTCGAAGCCTCGTGACAAAGGCCGCCTTGGGCGGTTGAGCAATCCAGTGGGCCGTAACGCGAGTGAAGTCCGAGCAGGCCTCGAAAGAGTCGATGCAGATGCCGACCCGTCTCTTACCCGGGGAAGGCCGTGCGAACAGGGAAGCAATCGTCACAAGCACCTGTTCGGTCTGCCGGGGTATTGGGCACGGCACGCGGGAAGGGTGATGCGGGTAATCGAGGGAGACCCGTGCGGTCGGAGGTCGCGGCTTCGACATCGCTGATGGCGATGGACCGGACGGGAGTCGGACAGGGTCGTAAGACTGTCGATGCCGGGCAATGCCGGCGGAGGAAAGGACCCTGACTTCTGGCATGCTTTCGAAGATGGTGAGGAAAGGTTGATTGGCGATGAGCCTCGAAACACCTGAAAAGATCAGGAACCTACAGAGAAAGCTCTATTGTAAGGCGAAGGCGGAGCCCGCTTTCCGCTTCTATTTGCTCTACGACAAGATTTGCCGTGAAGACATTCTGCGCCATGCCTATGCGCTGGCCCGCGCCAATGCGGGAGCGCCTGGCGTCGACGGAGTGACCTTTACGCAGATCGAGGCGTCGGGCGTGGATGCGTGGTTGGCGGGCCTGCGCGAAGAACTCGTTTCGAAGACGTACCGACCCGATCCGGTGCGGCGGGTGATGATACCGAAGCCTGGGGGAGGCGAGCGTGCGCTCGGCATTCCCTCTATCCGCTGTCGCGTCATCCAGACCGCTGCCAAGCTCGTACTGGAACCAATCTTCGAGGCGGACTTCGAGGACGGTGCTTATGGTTATCGGCCGCGTCGCAGCGCGGTCGATGCAGTCAAGGAAACGCACCGGCTGATGTGCCGGGGCTACACCGACGTTGTCGACGCTGATTTGTCGAAATATTTTGACACGATCCCGCATTCGGACCTCCTCAAATCGGTGGCCCGACGCATCGTCGATCGGAGCGTGCTGCGGCTGATCAGGCTGTGGCTGCGAGCACCGGTCGAGGAGCGGGATGGCGACGGGAAACGGCGCATGACTGGCGGCAAGAGCAGCACACACGGCACGCCCCAAGGGGGTGTCGTCAGTCCGCTGCTCTCGGTCATCTACATGAACCGGTTCCTGAAGCACTGGCGTCTCAGCGGTCTGGGTGAAGAGTTCCGCGCGCACGTCATCTCTTATGCCGATGACTTCGTCATTCTCAGCCGCGATCATGCGGCCGAGGCGCTGGCGTGGACAAGGACGGTGATGACGAAACTCGGGCTGTCGCTCAACGAGGCGAAAACCTCGGTGAAGGATGCCCGGCGCGAACACTTCGACTTCCTTGGCTACTCGCTTGGACCACGTCATCTGCCCAACGGCGGCCGGTGGTACCTGGGAGCGAGCCCGTCCAGGAAGAGCGTGCAGCGGATCAAGACCAAGGTCAGCGCGCTGCTGACGCCGGGCAACAAGGGCACATGGCCTGAAGTTCGCAAGCGATTGAACCGCCTCCTGGGCGGTTGGGCCGCATACTTCTCCTATGGCGCTCTCGCATCGGCCTATGAAGGCGTCGATCGACACGTCTATGACCGCGTCACGAACTTCCTGTGCAGACGGCACAAAGTGCAAGGACGCAGCACGCGTCGATTCCCACGTGAACATGTTTACGGGGAATTGGGCGTGCTGTGTCTTCGACGCGAGCGCGGCAAGCAGTCGCCGTGGGCCTTACGATGAAGCCAGTCGGAAAGCCGGATGCGGGAAATCCGCACGTCCGGTTTGATGAGCGGGGAAAGGAAACGGAGCGAGCCTCGCAAGGGCCAGCCACCGCGCCTTTCCTCGACTCTACA
>NZ_AQHN01000019.1 GCF_000359745.1 Rhizobium freirei PRF 81
CTAGGGTGAAAACCCAATCACCTTGTTGATTATATTTTGCCTTTTTGATTCAATGTACTTGTTTGAAGGAGATTGGATCATGGCAGGGGAATTCTGGCTGGATGATTATCAATGGGCAGCGATTGAACCGCTGTTACCGACGAACCAACCCGGAGCGCACCGCACCAACGACCGCCGCGTGATCAGTGGCATCATCCATGTATTGAAGTCTGGCTGCCGCTGGCAGGACTGCCCAGCCTGTTA
>NZ_AQHN01000020.1 GCF_000359745.1 Rhizobium freirei PRF 81
CCGCCATATGCAAGCCCATTCCCAATAGCCATCGGTTTGGGCAGGAAATTGCTACCTTTGCGAATCCGCTTGGTCTTGCACCTCATGGCCTTATCGGCCTGGGCCCGAGGAACCCCAAGATTGCTTCTGACACAAGCGGCAAACACACCGTGTTTTTGTTTGATGACACTACAGTGGATCACGTCATCGAATCCTACGCTCGTTATTTATGTGAGATATTCACCGCCACGGAGTTGAAAGACGGAGTCTTCACTGCCGTGGCCGCGGTGCATAAACCTGGAGAGAAGGACGACAACGTGCCCCGGCACGTTGGAAAATATTGGCCTGTCTATGATCCGGCCCTGACCGCTACGGAGCCGAAACCGGAAACCTTGCAGCAGTATTTTTTCGCAGGTGCCAAGCTGGCAGCGGAGCGCGGCGAAACCCATTTCGTTACGGAGAAAATCGCCGAAGGCATTTTCCGGCTTGCGCAGATGACAGATCCGCTGACATCCGTCGCCGGCAAGCGAAAACATAGGCAAATGGCCGCGCTATTGGCGGACAATCAAAAAGCGCATGCGCTTTATTTTCAAATAATCACGGGCATAGCGGTCGATCGCCAGACACTTACGCAGGGATTCTGGGATGGCACTTGCAGGCCGGCGTTTACAGAAATTGTTAAATGCCTGACCGGGAAGGTTCCTACTGGTACTGCTACTGACGCTTTCCTTGCCTGGAACAATTGGCCGGAGGTTGCTGCCGGGGCTCCGGCAATCGAACGGAACAATATCTACCGCTATCCGGCCGCCGCACCGGAAGTCAGCATACGAGTCGGCTCCATTCACTCGGTTAAAGGAGAAACTCACACTGCGACGCTGGTGCTGGAGAGTTTCTATAAGAAGCATCATCTTGCGAGCCTCAAATCATGGCTGACAGGAGCCAAGACGGGCCAGGGCAGTGAGGGAGCGGAGAATCGTAAACGCCTGAAACAACATTACGTCGCCATGACACGCCCGACACATCTTCTCTGCCTGGCTCTGCGTGAAGACGCGATCACCGCTGCTGAGTTGACGTTGCTAAAGGCCAAGGGATGGCGCCTCGCGCGGGTGCAGGCGGGAGGATATGAATGGATTTCATAGAGAAGCGGATCGATCACTACGCCGACCTGCCTGGCTGCCGTGCAGAAAGTCGCGTGTCCGGCAACAATAGCGCGACGGCAGAATGCATCGCTTGTGACAGACAAGGTATGACAACGGCTGTTTTCCGCCCCTGATTTGCTCAAGGTAAGATATTGTAATTTCATGTGAAATTTTAGCGCTTCGACGATAACGAAACTATCGAGCCGTTAAAGAGAAGATGTTATAAATAGCGCAGTGTGACATTGAGGCTTTCTTAGCTATGGAGTCCATATCTGCGCTCCTGCGGCGTGTCGGCCCATCGCTCTCGACCGAATTGATCGCTGAGATGGCGAAAGACGGCATTTCGCCTACTTCCGCCCGGCAGCGGATCGCGCGCGCCGGGCCGGACGTTGTGCGGCTGGCCGGCCTTAGGTTCCCGCACAACGCCCGCTTCCTTTACCTTGCCGACCAGTTCGGCGATCAAGCGTATTGGCGCGCCGTTGAGCGTGTTTTCCAGAATCATGGTAAAGCCTACTGGAGCGCCATGGCCGGTCTAAGGGCGCGCGGCGGCTGCATTCCGCGGAAACACTTTGCCGGCGTCTGCGGAAGTCCTGCCGCACGGTTAAGGCAGCTTTCGCCGGAGCGCATATTCGAGCGGCTTTCCTCGATCCATATGCTGGAAGAAATTACCGACCCCGACACGGGCCAGCCATTTGTTCAATTCAAACCCTACACTTACAGGCGGGATGAAATTGCGATAGTCCGTGCCCGACTGGTCGCTGAAAACGTTGTGCTCCACGGCATGAAGGAATGGTGCCGCCGGACGGGCTTCGGCAGCTTCGACAGGGTACGCATCCGCGACGACGAAACACCGCCTGTGGTTTCCTCTATCACTTGGGATATGTCGGCCCCGTGTTATGCGCGCCCCCTGGTTAAAGCATCAGCATCAGGCCTCAAGCCGGGGTTTGTCGTCTGTGATGTCAACCTCAGGGGTATCCTTGACGAGGATGCCGTGACGACATTTGTGCGAAAGCACGATCTGGCCTCAGCACCGGCAAATGTTGCCCCCATCATGCCCTTCCTCATAGCAGATGGCTTTACCGCGGCCGGGTTTAGCATGGCGAAGAGCAAAGGTATCTTAGCGACCACGACCGCACATCTTTTTGGTGGAGATGTAGCCAAAGCGCTGCGGGATCTAATTAGCCTGCTTTCGGATACGGGAAAGACTGCGTCGGTTAATCCCGAACATGTCGAGCGTGTCCTGTCAAACCTGACCAGGATCGAGGGCGCGGCGAACAACCTGCGTGGTGCCTTGTTTGAGATCGTTGTTGGTTCCTTGGTAAAGGATGTGGAGGGGGGCTATCTGCGCGCAGGCGAAAAATGGACCGATTTCAGTTCGGGACGCTCGGCCGAGATCGATGTGCTCCTTGACCGCCCCGACGACAAAGGTGTCCTCATCATCGAGTGCAAGTCCAAGATCCCCGGCAGCAGGGTCAACCTTGAAGAAGTTCAAAAGTGGCATGGCGATCGGGTGCCGCTGCTCCATAGCATCATCCGTACGGATAGCCGCTTCAACAACAAGCCGTTGAGTTTTGAACTCTGGACGAACGGGCCAATCGCAGATGACGCGCTGGCCTGGTTGCATGAGCAGCCCGTGCGAAGTGATCCCAGTACTGCGTGGAGAGACGGAGCAGAGATGAAAACCTACACTGACAGAGCGGCGAACGCCGCCATCCGGAAAGCTCTGAACGAACACTATTTCCGGCATCCTTTAGCGAAGATTGAGGGCGCTGCACGTCGCTCAGTTCAGCAAGCAACGCCAGCCACTAGTGCATGAGGGGAACTGAATGACTACCGTCAGCCAGGAGAATTGGCATTTTCGATTAAGCAATTCGTCTCAGGTGGAGCGTCTGCTCGGCACCGATAAGCCTGACACGATCCTGGAGTTTCCGAGTGCCGGCGATCTCGTCAAACATCTCGGAAATGACGACAATGATGAATACATGCGCTTACACTCGCCGATTGACGAACGTCTTGATGCAGATCCCGTCGCGCAAGAGTGGGCTCGGCTGCGAACGCGATTAAGAGATCTCAAGCATTTTCCACGTTATCGCCGCAAGGAATTTGACCGATACCATTCTGCAGCCTGTGCGGTTTCTTCCGGCAGTGCGGATGCATCTCAAGCCAGCATGGTCAGCGGACTTGACGAAGAAATTGAAAAATCCCGTATCCTCGTTCCTGCCGGACAAGTTCTGTTTCATGGCCGAGCCAACGACGATTTGACCAATTTTCAGCCGTACCCGACATACATATCCACATCCCTTCACCCGATAATCGCGCGCAACAGTGCCTTTAGAAGGGCAGGAATAGAGAACAAGAATGGTCAACCGCGTGTATTTGTCCTGACTTTGAAACTTCCATTGCCGGCATTATGGGGGCAAGCAGGACAATCTTGCGAATACGAGCTTTTGCTTCCCCGAAATCTTTTCATTGAAGAGCGCGCGCGCAGCTCCGGTACAAAATACGAGACGATTTTCGCAGATGTGATAGCCCGGAAGTAGGCTGTGAATTAGACATCAATAGTATTTGTGTGACGCTATGGCTGTAAGAACCTTATATTTCGATGAATCGGGATTCACCAAATACAATCTTCTCGACCCATCGCAGCCCATTTTTGCGATTGCAAGTGCTGACATTGTTGAGGGCCAGGCCCGTGAGATCCTTCTTGACTCCTTTCCTCGCTATAGAGGTGCGGAGTTTAAGTTCTCCAACATCTGGGGTTCGAACAGTCGTGCGGGGTTGCTGAGGTTCGCCGCCCATCTGGAGAGCTTGCAGGATTTGGCCTTTATCTACATGGCCGACAAGCGGTTCACTGTACTGACCAAGATCGTAGACTTTCTCATAGAACCATACGTTACGGATGGGGGCTACGATTTTTACGCGGATGGGTTTTGCTGGAAGTATGCGAATTACATTCACTTCGGATTGACGCAGTTCGCGCCGCCGGAGCTGCTAGATGCGCTGCTGCGCCACTATCAGACTTTTAACCGTAACCCGACACCCGATGGTCTTGCGACACTGCAAGTACGCCTCAGCATGATGGCAGCGACCACGGAGGACCGTGTTAAGATCTTTCTCGAACAGATGGCACTCGGTGCAGCGTTGTTTGAGCGTTACCACAGCCTGGAAAATTTCCATGGATCGGATGAGTTTCAGACAACAACAATGCTGGCGATCGTATCGCACTGGCGTCAGCACTATCCTGAAGACTTTGCCGTCATCCATGATGATTCATCAAACTTCCTCAGAAGCCGCGAAATGTGGGGAAAGATCACTAGTGTGAACGTTCCGCCTCAACTCCATCGCAGCGGTGACGGTAGTTTCGTCGAATATCCTCTGCGTGTGATTTCAACTACGGCGATGGATTCGAAGGATAGTCCCTCTATTCAGTTTTGTGATTTGTTGGCGGGCCTTGCGGCCAAGCACTTCAGCCCGCGCACGGAAGGGGACGACAGGGTGTTTATGGATCAGGTGATTGAGGCTGGCCTCAAGCATATCACCTATAACGGCATACGGCCGGATGTAATATTCACTGACCGAATTCCTCCGCGCCGTCTCGATGGCCCGGATGTGGTAGATCAGATGACAGATGTTATCTTCGGCTCGCACAGCCAAAATAGTTAGAAGACGAAATTGTTCGACGCGCTGTCAGTAAAACTATAAATGGAGCTACAATGTACAGTATCGTCTCCAAAAAGCCGTCAGAGTGCTCCACCCAGGAGCTTGAGCAATTTGCCAAATTGGTCATGGCGGGCGGCGAGGTCGCTAACGGCTTGCCTGCGCGCGTTCAGAAGGCGGTTAGCCTTGTGATGCTTTTCAGTGGTGAAGAGCTGGTCGGAACGGCTGGACTGAAGCGCCCTGAAGCAGGTTATCAAAACAAAGTTTTTCTCAAAGCCCGAACCGACAAGGCGCCAGCGGATTTTCCCTTCGAGATAGGCTGGGTTTACATCGCACCAGAACATCGGAACAGCAAAAAAGCGATGCCGCTGATAGAAGCGGCGATGAAAGCGTCAGATGGAGCCCCGATATTCGCGACAGCTCGGGAGAACAATGGAGCGATGCATCATCTCTTAAAGAAGGTAGGGTTCACTCTTTCCGGAGGATCTTATGCCTCCAAGCAAAATGCCGGACAGAAGATCGTATTGTTCGTAACTGATGCGTCATGCGAGAAACCGGTCGATAGCGGTGATCGAAACTCATAAAGCCGAAACGATCAGATACCAGTTCCCAGTTCATCTCGTCCGGCGCGCCCGACAGAATTCGAACGATCTAGTACCGTCCGCTTTTAGGCGGCAGGTCGAAATCGCTGAACGACGTCAATAGGCGCAAATACGCCGGTACCCGCACTTCGATTCGATGTTTCTCTGAACTGCAAACCACACCCTACGAAATCAGATCAGTTGATGTGACATGAGCCGAACTGTTGTGTCTCGCTATCCAGCATGCTAAAGCGCTGATATTACTAGAAACAGCTTGGTGCACCAAGTGGCAAGCTGTTTCTAAGGCCGCAGTTGAAGCAGTGGTGCGTTGGCTTTCCCGAGATCCGCATTCTTTCAAACGCCGGATTTCAATCCTCGGATTAAAGGATCTGAAGGTCCGACAATCATCCATTCGTCATCAGATCGCGAGGCGCAAGGCAACGACCTGATTGCTTGGCCCTTCGGTCCTCACAACCAGGCGCTCGGTGTTTGACACGAGATAAGATAATGGTTGCGTCAAGTTGAACGGGAAAAGCATGGGCAGCGATTGCAGAGTTGGAATTGCCAACGGCCTGCCGGCATTTCGCACGGCCGCCTCGATCAGCCACACCGTAAGTTCGTCGTTCCCCAAAGCGGCGGGAGCCAGACGAAGGACACGTTTGCCCTTTTCAACTCGCTCCACGGCCCCCCAGTCAGCCTGGCTCTGGATGACCATATTGGTCATTCTGTAAGTGCCTTCGCGCTCACCGTAGGTTTCGCTCATACGCCGGTGAATTTCGGCTGACGTGCAATCGCCTTGAAGGGCGGACAAGCGCCCGATCAGTTCGGCAACCTTGCCGAAAAAGGGATAGGCGGCAACGGCCATGCCCCAATGCATTGCTGTGACCGGCACATGCTGGTGCGCCTCGAAAATTGCTGCACCACGATCCGCAAAATCAACCAACTCTCCGCGCGGGTCTAGCCACAGACGTTTCAACACCGTGCGTGTTTTCGTTCGCGCGGCTGGTCCCAAACCGGCGTCATCCAGCAATGACTCCAGATCTTCCAGCTTCGCTTTACCGGCACGAACTTTCAGCGCGGTTGTTGCCCATTCGAGAGCGATATACCGATCAAAACCTATTCTGGGAGCCAACGCCATCATTCGATATTCATCCAGTTCCGTTGGCATGTGAAACTGTCACGAAGGGGACGACCAGTTCCTCCACCGAGACGCCGCCGTGGACGACCACCTGATCACCGTTCGGAACGAAGGCTCTGCGCCCACCAGCGAAGAGAGGCTTGAAGTTCGCTGGCAAACCGGCGATGTTCAGGGCGTCCGTGCCCGGATAGGCCACCGCGGACTCGGCGCGCAACGGGTCGCTACGATACACCCGCACGCGCTCGCCACGTGTTTCCGCGATTACTCCCTGATTGGGCCTGCCTATGCCGACAGCATCGATATTGCCGTGATCCGCTGTCACGTAGATGTTGAAACCCTCGCTTAGCAGGAAGGCAAACAGGCGTTCAACAAAGCCGGAGCCGAGCCAGCGCCCGATCCACAGTGCTACATCTTCCTTGGACCGCTCTTTGTGAAGCCGTTCATCCACCTCATCGATCACCAGCCCCAAGACCTTGGGCTTGCGGTCCGCAATGTCGGCTTCCAAGGTGTCCAGTTGCTCGACCTGATGCAGCGCCCGCTTATACATCACCTCACGGGACGTGATACCGCCTTCGTTTTGCCAGAACAGCTTCCACAAGGCTTCTTCCGTGTTGGTGTGGTCTATCGAATCGTCGAACTCACGCGGTCTTAAACCGGAGAACAGCGCCTGACGGGACACCGACGTTACCGTGGGAAGCCACGCAAAGGCGGTGTTCTCGTCGAACGCGAAAGGCTGCTGGGTGGCGATCAGATGCTCCCTGATCCGTACCCATTGATCGAAGGCCAACCCGTCGAACACCAGCAGTGCCACCTTGGCTTCGCCCGCGCTACGGCGCTGCCGCAGGAAGCGCGGGACGTGATGCACCATCACCGGGCCTTTGATTGCCGGTTGCAGGATCAGGTCGGCGTAGTGGCCGGCGGCAATCCACGCCTGCAACCGTTCGTCGGTCAGCGCCTGGATCGCCTTAATGCGTTCCCGGATCACGACCATCCGTTCGCCAGCATCCTTTTTCGGCAAATCATGAACCCGGCTAAGCATCTCGCCATGACGTTTTGCGAAGTCGCCCCAGAGCTTATGCGGGGCGTCCGCTTCCGGCACCGCTGCGGCAAGCGCCTCGATGCCCTTTTCCGCCAGCGCGAATTGAGACCAAACATCCTCGACGATGCCGGCTTTGATCCAGCCCGGTATGGCGGTTGGAACGTCGGATACCGCCAGCGGATGCAAGCTGCCGTCGAGGAACATCGAGTCGATGATGGCGCGCACGTCGGTGTGATCAAAGGGAATCTCAATGGCCGTGCCGATCTCGCCTGCGCCGAAGGGCGGCGGATCGGGCTCAGACATACGCCTGCCTTCCAGCTTCAGCCTTTCCAAATAGAGATACCAGGCGTCCTGTACCACGCGCAGCAGCGCGCTCCTGGATGACAGCCACTCCGCAACCGGATGACCGACAAGCAAGCCTCTGCCGCGCAGGATGGCCGCCACATGCTCAGCGAACGTCTCCGGCAAGGCGCGGCCTGCGAAGTGCAGCCGCAGCACTTCGCGCCAAAAGTCCACAGACGCGCGGATTGATCGCGGAGTTAACTGATAGACGTGTTCAAGAATGAAATCCTTCGACTCGCTTTCACCGCGCGCCGACTGCAACTCGGTCTGATGGGCGTCGAACAAGATTTCCAGCCGTTCCGGCTCGACCTCTCGCACGGCGCCATAGGCCAGCTTGGGGAACAGTTCGGCAAGATTCAGCCGCACCGCCGGGCGGGCGTTATGCACGATGTCCCACGGCAGATCGTTCGCGTTATCGTGGCGCAGGTGCACGATCAGTGCCGGCGATGGCGCCGGCTCGTCGGCATCCCACGCCGCGCGATACCGTTCCTCATATTCCGCGCGGAACCCGAACGGATCGTCGTATCCCATCACCTCGAAGCCACGGGCGCGCAGTTCGGCCAGCAGCTTCTCGCCCAGCAGCACGCCGTCTGGATCGCAGGCCACCCACAGCCGGGAAAGATCGGCCGTGAAAGAGCCAAGAATGCGCTGATGCCATTGGCTCATGATGCACGCTCGCTGTTCTTGCCGGCGTTGGCATCGATCCGCATCATCGCCACGGCATTCAGCTCCGGCACGCTGGATTTCATATCGTCCAGCGCGGCCAGACGTGCCTCGTGCTCGGATTGCAGACGGCGGCGGCGGAACTCGCGCACGGCCGGCAGGCCGATGCGTCCAATGGTCTGATTGCGAGCGTCGAAGGCGTAGGTGGCGCGATCTCGCTCCTCCTTGATACGGGCGCGATGTTCGTCCGCCAGCGCCGCGAACAGGGCTTCACCCTGCGCGCCGGCCACCGCGAACGATGCCTCGAACCAGCCCACCGAAGCCTCCGCGTCCGCCACCGACTGCACGGATACGGTTTCCGTCAGCAGTAAATCCCAAACCCGCTTGGCGGTAGGCACAAAGGGGCGGCCTTCGTCATTTATGAAAACTGGCAGGAAGCGCTTGCGGTTCGCACCCGGCGCCGCCAGCCCGATCTCCCACAGCGACCAGATACCATTGACCGAGTCGGGTAGGCCAGTCACCCGGATGACCGGCAGAGGCTGGCCCGCAACGAAGCGCGGCACGTCGCCGATGATCGCACGCGCGCGGGGATCTTCCATCGTCAGCCATTCGGCCGCCGGGTTTTCGCCTGCCGCGCGCGCGTCGAAGCACGCCCGCGGCGTCTCGGCTCCGTCGCCCCAGCGCACGCGCCAGACATTGCCGTTTTGCGTCGCCGCGCCGCCGCGCGCCGCCAACCCATTGACGACGGCGCGTTCCAGCCAGAATTGAGCCGGATGGTCACGCCACTTACGCGCCTGATCCGCGTCGAGATCGTGCGGTACGGCTAGCAGATCGCTGTTCCGGTTCGATTCCGCTAACGTGGTCCGCAACTGCGAAACCACGCTATCGCAATTGCCATCGATGGTTTCCGGGTGTTGAAGGCTTCGCACGAACAGCTCGTCGAAAACCGGTTCCACTTCCGCCGAGTCCAT
This sequence comes from Rhizobium freirei PRF 81, assembly GCF_000359745.1. Lineage (GTDB taxonomy): Bacteria > Pseudomonadota > Alphaproteobacteria > Rhizobiales > Rhizobiaceae > Rhizobium > Rhizobium freirei. The sequence goes on from NZ_AQHN01000020.1 coordinate 9,510, forward strand.
GACGTCGGCCGCCTTGTCTACGCCGAACTCCTCAGCGATGACGGCGAGCTTTTCTTCCAACACCTGCCGGACGCGGTGCTCCACTGTGTCTTCCAGCACGAAATTCAGGGCGCGCACGACGTGCTTCTGACCGATACGATCTACGCGGCCGATGCGTTGCTCAATGCGCATCGGGTTCCATGGCATGTCGAAATTGACGATGACGTGACAGAATTGAAGGTTCAAGCCTTCGCCGCCTGCGTCGGTGGAAATCAGCACGCGCGCGTCCTGTGCGAAGGTCTTCAAGGTCCGCGTACGGGCTTCCATGTCCATGCCGCCGTTGAGCGTGGCCACCGTGAAGCCGCGGCTTTCCAAGTAGTCCGTCAGCATCGCCTGCGTGGGTACGAACTCGGTGAACACCAGTACCTTCAGTGCGGGGTCGCTTTCTTCCTGTTTCAGTTTGTAGATCAGCTCCAAGAGGCTCTCAGCCTTGGCGTCCGTTCCAGCGGCCTCGGTGGAGCGCGCCAGAGCCAACAGGGTTTCGACCTCCGACTTTTCGAGCTCCAGACCATTCGCTTGCAGTGCCAAGTCCACCTGTGCTTCGCCGTCCAGATCGGCCCATTCGTCCGGGTTGAGCGTGTCGAACAGGCGGGATTGCAGCTGCGGCGTGTCCAGAACCGCTTGGCGCTTTTCCAGCGTTGCGCGGATCGCGGCGGTGCTGGATGTCACTAGCCGCTGCATCAAGATCATCAGGAAACCGACGTGACGCTGCTTGGCTGCCAGAGCCTGATTGTAACCGTGGCGCACATAGTCGGTGACGGCTTCGTACAACTGTTGCTGCGCAATATGCCGCGGTTGCCATGCGACGGCATGCAAGCGTGTAAGCCGTGGGCGGAACAGCGATTGCCCCTCAGCATCGATCGCCGCGCGCTTCTCGGTGCGGATCACGAAGGGCTGTACACGCTCGCGGCTGACGCTGCTCTCATCCGGGAAGGCGTCCCTGTCCAGCAACTGCATCAGGCGCATGAACTGGTCTGTCTTGCCCTGATGCGGCGTGGCCGAAAGCAGCAGCAGATAGGGCGAGGCTTCCGCCAGCGCCGCACCCAGCTTGTACCGGGCCACTTGCTCGGTGCTGCCACCCATGCGATGCGCTTCATCGATGATGACCAGATCCCAAGCCGCCGACACCAAATCCTCGAAGCGTTCGCGATTGTAGGTCTGGATCTGATCCAAGCTCCAGCCGCGCCGCGATTCCAGCGGCTTCACAGAATCCAGCGCGCAGATCACCTGGTCGTGCATCTGCCAGGCATTGTCTTCCGCAGAGTCCCCGCGCCATTGCCTCAGGGCTGCTATTGAGGAGGGGTCTACAAAGTGAAGAGGCTCGCCGAAGTGCTGGCGCATTTCCGCCTGCCATTGCCGCACCAGCCCCTTGGGGGCGACAACTAAAATACGCTTGGCGCGGCCTCGCAGTTTCAGTTCGCGCAGCACCAAGCCCGCTTCGATGGTCTTGCCCAGGCCTACTTCGTCGGCGAGCAGGTAGCGGATGCGGTCCTGCCCAACGGCGCGATTCAGCGCGTAAAGTTGGTGAGGCAACGGGATGACGCTGGACTGGATGGGAGCGAGCAGCAGATTGTCTTCAAGAGCGTCCTGCAACTTGGCCGCTGCCGTCGCGTGGAGAATCTGTTCCACTGTAGGTCGTGCGCTGGAAAGCTCTGACAGTTCCGCCGCTCGAGCATGCAACACCGCATCCTTCGTCGGCAGCCAAACGCGGTAGGCCGCTTCACCCCACAGCGCCAGCCGCTCGACCACGCGGCAGGGCGTAGCCTGCCGCGTGTGCCAGCACCAATCGCCGATGTCGAAGCCGCCGTCCGTCAATGTTACGCCCCATCTTCGCTGCGCGTCAGTGCCATATCGTAGAGGGTGAGCAGACGCTCATCCTCTTGCAGGGTTTCTTCCGGCAGCTTGTTGGCGATAGCGAGGATGGTCGCGTAGTCCTTGGCCGCCCACGCCGCGTTAAAGCCGGCTCGCAGCACTTCCAGCCGCGATTCTTTGATCTTGCGGCCGGTAAACGTCTTGTAGGTTTCGAACTCCTTGAGCAGCGCCTTTTCGCGCTTCTTCTCCAGATCCTGTGCCTTGTTCGGATCTGGCACATACCAACGGTCTTGCGCGCGGGCGTTGAGACGCGGATCAGTTTTTTCCAGACCACGCAAATCGTGGTAGTTGGTCGAGAGATAGCGGTGAATCTGGCTCGGTACCTCGCCTGTGCCATCGTAGCGCAGGAAGTTAGCTTCCAGCAGCGCCGACAGTTCCGGCCGCGTCTCGTGCTTTTTCCAGCCCGCGCCCAGTTGCCTGATGAACTCCGGATGGATGTCCTGATAGGTGGACGGTCGCGCCTTCAGGAAGTCCGCCACCCAGTCGATGGCGCTGCGCTCGTCGGAAACGAATAGTTCCATCTGTGGCGCCTGCGCGGTCTGCGCGCGCTTCTTGTCGTATTCTGTCACTTGCTCGGGCAGGAAGACCATGCCGTCGCGTTCGGGGAAACGGCTGCGCAGGCCGGAGAGGAACTCGTCGCTGGACAACGGCACGGGCGCGTCATGGCGCACGAACCAGGCCACCAGCCGGTCGTAGATCCGGCGCGGATCGCGCTCTACGATGAATTCCAGCTCACCGTCCTTCACCTTGATGACGGAAAGATTACGCAGGTGGGTCTGCACGAAGTCCCAGGCTGACTCCACCGTCGCGCCGCTCTTCTTGAAGCGGTCTTCCAACCCGCCATTGGGCTTGTAGGCGGAAATGACCAGATCCTGCTTCACAGCGGTTGTGGACGTCACTTGCCGGTAGCTGCCCTGCACCTTGTCCAGCGCCGTCACCTCAGCCACGACGAAGCCCGCCTGCTGCAAGGCGACTTGAATGGCGTTCCATACCGCCGCCTTGCTGTTGGAAAATACCACCGTTATCCAGTGCCCCGGTTTGAGCACACGCTGATATTCCGCGAAGCAGCGTTGCATCAGGTGTTGATATTCGGGCAGCGCCTTGTGCTTGAACTTGTCGATGATGGCTTCCGGCTTGGCGTCGGTGACAACGCCATGCCAGGATTCAATAAAAAAGTTCAGATCGGCATAGTATATATTTTCGCCGAATGGCGGGTCGGTAAATATGTAGTCAACCGAGTTATCAGGAAGAGGCAAATTTGTTGCCGATTCCGTGGAGATCAATGAATGCTCAGTTTTCTGTCCGGATGTCCTGAGCGCCGAAACTATTCTTGCGATCTTGTTTTCATAGGCAGTGAATGGTGATGCCTCGGATACGAGCGATGGTATATAGTAGACGCCATTGAGAGGGTTGTACGGGAAAGAGACCTCTGGGCGGTATCGATTAAGAATCGAAAGATTAACAAGGTGGCTCTCCAGCAAAAACTTGAGTGATGATCTAATGCCGACGTCAGTGTAATTTTCGGCCTTCGACCATAGCGCGCCGATGATTTGCGCGGCACGCGGCAGGTAAAAGTGATGGACATGAGTGAAGCCTTTAGGGGCAATTCGTGAGCCGTGATACATTTCCTCGATAGGGAAGCGGCTCGTCGGCACGGAGGCGGGTAGAGGCAGGGTCTCGATCTTTGCCAGCGTGGCTAGGTCGGCCGCGTCGGGTTCCTTCTCGTAGCGCGTTTTGCCGACCGAATAGGAGATGATCGACGGCTGAAACTTCACCCGCTGCCAAGACTGGCCAGTAGCCAGATCGACGCGCGTCTCCAACACTCGCTCCAGCCTGTCCTTGTTCAGTTCCGCGCCGCAATGCGGGCATGGGAACACGTCACGCACGCGCTTGCCTTTTTCTTCCGCCGCCTCGTCGAGGAAGTTCACGGTGCCCGCGCACTCAGGGCAACTGAACACCTCACTCCACACCGTGTACTCAATGCGGCCCTTGGTCTTGCCGTCGCTGTGCAGCGTTTCGTACATCCAGCCGATGTCCTGCTTCACGGCCTCGAGCAGTTGTTTGCTCGCCTTGGCGAAGGCATCGACATTGAAGGGGATGTTGTAGTTTGCGCCAATGAAGGTGGCTGCCGGCGACAGGTCGTTGAGTACCGCGCGACGCGCACCCCATTTGGGTGCTGTGCGTCCTTCCTTTTTCCAGGACAGCTCCAGCTCGTGCCGGTAGCTGGACGGCGCTGTGCCGCACCATTGTGCGGCCACCCCAGTCATCCCCGAGCCGGAGAAGCCGTCCAGTATCACATCGCCCGGTTGGGTGTAATGCAGAATCGACGGCACAATGGCCAGATGCGGCACCTTGGTGTGGTAGCTGTGTGCCTTGTAGAGGGCGTCGGTCTTGCCCACACTCACGTCGATTGCCAGCGGCTCACGGCTGTATTTCACTGCGGGGTCGTAGGGTTTGCCGTAATGAGTTACGAACTCCGCCAGCCAGGGGTTCGGGCAGGCGGTGTAATAGGGCGGATCGGACATTGCGAGAATGGCCGCGTCCGATCCTTTCGGAAAGCCATCCTGCTTGCGGAACGCCGGGTCTTCCAGCTTCTCGGCCAGCAGCCTCAGGAAATGCTCCCGCCGCGCGTCATCGCTGGCGAAAGTCTGGCCAAGGCATTCGACGGGGCCGCTTTTCCCACTGCGATGGTTGTCCAATAGATCGTTCATATTAGTCTGTCTTTTCTTTATTCGGCACCAGGCGATTTGCTGCCGTCGTGTTCATCGGCATATTTTTTCATGCCTTCCCGCAAGATTTCCAAGAAGGTATGATTTCTGCTTTCAGCATCAGCTACGACTGCATCAAACGAGACCACGAAGGTCGGCGTCGGGACAACGCGACCATCAGGATGCGGCGTCTCAAACTCCTGATAGTAAACCCTTCCTTTTGAGAAAAATGGCGTCCACTTCAGTTGTCTTAAGCGAAATGCCATTGTATCGTTGACGCTCATAATCGCATAATACCAGACACGCTGAATGTTTTGGCAATGCGCGACAAGCTTTCCCGCGCGATCAAGAAGTTGATTTACTGCGTATGAATTGTCTTTTTCGTCATCCGACTTCTTTTTAATCTCAACCACAACGACATCGACAGGTGTGGTATCGTTTGGGTCTGCCGAAAAGATCATCGTAATATCTGGCCTGCCGGTATCGCCCACGCTTTCATCATCCAGGCGAATGGCATTGATGACGGCATCCATGCTCTTCTCGCTCAGGATGGTCCTGAAAACCATGAACTTGTCGTCGAGCAACCAGGCATTGTTCTGATAAATCTCAGACGGCATGGAGCTTTGCGAATACTCCTTGAATCTCGGAACAATCAGATTGTGTATTTCGGTTTCAGCATTGCCGCCCGTCATCTCTTTCATTCGTCTTATGATTTTGTCCCTATACAGAATATATTCTGTCAGCGTTCGCGAGGACATTTCCAACGATTTTTCGTATGAGGCGTCGCTCAATTTTTCGGATTGAAGTATTGCTTTCTGCTCTTTGAAAAATCGCTGTTGCGCAATCGACAGGGCATCATCCCGGTCGATTATGCCAACGGTGTCGTCCTCAAAAAAACCGAGCAAATGAGGGAATTGCTCTTCAAATTTTTCCTTGGTTTCTTCATTCCGCTCGGTGATCTGCGGGATATTTTCCGCCAAAACCCTACCCAGTTCGCGACGCAGAACGCGAAAGAGATGAGCCTCGGGCGTTCCTTCGGGCAGAACAAGCCGTTGCCGGGAACTGTCCGCATTCGAGTGAAAAAGTTCGGACTCGAAAAGAAAGACGCAGAGATAGCCCGGCGGAAACGACGAAGGAGGGATCAGGTTTGCCGGTATCGTTCGGCCGTCGATGCTGAAGGCGACGAGCGAACTGCCTTTCCCCGATACGGGTGCAATGTGATAGTGCATATCAATGGTCGAGATGGCATCCAGTGTATCGTCCTGGATGGTGATCGTGGTCATTGCCGGCAAATCATCGGCCGTTATTGTTACTTCGTTCGGAAAGAACTCTTTCTGCGCGTTGCTTTCATTGGTTTTCAAGGCGATCGAAATCTTGAATGCTTTGCCATCGCGTTTGCGCGCATCCAGAGTCGGTAGAAACTGTTCAATCAAGAGCGGCTTGATGGCATCCGGTTTCAGATCGTCGTAGGACTTGACGCGCGTTCCGGTAAAGCCAGTGAAGGTGAGCGCTGTTTTGGCGTCTTGGGCTTGTTCAATATTTTGGCGCGGCGCGTTGCCATCAAAGCCTTCTTTGAAGGTAAACGTCCTCTGCCATCTGTCCCACTTACTGACAACTTCAACGCGATTGAAATAATTGAGAAAAACCAAGCGACCAATTCCCTTGTGGAATTTGTCCCTGGGCTTCAGCAGGGTTTTGAAGCGATCAAAATTTTCGTCTGTGAAGCCATCACCGTTGTCCGAAACGGTAATCGTCAAAGTGTCTGGCTTGTCGAAAGCTTGGACGTCGATATCGATCGACACGTCGGTCGCGCCCGCGTCCAGCGCGTTGGCCAGCGCTTCAAAATAGACGAGGGTCAACGACGGGTTGGGGAAAAACAGCCTGATAGCCCCAGAGGTTTCAATATCCATTTTCTTCGTCCGGAGTGGCTACGGTCTGATCGTGCAGCAGCTTGAGTTGGATGCCTGTATCGGTGAGGACATAGCGTTGCTGCGACGAGCGCGGCTTGTCGGGGATGGTCGGGCGCAGTACACCGCCAGTCAGCAGAGGCTCAAGATGTGCGGCTACAAAGTGCGGACGCTGGCGGTAGCCGGCATGGGCCATCAGTTCAGCCAGCGAGCGCGGAACTTCGGCGTAGCCGACGATACGCCATTGCACCTCCGTCAACCGATCAAGTGACCGATCAAGTCCGGCCTGATTTGATGCGACTTGTTCGGTCACTTGATCGGTGGCGCCCGTCTTCACCGCTTCAGTGCTGACTGATTGACTTTCGGCGGCATTTTCAGCCGCCTCAGTAGCAAAGCGGGCGCGGAGGTGGGGCACCAAACGCCATGTGTGGGCCGCTTCGCCCAAAGCTTCCGTTAGAACTTGCACGGTCAGGTGCTGCGCCAGATCCATCGCCTGCGCGCCGGTCAGCCCAGTCAGCGCCTTGATGTCGGCAAGATCGACTTGGCCGTCGCGCAAAAGGAATGCGAACACCGCCGCTTCATGCTCGGACAAGTGCGCGCCCAGGCTGGCCTGCGCCAGAAGCTGAGCCTCGGTGATGAGCTTTTCTTTGCGCAGCCGCAAGCGAAAAGTCTTTTCGGCCCTGTTGTTCTCGATCTCTGGCGGCAAGTACCCAAGCTTGCGCCAGCCATCAAAAATGGCACGCACGCCGGTGCCACCCTGATCGGACAGACCGATGCGGCGGAAGGCGTTGACGATGCTGGGGTTGCGAACCTCCTTGTCGCCCGGATCGAGAAGCTGCTCACGCGAGGCAAAGGCATCGCCGGGATTGAAGAACTCTGTCTGGTCACGGAAAAAGCGGATCACCGGAACGCGAGTGGTATCGCCGAAGTCCTGATGGATCAGCAGATTGATGGCGGCTTCGCGGAAAGAGATGTAGTCGGGTGGATCGTCGTCACGCCGCAGGGTCGTCGCGTCCACGGCGAAGGGGCGCTCGCTGTGACGATAGTAGAACTCGACGATGGCTTGCCAGGCCTTGATGAGATTGTCCTCGACGGAGAGACGATCGGCCCAGCGCACGGTGGAGTCATAGTCGGGGCTGGCATTGCGATAGAGCTGCACGTCGGTGACCATACGCGGCAGCACCTGCCGAACATATTCACCGCTTCCCAGTACGAGAATGGCGGCGCGGGTGGGACGTAGTACACCGCCTTGCTCGACCAGAAAACCCCAGTTCCGGAGGAATGTCGTATCATCAGCAGCCGTGTCTTTGCCGGGGTTGCTGGCGGCAAAACGCGCACGATACCAACGCACAGAGGCTTCATCGAAACAACGGCCAATATCCACATCCAGCGTCTCGGCATCGTAACGGATGTTCGATGCGTCGCGGATGTAGCGCAGTAGCTCGTCGCCCGTGCAGGTATCATCACGCCCCCCGCGGCGGATGTAGGCTTTCTTGGGATTCCCATCGATATAGACAGGCTTCTGCTGCCGTGAGGCTTCGGGGATGTAGAACGCCAGCACAATGCCCTCCGGCAAGTCGTGCTTTTTCGGCTCAACAGGTAGGAGAACGCTGACCTTGTTGGTATCGCGCACCTGGCCGAGGAAGGTGTTCTGCATCTGATCGGCGTCGGTCACGCCGGTGACGGTAAATGTGCCATTGGTCTGCTTGACGCCGAACACCAGATGCCCACCATCCGTGTTGGCGAAGGCGCTAACAGTCGAAAGTGCGTCCTTGGGCACAGCCCAAGTCGCTTCTTTAAATTCGATGTCGTTCCATTCGATGGATTGGAGCGCGGCGAGCAGGTCGTCTCTGGTCATGGCATCACTCGATCACGAACCGGAGCTTGGTGGCGTCCTTGCCCTTGCCACGCTCACTGATGAGCGCGTCAAATCTTTTGCGGAGTTCATCTGGCGTTGCAGGCGAGCCGCCTTGCAATAACGCTTGGCGCAGTTCGTCGGCCTTGACGGTAATCTTCTCCAATCCGGACAGGGCTTCCTGCACGGCGTTGGCAAACTCGACGGTGACAGGCTCCGGCAATTTGCGCGAGGTGAGGAAGGCGTCGATTAGCGCCTTCGACGCGGCCGGCAATAGGCCGAGGCTATCCTGTGTGAAGGGATCTTCCAGATTCTCCAATAGAGTCTGCTGCCAGTTGGCCTGCAACTGATCCAGATCGTCGTCTAGCTTGCTCAGGCGATTGGCGGCGGGCAGTAGTTCCAGTTGCTCGGCGGACGGTCGGAACTGGCAGTGGGGGCATACCGGCGTTCGGAGCAGGGTCGGCTCGTCCAATGCGGAGCAGCTTTTCAGGCCGTTGAGCGCCTCCTCAAAGGCAGTAAGTTGGCTTGTGGGCATCAGGGAGACGCCGGCCAGCACGCGCAACGACAACAAACGATCGTCTCGACGTAGAGCGTTTCGAGTCTTCTCTTCGGCGACACCAAGCCGCGCCTTGCTGTGGCTGGCAATATAGGCGGCGATATAATCCCTCTTTAGCCGGGCGAGGGTCTGGCGGCCTTCACTGAGTGCGCTGACGGCCTGTTCCGCCGTGCGGTCTTCAGCCAGTTTCTCGAACAGAGCTTTGCGCGCTGTCTCGGCCTGCTTCACCCAGTCGTGGCCAGGCTGCAAGATCATCTCCGCCTGCGACAAGTAGGACGCGGTGCTCCCCAATTCGCCAACCAGATCCAATAAGCGCTCAACACCGATGAGAACGTCCAGATTCTTCTTCTGGCTGTCGATGTCTTCCTGCGTGACACGCAGGTTTTTGAGCTTGCCGACGGTGTTGTATGGCGACAGTGCCTCGGTGAACTTCTTGAGCGAGTCGAGCCGGGCATACCAATCCTTGGTCTCTTCTTCGCGCAGCAGGTTCTGACCCCAGAAGCCAAGTTTTCCCTGCTGGAGATCGGAGCCAGCCTTGAGCACACGCGGCACTAATGCGCTGATCTTTTCCTGCAAAGCGACGACAGGTTCGGTGTCGCCCTGGCTGGCCTTTTGCGCCAGACCCGACGGCAGGTCGAGCAACTCGAACAACGCGCGCAGCACTGCGAGATTGATTTCCCTGGGAGCCTCGATGTGCTTGAATTGCTTGAGTTCGTCGAGCGAGCGTTCAGCCAGCAAAGCGAGCTTGCCCGAGTCGATCTTGTCGCCAGTGATCGAGAGCACGATGTCGCCGGAATAGACCAGGACACCCAACACAACGACCAGCAGATCGGGCTCGAGCCGGTGTTTGGCCGGGGAGAAGTACTCAACGTCGGTTGCGCCGGTGATGAGTTCGTTGCGGTTGAGCACTTGCCCATGACCCTTGGCCTTGAGGCGATTCAACACTTCTTGAGCGTAGCGAGAACCGGCGGGGTCGATGCGTTCGCCATCAAGCACTTGGAGCGCATCCAGCACGGCGGTGGCATCCTTCGTGCGAGCACCGCCCGCCAGCGCGCGCAGTGTGGCGCTGATGAGGGACTTACGGTTTGCCTCGGTGACGAGCACCGGAAATTTGGGATACTCGGGCGCTATGTCGGCGAAATGCTGGGATAAGACCAGGCCCGAGACGATGTTCACGATGTCGCGAAAGTTTATCCTTTCCTCCGGCCCCAATCGCGCGCGGTCGCGTAGCGACACGCCCTTAGCCCAGTCTTGCAACGTCTTGGCTTTACCCTGGTAGGTGACCTCAAACGCGGTCAACTGCTTTTCTTGCAGCCACTTGCTCATGGCGCGCAGCGCATCTTGCGCCTTGGACTGATAGACGGCCTTCGCGCCGCCGCTGGCGGTGGATGCTAGATCCAGCGAGGCAGCATATTGGGACAGATGGCGCCTGTAGTCCTCATCCGGCGATTTCAACCGGAAAAACACTTCGTCCGGCTGCTGCGAGTCGGTGAAGCGCGGTTTGTCGAAAGGCTGGATGAAGTAGATGTAGAAGTCGCGCTCGGGCTGCGCGGTGGGGCGATCGTTTGGCGCTCCGAAGAACAGATAGCCTAAGCGCTCGACGCGACGCTCCTGCCACTCGATCTGATATTGCCAGATTTGGAAACCTGGATAACGGAGATCGTCGCTGCATTCCATCAGTGCCTTGACGGCGCTATAATAGGCCCGGTCGAGGGCGTCGTCGGACAGGGCTTCGGCACGCTTTTCGATCTGGGCGTCGTAGTCGATGTCCTTTTTCAGATCGAGGTAGTATTGCTCTGTGTCGGCGGCCTTGGAAATGAACTGGCCGTTGACGGTCTTCAGCACCTCACGCATCACGGTCTGAACCATCGATAGCAGGTTCTCGGCGGGCTCGCCTGGCATGTCTCCGACGCCGGGCTGGAACAGGCACAGGGAGTCGCGTAGCTCCGCGGCGGTTGGGCCGATCGGAACGTGAATGTCGCCGCCAGTGGTCAGGCGGTGCACAGCCAGACCACTAATGACGCGCAGCGCCATCGGCTTGTAGGCTGGCCGCGTAAATGCCTGCTGGATGCGAGATTCCAGCACTTCGGAAACGCGCAGCACCTCTTTGATGTTGGGATCGGCACGCAACACCTGATTGCTCTTGACCGTGTTCCAGAAGCTCTCATAGGCGATCAGTTGTGGCCTGTCGGTGGGCACGTCCTGATCGAGAATGGCTTGCATCGCTGCTTCGATGGTCTTGAGCGCACCGCGCTTTTCGGTGAATTGAATTTGCTCGAAGGTCTTGAGGTAATCCGGGTGGACCGGGAACAGCCGGACATATTCGTCCATGCGCTCGTTCATAGACCCATAGAATTTGGCGAAGGGCTTTAGGTATTCGCGGATTTTGTTTTGCTGGTCGGCTGACTTCTTGAGCAGGCGCGCGGAAACCACGAAGCTCACGTCCTGACGGTCGATCAGGATTTGCGTGAATCGTTCGTTGACGCGGCGGATGCTGTCGGCAACATGCTGGAAGCGGCCGCTATCGAAAATGGCTTCCTGCACGCCCGCGACGAAGCGGAATTTCAGATGCTTGGCGACCTCACCGATCTGACGCAGGATGGCTAAGTCGAGCACCAGCTCGTGATCACGGCGCGATTGCAGGTATTCGAGGAACTCGTCCACCACGAGCAGAAGTCCCTGGTTCGGGAACTTCTCGCCGAACGCGGCCATCATCTCCTCGAAGGAGTCCTTGTTGTTCAGTTCCTGGTCGGCGCTCGGGAAGGTGAAATCGACGCCGAGCTTCTTGAGGAAGCGTTCGATCTGCTGAGTGATAATCTGGCGCAACGGCATTTCAAGGCCACCGACTTCAATGCGCAGCACCTTAAAGCGCCCCGCGATGGGCGCGACCGCATCCATCACTTTGGGATGTCGGATCATCGACGCGTAGGCTGCGTCTTCGGCCACCAATGATAGGACCGACATCAGGTGCGATTTACCGGTGCCGTAGTTGCCGACGATGAGCACGCCCTTATGATCGACAGATTCGTCGAGGCCGAGCTGCGGCACCATCAGCTTGGCGATCCGTTCGGCCATGTCATCGGAGATGACAAAGGTCGAAACGAGCTTCTTGGCTTCGTTGGGACGGTCTGCGTCTAACAGTTGAACCACCGACTCGATCTGCTCGAACTGAATTAGATCTTTGTACTTCATATTCTTGACCTTACAGTCCCCTTATTGCCGTTGCGCCGTTTCAAAGACGACGACGCCGTCGCGGCTGTAGTCGCGGTGCTCCGGATGTCCCATACCGGCGTAAGTCAGCCGGTCGTTGCGTACTTCACCTGGCCAAACCGCGATGACCCGACGTGAGTGTGCCAGCAATTTGATGACGTTGAGTGGATTGACCTTCAGGCTCGGCTCAAAGAGCACTTCGAGGTTGTCGAGCAACAGCGGAGCGTCATTGCCCACGCCATCGGTAATTTCGCGGAGCAGTTCGTTCGTCGAGAAACCGCGATCTGAGACGGGCGTGACCGCCAAGCGGCGTCCCAGCGTCGCGCCGACATTGAGAGCCTCACCGTTCAACCGTTGCGCCAAAGCGCGCAGAAGGCGCGTTTTGCCGCTACCGGCGAGCATGATCAGCTTGCTCTGGAGGGCATTGATTTCTTCAGTGAGCCGTTCAAGCGCAGGGAGGTCGGCGACGTCAGACGGAAATGCGAACTCATGGGTCATGCCTTCCCCTCGTCTGGCTTTGGTTTTCCTTCTTGCATGCCAATGCGAGCGGCTATCCACCGATCCAGTTCGGCGCGGTGGAAGCGCCAGGTGCCACCCAGTTTGAAGGCCGGAATCTGCCCATTTGCCGCAAGGCGGTAGACCGTACGTCGTCCTGCCTTCAAATAAACGGCGACCTCTTCGATTGTCAGGATTTCATCGGACTGTTCGATCATATGGTGGTCGCAACGATAGTGGTTCAGTTGAACTCTTTTGGCATGAATTGGCAACAATCGGCAAGCTGGCAGCTCTCGGAATTACGCAAGCGTTCGCACCGTGTTATACGATCCCCCACGCCCGAAACCTCCCCCTCCCCGTCATCTCCCTTAGACCCAGCTCCGTCACGATCCGCCTCGCCGCTTGCGGCGTCACATCGAGCGTCTTGGCCACCATCCCGGCCGACACCAATGGCTTCGCCATCACCAGCTCGACGAGTTTCGGCAGTTTTGACGATGTCCGCCGCCCTTCGAGCTTCCGCTCCATGAGCGTACGCGCCAAAACCAGCCGGTCATGTTCTTTCATGCCGATCTCGGCGGTCGCCAAAAGACCTTGGGCGATGGCGAGTAGCCGGGTTTCGCGGTCGCGATTGCGCCGCCGATCGACGGGGATGGTTTTCAGGCCGATATTGATGGCGGCGAGATGGGCGCTGGTGGTGATGCCTGCGTCCCGAAGGATCGCGGCGGCAAACAGCCGGCCGAGCCAGGGCGCGTGCTGCAGCACGGACAGTTCATTCCAGGCATCGAGGGCGATGATCGCCCGAAACACCGCCGGCAGGTTTTCGGACTGGCGCAGCACGCCGCGCCATTCGTCGAGCCGGGCATCCTCGTCCCAGTCGAGATCATAGATCATTGGGTCCTTCTTGGCCGCGGCGCGGCCTCCGGCCCCGCCAGGCCGTGTTGCGTTCTCGATCGCGGCCGACGATCGGGCCAGCGTTGCATCAATGGCAGCGAGGTCGACCCCGGGGAGTTTTTCTATGTCATCGACACCCTGCCCCTCCCCTTCCCGCCCGATAGGGACCGCGGGGCGAATGGCGCCGGCAGTCCGTGCCTCGTCTGCGCCGGGCGACGTGAATTCCGACGTCTGGCGGAGCGTCCGCAAACCTTCGGCAGACAACGCCCAGTCTGCCGACTGGCCGGCGATGCGCCGACGGGTGCGCAACACGTCGCGGGCGATGGTCAGCTCATGGGTCGGGGTGCGGATGTCGCGGGTGGCGTCGTGGAGGACGAGGTCTTCGAGATGGACGAGTTCGCCGTCGATCCACAGCGAGGCGCAGGCGTCGGCGAAGTTCTGGCGCTCGAGAAAACCGGCGCCGACCGGCGAGCGGGCAATACGCTCGTCGAGACGGGTCAGAGCGATGCCGGCATCGAAAGCCGGCCGCATCAAGTCACTCATGCTGATTTTCAAAAGATCGTAAGCCATTGATTTTATGGTAAACGATTTGCTAAACGAATGCTATCTCGAAGTTATTATTCCTCACTCCTGATGATGCCCTAGGCCACGCCTAACCATCGATAATATTCATGTATCGATAGTGATGAGTACAACGATCTTGTACGATCAAAAAAGCCGTGATAGGCTGCGCTCTCCGGAAGCGGCAGAGGATGGTCATGCCCCAGATCAGCTATAAGATCAGCGAGGCCCGTAAGAACTTCGCCGAGGTCCTCGAGCGCGCCAATCACGGCGAGGAAATTATTATCATGCGCGGCAATGAAGTCTATGCCCGCATCGGCCCCGCAGACGGCGGCAAACGACCGTTTGGCCTGCTGCGCCAGCGCAATCTGCCTGATGATCTGTTCGATGATGTCGATTCCAAGCAGGCGGCCATCGATGCCGGCGACTTCAACGACGATACAGGCATCTGGCAGGGCGGGCCTGAGGCCGGCGACAAGCCGGCATGAAGATCCTGCTCGACAGCCATGCCGTCTACTGGTGGACAATCGGCAGCGACCGGCTTTCGGCGGCTGCGCGATCGCTGATCGAGGACAAGGCCAACACCATCCTCGTCAGCGCCGTGTCCTTTTACGAGCTCGACAACAAGATGCGGCTGAAGAAACTCGATCTCAAGCCGCAGGAACTGCGCGCCGCCGTCACCGCCAGTGGCCTGCAGACGCTGGCCATCAACGATGTGCACGCCGAGTTGGCGGCCGCCTTCGATTGGGAGCATCGCGATCCGTGGGACCGCATCCTCGCCGCCCAGGCCCGGCTCGAGCATTGCACCTTTGTCTCGACGGATGTGGTATTCGATGCCGTGTTGCACGAGCGGGTTTGGTGAAAGGCGTCCGCAATGAAGATTTTCGTTGAAATCGCCGAGGCCGCGGAGCGGCTAGAAGAAATGCTCGAACTTGCCGTGCGTCATGATGAGATCCTGATCTGCCGCGAGGGGTGGCCCGTGGCGGCTCTGACGCCGATTGTCGCCGGGAAAGGGACGATGAACGAATTTCTGCGGCTGGCTGCCGAGGGGCGTGCCAATGTCCCCTCTGATGCAACCTCGAACCACGGCGATCTCTATGACGAACACGGCCTGCCGAAATGAGTGTCGTCGATCGCCGCGCTCAGGAACCCGACATGATCAAGGGAGTGGATGTTTATGGATGATCGTGTGAGATTTGCGCTCGAGAAATTGCTGAACGTCGCCCATGAGGACACCGGCCAGGGACGGCGGGTGGCGAATTTCCTGCTCGCCTGGTGGAACACCGACGTGCATGGCGGTTTCGATCTCACCGATCTTGCCAATGTCGATCCCCACGTTGGCGAGGATATGGCGATCATTTTCACCTATCTCGCCCGCGAGGAGGATGTCGTCTACCCCTACGACTACCGCGGCGAAATCGAAAAGATCATCGAATGCTGGCGGCCGCAACATCATGATTGAGCGGAGGCGGCACAAAAAAACTGTCGCCATCGATGACAGTATCCTTGTTCGCGCCGAAGAACTCGACGCGCTCGACGCCATCCTGCCCTTGGCCCGGCGCGATCAGCTGGCAACATTGCTGACCGACGATGACGTCGAGACGCTCAAACATCTGGCAAACCAGGGCATGGGCGCCAACACGCTCAGGGCGCTTGCTTCCGACCTTGGCTATCTCGAGGCCTGGTGCGAGCTTTCGATAGGCACTCCCCTGCCCTGGCCGGCGCCCGAGGCGCTGCTGCTGAAATTCGTTGCCCACCATCTCTGGGATCCGGTCGCGCGCACCGAAAATCCGGACCACGGTATACCAGCAGAGGTCGAGATGGGATTGCGCCGACAGGGCCTGCTACGCGTCGATGGCCCGCATGCACCCGACACGGTGCGCCGGCGGCTGACCTCCTGGTCGATCCTGACGCGCTGGCGCGGCCTGACCGGAGCATTTTCGGCGCCGTCCTTAAAATCCGCTCTCCGGCTCGCCGTAAGTGCAAGCGCACGTCCGAGACAGCGCAAGAGCAAAAGGGCGATCACTGGCGATATCCTGACAAAGTTGCTGGCCACCTGTGCCGGCGATCGGCTCGTTGATCTCCGCGATCGCGCTCTGCTGCTCACCGCCTTTGCCTCCGGCGGCCGCCGACGCTCCGAAGTCGCCGGCCTCCGGGTCGAGGATCTGGTCGACGAGGAGCCGGTACATACCGATCCGAAAAATGCCGCCTCCCCGCTTCTCCCCTGCTTGACCATCCATCTTGGCCGCACCAAAACCACGACGGCCGAGGACCGGGCGCATGCCGTTTTGATCGGCCGACCCGTCGCTGCGTTGAAGCAATGGCTGGCGGCGGCCAAGATCGATACCGGACCGGTGTTCCGGCGTATCGACCAATGGGGCAATATCGACCTGCTGGCTTTGACGCCGCAATCGGTCAATCTGATCCTGAAGGCCCGGTGTAAACAGGCGGGGCTCAATCCCGAGGCATTTTCGGCGCATGGGCTGCGCTCCGGCTATTTGACGGAAGCCGCCAACCGCGGCATCCCCCTGCCGGAGGCGATGCAGCAATCCCTGCATAAATCGATCACGCAGGCCGCCAGCTACTACAACAATGCCGAGCGGAAGAATGGGCGCGCCGCGCGGTTAGTTGTGTAACAGCCGTTGGCGACATCGACGATGATCGGGCCTGCGTGTGATACCGCCATCCACTGGGCAGAAGTGGCGCCGAAGCGAGAAAAGCCTGTCTGCAAAGCCTTCCGATCCCTTCGGAAGGTAATGTCGAATGGGCATCACGACTATTTTTGGTTCACTGTATAATAATGCCAAGAATGATGGCTGCGACTGCGAGATCCTAATTTTGGATTCATGGTACCAGCCTAAGAAGATCGCGCCAATCGGGAGTACTCATAATGAAAAATATCACCAAGACCTTACGCGCAATCGCCTTTTCGGCAGTCCTCGTATCAACTTCAACGGCTTGGGCATCGGGCTTCGAAAACATCATCATCTCGAACACCAAGGATGCCGACGAGACGCAGACGACACTTCCGGCAAACAGTGCTGCCATTTATCTGTCGACGGACGTCGGAGATGACGTTGACTCAGGTTCAAAAATCACGGTTTCGTGGGTCGCTGTCGATACCAACGGTGTAGCGCCGGCAAACTATAAGATAGACGAAGCCAGCTTTGATATCGGTTCCCTGGAAAACCATGTCGACGCCTCTCTTGGCAAACCGAATGCAGGTTTTCCCGTCGGCAAATACCAGGCCGTCCTGTCCGTGGACGGCAAAGTTCTGAAGACCGTCGACTTTTCCATCAAATAGGCTTGCCTGGACACTCAGCCCAACAAGTGGGCTGGCAACTATCAATCGCTGCAGGTCTCAGGAAGCTCGTCGACCGGGACAGCTGAAAGACTCTATTTCTCGAAATATCTCCCCCCGTCAGGGTAAGACCGCTGTAGAGCCCTGTATGGCAAAAGGAACCGACTGACGGTCGCCCCTCCGAGCTGGTTTAGTTCTTACCCGTGGGTGGATGGGAAAGGGCTTTTCATACGGAATTCCTCAAAGATCGTAGTGGACGCCCGTAATGTGTTCCAGGTCATCAAACAGCGCCCGCGCTGCAGCCGGATCATCGGCATAAGGTGCGGTCGTCGTTTCCTTGGGATTGCCGCGCAACTCGAATATCTTGCTCGGGCCGTAATAGCCGCCTGGGCGAGCATTCGGGAGCGTGGCTGCCATGAGGGTAGGCCAAGCGCCATGCTCTGCGTCTTGCAACAAGGGATAGGTAAGGAGACCCGCAACCTTCGTGCTGAAGGTCGTCGCGGCGAAAAGGTTCGTGCGCGCTCCGCCAGGATGGGCGATCGTGGACAGCAGACGGTTGCCCGCGCGGTTCTGCAGCTCACGCGCAAACAGCACGTTTGCGAGCTTGGTCTTGGCATAGATCTGCATCGGGACGTAGTTGGCCTTGTTTTCAAAATCGGTGATAGGCCCGGGTTTGAACATCTTGTGCGTGTTCGACGCCACCGTGACCACACGCGGACGCAGTGCCTGCAGCAGCGCCGGCAGAAGCAAGGCGGTTAGGCGATACGGCCCAAACACATTGGTGGCGAACTGCAGCTCGTGGCCGTCGACGCTGACCTTCCGCTTAGGCAAGCCCATCACACCAGCATTGTTGATCAAAGTGTCGAGCGGGTGGCCGTCTGCAAGCCAGGTGTCGGCAAACGCCGTAACAGACGCGGGATCAGAAAGGTTTAATACGCCGGTGCGAACATCCGCGTTCGGTAGGATTGCGCCGATACGGCGGGCAGCATCTTCACCCTTCGCTGCACTACGAGAGGCGATCGTCACCTGGGCACCGGCACGCGCCAGTTCGAGGGCCGTATACCAGCCGATACCGCTGTTTCCGCCCGTAACAATAATTCGCTTGCCTGCCTGCGAGGGGACTTCCGCAGGCGTCCATTTTGAGGTCATCGCTGATTGCCTTCATTGCGTTGAGAGCTGAACGACAACGTGTCATGGTCGGTCAATAAACACTTTGACGTTTTTCATACTTAATGTCACTATAACTGTGTCCGTTGATTGGCGCAAGGCTCCGTGCGCAGCTTTGTTGACAAAAAACACGAATTTCGTCACGATGAGCTATGGTACCGAAAATCACCCCAGAAGAAGCGGCCCAGCGCCGTGCCAACATTCTGTTAGTGGCACGCTGGTGCTTTCTCAATTTCGGCTATGCGAAAACGTCGCTTGATGACATTGCGAAGCGTGCCAACATCTCGCGAACGCTGCTCTATAAAACCTTCACTGACAAGCAAGACATCTACATTGCTGTGTTCCGGCACTGGCTAGTGTCCAGGCATCCTGCCGCGCGCCAGGCGGTGCAGGCCGAGGGCACGACCCAGGAGCGCCTGTTCGCAGTGTGCCGCATTATGATCATCGAGCCGTGGGCCGATATGATCGGTGCACCAATGGCGGGAGAGTTTTACGACGTCTGCGAACGCCTGGATCCCGAAATCGACGCGCTCCATCGCAGCGTCGCCTTAGAAAGCTTCGAGGAGCTGATAGGTGAGAAGGCGGAGGCCGAAGTCTTCCTTTTAGCGCTGGATGGGCAGATCGGTGACGAGCCGGATGTGCCTAAGCTCGAGGCGCGGATCAGGTTGCTCATCCAGCGCTTTTGTAGCTGATCAGCTTCGCACGGATACCCCGGTGTTAGCGCTTTCCGGCCGACCAAGAAGATTCCGGAGAACTTGGAACACTAAAAGCGGTGTCAATGCATTGAAATGGTTTCCGCTCGATAAAGCCAATCGACACGCTAAAATCGGGGCAAATCACAGCGCCAGAGCGAACTATGCCGAAGCCAAAAGCCCTCCCGGTACCTTCCTGGCTCGAGCTTGTTGGCACGTAACGCACAAGTGCCCAATCTCTCGGGCTTTTGAGGGCAAATTTGTATTCTTCCTTCCGACTGAGGGTTCAGCGCTTCTCAACAAAACCGCAGCCGTAAAGCCGTCGATTTTACGCGGGTCGACCCCATTATAATGTTTCCGCTGGAACATTATAATGGGCAGCCATTGACATCGAACAAAGACATTATAACGTTTTTGCAAAAACATTATAATGCTCATTGCCATGCGTGCGGACATTCTCTGAAAGTAGGCCTTCACCTACGAGAGGGCGATAGCCGAGCCAACGGCACAACAGGTCACACAGCTACTGAAGGGAGAAATGCCGATGATCAAAGAGATCGATCTGATCTATAGAACGATGTTCGCTGAGTTGGCGCAGCGCTCGCTTGATGCGCAGTTCCATGCAGACTTCCCCTTGGAGGGGCGTTTCGTCACGGTTCCCGTCAAGGGCCGCGACTACTGGTATTTCGACCTCCCGACTCCAAACGGCGACAAGCGACGCTATGTCGGCCCACACAGCGACGAAGAGATCACGGCGCGGGTGAACACCCACAAACAGATCAAGGACAACATCAAGGAACGCCGGCGCATGGTCAGCTCCTTGCGTCGTGCTGGTCTTCCCGGTCCAGACCCGTTCGCTGGAGACATCACCAAGGCCCTTGCGGACGCCGGCTTGTTCCGACTGCGGGCCGTCCTGATCGGGTCTGTGGCATTCGGCACCTATGCGGGTCTTCTAGGTGTTCGGCTGCCCTCGTCGGCAATGCAGACAGGTGATGCCGATTTCGCGCAGGATTTTGCAATCTCGGCCGAAGTTGGGGATAGCCTGCCACCCGTGCTGGAAGTCCTACAGTCGGTTGATCCCGGCTTCCGAGCAATCCCGCACCAATCGGACCAGGCAAAGGTCGTCGCGTTCGTGAACGTCAAGGGCTATCGGGTAGAGTTTCTCACGAGCAACCGGGGATCGGACGAGTATACGGGCAAACCATCACCCATGCCCGCCCTCGGAGGAGCGTCCGCAGAAAACCTCCGGTTCTTGGATTACCTGATCTACGAACCTGTCCGCACCGTGCTTCTCCATCGTGAAGGCGTAAGCGTGCTTGTGCCGGCTCCCGAGAGGTATGCCGTCCATAAACTCATCGTGGCCTCCAGACGGCTCACAGACGCGCTCGGACGTGCGAAGGCGGACAAGGATCGATCTCAGGCGTCCTTGCTCTTTGAAGCCCTCGTGGAGACGCGCCAAGGCGACGTTTTGGCCGATGCCTATGAAGAGGCGTGCGCGAGAGGACCATCATGGCAAGACGGGATCGCCAGCAGCCTTTCAAGGCTGCCTGATAGCGGAAGAAAGGCACTCGCGAAGGCTCTCGGCGTGCGGATTGAAGATTTGGGCAACGGCGTCCCGTTATGATTAGAACACGTTTATAGGCGATCGATTATCTTTATCTTCCACATTTGGAAATGTGCCGCGTTCAAGGCGCCGCCGGTCAAGGATCTTGTCGGCGAGGAGCCGGTGCATGCCGATCCGAGAAATTCGGCCTCCCCTCTCCTGCCCTGCCTGACCATCCATCTCGGCAGCACCAAGACGACGACGGCCGAGGACGGGGCGCATGCCGTTCTGATCGGCCGGCCGGTCACCGCGTTGAAGCAATGGCTGGCGGAGCCAGGATCGCCACCGGACCGATCTTCCGCCTCATCGACCAACGGGGCAACATCGACCGGCGGGCGTTGACGCCGCAGTCGGTCAATCTGATCCTTAAGAGCCGGTGCAAACGGGCGGGCCTCGATCCGCAGGCGTTTTCGGCGCATGGGCTACGGTCCGGCTATCTGACCGACGCACGCCAACCGCGGCGTTCCTCTGCAGGAGGCTATGCAGCAGTCGTTGCACAAGTCGCTACAACAGGCGGCAAGCTATTATAACGATGCTGAGCGGAAGCAGGGGTATGCGGCGAGACTGATCGTCTAACGCAACTGTAAATTCAGATCTCCAATACGAAACAACGATTCGCAAAGCCGTTCAGCAGTCGCAAACATCGATCTTCGATTGGTTTATTTGTAAACTCTGACCGATAACTGTCTTAACCTTTGCATCCAAGGTTTCGCTGAATTTGGGCATTGCAGAGGTGCTCGATGCTGCTGATAGGAAATTCCGCGTGAATGCTATGAGCCCATCTGGACCGCTCATTGTGGTAAACCCGTTACGGTCACAAGCTGCTAGAAACTCGTCAACCCGCCCCTGATCGATGATCGCTTGAACATGGTAGACGACACCCTTTATTGACATTTCTTTTGTCATTGTGATCTTCCCTCACCTCGGAGTTGGTTAAAGAATTATCGACCTAGGAGCAAATTTAGAACCCGCGAATTGGTTTGATTATCGTCCACGCGCCGCAGTTCTCTCGCAATTGATGCTGCCTGCTCATTGCGTTCCCTGGCTTCCGCCCTGTTACGCTTTTCAGCAATGGTCAATCCATCTTCCAAGGGAAGCTGCATAACGAGGGTTAGCATATGCTCGTCAACGCGCTCAGTCGTTGCCGTCAAGCCTGCGCCGTTCACTGCAGTCCCGTGAGATTGATCATTCAACTCGAGCTTGGCGCCATTTAGGCTGCCCTTAAGTGTAGTTGTAAAATGAAGCGTCCATGTTTCGGTGGGTCTCGGAGGTTTGTCTGCAGAAGAAAGTACCAAATCACTATCTGAATACTGGCCGATAAGGTTGCCGGATTGATTATCGGTTATAAATTCGGCTGCTTTCCTCTTTAATCCTAGCCTTCCGGCAATAGGATAGGCGTAGTTCTCCGGCCTTTAGCCTTTACGAATCGCATTGCATACGCGAATGCGTGCCCGGTCGGTGAACAACTCGCCCAATACATCTTTCTGGGCTGTGTCGTTGGTTGATGCCCGCTTTCCCTCGAAAGAGCCTCCGATCGGATAATTCACCTTGCCGTTTCCGAGAACACTCAGGATATTAATATTAGCGCCAAGATCGTCAGTTTGCGTAATGTTGAATTGGAAGCGGTAGCCGATATAAATTTTCGAGTATGTTTCAACCACAAACGCAAGCTCTGGATCTTTCAGTTTCTTATAGCCAGATTTCAAAAATTCTTCGAAAGCGCGTGCCTCGTAATCTGCTTTAGCTTCATCAGGATCCTGCCCGGCTGGAGGAATGAACTTTGCAAAATGCTCTCGACTAAGGGCTTCGGCAACATCAAGGTTCTTCTTGTCTCGCGTGATCGCCGCGCCGAGCAGATCCACGAATGCATCCCGCATCTCGCAGTGCACGGCCGCCTTGATAAGTGCAGTGTCAAGGTCTGTCGTATCCTTCGCGGAAGGAACTACGGAGCAAGAGCATAGTAAAGCCGCGGCAGATAACGCAGCCGTCCAACGAACGATGGCTCGCAACGGTTTCCCTCTTAAAACGAAAACGTATGATTTTTCATTCATGCATAAGTTGAATTCAATTCATAAGCATTGTCAATTGACTATTAAGTATTTTATTCTTTCTTCTAAAAGAAAAAATCTCGCGCAATCCTTCGAGTTCAAGCGGATTGTCAATAGACTATGTTACTGCTTTCCACCGTCGCTATTACTGTCTCAGCGACGCCTTCTTGAACTACTGCCCAACGGTTGGTTTTCGGGTACCCGGGCAGTTCGAGCAGAATCTGCGAGATCGCGGTTTCTGCATGCCGCAAGACCACATATACCGTCGACCAAGGGATCAATCCGCCGATGCACCAAGATCGATGATCGCTCCTCTCGCCCAGCCTTCGGCGAGGGCCATCAGAACGTCCATTTCCTTTTTCAAGGCGACGGTGCGGATCACCTGCTCGGCATGCTCACTATCCACGCGTACGTGGTAGAATTCGCCGATCTCCGTTCCTGCCGCTTTCCGTGTCCCCTCGAGCGACGACTTCAAGCCCGTCAGCTCCTCCTTGATTGCGAAATAGCGCCGCATGACGGCGATCAAACGCAGGTCGTTCTCTGTGGCATCCATATTAGCGTCTTCCAATGTGCGTGGAACCGCGAAGAATCAGATTTTCGCGATGCTGTCACGCATCCCGGGCGTGCATCGTGATGATTACGCCCGCGCCGAAGACGAAAAAGCCTGCCGCGGGAGGAGGTGCGGCAGGCTTTCGAAAAAACGAACGACAGCTGGGAGGAGGAGTGCTGTCATTCCCACAGACGACCCTGGGAGGAGGATGGGGCGCCTGCATATCGAAGGGACGCGGGAGGAGGTGCATCGCTTCGATGAAAATAATCATACTTATTTCTTGCGCAGTTGATAGGCATTTCTTTGCATGGCAGTCATGTGTTATGCGAAAAGCGAGTAACTCCATCACCCTGGCAGTACCCGCCGCAGTTGTTAAATGAGCGTGCTACGTTCATGGCAATCCCCTTCCCTCAATTATCTGAAATCCCGCGTCTTCACCCTCTGATTGCATCGAGATGCAGATAGGGATCGACATGTCGCGCGGTTGCGGCCCCTTCGGCAGCCCGCGCGGATCGGGCGTTGGGGATCCATGATGAAACTCGTCCCCGCGTCCATGCGGCAGCGGAAAGGTATGGTCGCGGTAGCCGACGCCTCTGAGCTCTCGCGGGAGGTCGGTGAGGCGATGGGCAACGAGATGCACCACCTCCCCTTCCCGCTGGATGCGGCCGTAGACACCGAGCATGCCGGCGCCGAGGACGGCGCGGCGGTATTTTTCGAATGTCTTTACCCAGACGACCAGATTGGCAATTCCGGTATCATCCTCGATGGTGATGAACATGACGCCCTTTGCCGAGCCCGGTCGCTGACGGACAAGAACGAGGCCGGCGGCTTCAAGCCATTTGCCATCGCGCGACTGCATCGCTTCGCGGCAGGTGACGATGCGGCGTTTCGAAAGATCCGCACGCAGGAACGAGCCAGCATTTCAGCCAGGCGGAAGCATAGGCGATGAGGGCGAAGGAAGCGGCATGGCTTTCCGGAAAACCGTAACTTCCGAGCCCTTCGAGCTGCTTGGAGGTCTTCTCGGCGAACTCGGGCTCATAGCCATTCGCCACCATGCCGGCGATCAGCTTCTGGCCGAATTTGCTCACACCGCCGGTGTGTTTGAAGGTTGCCATGGCGCGGCGCAGCTGGTCGGCCTCACCAGGGCTGAAGCCCGCGCATTCGATCGCCGCCCGCATGGCCTGTTCCTGGAAGGGGGCGTTTGCGGAAGGGGGCGGAACCCTACGCTCAGCAAGCAGAGTGCTATTGCGAAGTCCACCCGGCCGGACCCGATACGCGCGACCCCTGTAACGCCTAGGCGGGAACGAAGCTAAGCCCTCAGTAAGATCTTTGGTACAATGAGGCTTGCGACAAGGCCAGGCCCATCCTCGCGCATGGCGAGGGTTAGCCGCGCTCCTTGTCTTTCGGCCGCGGCTTTCGCGATCGCCAGCCCCAAGCCGCTCCCCTCGCTATCCTGAGGCCTTGCCCTGAAGAACCGTTCAAAGACGCGTGGCATCTCTTCCTCCGTAATGCCGGGGCCAGTGTCGCGGATTTCGATTTGTATTTCTTGCCCGGCTACGGCCACCGCTACGTCGACCGTTCCGTACGGTGGCGTGTATCGCACGGCGTTCTCGACCAGATTGTCAAGGATGATCTCGAAATCACTAAGCGAACCGACCGCAGTCGCCTTGTCCTGGCGCGTGATGCCCAGGTCAATCCGGCGGCTCTCCGCGAGTGGAGTGAGGCGCGCGACGGTGTCAACCGCAAGCTGGACGAGGTCGATCGGCTGTGGCGCGGGCGCGGTCTCTTGGGCCTCGTAGCGCGCGAGGCGCAAGAGCTTGCTCACGAGGCTGGTGGCCCTGCCTATTCCGGCTTCGAGCTCGGTCAAACGCTGGGAAAATCGGCCATCCCGGTCGTCGTGCCGAAGGTTGTCGATTTGAATTTGCAGCGCCGAGAGCGGTGTGCGCAATTCATGGGCCGCATCCGAGATGAACCGCCGCTGTCGCTCCAGCAAGGCGCGTAGCCGTGAGAGCAGTAGATTGATCGAACTCACGAAGGGAATGACTTCGGTGGGCACGTCGTCGGTCGGAACAGGGCTGTCCACCGTCGTGTCTCGGGAGGCGACCGCGATGGCCAGGCGATTGAGTCGAGCCATGATCCGATCAACGATCCAGCTAAGTGTCAGCAATGACAACGGGATCAGAACGATGATTGGAAGTGCCGCCTGGAGCGCTGCATTGGCCGCCAGTTCCTGCCGGACGCTCATATCCTGGGAAACCTGAACAGTTCGATCCGACGCGGCTAGCGTGTAGACGCGCCAATTGTCACTGCCGGTCGAAATATCGGCAAACCCGGTCGCCGTTTGGCGCGGAATATTTACGGCTGGATGCGAAAGTCGCAACGGCTTGCCGGCCGCATCCCAGACCTGGATGACGAAGTCGTCCTCGGGATCATGCGGCACATAGCCAACCCGGCCATCTGGCACGGGAGGCGCGTCCCCGACATAGAGCGCGATCTGCCGCAGCTGATTGTCGAGGAAGTCGGATGCTTCCTTCCTGACGAGGAAGGACGATGTTATCGCCGCGCAGACGCCGATGGCCGCCATTAACCCAGCGAGCCATATGAAAGCGGTACGTCGAATCGAAATCTCGCCTTTCACTTGGAAACCATCCAGCCGGCCCCCCGGATGTTGCGTATGATGTCCTTGTCGAACTTACGTCGCACGTAGTGAATGAGTACGTCGATTGCGTTGCTTTCCACCTCCTCGCCCCAGCCATAGAGCCTTTCCTCAAGCTGGGTGCGGGATAGAATTGTTCCGGGGCGTTCCAGTAATGCATGAAGCAGCGCGAATTCGCGCGCCGGCAACACTTCGCTGTACTCGCGATATTTTACCTCATGACTTGATAGATCGAGCTCGATCTCGCTCGTGCAGAGGATTGAAACCGCCTGACCTCCATGTCGGCGCAAGACTGCACGCATGCGCGCGAGCAGTTCTTTCACCTCGAACGGCTTCACCAGATAGTCGTCGGCCCCGAGGTCAAGCCCCGTGACGCGATCGTCGAGTCCGTCACGAGCGGTGATCACCAGGATTGGCCTCTTGTCGCCGGCCGTCCGCAGCGAGCGCAGGATTTCCAGGCCCGAACGGCCAGGCAAGCCTAGGTCGAGCAGTACAAGACCATGCCCGCCAACTGCGACCGCTTCATCCCCGAGTTGCCCGTCACGCACCCAGTCTACCGACATGCCGGCATCGTCGAGGGCTTGCACGAGGGCCTGGCCAAGCATGACATCATCTTCGATCACAAGAATACGCATGCTTCAACGTAACCTAAACGCATCCACCTGCACAGATTTTGGTGCAGGCCGACTGCACAATGGCGGATAATCTAAGACCCTCCTAATTCTGCTGGCGTTACATGCCCTCTCCAGTCCGCAGAGGAGCATTGATCATGCCTGTCCGCTATCGAATAGCCGCCGCATTAGCCGTCCTGTTGTTGATGTCAGCCGGCGCGTTTCCTCCCGCGCTGGCACAGGAAAAGCTCGTTGCGCCTGAGACGAACCCGCCGGGGGACATTCCGGACAATCAGGTCTTCATTACCTACAACTCTCCCGACGGATTTGACCTGAAGGTGCCCCAAGGATGGTCACGTACCGAGATCGATCATGGCGTTCGGTTCTTCGATAAATATGATGAGCTGAATGCGACCGTTGGCACCGCCAGCGCTGCTCCAACGGCTTCCTCAGCCCAGGCCCACGAAATCCCGGACCTCAAGACGGCCGGACACGCCATCAAAGTCACCGCAGCCAAGGATGTAAAGCTCACAGCCGGGCCGGCCGTTCGCATCAGCTATCTGTCGAATTCCGCGCCAAATCCGGTCGCGAACAAGCAGATCAGGCTCGAGCACGAGCGCTTCATCCTGTTCAAGGATGGCAGGACGCTCACACTCGATCTCGCCGCACCGGCCGGTGCAGACAATGTCGACCAGTGGCAGTTGATCTCCAACTCTTTAAAGTGGAGGTGAGTATATGCGTATGTTGGAGGCGACCGAGCTTTATCGCTTCTATCATGCAGGCGACGACGAAGTCGTGGCCTTGCGCGGGGTTGCCCTCGTCCTCGATGCCGGACAATTCACTGCGTTGAGAGGCCCGTCAGGCAGCGGGAAATCGACGCTGCTTGCCTGTCTTGCCGGGCTCGATGAGCCGGACGGCGGCGTGGTCACGGTTCTGGGAGAGCGCATGACTCGACGCCCCGAGTGGGAGCGAGCTCGGCTTAGGGCGCGCCATTTCGGAATGCTCATGCAGTCCGGAAATCTTTTCGATCACCTGACGGTGCGAGGCAACATCCGTCTGCAGATAGAGATTTCCGGCCACGGCCGATCGGATGAGATCGATAGCCTTCTCGACAGCCTGGGCCTGGATGGCTTGGCGGATGTCTTGCCCGCTCACCTTTCAGGCGGTGAGGCGGCGCGCGCTGGCCTGGCCGTGGCACTCGCGGCAAAACCGTCGATCTTGCTCTGCGATGAGCCGACCGCAGAGGTCGATGCAGCGACGGAACAACTCGTCATCGATCGTCTGATCGAAACTTGCCGCAACGGTGCCGCCATCCTGATCGTCACGCATAGCCCCGCGCTCGCCGCACGGGCCGATCGCATTGTCGACATCCGTGATGGAGGCATTGTGCATGGCTAGAACTTTACTTGTGGGCGCCGACCTTTGGCGCAGCTTCCAGCGTGAGCGAGGCGTCGTGTCGGCCGTTCAAGGCTGCTCTTTCAAGATTAGCGCCGGCGAAAACATCGCCATTATGGGACCGTCGGGCTGCGGAAAGACGACGCTTTTAAACCTGATCGCAGGGCTGGACATCCCGAGCTCAGGACAAGTGGAATGGCCTGGGCTTGGTTCGTCCGACACATTGCGCCCCGAGCGGATCGGCGTCGTCTTCCAATCCGCGAACCTCATGCCCGCGCTCACCGCCGTCGAGAACGTCAAGCTGCCGATCCTTCTCGGTAACGGTTGCGAAGCCCACGCTCGCGCCTTGACAGCGCTTGCCACTTTCGGGGTCGAGCTCCTTGCGCCGAAGCTTCCCGAGCAGCTCTCCGGCGGCCAGGCTGAACGGATCGCCGTAGCTAGAGCAATTGTAACCGATCCAGAATTGATTGTTGCCGACGAGCCGACGGGCCAACTCGATCAGGCCGGCGCTGCGATACTGGTAGACCGGCTACTTGCCTGGGGGCGCCAGACCGGAAGTGCCATCGTCGTCGCAACGCATGATGAGCGTGTGGCGGCAAAGATGAACCGCATCTGGCGGATGCGTCATGGCAAATTCGAAAGCATGGACGAGAGGCCCGCATGTACAGGCGCTGGTTGATCGGACTTATCCGAACCCGTTCCGGTCGCCTCGTCGGCACCATCGGCGGTGTAGCGCTGACGGTCGCCTTCATCGTATGCCTGGGCGCCTTTTTACAATCCAGCGCGACTGAGATGACGGCACGGTCCGCCGCCCAAGTGCCCGTCGACTGGCAGGTCCAGTCACTGCCGGGGGCAGATCATGGTGCAGTCGAGGCTGCGATCCGCTCGGCCGCGCCGGTTACCGGCTTGCAGTTGATCAACTATGCCGACGTACCAGGCTTTGAGGCGAGCACGGGAGGTACCGTGCAGACCGCGGGTGGCGGCGCGGTGCTTGGCATTGAACCGAGCTATTTCGACCAATTCCCCGGACAAGTTCGACGGCTGGTCGGGTCGGTCGATGGCATCCTGATAGCACAGCAGACTGCCGCCAACCTGCATGTCACGGTGGGGGATCAGGTTGTCGTCCACCGCTACCAGGCGCCTGATGTCAGGATGACGATCGCCGGCATCGTCGATTTGCCGAACGCCGATGCGATGTTTCAGGCGATCGGTCTCGCTTCCCGCGTCGCATCGCAAGCTCCGCCCGACAACGTCTTGCTGTTGCCGACAACCCAGTGGCGGCAGGTGTTCGAGCAGCAGGGTGCCAGCCGGCCCGATACCGTCAAGACTGAATTCCACGTCAAGCTCGATCACCGCGGCCTGCCCGCCGATCCGGTCGCCGCGAGCATCCGGGCAACTGAGCAAGGTCACAATTTCGAGGCCCGCATCGCGGGAACCGCGCTGCTTGCCAACAATCTGGCAGCTCGGCTGGGAGCGGTGCGCGAAGATGCCCTCTACGCGCGGCTGGTTTTCCTGTTCCTCGGCGCACCAGGAACAATCCTCGCCATTCTGCTGACGCTTGCCGTAGCGGGAGCTGGGCGGGACAAGCGCCGTCGCGACCAGGCGCTGCTGCGCTTGCGGGGAGCAACGGTAGATACAGTTCTTCGCTTGGCTGCCGCTGAAGCGGCAGTTGCGGGTATCGGCGGTGCGATCCTCGGTATTCTCCTTGCTGCTTTTGCCGCGAATTTCATCCTCCGGGTGGCACTCTTGCACAGCACAGCGTTTCCTTTTCTTAGCGCTGTGGCGGTGGCAGGGATCGCGCTTTCGCTCGCAGCGATCGTGATCCCTGCCTGGTGCGACACCCGCAGGTCGACCGTTGCGGCCGCGCGGCGGCCGGTCGGCCGTGACCGGACTCCGCTCTGGGCCCACTTCTATCTCGATCTGATACTGCTTGCGCTCTCTGCGGCGTTCTACTTGCGTTCAGCAGCGGGCGGATATCAGGTCGTTCTCGCGCCGGAGGGCGTGACGGCGACGGCGGTCGACTACACCGCCTTCCTCGCCCCTATGATGCTCTGGACAGGTCTAGCGCTGTTGGCCATGCGGCTCGTCGGGGCTGGGCTGCGGCAAGGACGACCTGTGATAGCCAAGGGCTTGCGACCCGTCGCCGGGCGTCTGTCGGATGTGGTGGCTGCGACCTTTGGGCGACAAGCCCGCCGACTGACTGCTGGCATCGGCCTGGCTGCGCTTGCTTTCGCCTTTGCATCGTCAACCGCGATTTTCAACGCAACCTATGAAGCCCAGGCGCGGGTTGACGCTGAACTTACCAACGGTGCCGATGTCACCGTCACGGGCACATCCGCCGCACCCGCCTCCCAAGTCCTCGGCAGTCTCTCCAGGTTACCGGGCGTGGCGGCGGCCCAGCCGATGCAACACCGATACGCATACGTCGGAACCGACCTTCAGGATCTCTATGGCATCGATCCGACACGCATCGGGACGGCTACGGCCATGTCCGACGCCTATTTCGCCAACGGCAATGCCAGAAGGACACTCGCCGACCTCACGCAAACGCCCGATGGTGTGCTGGTCTCCCAGGAAACCGTGAACGATTATCAGCTTAGCCGCGGCGACGGCATCAACCTTCGTCTGCAAAACGCGGCCGATCACCAATATCACGTCGTGCCCTTTCACATCGTGGGCGTGGTGCGCGAATTCCCGACCGCGCCCAAGGACTCGTTCCTGGTCGCTAACGCGGCTTACATCGCCCAGCAAACCGGTTCCTCAGCAAGCGAGATTGTTCTCATTCGATCGAGCGGTGATCCCGCCCGCGTCGCTTTGGCCGCCCGAAATGCGACTGCGGGCATCCCTGGACTCAAGGTCAGCCAGATCGGCGATGCCGTCGCCCTGATTGGGTCGAGCCTCACCGCAATTGATCTCGCCGGACTAACGCGGCTAGAACTTATCTTCGCCTTGGTCATGCTGGCCGCCTCGGGCGGACTGGTGCTTGGCCTTGGCTTTGCCGACCGCGAGCGCTCCTTCGCCGTTCTCGTTGCTCTAGGAGCCCGACCACGACAGCTCGGCGCCTTCCTCTGGAGTGAAGCGGCATTGGTTACTGGCAGCGGCATGGTCCTGGGTCTCGCGGCAGGCGTGCTGATTGCCTACGTGCTCGTCAAGCTGCTGACAGGGGTGTTCGACCCACCGCCCGAGACGCTTTCGGTGCCATGGCTCTATCTCGCAGCTCTTATCGTCACGACGGCGAGCGCGGCTCTGGTGGCCGCGACGGGCGAGGCAATACGCAGCGGGACACACGTCACAGAAAAGCTCAGAGGCGAGTGAGACTCTGTTTTCTCGCAACCATGCCGCCGTTGCGGGAAAAGATAAATTTTGGCGGCCGAGATCTTGAAAGGATTAAGCAAATCAAACCGCAAATGATCACGGCCGCGATGCTGGTGCTGGCGCCGATCAGCGCCGCATCTGCCGCCCAGACATCCGGCACGATCACCGCAATCAGCAAGAATGCCGATACGATCACTTTGTCGGACGGCAAGACTTACTCCCTGCCCGAAGGAATTGAAGACACCAAACTCCGCGTCGGCGATAAGGTCAAGCTAACCTATGCGGATAAGGGCGGTAAGGCGGTCATCTCCCATGTGATTCCGCAGAAATGAAGATTGCGGCGGCCAGTGCCATTACTGGCCGCCGCGTTCGCACGCAATTGGCACGCGGTTGTTTGCTATCAAGTGCTACGCCGGCATCCGCTCTAATTCTCAGCTAATTGAACCCGCGTAGTCAAAGCAGGCCAGCCGCACGCCGCCGGCAAAGGAGCGAACGTATCGCGCCACCGCGGCAGGCGCGGCACTCAACTGGCAAGGGGTGACACTGAAGTGATGGCTTCCTTGCACTTACAGAATTCAGGGATATCCACTGATGAGACAGATTTTTCTTGCCATCGCGCTTATTGCCGCTCCGGTGGCGGCTTTCACCGGTTTTGAGTTCTACACCAGCACCGCACCGGCCAAAGCCGCGGGCCTAGGCAATCTATCATCGTTCAAGACCATCATAGCTGACGTCCAGACCCTCACTTCCAAGGGCGATCTGGCCGGTGCCGCGAAGCGCATCACCGACTATGAGACGGCCTGGGACCAGGCAGAGACCGCGATCCGTCCGCTGAACCAGAACGACTGGAATAACATCGATGCCGCCTCCGACGCTGCCCTGAAGGCCCTTCGCCAATCGAGCCCGTCCGCGGAGAAGGCCAACAAGACCCTCGCCGCCCTCACGGCGGTTCTCAACAATCCGGCTCAGCCTGCTCAATAGCGGGCAACGAACCCTGTCACTCCGCAAACCGCCCTTCGAGACGTTCGACGCCTATTCAAGGATATGCACAATGTCTGTACCGACCACCAAAGCTGCTGTTTATAATCGCGTTCCCCGCGTCACGACCGACTTCTGGCTCATAAAACTAATGGCTGTCACCATGGGGGAAACGGCGGCCGACTATCTCAATGTGCAGATGGGTTTAGGGCTGACGACGACTTCACTGATTATGTCGGCAATCCTGGCGGCCGCATTGATCTGGCAGTTCGCGCAGAAGCGCTATGTTCCGGCCGCATACTGGCTGTCCGTGGTGCTGATCAGCATCGTCGGCACGTTGATCACCGACAACCTAGTCGACAATTTCCATGTGCCGCTGCTGGATACGACGATCGCTTTCTCGGGCGCCCTGGCGCTGACGTTCCTGCTGTGGTTTCGGACGGAGCGGACGCTTTCAATCCACTCTATCTTCACCGGCCGACGCGAGGCCTTCTATTGGCTGGCTATCCTGTTCACTTTCGCGCTCGGCACGGCGGCGGGTGACCTGGTGGCCGAAAAGTTCGCGCTGGGCTATCTGGCAACCGGCGTCCTGTTCGGGATGATTATCCTCTCGCTCGCCATCGGCTACTTCTTCCTCGACCTGGACCCGATACTCGGTTTCTGGCTGGTCTACATTCTGACCAGACCCTTAGGCGCCTCGTTCGGCGACTTGCTGTCCCAGCCCGCCCAGTATGGCGGCTTCGGCCTCGGCACGATCATAACGAGTGCAATCTTCCTCGCCACGATCGTCGCGATCGTCGCCTTCATGAGTCTGCGACATGAGGGCGAGGAACTAGTTGACGTCGATGAGGATGGCAAATTGGCAAAGTTCAGCCAAGGCGAAAGGTTTACGGTTGCCGAAGAAGAGCTTTAGGATGAAAACCCTATCACCTTGTTGATTATATTTTGCCTTTTTGAATCAATGTACTTGTTTGAAGGAGATTGGATCACGGCAGGGGAATTCTGGCTGGATGATTATCAGTGGGCAGCGATTGAACTGCTGTTACCGACGAACCAACCCGGAGCGCACCGCACCAACGACCGCCGCGTGATCAGTGGCATCATCCATGTATTGAAGTCTGGCTGCCGCTGGCAGGACTGCCCAGCCTGCTG
>NZ_AQHN01000021.1 GCF_000359745.1 Rhizobium freirei PRF 81
CTATTCGACCAACCAGACGCTGGACACGGTGGCCTCCAACACCAGCACCTATCTGGGTGGCGGCGCGGACGTGAAGGCCGGGACGGCACCGAGCTATACGGTCGGCGGCAGCAGCTACAACAATGTCGGATCGGCCATCGGCGCCGTCGACAGCGGCCTGACCAACATCAACAATGGCACTGCCGGCGTGGTACAGCGCACCAGCACGGCCGACGTCACGGTGCTGACGGCGTCAGGCGGCACGGCGGCCGCTCCGGGCAATGCGCAGAAGCTGACCAACCTGGCGGCAGGCACGATCGGATCGACCTCGACCGATGCGGTGAACGGCTCGCAGCTGTTTGCGATGTCGGGCAGCGTGGCGAAGAACCTGGGCGGTGGTTCGACGGTCAACGGCGATGGCACGGTGTCTGCGCCGACCTACATGGTCAACGGCAACACCTACTCCAATGTGGGCGCTGCCCTAGCAGCCAGCACAACGCACTACAACAGCGTTAAGGACGGTGGCACGCCGCTAGGCAACTACAACAACGACGGCGCCACTGGAGATCGAGCACTGGCGCTGGGCGTGAATGCGAGCGCAAGCGGAAACTACGGTGCGGCGATTGGCAGCGATGCGCGCGCGACCGGTGCCTCGGCACTTGCCGTGGGGTCGGCTGCAGAAGCTGTGGGTGACAGTGCTGTCTCCATTGGAGCCGATGCCGTAGCGTCTGCGGACCGCACCGTTGCAATCGGCACCGGTTCCCAGGCCGCGGGCACGCAGGCGATCAGCATCGGCACAGGCAACGTGGTGAGCGGCAATAACTCGGTCGCGATCGGCGACCCGACCACGGTCACCGGCAACAACACCTTCTCGCTGGGCAACAACAACGGCACGGTGGGCGCCAACGAGTCGGGCATCTTCGGCAACAACAACAAGCTGCCGGCCGGATCGGACAACAGCCGCATCGTCGGCAACTTGAACACCGTCAACTCGGCCAATGTCATGGTCATGGGCAATGGCGTGACGGTGGGCACGGGTCTTGCCGGCGCCGTCGCGCTGGGCAACAGCTCGACCGTCTCGGCGGCGGTCGCCACGCCGAGCACCACCATCAACGGCACCAGCTACAGCTTCTCCGGCGGCGCGCCGGCCGCTGGGGATGTCGTGAGCGTCGGCTCCGGCACGGCGCAGCGTCAGATCCAGAACGTCGCCGCCGGCCGCCTCAGCGGCGGCAGCACCGACGCGATCAACGGTTCGCAGCTGTTCGCCACCAACCAGGCTGTGGGGACATTGGGAACGCAAGTGACCAATCTGGGTAGCAGCACGGCGACGGTGCTGGGCGGCAACGCCGCCTACGACACCACGACCGGCCAGCTGACGATGAGCAATGTCGGCGGCACGGGCCAGAACACCGTCAACGACGCGATCGCGGCGGTGAACACGACCGCCGGCAAGGGCTGGAACCTGCAGGCGAACGGCGAC
>NZ_AQHN01000022.1 GCF_000359745.1 Rhizobium freirei PRF 81
CGCTGGTGGCGGCCGTGGTCGCGGTGTCGACCTTGGCGGCGCCGAGGCCGAGAGCGTCGGAAACAGCACCGATGGCGCTATTGTCGGACTTCATGCTGGTGGCGATCGACCAGTAAGCGGCGTTGTCGGAGGCCTTGGAGATGCGCAGGCCCGACGATACGTGGCTCTGCGTCTGCTGCAGGTTGCTGCTGATGCCACGCAGCGTCTGGAGGGCAGCCATTGCAGCGTTATTGGTAAGAATGCTCGTCATGATGTTTGCCCCTTTTGGCAGTGGTTGAATTAAGGGACATTCCGGACCTAAAACCGGTAGCGACAGTCAGCATCATGCCTGTCAACCCAATCCGTTAAGGTTAACTCGCCGCTTCGATGGTCCTAAGAAACAGCAATATGGTTAAGAAA
>NZ_AQHN01000023.1 GCF_000359745.1 Rhizobium freirei PRF 81
ATCGTTGCGGCCGCCCCGTCGCAGTCAAAATAACACCCGGACAGCGCGGCGATGCTCCTGTCGCAATGAGCCTGCTCGAACCCCTGCCGCCCAGTCGTCTCTGCGCTGCCGATACCGCCTATGACAGCAATGCCCTGCGGCTCTTCCTCATCCGGCGAGGAACCCGTCCGGTCATTCCCAACAATCCGACCCGTAAACGAATCCAGGCCTTCGATCCTCAAGCCTATAAACGCAGAAATATCATCGAGCGCATGTTCTGCAGGCTCAAGGACTGGCGTCGCGTCGCTACACGCTACGACAAGCTCGCCATAAACTTCGCCGCAACATGCTACATCGCAGCTATCGTCAATTGGTGGATCTGATTGAGTCTCGACCCT
>NZ_AQHN01000024.1 GCF_000359745.1 Rhizobium freirei PRF 81
CTCTCCTCCGACCAGGCTGCAGCCCTGTCGACGGCTCAGGTCGCCGCCCTGAAGACGACGCAGGTTCACGCACTCACCTCCACCCAGGTCGGTGCCCTCAGCACCTCCCAGGTCGGCACGCTCAATGCAACTCAGGTCGCGGCGCTCACCACCGACAATGTCGCGGGCCTCTCGACCACGCAAATCGGTGCCCTGACGTCGAAGTCCGTCACCGGCCTCTCGACCGCCCAGGTCGGCGTCCTGAGCTCCACCCAGGTCGAGGCCCTGAGCCCCGCTCTTGTCGGCGCCCTGAACTCGGCCCAGATCGGTGCCCTGTCGACTGCTGATATTGCCGGCTTCTCGACCGCCGACATCGCGGCGATCAGCACGGCCGCTCTTGCCGGCCTGTCGACGGCCAACGTCGCGGCGCTCTCGTCCGATCAGGCAGCCGCCCTGACCACGGGCCAGGTTGCCGCCCTGAAGACCACCCAGGTCAATGCGCTCACCTCCACCCAGGTCGGGGCGCTCAGCGCCTCGCAGGTCGGCACGCTCAACGCAACTCAGGTCACTGCGCTGACCACCGACAATGTCGCCGGCCTCTCGACCACTCAGGTCGCGGCGCTGAGCGCCAAGTCGGTTACCGGCCTCTCCACCGCTCAGGTCGGTGCGCTTGGTTCGGCCAATGTCGCCGCCCTCACCACGGCTCAGGTCGGCGCGCTGAACTCCGCGCAGATCGGCGCCTTGACGAGCGCCGAGGTCGCCGGTCTGTCAACCGCCGATATCGCGGCCATCAACACCGCCGCCCTTGGCGGACTGTCCACGGCCAA
The DNA here is from genome assembly GCF_000359745.1 of Rhizobium freirei PRF 81. Classification (GTDB taxonomy): domain Bacteria; phylum Pseudomonadota; class Alphaproteobacteria; order Rhizobiales; family Rhizobiaceae; genus Rhizobium; species Rhizobium freirei. The sequence continues at coordinate 807 of NZ_AQHN01000024.1, forward strand.
TGTCGCAAACCTGTCGTCCGATCAGGCCGCCGCCTTGAGGACCGAACAGGTCGCGGCGCTTAAGACCACACAAGTTCATGCCCTTACATCCACCCAGCTCGGCGCGTTGAACACGGCTCAGGTCGGTACCCTCAATGCAACGCAGGTAACCGCGTTGACGACCGATAATGTCGCCGGCCTGTCGACCGCCCAGGTCGCCGCGCTGAACGTCAAGTCGATCGCCGGTCTTACCACGGCCCAGGTCGGTGTGCTCGGCTCGGCCAACGTTGCCGCCCTCACCACGGCTCAGGTCGGCGCGCTCAACGCCGCGCAGGTCGGTGCCTTGACGAGCACCGAAATCGCCGGTCTGTCGACCGCCGATATCGCTGCCATCAATACGGTTGCACTCGGCGGACTGTCCACGGCCAATGTCGCGGCGCTCTCCTCCGACCAGGCTGCAGCCCTGTCGACGGCTCAAGTCGCCGCCCTGAAGACGACGCAGGTTCACGCACTCACCTCCACCCAGGTCGGTGCCCTCAGCACCTCCCAGGTCGGCACGTTCAATGCAACTCAGGTCGCCGCTCTGACCACCGACAATGTCGCGGGCCTCTCGACCGCGCAAATCGGTGCGCTAACGTCGAAGTCCGTCACCGGCCTCTCGACCGCCCAGGTCGGTGCCTTGAGCTCCACCCAGGTT
>NZ_AQHN01000025.1 GCF_000359745.1 Rhizobium freirei PRF 81
CCTGCTCGACAATGGCGTCGCCTATGCCGAGGCGAACGGGCTTGGTCTTGGGCAGGCGTTGAGCCCCGAGCAGGCCGCGTCGCTGACGCAGTCGATGGTCATCTATCAGACCGAGATCGTCGATGGCGCGCCGGTGCTGGTGCCGGTCGTCTATCTCTCGGCGGCGGATCGGGCCAAGGTTACGTCCGCGGCCACCATCGCCGGCAACACCGTCAGCATCGATGCCGCGAGTGTCGACAATTCCGGAGCGATTGCTGCGGCCGACGGCATGACCATCAACGCGGGCA
>NZ_AQHN01000026.1 GCF_000359745.1 Rhizobium freirei PRF 81
AGGCGGCACGATCACGACCACGACCAGCCAGATCCAGCAGGGCTCGTCGCTCATCGCCGGCGGCGCCATGCTGATATCGGGTAATCAGGGTGTGCTGATCGGCGGCTCGTCGCTGACGGCCAGCGGCAATCTCGGCATCGTCTCGACGAATGGCAATATCGCAATCGTCGCCTCGCAGGATCAGACCACGAGCCAATCGAAGACAATTGCCGGTGTCGCCACCGGCTACAAGAGCGGGCAATCGTCTTCTACCGCCGTTACCAATAACGCGTCCTCGATTACCTCGCAGAATGGCAACGTCACTGTTCAGGCCAACACGGGCAATATCAGCGTCATTGGTTCCGATATCGATGCCAAGGGCGGTGCGGCCAACCTCATTGCCAAGGGCGATATCACCATTGGTGAGGCGACCGACAGCGCATCTTCGTCCAGCAGCAGTGGCAAGACGAAGCGCAGCGAAACCACGACCACGGCAGAGGGCTCGTCGATCTCCGGCCAGACCGGCGTCAACATCACCTCCACCAGCAGCAACGTCACCATCTCGGCCTCGGACGTGACGGCTGGCGATGCCACTCATACCGCTAACGCCAACATCAATGCGGCCGGCAACATTGTTATCGCTTCCGGCAAGAACACCGGCGAGACCACCACCGACAGCAAGAAGAGTGGTTTCCTGTCGTCGTCGAAGACCCATACCCATACTTACGACGAAGATACCGTTGGCTCCGCCATATCGGCTTCCGGCAACATCAATGCCAATGCAACTGGCGAGACCGTCGTCTCCGGCTCCAGCATGGCCGCTGGCAACTATCTGTCGTTGTCCGGTTCGACTGTCACCGTCATGGGCGCCGAGGAAGAGCACGAGAGCGACAAGCAGGTCAAGAAATCCGGCATCGGCGTCGGTTCCGGCGGCGGATTTATCTCGATTTACGGATCGAAGGATTCGAAGAGCAGCCAAAGCTCAACCGACAATATCGGTTCGACGCTTTCGTCTGGTGGTACGACGACGATCACCTCGACCCAGGGCGACGTCAACATCTTCGGCTCGTCCTCGCATTCCGGCGACGGCACGACGATCTCATCAGCGCGTGACGTCAACATTGCGCCAGGCGCGGAAGAGCAATCCTCTTCCAGCCAGACCAAGCGTTCCGGCTTCGGCATCAACTTCTCCTCCGGCAACGGTAGCCTGTCGATCGGCATTGGTGTCGCCAAGTCGGAAGAGAAGCGTTCGAAAGACGCCAATATCAATGCCGTCAGCACGTTGGATTCCGGTGGCAGCATTACCATTGCCGCCAACCGCAATATCAATGACCAGTCCGGCAAGATCCTCGCCGCCGGCCCGGTCGGTCTGATTGCCCGTGACAGCGTCAACATGCTCTCGAGCAATGACGTCACCAACGCCTCCGAGATGCAGAAGCAGAGCTTTGCTGGTGTCAGCCTGTCGGTGCAGTCGTCGCTGATCGGAGCCGGACAGCAAGCGATGCAGGCTGGTAGCCTGCTCTCCGGGGATAACGGCATCTACGGAATTGCTCCCGCGGTCCTGGCCGGCGTCAATGGCTATAACGCGATCACGTCGATCAAGGCGGCCATCGACGCCAAGCCCGATCCAAAAACTGGCCTGAAGCCCGCCGTCGCCGGGATCTCATTGACGGCTGGCTATAGTTTTAGCGAAAGCTCGCAGCAGTCGACGACCTCGATCCCGGTTCCGCCTGACATCCGCGGCAGCTCGGTGACCATCGTCGCCCAATCCGGTGACGTCGTCGGTCGCGGCGTGCAGATCAGTGCCGGCATGGGCAAGGATGGCAAAGCGCCAGCTCTTTCCAGTGATCCGGATAGCGGCAGCATACTGATTTCCGCAGCAGGTAATGTTGATTTTGAAAGCGTCCAGGCCACCAGCGACAGCAAGAGCAGCAGCAAGTCGGGCAGTGTCAGCGTCGGCGTAGCCGCGAGCATCGATGCCAACCGCAACATCTTCAATGCCGGCCCGACCGCGAACGCCGCCTACGGGTCCGGCAAGCAGGTGGCAAGCTCGGTCACGCAGGTCAATTCTAGCGTCAGCGGCACCAATACGGTCACGGTCGTTGCAGGCGACACGCTGACTCTGGCTGGTGGTGTCCTCTCCGGCAAAACGGTCAACGCCACCGCCGCCAACGGCATTGTGATCGAAAGCCGCCAGGACGCGGCCTCCTATAACGAAAAGTCAAAGAGCGCCCAGCTCGGCATCAGTTCCGGCGGCATCAGCGGCGGTTATAACCAGGGCACCATCACCGGCGACTATGCCAACGTTTCTCAACAGAGCGGCATCTTCGCTGGTTCCGGCGGCTATCACGTCAATACCGATGGCACGATCGATCTGAAGGGCGGCTTCATCGGCTCGACCGCCGATCCCAAAAACAACGATCTGGCCGCAAATCAGATCCTCTATTCCAACATCGAGAATTCGATGTCGGCATCCTCGAGCAGTTACGGTTTCAGCCTGATCGGCGTGGGCATTCCCGTCCCGGTCGTAGGTCAACCGGCCAAGCAGAGCGACAGCGGCGAGACGCTGGCGACGATTACGCCGGGCAACTGGAATCTGACGGGCCAGAGCCAGGCTCTCTCTGGCCTCAATACCGATGCTTCGAAGGCCAACAATACCGTCGACCCCTTCGACATCGACAAACTGAAGGCCCAGCAGCAGAGCGCTGCCGCCTTGTCGGCACTTTTGAATATGGGCGTCGGCGAGCTTTCAGATCGGCTCGGCTTTGACGAAGGATCTCCCGAAAAGGTTGCTCTGCACGCTGCAGTCGGCGCGATTGTTTCACAGGTGGCTGGCACCAACGTTGGTGCCGGTGCTCTCGGCGGTGGGCTGAGTGAAATCGCCAATGGCGTACTTCAGCAGGTCCTGCAGACCAATCCCAATCTCACGGACACCCAGAAAAGCGCCATTACCCAATGGGTGGCAGCCGCTGTCGGCGCCGTCGCCGGCGGAGGCACGGGCGCTGCCGCTGCGCTCGACAATGTTAACTACAATTATCTGACGCATAAAGAGCGCAAGGAACTTGCCCGCGCACTGGCGGACTGCAGCCCCAAAGACCCTGAATCCCCGGCCTGCGGTCGAGTTAAGGAGCTTCAAGCGCTTACGATCAGTCGCGACGAGAAACTTGATAGCTGTGTCGGTAATTCATCAGCTTCCTGTGTCAAGGCTCGCACCGATCTGCGAATTGCGGCTGCAGAGTATCTTGATGCCGCCCTGACGGGAAATGGCGAGAGCGATGAGATGTCGCTCCTTGAGCGGCACATGGTGTTTCTGAAGGCATGGCAATATGCCGATAGCGGCGATGCCCAAAACGGTCAGGACTTTGGGGACGAGGCATCCAAGCTGAAAAGCGACGCAGCTAAGGCCCTTCTGACCGGTTCAAAGGATCAGATCGTAAGCGTTATTCGCGATCCGATCATCGCAGGGATCATCGCCTTTGGCGGCACTGGTAGCGCCAGAACGATTATTGACGAAGTTATTGCTGGTAGGCCTAGCACGATCCAGGACGCTGTACCTGACGTTCCAGAGGGCGTTCCATATTTCCGGGTTCAAGGAGGCGGTTCGGGTACGGCCACAAGCCGCGAAGCGCTAACTGTAAATGCGGATGGATCGGTTACAATTTCGCCTGGGTGTACGGGATCGATTTGTGTTAGCACAGGTAGCGCGGACCATGCCGCTTATTATCTTTCTCAGAAGCGTCAAGACGGTAATGTGGTAGTGTTTGAGGTGGATCGCACAACTCATAACGAAATTATGAAAATGGCAGTTCCTCAGGCTGGAAATCGTGGAGCGCCCGTGCAGATCGTTGATCCAACGACATCCGGGAGTGCAATATCGCTTCAATTAGATCAATTCTATTCAGACCTCATGGCTAAAGCTTCATCAAAGGGCAGAGTCTTGACGCAGCAGGAGTTTTCAAATGAATTTGGATCAAATCACTAGTAAGTTGCGGAAGAACATCCTAGAGCGCGAAGAATGCATCGGTTTTTTCGTGCATTCCGGCAATTATTATTGGATTGTTGACTGGGAGGCCCATTTTAACCTCGACCAAGCAAAAAATATTGAAGCGCTGTGTAATAAGCCACAATATCTACAGTTCTTACCGAAAGAACTTTCTATCGATCAGTGGCGACAGCAGCAACTTAATAGTTTTCGCGAAGGCATTCCAAGGCTGACGTACGAGCTCTTTACTCAATATCGTGATGGCCAATCAGCCAAAGTCGCTAATACCGAGCTTCTCCGTACAGAGTTTTTCAATGACGATCATGGCGAATTTGGTCATATGTCCAGGCTCGTCGAGCAATACCTTTCATTTGGCACTCCTATCCCGGAGGAGTGGATATCCTTAAGGGCGAAGATATTCTCAAAGCTGCCTAAGTTTTACGTAAATTATGACCGAAAGCTCTTCATGCACATGGTGCGTGGCCGTTCATATGAGGCTGTCATACTGGACGGGTGGTGGGGTGCTGAGTGCGATTTTGAACACATGATTCCGAATTCTCACCGCTATTGGGTTAGGAATACTCGGGAAGATTTTTGGGCCGTGACAAACTTCTCAGATTTCTGATCTAAACCGTCGGCTCGGCTTTGCCGAGGGAACTCCCGAAAAGGTTGCCTTGCATGCTGCCGTCGGCGCAATCATCTCACAGGTCGCCGGCACCAACGTTGGTGCCGGTGCTCTCGGCGGTGGGCTGATTGAAATCGCCAATGGCGTACTTCAGCAGGTCCTGCAGACCAATCCCAATCTCACGGACACCCAGAAGAGCGCCATTGCCTAATGGGTGGCAGCAGCTGTCGGCGCTGCCGCCGGTGGATGTACCGGTCCTGCCGCCGCGCTTGATAATGTCAATTATAACTATCTAACGCATCAGGAGCGCAAAAACTTGCTCGCGCACTGGCGGACTGCAGCCCCAAAAGACTCTGAATCCCCGGCCTGTGGCCGAGTTAAGGAATTCTAAGCTCGGCTTATTTCATCGACCGGATCGGCTACACGCCGGAGACCAAGGTTCCCTTCCTGGGCGATGCCTATTTCGACAATCAGCTCATCGACGAGCAGATGCGGCAATTGGTCGGTGATGGCCTCGGCGCGGGATCCTTCATTCCCGGCAATAACGCCACCGACCAGACGAAGACGCTGCTCGACAACGGCGTTGCTTACGCCGCGGCGCATGGCCTCGGTCTCGGGCAGGCGTTGAGCCCTCAGCAGGCCGCGTCATTGACGCAATCGATGGTCATCTACCAGACCGAGGTGGTCGACGGCGCGCCGGTGCTGGTGCCGGTCGTCTATCTCTCTGCGGCCGACGGCATGACCATCAATGCCAATAGCATCAAGGCCAATGGCGGCGCTTTCCTCGCCGGCGGCAACATGAATCTCAATGCCGAGAACGGCATCACGCTCGCCGCCCAGACCATGAACATCGGCGGGCAAACCGTGGTCGCCGCCAATGGCGGGATCACGGCCGGCGGCAACCTGAAGATGGATGCCGGCGCCGGCAGCCTGACGCTGAGCGGTACGAAGGTGGCCGCCGGCGGCAGCGCGCAGCTCTCCGGCCAGACCATAACGCTGGGCGCCGTCAAACAGGACAACAGTGGTGTCCAGACGCTGGTCGGCACCACCGTAACCACTGGCGGTAACCTTAGTCTTGCGGGCACCAACGGCGTCAACATTATCGCCAGTTCCGCCAAGGTCGGCGGCGACCTGTCCGTCGCCTCCGCCAGCGGCACTGTCAGCATCATCTCTGCTGGTGTCGACAATACCGTTCTCAGCAAGGACCGTCTGAACCTTTCTCAAGGCGGCACGATCACGACCACGACCAGCCAGATCCAGCAGGGCTCGTCGCTCATCGCCGGCGGCGCCATGCTGGTGTCAGCCAATCAGGGCGTGCTGATCGGCGGCTCGTCGCTTACAGCCGGCGGCAATCTCGGCATCGTCTCGACGAACGGCAATATCGCGATCGTCGCTTCGCAGGATCAGACCACGAGCCAATCGAAGACGATTGCCGGTGTCGCCACCGGCTACAAGGGCGGCCAGTCGTCCTCGACCGCCGTTACCAGCAACGCGTCCTCGGTTACCTCGCAGAATGGACACATTGCCGTCGAGGCCGACACCGGTAACATCAGCGTCATCGGTTCCGACATCGCCGCCAAGGGCGGCACCGCCAACCTGATCGCCAAGGGCGACGTTACTATCGGGGAAGCCATCGACAGTGCCTCCTCCTCCAGCAAGTCCGGTTCGAAGAAGGCAACCGAAACCACGACCACGGCTGAGGGCTCGTCGATCTCCGGCCAGACCGGCGTCAACATCGCCTCGACGGCTGGCGATGTCACGATTTCGGCATCCGACGTCACGGCCGGTGACGCAACGCATACAGCCAACGCCAATATCAGCGCTGCCGGCAACATCGTCATCGCTTCCGGCAAGGATACAGACGAAACCACCTCTGACAGCAAATCGAGCGGCTTCCTCTCTTCCAGTAAGACCCACACCCACAGCTATGACGAAAATAACGTTGGCTCCTCCATCTCGGCTTCTGGCAATATCAACGCCAATGGGGGCGGCGAGACCGTCGTCTCCGGCTCGAACATGGCCGCCGGCAACAATCTCAGCCTCTCCGGCTCGACCGTCACCGTCATGGGCGCCGAGGAGGAGCACGAGAGCGACAAGCAGGTCAAGAAGTCCGGCATCGGCGTCGGCTCCGGCGGCGGGTTTATCTCCATCTATGGGTCGAAGGATTCAAAGAGCAGTCAAAGCGCGACCGACAACATCGGCTCGACGCTTTCGTCTGGTGGCACGACGGCGATCACGTCAACTCAGGGCGACGTCAACATTTTCGGCTCGTCTTCGCATTCCGGCGAGGGCACGGTGATTTCCTCGGCGCGCGACGTCAACATCGCGCCCGGCGCGGAAGAACAGTCCTCCTCCAGCCAGACCAAGCGCTCCGGCTTCGGCATCAACTTCTCCGCCGGCGACGGCAGCCTGTCGATCGGCATTGGTGTCGCCAAGTCGGAAGACCAGCGCTCGAAGGACGCCAACATCAATGCGGTCAGCACCTTGGACTCCGATGGCAGCATCACCATCGCAGCCAACCGCAACATCAATGACCAGTCCGGAAAGATCCAGGCCGCCGGCCCGATCAGCCTGATTGCCCGCGATAACGTCAACATGCTCTCGAGCAACGACGTCACCAACGCTTCCGAGATGCAGAAGAAGAGCTTTGCCGGTGTCAGCCTGACGGTGCAGTCATCGCTGATCTCAGCGGGCCAACAGGCGATGCAAGCGGGCAGCCTGCTATCCGGGGATAACGGCATCTATGGAATCGCACCGGCGGTCCTGGCGGGGGTCAACGGCTATAACGCGCTTAGCAACGCATACCAATATGCCACGACCGGGAAGGCTTCTGGCAACATCGCATCGATCTCGATCACAGCTGGTTACAGCTTCAGTGAAAGCTCATCGCAAGCGACAACATCGATCCCCGTTCCGCCCGAGATCCGCGGCAGCTCGGTGACCATCGTCGCCCAATCCGGCGATGTCGTCGGTCGCGGCGTGCAGATCAGCGCCGGTATGGGCAAGGATGGCCAGACACCGACGGTCTCCGATGACCCCAACAGCGGTCATGTGCTGGTCTCGGCGGCCGGCAATGTCGACCTGGAAAGTGTGCAAGCGACCTCTGACAACAAGAGCAACAGCAAATCGGGTAGCGCCAGCTTTGGCTATAGCTTGAACCTCGGGGCGCAATCGAGCGCCGGCTTTGGCGCGAGCGGCAGCTATGCCAGCGACAAATCGAATGGCAGCTCAGTCACCCAGGTGAATTCAAACGTCAGTGGCACAAACACCGTCACGATCGTTTCTGGCGATACGCTGAAACTTGCCGGCGCCGTGCTCTCCGGGAATACGGTCAACGCCGCTGCCAAGAACGGAATCATTATCGAGAGCCGCCAGGACACGGCAGTCTACAATGAGAGCAACAAAAGCGCCTCGCTCAGCGTCGGACCGAGCCCGAAGGGTTCAGTGATCGGAGGCGGCTACAATCAGGGCAGCATCACTGGCGATTACGCCAACGTGACGCAGCAGACTGGTATCTTCGCTGGTTCTGGCGGCTATCACGTCAGAACGGACGGCACCATCGATCTTGTCGGCGGCTTCATCGGCTCGACCGCCGATCCCACCAGCAACGATCTAACAGCCAATCAGATCCTCTATTCCAACATTGCGAACTCGATGTCGGCCTCGTCAAAAAGCTACGGCATCAGCCTGGTCGGCCCTGGCATTCCCGTGCCGGTCGTTGGCCAGCCGGCGAAACAGAGCGATCGCGGCGAAACACTGGCAACCGTTACGCCTGGCAACTTGAATCTGGCGAACCAGAAACAGGATCTGTCTGGTCTCAACACAGACGCTGCGAAGGCCAACACCCAGGTCGAACCGTTTGATATCGATAAGCTCAAGGCCCAGCAACAGAGCGCCGCAGCGCTGTCGCAGCTCATGAACATGGCAATCGGTTATCTTGGTCAGAAATTCCAGCTTGCCGATGGCGGTACCGAGAAAGTTGCACTCCATGCGGCGGCAGGTGCGCTCACGGCCTTGGTTGCCGGCGGCAACGTCTCAACCGGCGCACTTTCCGGTGCGGCACAGGAATTGATCGGCGCCATCGTTGACAAGGCGCTGGCGGACAATCCCAACCTCACCCAGGACGAGCGCAACGCGCTGGGTCAATGGGCTTCCGTTCTGGTCGGCATGGCAGCCGGTGGCACGCAAAGTGCCGCCACCGCGTTGGACGCGGAAAAGTACAACCGTCAGCTCCACATCGACGAGGCTAATCTAATCAGGAGCAATGCAGCACGGTTCGCTTACGAACAGGGTCTTTGCGGCAACGCCGTAAGCCCATCTGGCTGCAGCAAGGATACCATCAATGTGGCGATCGGTGAGTTGACGACCCAGGCGCTGAAGCAGGTGGACGCGACAGCGGCTGATGCTACGCAGGACAGCGCGGCTGCGGCATTTTTGGATAGCATCGCACCCCGGAATACTATCTGCGCCACGGGCGGCACAAATTGCTCCTTTTTCCACGCGTATGGCAATGAGTACCAGGACGCGACGATCAACTCCCAGTATTTTGCCCGGGTGCTCAATCTCTATAATCTTGCCTCGCAGGTTTATGCCACCGAGCATACCACGTCTAAGGACTTTGCGGGTGCACTCGACAAAGCGGTTCAGACGATTAACGGAGCGGCTCAATCGAGAGCGGCAGTCGACAAGGCTTTGGCGACTTGGGAGATCATGAATGGAGTTTTTATTGGTGCAGCCACAAGTGGGGCGCCTGCGACAGGTGTCAACCAATCGCTTGGATTCGAACTCGAACCGCTGAGTGGTTCCGCTTATCCGGGCACAAGAAGCCCAACGATTTCGCCCTCGCAGCAAGCTCGCTCGTGGCAGGGGAGCGGCGATTATCCGGGTGTTGATAACTACGTGGATGTTTTACTTTCTGGCGGAAGTTATGTGGTCGGAGCCGCGCCGGGGCAATCGCCTTACTACACGAGCTTGCAGGGATACTTGGGCACCGGCGGCACCGCGAAAGGGTATTATGGTGCACTTCAAATAGCGCCAAATACCACCAATCCAGCCTATCCACCTTATAGAAACGGCGTTACAGTATATCAGGTGGTTGGAAATACGTCGGCTGCTTTCAGTTCTTCGACTACGGCGAACCCCGATTGGGGGAACGGCGGGGCCCCGCAATTCTTTATACCAAGCTACAAGGATTCGCTGGTGCCGCTGTTTTCCATTCCATTCAAGGATTAGATAATGGTTTGCAACATTGACAGGAGTGACGGTTCAATTCTCTTGGTAGAGGGTCGAGTGCTCGCTCGAAACGAACGGCTTTCTCAGGTTGTCGGGATGGGACTTACGGTATGGAATGATTTGGAGGTCGATACCGGCTGGCGACATATTTCGATTAAGGATGTTTTCATGCTGGGAAGGCCGGCCGCTGCAAGGTTAAGCTTTTTCAGAGAAGAATTAAAAAAAATTTCCTTCATGCTGCTCGATCGAGACGGAGCTGAACCCGATCAAGTGCGACGCCACTATGACGAGATCTTGATGGCTGAGTTTGGCAATCCGCAGGAAAGGTACGCCCATGGGATGACGGCCTATATTTTTCCGTGGGGCCGTATCGAAACAGCATTTGATCTGCACAACAATCAGTGGAGTATATTGCTGAGTTGGACCTGACATTCCATTGATCCAGGCCCAAATAGCGGATTCGAGTTCCTGATTTGCCGATGGCGCTTACATGATCTCGAATTGTAAAAAAACCTGTCGGTAGTGGTCGACAATAACGTCATCACTAGGACAGTCGCCGCTTCAATATCCAAGCGCAATTCTTTCAATCTTCGGAGAATTACGGTGACAGTGCACTCAATAAGATTCCAGATTTGACCAAAGTAAGCAAATGCCCGTCTTGCTCGGGTCGTCGTCGCTGATATTCCACATCACGCCACCCAAAGCGGGAACGAGCGCGTGCAAATCCCCTTTCGCGATCAAACCAAAGTCATCATTGAGGAAATAGTGCACTGTCACCGTAACT
>NZ_AQHN01000027.1 GCF_000359745.1 Rhizobium freirei PRF 81
TGAGCCGATACGCCCAAACCACCAACCGACAGCGCCACTACCGCCGTCGTCGTCAGAAACTTTATCATTCTAACCTCCCAATTGTGCAAATCGTCCGAGCGAAGGTTGTCCTCCGCTCCCCTAAAAGCCTCCGTCCTCAGGCGGATGCCATCTGCTTGCGGCCTCACTCGCCGCGAAAGCATTTAAAACGTTACAAATAAGCTCAAGTCAAGATCCTGCTTCCGATTTCTGAATCCGGCATAAATAGCTGAATAGTCTTACTTTTAGTGGGGAAATCGACCATGTCCTCGAACGTGTTTACCCAGATATCGGCTCGGAAAACGTTTTCGTCAACGCATTTGCACTTCGTGCCGAAACAGCGTACAAGACGCCGACCCCGATGCAGGCTGAGTATTCTCTTGAAAGATATTCCCGGAAGATCCGCGTCCCTTGCGACGCCCGTGGGCAGAAGCGGAAAGCCGACCCTCCGCACAATTTCCGAGATGACCGGCTTTGCCGTCACGACCGTCTCCCGCGCGCTGGGCAATGCACCGCAGATTTCGGTCGAGACGCGCGAGCGCGTTCACGCAGTCGCTGCTCAAATCGGATATCTGCCTGATCGCGCGGCGCAGCGTTTGAAGACGGGCAAGACGAACGTCATCGGCGTCCTGCTCGATCCGCACGAGGAGATCCTGGGCTACGGCATTTCCATCATGCACGGCCTGGCCAAGGCCTTAAAGAATACCGCCTACCACCTGATCGTGACGCCGAATTTCATCAATGGAAGCAACATCGAGGCGGTACAATATCTGGTGCGCAATCGGATGGTCGACGGGCTGATTTTCTCCCGAACAGAGCCTTTCGATCCCCGCGTTCGCCTTCTGCTCGAAAACGACTTTCCCTTTGTCACGCATGGGCGGACGGAATTCACCGTCGGCCATCCCTTTGTCGACTACGATAATTTCAGTTTCGCCTATGAGGCGACCAAGCGGCTGGTGGAACGTGGACGGCGGAAGCTGTTGATCATCCTCCCGCCAAGGCGGCTGACTTTTTCTCAGCACCTGCTGCACGGTTTCATGACGGCCGTTCGCGAGGCGGGAGTTGACTACGAGATCCCGAATGAGATCGATTTGGACTGTCCGGTGGAACAGATCCGCGACTATATCAGCCGTCGCGCATCGGAGCCCGGCTTTCCCGATGGTTTTACTTGCGGAGGCGAGGTTTCGGCCCTGGCAACGATCACGGGCATGGCTGACAACGGCCTTGCGCTCGGTGTCGAATATGATGTGGTGGCAAAGCGTACCTCGAAATTGCTCAGCCAGATCCAGCCCAAGGTCGAGACCATCTATGAAGATCTGACAGACACGGGCGAGCGGATGGGGCACGTCTTGCTGGCTTGTATTGCCGGCGATCGCATGGTCGAAAAACAGGTTTTGCTGAAACCTGAGTTCAGCTTTCCGATGCTTGCCGGTGTCAAGGACGGGGGATTTCCATGACGGCCCGACGCTCGAACCAGGCGGTCCCCTCTGTCAGATAGGCTCTGGCTCCCCGGATATCGACCGCCATTGCTCTCTGCGAGCGCTGCCAGGGGCCGGAGACGCTTCGGAAAATCATAAGCCGCTCCAATCCTTTCAAGAGCGCCGCGTAGGCCTTTCGCTGGAGAGCGATCGGTCCGACCGGCACTATGATCGGATGGTCGAATTCGCCTGAGTTCCTTCTTGAGCAGTGTCCATAAGAGCCGCCGGGAGCGAGGTTTGCATGCCGAAATCGATGGCGTATCCGCCGATCCTCCAGCGGATCACGAAAGCGTCGTCTTCAACAGCGCAAACGTGAGCGAGAGCCAATTCTCGGCGCAAACGTATGGCCCGCCCGTTCGCAAGTAGAATTTTAAATTGCCGAACAGCCTGCTTCAACCCGTTCGGTCTCACGGCCATGCCGTGGCCGAGATGGATATCTGGGCCATAGATTCGGGCTGGTTCAAGGCGAGCCACGTTGTGATGGAGCTTGCTACGTTTCAAGCCGTATATCTTTGCCCCTTGGCGAGGCTTTCTTGTCCAAAAATATGATGCCGCTGATATACGGAGTCAAAAAGGCGGCCGACAAATCCGTCTGTTTACATGCGTTTCCGCCTTTCCTTGAATCGCGGAAATGCTCTATCTTCTTGTTTTCTTACGCATTCCGGACGGAAAACCGCTGCGCACTTTTCCTCGATACTCTAGCTTCGCCCTTTCGATGTCTTCGCCAGCATCTCGCTCAGCGTCGCCGCCGAGAGCATGGCTTCGGCCAAAAGCTTCTTGAGCTTCTGGTTCTCTTCCTCCAGTGCTCTCACCCTTCTGGCATCGAGACCGGCATTTCCGAATTGCAGGGATTGCCACCGATAGAAGGTCGGCTCGCTGATGCCGTGCTTGTGGCAGACATCTGCCACCTTCACGCCGGCTTGGTGCTCCTTCAGAATGCCCGTAATCTGGTCGTCGTCGAATTTTCTCTTGCCCATCACCGCTTCAGTCCTCACGAAATGCTTTGTTGAAGCTGTCGAGGAGTGGCCTGATAGCATAGAGCGCCACGCTGCTTTTGCCCGTTTCGATCATTGTCTGTGCGGGCATGCCCGCGACCAGTTCGACATCGCTCATTTTCGCCAACCGTTCGTCCGTCACACGGATTGTCGCGGCAAAGTAGGGCTGACCGCTCTGCGTATCGATCAGACGGTCCGCTGATACATACTCGACCCGACCTTTCAGGAGTGGAACACGCCGCTGATTGTATGGAAGAAGGTGAACCTGCGCCTCGAGCCCTGCACGGACGAGATTGATGTCTTCCGGTCTGACGTGGGCAGACACGACAAGGCGATCGGCGCGTGGCAGAAGATCGACGAGCGGTTCGCCCGCGCCGATCACACCGCCGGCTGTATGGATGCGCAAGTTCATAATTATTCCATCTTCGGGAGCGCGGATATCGGTCCTTGAAAGTTGGTCATCGATTGCCCACAGGCGCTCGCGCAATTGCATGATCTGGCCTTCCGTGTCGCGCATGCCTTGCGCGACCTCGCTCAACCGGTCGCTCTCAAGCTTGGCAAGGTCGGCCTGCGATCCGCTGATCACCTGATAGGCGCGAGAGATCTGCGCCTCTACCTGTCCCTGCTGGCCGGCAAGGTCTGCTTTTTCCCGCTGCAGGTTGAGAAGTGTGTTCTTTCTTTCCAATCCTTTGGCGCTGAGGGCCGTCACCTGATCCAGTTCTTGCTGCGAGATTGCGGCTCTTTCAGCGAGTGCCGTCTTCTGCGCGCCAAGTCCGATGATTTCCTGCTGCACCTGCGCGACTTTCTCGTTGGTGATCGCAACTTCAGCCTGCATGACCCGGCGGCGGGCTTCGAAGATCTTCTGTTGTCCCGCCAGAATCGCGCCGACCGCAGGATCTCTGTCCATTGCTGCCCTGAGGTCCGGCGGATAGGCGACATGGTCGGCGCCCGTCTGCTCGGCAAGCAGGCGGGCTCGACTTCCTTCCGCGTCCCAAAGCTGCTCTTGAATACTGTCGCGCTCCGAGCGAGACTTCGTATCGTCGAGTTCTATCACGATCTGCCCGGCCGTGACCGCATCGCCGTTTTTGACGAGTATCCGCCGCACAATTCCGCCTTCCAGATGCTGAATGGTCTTACGGCTGGACTCCGGTTCGACAACGCCCGATGCAATCGCAGCGCTTTTCAGCGGCGCCAGAACCGACCAGATTCCCAATCCGACTATAAAGACCGAGATCAACAGGTTACCGGTCCAAACAACGCCTCTGAGCGCCGGCATGGGCGAAGGGGGGGCGGGTCCGCGCTGTTTCGACTCGATCTCCGGCGAATAGGCCGCCTGTTGACCGGCTGTCGCCGTCGATCGTTGAGCGACCCCCTGGGCCGTCCTTGACGAATTTGAAAATCTCGCCGGCGTTGCGTCCAGTTGAACAAGGGTCATGGCGGCGTCCTTCCCTATGTTCCGGTTCGAGATGGTGGTTGAAGATGAGTTTCATAGATCCGCTCACTGTCGCCGAAGGCAGCCACCGTCCCGTTACGCATAATGGCAATCTTGTTGGTGACGGGCAGGATTCCCATCCGGTGCGTTATGATGACGACGATCATCCCCTTGGATTTCATGCGCTCAATTGCCTTGAACAGCATGCGTTCGCCGTCGTAATCCAAGCTCGAGTTCGGATCGTCGAGAACGACAAGAGACGGATTTCCGTAGGCTGCCCGTGCCAGTCCCAGCTGCTGGCGCTGAGCTCTAAGGAGCAGGTTTCCACCTTCGCCGATATCGGTCTCATAGCCCTTGGGCAGCCGCATGATCGCTTCGTGCAATCCAACCAGCTTCGCGGCATCGATCGCTTTGCCGGGATCCCCTCCGTCCAGCCGGCCTATCACATCCTTGATTGCACCGCCGAAGAGCTCGATGTCCTGCGGCAGGTATCCGACGTGGCGGGTCCCTCCGCAAAGGCGCAGGGCTGAGATATCGACCCCACCAAGAAGAGCATATCCGCTCGTTGCTTGCACAACGCCTGCCATAATGCGACCTAGTGTCGATTTTCCCGATCCCGACGGACCGATGAGCGCTACGCAATCGCCTGGCGCGAGGCGCAATGTGATGCCCGTCAATAGCTGCCTGTTGGCGAATGGCTGAATATAGCTGACGTTATCGAGAACAAGGCCATTGGGTTCCGGCAGCGGCACGGTTCGGGCATCGCGTTCCGATGCGACGGCGATCAGCATTCCGTTCAAGCGATTGAAGGCATTCCGCGCATACGTGAAGGAGCGCCATGCACCTATTGCGCCCTCGATTGGTGCGAGCCCGCGCCCGAGCAGCAAACTCGCAACGAAGATGATTCCGGGACTGCTGCTGCTCGAAAGCACCAGCCATGTAGCGGATCCCATCATGAGGATCTGCGCGAGCGTGCGGATCGATTTGGAGAAACCAAGAATGATCTCCGTCCGGTGCATCGCGATGTCCTGCGCCCTTCTTGCCATTTCCGCATCGCGATAGACGACCAGCGCTGCGCCATACTGCATGCCCATTGCCCGGATCACCTCGATGTTCTTGAGGGCGCTCGCAAATCGCAGATAGCTCCTCGAAAGGGCAAGATTGGCGCGGCCAAGGGGCTCTTGCGTCGACATCTCCGTCAGGAACGCAAACAACAAAAGTGCAAGTGCGCTCAAAAGACCGATGGTCCCAAGCAGCGGGTGAACGAGAAAGAGCAGGAGCAGAAATACCGGCGCCCAGGGAACGTCAAAAAAAAGGGAACTGGCCGGGGAATCGAGGAACTGACGCAATGCGGCCAGGTCCCTGTAGCACTCCGTGGCGGCTCCTGGATCGGCGCGAGCGGCATATTCGAATGATGCGGTGAGCACCATGGGCCGTAGCCTGTGATCCAGCCAGCTGCCGATGCGCGAAAGAGCTGCCCTGCGCACGATATCCAGCGTTGACCCGACCACCACGGCGATGGCGATAATTATCGTCAACATCAGGAGCGTGTCTACGCTTCGGCTCGACAGGACCCTGTCATAGATCTGCAGGAGATAGATTGAAGGCGCTAGAAGAAAGAGATTGTAGCCGCAGCTATAAAGGAAAACCAACCCGAAGGCTCCGGCACAAGCCCGGAGCGCAACAACGAGGTGTGTCTGCGGGCGCGATGGCTTTATAGAAATCTTTGTCATTATCAGATCTCGCTGCACTTGATACTGACAAGAAGACGCTGCGGGCCGTCTCAGCAACCCTTGAGGGTCGCCAGCCGAAACTGGCGACCCTCGGGCCTGAGTTCATGAGCCAAGATGGCTGAGATCGATATGACCGAAGTCGTTTGTGAAATGATCGAGAGCATTGTTCACCGTCGTCGTTTCGGGATCCGTGTGAATCAATGCCGACGAGATATCGCCGCCGCGAGCCACGTTCCCGTTGCCGCCGTTGCCGCCGACGCCTGCGAGGATGGTGGCATGCTGATCGGCCAGAAGCTGCGTATATTGTGTCGCGGTCGTAGCCGCATTCACAGTAGCCGTGTCGCCGCCGCTCGTGTTTCCTTGACTGCCGTCGGAGTGAGCGTCTCCCCCCGCGCCGCCGGCGCCGCTGTTCGTGGCCGTCGAAAACAAGCCGTTCTGGGCCATGGTAAAGCCACCGCTTCCGCCACCGCCGGCGCTCCAATCCGCTACCTGCCCAACATGATCGCCGTTGTGCAGATCGGTAGATGTCCCCTCGACCGCTTGCGTATTGGCGACATATGCAACCGGGTTGTAGTCAATGTTTCCATAGTTGTAGCCGCCGGCGCCGTTGCCGGCACTCGCGTCGCCTGCGTGTGGGTCGTTGAGCTGAATCGTGTCAGACAATTGTGGAATAGGCATTGATGTCACTCCTTCGATTTCGTTTCGTCTGTGTTCCTTCTACGGCGTGGGTATCCAGCATCTCATCGCCAGCCAATATAACCGCGCGTGAATATTGCTCGCGATTTAACCTGCGAGCTATCTGGATATTCGGCGACGTTCCTTCGGACGTATGCCTGGAGGTGGCAGAGCGTTATTTTGGCTTAGTCCTTAGTGTTTGACGCCGGATGGCATGGTCATGATTACGCCTTCGACCTGGTGGAAGCGGCACCGTTTTTCGAACCAACGTCCGCCCCGGCGAATCGCCTGTATTCCGGGGTTCTGATCGGGCGGCACTCGGTGGAGGAGATCTCGTTCGGGGCCATAAAACTGTCGGGTTCCGTCGCGGGAAAGGGGGCTGCAGGATGTTGGGCCACTTATCCAAAGGCGGATATAGTGCCCTCAAACCCGCGCAACGGGACCCTGCGGCCATGACGGCCAAATGGCTATAGAACTAGCCGACGGGATGTAGACGATTTGCGGGCTCCGCTTTTCTTGCGTTCAGATGCACAATGCCTGAACAATCCAGGCTACATGCGCTGCATGCTCGGTGGGCGTGCGGTCGACCGCGGAATGGAGACGGTAATGACGGAAATTCGTCCGTTGTTGGAAGACTTGCCCAAAGCGGGCACCGATCAAAACCCCGCCTTCAATTTGGCCGCGGGGCATCTGGCACTGGTGCCGACTTGGCTTCCATTGGATGTCGCTTCTGGTCCGGGCTATAATTCAGCCGGCAGCGGTGGTGACGGGATAAGCGAAGGCGTGATCAACAGCAACGCATTGGCCGTCTTCGTGCCCTCCAATACCGCTATTGCAGGACCTCATTCGGGTGCCGACGCCTTCCAGGGCAACGACGCACTCGTCAATCAGCATCCCACCGAAATGGCTGGGATAGGCGGGAATGGCGGAAGCGGCAACGCGGCCATCGGCGGCGGCGGTGACGCCAATCATGCCGGATCGGGGGGTGTCGGCCTCTTCTACGGCGGGCTTGTAAGCTCCGATGTCGCGCTGTTTGCCCCCGTGAACACGGCTGTGGCGGCGGGCCCTGGTGCGGTAGCTCACGCTGACCAATCGAACAATGCAGTGTTTCTGCAGGGCGCAACCCAGATTGGCGGCGTCGGTGGCTCGGGCGGAGATCATAACTTCGCGAGCCATGACTCGTCGACGAGCCCAGGAACTGCATTGACTTTTACCGGCGACAATTATGCGGGCCATGGCGGCGATGGAGTTTTCGTCGGCAGCATGGTCGACGTGAATGTGGCCATCTTCTCACCGATCAACATCGCCGTAGGCGCCGCAGGCGGCTCGGCGGAGGCTCATCAGACAAACAATGCAGTATTCGATCAAGGCGGCATGCAGATCGCAGGCATCGGCGGCAACGGCGGTGGCTTCAACATGTCGTCAGAGACGATCTTTACCGGCAGCCATGAGGGTGGCGGCGGCGGGATTGGATCGTCAACCGGCAGCTTGGTCGACGTCAATCTCGCCTATTTCCACCCCATCAACATTGCGGTTCCCGCCGGCGGGACGGCGGACGCCCAGCAGATCGATCATGTTCTCTACGATCAGCATGCGCTGCAGTTGGCCGGCATCGGGGGGCACGGTGGAGCCGGCAACCTCACGGACGCCCATTCGGCTCTCGTAGACGACATTCTGAGCTTCATGCATACCTAGCGGACAGCCTCCCATTTGCATTGCTGAGGCTCGACTGCATGAAACCGTTCCTCGCGCCATTTTCCAAACCATATGCTGGATCGCTTCCTTCGCCCGGTTTTCGCCTCCTCGGCCAAAATGGCGCGCACGACCCTCTACCAGAGATGCAGAATATTCCACCACAACTTCTCTGCGTTGTGATAGATTTCGAGCGCAGCGGTCGTTATGTCTGTTCGGCATCTGTTGGTGCCTGCGCAGTATTGCCTGAGTAAAGGTGATGACGGTCGATATTAATGTGTCGTTATATTCTATTTTTCAGTAACCATAACGGGTAATCAGCGATATTGTGTTTTTTTGCTTTTTTGTACTGGTTGTTTTGCGATCTGGATCTGCAAATGCCTGGAATTGAGATATGGAGTTGAAGCCGAGTTGATCGGCAGCTCGTTGTATCCAACGGCCCTTTCCTGAATGGATCTGTAACAGATCGGTTACCTTTTCAGCGTCTGTGAAAGCTTTGTTGACCTGATTCTCTCCGGTGAATCAGGCGAAAGATCGAAAATCTGCCGCGACAAGTCTATTCCGCAGGTTCTCATAAGTAAGCCTTCTAACCTATTATTAACGCGCTATGCTGGCTTAGATTATCTCTCGTTTATGTCTTATAGGCCGCAAGAATTATCATGAGAGATCTGAATATTGATTGCGAGAATACACCCGGATTTTTTGTCATGACATGAAGCGAGAACGAGAATAATATGAATTGCTGTTGGGTTGCAAATATTCGGGGGAACACGCAGGTGTCCAACAGTGCTAAATCTAAGCGCCATATGCGGCGCAATGCACCAACTGTTATTGTTATTCAACATTCTACACTGGCGCGAACGACAGTGGTGAAGCTTCTTGAGGGTGAACTCGCCGGTTGGAATTTTATCGATATGATCTCAACTGAGAGTCTCGACAAAGCTCTTGGGGTTGAGGTGCGTTTGATTGCGCTAGATCTGGCCGGCAGAGATGTTGAGAGTACCAGCCTGCGTGATGATCTCGCGGCAATTACTGCACGTTTTCCTGAGGCTCCTATCACGTTGCTCTCAGGTACGGATGACGTCGACATAGCCCGTCAGGCGCTCAAGATAGGCATCCGCGGCTTTTTCTCGACTTCACTTCCCATTGACATTGCCCTTGCCGGCCTTCGTCTCGTTCTGGCGGGAGGAACATTCTGTCCACAACTATTGGGAGCCGTTACAAACGGCTTAAGTGGGCATAACGAGCATAGCTCAGCCAAAAATGAAGCCGAAAAAAGCTTAGATGATAGGGCGCAGTACTTAGCGATTGCCGAGTTCACCCCCCGGGAGGCGGATGTCCTCGCGGAGTTACAATGCGGTTGCTCAAATAAGGTAATTGCAGGAAAACTCAATTTGTCGGGGCACACGGTGAAGATGCATTTGCAGCACATAATGCGTAAGTTGCAGGCGCAGAACCGCACCGAAGTGGTTGCTCGCTTAGTTCGAAGAGCCTCCAGCGCGCATGACGCCTCGCCGAATTAGGCGGTGCCGCCAGTACCGGAGAGCTGTCGCAGCGTTTTGGTTGGGTTTCTGAGCACGGTCTGACCCTGGCATGGGCGCAGAAGATTGCTCCGTGACTCGTACCGTTGCAACCGATGAGGAACGGCAGACCCGCGCTGTCATCTCATTGAGGCCGGCTTCAGATCAGCGTTCGCGCAATGGCGACGCGCTGGCGTTGACCGCCTGACAAGGCTTACGGCTTGCGCGAAAGCAGGTGATCGCCTAGCCCGATATGGGCCAGCACTTCGCGGACCCTCTCCGTCTGCTCCGCGCGTGTTTCGCCGTCGAACCTGTCGAGCGGCTCGCACACCGGCTGCTCGACCTTCCAGGCCGGATCGAGCGATGTGAATGGATTTTGCAAGTTTCGTAATCGACGGCACCAGCCTCAACGCCGGCGCCCTGATCTCCGGTATCGACTTCGCGGCGACCGGCTGGCGATCTGCCGCCATGGTCACGGTCTTGATATCGCGCAGCAGGTCTACCGTTGAGAAATTTTGCATCATCCGGATACTTCATATTGTGCTAATGTACAAATTATTTGATTATTTGATAAGGGCAAGCTCCCGGGCGACGGTTCGAAGCTGTTCAAGGGCGAGGTAGTTTCTGGAAGCGCTCCACCCGAAAGTCCTCCATTGGGATGTCTGTTCTCCCCTTTTCCATGATCTCGGCCATAACGTCGCCGACACCGGGGCCGAGCTGGAACCCATGTCCGGAAAAGCCAAAAGCGTGGAAGAGGCCGGCCGTCGTTGAGGACGGCCCCATCACCGGGAGGCCGTCTTCGACATAGCCCTCGCAACCTGACCAAGTGCGGATCACGGCAGCGTTTCTCAGCGCTGGAAACAGCGGTAATAGCGAGCGGAGCTGACTGGGTAGCCGAGCGGGATCCGCTTTGGCGTATCCGGTATCGAGTGAAACGTCCGTGCGTTCGGCACCGCCTCCGAAGACGATGTTGCCCCTTTCCACCTGCCGCAGATAGCCACCACCATGATCGTGGGCCCAGACGCCGACGACTGGGAGAACGCGATGGGGAAGGGGTTCCGTTACGCCCATCTGCGGGCCTTTGGCGACCATTGGGACGGTCTCTCCGAACAGACCCGCGATACGCGCGCCCCAGGCTCCCGTGGCGTTCAGCAACATCGAGGCGGCATACACGCCCTTGGACGTTTCGACCTGGAAACCGTATTCGCTTTTCCTGACGGCTTCGACTTCGATGTTTTCGACGATGTCGGCTCCCAGTTTTCGCGCTGCGTCTGCAAAGGCTGGTGCAATGAGACGTGGGTTGCCGCTTCCATCTTTTGGCGAGAATGATGCTGCGATGGCTTCCGGCCCGATGCCGGGGAAACGGGCGCGCACGTCCTTCGCGGTGAGTTCTTCGAGCTCCAGCCCCCACGGCCGGGCGTCCTCGGCGAAAGACCGCATCGCCCTGAGACCTTCATGGCTGAATATCAGCCGCAAATGGCCGGTCGCGCGGAATTCCACATCGCGTCCAAGCATGGTGGCGAGCTGGTCCCATAGGGCGAGCGAGCGATGCGCAAGCGGCAATTGCGGAAGATATCGCCCGCTTCGACGTATATTGCCGAAGGAAGCCACCGTTGCACCGCTGCCGACACGATTACGTTCGATGAGCGTCGTACGCACACCGCGTCGGGCGAGAAAGAAGGCTGATGCGGCCCCAATGAGCCCGCCTCCCAGCACGATAGCATCCATCGGGATCCTCCAGAGGCTTAAAACGACCTCCAGCTTGTCCGATCCGGCTTGGCGCTGTCAAAGTCGAGATCCTGGCAAGCCCATAAGTCCGGCCTATGGGTTGTTCGCCTCAAAGCATAAGTCCGACTTATGACCCTTGGCGTTTTCGCTCTTGGACCTGCCCGACCCCTCCATGCCAGTCTTGTGACAGTCAACGAAAGGAACGGACATGGCGGACGCGACCGGGCAAGGCAGACCAGCCTCACAGCAGGATTGGAAGATCGGCGTCGATATCGGCGGCACATTCATCGATTTCTGTGCACTGGAAACCCGCTCGGGTCGGATCGCTTCATTGAAAGTACTGACGACGCCCGACGATCCTGGTGCCGAGCTGATGACCGGACTTTCGCTGCTTGCCGAGCGGGAGGGATTGCGGCCCGAGGCTATCAGCCGCTTCGTTCACGGCACGACCGTCGGCATCAACACTGTTATCCAGCGCCGAGGCGTTTCGCTCGCGCTCATGACGAATGCCGGTTTCGAGGACGTCATCGAGCTGGCCCGGTTGAGAATGCCGGATGTGTATTCGCTTTTCTGTTCGCGGCCGGACCAGCTCATCGCGCGTGACATGATCTTCGGCATCCCCGTACGGCTGCGGGCCGATGGCAGCCAAACGCAGGCGCCGGACATGAACGCAGTCGCAACGGCTGTGGCCGCGGCCAGAGCGAAGGGCGCTGCGGGTATCATCGTATCCTTCCTGCATTCCTGGCGGGATGATGCGCAGGAAACGGCGGTCAAGACCGAAATCGAAAGGCTGGCGCCTGATCTCTTCGTTTTCGCGTCCTCGGAAGTGTGGCCTGTCATTCGCGAATACGAACGGACGACGACGGCGATCCTCAACGGGTATGTCCACCCGAGGGTTTCCGGCTATCTGACCGCTCTCGAGGATAAGCTCGCATCGCAAGGTGTGAAAGCGCCGGCCTTGTTGACCAAGTCGAACGGTGGGGTGATGAACGCGGCAGAAGGCAAGCGTTCCTGTGTCCAGATGCTGCTCTCCGGTACGGCTTCGGGCGTGATCGGCGCCGCCTGGCTGGCGCGCCGCGCCGGTGAAAAACATATCCTGACCTTGGATATAGGCGGCACCTCGGCGGATTTCGCGCTGATCGTCGACGGAGAGCCGCAATTTGGTACGGGCGAACTGATCGGCGAGTTCCCGCTTCATATTCCCTCGGTTTCGGTCAGCTCGATCGGCATCGGCGGCGGCTCCATTGCCGGTATCGACGCGCAAGGTGTCTTGCGGGTTGGGCCGGAATCGGCGGGCTCGACGCCAGGTCCGGCCTGCTACGATCGGGGCGGTGAGCAGGTAACCGTTACCGACGCCATGGCTGTCTGCGGCTGGCTCGGGCATAGTCAGATGGCCTATGGTCAGCTGCAGATCGACGTAGGGCTGGCGCGGGCGGCGATGGCGAAGCTCGCCGAACGTATCGGCCGCTCTGTCGAAGAGGCGGCGCAGGCGATACTCGACATCGCGATTTCGGAAATGTTCGTCGAAGTGGAAAAGCTCGCATCGCGAGCCGGGGTCGATTTGAGAGAATTCACCCTGATGCCGTTCGGCGGCGGCGGCCCCATGCTGGGCGCCTTCCTGGCTAATGAATTCCGCATGGCGAAAGTCATCGGGCCGCCGCGTCCGGGTGTGGTGTCGGCGCTTGGCGGTCTGGTCGCGGATTTGCGCGGCGATTTCATTCGCACGGTTTTCACCCATCTGTCGCCGGAGGCCGTGCCTCTGCTGCGCAGCTCCCTGGAGGCCCTGTGTTCCGAGGGGCGCAGCTGGCTTATCAAGCAGGGGCATGAGGGGCCTGCCGAACTGCAGATATCCGCCGACATGCGTTACGTCGGCCAAAGCTTCGAAATTGAAGTTCCAGTGGAAGTCGCTTGGCTGGCGGAAGGCAATCTCGCGGCCATGGAAGAGGCGTTCCACGCCATGCATGCCCGCCTCTATGATTTTGCCGATCTGGATGGGGAGATCGAACTGGTCAACTTGCGTCTGTCGGCCATCGGTGCTGGACCGGCATTGCAAACGACCGTTGTCCTCGACGCGGTTGCGGGCGCCGCCGAGCCGGAGCGCGAAATCCCGGTCTACACCGGAAAGGCGTTCGAATGGATCGGACTCTATCGACGTGACCTGTTACGTCCAGGCGATCGTTTCAGCGGTCCTGCAGTGGTCGCCCAGGATGATACGACTTTCGCCATTCCGGCCGGCGCCCAGGTGAAGGTTGACAGTCACCTGAACCTTCACCTCACCTTCTCGGAGTAACGGACATGTTCGACCAATTGAACCTTCGAGTGTTCGCCAACCATACCCGGGCTGCCGCCGAGAACATGGCCTATACGCTGCAGCGGACGGCGCATTCGGCCTTCGTCAAGGAGACCGAGGACTTCACGGTCATGCTGATCAACCGCAGGGGTGAAACCTTCGGCGTGCCGATGGGGCTTGGCGCGACCTGGTATCCGGGACTGACCTACACGCGGGCCATCGAGATGATCGGGGATTACAAGCCGGGCGATGTGGCCTTCACCAACGACCCCTATTCCTGTTTCGTGGCGACCCATGCGCCAGACACCCATCTCTGGAAGCCGGTCTTCTTCGATGGTGATATCATCGCCTGGACCGGTGGTCACATCCACAATACGGACATGGGCGGTGCCGTGCCGGCCTCCCTGTCACGGGCGCTGACGGAAATCCATCAGGAAGGCATTCGCTTTCCGCCGATGAAGCTGGTCAACGAGGGTGTCTTCGACGAGGATATCCTGAAAATCATGACCACCAACGTGCGCAAACCCGACCTGAACATCGGTGACATCAAGGCGCTGGTCGGTGCCTTGAACACCGGCGAACGAAAAATCCTCGCCATGGTCGAGAAGTTCGGCAAAGAGGCCTTCCTCAAGGGTGCCGAAGTGCTGCTGGACCACGCCGAAGCGCAGGCTCGCGATCTCCTGCGAACCATGCCGGATGGCACTTGGGAATTTGTCGATTATGCCGACGAGGATTCCGTCGAAGCCAATCCTTGTCGTCTGAAGCTGACGCTGACGATCAAGGGCGATGAGGCCATACTCGACTTCACCGGCTCCGATCCGCAGCTTGGTTCGTCGCTCAACGTTCCGTCGGGCGGGGATCCGCGCCACACCATGCTGCTGGTCGGCGTCTACTACATTCTCTATACGCTCAACCCCAAAATCCTTCTTAACACTGGATTGACGCGTCCATTCACCTGCATCGCGCCTCAGGGAAGCGTTCTCAATCCGGTGTCGCCGGCAGCGGTCGGGATGCGTTCGCTTACCTGCGCACGTCTGCGCTCGGTGATCTTCGGCGCCTTCTGCCAGGCGGTTCCGGAACGGCTGCCCGCGGCGCCTGCCGGCAACAACTGCATTGTCAACGTCATGACCACGAACGAGCGGACAGGCCGCAGCGTAATTGCAGCAGTCAATCCGGTGGTCGGCGGCGGCGGTGGGATGCCGCATCGCGATGGAACGAACGGATCGGGCGCCGACGCGGCTTATCTGAAAAATACGCCGATCGAGATTACGGAAACCGAAGTGCCGATCGAATTCATCAAATACGGGCTCGCAAAGGACAGCGGCGGCGCCGGCCGCTGGCGCGGCGGCCTTGCAACCGAGATGGCGTTCCGGGTTTTCACGCCCGACAGCCGTATCACGGCCCGCAACCGCGACCGCAGCTTCTTCCGTCCCTGGGGGCTGCTCGGCGGCAAGGCAGCAGGGCTGTCCGACATGGTGCTGAACCCCGGGCGCGAGGATTATCGCCGGCTCGGCAATATCGATACTGCCGTCCTGCAGCCGGGAGATGTGCTCGAGATCCGCTCCGCCGGAGGCGGTGGTCGCGGAAGCCCGCTGGAGCGCGAGATTTGGCGCGTGCTGCAGGATGTGGAGCGCGGTTATGTTTCCCCTGAGGCTGCCGAGCGCGACTACGGCGTCGTCATTCGCGACGGCAAGGTGGACGAGGCCGAAACATCCCGTCTCAGGGCATCGCGTGTGGTTCCGGCTGCGCACTTCCATTATGGTGACGAGCGTGAAGGTTACGAGGCGCAATGGACGCCTGCGGCATACAACCTGCTCACCAATATCCTTGCCAGTCTTCCGATTCACTGGAGGTTCTTCACCAAGACGGAAATTTTCCGCCGGATGAAGGGGCGTGCGGGGCATGAGGGCGTGGCCGCGGCCCTTGCGGATGTACGCGTTCGTTTCCCGGAGATGCCGCAGGTTCGTCTCCAGATCAAGGAGGCTGCGGAATGAGCCAGGACCTGCGCCCGGCAAAAGAGGCGGGGCGCATCGTCCGTCTCGCGGAACATAGCCGACCGGTCGTCCGCTTTCTGCTGGATGGCATCCAATCCGAGGCTCTGGCCGGCGACACGGTTCTGACGGCCGTGCTGACATCCTCGGGCATTCTCCGGCAATCCGAGTTCGGGCCTGAAGGACGGGCGGGTTTCTGCCTGATGGGCGCTTGCCAGGACTGCTGGGTCTGGCAACAGGATGGAACCCGCCTGCGCGCCTGTTCGACCCTTATCGGCAATGGCATGTCGCTGATGACCCAAGCGCCCGGAGATTGGCCATGACCGTTTCAGGCGATCCGAAGGTGGTGATCGTCGGGGCAGGTCCGGCGGGCATTCGCGCAGCCGAACTTCTCGTGTCCGCGGGTATCCGGCCAGTCGTTGTCGACGAGGGGATGAAAGCCGGCGGTCAGATATACCGCCGACCGCCGGAAGGTTTTACGCGTTCGGCTGAGCAACTCTATGGATCGGAGGCCGGCAAAGCGCTCGCCCTTCATGACCTCTTCGATCGCATGGTGGCTTGCCGGGAGGTCGAATACTATCCCCAAAGTTCAGCGATGGCGCTTGCCGCCAATGTGCTGCACGTGCTCACGCCAGCCGGCCGCCGGGAGTTCGCCTATGATCGGCTGATACTTGCGACCGGCGCGACCGACCGGCTGGTGCCGCTACCTGGCTGGCAAGCTCCAGGCGTCTACAGTCTCGGTGCTATGCAGATCGCGCTGAAGGCACAAGGCGTCGCCTTGGGGCGAAGGATCGTCCTGGCGGGCTCCGGACCGCTGCTGACCCTCGTTGCGGCCCAGCTTCTGAAGGCTGGAGCGAATGTTGCGGCCGTTCTCGATACCTCCTCGGTTCGAAACCAGATCCTCGCCATTCCGGGCATGATGGCAAGGCCGGTCCTCGTCTTGCGGGGCCTGGCGATGCGGATGAAACTCGGCCGGTTGTATCGCGCAGGCGTGACGCTGAGGGATATCGTCAGCGACGAAAGCGGTCCGATGGCCGTTCGTTGGCGGGATGCTGGCGGAAGTGACCATCATACCGAATGCGACACGGTTGGCATTGGCTGGCACTTGAGGGCAGAAACGCAACTTGCCGGCCTGGCTCAATGCAGGTTCGGTTACGATCCGGCCTGGGCGCAATGGCTGCCGCAGGCGGATCGAATGGGCCGGTCCGGCGATGGTGTCTATCTTGCGGGTGATGGCCTGCGGATTCTTGGCGCGGATGGCGCGGAAGTTGCAGGACGGCTTGCTGCGAGTGCTTGCCTTGCCGATATGGGGCTGCCTTCGCCGGATCCGACGCGGGATCTCCGCCGGCTGGCCCGCTACGAGCGCTTTGCCCGGGCCATTGCCCGTGCCTTTCCCTGGCCTGCCAGCATGGTTCGGTCCATTCCCGATGAAACGACGGTTTGCCGCTGCGAAGGCATCAGCGCAGGCGATCTGCGCCAGAGTGTTGACCATGGCGGCGGTGAAGCAAACCGGGTGAAGTCGCTCGCGCGGGTGGGCATGGGGCGTTGTCAGGGGCGGTTTTGTCAACTCGCCAGCGCGGAACTGATCGCGGAGCGTGCGGGAACTTCGGTTAGTGACGTTGGTCGTCTGCGCGAGCAGGCGCCTGTCCGTCCTTTGCCCATAGGGGCCTGGATCGACGAAGCGTTGTGATCGGGCCTACTCCAGCAGCAATGGGTCGATTTGCTCTCGGATGGCTTCCCCCTGCTTCAGCACGCCTGCACAGGCTTGGCGGAGATAATCGCGCATGGCGAGATGGCTGCCGGTCAAGGGGCGGTCCCGGCTGGTCAGCAGCGCAATGGG
This sequence comes from Rhizobium freirei PRF 81, assembly GCF_000359745.1. GTDB lineage: Bacteria > Pseudomonadota > Alphaproteobacteria > Rhizobiales > Rhizobiaceae > Rhizobium > Rhizobium freirei. Next base: position 17,393 of record NZ_AQHN01000027.1, read on the forward strand.
AACCGTCTTGCGTGGCAGCAGCGGCCGGCGCACGAGACCGGGAAATTGTTCCCACGGCAGGAGACCATCCACGATCGCGACACCAAAACCGTTGCGGACAAAAGGCAAGGCGGTAATGGAGATATCGATCTCGATTGCGGGATTGAACGACTGATTTTCGGTCGCTGCGGCATTGGCGAGCAGCTGACCGGGAAGGGTGTCGGCACGGTAGGAAATCAGTGTCTCATTCTGAAGATCGGCGAATGCGATGCTGTCGCGCGTAGCAAGATGGTGCCCCTCCGGCACGATGCAGATGAGTTCGGCATAGCCGAGGGTTTCGACATCGATGCCGGGCCGGGCGATGTTATTCATGACGATGCCGAGCGGGGCATCGCCGTTGCGGATCATATCCACGACATTGACCAGCGGTGCGATCAGCGAGCGGACGACGATATCCGGGTAGGTGGCCCTGAAGGAGAGAAGCGCCTTGGGTACGATCGACATGGCAGGCGGCGTTGTTGCTGCGATCCTGATCATTCCCGTTCGCCCGAAGCGCATGTCAGCCGTTCGGCGCCGAAGCGCTCCGAGCTCGGAAAAGATGCGCTCGGCTTCCGGATATAGTTCTTCGGCCTCCCTTGTGGGGACCAGCTTGCCCCGCACGCGATTGAAGAGTTTGAACCCCAGCTGGTCTTCCGCATGCAGCAAAATCTGGCTCAGCGCCGGCTGCGTGATGTTGAGCATGGCGGCCGCGCCGGTCACCGTCCCAGATCGCATGAGCATGCAGAAGACTTCGAGCTGACGGGCCTGCATCTGGAAATTCCGTGTTGTCTGGTTCGGTCGTCGGCGGAGTCTAGCACGGACGGGCCATTTCAGAAGTCCGCCACCTTGCCCCATGCGGATTGCGAGAAGCGATCGGGGTGATAGGGTTTCGGATCGACTATAGGCGCGGCACCGGTGACAATGTCGGCGATCAGGTGGCCGGCTCCCGGTCCTATCCCGAAGCCGTGGCCACTGAAACCGGCCGCCAGCACGAAGCCTGGTATGGTTGCGACCTCGCCTATGCCGGGCACGCCGTCCGGTGTCGAATCGATGTAGCCGGCCCAGCTTGCCGTAATGCGGCGGTTTGCGATCGCAGGCAGCAATTCGAGTGCTCGATGATAGGTAAGCCGGATAGTGCTCTCGTCGACTGCGGGATCGAGGATGCGCATCCGTTCCATCGGTGTCGGCCGATCCAGGCGCCAGCGCGACAAGTTTTCGTGGCCGCTGCGAAAGGCCTCGAAGCCGCCCAGGGAAAGCGCGCGCCAGCGGCGGACGAACATCGGCAGAAACTGCGCCCCGAACCGCATGTTCTGGGGGGTGGGATCGACACGACCGCGCCCGCTGATCGCAAGCGTATGGCCGCCGTCGCCTCTGCGTGTGACCGAAACATTCGCGGTATGGAGAGTGTCCGGAAGTTCGCCTTCGCCGGCACTGACGGAAAGGATCGACGAGCGGATCGACGCCTGCGGGAAGCGGATGCCGAGCTGCCGGCAGAAGGCCGAGGCCCAGGCGCCGCCGGACAGAACGGCAGTGCTGGTCTTGATCGTGCCTTTCTCGGTGACGACGGCAGATAGCTTGCCGCCCTCGGTCTCGATGCCGCGTGCGGCGCAGTTCTGATGCAGGCTGCCTCCCAGTTTCATGAGGGCGCGGGCGACTGCCGGGGCTGCATTGGCAGGATCGGCAATGCCGTCCGTCGGTGAGAATACGCCCCCCTTCCATACCCGCCCCGTCGCCCTGCCGCGCTCGCTCGCTTGGGCGCTGTCGAGCATATGGGTGGTTACGCCAACGCTGCGTGCAAAGTCACGCCACCGGGCCCAGCCGACGAGTTCTTCCTCACTGTTGCTCAGATAGAAGAGCCCACAGCGGCGAAAGCCGGTATCCTCTCCGGTTTCCGCAGCGAACTGATCCCAGAGGTCGAGGCTCTTCGTTGCCATCGGCAGTTCGCGGGCGTCCCGGTTCTGTTGCCGGCACCAGCCCCAGTTGCGGCTGGACTGTTCGCCTCCGACCCGCCCCTTCTCGACGAGAGCGACCTTCAGGCCGCGCTTTGCCAGATAATAAGCCGTAAAGACACCGACGATCCCGGCGCCGATGACGACGACATCGGCAAATGACGGCAATTTAGCGGAGCTTTCGACAAGGGTTAGCGGTGCGGGCATGGATGCGTGTCTCCTAGCGAGCCGATAGCATAGCGGGATGAGCGGCCATCGGGCTGCCGCACAGACGCGCTGGGCGGCATAAGATTCTGCTCATTGCAAACGAAGCGGCCTATTGTGCCGGCCGGCTCCGGGCAGAATGAAATAGACAATATGTACCACGGTGTTATGCTCGAGCTCGGAGAGTTCGCAGCATAAAATGCTGCACTTACAGGCTATGGAAAGACTGAGACGATGAAGCTCGACCGTATCGACATCAAGATCCTGTACGAACTTCAGAAGAACGGCCGCATCACCAATGTCGAGCTGGCGGAACTGGTCAATCTGTCGCCGAGCCCCTGCCTGATGCGGGTCAAGAAATTGCAGCAGGAAGGGTATATAGAAGGATACTCGGCCCAGATTAACATAGGCAAGCTCGGTCAGACCCTGACCGTGTTTACCGAGGTCACCCTTAAGAACCATCGGCAGATCGATTTCGCGCGCTTTCTCTCAGCGGTGGAAAAGGTGGATCAAGTGATTGAATGCCACCTCGTGTCGGGCGGCTACGATTACATGCTGAAATTCGTGACGGCCGGTATCGGTGAATACCAGACAATTATGGAGCGGCTGACCGACATGGATATCGGCATCGACAAGTATTTCAGCTTCGTCGTTCTGAAGTCGCCGATCGTCAAGGCGCACATGCCCCTGACCAGTCTGTTTCCCATGTAGCCGCTGTCCTAGCGGTTTTCCGTCCGGAATGGGTAAAGAAACAAAAGGATAGAGCATTTTCACGATTCGAAGAAAAGCGAAAATGCCCTATCCATGGCCATATTCACGCTTGAGTTCCGGATCCTGGACAAGATTGTCCAGCCAGGTCGGATCAAGCTTCGGAACGGATCCAAACAGCAGCTGGGAATAGGGGTGGCGGGGCACATTTGCGGTTTCGCGCGTAATTTGTTCAACTTTTCTGCCGCCATACATCACGACGATCTCGTCGCAGATCGCCTCGACAACGGATAGATCGTGGCTGATGAAGATGTAGGACAGATGCAGTTCCCGCTGCAGTTCCTTGAGCAGGTCGATGATCGCCGCCGCAACGACCGTGTCGAGGGCGGAGGTGATTTCATCGCAAATGATCAGGCGCGGCTCTGCGGCAAGCGCGCGGGCGAAATTCACGCGCTGCTTCTGCCCGCCGGACAATTCCGACGGATATCGATAGCGAAGCGCCCGCGGCAATCGCACCATGTCCAGCAATTCGTCGACCCTGGCCTCTCGATCCTTGCGGTCCATTCCATGGTAGAAGGCCAGGGGCCGCCCGAGAATATCGGCAATCGATTTTGCCGGATTGAGCGCCGTGTCGGCATATTGGAAGACGATCTGCATCTCCCGCAACTGATCGCGCGTGCGCAGTTTTGCAGCGCGGCTCATCTCGCTGCCATTGAACCCGATGGTGCCCGACACGGCAGGCAATATGCCCGCGATTGCACGCGCGAGCGTCGACTTTCCACATCCGGACTCGCCGATGATGCCGAGATTTCTGCCCTTCTCGACTTCGAGGCTCACCGATTGAACCGCACACACCGCAGGCAGCCCGTTGGTCTGGATATTGCCATAGCCCGCAATCAAATTGTCGATCCTCAGCACGGGTGCAACCGACCCGCCCATGCCGCTGCTACGGAAAGCCCGTTTCGGCTCGACGGCGGCCAGCAGCTCGCGCGTATAGGGGTGGCCCGGTCGCGTCAGGATCGCTTCCGTCTTTGCCAATTCCTGGATCTCGCCGCCCTTGAGGACGGCGATACGGTCGGCGATCTGCGCCACGACCGCCAGATCGTGCGATACGTAGACGCCGGCAATATCCCCGGCTTTCATGACGGACTTGAACGCTTTCAGCACGTCGATCTGCGTCGTGACGTCGAGCGCGGTGGTCGGCTCGTCGAAAATGATCAGCTTGGGCTCGCCGATCAGGGCCATGGCGGCAGCCAATCGCTGCAGCTGGCCGCCGGAGACCTGGTGCGGATATCGCTCGCCGATCGTTTCCGGGTTCGGCAGCGACAGCGCCCGGAAGAGTTCGATTGCGCGCCGGCGTGCCTGCTCGGGTGGCATCAGTCCGTGGATGCGGGTGACCTCGATCACCTGCTCCATGATCTTGGCTGCCGGATTAAAGGCCGCTGCCGCGCTTTGCGGAATGTAGGCAACCGTGGTGCCTCGTACCTTTGAGCGCTCGGCTTCCGAAAGAGCGGCCATTTCCCTCCCGTCGACATGGATCGTGCCGCCGGAAATACGACAGCCTTCTCGGGCGTATCCCATGAGCGTCAGCGCGATCGTCGTCTTGCCGGAGCCGCTTTCGCCGATCAGCGCGACGATTTCGCCTTTGGCGATGTCGAAGCTGACATCCTTGATGATTTCGACGATCCGGCCGGAATCTGTCGCGGCTTCGACCTTCAAATTCCTGATTTCAACGAGGTTGGCCATCGTCACGCGCTCCTGTCTCTGATCTTGCGCGGCAGGTTGTCGATCAGCAGGTTGACGCTGATGGTGAGGCTGGCGATGGCAAAGGAGGGTACGATCACGGCAGGCGCGGCGAAGGGCAGTCCGCCGATATTTTCGCGCACCAGAGCGCCCCAGTCGGCATAGGGCGGCTGTAGGCCGAGGCCGAGGAAGGAAAGGCCTGATAGCAGGAGCACAACAAACACGAAGCGCAGCCCAAAGTCGGCCAGAACCGGCCGGATAATGTTCGGCAGGATCTCAGAACGGATAATGTAGCCGACCCTCTCGCCGCGGGTGCGCGCAACCGTGATGAAATCCATCGTATTGATGTTGACGGCGAGCGCGCGGGCAAAGCGGTAAGCGCCCGGCGTGTAGATAACGGCGAGGGTGATGATCAGCACCGGAATGGACGATCCGACGGCAGCAACGACCACCAGGCCAAAAAGCTTGCTCGGGATTGAGTTCAGGGCGTCGAGAAACCGGCTCAGGATTGTATCAAACCATCCGCCGATAACCGCGGCGATCATGCCGAGCGTAACGCCGCAAAAGCAGCAAAGTGCGACTGCTGCAAGCGAAATGCCCACGGTGTAGCGGGCACCCATCATGACTCGCGAGAGCATATCGCGACCGAGATAGTCCGAGCCGAGCCACAATTGATGGCTCATGGGACCGAAATAGTCCGTGTCGACGATTGCACCGACGGAATAGGGGATCATGAAGGGTGCGAACGAAGCGACGATCGTCCAGGCGAAAATGATGGCAAAGGCCATCACGCCGACAGGGCTGATGTTGTAGCCAAGCATGGACGGAGCGGGGCGAAGCAGGCTTTTCGTGGTCATCGCAGCCTCGGATTTGACAGGATGGCAACGATGTCGGCAGCGGTGATCAGCAAGAGATAACCAAGGCAAAAAATCATCGCACAGCTTTGGATGAGCGGCAGGTCTCGAGTTGCGACGGCGTCCACCATCAGCTTGGCGATACCCGGATAGTTGAAGATGGTCTCGACGATGATGACGCCGCCGACGAGATAGGAGAGCGAAAGCGCGATCGCATTGACGATCGGGCCGAGGGCATTGGGCAGCGCATGCATAAACACCATGCGGCCTCGCGAGGCGCCTTTGAGCAGGGCCATTTCCACATAGGGCGTCTTCAGCGTTTCGATCAAGGCCGCCCGGGTCATGCGGATCATCTGCGCCGAGATGACGAAGGTGAGCGTTATGACGGGCATGGCATAGATCTTCAGGAGGTCGAAGAACGTATGCGCTTCATTTATGGAAGAGAGCGCAGGCAGCCAGCGCAGATAGACGGCGAACAGGAGCACTGCAAGCGTTGCGACCATGAACTCGGGAACCGATATGACACCGATCGAAATGATCGTGACAATGCGATCGTAGTAGGAGCCACGAAGCATGGCTGACGTAATGCCGAGTAGCAGTGCAAATGGGACCGAAACGAGCGTTGTGATGGCGGCAAGCTCCAGCGTCGCCACGAGGCGACCACCGATCAACCGGGCAACAGGCATGTTGTTGGCATAGGATGTTCCGAGGTCACCCTTCATCAGACCCAAAAGCCAGCTCATGAATCGCAGGATCGCAGGTTCGTCGAGATGCATGGCCTTGCGTAGTCCTGCAACCGCTTCGGGTGTGGCCGCCTGACCGAGCAGAATGGAGGCGGTGTCTCCTGGCAGCATGCTCGTTGCGAAAAAGACGGCGAACGACACGATCAGCAAGGTGATGATCGCGATGAAGAGCCGGTTTAGGACAAGAATGGAAACCTCGGATCTCAAACGAAATGCTCCTGCGGCGTTCTACGAAACGAATGGCGTTCGCGGGACGGAGATCCCCGAGCGGCTTGCGCCGCCCGAGGAAGTTCCGCAGCCGTCAGGCCTGGAGCCAGAGATACTCCGCCAACGCGTAACCCATCATGCCACCGAGCGGGTTGGCTTCCAATCCGTGTACCTTGCTCGAAATCGCATCCACATTCGAGATATAGGCAGGGATGATGGTACCTGCCTCCTCGGCAATCATCGTCTGCATCTCGCCATAGATTTGCCTGCGCTTGGCTTGATCCAGCAACCCCCGGGCTTCGACCAGCATCCCGTCGAATTTCTCGGATTTGTACTGGCTCTCGTTCCATGGAGCGTTCGAGGCGTAGAGCAGCGAAAACAGAATGTCCGGCGTCGGGCGCGGATTGATGTTGCCGAAGTGAATCGGCGCCTTAAGCCAGTAATTGTCCCAATAGCCATCGGAAGGAACACGCTGGACATCGAGCTTCATGCCGATATCGGCGCCAGCGGCCTGGATGATCATGGCCATGTCGATCGACGAGGTCGCTGCGTCGGACGCTATGACCGGAATTGACTGCCCGAGCACACCCGCCTTCTGGAAGTGGAATTTCGCCTTGTCGGGGTCGAAGGCTTTCGGCTTCAGATCGTTGTTGTGATAGATGTTGGCTGGAGACACGGGCTGATCGTTGGCAACTTCGCCCAGGCCACGCAGGGCGGATTTGACGATTTGCTCGCGATTGACCAGGGACTTCATTCCATCGATGAAATCCTTTTTGTTTCCCGGAGCCATGTCGAGGCGCATGTTGAGATTGGTATAGTTGCCGCTTGTCGTTTTCGACAGAGCAAAGCCCGACTGACCGTCTATCAGTTTCATGGCACGCGGATTGATCGACGCCGCAAGATGAATATCGCCTGAGAGCAGCGCGTTGACGCGGGCATTGTCATCGCTGATCGCGAAAAACTCGAATGACTCGAGATAGGGCTGGCCGGACTTCCAGTAATTCTTGTTCTTCACCACGACCGAGCGATTGCCTGGATCGAAGGTTTCAAGAACGAAGGCTCCGGTGCCATTGCCTTTCGAGAAGTCGGTCGTGCCGTTGGCGACGATCATGAAATGATGCAGGGCGAGAATGGTCGGCAAGTCGGCATTCGGATTGGCCAAGGAGATCTCGACCGTCGCCTTGTCGATAGCCTTGAAACCGGTCATCTGTGCCGCAATCTTGGCGACCTTCGAGCCGACCCCCGGGTCGAGATGGCGCTTCAGCGAGAAGACGACGTCGTCGGCAGTCAGTTCCTTGCCGTCATGGAAAGTCACGCCCTTGCGCAGCTTGACGGTCCAGGTCTTGGCGTCCTTGCTCTCGATGCTCTCGGCTAGTTCCATCTGTGTCACGCCCGCCTTATCGAGAAAGGTCAGGCGGTTATAGAGCGAGCAGCAGCGCACGTAGTCCGTCGATAAGGATGCCTTGGCGGGATCCAGAGTATCGGCCGTCGAAGACGACCAGCCTGCCGCCTTGAAAGCACCGCCTGAGACCGGCGTCGCTGCGACGGCCTGGGAAGCCCGGCCGAGAATGATGCCTGCGCCTGATGCTGCGACACCGCCGGCCAGCATCAATTTCAGAAGATCGCGGCGGGTGGCGCCTCGACGAATGGCGTTCTCGACCATCGCGTCATCCGAGGCAGTCCAGTTCATGATCTTGTCGTTCATGTCATTCCCCTTTTTCTGGTTGTCAGTCGGCTTTTTCTTTGGCAATTGCGGCAGTGGCGACTTATGGCCGGTCAGGCGGCCTGCGCGATCTCCACGGCTTCGGCGAGTTCGGCCATGGATTTGAAGTGATAGTCCGGCCTGGTAAATTCAGCTGGTTCGATCGTGCCGCCATATCCTGCTTGAGCGTAACGGCGCTGGATCCAGCAGTTCGTCATTCCCAGTTCGCGTGAAATGCCGATATCGTGATACTGGCTCTGTGCCACATGGATGATATCGTCCTTGCTGGCGTTTTCGCCTGCCACGAAATCGAAGACCTTATGGAAGAAGGCCGGATCCGGCTTTTCCGTGCCGGTTTCATCAGCGGTGAAGGCCGCGTAGAAGGGATTTCCAAGCTCCGCCGAGAAATATTCGAAAGCCCAGCGGCGGGCGTTCGTCATGGCGATCAGTTGGTATTTGCGCGAAAGCCGTGCCAGGGCTTCGGCGCTGTCGGGGAAGGCTCTCCACGTCTTGGCGGAATCGCGCAGCCGCCGGCCGTAGGCCTCGTCGACCGGCAAACCGAGCTTGGGTGCGATGACGAGATAGACGCGCACGAGATCGTCGGGAAACAGATCCGCATCATCGGCATAGCGGGCGGCTCGATAAAGTGCGAGCGCTTCCTCACCATCGATCGTCGTGTTCGCCTCGGCTGCAATTTCGCTCAGGCAGGCCTTCAAGCCGCCTTCAAAATCGATGAGCGTCCCGACCACGTCGAAGCTCATGTATTTGAATTTTGTCAATGACTTCGTCATTTCTTCACCCCAGTCTGAATGCTGGCGGAACCGGGTGGCCGCCTCACGGAAGATTATGCTGTTCCCTGGCCCGTTCTATTTCTATAAGCCCGAAGTTTGTCGAGGCGGGGCCTTGGATGGAGACAAGTTTGGCACTTCGACCGCACCGTTTGCGCCGAATCGGAGCAGTGGTGCGGCACAAAATTCTGAAAAATGCCTGCTCGCGGTATAACGACTCCAGGCCTTCGCGCATTTAGTTCCTGAGTGCCCGGCGAATGTCTGGATCTTCCAGGGTCTGATCGAGCGTCTTGGCAGTCCGTTCGATGATCGCGTCGATATCCGCGTCCGTGCAGCAAAGCGGCGGGGCGTAGCCTAGCACGCCATTGGCGAAGGCGCGGATCACCAAGCCGTTTTCCCAGGCCCGATCGAAGATCCGGCGCGACGGCTGGGCCTCGGCGGGGAGCGGCGTCTTCGCAGCCTTATCTGCGACCAGCTCGATAGCTGCCAACATACCTCGGCCGCGGACGTCGCCCACCAGGGGATGATCTTTGAGGCTTTCGAGGCCCGCCATCAACCTCTTGCCCGCCCTTAAGCCGTTTTCGAGCAAACCGCCTTCGTAGAGCTTCAGCACTTCAAGGCCAACGGCTGCGCTGACCGGATGGGCGGAGTAGGTATAGCCGTGACCGACCGCAGAGGTGCCGGCTCCGTCGGCGATGACCTGATAGACGTGATCCGCCATGAAGACCGCTCCCATAGGGACATAGCCCGAGGTAAGGCCCTTTGCCGCCGTGATGAAATCGGGAACGATCTCATCCTCCGTGCAGGCAAAAAGCGGACCTGTCCGGCCAAAGCCGGTAATTACTTCGTCGGCGACGAAGAGAATATCGAGTTCCTTGCAGAGGCCCCGCATGGCTTTCATCCAGCCGCTCGGAGGCACGATGACCCCGCCCGAACCCTGGATCGGTTCCGCATAGAAGGCAGCGACCCGGTTTGCTCCGATCGTGTCGACTTTTGCCCGAAGCGCGGCAAGGGACGCCTGGATGATGGCATTTCCATCCTCTCCGACAGGGTTGCGGTAGGGGTAGGGTGACGGAATCTTGTGCTGCCAATCGAAAGGAATGCCAAAACCGGCATGGAAATTCGGCAGGGCCGTCAGGCCTGCACCGACGGTCGAAGAACCATGATAGCCCTGTTCGATCGAGATGAACTGATCGCGCTGCGGTTCACCGCGCGCATGCCAGTAGAAGCGGATGAAGCGCACGGTGCTGTCGACGGCATCCGAGCCGCCAAGGGTGAAGTAGATGTGGTTGAGATCGCCTGGCGCGCGGTCGGCAAGCTCCGCGGCCAGCCGGATAGCCGGCTCGGAGCCAAGGCCGAAATAGGCTGTCGCATAGGGAAGATCGCGCATCTGGCGGGCAGCCGCCTCGACGATCGATTCGTGACCGTAACCGGCATTGACGCACCAGAGGCCGGCAAAGCCATCCACCAGCTGGCGGCCTCGGGAATCGACGACCGTGGCGCCCTTGGCGGACGTCAGAACCCGGACGCCCTGCTGCTCGTGCCCGCGGTAGGAGGAAACCGGATGCACCAGATGGGCGCGATCGAGTTCGATGAGGGAATTGCTGTACATGTTCTTCTCCGGATCAGCCGAGCGCCTGATTGGCGAGGGCGAAGGTGGTGACTGTCGAGGAATAGCTGCGCGCCGCAACCGGTCGCGCCATGGCAATGCCGCCGCCGACATGAGAGAGCGAATGGCTCGCAAGCCATGGTCCAAGACCCGTTTCCGCGCCGATGTCGACGCGCAGGAACGCGCCCGTCTTCCGGCTCATGAAATGGGACAGGAGCGACTTCGCGTCTTCGATATTTGCCGCAACGACCGGTCCCACCACCTCGCCGCGGCCGAAGGTTCGAAGGCAGGCAAAGGCGGCAACCTTGTCGTCACGGCGAATGACCGCGAATTCGCCCAGGGCCGCAAACCGGGCAATGAGAACGGAGCGGTCGGCACCAAATGCCGCGCGGTCGAGGTCGGTGATTGCCGCAATGTCGGCCGTAGTCGCGACCTCGGTGTTTCCGGGTTTCTGCGTCGCGGCAACTTGCCCCTGGTGCTGGACGATGGTGCCTGTCTGGCGGAAGCCAAGCTTTTCATAGAGAGGCAAACCATCCGTGGTCGCGACGAGGCGCAGGGGGCGCTCACCTGCAAGAGCAAGGGCTGCGTCCATGAGGCAACGCCCCAGCCCGCGTCCGCGCATGCTCGTGGCGACAATCACCATGTTGATCGTTGCGCAATCGGTCCCGTAGGATGTCAGGAGCGTGGTGCCGACGACTTCATTGTCCGAGTCTACGGCCACAATGCCTTCGCTCAGGTCCAGGGCGACTTTCCAGTCTTCCAGGCGATGAGGCCACCCTGCCTCGCGCGACAGTCGGACAGCGGCTTCCAAGTGTTCTGGGCCGAAAGGCCTGATTTCTATCTGCCGCCCCTGCATGGCGCTCCCTCGGATTTCCTTTGTCCAAGTGTCGGAGCGTCGGCGCCGGAAGATTATCCGAAGGCGGGGCCGTTGACGGTATCTTTCGCCGTAGCTGCTCGCCCTTGCCGCATCTTATGCCGTAACCCGGATGGCGGAGGTCCCAAAAAGGAGTGGGTGAGGGCGCCTTTTGCCGTTTGGCCTTGCAAGCAAATGCCAAACGGGCACCCTTATACGAAACATTCTGCTCCAAACCTGGAAAAATCAGTGGGCTCCGGCGCCGGAAGCAACCCTATTATCTTGTTCTCCACCAATCGCCTCGCGGGGCAGCACGTAAGGACGAAGCGCATGACCACCTTCCGCCCGAAATACATCACCTTCGATTGCCATGGTACATTGATCAATTTCCAGATGGCGGAAGCTGCGCGCGACCTTTATGGCGATCGTCTCGACGAGCCGGCGATGCTGCAGTTCATCAAGAACTTTGCCGCTTACCGGCTGGACGAGATCATGGGTGACTGGAAGCCCTATGCCGACGTGGTGCACAATTCGCTCGAGCGCACATGCAAGCGCAACGGCGTTGCCTTCAAAGATGAAGACGCTCAAATAGTCTATGAGCGCGTCCCCACCTGGGGCCCGCATGCCGATGTTCCCGCAGGCCTTGCCAAGGTGGCAAAGGAAATTCCGCTCGTTATCCTGTCGAACGCCATGGACGCGCAGATCCCATCCAATGTCGAGAAACTGGGAGCACCCTTCCATGCCGTTTACACGGCACAACAGGCCAATGCCTACAAGCCGCGCTTCCAGGCCTTCGAATACATGTTCGACATGCTGGGCTGCGGCCCGGAAGACATCCTGCACTGCTCGTCTTCCTTCCGCTACGATCTGATGTCGGCGCATGACCTCGGCATCAAGAACAAGGTCTGGGTCAATCGCGGCCACGAGCCGGCCAATCCCTATTATGGCTATGTCGAAATCGCCGACATTTCCGGCCTGCCCGGCGTCGTGGGGCTCTGAGAAAGGGCAACCAAATGAAATATTCCTCTTATTGGCACGATACGGCGCCCCGCTTTGCGGGTGCGGTCGCCGGCCCCGTCGAGGGGCATTACGACGTCGCCGTCGTGGGTGGCGGCTTCACCGGGCTTGGCGCTGCCCGGCAACTTGCTATGGCTGGTGCGAAGGTCATTGTTCTGGAAGCCGAGACGGTGGGATTTGGTGCCTCCGGGCGCAATGGCGGCCATCTGAACAATGGTTTGGCTCATAGCTATCTTGCGGCCAAGGCGGAATTGGGCAAGGAACGGGCCATCGCGCTCTATCACGCGTTGGACGATTCCATCGACACGCTCGAAGCGATCATCGCGAACGAGGGAATCGACTGCAATTTCCGGCGTGCGGGGAAGCTGAAACTCGCCTCCAAGCCACGGCATTTCGAGGGTCTGGCGAGGAATTTCGAGGCCGTGCACGCCGAAGTCGATCCTGATACCGCGCTGCTTTCCGCGGAGGATCTCAGGCACGAGATCGGTTCGCCGTTCCATGGTGCGATGCTCTCGAAAAAGAGCGCCATGATGCACATGGGCCGCTATGCCGTAGGATTGGCCGAGGCGGCCAAACGGCATGGTGCGATCATCGTGGAAGGTGCGGCCGTGACCGAGCACGGCCAGTCCGGCGGCAGGCACGTCCTCAAGACCGGCAGGGGCGCCGTGACGGCGGACCAGGTCATGATCGCGACCGGCGCCTATACGACAGCCAATTTCGGTTATTTCCGCCGCCGGATCATGGCGGTCGGCAGTTTCATCGTCGCCACCCGGCCCTTGACGGATGCCGAGGTTGTCTCGGCCATGCCCGGTAATCGCACCTGCGTGAACACGATGAACATCGGCAACTACTGGCGCTTGTCGCCGGATAATCGCCTTATCTTCGGAGGACGGGCCCGATTCTCGGCGACGTCGGACCAACGCTCAGACGCCAGAAGTGGCACGATACTGCGCGAAAGCCTCGCTCGGATATTCCCTCAACTCGCCGAGGTCGAGATCGATTACTGTTGGGGCGGCCTCGTCGACATTACCAAGGACCGCTATCCGCGCGCCGGCTATCACGATGGGATCTGGTACGCAATGGGCTATTCGGGCCATGGTGCGCAGCTTTCTACCCATCTCGGCATGACCATTGCCGACGCTATGCTGGGCAGGCCCGACCGCAATCCGCTCAAGGGACTCGAATGGCCGGCCGTTCCGGGGCACTTCGGCAAGCCCTGGTTTCTGCCCCTGGTGGGCTTGTACTACAAGACGCTCGACAGATTTCAGTGATGGCCGCGTGCTGCGGCCTGTCGGCGGATCGTCTGCGTAAAGAAAAAGGGGCAGCCGCTGCCCCTTTCCGCCGGCAATTGGGAGCTCAGGTGAGGCCGCCGATATGAAAGGCTTTTGCTTCCAGATATTCCTCGATCCCCAGCTGTGAGCCCTCGCGTCCGAGGCCGGATTGCTTGACGCCGCCGAACGGAGCGACCTCCGTGGAAATCAGACCGGTATTGAGACCCACCATACCGAATTCGAGGGCCTCCCCCACCCGCCATGCGCGTCTTAGGCTCTCGGTGTAGAAATAGGCTGCAAGCCCGTAGGGCGTACCATTGGCAATGGCAATGGCCTCATCCTCCGTCTCGAAACGAAAGAGGGGAGCGACGGGTCCGAACGTTTCTTCGGCGGCGAGCTGCATGTCGGTGGTGGCCCCGGTCAGCACGATCGGCGCCGTATATTGCGGGCCGGGCGGCAGATCTCTCTTGGCCGTGACGATGGTTGCGCCTTTCGAGAGTGCGTCGCCGACATGACGGTTTATCTTGGCGATTGCAGCCTCGTTGATCATCGGACCGATCGCGACACCAGCCTCGGTCCCCGGTCCGACCTTCATGGCGTCGACACGGGCTGCGAGCTTCTTGGCGAATGCATCATAGACGCCCGCCTGAACCAGGATGCGGTTGGCGCAGACGCAGGTCTGGCCGCCATTGCGGAATTTCGAGATGATCGCCCCTTCGACGGCAAGGTCGAGATCCGCGTCGTCGAAAACGATGAAGGGAGCATTGCCGCCGAGTTCGAGGGAAAGCCGCTTGATGCTGTCCGCTGCTCCGCGCATCAACAGCGAGCCGACGGGTGTGGAACCGGTGAAGGAAATCTTGCGCACCGTCGGATTGGCGAGTATTTCAGCGCCGATCTCGGCCGGCATGCCGGTGACGATATTGATGACGCCTGTCGGGATACCAGCCATCTCGGCCAGCACGCCAAGTGCCAGCGCCGAATAGGGCGTTAATTCGGACGGTTTTACCACGACCGTGCAGCCAGCTGCGAGCGCCGGCGCCAACTTGCGCGTGATCATTGCGTTTGGAAAATTCCACGGCGTGATGATGCCGCAAACTCCAACCGGCTCCTTCAGCACAACAATGCGGCGGTCGGGGGTCGGCGACGGAATGGTCTGGCCGCCGATGCGGCGCGCTTCTTCCGCGAACCATTTGACGAAGGATGCGCCGTAGCGGATCTCACCGCGGGCTTCGTCCAATGGCTTTCCCTGTTCGATCGTCAGGATCAGCGCCAGATCCTCGATATGCTCGAGCATCAAGGCATGCCAGGCTTCCAGCAGCGCCGCACGTTCGGCATGCGTGCGCTTCTTCCAGGGGGCATAGGCTGCTTCCGCGGCCTCGATCGCCGCTCTTGTCTCATCGCCGCCCATGTCCGGCACGGTTCCGATGACGACCTGCGTTGCCGGATCGACGACCGCAACGGTCTTGCCCGAGCGGGCGGTGACCCAGTTGCCACCGATCAGCGTCTGCTGGCGGAAGAGGGAGGGCAGTTTCAGGTTCTGCATGTTCAGGTCCTCAAGGAAATTTCAGATTGCGGCAAGGAGTGCGGCCGTGATCGCATCGGTCCGGTCCTTGCCAGGGACGGTGCCCACGCCGCTTGCCGTTGTCGTTTCGATCGCCGCCATGACGGCATCCGCCGCATCCTGCTCGCCCAGATGCTTGAGCATCATGGCGCCGGACCACACCGTTGCGATCGGGTTGGCGATACCCAGATGGGCGATATCGGGTGCAGACCCATGCACAGGTTCGAACATCGACGGAGCGTTCCGCTCGGGATTGATATTCGCCGACGCCGCGAAACCGAGGCCGCCCTGGATTGCCGCGCCGAGATCCGTGAGGATGTCGCCGAACAGGTTGGATGCAACGACCACGTCGAGGGTCTCCGGCGCCATGACCATGCGGGCTGCCATGGCGTCGATGTGATAGCTGGTGACCTCGACATCCGGGTAGTCTAGCGCGAGCTGCCGGGTGATCTCGTCCCAGAAGACCATCGAATGCTTCTGGGCATTGGATTTCGTCACGGAGGCGAGCTTGCCGCGGCGGGTTCTTGCCTGCTCGAAGGCGAAACGCAGGATGCGTTCGACGCCCCTACGGGTGAAGATCGACGTCTCGACCGCGACCTCGTCGAGGGTACCTTGATGAATGCGGCCGCCGGCGCCGGAATATTCGCCCTCGGTGTTCTCGCGGATACAGAGGATGTCGAAGGCGGCCGCCCTGAGCGGCCCTTGAACGCCCGGCAGCAGGCGGTGCGGGCGAATGTTGGCATATTGCACGAAGTTCTTCCGGATCGGCAGCAGCAGTCCGTGTAAGGACACAGAATCCGGCACTTCGGCCGGCCAGCCGACAGCTCCCAGCAGGATGGCATCGAAGCGGCGCAACGTCTCGATCCCGTCTGCGGGCATCATGGCGCCGGTTTCCTTGTAGAAGGCGCACGACCAGGGAAATTCGGCGGCATCGAGCGTGAAGCCGCTGGCGCCCGCCGCCTTTTGTAGAACCGACCAGGCGGCAGCGGTCATGTCGCGACCGATGCCGTCACCCGGTATCAATGCGATCTTGTAGGTTTTCATCTTCGCTATCCTCAAAGACTGATCAAAACGCTCTTGCTCTTGCGGTTGGCTTGAAATGCTTCACGGCCGAGATCCTTGCCGATGCCGGATTGTTTGTAGCCACCGGTCGGCAGGATGTGGTCGCGTGAACGGCCATAGCGGTTGACCCAGACCGTCCCGGCCTGCAGGCGGCGGGTCAGCCGGATGGCGCGAGAAAGGTCGCGGGTAAAGAGGCCGGCCGCGAGCCCATAGCTGGGATGGTCTGCGAGCTGCAGGGCTTCCTCTTCGTCCTCGAAAGTCTGAAGTGTCAGTACGGGGCCGAAGATCTCCTCGATGATCGCTGGAGAATTCTGGTCGACGCCGGCCACCAGTGTCGGAGCATAGAAATAGCCGGGTCCGTCCATGCAAGCGCCGCCGACAAGGCAGTCTCCGCCGGCAGAGACGCTGGCGGAGACGATTCCATCGATGCGCTGCCTTTGCCTTTCCGAGATGATCGGTGAGTACTGGCTCGCCGCATCCCAAGTCGGGCGGGCAATGACGCCATCCATCCGGCTCTTGATGGCATCGATCAACCGGGCCGCAATCTCCTTCTCGACAATGAGCCGCGATCCGGCCACGCAGGCTTGGCCCGCATTACCCAATATGCTCGCCGTGATCGCAGCCGCGGCCTTGTCGAGGTCCGCATCGGCAAAGACGATCTGAGGGCTTTTGCCACCGAGCTCAAGCGTCATCGGCTTTACGCCGGTACGGGCGATATTCTCCATGATCGCCGATCCGGCTCTGGTCGAGCCCGTGAAGCTGATCTTGGCGATTTCGGGATGGCCGGTCATCGCGCTGCCGGTCGTAATGCCATCGCCGAGCACCACATTGATCAAACCTGCAGGAAGGCCGGCGCGGACGGCGAGTTGAGCCAGGTAGATGGTCGAGAACGGCGTCATCTCCGATGGCTTCAGGACGACGGCGTTTCCTGCGGCCAGCGCGGGGCCAAGCTTCCAGGCGGCCATGTTGATCGGGAAGTTCCATGGCGTAATGGCGCCGACCACGCCATAGGGCTCCGTCATGATCATACCGAGGTTGCCGTCGTCGGTCGGCACAAGGTCGCTGCCTTCCTTGTCCGCGAATTCGGCGAAGAAGCGGATCTGCTCTGCCGAAATTGCGATATCGCCATCAACGAGCTGGCCTACGGGTCGCGTCGAGGCGATCGCCTCCAGCCTGGCCAGCGTTTCGGCTTCTTGTTCAATCAGGTCAGCCCAGCGGTGAAGCACATTCAGGCGCTCGCGCGGTCGGACGCCGCCCCAATTGCTTTCCTTTAATGCGGCCTTTGCGGTCTGCACCGCCTGATCGACCAGATCGGCATCCGCAACCGGGCATCCGGCATAGGCCTCCCCATCGGAGGGGCGGTGCATCGGGATGATTCCGTCCGCAACGATGAAGTGTTCGCCGACGAAATGTCCGACAGGAAGGGAGAGACTGTCGGGATCGAAGCTCAGGTCCATAAAGATGCCTCCGGTCAATTTACCGAGATGCTATAGGATCGTCGAAGTGGCTTGATCCGATCGCGTAGGCTGTCGCGGCTGAAAAACCCGTTTTACGGCGGTTCGGCAGCGTATTCTTCGGCCAGATCCAGATGCCGCGCGTGCTTGACAGACCGCGCCCCAAAAGCGGAACTCAAGGGCTGATGGTAACGTAGATCTTGCGGACCGTTTCGATCGTCTTCCAGGTTCCGACGAAGCCCGGCTTCATGACGAAGCTGTCGCCCGCGCGATAGACGACCGGCTCGCCGCCTTCCGGGGTCAGTTCGATGAGGCCGGAGAGAATGTGGCAGAATTCAAAGGTCTCGCCCTTGATCGAATGGGTGACGCCGGGCGTTGCCTCCCAGACGCCGGTGTGAACCGTTTCATTGCAAGCGGCGTCTTGTGCCCAAGTCTTGAATTGCGGTTCGCCGGAGATCAGCCGGCCGGGAGCGGGGACGTTTTCGCGTGGCGCAAAGGAAGGATTCGGGTCAATCGTCTTAAGGAGGGACATTGGTTACCTTTCAGGGTTGATGTCAGTAGCCGCGGCGGCGGTCGACAAGACCGAGCGGGTCGAGTCCGGCCCGAATCCGCTTGATGTTGTCGATGACGGCGCGCGCGGCGCTATGAGGCTGGGTGACACTTGCTATATGCGGCGTAAGCAGGATGTGTTGATGGTTCCAGAACCGATGTCCGGCCATCAGCGGTTCCGGATCCGTCACGTCGATCACGGCGCCAGCAAGCCGGCCGCTGTCGAGCGCGGCCAGCAGATCTGCGGAAACGAGCTGCGGGCCGCGGCCGACATGCACGAGGCTTGCCCCCTTCGGTAGCTTCTCGAACAGACCGGCATTGAGAAAGCCGCGCGTATCATCCGTCAATGGCAGGAGACAGATCAGGATGTCGGTCACGGAAAGCATGGCCTGGAGCCCCGCTTTGCCGGCAAAACAGGTGACGCCTTCCAGCACGCGCGGATTGCGGCTCCAGCCGGAAAGCTGAAAGCCGAACGGTTTCAGTCTTTCGAGCGCTGCCTGACCAAGGTTTCCAAGCCCCAGCACGCCGATGCGGCGCTCGAAGGCCTGTGCCTGTGGCATGGCGTTCCATACCTCATTGTGCTGCTGGCTGAGATAGACGGGAAGGTTGCGGTGGAGCGCGAGGACGGCGAGCGTCACATATTCCTGCATCATGCGCGTGATGCCTTCCTCGACCATCCGCACGATCTTTATGTGATCGGGAACATGCGTCGTGTTGAACTGATCGATGCCTGCGCCGATCGAAAACAGCACTTCGAGATTGCGGTAGCGCGGCAGATCGTCCGGAACCGTCCAGCTTATAAGATAGCGCACCGCCTCGGCATCGACCGACGTCGGATCCATTGAGAAGGGAATATCCGGAAGATGCTGGGCAAAAGCTTCCTGAAAGATCTGGCCGCGGCGGGCATCCGAGTTGAAGAGAAACGTCATAGGGACTTAATCCTCCGGTCTTGCGGCATTACGCCAGGCAGTGCTGGCCAAGAGCCTCTATCATCGCCTGGCAAGCGGTGAGTTCTTCCATGAGGATGAACTCATCCGGTTTGTGGGCGCGGTCGATATCGCCGGGACCGCAGATGATCGCTTCCTGGCCGGCGCGCTGATAGAGCCCTGCTTCTGTGCCGTAGCTGACGGCTGGAAGCGGTTCGACGCCCGTCAGTCCCGCCAGCAGACCGGCGAGAGGAGCGGTCCGCGGAAGGGAGAGGGCAGGGTAGGCACTTAGCTCCTCCCATTTGATCTCAAAACCTCGTTGCTGAAGCGCCACAGCGGCCTCACGGACAGGGGACAGCAATGCTGCCGGATCAGCGCTGGAAATAGCCCGCGCCTCGATCTCCAAGGTGCACGCATCCGGAATAATATTGACAGCCCGTCCGCCGTGAATGGTGCCGACGGAGATGGACGAATAGGGAGGCTCGAACTGCTTTTCGAGCGGTCCTTCCGCCAGAGCATGGGCGGTCGAGACGGCGCATTGTAGAACTTCGGTGGCGGCATGAATTGCGTTGAGCCCAAGGTCTGGCCTGGACGAGTGACCCGAGCGTCCTTTCAAGGTGACGCGGGCGGCAGCCTTGCCCTTATGCGCCAGGATGGCGCGCATGTTGCTCGGTTCTCCAACGATGACGCCGAGGGGCTTGGCGCAAAGCTCCGGCAGGCGCGCTATGAGATGCGGCACGCCGCGGCAGCCTGCTTCTTCATCATAGGAGAAGGCAAGATGGATGGGGCAGATGAGGGGCTTTGCGACAAGCATCGGCACGGCAGCGAGGCAGGCGGCCAGAAATCCCTTCATGTCGCTGGTGCCGCGGCCGTAGAGCCTCTCGCCATCGACGCGCATAACAAACGGATCGCTCGTCCAGCCCGTCTCGTTGGCTGGCACGACATCCATGTGACCGGAGAGGACGTAACCTCGTTTCTCGCGCGGACCGATCGTTGCGAAAAGGTTCCATCGGTCGCCCTCGGGGCCGGCCATGATATCAACCGTAACGTCGAAGGATTTCAGGTAGGCCGCGATCCATCCAACGATATCCGCATTCGTCGTTCCCACGACCGATTGAAAGCCGACCAGTTTTGCCAGGATGTCCGGTGCACGCATCGAGAAGTTCCCATGTTCCATTGCCGTCAACGCTTGCGCGAGCGACACAGTGAGCAGAGGGAAGGTTAAGCGCCTGCCAGAAGAATACCTGCCGAAACCGCGATACATACAGTCAAATCTTGCGTCGCTCTTCGCGTACGCAGTTAGATGTTTTGCGGCTCCTCGGCTAAGCTCGGCGAAGCATGATGCCAGGTTGCGTGAAAATGCTGTCGGCAAATCGGATGGCGGCCGAATCAAGAATGGATACGAAAATACCCGAGAGACTTAATGTCGATGCATTCGAAATGCGTTTTGCCGACATTGCCGATGTCGACCTGTCGCAACTTCAGGCTCTCTCGATGTCGGTCGGGTGGCCGCACAGATCGCAGGACTGGCAGCATCTGCGCGATGTCGGGCGTGGTTTCGTGGCCCTTGACGAAATTGGCAGGGTCTCCGGTTCGACCATGTGGTTTCCGCACGGGGAGAGTTTCGCTACATTCGGCATGTTGATTACCTCGCCGCGGCTGCAGACAAATGGTACGGCGAAATGGCTCGTCAGGCGCATGCTGACGGAATGCCACCAAGAAAGGTTGAGACTGAACGCGACGAGGGCCGCACGCCGGATGTGCGCGACACTTGGATTTAAGCCCCAGCAATCGGTTTTTCAGTGCCAGGGAGAAATAGTGTCGGTCCCTGAGCCAAGCAGCCTGAAATCGAGCCTTCATCTGCGACGCCTCGAACGCGGCGATATTGACGCAGTCGCGTGCCTGGATGAGCCCGCTTTCGGAACCCTCCGCCATCGGCACCTTGTGCGGTTGTTCGAAAGTTCCATCTGCTACGGTCTTTATGACGGTCATAAATTAATAGCTTATTCCATGCGTCGCCGTTTCGGCCGAGGTCATGTTATAGGCCCCGTTGTTGCCTATCGTGCCGAAGACGCAATTGCGGTCGTGCAGCCACATGTGGCCGCGCATGTCGGCAGCTTTCTCCGCCTCGATACTCATTTCGACACCGGCCCATTCGCCAGCTTTGTCCAGCAAAGCGGGATGTCCGTCTTTGATACGGTAACGACCATGGTCTCTTCCGAGGCTGCTGCTTATGGACGTGCGGACAACCGCGCTCCATTGGTTTTTGCCCTTGCCTCGCAGTCTTTTGGATAACCGACAAATTCCCGGGGCCAGATGTCGTCTCTCATGGGCACATCCAAAGCGTGGTAGGGCAGATGCCACAGATGCGGCTTGCTGCCGTAAAGAGCGATTCCACTATCTGTTTAAAACAGCGATCGGAAACCTCTTGGCACAGTGCAAAATCGACTTTGGATGCCTCGTTGGAAGATTGTGAATTCGAGGGAAACCTGCGAACATGAAGGTAATTTCTCTTCTGACGGTTTCCTCATGGACAAAAAGCCCGATGCGATCGATGTTGGAGTTGGATCACGCAACCGACTGCTTCGGGAGGAATTGTCAATTATGCAGAGCATAGTGGCCGAGGAGCTCTGCATAAGCCCGCAACAGCTCGAGAAATACGAATACGACGTCAAAAAAATCGGTGCTGGCCGCCTTCCGCGCATTTCAGAAAGCTGCGACGTCCCGGTCATGCTTTCCTTCGGAAGCGCATCGGACGACGTCCTTCCTTCTGCGGAAGCGCGGCTAATTTTAGACCTGCTAAACATCATGATGCCACCCCGCAGACAGCCTTATTGGGGATTGAGGACAAGCGGTTGTGGGCGAGGAACCACGCTTTCATGCAATCATCCGAAGCTGACAACGAGTGCTGACCTGGCAAGATGACATTTCATTTGACGACACTTGGCAGCTGCGCCCTTTATGACGAGAAGGGTGATCGTGTGAACGTGCCAAGACAGGCGCTGCTCATGCTTGCCTATCTCCACGATTGCCGACAATCGATGCCGCGCAAGGATCTGGCGGCTTTTCTCTGGCCCGGCAATCTTCAGGCCGCCGGCGCCAATTTGAGGTCGACCCTCCTGCGTTTGGCGACTGCGACGTCCGAATCCCCCAAGCCGCTGATCGGCGGCGTTGCGACGAACCTTACCTTGAATTTCGACGCATTGCGGTGCGATCTGGACACTATCGAAAGTACGTCCGGCGTTGCCAAGCTCAGCGCGCTCGCCAATGCTGTCGCCAAGAATTTTCTGCCCGCTTACGGCAACGGCTCTGGAGCTGCGGCTGTCTGGGTACGCGACGTTCGGGCACGGCTGGCAGGGGAGCTGCGAGCCGAATTCTTCAAGACGATGAACCAACCTTCTTCGCCCCAATATCGTGGCGAATTGAAGCGTGCAGCCATGCTTCTGCTGGACTGGGACCAGACCGATGATGAGGTCAGGGTGGCGCTCGGAGAGAAGATCACCTCTTACATCCAGTTGATTGGCGAAACGAAAGATCCGAATTCAAGCCATCCGGTTCAAGATACGATTCCAATCGCCGCCGACAACCAAATGCCGCGTATCGCCCTGCTTCCTCCTGAGACGCTGGAGGATTCAGAGCGCGCAGGATCGGTTGCAAATGCGGTCATCGAAGATCTGACGATCAGTCTTTGCGTCGATCGAAGCGTATCCGTCGTCGCTCCCTATACCGCGGAGCAGATCCGCTCCTCAAACGACAAGGCCGGGCTTCTCAGGCAACATAATGTGGTCTACGCGCTCGATACAAAGAGGACAGGCGACAGCCTTTTCGCGCAGCTGATTTTCATGCCGCGGGACGAAATTGTCTGGGCAACACGCGTCCAGCTGGATAACGCGGCCATAACGGAGCATCGCAACGCGATCGCCACTGCGATCCAGAACTCCATCATCGAGCGTGTTGGCGCCTTCCATCACATAGTTTCCGATTTCAGCTGCAAGCCGCAGGCCTATTTTGCCTATCTCGAGGGCGTAAAATGCCTGTCCCGCTTGAACCTTCAGAATGTCCGCCGCGCGCGCAGGCATTTCAAGGAGGCTCTCGAGCATGAGCGAGGGTTTGCGGCGGCACTTGCGGGCATCGCCAGAACGCTGACGATGGAATGGGTTCTGACGGCCCGCGGCGATGGCGATCTGTTGCACCAGGCGGAAAAAATGGCGGCCGATGCAATCCGCGGTGACAGTCAGTTCGCCGGAGGCTTCAAGGAAATCGGCGTCGCCCGGCTCTACCGCGGAAACATCGATGGCAGCCTCGAGGCCTTGTCGAACGCCGAGGACCTCAGCCCGCACTACGCGGACGTGATTTGTAGCCACGCCGACTGTCTCACCCATGGCGCCAACCCGAAAGCGGCATTGGCGAAGGTTTCAACCGCTCTCGATCTCAATCCGCTTGCCCCGGACTACTATTATTGGACCGCAGCTGGAGCCAGCTATTTCCTTGGCGAATATGCCGAGGCATTGTCCTATCTGGACAGGATGAGAGACGCCGGGCCGGCAAGCAGGCTTGCGGCGGCAAGCTGGGCAATGCTGGGGAATCTTTCCAAGGCTAAGGCGTATCGGCTGCGCGCCTTGCGCGACAACCCGAATTTCGATCTTGAGGCATGGCTGTCCATGATCCCGAACAAGGAAAAGTGGCAGACAGAACATTACAGGGAAGGCCTGCTGAAGGCCGGTTTTTGAGAGGAAGAGATTATGGCAGGTGCGGTGCTAATTGGGATTGCTGGTGAACAGGGCCTTTGGCTGGCTGACCTCGAAAACGGGACTGTCGTTCGATACACGCAGCCGCTGGCGGGCGATCTGGCGACGGCTGAATCCTGGCGGGCGAAAGGCGTCAAAGTCGAGAAAGATGTCGATTTCGCCGTGGCAGTGAGTTCAGCAAGCGCCGTGGCGTCAGGCCTTTACGAGGGCTAGGTACGCGCTGATCGGTGTCAAACAACTTTAGAGCGTGCCCTCCTGGCGAAACCTTGTCGAGGGTTTGGCCCTATTTGGGGTCGCTTGGCATAACTCGCGTCGGCCGCCAGACCGGGCTTGACCGGATCGGCATTCCCGTTTGGTGCGCCTACGCCCCGAATTCCAAGGCGATCGTCGTCGCCCAGGGCAAAGGTCTGGACGACATTTCCGCGAAGACATCGGCGGTAATGGAAGCGATCGAGCGATCGGTCGCGACCCAGCCTCACTGTTCAACGCTTATGGCAAGTGCAGGTGATCTTGCCATGAGCGGCCATGCAATGGATTGTTTGGATGGTCTGCTGGCGGTCGGCGCCCAGCCGGTAGAGACCACTGACCAGATCAGATGGTCTAAGGCCCACGATTTGGCGAAGAACGCCTCAATATTCGTGCCTTTCGAGGCCGTTCATCTCGACCGAACGAATGTCAGCCCGCGCTTTTGGGTATCATCGGACGGATTGGCGTCAGGCAACACCTGGCACGAGGCGGTTCTGCACGGGTTGCTGGAGCGGATAGAACGGGATGCTTGCGTCCTCTGGGATGTTGGCGGCCCGGCGCGTCGTTACGCTCGCCGGATAGATCCGCACAGCATCGAAGACGATGGCATTTGCGAGATGCTGGAGAAGATTTTCTCAGCAGACTTCGATCTCGCACTTTTTGACGTGACGAGCGATCTATCCGTTGCATCCGTCGCGGCGTTGCTGCGACCGAAAGGTGATGACGGCTCGCTCAGATATGTCGACTTGACCATGGGGGCAGGGGCATCCCTGTCCTCCGATGTGGCCGTCGCCCGGGCGATTTCCGAGGCCGTGCAATCTCGAATGACGTTCATCGCGGGTGCCAGGGACGATCTTGTCCCGGAGCTGTTTTCACGCCGGGCCGACCCGGCCCACCTGCAGTCGTTCCGGGTTCGATGCGCGACGAAACTGAATGAACTGCCGACGTTACAGGCCAGGTCTGCGCAAGATGCGCTAGACCACCTTGTCGCGAAGCTGTTGAGACACGGTATCGACCGGCTTTATGCAATCGAGCTGGCACCCGATTGGCTGCCGGCATCGGTCGCAAAGGTCTTCGCGCCACAACTTGAACATCCGGACGGGGGGCGCCGAATTCGTTTCGGCAGCCGCGCACTGTCAAAGGGCTTCCTATGAAAGTGATCTTCGCGGGACCTAGCCTGCCCGATGCCAAAGCGTTCGCCGACGGCACGATGGTCATACGGCCACCGGCATGCCAAGGCGACGTCGTCAGAGCTCTCGAGGATGGTGCGACCGCGATCGGCCTTGTCGACGGTCAGTTCGAGTTCGTCGCGCCGGTCTGGCACAAGGAATTGCTCTTTGCCTTATCCCGCGGTGTTCCGGTGTTCGGGGCGGCCAGTATGGGAGCGCTCCGCGCGGTTGAGTGCCAGGTTTACGGCATGGTCGGCGTCGGCCGGATCTTCGGTGACTATGCTTCCGGGCGCCGCGAGGAGGATGCGGATGTCGCTCTCCTTCATGGCCCGGCGGACTTGGGCTATCCCGCTTTGTCGGTGCCGTTGGTCAATGTCGATGCGACAATCGAGGCCGCGATTGGCCAAGGCATTATCGGCAGGGAGGAGGCTTTGCGGCTGTCCGATGCGGCCCGGCGTCTATATTTCAAGGACCGGACCTGGAGGCGTGTTGCCGAAGCCGCCGAGATGGACATAAGCCAGGTGAGGGCACTTGTCGCAAAAGCGTGGACCGACCAGAAGCGTCAGGATGCCATCGAGCTCATGCGCGCGATTGCCGATGCGCCGGTGCGGGTACACACCGTGGATTGGTCTTTCAATGTGACGCCGCTATGGCGCAAGCTCTTCTCACAATTTTACCGCATGTAGTTGATCTTTAATGCAGTCGTTGCGTGCGCAACGCTTTTGCAACGCACCTCATCAGTCGAAATATGGCAATCTCCCCCTATCAAATCATTTGGTGGGGCTTCTAAGAGTGACCGATTTTGAAGAACAGGAACGTCAGGACGAGATCTTGGCCCTTGTAAAAATGATGCAGTATGCCGGTGGAATCGCCAGCGAGCTCGATGTAGCGCAGGCCGAATTCCTCATAAAGGCAGCACAAGCAGCTCTTCTTTCGGTTTTGGAGGCCGAGTTCCCGATGCTCTCGAGTGTGCATTTGCAGGGGCTCGTCAGCACCCCCCATGGTCACTGCTAGCAAGCTCTCGTCCTTCTGATATTCCCGACTAATACATTTACTTGATACTGAGCGGACACAGGGAACCTCCAAGAGAGCCAGCTTGTTTAGAAGAGTACTAACCAGGGTGGGCTGGCCTGTGAGAAAACTAAGCTCCACCGATACGGCACACGTCACCGCGGATTTTAAAGCACCTCAAGGAAATATGAGGGTTGCGCTGATGATGTTTGCAGCAATTATTGTTGCTTGGCTTGCGATTGCCTACGATATCTGCCTTTCGTTGAACTGGCTCTGATCTTCGCCGAGCGGAAAGCCGTGATGCTTGCGGCCTGTCCCCCCGTGTCATGACCGCCGGATGGGCCATGGTGGATGTCGGGTCAGGAATTTGTTCCGGGCAGGTTATAAGCTTGCTGGAAATAACGTCTAAAGGCGAGCATCGGCGGGCTGAACTCGACGTTGGCGCGCCAGGCCAGGCCCACATCCATGGGCGGAATCGGGTCTTGGATGTTCACGGTCTCGATGCGTCGCCCTTCTAGGGACCAGGGGCGATGCACCATGTCCGACAGGATTGCGACGCCGAGGCCGTTCGCCACCATTGACCTCACGGCCTCGATCGAACTGGTCCGCAACAGCACCTTCGGCTGATACGAACTCTGGCTCCAGTATCGCAAGGAAGAGTGGGCAGCTTCGTCCACCGTCAGCATGATGTAAGGTTCCTCGGCGATCTCGCGCAGGCCCACTCCATCGCGGCGCAGCAATCCGTGACCAGCCGGAACCCATAGTCGCCGGACGGAGCTCAGCGATGTCTCGGTCGTTAACATCGGATTGAGAATGTTCGATGTCAGCAGCACCGAAATGTCGTAACGATTGGCAAGCAGACCTTCTTCGATCGACTCGCGATTGACCTCATAGAGCTTGATTTTCAGTTTCGGATAGAGACGGCGGATACGCTCGATGTGAAGCGGCAGGAAATAGCCGATGACGGTATAGGTCGCGGCAACGACGAGCTCCCCCTCTATATCGCTGCTGACGAGATTGAGATGCGTCGCTTCATCGATCTTTGCCAGAATCTCATAGGCATGGGACAAGAACTGCCGGCCGGCTGTGGTCAGTTCCATGCCCTGAGGCGTGCGGTTGAACAGAGAGACGCCAACCGTCAATTCGAGGTCCTTGATCGCCGCAGTAACGGCGGATTGCGAGATCGACAGATTGACGGCAGCATGCGAGATCTGCCCATATTCGGCCGTTGCTACGAAATAGCGGATCTGCCGCAGGCTCAGGCTCATGGTGCACGTCCCATCTGTTTATCTGAAAACTGCTGTGGCGAATCCGATTTCATGGATACAAAACGAAATGGATTTCGACTTATTCTCGCGCAATTTCCTTATATCACTGAAATATATAGAGATTTTCTGGCGCGATTTTAGGCGCCGGTATCAATTTATCAGATAATGATGCTTTGAAAATTGTATTTTTCAAGGGCAATTCTTCCTTCTAGCCTCTTTATATCGGTCCGGATCGGGACGCATAGGCGAGGGAACGCATTTGAAGGAAGCGGTCGACATCAATTGCGACATGGGGGAGGCCTTCGGCCGATGGCGGATCGGCGATGCGCATGACGAAGAGCTTATCTCGCTTATCAGTTCCGCCAATATCGCTACTGGTTTTCATGCCGGTGACCCCAATTTGATGGACGAGACCGTGCGAATGGCTGCCAACCTCGGCGTTGGCGTCGGCGCCCATCCCGGTTACAACGATCTCCAGGGGTTCGGGCGGCGCAAGATCAATGGCACCAGCCGCGAGATCATCAACGACCTGATTTACCAGGTCGGTGCGCTGCGCGAGTTCGCCAGGCGCTACGGCGTGCCCGTGCAGCATGTGAAGCCGCACGGCGCTCTCTACATGGAGCTGGCGGCGAACACCGATCTCTCGCGGATTTTCATCCAATATATGCGCACAGTGGCGCCGAATATGTTCGTCTTCTGTATGGACGGCTCGGCCACCTGCCTTGCCGCGCGGGAGGCCGGCCAGCCGATCGTCCGCGAATTTTATGCCGACCGCGATTACGGCGACACCGGCTGGATCGTCTTTACCAGGGATATGGGGCGTCCCGATCCCAAGGCGATTGCCCGCAAGGTCGTGAGAGCCTGCACCGAGGGCGTGGTTCGCACCGTCAACGGCGCGGATATTCCGATCGCCTTTGATTCCATCTGTTTTCATTCCGATACTTTGGGTGCCCTTGATATCGTGCGGCATATGCGGGAGGCCCTTGTTGCCGAGGGTATCAGAATTGCACCCGTTTCGCAGATTTTGAACAGTGACGCAGCGCGGAGGTCCCATGAGCAAGCTTGAGATCAGATCACCCCTTCCGGGAACCTTCTACAGGGCCTCCTCTCCGGACCTTCCGCCCTTCAAGGCCGAGGGTGACGCTGTTGCCGCAGCCGATACCATCGGCCTTATCGAGGTCATGAAAACCTTCCAGCAGATCCCCGCCGGGCTCGACGGCAAGAACATCACCTTCCTCGTCGACAATGAGGAGCCTGTCATGGCCGGGCAAGTCATCGCGGAGGTGGACCCATGACGATCCGTTCGGTCCTGATCGCCAACCGCGGCGAGATCGCGGTGCGGATCATAAAGGCTGCCAAGGCGCTCGGCATTCGCACGGTGCAGGTCCATAGCGCCGCCGATGCGGAGATGCTCGCGGTGAAATTGGCCGACGAGGCGATCAATATCGGCTCGCCGGCCCCGAAGAAATCCTATCTGAACATCGAAGCCATTATCGCCGCTGCGCGGGCAGCCGGTGTGGATGCCGTCCATCCGGGCTATGGATTTCTGTCCGAAAACGGAGATTTCGCCGATGCCGTCGAGGCGGCGGGC
The DNA here is from genome assembly GCF_000359745.1 of Rhizobium freirei PRF 81. Classification (GTDB taxonomy): domain Bacteria; phylum Pseudomonadota; class Alphaproteobacteria; order Rhizobiales; family Rhizobiaceae; genus Rhizobium; species Rhizobium freirei. The sequence continues at coordinate 46,644 of NZ_AQHN01000027.1, forward strand.
ATGATCTTCATCGGGCCGAGCGGCGAAGCTATCCGACTGCTCGGCGACAAGGTGGCCGCCCGCGAGATTGCAAAACGGGCCGGTGTTCCGACAGTACCGGGAAGTGATGGCCGCGTCGCGGATATCGACGCCGCCGAGGTGATCGCCAAGCACACCGGCTTTCCCGTGATGATCAAGGCCGCGGCCGGTGGCGGTGGGCGTGGCATCCGCATCGTGCGGTCGCTCGCGGAGCTTAGAGAACAGTTTCCGCTCGCATCGACGGAGGCGGCCGCCGCTTTTGGTGATGGTGGCCTTTACATGGAGAAGGTCATCACCTGCGCTCGGCATATCGAGGTGCAGATTTTCGGCGACGGACGGAATTTCGTCCATTGTTTCGAGCGCGAATGCTCGCTGCAGCGGCGGCGGCAGAAGGTTTGGGAAGAAGCGCAGGCTTTTCTTCTTCCCGATGACGTGCGGCAGCGCCTCTGCGCCAGCGCCGTAGCGCTTGCGGCCGAAGTCGGTTATCGCGGCGCAGGCACGGTCGAATATCTCTACGACGAGGATAGCAGGCAGTTTTATTTCATCGAGGTCAACACGCGCATTCAGGTCGAGCACCCGGTTACGGAGATGATTACCGGGATCGATCTGGTGCAGGAGATGTTCAAGGTGGCGGGTGGCGCTCCCCTGTCGCTGTCGCAGTCCGATATTCGGGCGCGTGGTCATGCCATCGAGTGCCGGATCAATGCCGAGGATCCGGCCAAGGGCTTTCTGCCGGCGCCGGGCACCGTCACGCGGCTTTCGATTCCGGAAGGCGAGGGCATTCGGTTCGATACGATGCTTTACGCCGGCTACACCGTACCGCCCTTCTACGATTCCCTTCTCGGCAAGCTCGTCGTCTGGGCCGAGGATCGCAATGCCTGCCTCGACAGGCTGGCAGCCGCCCTTTCCAATCTGACGATCGAGGGTTTGCCGACGACGATCCCCCTGCACCTCGCGCTCGCCCGCGATCCGTCGGTGCGAAAAGGTGCATTCCACACGCGTTTTCTCGAATCCTGGCTGGAGACCGATTTTGCCGCGGTTGACGGCGTATCGGCGGAGGTTGCCTGATGCCTGCTCGCTTTACGTTCGGAGGTGACGAGCATCTCTTCGTCGAATGCAGCGATGAGATGTCCCTTGAAGCCTTCTTCAAAAGCCTGTCGATGGCGAAGGGAGTGCGCGAGAGCGCCATCAAGGGCGTCACCGAAATCTGCCCCGCCAACGCTTCCTTCCAGATCAAGTTCGATCCCGATCGGATCAAGCCGGACGAGCTCTTACGCGAGGTCAAGGCGATCGAGGGCGCTGCCGAGAAGGCGGAGCCTGTCATCACCACTCGCATCGTCGAAATCCCAGTCTTCTACAACGATCCCTGGACGCATGAGACGCTGATGCGCTTCCGCGAGCGGCACCAGGAGCCCAACGGCACCGATCTCGATTATGCTGCAAGGATCAACGGTTACGATGCGGTCGAGGATTTCATCTCGGCCCATGCCGGATCGCCCTGGTTCGTCTCGATGGTCGGCTTCGTCGCCGGCCTGCCCTTCATGTATCAGATGGTGGAGCGGCAGCGGCAGATCGAGGTGCCGAAATATCTGCGCCCGCGAACCGATACGCCGCGGCTGACGGTTGGTCATGGCGGCTGCTTCGGCTGTATCTATTCGGTGCGAGGGGCCGGCGGCTATCAGATGTTCGGCATCACGCCGATGCCGATCTTCGATCCCACGCAATCGACAAGCTACCTGCGCGATTTCATGGTGTTCTTCCGCCCCGGCGACATCGTGAAATTCCGGCCGATCGATCGCGATGGCTACGACCAGGCAGTCGAGGATGTCGATAAGGGCCGCTTCGCGCCGCCGATCCGCGAGGTCAGTTTCGATCTGCGCCAATATCAGGCCGATATCGACGGCTACAACACCAAGCTGGAGGGCGCGCTGCATGGCCATTAAGGTTCTTCATCACGGTCTTTCCACCACCATTCAGGATCTCGGGCGGCCCGGCTATTTCCATCTCGGCATTCCCGTCGGCGGCGCAATGGATCGCTATGCTATGCGCGCGGCAAATCTCCTTGTCGGCAATGAAGAGGGTGCCGCAGGGCTGGAGGCCGTCTTCATGGGGCCTAAGCTCGAATTTCTGGATGATGCGCTGATCGCGGTCACCGGCGCCGATATGCCGGTCAGGATCGATGGCGAAGTCCAGCCGGGATGGACGGCGCTCGAGGTCAAGGCAGGGCAGACCGTAAGCTTTGACTTTCTGAAGTCCGGCGCGCGGATCTGCATTGCGGTGTCTGGCGGCATCGACGTTCCGGAAGCGTTGGGTAGCCGATCGACCTATGTCATCGGCGCACTTGGTGGTCTTAGCGGTAGGGCGATCGTTGCCGGCGACGAGCTTCCAGTCGGCTCCGGTTCCATTGGCGGCGCGGGCAGATCCGTTGCCGAGGAGCTTCGCCGCAAGCCGGGCACGCCGGCCGAGCTGCGGGTCCTGCCGGGGCTCTACTGGGATCGGCTGACCGAGGAGACGAAGAGCAATTTCTTTGCCGACCAATGGAAGGTGGCGCCGGAAGCCGATCGCATGGGCTATCGCTTCCGCGGCGGCCGCAAGCTTGAATTCGTCGAGCGCAAGCAGCCCTTCGGTGCCGGCTCGGATCCGTCGAATATCGTCGACAGCTGCTATCCCTACGGTTCGATCCAGGTGCCGGGCGGAACGGAGCCGATCATCCTGCATCGCGATGCCGTCTCCGGCGGCGGCTATTTCATGCTGGGAACGGTGATCTCGGCCGACATGGATCTGATCGCGCAACTGCAGCCGCATACGCCGACGCAGTTCATCGAGGTCACTATGGATCAGGCGCTGGCGGCGCGCGCGGACCGGCAGGCGTTGCTTGCGCGCCTTCGCACCGCTCTCGCATAGAGGATCAAACGGATGGCCGCCTCTTCATTCCCTCGCTTCCAACATAGATTGAATAGGAAAGGGATTACCTGCGTCTCATTCCAGAACGCGGGTCAGATAGGCGGCCGTCACGCCTGGGCCGGGGATGATGGCGACGATCTTCATCTGTGCGATCGTGCGATCGACCGAGGCTTCCAGATGGTTCTCCATCATCGCCGCCGCCGCCTTCACCGCGCCCCGCAGCAGCAGTTCCGCAATCAGGCGCAGCTCCGTGATGATGGCGGGATCGCCTGGCAGCCCGAGCCGGCGCAGCAATCGTTCCGTCGCCGTGACAGGCAGCAGGTTGTTGCGGATGGATTCCTTCAGCCGCTCGTTCGGCGTTGCGAGAACGCAGATCTCGATGAAATCAGCATGGATGGTCTCCAGCGCCGCAAGGTGCTCGGCTGCGTCGCGCCGCTCGAGATCAGAGAGGCGCTGAAACAGGTCGGTCAATCGCTCCCGGTCGACACGGCTGGCTCCGGCAACGAGCGCCTGCGGCTCCAGCATGCCGCGCAGGCCGTAGTGATCCTTGATCATCTGCGCCGTCAGCGGGCCGGCGATCCAGTGGGACGACTGGTTCTTGCGCACGAGGCCGCGCTCGCGCAAGCGCGTCAGCACGTCGCGGACGACGGTGCGGCTGACGTTGAAGTGATCCGCAAGCTCGATCTCGATAATGCGGTACTGGCCGAAGACGACGCAGCCGGCGACATCCGCCTCGACGGTATTGTAGATGCGCTCCCAGGAGGCGCGGCTCTGCAAGGCCTCGTCCGCGTGGCGCGGGATGGTCAGGCCGAGGGTTTTGATATCGGTGCGCTTCGGCTCGATGCCCTGGCCTGCGGGGCCGACGAGATAGCCGCGCCCGTTGAAACGATGCACCAGCCCCTCGCTCTCCAGCGCCTGCAGCGCCCTCTGCACGGGCGCGCGCGAAATCTGCAGGATATCGGCGATCGGGCCTTCGAGCAGCACCACGCCCCGCGGCAGCGTGTTGTCCTCGATATTGCCGCGCAGAACATCCTCGGCGATCTCGTAGCGCTTTTGCGCATTGGGGCGCGCATGGTTTTCGGTCATCTGATGCAATGGACTCACGTCGTTCTGATGCCTCACTCTTACGCGTTTTGTTGCCCTAACATAGCGCAAAAATAAATGACTATTGAATACAAAATATGTTTTCTTCGTGCGAGCGCGGTGAGTCTCGTTTCGATAAGTGCCGACATAAGGTGCCGCTAGGTGCGCTATTTGCTGAATGATTCTTGGGTGCGGCGTCACGATGTGATGGCTGCAATGGCTGCTTTGCCGCCAATTTGCGAGCAGATAGAGATGTCTGCAATATTGATGTCCTTCCGCCGGATATTCCTCAATTAATTGTTTGCTTCGGGCTTCGGCTTTTTCATAAAAAGTCTATTGAATACAAAAATCATTTATGCAATGCTCTCTTCATCAAGGCGCTCGTCAGAAGCGCCAAAGGTGGAACTCTTTGAAACGCCAAGGAACATCTCTTTGACGCGCATGTGTTCATGCGCGAACGCAGACCGACGTCTGGTGTCCGGATCGATGCGATTCCGGCGGAGGCAGCGCTTTGCCCGAGGGATGGTCCTTGCCTTGAAACTGGTAGGAAATCGGTGTCGACCGTTCTTCAGCTCAGCCAAGTCACCAAGTCCTATGGCGCGTCAGCCGCGCTGGACAGGATAGATTTCTCTTTGCCCGACGATGCCTATATCTCGCTGCTTGGCCCGAGCGGCTCAGGCAAGACCACGCTGCTGCGCGTCATTGCCGGCTTCGAGGAGCCGGAGGCAGGTTCGATCTTCTTCCACGGCAAGCGTCTCGACGGCGTCGAGCCCCATGCGCGGGGCATCGGTTTCGTCTTTCAGAACTTTGCTTTGTTTCCGCATCTTTCCGTCGCCGAAAACGTCGCCTTCGGCCTGCGCAACCGCCAGGTCGATCCGGTGACGGATGCGCGCGCCTTGGCGGCGAAGGTACAGGACATGCTGTCGCTGGTCGGCCTCAAGGGATTTGACGATCGCGCCGTCACGCAGATTTCCGGCGGCCAGCGCCAGCGCGTCGCCCTGGCGCGCACTCTAGTGACCGAGCCGAAAATGGTGCTGCTGGACGAGCCGCTCGGCGCGCTCGATGCCAATCTGCGCAGCCGCATGCGAAGCGAACTCAAAATCATCCGTGAACGCTGCGGTGTGACGTTCCTGCATGTCACCGGTAGCGAAGCCGAAGCCCTGGCCATGGGCGATCTCGTCCTTGTGCTTGATCGTGGCCGCATCGCACAGGCCGCTGCTTCCGACGTCGTTTACAACAGTCCGGCAGCGGCCTCAGTCGCCCGCTTTCTCAACTGCTACAACCTCTTTGCCGGCAATGTCGTCGAGGATGCTTTCGTCGGGCCGGCGGGCCGTTTTCCGCTGAGCGCGTCGCGCAGGAAGGCGCCGCAGCCTACCTACGCGATCCGCTATGACCGCGTTTCGATCCGTCCCCGCGACGCGGTATTTGCGGATGACGAGGTGCGCATCGAGGCCGATTTCATCGCCAGCGAATATTCCGGCGCGGCGGTCAATTCCTTCTTTGCGCTCGATGGCGGCCACGTCTTCGAGGTCGAATCCCATCTCAGCCACGCCCGTCCGCCGGTCTTTGTCGAGAAGGATCGCTATGCGCTCGTCTGGAAGAAGGAGGATGCCCTTGTTTTCGGTTGATGTGAGCCCTTCGAAACCTTCCACCGGACCCTCCAAGGAGAGCGAGAGATGACCATGGCCGCGACGAGCGAGGAAGCCGCGCAGGAACGAGCAACCGCGCGCCGGAAGTCGAACAAGACGCTCTGGCTCCTAGTGCCGGGCATGATCTGGATGGTGGCCTTCCTCGTCCTGCCGATTCTGATGATGGTCTATGTTTCCTTCTGGACGCAGACGACCTTCAAGATCGAGCCGACGCTGACCTTGCAGAGCTGGGTCACCTTCCTGACGAGCCCCACCTATCTCGGGGCGCTCTGGACGACGATCCGCATATGGCTGCTTGTACTTTTGTCGACGCTCATCGTCGGCTATCCGGCAGCGCTCTTCGTCGGGCTACTTATCAAGAACAAGACGCTGCAGACCGTGCTTCTCGTGCTCTGCGTCATTCCGTTCTGGACATCGTTCCTGATCCGCGTGCTCGCCTGGCGGCCGATGCTCGGCACCGAGGGTGCAATCAACATGATCCTGATGAAGCTCGGTGTCGTCCAGCAGCCGATAGAAGTGCTCTTGTTTTCGGAGCTGTCCGTCATCATCGGCATGACGCAGATCTACTGCGTCTTCATGGTCGGGCCGATCGCCTTCATGATGGGCCGGATCGACGCCTCGGTCATCGAGGCGGCTCAGGATCTCGGTGCAGGCTTCTGGCGCATCTTCCGCACGATCATCCTGCCGCTCTCCATGCCGGGCGTGGTGGTCGGTGCGATCTTCGTTTCCGTCATGGTTCTCGGTGAATTCGCCACGTCCGCTGCCCTATCCGGCCGCAAGGTCAATCTGCTCGGCAATATCATCGTCACCCAGGTCGGTTCGCTGAAATGGGCCTTTGCCGCGGTCGCCGGCGTCGTCCTGACGATCATCATGGGTGCTGTCGTCGCAGCCCTGCTCAAGGTCGTCGACCTCAGAAAGGAGCTCTGATCATGAATGCCGGCGGCATCAAGCTTGGCCTGGGCGTCTATACGACCCTCTTTTTGATTTTCCTCTATGGGCCGCTCGTCGTCCTGGCGATCCTGTCGTTCCAGACCGGTCCCGAGGGCGGTCCGCAATTTCCGATCATCGAATGGTCGACCTATTGGTATCGGCATCTCTTCGGGCTGACGCCGCCCTCGCGCATCGCGCCGCTGCCGATCGATCAGGCGCTGATCCGCTCGCTTTTGCTGGCACTGATGACGATGATCGTCTCGACCGTGCTCGGCGTCATGTCCGCCCAGGCCTTTCGCCGCAAGTTCCGCGGCTCGGGCGTCGTCTTCTATCTGATCGTTCTCGGCATGATGGTGCCGGGCGTGCTCGTCGGCCTCGGCACGGCGCTTGTCGCCAATGCCTTCGGCATCGACCGGCACTGGTGGAGCACGGCCTTCGTGCTGCATGTCGTCTACACCTTCCCTTTCGCCTTCCTCGTCATGCTTGCGATTTTCAACCGGTTCGATCCGAGTATGGAGGAAGCCTCCTGGTCGCTCGGCGTCACGCCGGCGCGCACCTTCCGCAAGGTTACCTTCCCACTGATCTTCCCGGGCGTGCTTTCGGCCATGCTCTTCGCCTTCACCCTGTCTTATGACGAGTTCTCGCGCACGCTGTTTGCCTCCGGCCGCGAACTGACCTTGCCGCTTGCCATCTACGGCACTTTCTCGGTCGAGGTGCATCCGAACGTCTTCGCCTTTGGGGTGTTGACGACGCTGTTTTCCTTCGCGCTCCTCGGCACCTACGCGATCCTGATGGGTCTGTCGGTCCGCCGCGCCAAGCGCGTCCGCATTCAGGAGGACGCATGATGGGGCAGAAGGCTTCGGCAATCGTCACCGGCGCGGGCTCCGGTATCGGCCGCGCCATCGCGCTGCGCCTTGCTACAGACGGCTATGCGGTTCTGGTCAACGATCTCTCCGGGGAGCGCGCGCAGTCGGTTGCCTCCGATATCATCAAGGCGGGCGGCACGGCGGCCGCGATCGCCGGCGACGTCGCGCGACCCGAGGACGTGGCGGCTATCCATGCCGCCGCGAAGGCCTCGCACGGCGACGTCGCCCTTCTCGTCAACAATGCCGGCATTGCGCATCAGGCGGCATTCGAAAACCTCGAGCTTGAGGATTTTGACCGGATGTTTGCGGTGCATGTGCGCGGCACCTTCCTGGCGACCAAGGCCGTCATGCCGTCAATGCTGGCGCGGGGCGAGGGCGTCATCGTCAATGTTGCCTCCCAGCTCGGACAGATCGGCGGCATCGAGCTGGTTCATTATTCCGGCGCCAAGGCGGCGATCATCGGCATGACCAAGGCGCTTGCGCGAGAAGTATCGAGCCGCGGGGTGCGGGTGAACGCCGTGGCGCCGGGGCCGATCAATACGCCGCTGGTACTCGGTCTTTCCGAAGAATGGCGCGAACGCAAGAAGCGCGAATTGCCGCTCGGCCGCTTCGGCGAGCCCGAAGAGGTGGCTGCGACCGTGGCGTTCCTGGCGTCGCCGGCAGCGAGCCTCTTCGTCGGCCAGACGCTAGGGCCGAATTCCGGCGACGTGATGCTCTGAAGGAGACAAGCAGGTGGACAGCTTACAGAAACGGGTCGTCATCGTCACCGGGGCAGGCATCGGTATCGGCCAGGCGACGGCGAAGGCATTTGCAGCACTCGGCGACCATGTCGTCGTCACCGACATCCTCGAAAAGGAAGGCGAGCAGACCGTCCGCGACATTCTCATCGCCGGCGACTCGGCCGAGTTCCATCTCTACGACGTTCGCTCGACGGATGCCGCGAACAAGCTCGTAGCCAGTGTCGAGGCCCGCTTCGGCAAGATCGACGTCATCGTCGCCAATGCCGGCATCGCCCATCGCACGCCGCTCGACAAGCTCAGCGACGACAAATGGGACCTGACCATGGATGTCGATCTGAAGGGCATTTTCAAGCTGGCGCGTGCCGCCGTGCCTGGCATGCGCGCACGCAGATCCGGAAGCATTGTTGCACTCTCTTCGATCATGGGTGTCGCCTATGGATGGGACGAGCATGTCCATTATTCGGCGGCAAAATCGGGTGTTGTTGGGCTGGTGCGCGGGCTTGCCGTCGAACTGGCGAAGGACGGCATCAGGGTCAATGGCATCGCCCCTGGCTACATCCGCACCGCCCAGCTTCTTTCGGAAGAGAATTCGCTCGGTCCCGCAGGCGCGGAGAAGGCGGCCGAGTTCATTCCGATGGGCCGGCTTGGCGAGCCGGAAGACATCGCGGATGTGATCGCATTCCTCGCGTCCAAGGGCGCGAGATACATGACCGGCCAGGTTCTGGTCGTGGATGGCGGCCTCCTCGTGGGGCGGTACTGATCGCCATCGTTCCGGCAACGACCGGGCACTGGCGATACGGCAATGAAGCAGGCCCACCAAGGGCCAAGGGAACAGCAATCAGCACTGGAGAACAAAAATGTCCAAAATGGAAATGAACAGACGCTCTCTGTTGAAGCATTCCGCCGGCGTGATGGCGCTTGCAATCGGAGGCGGCACGCCCTTCCTGTCGTCGCGGCTGGCCTACGCGCAGGCCGCCGATCTCGCCAAGAAGCAGCTGCGCACCATCGGCCTCTCCGTCACCGTCCAGGAACGCATCCTTGCCGATTTCCGTAAGGCAAGCGGCGTTGGGCAGACCTCCGGCACGGCGGCGACCTTTCCCGACGCGCAGACCAAGATCCTGTCCGGCTCCAAGGACTATGATTGCTGGGAGATCATTGGCGAGCGCCTGCCGTCGATCGTCATGACCAACAATGTCGAGCCGGTGCCGGCCGCCTCTCTGAAGAACTGGGCCAATATCCGCGACACCTTCACGACGCCCTCCAACAAGTGGGAGCCGAAGCGGCAGATCGTCGGCCAGATCTGGGCCGATGACGCCAAGACTACGCTGAACATGGTGCCCGCGGTCTATAACTACGATTCCATCGGCTATAATCCGGACGTTCTATCCGCCGAGGAAGCCAATACCTGGTCGGCGATCTTCGATCCGAAGTTCAAGGGCAAGTCCGGCCTCAACACGGATCCGCTGATCGCTTTCGGCCAGGCCATCATGGCCATGAACACGCTCGGGCTTTCGAACGTCAAGAATCCGGGTAACCCGAGCGCGGCCGAAATCGACGAAGCGGCGAAGTTCCTTGTTTCCAAGAAGAAGGACGGGCAGTTTCGTGCCCTATGGGGCGACTTCGGCGAGCTGGTGAACCTGATGGCATCGGGCGAGATGGTCGTTTGCGACGCGTGGCAGCCGGCCGTCATGGCGGTCAAGGCCCAGGGCAAGGCATGCAAATACGCCGTGCCGAAGGAAGGCTATCGCGGCTGGGCGATCGGCCCTTCGATGATATCAGGCACGCCGAACAAGGAAGCCGTGATCGCCTATGCCGATTATTGGCTGTCGGGCGAGCCGGGCATCACCGTTTCCGAACAGGGCTATTATTCGCCCTCGACCAACATCGGGAAGGTCATGGTGCCGGACAAATATGCCTTCTGGTACGAGGGCAAGCCATGGGTCGGCGCCTCCGAGCGCGGCATCAAGGAAGGCGACCTGCGTGATGGCGGCTCACTGGCGGAGCGCGCCAAGAATGTCGCCTACTGGCACCAGTGGCCGGATGAATACGACCATCTCGTCCAGAAGTGGGATGAATTCCTCAATGCATGATCCGGTGGCGTCCGCCACTCTTCCTCTGCACCGCAAGGAGGCGATGTCCGCCTCCTCCTCCACGCCCGGAGATCTCTCGTGACGTATGATTTGGAACTCATCGATGTCGGCAAGGTCTATGACAATGGCACGCCAGCCGTCATCGACTTCAATCTTTCGATCAGGAAGGGTGAGTTCATCGCCTTCCTCGGCCCGTCGGGCTGCGGGAAGACGACGACGCTTCGCATGATCGCCGGCTTCGAAAGCATCTCCTCCGGCGACATGATGATCAAGGGCGAACGCATGAACGATGTCCGGCCGCAGAAGCGGCCGACATCGATGATCTTCCAGAACTATGCGCTGTTTCCGCATATGACCGTCCGGCGGAATGTCGGATATGGCCTCGAGGTCAAGGGCATGGCGAAGGCCGAGCGTGAGGCGCGGGTCGATCGTATCCTCGCGACCCTTGGGCTGGAGGATATTGCCGAGCGCAAGCCGGACAAGCTCTCCGGCGGTCAGCGCCAGCGTATCGCGCTTGCCCGCGGCCTCGTGGTCGAACCCGATGTGCTGCTTCTCGACGAACCGCTTGGCGCACTCGACGCCAATCTGCGCAAGGCGATCCAGAACGAGTTGAAGCTGCTGCAGAAGAAGCTCGGGGTGACCTTCGTCTTCGTCACGCATGCCCAGTCGGAAGCGCTGGCGCTGTCCGACCGCATCGTCGTGATGAACCAGGGCAGGGTGGAGCAGATCAGCCCGCCGCATCAGCTTTATACGCGTCCTGACACGCCATTTGTGGCGCAGTTCATCGGCCGAAATACCATCTTCGAAGGTGAGGTTGCCGGCACAAAGGCCGACAGCACATTTGTCTCGACATCGTTCGGCACTTTGTCGGGCTGCGCCAATGGCGGCCTTTCCAGTAAGGTCAATATCGTCATTCCGTCGGAGGCGATCGAGGTTCATGCGGCAGGCGGCACAGCGCGCGAAAATCTCGCCGGAGCCTTCGGCGGCAACGTGGTCGGCGCCCGCGTCGAGCGTTTCGATGTGGTCGGCCATATCTCGCAGATCGGCATCAGCCTGCCCGACGGGCGTGGATTGGCGCTGGAAGCGCATGTCGACAAGTACCGGCCCGGCGCCTTTCCGGTAGGCGCCGAGGTCATGCTTACCTGGGATCCGGCCGACGCGACCGTTATCCCAGCTCACTGAGATTACAGAAAACCCGATTGAAGGAGGCCATCCCATGGCAAAGGAAATCTTGTGCAGTTTTGGTGTCGACGTCGATGCCGTAGCCGGCTGGCTCGGCTCTTATGGTGGTGAGGATTCTCCCGATGATATCTCAAGAGGCCTCTTCGCCGGCGAAGTCGGCAGCCTGCGGCTGGTGAAGCTCTTCGAACGTTTCGGCATCAAGACGACATGGTTCATTCCCGGCCACTCGATCGAAACCTTCCCGGAGCAGATGCAGGCGGTGGCCGATGCCGGCCATGAAATCGGCATCCACGGCTACAGCCACGAAAATCCGATCGCCATGACACGCGAGCAGGAGACGGAAATTCTCGACAAGTGCATCGAGCTGGTCACCAAGCTTTCCGGCAAGCGTCCGACCGGCTATGTCGCGCCGTGGTGGGAATTCTCCAAGGTGACGAACGAGCTGCTTCTGGAGCGCGGCATCAAGTACGATCACTCGCTGATGCACAATGACTTCACGCCCTATTATGTGCGCGTCGGCGATAGCTGGACGAAGATAGACTATTCCCGCAAGCCGTCGGAATGGATGGTGCCGCTGAAGCGCGGCCAGGAAACCGATCTGATCGAAATCCCGGCATCCTGGTATCTCGATGACCTCCCGCCGATGATGTTCATCAAGAAATCGCCGAACAGCCACGGCTTCGTCAATCCGCATCACATCGAACAAATGTGGCGTGATCAGTTCGACTGGGTCTATCGCGAGATGGATTATGCTGTGTTCCCGATCACCATCCATCCTGATGTCGCCGGCCGGCCACAGGTGCTGATGATGCTCGAGCGGCTTTACGCGCACATGATCAAGCATCCGGGCGTAAAGTTCGTGACGATGAACGAGATCGCCGACGATTTCGCGGCGCGCTTTCCGCGTAAGAAATAGCCGGCTAGGCTGAACAACCGAGTGCATCTCAAGGAGGCGATTGCCATGTGTTCACTGTGCGGCGTGCTCGGCGGCAATGAGCACTGGACCGATGCTGCGGCGCGGCCAGGCGTGTTCACGCGCAACCGCGCCAGCTTTGACCGGCGGCGCGAGCGTGCCGAGCGCGTGCGGGCCGCCAACGAGATGCTTTCGGGCTTCGGCCTTGTCCTCTCCGATTGGCAGGGCGCGTCCTTCGTGCTGTCGACGAAAACGGGCAGGAGCGAGATCATCGAGGATCTCGGTCATCTCTGGCCGGCAGCCGAAAGGCTCGTCGGCCGGCCTTGCGACCCGCTCGACCTTGCCTTCGTCATAAGGATGGAGGCAAGGCATGTCGATTGAGGCCAGCGGCTTTCTGCCGATCAACCTGCTGACGGGCTTCCTCGGCTCCGGCAAGACGACGCTGCTCAAGCGCATCCTGGCCGATCCGGCCTTTGCCGATACCGCCGTACTTATCAACGAGTTCGGCGAGATCGGGCTCGATCACGATCTCGTCGAAAGCGTCGAGGGCGAGATGGTGCTGCTACGCTCCGGATGCGTCTGCTGCACCGTACGAGGCGAACTTGCCACCGCGCTCAAGGAGCTTTACTCCCGCCGCGAGCGCGGCCTGCTGCCGCCGTTCCGGCGTGTGATCATCGAAAGCACGGGGCTTGCCGATCCATTCCCGGTGCTGTCGACCATCAAGGCCGATCCGGTGCTTCGGCACCACTTCTGCGCCGGCAATGTGATCACGACGGTCGATGCGGTGAACGGGCTGCGACAGCTCGACACCTATATCGAATCCAACAGGCAGGCAGCGGTCGCGGACCGGTTGATCGTAACAAAGACCGATCTTCAGGCGGATGGTGATGGAGACGACCTTCAGGCTCGCCTTCGAGTGCTCAATCCCGATGCCGCCATCCTGATCGCAGCCGATCCTGATCTCGATCTATCCTCGCTGGTCGCGGTCCAGAGCAACGTATCGCCCAGCAGCAGCCTGTCGCAGAGCGGCTTTTACTGTGAGGAGCCGGTGCAACTCGTCGCCTCGGATGGCGCGCCGCATCAGGCCGCCATTTCGTCGATTTCGCTCAGCATCGACAGGCCTGTCGACTGGACGGCTTTCGGTCTCTGGCTGACCATGCTGCTCAATCGGCATGGGGAGCGCGTGCTGCGCGTGAAAGGTATCCTCAATCTCAGCGGCGAGGAGCGTCCCGTGGCGGTTCACGGCGTCCAGCATCTGGTACACATGCCGGTGCATATGGATGGCTGGCCTTCGGACGATCGCACCTCGCGCCTGGTCTTCATCCTGGACGGGCTCGACAGCGCTCTATTGAAACGCTCCTTCGAAGCCTTCACACTGGCGCGCGTGCCCCCAGCTGCATCTTGCCCGATCGCTGCGGCACGATGAGACAACCGGTATTCCTATGAACAAGCATGAATCCGTCGCCAAAAGCCTGTCTGCTCCCGCTTTGCATCTGAAGGGCCGGCCGCGCCTGCGCGTTCTCGGCACTGCAATCTCGCTGCTGGAGGAGTTGCGCCTGCGCGCGCAGGACGATCTCGGCATTGACGTGACCTTCGACAACAACGATTTCCTGACGACCCAGTACAAGGCGGCTCGCGAGCCGGAAACCTACGATATCTACGACCAGTGCTTCCACAATCTCGATATCGTCTGGCATTGGCGCGCGATCCAGCCCGTCGACACCCAACGCATCGTGCTTTGGGATGAGGTGAACGATCTCACCAAGACCGGCCATATCGGCCCCAACCCCCGAATGGGGCTTGGCGACGTGCCGGCGAAAAAGCTCTTCGTGCAGCCGAACCTCGCCTTGGGCGATACGCCGTCACGATTGATCTCGATGCTGCCGACCACGCACAATTTCGACAGTTTCGCCTATCGGACGGATCTCGCGCCAAATGGCGTCGGCATGCATTCCTGGGGCGCGCTTTTCGACGAGCGCTGGGCGGGAAGGGTGGCGCTGGTGGACGAGCCCGCCATCGGCATCTTCGACGCGGCGCTGGCCGCGCAGGCCGCCGGCCTTATGGCGTTCGACGATATCGGCAATATGTCCATTCAGGAGATCGACCAGCTGATCGACCTCCTCGAGGAGCGCAAGAAGGTTGGCTTTTTCAGAGATTTCTGGAGGACCGCCGAGGATGCGGCGCGGCTGATGATCGCCGGCGAGACCAGCGTGCAGAGCATGTGGTCGCCCGGCATCGGTATCCTGAATTCCAGGGGCGCTCCGGTCGAGCAGGCCGTGCCTGCCGAAGGTTACCGCGCCTGGCATGGCGGTCTGTGCCTTTCGAAACACTTGAGCGGCCGCCTGCTCGACGTCGCCTACGACTATCTGAACTGGTGGATATCGGGCTGGCCTGGCGCCGTCGTCGCGCGGCAGGGCTATTATATTTCGACGCCGCAGCGCTCCCGCCAGTTCATGACGCAGGCGGAATGGGACTATTGGTATGAAGGCGCCGCCGCGGCCCAAGACCTGCCCGGCCCCGACGGTCAGACCCGGATCAGAAAGGGGTCTGTACGCAGCGGCGGATCCTATTGGCAGCGCGCCAATTGCATTGCCGTTTGGAATACGACAATGGATGAGCACAATTATCTCGTGCGCCGCTGGATGCAGCTGGTCGGCTGAAAAGGAGAGCAGAGCCTATGGCACAGACACATCTCGGCAAGTCGATCGCGCAACTGTCGGTTCTGATCCAGTCAGGCAGCCTCGACCCGGTCGCGCTGGTCGAGGAGAGCCTGGATGCGATCCGTAGCCATCAGGATCAGGCGATTTTCACGCGGCTGCTGGAGACGCGAGCCAAAGAAGAAGCAACCGCCTCTTCGAAGCGGCTGCGGGAAGGGCGTTCCCGAGGGCTGCTGGATGGCATTCCCGTCGCCTGGAAGGATCTGTTTGCGATCGCCGGCCTGCCGACGACGGCCGGATCCATCGTGCTTGCGGATGCCGAGCCCGCAAGCGAGGATGCCGATGTCGTCAAGGCGCTGCACGCGGCGGGCATGATCGCCGTCGGCCGGGTGAATATGAGCGAGTTCGCCTTTTCCGGCCTCGGCCTCAATCCGCATTACGGCACGCCGCTCAATCCGCTGGCCACGGATGTCGCGCGCATTCCGGGCGGGTCGTCTTCCGGCTCCGCCGTCGCGGTTGCGGCAGGCCTCGTGCCGGTCTCGATCGGCACCGATACCGGCGGTTCGGTGCGCATCCCCTCAGCCTTCAACGGCCTTGTCGGCTATAAGGCGAGCCGTGGCCGCTATAGCATGGCCGGGGTCTTTCCGCTGGCGACCAGTCTCGACTCGCTCGGTCCCCTGTGCCGCAGCGTCCAGGATGCGATCTGGGTCGATGCCGCGATGCGCGGCCGTTTCGCTCCCGAGGTCGAGCGCGCCGAACCCGGCGGGCTTTCCATCGTGGTGCCGACGAATGTCGTCATGGACGATGCCGAGAACGGTGTCCTTGCGGCCTTTGAGGCGACACTCGCCCGGCTAAGCGGGGCCGGCGTCAAGATACGGCATGCCGCCTTTCCGGCCTTCGACCGGCTCTTTCAGGTGATGGCGGAGCACGGGTCGCTCGTCACTGCGGAGGCCTTTGCGCTGCATCACCGCCGTCTGGCGGGGCCTGAGGCCGAAGCCATGGATCGGCGTGTCGTCGCGCGGACGCGCCTTGGCGAGAAAATCACTTTGGTCGGCTATCTGGAAACGCTCAAGGTGCGCGAGCAATTGATCAAGGAGGTTGCCGCGACGCTCGGACCCAACGAGTTTATCGCGTATCCGACGGTCGCACACGTGGCGCCCGCACTCGCGCCGCTGGAGGCCGACGACGAGTTGTTCGTGAAGATCAATGGCAGAACGCTGCGGAACACAGCGATCGGCAATTTCCTCGATTGGTGCGGCGTGACCCTACCTGCCGGCACGGCCGAAGCCGGCATGCCGGTCGGTTTCCTGCTGTCGGCTCTAAAAAACCATGACGAACGGCTGTTGGGTGCAGCGCTGGCACTCGAAGAGACCGCCGCCAAAGACCCATAACTCCCTTACCCCTGCCTTTCGCCGACAGCGCCCGGATGATGGCGTCAGCTTGTCAGCAAGGCCAACGATCACAGGGATGCATGGCTAGTGGGCGAGCATTCGTCCGAGCCATGATCCATAGATATTTAATCGTCATCGGCTCGTTGCCGGCGTGCCACGCGAAGAACAGCAGTCCGGGTTATGATAGATGGTTGCGTCCGTGGTCAGGCTTCCTTCGGCTTCTCAAGTTTGGAGGCGGATACGGAGCGCACGGCGGAACCGTGCTCGTACCAACCCTTGCTGCGATTGACGATCCAGACCACCGACAGCATCACCGGCACTTCGATGAGCACGCCGACGACGGTGGCAAGCGCTGCCCCGGAATTGAAGCCGAACAGGCTGATGGCAGCGGCGACGGCGAGCTCGAAGAAGTTCGACGCGCCGATGAGGGCCGATGGTCCGGCGACGCAATGTTCCTCGCCGCTTGCCCGGTTCAGCAGATAGGCCAGCCCGGAATTGAAGTAGACCTGGATCAGGATCGGCACGGCCAAGAGCCCGATCACGGCCGGCTGCGCGATGATCTGCTCGCCTTGGAAGCCGAACAGCAGGATCAGGGTGG
Source organism: Rhizobium freirei PRF 81 (assembly GCF_000359745.1). GTDB lineage: Bacteria > Pseudomonadota > Alphaproteobacteria > Rhizobiales > Rhizobiaceae > Rhizobium > Rhizobium freirei. The sequence goes on from NZ_AQHN01000027.1 coordinate 63,665, forward strand.
CGAGCAGAGCCAGAAGCGACAGCGGCTGCAGGGTTTTCAGGAGGCGCACGAGTGGCGCCGCCGATCCGCCAGCAAGCCGGCTGCGTCGCAGAAGCTGCGCCGCGATAACCGGTAGAACGATGTAGAGGACCACGGAGATCATCAACGTATCCCACGGCACAGCGATCGCCGAAAGCCCAAGGAGGAGACCGACGATCGGTGCGAAGGCGGCGATCATGATCGCGTCGTTGAGCGCCACTTGCGACAGCGTGAAGTGCGGTTCACCTTTCGTCAGGTTCGACCAGACGAAGACCATGGCGGTGCAGGGAGCCGCGGCCAGGATGATCAGGCCGGCTATATAGCTGTCGATCTGGCCCGCAGGCAGCAATGGCCGGAATAGCCATCCGATGAACAACCAGCCGAGCAGGGCCATCGAGAATGGTTTGACCGCCCAATTGATTAAGAGCGTCACCCCAATCCCGCGCCAGTGCCGTCCGACTTGGCTTAGAGCGGCAAAATCGACCTTCACCAGCATCGGGATGATCATCAGCCAGATCAGGGCCGCGACCGGGATATTCACCTTGGCGATCTCCGCCGAACCAATCGCATGGAACACGCCCGGCATTAGGTATCCGAGGGCGACGCCGACGATGATGCAGAGGAACACCCAGACGGTGAGATAGCGTTCGAAGGCCGACATCGTCAGGCAACTCCGCCCTTGCCGCGGGTACTGCCTTCGATACGGCCGATTTCGTGCAGCTTGGTTTCCAGCGCCAGCCTGTCGACCGTCGTGAGCGGCAGGTTCACGAACAGCGAGATGCGGTTCTTGAGATATCGGGCCGCCTGGGCAAAGGCGCGGCCCTGTTCGACTTCCGAGCCCTCGGCAGCAGCGGGGTCCTCGATCCCCCAATGGGCGGTTGCGGGATGGCCGAGCCAGACCGGGCACGCCTCGCCGGCAGCGCTGTCGCAGACCGTGAAGATGAAGTCCATCTGGGGTGCGCCCGGTTCGGCAAACACGTCCCAGCTCTTCGAGGAGAGGCCCGACGAGCGGTAGCCGAGAGCTTCAAGGGTTTTCAAGGCCCAGGGATGAACCTTTCCCTTGGGCTGGCTTCCGGCGGAGAAGGCGCGAAAGCGGCCCTTTCCTTCGGCTTCCAGAATGGATTCCGCCAGGATGGATCGGGCGGAATTGCCCGTGCATAAAAACAGCACATTGTAGACGTGGTCGGCGCTCATTGCAGTTTCTCCTCCATTTTGGGCGCGCAGCATGTCGTGACCGCTGCGGCCGGCGCGCAGATTTCCGGATGTCCGGAGCAGCAATCTTCCATCAGGAAGCGAATAAGGCCGCCCAGGGATTCGTAGTTGGCGGTGTAGATGATCGAACGGGACTGGCGTTGCGCGTCGATGAGCCCGGAATGCTCGAGCTCCTTCAGGTGGAAGGAGATGTTCGACGGTGAGACCTCTACTTTCTCGGCCAGAGCTCCAGCTGCCAGGCCCTCGGGGCCGGCGACGACGAGCAGTCTTATGATCTGCAGGCGGGTTTCCTGAGAGAGGGCGGCGAAGGCGGTGAGGGCCTGACGCTGATTCATATTTCAATAATCCTCGAAAAATTGAAGCAATGATTGCTACAAATGAGCGCCATCGACAACTCGAAAATTCCGAGCACCGATATCAGCCTTGGCCTCCTGCTTGAAACGCTGGCGGCGGCGTAGGCTCTCATCGACGATGAACGTGCGGCTCGCCGTGGAGCCGAAGCGGTTGCTGCTCGCGCTGAGGCGGTGAACTCTTATTCCGATGTGCCGATCGCCCGCCTCCGGCTCCCAGATCGAGAGGCTGAAGCGTGAGATCCGCTGCAGTCGTTGGAGCTCAAGGCTCGGCTGCTCGAACAGAAGGAATCGCAGCTTGAGGAACTGGAAGCCGACGCTAGCCAGGATGAACTGGCAGCCAAAATGGCGGCGCGTTCGTCATCGGTGAGAGCCCGTGGCGAGGATCGGTCAAACTGGCGACGTCATCCATCCCTGATGGAATTTCGGGAGCACCGGTATGTACGATGAATACCGC
>NZ_AQHN01000028.1 GCF_000359745.1 Rhizobium freirei PRF 81
AGCCCATGCAACTACTTGCACAGAATCTCGAAGGCCAGGCCGCGTGACGATGGAGAGCGTGGGACTTCCTTTCAATATGGAATTTTCGCACCAGAGCCAAAATAGCCCATCAGCCTATTTCCAGTATTCGCTTCCGATGTGACAATGCAAATTGCCCGCTAATTTTCCATCGGCTGCGTAAAACAGCTCGCCAGCTTCGTCGTACGTGAATCGGGCACCCCAGGCGCTCATTTCGTACTTTGAGGGATCGGCCCCATATCCATGGTCTTTTTGCTGGCGTGAGGCTTCAGCGGCCATCTGCGGCTCGTCGGAAAGCTCTCTCGCGTGGCTTGAACCTCGACGAACTACGATGGTTCGCAGATAATTATTCTGAACCAGGGAAGGTTGGGTGTTATGGCTGCATTCACCGTGCGTGTTTCAGACGAAACGGCTAGTAAGCTCGACCAGATCGCGGAAAAGCTTGATCGCTCGCGCTCTTATATGGCAGCCCAGGCCATCGAGGATTACGTGGCTCGCGAAGAGTGGCAAATTGCTGAAATCGAGGCCGGGTTGGCAGAAGCCAACCGAGGCGAATTCGCCAGCGACGGCAAGGTGGCGAAAGTCATTGGAAAATATATCAAGTCCGCTCATCAATCATGAGCGACAAGCATATCCGCTGAACGAATAGAGCGCTGCGACGGCTTGATGAGATCGGTGCACATATCCAGGAGGACAATCCGGACGCCGCTGCGCGCGTGATCGCGCGAATAGTGTCGGCGGTAGACATGCTTGCCGATTTTCCCGCAACGGGTCGCGTTGGTCGCATCAATGGCACGCGCGAACTGGTGCTGGCGGATATCCCTCATCTTATTCCCTACCGTGTCGAGCACGACATAGAGATACTCACGGTCATGTATGCTCGTCAGCGCTGGCCTTCGGAGCTTTAGGTTTCTATCTTGAGTTCCAAGCTGACGCAGGCAGCGTCGGTTCATATCCTCTTCAAGAGCCAGCTATTTCGTTTGCAGTTGAAGGAAGCGGAATAGCTGGGTTGGAAGTTCAAATCCGCGAAAGGTGTTTAGAACAGCCGATTACTTTACATCGGACAGGCTGCACAGACGATCAAGGGAAACCGCTCACAGCGGACTCTTTCGACAACCTCAAAGTCAGAAGTTCAGGCTATCAAACATCAATCGCGGTCAATCTCGATCCGGAGGTCGCGGATCAACGCTTCGCGCTCGGCGAGCGCATCAATAGCTCCGTCGGCCAGCGTTCTGGCGACGATGTTGAGCAGACCTTCGCAGAAGACGATATAGGCACCCATGCTGTTGCTGAAGAAGCTGCTTGCATGCGGCACCAGAAACGCATGCCGGGCAGGCGGGACCAGGGGAGACGATCGGGTATCAGTTACGGCGATGACGTCCAGCCCACGCCGGGCGCCGAGGGCTGCGACTTCGGCGACATTGCGTGTATAAGGCGCGCAACTTGCAACGACAAGAACATCGGCGGGCTCAAGCTGGGCTAGTCCCTCCGCTTCACCGAGGCGCGGCGCATCGAGCAGGGAAACGTCGCTTCTCAACATCGCCAATCCATAGGTCAGAAAGCTCGCGAAGGCGTGAAACTGGCGCACGCCGTAGACACGAACGCGCCTTGCATGTGCGAGCCTATCTGCCGCGGCCCGCAATTCGGTTCCGTCGAGTTGCGCGAGAAACCCGTCGATATTGTTTTTCGATTCAGCAGCCAGCTTCTCGAAAACATGGATTTCCTCGTCGGCGTCCTCTTTGATCGAGATCAACCGACCGGCCTGGCGGCTGTAGAAATAGCGCCCGTCATCGGAAATCGCTTCCCGGAAAATATCCTGAAAATCCCCAAAGCCGCCATAGCCCAAGCGTTTGGCGAGCCGGGTCAGGGTAGATGGGTTGATGCCGAGCCCGTCAGCCAATTCGGAAATCGTACGGACCGCCGTCTGTTCAGGCGTATCGACAAGGCGGGAGAGAACCCCGAGTGCCTTGCCTCCCAGCGAGAGGTTGGTGTTGCCGCGTCTAATGTCCACCGTCAGCGCCCGGAGCTCCTCAAGTGTTTGCGGGCGCGGGGAGCTTTTCGATGCGGTTGCCGTGGTCATTCATCTTGCCTCATGCGGGACTGAGCGCATCGCTCTTAAAGCGGAAACGCGGAGAAGTATCGTATCCATCATAGATCGTGCAATCGACCTTGTCCGTACCGATCTTGAAGCAGGCGGTTGCCAGCGTATTTTCGTTGTCCGGGTCGTCGGGCTGCTGGCGATAGATCGGTAAGGCGCTTTGCGTCGTATCGCGAAGGATCGCGAGAGGATCGACATTGTCGCCAGCCGCGGCAATCATTTCATCGGCCCGTTCCTGACGTGACTTTGAGGAGCAGGTAACGACCTGTCGCTCTGTGCCGATCCCCTGATGGATCAGGTGATTGGCGTGGCAAGAGGGGCGGCGCACGGTCTGGACGGATAGATGTTTGTGGGTGAACTCCAAGCCGAGGATATTGGCCTCCCCGGACCTGGCAAGCGTCAGATGAAAGGCACCGGCCCGCGGCGTGGTCTTCACCCGTTCGACAGCCTCATCCAGAGAGCCGCAATCCAGAAGCGCACGGGTCACGACCATGCGTGGCAGGCCTTGGCCGGTCTCGCGGGAGCGGATGTTGTTGACAGTCACGACCAAGCCGGCGTCGTTGACGGCAAAAGTGTGACCGGGCAGGGATGCGGGGTAGACGAATGCCGTAAAGGCCCTGCCTTCAGACGGGCGGACGGTCGCGAGCGCGCAGCCGCGCCGCAGGCCGGGATCGCCGTCCTCGTTGTGGGCGACGATGGGTTCAGCGCCCGGGATTTGCACTGTCGTGCAGCCGTCCGGACTCATGGCCCAGATGTCGCCGCGGCAGTTCCAAGCGAAAACATCCTCCAGCGGCAGTTCCAGGCCGGCTGCCAGCCCGCGCAATTCCTCGAAATAACGGGGAAAAAGCGTCTCTGTCAGCCTTCTCGAAGCCTGCACGCGATCGTGATTCTTCGAATCGGTCACATGTGCCCAGGCATGGGTACGGATCAGATGCGCATGGGTGGCATCCGCGCCGTGGCGCCCGAGCTGAAAGCCGATTTCGAACGGCTCGCCGGCAATCTCGATGCTGGAAAGCCGTTGGGATCTATCAATGGACATGCTGGAGGAACTCACGAAGGCGGGGATTTTCGGGATTGTCGAGCAGGGCGGCTGGATTGCCGTCGACCGTGATCTTGCCACCTTCCATGAAGATCAGCCGCGTGCCAACCTGTCGGGCAAATGCGATCTCGTGGGTAACGACGATCATCGTCATGCCCTCTTCGGCGAGCGACTGCATGACCTTGAGCACTTCCTGGCGAAGTTCGGGATCGAGTGCCGAGGTCGGCTCGTCGAAGAGCATCAGCTTCGGCTTGACCGCGAGCGCGCGGGCGATAGCCACGCGCTGCTGCTGGCCGCCTGATAATTCGGAGGGGTAATGATGGCCTCGTTCCGCCAGCCCCACCTTAGCGAGCAGTGTTTTGGCCTGCGCGGTTGCTTCCGCTTTGCCCAGGCCGCGGACGCGGCGAGGGCCGAAAGCGACGTTTTCCAGTGCCGTCATCTGTGGGAAGAGATTGAACTGCTGAAACACCATGCCCGCTTCCTGACGGATGAGGCGCACGCGCGAACGCCTCTCGCGTACACTGATATTGTCGACAACGAGATCACCGCCATCGATTTCCTCCAGCGCATTGATGCAGCGCAGAAGGGTGGATTTGCCGGAGCCGGACGGGCCGATCAGCACCACGACCTGGCCGGCCTCAATGTTGAGATTGACGTCCTTGAGGACCGTGATCGGACCGAAGGTCTTGGTGACGTTTCTGAATTCCACGATGCTCATAGAATGCGCATCCTTTTTTCGGTGAAGCGGAGGGCAAAGGTCAGGACGCCGGTCATGATGAGGTAGAGGATGGCGACCGCGGTCCAGATCTCCACGGCGCGGAAATTGGCCGCCATGATCTCCTGTCCCTGCCGCGTCAATTCGCCGACACCGATGACGATGAAAAGCGACGTGTCCTTCAGGCTGACTATGAATTGATTGCCGAGCGGTGGGATCATGCGGCGAAAGGCGATCGGTCCGACGACATAGGCCAGCACCTTCCACATCGGCAGGCCGAGCGCGAGCCCTGCTTCCTTGAGTCCCTTGCTGACGGAAAGCAGCGTGCCGCGAACGATTTCCGCTATATAGGCGCCTGCGTTGACGATGATGGCGGTGACAGCCGCCGTCATGGGGTTGACGCGTATATCGGCGAGCATCGGCAGGGCGAAATAGATGAACATCACCTGCACGACGATGGGTGTGCCGCGAATGATCTCCACATAGACGAAGGCGATGGCGTTGAGCAGCCAGTTGCCATAGGCGCGCATGAAGCCTGCGACGGCACCGACGGCGATGCCGCCGACGAGACCGGCTAAAGCGATGAGAACGGTCAAGCGAGCGCCGCCGAGAAGGGCGGGCAGTGCATCGATGACCACCGACCAGTCGAATTGCATTGGAATACTCCCGTGGACTGCGCGTCGGTCGTACCGACGCGCATGAGGCTACCGGGCGATCAGAGCTTCGGCTCGGCGCCGAACCACTTCTTGTAGATGGTCGTGTAGGTGCCGTCCTTCTTGAGCTTGACGAGCGAGGCATTCACCTTGGTGACGAGGTCGCTGCCCTTTGGAAAGGCGATGCCATACTGCTGTGCCATCATCTGCTCGCCGACAGCCTTCACCTTTCCGCCGCCGGCGGTCTTGATGTAATAAAGCACGTTCGGCGTATCGTGCATTGCGGCGTCGACACGGCCGGTCTGGAGTTCCATGTAGGCGTTGTCTACGTTCGGGAATTGGCGCAGTTCGGTATCCTTGAAATTGGCTTTGGCGTAGTCGGCGGCCGACGTGCCGGTCTTGATCGCCAGCGTCTTGCCTTTCAGGTCGATGGGACCGGCGATCTTGCTATCGGCCGGAACCATCAGCAGAAAGCCGCTGTCGTAGTAGCCATCGGAAAAGTCGATGACCTTCTTGCGTTCGTCCTTGATGGTGATGCCCGCAAGGCCGACATCGACCTGCTTGGTCTGCAAGGCCGGAATGATGCCGTTAAAGTCCATCGGCTGAAGCGTGTAGCTGACGCCGATATCCTTGGCGACGGCATCCCACAGGTCGATATCGAAGCCGACATACTTGTCGCCTTGCTTGAATTCGAACGGCACGAAGGCTGTGTCGGTGGCGACGATCAGATCCTTGGCCTGAACGTGGCCGAAGGAGATGGCGGCGGCGAAGACGCCGATCAGCAAATGACGAATACGCATTTTCATGGAAGTTCCCCTTGTTGTGGATGCGCCCAAATTTTGCTTAGTGACGCTATATGCAAATATACAATGCTTTCTGAGGTTTGTCGCATTGAAAATTTGCAAGCGTTGATCCATTGCATTGAAGACGATGCATATAAAAGAGGCGGTAATTCATCCTTCCGCCAGCCGGCTTCAAAGTCGATGAAGCACGGAATTCAAAGAAACCGTTTCATATCAATTTGTTGCTTGTGTTTTGGCCGATCGGGGTCTGCGCCGGATTGAGGGGCTGTTCAAAATGAAGGCGGATTGCCTAGATATGAAACAGACGAATCTCATGATGCATTTGCGCAACAGATGGATCAAAAAAGGCATTTTTAGAGCGTCCATGAAGGAATGCAGAATATGCAGAAGCCCGCGCTGCAGGACAGCGCGGGCCTTCTTCAGAGGTTACCAGCCTTTGCCAGCACTCAAACGGAGGCGATGGCGGCCTCGATGGCATCTGCCAATCTTTCGACAATCGCCTCGACGTCGCTTTTCCCGACGATGAAGGGCGGTGCAAGCAGAACGTGGTCGCCGTTCTGTCCATCGATGGTGCCGCCCATCGGGTAGACCATCAGACCGCGCGTCATGGCCTCCTTCTTGATCCGGGCATTGAGTTTCAGCCCGGCGTCGAACGGTTTCTTCGTCGCCCGATCCTTCACGAGCTCCACGCCGCGGAACAAGCCGCGGCCGCGGATGTCACCCACATGGCGGTGGTTGCCCAGCCGCTCGACAAGACATGTTTCCAGATGGTTCCCCATAGCCCTGACATTGCCGAGCAGGCCATCCCGCTTCAGGATGGTTTGCACCGCAAGCCCTGCGGCAGCGGCCATTGGGTGGCCCATATAGGTATGGCCGTGCTGAAAGAAGCCCGATCCGAGCGCGAAGGCATCGAAGATGCGCTTTGACAGCAACACCGCGCCGACGGGCTGATACCCGCCCCCAAGACCCTTGGCGATGGTCACGATGTCGGGCGAGACCCCGTCCTGCTCGCAGGCGTGCAGCGTGCCTGTTCGGCCCATGCCGCACATCACCTCATCGAGGATCAGCAGCACGCCATACTTATCGCAGATGGCGCGAATGCGTTTCAGATAGTCGGCGACCGGCGGAACGGCACCAGCCGTTGCGCCTACCACCGTTTCGGCGACGAAGGCGATGACTTGGTCGGCGCCGAGTTTGAGGATCTTCGCCTCCAGTTCGCCCGCGGCGCGCGCCGCATAGGCCTCGTCGCTTTCGTCGGGCATTTGCAGGCGATAGGCATAGCAGGGATCAATATGATGTGTTTCGATCAGCAGCGGCTTGAACTGAGCCCGCCGCCATTCGTTGCCGCCGGTTGCCAGCGCGCCCAGGGTGTTGCCGTGATAACTCTGTCGGCGCGCGATAATGTGACGACGCTGTGGCTCGCCTTTCTCAACGAAATATTGCCGCGCCATCTTCAGTGCCGCTTCCACCGCCTCCGAACCGCCGCTGACGAGATAGACATGATCGAGACCTTCCGGCGCATCGTCGACGAGCCTGTCCGCCAGTTCTTCGGCGACTTCGGTCGTGAAGAAGCCGGTATGGGCATAGGCGATGCGGTCAAGCTGCGCATGAAGCGCGGCAAGCACGTCGGGATGGGCGTGGCCCAGGCAGGAAACGGCAGCACCTCCAGAGGCGTCGATATAGGCCTTGCCGGTGGCATCGAACAGATGAATGCCTTCGCCGCGCACGGCGACCGGCAGGCTGGCATGAATGGATCGATGAAGCAGGTGGGTCACGATGTTTTCCTGATGTTGCGGGACGTGAGGTGTGTGCCGAGGGCGGCAAGGCGTTCGTCGAATTCGCGCAGCGCCGAAAGCGTCTCGTCGCCGCCGTGACCGGCAACGAGCGCGCCGACAATTTCGGCCGCCGCAAAAGCCGGCACCATGCTGTGGAAGAAGGAGGGGCTGTCAGTCTCGATGAGAAGAGCGGCGTCGGCGGATTGCGCCAGCGGCGCCACGACGCTGTCGGTAATGGCAACGACGCTAACACCGCGTTCGCGGGCATAATCGGCGATCTCTATGGTGGCGCGCGTATAGGGAAGCACGCTCACTGCCACCAGTACATCCTGCGGCCCGGCGCGGCCGATGGGATCCGCGCCGGTTCCGCCGATCCCATCGAGCAGCGTCGAACGTTTTCCGATAAGTGAGAGGATGTAATGAAGGTGCCAGGCTACCGCATGGCTGGAACGCAGGCCCAGGCAATAGACCTCGCGCGCCGCCGAAATGCGAGCGCTGGTCTCGGCGAAGCGAGCAAGCGAATCCGGTTTTGCAAGTGATGCCGCTTGTCTGCCGAAGGTCATCAGCATTTCTCCGGCGAGAAACCGGTCACCCTTTAGTTTTTGGTGCTGCGCCTGTTCGCTCACGCGCCCTGCAAAGTTTGGTGCGTCGCCTCTGACCGCGGCGCGATAGAGCGACCGGATGTCCTCGTATCCATCGAAGCCGAGATGCTTGGCCAGCCGGGTCATTGTTGCCGGTTGTAAGCCCGCTTGGCGTGCCTGCTCGCGCATCGACAGCAACGCGATATCGCGTGGATTGTCGAGAAGATAGCGGGCAGCCGCCTGCAATTGGGCTGACATGCCTTCGAAAGCGGCCAGGATCATCTGTTCAAGGGGATTTTTTTCCATGTCGCTACCGTATCCTTGATCGGGAGTTATTGCAACATATGTTTCATTATGATTTATATGAAACATATGGATCTTAGGAGGTGGCATGCAGGAGACAACTATCGCCGTGGCCCCGAATGGAGGGCGCCGCACGAAACAGGATCATCCTGCCATTCCTTTGACGGCCGCGGAACTGGCGCGCACTGCCCGCGAATGCCTGGAGGCGGGGGCCTCGATGATCCATGTCCATGTTCGCAAACCGGACGGTACACATCTGCTGGATGCCGATGCCTATCGGGTCGCGATTGCCGCGATCCGCGCCGAGGTGGCGGACAGAATGGTGATTCAGATCACCAGCGAGGCGTTGGGAATCTACTCACCTGCCGAACAGATCGACGTTGTGAAGGCCGTGCGCCCGCAGGCCGCGTCCCTTGCGTTGCGTGAACTTGTCCCCGATCCGTCCCATGAAACGGCATTCGCGGACCTGCTCGCCTGGATGCGCGGGGAAGCCGTGGTGCCTCAGATCATACTCTATGAGCCTTCGGAAGCAGTTCGTTTGGCAGAATATCGCCGGCGCGGCCTGCTGGCGTTCGATGATGTGCCTGTGCTCTACGTGCTGGGACGTTACTCCGTTGGGCAGACCTCGGCACCCGCCGATCTTTTGCCCTTTCTTGCGCCGGACATGCCGCGTTTCTCCCATTGGAGCGTCTGCGCATTCGGCCGTCACGAAACGGCGTGCGTCACCGCTGCAGCGCTTCTCGGAGGACACGTCCGTGTCGGTTTCGAGAACAATCTCCATAGGGCAGACGGCAGATTGGCGTTATCGAATGCCGACCTGGTACATGACGTAGAGTTCGCGCTTCGACATCTCGGGCTGCGGCCTCAGCGCAATAGTACCGATGGGCATGGGGTGCATAGTAACTTGCCCCAGCACGAATAGGATTGAGGCGTATTCGAGAAAAGGCCCCGGACGGGGGATCCTCCGGGGCAAGAGTGAGCGTGTTTCCAGAATATTTCCATCTTTGGAGGACATATCTCTCTAAGACTATTCCAATTGACTTTAATTGGAATAATTGAATATTGCCAGAAATAAGATGAATCGTAAAGGTTATAGGTAAAAAGTGCGATAGAAATATTAATTTATATATGGATAAGTTTGCTGAATTTCTGAATTTATCCTTGCGTCAGCCAATTTCATTGGCTGTTATTGCTAGAGGAGAGTCAGCCTCTATGTTTCTCGTGGCCGACACATGAGTATGTCAGCGGATAGAGGCAAGGGTGAAAATCTCACTGTTGATTGCGTAGCGACCTGACCAAGCTTTCCACCCCGTGTTGAGCCGACCGGAAGTTCGAACCGTCGACCTTTTCAAGGCATTGGATTCGCCTCGACGGGTCTGAGTAAAATCGCAATCAGGCTCAAAATCTCGCGAAACTCAACACTTCTGGCCCCGACGATCCCATCTCGCCAGCGTCGGTAAACTTGGCTCCAAGGTCGGCGGCGTGTTTTCATCCAAGCGCTGGCTTGCTCTCCCCGGCATCCTCCGAATAATCTTGCACACGTGTTCAATTTGTCATTTGGCCGTTATGTTTCCCCCCTAGAGCGGAGTGGTCACGTTTTCGCGGGTTTTCAAAGCGGCCACGCACCGCTCTTCCGGAGAGATGAAGAAAATGACCATTTTGCGGACTCTGAAATCCATCACCGTCGCGGCCGCCATTCTGGCCTCGACTTCCGTATTCGCATTCGCCAAGGACGTTTCCATCAGCGTATGGGCCGGCGGCACCGGTCCGAACGATGTCTATCGCCTCGACGCCATCGAGATCGCAGCCCAGCAGCTGCAGCGCCAGGCCGCGCTCAAGGGGCAGGACCTGAAGATCACCGTCGAGAAGAAAGCCTATTCCGGCTGGGACGATTTCAAACAGGCGCTGACCCTTGCCGCCGAAGCTAAGACCGCCCCGAACATCGTCGTCAGCGGCCATGAGGACATCGCGCCCTGGTCCCAGGCCGGCCTCATCGTTCCGATCGAGAATTACGTCGATCTCGACGCCTGGCCGCTCAACGGCATCTACGAGAACCTGCTGCAGATTGCCTCCTACAACGGCACCGTCTACGGCATCCCGCAGGACGCCGAATCCCGCCCGATGTTCTTCTGGAAGCCGCATATGAAGGCGATCGGCTATAGCGATGCCGATCTGGACGCACTGCCGCAGAGCGTCAAGGACGGCAAGTACACCATGAAGAACCTGCTCGAAGACGCCAAGAAGATGCAGGACAAGGGCCTTGTTCAGTCGGGCTACGGCTTCTATCCACGCAACAGCAACGGCCCAGATTACTGGCAGTTCTACACCAGCTTCGGCGGCACGATGGAAAAAGACGGCAAACTCGTCTTCGACAAAGCTGCCATGACACGCACCTACCAGTTTTTCGCTGATGCCGTTAAGGCGGGTGTCACGAAGAAGAACCATATCGGCATGCCGAGCGATCAATGGTGGAAAGAGGTCGCGACCGGCAAGGCCGGCATCTGGGACGGCGGCACCTGGCACTATGCCCGCCTCGTCAATCAGGAAGGTCTCAAGGACTTCTTCGGCAACATGATCTTCACGCTGATCCCGGCGGGCGAGGGCGGCAAGGCCAACACACTGACCCATCCTCTCGTCTATCTCCTGACTGCCGGTCACGACAAGGAGGACACCGAGATCGCCGCTCAGCTGATCGCGATCGCGTCCGAGCCGCGCATCAACGCGCTGCATGCGGTCAAATCCGCTCATCTCGGCATTTCCCAGGCTGAATCCGAGGTCGATTTCTACTCGGCCGACCGCTGGACGCGTGAAGCTACCGAGCGCCTGCTGCCGCATGCCAATGCAATGCCGAACAACTCCGATTTCGGCTCCTATTGGAACATCATGTGGAAGAATCTCCAGGCATCCTGGACCGGTGACAAGACCGTCGACGCTGCCATCGGCGATGCCGAGAGCGAGCTGAAGAGCACGCTCGGCGACAAGATTGTCATCCGCTAGGAGCGAAGCATCCTTCCGGGCGGCGGCGAGCCGCCGCCCGGTTGGCCGGCGAGGAGGCTTCCATGAAATCGTCCAGAACGCTCGGACTGGTAATGATCGCGCCCGCGGCGATCATGATCGTTCTCTTCTTCCTGCTGCCGGTCGTTTTGACCGCGGTCTTCTCGATGACCAACATGACGACCGCGACTGGCATTTCCGGCGGTGTCTACCAGATCGCGCCCAATTCGTTGATCACGATGAAATCGGCGATGCCCGACATCGCCGCCGAAATGGCCGAGCCGCGCTATGCGATTGACGAGGCGGGCCTCAAGGCCGTGGAAGGGCTGGGCCTTGCGCCTGGCATCGCTGCGGAATTGCGAGCCAAACATACAGGCGAAGTCTTCCCCAAGCGTCGCGACGCTGAGCGCATGATCAAGGATCTAGCCGAACGGCCCTCGACACGCGACGTCAAGCAAATTGCCGGGCAGTTCAATCGCTCCGTCCTCAACACGCGCTTCGACAGCAAGGAACAGCTTTTTTCAGCGCTGGATGGCCTGGGCCTTAAACTAACGCCGGAACAGAAGGAAGCCGTCGCCAAGGCAGCCTACACCGGCTGGATCTGGACGACCGACAATTTTTCGCGCATGGCAGCCTCGCCCGATATGGCGCGCGTATTGTTGAATACCGCGCTTTATGTCGCGCTGGTGCTGGTGCTCTTCAACGTCGGTTATGCGCTGCTGCTCGCGATCTGGACACATTATCTGCCGGCCAGGCCAGCCTCCATCTTCCGCGGCATCTGGCTCGTGCCGCGCATCACTCCCGTCGTCATCTATGTGATGCTGTGGAAATGGCTTGCCTGGGATACCGGCTTCATCTCGGTCCTGATGGGCAAATTCGGCTATCCCCCCAAGAACTATCTACTCGACAGCGCCTACAATGCCTGGTTCTTTGTCGTGCTGATCAATGGTTTCATCGGCGCTTCGATGGGCATGCTGGTCTTTTCCTCGGCAATGAAAGCCATTCCGAAGAGCCAGTTTTATGCAAGCGAGGTCGACGGCGCTTCGCGCTGGCAGCAGATCCGCTACATCATCCTGCCGCAGATGCGCTGGCCTATCCTCTTCGTTACCTGCTACCAGACGCTGTCGCTGCTTGCCTCCTTCAACGAAACCCTGCTCGCCACCAATGGCGGACCGGGAAACGCGACCGAAATCTGGGCGCTCGCCGCCTATCACACCGCGCTCAAGAATTATGCCGGAAACCTAGAATACGGACTGGGCGCCGCCATGGCGCTGGTGCTCGTCGTCATCGGCGTCACTCTGTCGCTTCTCTATCTGCGTGTCTTCAATTACGGCACGCTTGTCGCCAAGCCCCTGATCGAGGATTGACCATGGTCGAACGATCGCAGCCCTCGGCAAATTACCGCAGCTGGCCCGTCATATCGGCGCTCACCATCGTGAGCCTGCCGCTGCTCTTGATGTATGTCTATCTCTTCCTCGACACGGTGACGGTGAAACAGGCGGATGCGTTGCTACCCTCCGGTTTCACACTCCAGCATTGGCGCTTCCTATGGCAGACGGCGGAGGGCAAAGCGAACATCTGGCAGGTGACCGCGAATACGCTGCTCTTTTCGGCCTGCACCACCAGTCTCGTCCTCATCGTCTCGTCGATGGCGGGCTATGTGCTGTCGCGCCTGAACGTGCCGGCGCGTGGCTTCTTCCTTGCTGGCGTCATGGTGCTGCATGCGTTCCCCTCAGTGACGCTGATCATCGCCATCTTCATCGTGTTGCAGATGATCGGGCTCTACAATTCGCTGATCGGCGTCATCCTGGTAAAGGCGGCGATCGACCTGCCGCTCGGTATCTGGCTGATGAAGGGCTTCTACGACACCGTGCCATGGGAGATCGAAATGGCCGGCGTCGTCGACGGCGCTTCGCGTTTCAGGGTGTGGCGCAGCCTCGTGCTGCCGCAGGTCCAGCCCGGGATCATGGCGCTCGGCCTGTTTTCCTTCCTCTCCGGCTGGGGAGAGTTCATCCTGCCGCAGGTGCTGGCGCCGGGCAACCAGGTGCAGGTGCTTTCGGTCTATCTCGCAGCATTCCTCGCCGACGACAACAATTATGATTTCTACATGTTCAAGGCAGTCGGCGTCTTCTACCTCGTTCCGGTGCTGCTGGTTTACGCGCTCTTCAACAAATACCTCATGAACATCTACGGCAGCGGGAGCAAAGGCTGATGCGCATCCTCCTCGACAATTTTTCGAAGAGCTTCGGCTCCACCAAAGTCATCGAGAATATGCGGCTCGAAGTCGGCAGCGGCGAGATGCTGGCGCTGCTCGGTCCTTCCGGCTGCGGCAAGTCGACGACGCTCTTCGCTGTCTGCGGCATTCACCGCCCAACCGGCGGGCGTATCCTTTTCGGCGACCGCGACGTCACCGATCTGCCAAGCCAGGTCCGCAATGTCGGCGTCGTCTTCCAGTCCTATGCTCTTTATCCGCACATGACGGTTGCCGAAAACATCGGCTTTCCCTTGAAGGTAAAGGGCATGCCGACCGCCGAGATCCGCAAGGAGGTCGACCGCATCGCAGCCCTCGTCCAGATCGGCAACCTGATGGGCCGCCGGCCGGCCGAGCTTTCCGGCGGCCAGCAGCAACGCGTGGCGCTGGCGCGTGCGCTGATCCGCAAGCCCGACGTGCTGCTGCTCGACGAGCCGCTTGCCAATCTCGATGCCAAGCTGCGCCTCGAAATGCGCTCGGAAATCCGCCGCCTGCAGCGCGAGACCGGCATCACCGCCATCCTCGTCACCCATGACCAGGTGGAGGCGATGAGCATGTGCGACCGCATCGCCATCATGAAGGAAGGCGAGATCGTCCAGATCGCCACGCCGGCGGAGATGTACAACGATCCGAAGACGGCTTTTGTTGCCGGTTTCCTCGGCAATCCGCCGATCACCTTCCTGCGCGGCGTCATGGACAAGGGCGCCTTCGTCGTTCCGGAAAGCGAGATCCGCGTGCCCCTGCCTGATGCCGTCGACGCTTCCGAAGGCACGAAGCTGATGCTCGGTGTGCGGCCGGAGCATTTCACTCCGACGGGAGACGTCGCCGTATCAGGCAAGATCACCTTTGCCGAAACGCAGGGTCGCGAGAACCTTTATGACGTGCTTCTCGCCGGCGGGCCGCTGCTGCGCTCGATCCAGCCGGTGCGCAACGACATTCACGTCGGCGACGACGTCCGCTGGGCGATCGACAGCCGCAGCGTACTTGTCTTCGACGAAAATGGCAGGAGGCTCTGATGCCCCGCGATTTCTCGACATTTTTTGGGCGTTACGGCTGGCCATCCGGCAAGGGGCGGCTTCCGTTCTGCATTGGCCATCGCGGCGCCAGTGGCCACGAGCGCGAGAATACGATCGCCGCCTTCCGCCGCGCCGCTGAGCTCGGCGCGGAAATGTGGGAACTCGATACGCAACTGACCAAAGACGGCGTGGTCGTCGTTTCGCATGACGACCACCTGGAACGTGTCTTCGGCATCGACCGCCGCATTTCCGAAATGACAGCTACCGAGCTTGCCGCTCTCGACGGCGTCGACGTGCCGAGTTTTTCGGACGTCGCAGCTCTCGCTCGCGAAACCGGGACCGGTCTTTATGTCGAACTCAAGGCGCATGGAACCGGCATGCTCTGTTGGCGGCATCTTGCCGGAGTGAATCAGCGTTTCGCCTGTTTCGGCTCCTTCGATATCGCGCAGGTGCGCGAACTCAGCGATGCGGGCTGCGATTTTCCGCTTTCCGTGCTGGTGCGTGTCGGCCACGACCCGCATGCCCTTGGCGACGAAGCCGGTGCGGACATCCTGCATCTCTGTTGGGAGAAGGCAGGCGAGCGCCCGCAGGATCTGGTGACCGACGCGCTGATGCGCCGCGCCTTCGATGCGGGCCGTGAGATCGTGCTCTGGCACGAGGAGCGGCCGGCCATTCTCGAAGACATCATGAAGCTGCCGGTTCTTGGCATCTGTACGGATCTGCCCGATCTGATGCGGCCCCCGGCGATGAGGGAAAAAGCAGTTGGCAGACAAGGATAAGGGACCGCGCAAGGTAACGTCCTTCGACGTGGCGCGTGTGGCCGGCGTCTCGCGCGCCGCCGTTTCACGCGCCTTCACGCCGGATGCGAGCGTCTCTCCGAAGACGCGAGAGAAGGTCTATCAGGCCGCCAAGGAACTCGGCTATCGCGTGAATTATCTTGCCCGGAGCCTGACCAACAAACGCTCCGATCTCGTCGGCCTCGTCGCCGCCGGCCTCGACAATCCGTTCCGCACGCTGCAGATCGAGCATCTGGCAAAGGCGTTGCTCGCCCGTAATTTCCGCCCGATCCTGCTGCCGACCTCTCAGGAGGCGGATACTTCGACTGTTATCGGCCAGCTGCTGCATTACGCCGTATCGGGTGTCATCGTCACCTCGGACGCGCCGCCGACCGAAATCTGCGAGCAGTGCGCGGCCGAAGGCGTACCGATCGTGCTGATCAACAAGGGCAACGACATTCCCTTTGTCGACCGTATCATCTCGGATGACCGTATGGCCGGTCATCTGGCCGCCACCCATCTGATCGGCAGCGGCGTGCGAAAACCCGCCGTCATGGCCGCACCCGCGATATCCTATACGTCACGGCGGCGCAGCGAGGCGTTCATCGCATGCTGCAAGCAGCTCGGTGCCGAGGCGCAACTTCTGCAAATCAGGATCAACGATTACCAAAGCGGCTATGATGCGGCGGGCGAACTTGCCGCATCCGGCATCGACGGGCTGTTTTGCGCCAACGATTACATGGCCTGTGGCGTGGTCGACCGCCTGATGCAAGGCCGCGGTCGTAACGATACACCGCCGCTGCGCGTTATCGGCCATGACGACATTCCGCAGGCGAGTTGGTCCGCCTACGACCTCACGACCATCCGCCAGCCCTGCGACTTCCAGGCCGAACAGACCGTCGACCTGCTGATGAGCCGGATGGCCGAACCGGACCTGACGGCACGGGTCGAATTCACGCCGGTGACGCTGATAAAAAGAAGGACTGCTTGATGAATTGCGCATTCGATGCAGCCGCCATCCGCGCACGGGCGGAGGTCGCGATCACCATTGCCCTCGAGGTTGGACGGGAGACCGCGCGGTTTCGGCGCGACACCAATCCCGGCACCCTCGCCGTCGAGAACAAAGGATTGCAGGATTTCGTCACCGTCGCCGACAGAAAGGCCGAGCAGGCGATCCGCGATGGACTGCTGTCACATTTTCCGCACGATACTTTCATGGGGGAAGAGAGCGGCGGGTGCCCTGGCGGGGCCGGCACATGGGTCGTCGATCCGATCGACGGCACGACCAACTATATTCGTGGCTTCCGTCACTGGGGCGTCTCGATCGCCTTCGTCACAGTTGGCAGGATCGAGATCGGCGTGGTCTACGACGCTGCCGAGGACAAGGTCTTCCACG
This sequence comes from Rhizobium freirei PRF 81, assembly GCF_000359745.1. GTDB lineage: Bacteria > Pseudomonadota > Alphaproteobacteria > Rhizobiales > Rhizobiaceae > Rhizobium > Rhizobium freirei. The sequence goes on from NZ_AQHN01000028.1 coordinate 16,419, forward strand.
CCATCCGCGGCGGCGGCGCTTTCAAGGGCGGGCGGCCGATCCATGCGGCTGCGACCGCCGACCCGGCCAATGCGCTTGCCATTCTCGGCCATTCTCGCAAAACGAGCTTCGATGATCATCTTGCGCTCTCCAAGCGGCTCCACGAACGCGGCATGGACTATCGCCGCATGGGCGCAGCAGCGATCGATCTCGTTCGTGTCGCCGAAGGCGCTGCCGACCTCTATTACGAACGCCATCTCAATGCATGGGACATGCTTGCCGGCGCGCTGATCGCAAAAGAAGCAGGGGCGACGGTGGCGATGCCGCCGGTCGACAGACTGCTTGCGGACGGCGGACCTGTCGTCGCCCATTCGCCGGGGCTTGCCGACGAATTCGCCTTCATCCTCGATATCGAGGGATTGCCGCCCGTTTCCGGTTAACCCGCCATCCGCTGTTGCCAGGCGCGTTCGGTCGCCGGTGCCTCATCGGTGGTGATCTGGTCGGGTTTCAGGGCCATCAGCGCTGAGAAATTCATCCACTCCTCATCGCTGAAACCAGCTTCCGGATCCCTCAGAGTGAAGGTCCAGGCATCGACGCGTTTGCCCTCGTCCCGGCAGAGGCCGATCATATCCAGGCCTTCCTTGGCGGCATTCAGGATTAGCGACCAGTGGAGATAGATCGTGTCCGGTTCGGTTGGGCCGCGCAGGTCGGCGCGCAATTCCATCTCGACAGCTTTCCAACCGCCCGCTTTCCTGATGTCGTAAAGCTTATCGGACGGATCGATGCCGCGCAGCAGCTCGGGAAGCTTTTCCTTGACGGCGACGATGAGGTCTAGGCTGTTGCAGCTGATGATCACCGCGGCGGCGATATTCCGGAAATGCTCGGCAAGATGCCGGATGCCGCGTGCGCCGATCGCTTCGAAGTCGTCCTTCACGTCGAATTGCAGCAATGCGGCCGGATGCGTCGATTGCATCATGGTCGCGAGATCCTCGCTAAGGATCAGCGGCCGCCCTCCTTCCTGCATCCTAATATCGCTGAGGTCGGCGATGCTCTTCCCGGCGACCGGTCCATGTCCTGTCGTTTCGCCTTCGAGCCCCTTGTCATGCAGCACCACGAAGCCGCCATCGCCGCGCACACGCAGGTCGAGCTCCATCGAAGCGCCGGCTGCGAACCCCTCCGACATCACCTCGACGGAAAACAGTGGATCGGCAAGCCGCTTGCGCAGCCGGTGCCATTTCAGGCGCGTGCGATGCCCCTCGTGCAAAATCTCCAGGCCCTGCGCATCCAGCAATCCCGTCATCTCTAACAAGTCTCCATGATGCCACACTCCTGGCTTGACGCGCCCTGATTATCAAGGGTCACAGGCGGCTTTTAGCGATGGGATGCCGCTTGGCAGCTAATGAGGGTTTTCCTCAATTTGTATGGCGAACGGACGGTTAGTGCTGATGACTATGTAGGGAGACCGGTAACTTCAATGGGGCTATGCGGTGCGTAGGGAGAGGTGGTTTGGGCTTGAAGAGTGGTGGCCCGTTCGGTTCTGGCTGTCTGAATGGTGTGCACAGTCGATTGCGAAGCTCGCCGTTTAGGTCTGCTGTGCGGACCTGCATAAGCAGGTGGGCACCGTTGGAGGACCAACGCATCTGCTGCTTCTTGACGATCCGCTGGCCGAGGAGTGAGTTCACGGCCGACTCTGCTAGAGTCGAGGCGACGCGATACCGCTCGCCATAATTGACGATCGCACCGCGATTTGAATGGACATAGGTCAGGATCTGAGAGCCCAGGCTATGAAGCCGTACAATCGGAAGCGGGCATTCTCCTTGCCAATCCTTCAGTCGAGTCAAAAGTCGTTCCAAGTCGCGGATTGCGCGATCGACGTGTCCGTGCCACAGACGCCGCCTCACAGCTCTGACGTCCTTGTCGACGGGGGGGAGCGCGTCAAAAAGGCCTGAATCGGATCGAACGATGTGATCGGCGATTTGCTGCATCGGCTGGATCTTCATGGCGATTTGGAACCAGTCGAGAATGTGGGCCGTGGGCTTCGGCATGGCGCGGGGCAGCTGCTTGAGGATTTCGGCGCCGTCCGAGATCACGGTGATGTCGCCAAAGCCGCAGTACCCTTTATGCCGAAGGGCATGAAGGGTGCGATCCCGGAGCGCTGATTGGTCGGTGCTGCCAGTAACGAAATAGCGACCGCCGCCTTCACCCCGACCGCCGCGACCACATCTGACCACGACGAGCTCGAAGTTTCGAGATGAATTGGGATCGGCACTGCGAACATGCGCTGTGTCGATGCTGATGACGAACCCTTTGCGCCGATCGCCTGGGATCTGCATTTCAAGCTGGTGTCGTTCGTCCACTTGGCTCCTTGCGCACGGTTGCATGGCTGTCAGTTTCGTCAGTTCGGGCGTTGCCCGATCGGGGCAGATCTCCTTCGGCGGCGCGAACCCAACGACCATACCCGGATTGCAATTCCGGCATAGCATCCAGCGGGGATTGCGCACTTCCACTGTCCCAAAGACAGTCCGGATCCGGCGCCTCGTATAGTCCTTAACTGGCCGGAACGTATGGCAATCTGGACAGACCCGACGAAAAAGGGAATAGGTCTCCGCCTCATGGTTTACGGCCGCGCTCTGCAACGCCGCCATGACCTTCTTTCCGGCAGATGTCGCCGAATTCGTTCCTGCCCTCGATCGTAATCGTCCATTCCACCGCCATTGCCCTCTCCGGACAAAGCGACACTGAGGACTGCTCAAGCTTAAAAACAAGCTTCGACCCCGGAGAAATTACCGGTCTCGAAACTGTTATGAGCGGAATCTTACGGTTAATTGCAAAACGACACCCTGATATCGATGACGATGACGCCGAGGCACAATTTCGCGGGCGCCGGGCGACAGCTCGGCGCAAAGCGCAGGCGCGTGACGGATGAAACTCGTTTGAGAAGGGATAGTAATCCTAACCATGCACCATAATCCACGCCCTGCAACAGCCCTTGGTCGGCGCCTTGGAAAGCTCAGTCGGCGAACACAAATGGTGGGGAAGGATCCTTTAGCGCATCAAGCGGCCCCTCCAACGCCGTACGCGGAGGAACCAACTCCGGCGTGATCATGATCGTCAGAGGCTTCGGTTCCTCTAGAAGTTCAAAACCCCGCTCGAGCATTTTCGAGATATTCGGCCTGATCATGTAAACGGGAAAGGGCAGGAATGAAGCGAACGGATCGTAGTCGAAGCATCCGACGACGATATCTCCGAACGCCTCTCCGTCGTGGCGGCCCATGAACCGCAAAAGCCCCTCGAAATTTATGGATGAGTTGATGAAGAAGCATTTGGGCAGCCTGCCGTGCTTGTCGAAAAAACGGTCGAACGCGAGCGCCGTCGCGCCAGGCGAGTAGCCTGTGATTTCGATATCCCCTTTTGTGACGGCTCCAAATACGGATTGCTTGACGGCATGGAAGCCGGCGATGCGTTCGCGACTGGCGTGGTCGTCGCGGCCGCCGAACAAGTAGACATCGTTGGAGCCAAGTCGTCCCAATGTCTCTGCATGACGGATGATGGCTGACGTCAATGCCTCGGCGCCCTGACGGTTATCCGCGATGACGGACGATGCAAACTTGCCTGGCAGATCGATATTCACGTGAGGCAGTCCTGCGCGTATGCAGATCTCGTGGACGCCATCCGGATCTGTTGCTCCGGCAATGAACAGCGAGTCGATCGCATAGGCGATGAGAGACTCCACCGTGCGGCGCTCTTCCTCAGGGTCGCGGCGGCCTGACACAACCATCGGCACCAGGCCCCGTTTTCGCGCCTCACTTTCGAAGGTCTGCGCCATGGAGGAGAAAAACCTGTTGTCGTAGACAGGCAAAAGCAGCCCCACAAGTCCTGATCGGGAGCTGCGCAGGGCGCGGGCTTGCAGGTTCGCCGTGTAGTCATGCTCTCTGGCCAGTGACAATATCTTGGAGGCGGTGTCCTTGGATATACGCCGCTTCCGCCATGTGCCGTTTAGTACCGAAGCGACTGTCGAAGGCGAGGCCCCTGACAGCACAGACAAATCATAAATGGTTGCTTTCTTTCTTTCTTTTTCAGACACCCGCAAACCTCCCAATGGCACCTTCTCTCTAGATCAGCAGTCCTCTTGACGAAAGTCTTTTCCGTGATAGTGTGATTGCACCATCGATGGTGCATAATTGCAAGACCGATTGTGCATTGAGATGAGGCTTTGAGGAAAGCGACAGGGAGGGGTTCCGCAGTGCGGGGCTAACGTTGAGCGCGAGAGCATGGGGCTTTCGCGAACGGTGCTTCCTTGCCAGCTCAGTGGAGGAGGGAATATCCAATGAAAAAGCTTTTGGCAGTCGCGCTCGGCCTGTCCTTGCTCGCATCGACGGCCTTTGCCGGCCCGAAGATTGGTGTTGTCGTGAAGATCGGCGGCATCCCGTGGTTCAATGCCATGGAAGCGGGCATCAAGGAACAGAGCGCCAAGCTCGGGGTGGAGGGCTTTATGGTTGGCCCGACCAGCGCCGATCCGGCACTACAGGTTCGCGCGATCGAAGATCTGATTGCTCAGAAGGTCGATTACATCGGCGTCGTCCCGAATGATGCAAAGGTTCTCGAGCCAGTTCTCAAGAAGGCCCAGGAAGCCGGCATCAAGGTCATTACCCATGAATCGCCCAAGCAGGTCGGCGCCGACTGGGATTTCGAGCTTGCGTCCGCCAAGGGCTTTGGCGAGGCGCATGGCAAGCTGCTCGCCGAGAAGATGGGCGGCAAGGGTTCGTACGCCGTGTTTGTCGGCTCGCTCACTGTTCCACTGCACAATGCCTGGGCCGACGCAGCGATTGCCTATATCAAAGCGAACTACCCGGACATGAAGCTCATCGGCGACCGCTACGGTGTGGCTGAAGACGTCGACAAGAGCCGCTCGACCGCTCTCGACTTGATGGCCGCCAACGCCGATCTCAAAGGTTTCCTGGCCTTCGGTTCGCAGGGCCCGATTGGTGCCGGTCGCGCAGTGGAAGAGCGCCGCAAGGACGGCAAGGTGTTCGTGATCGGTCCATTCTCTCCGGGGCAGGGCGCAAAGCTCATCAAGTCGGGGGCGTTGACCGGCGGCTTCATGTGGAATCCCAAGCAGGCGGGTGAAGTCTTCGTGACGCTTGCCGATCGCATCTCCAAGGGGGAGACGCCGAAGGCCGGCGACGACATTGCGGGCCTTGGAAAGATCAACCCTGAGGGCAACACCATCATCGTCGACCAGTTGCTGGCGATCAACAAGGACAGCATCGACAAGCTTGTCGGCATGGGCCTTTAATCCTCTCTGGACCCAAGCCGTGGGTCGCGGACAAATTCCCGCGACCCACCCCTTTACGAACATCGGAAAAACCTGCACCGGCCGCGATCCAGCGGCTGAACAGGAGGGTGCCCCATGAGCGTCGAACCGCTGCTTTCACTCAAGAACATCAAGGTGACCTTCGGCGGCGTGCGCGCGCTGAAGGGCGTGTCGTTTGAAGTCAACCCGGGGGAGGTCCATTGCCTGGCGGGCGAGAACGGCTGCGGCAAGAGCACGCTCATCAAGGTCATCACCGGTGTCTATAAGCCACAGGAGGGCGCGGAGTTCTTCTTCGATGGCAAGGCGATCTCGGCCATGACACCCACGTTGGCGCAATCGCTCGGCATCCAGGTGATCTGGCAGGACCTGGCGCTGTTCGGCGAAATGACTGTCGCGGAGAACATCGGGTTTCAATACGCGGTCAACGGCAAATATGGTCTCGTCGACAAACGCGCTATCGAGGACGCAGCCGAGACCGCACTCCGCCGTCTCGGCGTCAGCATCGACATCCATCTTCCATTGAAGGAGCTGCCGATCGCGCAGCGCCAGATCGTTGCGATCGCGCGAGCTCTTGTCGGCGAAGCGCGTCTGGTCTTCATGGACGAGCCGACCGCTTCGCTGACGCAATCCGAGACCGACTATCTGATCGACATCGTGCGTAACCTTTCCGCGTCCGGAGTGGCCGTGGTCTTCGTCTCGCACCGTCTTGCGGAGGTGCTCGAGATCTCCGACCGTATGACCGTCCTTCGCGACGGCGCGCTCGTTGGCGTCTTCCCAGTCGAGGGTATGACGCAGTCACGGGTAACCGAACTGATGACCGGCAGAAACTTCGACAATTCCGTCATCGCCACCGATCACGACGGCGCACAGGTCGTGCTCTCCGTACGCGGACTTACTCGGCCCAACGAGTTCGAGGACATTTCGTTCGACCTTCGCCGAGGAGAGACGCTCGGCATTACCGGACTTCTCGGCGCAGGCCGGACCGAATTGGCACTCACGCTCTTCGGGATGCATCGTCCGCAGGCCGGCGAGATCGCCATCGAGGGCAAGCCCGTCAGGTTCAACTCCAACCGCGATGCCATTCGCGCAGGGGTTGCCTATCTCTCGGAAGACCGTCTGTCACTTGGTCTCAATCAGCCGCAGTCTATCGCTGACAACCTAGTCATGGCATCGCTCGATAAGCTTCTGTCCGGCGGAATGATCTCGCCGGCGAAGAAGGCGAGCGTGGTCAGCCATTGGATATCGGCGCTCGGCGTCAAGATCGGTACGCCCGACGACCCCATCCGGACGCTGTCGGGCGGCAACCAGCAACGCGTCGCAATCGCCAAATGGCTCGCAATCGGTCCGAAGATCCTCATCCTTGACGCTCCGACCGTGGGTGTCGATGTCGGTGCACGCGCAGGCATCTTCGAGATCGTGCGCAAGCTCGCCGCTCAGGGCCTGGCGATCATTCTGATCTCCGACGAACCGCCGGAGGTCTACTTCAACGCGGATCGCATCATCCACATGGTCGAGGGCAAGATTCACGGAACCTACGACCCACGGCGTTTATCGCTCACCGAACTGGAGTCTGCCGTCTATGCGTAGGCTGATCCTTGGACACACAACGGAATTCACGCTCCTGGCGGTCATGATCGTGCTTTGCATCGGGCTGTCTTTCGCGACCGATCGATTTCTTACGATCTCGAACGCTTTTGATGTGCTGAACGTCTCGGCCGTCAACATCATCTTTGCCGTCGGGCTTCTAGTCGTCTTGATCTCTGGCGGGATCGATATCTCATTTGCCGTTGCGGCGTCGGTGGTCCAGTACGTCACCGCACTCGCGCTTGGCGCGTTGGGTGGTGGCAACTGGGCTGAAGGCTTCATTGTCGCGGGAACCGTCGGCATCGGGCTGGGGTTGATCAACGCTGCCTTGGTCTACCGCCTCCGCATCATCTCGATCGTAGCGACGATCTCGACTTTCAACATCTTCTTTGGACTCTTGATGTTCTTCACAAAGGGTGTGTCGATCTACGACCTGCCGGAGTGGCTGACAACGCGCGTGGTGTTCTTTGAGCGCGAGATGGCCGATGGCTCCTGGGTTGAACTCACGCTTCCCGTGGTGGTGATGATCCTTTGCTGCTTCGCGACCTGGTTCATGATCTCGAGGACTACGATCGGCCGCCAGCTCTATGCCTTCGGAGACAATCCCGAAGGTGCACGCCGCTTTGGTATCAACATCGGCGCCATGCACTACATCTCGTTTGGCTGGCTTGGTCTTATGGCAGGCATCGCCGGGCTGATGCAGGCTCACTATGCGGAGGAGGTGGTTCCGAACGCCCTATATGGACGAGAGCTTGACGTCCTCGCCGCCACTGTTCTCGGAGGCGCGCGGCTGGGCGGTGGAAAGGGATCCGTCATCGGCTGCGTCCTGGGCGTGCTGATGGTCTCCATCACGCAAAATGGTCTCAACCTGATGGGTGTTTCACCCTTCGCGTTCAAGATGATCGTCGGCGCGATCATCCTCATCGCCATCACGCTCTCTTCCGCGCGGATCGACAAGCTTCTGCCGTTCCTCGCGAAAGGCAATGCCAAAAGGGGGAGTTCGCACTCATGAAAGCCATCGCTCAAAAGTTCAATGCTACCTTCGGCGCGGACATGACCGGCCCAGCCATCGCATTCGTCGTCGTGATGGTGATCTTCGGACTTGCTGCCAACAACTTCATCTCGTCGGCAACCTTCGGATCGGTGGCATTCCAGCTTCCCGAACTCGGGCTCCTGACGCTCGCGATGTTGCTGCCGCTGCTGACCGGCGGGATCAACCTTTCGGTGACGTTCACCGCGAACCTATCCGGACTGGCTGCTGCCTGGGTCATGCAATCGTATGGCGGTGCGGATGCCTCGCCGGGTGCATTCCTGCTCGGCGTTCTTGCCGCGCTGGCGACGGGCGGCGCCGCGGGCCTCATGACCGGCGCTGCGATCGCCTACACCCGAGCCCACCCGATTCTTGTAACGCTATCGATGATGATCTTCCTGCGCGGGCTTGGCGAGTTTCTCACCCGCGGCGGCGATGTGTCCGGGTTCCCTTCCTTCATCGCTCCGATCGGGCATGGTTCGATCCTGGGATTGCCGATCCCGCTTTTGATCTTCATCGCCTGCGTTGGCTTGTGGCAGCTTCTGCTGACGCGCTTCAAACTCGGCTTCGGGCTGCTGATGGTCGGTTCAAATATCGAGGCGGCACGCTACTCCGGCCTGAACACGCGCCGCATCCTGGTCCTGGTTTATACGCTTTCGGGTCTTATGTGTGCGGTCGCCTGCGTTATCATGCTCGCCCGCTTCAATTCGGTCCGCGTTGGCCACGGTGAGTCCTATCTGCTGATCACGGTGCTTGCGGCGTTTCTCGGCGGCATCGATCCGTTCGGCGGGTTTGGCCGCGTGTTGCCGGTGTTCATGGCCCTCATCGTGCTCCAGCTTCTGTCTTCCGGCCTCAATCTCATGGGCGCAAACCAGCATCTCGCGACAGCGCTCTGGGGTGTGCTCATGATCGTCGTCATGGCGGCAAGAACCATCGTCTCAACATACATCGCATCACAAAGAAAGAAGGGTTGACCGTGCAAGGGTTCGGTATTCACGCAAGCATGTGGACAATGAACTGGGACCGCGCAGGCGCAGAGCGAGCCATCGCCGGTGCAGCCAAGTACAACATGGAATTCATTGAAATTCCGCTCGCAGACGCCGCCTCGGTAGATGCCGGACATACGCGTGACCTCCTGGAAAAGCATGGCATGCGTGCGGCATGCTCGCTCGTGCTACCGCAGGCCGCCTGGGCATCCGTCCGGCCCGAGGCCGCGATTGAGCACCTGAAGGTGGCGATCGACAAGGCGGCCCTGATGGGAGCCGAGGCGCTTACGGGCGTCACTTACGGTGGCACCAACGAACGCACCGGCGTCCCGCCGACCCAGGCAGAATATGACAACATTACCCATGCGCTCGAGGCTGCGGCCAAGCAGGCCAAGGCTCGAGGCATCCAGTTCGGTGTGGAAGCGGTGAACCGGTACGAGAGCCATCTGGTTAACACGGCCGAGCAAGCCGTGGCGCTGGTCGAACGTATCGGCATGGACAACGTTTTCGTCCACCTCGACACGTTCCACATGAACATCGAGGAAAAGGGGGCTGCCAACGGCATTCTCGTTGCGCGTGACCATCTCAAGTACATGCATTTGTCCGAAAGCGACCGCGGAACGCCTGGAGCAGGAAACGTCCCTTGGGATTCGATTTTCGCCGCTCTGTCTGCGATCGGCTTCAAAGGGGCGCTGACCTTGGAGAGCTTCGTCAGCATGCCGCCGGAGCTGGCCGGCGACATTTCCACGTGGCGCCCCGTCGCGCGTGACGAGGACGAAGTCATGGGCAACGGCCTCTCGTTCCTGCGCAACAAAGCCGCACAGTATCATTTGGCATGATTTCTAGATTGCTGCGTTTCTAGACAGCATTGGCCGCCGAAAATGCGGAGAGGCAATGGGAGGAACTCATTGAGAAAAATTGACGAAAACGCGCAGAAGATAGCGAAGATCGCGGTTCAACGCTTTGCGGAAAACGGCGGTCGGAGAGTTCTAATAGCGATTGCGGGTGCACCCGGTTCAGGCAAATCGACGCTCGCAGAGCGCGCCGTCGAAGCAATCAACAACGATCACTATCTGGAAGCTGCTCTATTCCCGATGGACGGCTATCACTACGACGATGCCGTCTTGGAGCAGATGGGGCGTCGCCTCTACAAGGGAGCAATCGATACATTCGATGCGCATGGCTTGCGCCACATGCTCAAGCGCCTGAAGGCCAATGAGGATGACATTATTGCCGTTCCGGTATTCGACCGCTCGATCGAGATTGCTCGCGCCGGCGGCAATCTCATTCCTCAGTCTACAAAGATCATAGTCTGCGAGGGCAACTACCTGCTTGCGCGACAGGCTCCCTGGGACAAGCTGAAGGAGATTTTCGACTTCACGGTGTTCGTTGACGTCGACGAAGATCACCTCCGGCAGAGACTTCAGAACCGCTGGCGGAGCTACGGCCTGGACCCTACCGAAATTCGCCGGAAGGTCGAAGAGAACGATCTGCCGAACGGCCTTGCAATCGTTGCCGGAAGCGCCGAGCCCGATCTCCACATCGAGAACAACTGATCCGCCCAGGCCGACCGGAGGTCGCCGCGGTAGTCCACCGTCAACCCCGCCAACGATGATCGGCGGGATCTACAACTGAAATTTGGAGACTCCTATGAAACACGGGATTTACTATTCTTACTGGGAACATGAGTGGAGCGCCAAGTTTGGCCCCTATGTCGAAAAGGTCGCGAAACTTGGCTTCGACGTCATCGAGGTCGCTGCGCATCACATCAATGAATACAGCGATGCCGAACTCGCAGAAATCAGACGGACTGCCAAGGATAACAACATCATCCTGACGGCCGGGATCGGCCCGTCGAAGACCAAGAATCTGTCGTCACCGGACATTGCAGTGCGCCAGGCGGGAAAGGCATTCTTCGAGCAGACACTCACAAATGTCGCAAAGCTCGATATCAAGACAATTGGTGGCGCGCTCCATTCCTATTGGCCGGTGGACTACTCCAAGCCAGTCGACAAGGAGGGCGATCGGGCGCGCGGGGTCGAGGGCATTCATGGTATCGCAGACTTCGCCGGAAACCTGGGTATCAATCTCTGCATCGAAGTGCTCAATCGCTTTGAAAACCACGTTCTCAACACCGCCGCCGAGGGTGTCGCCTTCGTGAAGGATGTCGGCAAGCCGAATGTCAAAGTGATGCTCGATACCTTCCATATGAACATCGAGGAGGACAGCTTCGGAGAAGCGATCCGTACAGCCGGCCCACTGCTTGGACATTTCCACACGGGCGAAAGCAATCGCCGCGTCCCGGGTAAAGGCAGAATGCCTTGGCACGAGATCGGTCTTGCCCTTCGCGACATCAGTTACGCGGGCGCCGTTGTCATGGAACCGTTCGTAAAGACCGGGGGAACGATCGGGTCAGACATTAGGGTGTGGCGCGATCTAACCGATGGCGCGGACGAAACAAAAATGGACGAGGATGCACGGAACGCCCTTGCATTTTCTCGATTTGTGCTCGGCGGTTGACCTTGCCGAAGCTCTCAACCGACGTGCATCACGATCCCTATACCTGAAGGAGATGCAAAGAGCCGGACCGCCGAATCCTGCGGCCGTGGTCGGTGCCTTGGTAACCGATTTCCGCGAGGTGTGCGACGGCAAGTGGCCGCAACGGAACTTGTCGTCGGTGGTAGATTGACCGAGATGCGTAAGCCCCATTTCGTGGCTTTGGTCGCAACCGTCACCCTGGGCATTGCGTCCTGTTGTTCCCTATGAGCTGCTTCCAGCCTGAGATGCTGGAGGTAAGCCATGGGTTCCGTCGTTTTGAAGGCTTTGAAACCCTTTTGAACGGCGCGCACGCTGACATGGCAGGTCTCTGCCACATCGATGATCAAGATCGGTTGCGACAGATTGGCCTGCATGAAACCAATGGCAAGCCTGACATGTCGCGGTGCCGGCACAGAAGCCGACCTGGCGAGTTCGTCAGAGAAGCGGTGCGGTAACGAGGGCGACTTTGCCGCGAAAGGGTCTTGCTCATGGATAAATGCGTTGGAGCTGTCGGAAGGCGAAAGACGGCGGGTGGCTATTGCGCGCACCGCTCTGCCAGCGGGAACTGCTGATCTGAGACGAGCCCACAACCGCTGTTGCAGAGAGCAGAGCACCGACCAAGCTTTGAAAACGACACCGTTCCACAGCCTATAATAGGCCGTTACGGATACCTTAATAGTTGTTATTACTTGTTATTCAAGGCAGATGTCGGTTCTGATCCCCTCAAGAACAAAATTATTGATTTGCGTGACGATTCAACCCAGTTTGCATTTGCCGACGACTCGGCCGCATATTCGAACTAACGATCGTTTCAAGGTGTTTGATTCATCCGGTCGGATTAGCGCAGAATTGCAATCGCGGTCAAAATCTCGCGAGATTCAACAACAGACCAGCGCAACATCTTTTGGCCTTGATTATGGTTCTCTCGCGTTTTCGATACGAAGAGAGATCCCGTGGTCCGCTGCAGTGCACAAGGTGGAGCAGTTTCGGAATGCAGCGTTACGGATCCTGCCGCAACCGGACCTTTGAGCCTTAGGCTGGCTCTGGTGGGTTGGCAAGCGTGCCTGTTCAGGTGGCGTTGTCGCGTCCGATCCTCTGGAGTTTCTCCCAGACCTGACCAGACTTCGGAACGTCGAGATTGAATGTTGCATTGAGCGTGTCCGCGAGATGGTCCGCGCTCGTGATGCGCCGTTCGCTGACGCTGTTTGCCGTCACGCTGCGCAGGCAATCGTTCTTCAGGGCAACATAGCCATCCGCAGTATGCCGCAGGATCGCCAGTGCGTTTGTGAATGGCGAGCCGGGATCCCGCGTCAGCCAGCCAAGAGTAGCGGCTATGGCAGCCTCGTCGCTGTGATCGGGTCGGAAATCAAAGCTGTGTGCAAGGCCATTCGCATGGTTATTGAAGCGCAGCCAGCCGTCGTCCGTCTGCAAGATCGAAAAATCGAAGCCACGCTGGCTGATCGGCCCGACGGCAAGGGGTACGGGTTCGACGATGGCGTCCGCCAGGCCGACTTCGGCGAGGTACGGCTGGTCGAGATCGACACGGAGAGTCAGATGGTTGCCGATGGCGACATCGCCTATCATTTCACGATTGACGCCGCCGCACAGGCGGGTCACGTGGAAACCGAGCGCCGTGAGCGCCGCGCCGAACAGACCGTTCATCTCGTAGCACCAGCCGCCGCGCTTGCCCTCCACCATCTTGGCGAAGGCGGCGGCCGGGGCGATCGAGGACGGCCATCCCATGAAGGCATCCAGCGCCTCCCAGGTGAAGGCCATGAGATGGGCGCGGTGAAGTCTCGACAGGCTGTCGACGTCGAGAGAAACCCGTCGGTCCATCCCGATCCTTGCCAGATAGGCGTCCAGCTGGCCGGACGTCAGGGTCATTCCATTTTCGCTTGAAGAGGCGTTTGTCATCCTTTGGTTTCCTTTCGATGGACCGTTTTCGATATTTCCGATGCCGCTATGCTGTCAGAAGGCGCTTCAAGGTCGTGGTTCCTTCGAGTGGTGATCCGGATGCTTGCCTAGGGGCGGATGGACATAAGGCTTCTCCGTTCGCCGATGCGGAGGCAACGACGTTGGGCAGGGAGAGAGTGGTTTGACATAGTACCGGTCGCGATGTTCCTGCCGCGATCGGTGGGTGTCGTTCACGCGGCGGACAGGGCTCCTTGGGCTGACCTTAGTACGAAGTCCTCGATTTCTGCTACCAGGCGTGCAGGTCCGGGGCCTTCCTCGGTGATCGCACGCCCTAGCGCCAACGCTCGCTCGGCAAAGCTCGGCTCGGAAAGAACGCGCCGTACGGCCCCTCCGACCATTTGCGGGGGGACTGAAGGATCGAGGCGCAGGCCTGCGCCGTGATAGTCGACACGCGCGGCATTGTCGTTCTGATCGCGCCCCATCGGGAGAATGACAAGGGGGACGCCATGGCACAGCGATCGCATGACCGTGCCATGCCCGCCGTGGGTGACGACAGCGCGGGCTTTGCTCAGGAGGTCGTCATGCGCTGCATTGGCAAGAATTGTGACATTCGCCGCCGATTGAAGACGAAGTCCCTCGAGCGCTTTGCCGAGGGTGACGACGACCTCGACCGGCTCGCCAGCCAGACCGGATATCACCCGCTGGAGCACATCGGCCTGCCCTTGATTGGTGGTGCTGAACGATACCAGCACGAGCGGCTGCGTTTTGTGCGCAGGCTGGCCTGCCCAGCGTTCGCGGGCCCAACTCGGCGCCTCAAGAAGCGGCCCCACATAGCGCACATGGTCCGGCAGATGCTCGGTGGGGAAATCGAAGCTGCTGCTGGTGGCAAGGAGATGACGGCCGGCGCTCAAGGGCTGTTCGTGGACATGGGCCAGCGGCGCGACGCCGAAATGTGCGCGGGCGGCGTTAAGGCAAGGCAGAAAGTGATCCCATACTTGCTCGGCCATTGCCGAAACCTCGGCGTCGCGCGCGCTGCCCGCCACCGACTGGGCGGGCTGAAAGCCCGGACCGAATGGCGGATGTCCGGGGAGAGGCCAGAGCGAGATGCTGGTTGCGAGCAGTGCCGTTGGAACCTTCGCAATTTCGCCCGCGAGCATGCTGCCGAACAGCAGATCCGAGCCGAGAAGGATGTCGGACGGCTCCATTGCCAATGCTTCGAGAATATCCTCGGCATAGGCTTGCGCTGGTCCGACGAAGATCCGTTCACACCCTCTTTGGAAGCCGGCCAGGTGATCGGCGGTTTCCCAATCACGAATGAAGCAGCTTTCGGGTGAGCGATCCGGACGGTTCGGGGCGCGCTTCCATGGCAGGAATCGGGCTCCCGCTTCGATCGCCTCCGCTCTCATCGTGTCGTCGGCGATCAGGCGCACGTCGTGACCACGGTCGGCGAGGGCGCGCACTGCCGCAAGCGTCGGCGGCACGTTGCCGCCGCCTTCCCAGCCGACCGCCAGGATGCGCAGAGGCGGCCCAGCATCTGTCGTCTTTATCATTGCCTTAGTCCTCTCCCAATGGAGACCGGATCAGTGCGTCCTATCCTCACGCAGCAGGCGCTCGATCGCCTGTGTCATGAGCCGGTGTGTCTCCGCCGCCGAATGTCCTTGCGCTCGGCGCAGCAGATGCCAGATCCAAACATCGGTCTGGGCCAACAACTGCGCGAGCCGATCCTTGCGAGCCTTGTCATCAAGCTTGTCGAGCCAGGCGCTGAACATGTCCGCGATCCACTCGCGATGACCCTTGCGTCCGCGATCGAGAACGGCGGCAAACTCGGGAATGCGCGCCTCTTGCCCGAGCGTCCGCACGAGGATGTCGCCAGTGCGTTCATAATCGTCCGTCAGGAGCGTGACGATGTCGGCCACGCTTTGTGCGGGCGCGCTCCAGCGCTGGGCCCGGATCGAGGCATCCATCCGGGTTGCCATGGCGCTGAGCACGCCGGTCTTGCTGCCGAAACGCCGTATCACGGTTTGGCGGGTGGTGCCGGCCGTGGCGGCGATGTCGTCGAGCGTGATCTCGTCGAACCAGCGCTCCGCGAGGAGTGCGGTCAAAGCGTCGACGATCTGCTGCTCGGTATCCTGAACTGCGTTGGCGCGCGCCGACTGGCGATAGCCTCGCGGAGACATGGTGCCGCCCTCAATTTAATGTTACATACTGTAACGCGAAATTGAGGGATGTCAACAGAGGTTGACGATGCGCTTCGGCAACGAGTTCAGGTTAACGACATGTCTCAATCTGCCATCTCATGCTGGTGGGTTGCTTCCGCTAGTTTTCCGATGATCTGAAGCACGAGCATGCCCCTGTCTGTCCATTTGCAGTGCGATCTAACCCAGTTTTGCATTTCGCCATGAACCTGCTCCGAGATTGATATAGCCAATTTCCCGATGGTTTCCCGCGCCAGATTGGATCAGCGTCAGATGAAGACACGGGTTGGAGCGTGGTGGAAATCGACACCCAATCGAAGTGCAGGCTCCAGCGGAAAGTGCGAAGGAAGCAAGAGGCATGCTCTTACATCGCGTCCGAAGCGCTCAGGCGATAAGAAAAAGAATCTTTACGAAATAGAGCTCTGTGCAACTCGGTACCCCTATCCCGCTTCATCACGTGATGCGCTGATAAACCATTTGAGCGGTTACAAGGTCGGCCAAAGCACTGCCGACGGATTTGAAATATGTAATCTCATCCGAAGACCTCCTTCCAGTTACTTGGCCTTTGATAAGGTCCGTCAGAGTTCCCAGGATATGCGCCTCCGAGATGAGCCCGGATTGAAGTGGCTGAACAAGGTCGCCTGCCTCGTGAAGCGCTTCCAGAGTGTCGACAAAAGCGCGTGCGGAAAGCAGCGTCGCGTCATCAGCTTCGCGCATAGTCGGCGTGAAGCCGCCGATAAGATCGACGTGGGTTCCCTTTCGCATCCAGGCTCCCTTGATAAGAGGCGTTGTCGAAAGCGTTGCGGCGCTGATGATATCAGCGCTCGCTGCTGCCTGCTCGAGATCCATCGCGACTTGAGATGCAAACCCCCTCTCGTTCAGTGAATGAGCGAGGCGGCTTGCAGCCACAGGATCGATATCCCATACCATTACCTTGTGGATGGGTCTGATGGCGCGATACGCGTCAGGTAGCTGGCTTGCAACCCGGCCTGCGCCGATCACCAGAAGAGACTTGGCATCGTCGCGGGCGAGAATCTGCGCTGCTAACGCGGAAGTAGCTACGGTTCGCCTCGCGGTGATGACATTGCCGTCCATCAGGGCCAGTTGCTGCCCAGTAGTCGCATCGTAGAGCACGTATGTGGATGTGAGACCGGGCAATCCACGAGCTGTGTTCCCAGGTACCACCGTCACGAGTTTGACCCCGAGGAACTGATCATGATCCTCGCTGTTTGACCACGCTGGCATTAGAAGGAGTGTTGCGTCAGGCTCGCGGTGTTTCTGCATCTGATGATGGTGCCGAACGGGCGCGATGCAGCCTGTCTTAAAGCCGCCTCTAAGCACATCGATTAATGCGCGATAAGGCAGACAGGCGGCGGTGGTTTCAGCATCTACAATTGTGAGTTTCGCATCCGCCATGAGTCTCTCTCTTTTTATCTTTAATCCACCGCAGACATTTTGAGAGCTGCGCCACGTAAAAGGTGGGCGCGCTCGGTTCATTTTGCCCCTTCATTGGCGGGCCGAAATCTTGTCAGCGCTCAGCCATTTAGGATTTCACGCATGGCTGCCAGCGCGGCAATAATGTCTGCACGCGTTACCCCGATATGCGTTACAGCGCGCATAGCAGTTGGGCCGAACAGGCCGCCGCCGCCCATTCCGACGCTTTTTTTCTTCAGAGCAGCGGTGATCTCGGCGGGAGAGCGCCCGGTCCCGGCGACGTCGAAAAAGACGATGTTTGTTTCGACGTTGATCGTCGCGAGCTTGATGCCAGGCAGCTCTGACAGCCCGCGTGCCAATATTGAAGCATTCTGATGATCTTCTGCGAGGCGCTCGACATGATGATCGAGTGCATAAATGCCGGCGGCGGCGAGAAATCCGGACTGCCGCATGGCTCCGCCCCAACGCTGTTTCAGGCGCCAAGCCTGTTGGATGAAATCGCGCGACCCAGCCAGCACACCGCCAACAGGGGCTCCCAGACCTTTGCTAAGATCGATCCAGGCAGTATCGAAGGAACCTGCATAGTCCTTCGTGGAGATTCCTGAAGCGACGACGGCATTCAGCAGCCGCGCGCCGTCCATGTGAAGGATGAGGCCATTCGATCGTGCAACCGAAACAACCTCGCTTATAGTCTCCAGTGGCCAAATCGTTCCCCCTCCGAAGTTGGAGGTCTGTTCGACGACAACCAGCCGCGACTGCTGTAGATACCGGCTCTCGGGCCGGATCGCATCCTTTAGCATGGTGCCGTCGAAGATGCCGTTCCGACCCCTGACGCCACGCACCATGACGCCGGACAGCGCGGCAGGACCGCCGGTCTCCGAAACAAGAACGTGTGCGGTTTCGTGAGCTATGATTTCGTCGCCAGGACGGCAGTGAACCGCCAAAGCGATCTCATTGCACATCGTGCCGGAGGGAAGGAAAACGGCAGCCTCTTTACCTAGCATATCGGCGACGCGTGCGCACAAGTCGATCACATTGTTGTCTTCGTCCTTTTGTTCGTCGCCGACTTCGACGGACATCATGTACTCTCTCATGCCTTTGGTCGGTTTTGATTTTGTATCGCTGTAAAGATCAATGAATGCCGATACGGACATAAGAGGCCTCTCCTTGGCGCCTTCCCGCGATCACTCTGCATCAGGGAAGCAACGGTGACGTTCATGGCGCTCTGTTGAGATTTTACGTTCGCGATTCTTCGAACCCTGAATTGCATCGGGGTCGGAAGCTGACATCGGATCTGTAACGTCCGTCAGTGTTAAGCGAAATATTCTTCGGCAATAGAGCGTCTTCAGGAACCAACGCTAAATAGAACGCCAGTCGCGATCCAATCAAAAATCAAGGCCACTCTATGCGTGACTGATATAGGCTTAGGCGCTTAATAGCACCTCGCTACGCGCAAGATAGTCGTCCCGAACAGATTTGAGTTGGGCGACAAACAAATCGATAATCGGTGAGGTTGGTCGGTGTCTGGCCCGCAGGAGGGTTGAGTAAAATGGCTCCCCATGGGAGAAACGCCGCATGACCAACCCTGAATTCACATAGTCCAGTGCGGTCAGGGGATTTACGATCGCGACACCGCAACCGCGCACAGCCATCGCACAGGCCGCCGCGGTGTTTGCTGTCTCTACAACAAGGCGCCTGCGAATATCGGCGTTGTCGAATACACGATCCAACCTTTTACGATAAGGATCGACGTTTCCCATGAAAATCGAACTGACGCCTTCCAGGTCTTCAGGCTTGATGAGAGCATGCTTGGCCAGGGGGTGATCGGAGGTCATCACGCAGACCTCGCGAGGGGAGCAAAACGTCTCGTAGTCTGCGCCCAGCGAGCTCATGTCGTATGCGGCAATTCCGAGATCAAACTTCTGGTCGTTGAGAAGCTCGTCAATCCTCCAAGAAAGCTGGGTATCGATCGTCAGGCTGACATCCCCATGCTTTTTCACGAAGGCTGCCGCCACGTCGGCAATAAAGCCCTGCGAGAATGCTGGCGCACACACGATGCTGATATTGCCGTTCTGGAAATCCTTGAGGCTCGCAGCTGCCCGGCGCAAATGGTCGAGACCCTTAAATACCTTGTTGACTTCTTCCGAGAGCGCAAATGCATAAGCTGTGGGAACGAGCCTGCCTCGCTTTCGGTCAAATAGTTTCGCGCCGACCGACGACTCCAACTGCTTGATCGATCTGCTGACCGCGGGTTGGGAAGTATAGAGCATCTCGGCCGCTTCGGTGACGGTTCCAGCTGCCATCACGGCTTTGAAACATTCGACCATTCTTAGATTTAGATCCATGGTTTCGGAGCCATCCATACCAATTTTGTATAGTTCAGGGCAGAGTTTGTATTTGCAGGGATCAAGCTCCAGCTGTCAACTGTTCTTAAAGCGCGGCAAGGTCATCGTGGTTCAGGGCCTCTCCAGATTGGTCAACCGATGCCTGATCTGTTTATGCCGCCGAGTAAGCAATCTCTGATATGGTAGGCAGGAAAATGAACACCTCTTCTCGCAATGATCCAGGGATCGCTGTCGTCTCAGGAACGGCCGCTGGCGCTGTTGTTGTCATGAAGGAACCCTTGAGCTTTTGGGGAGGCGTAGACCCAAGAACGGGGGCAGTTATCGACGTCCATCATTCTTCGCACGGCACCGCTATCGGCGGAGCGGTTCTGCTAATGCCGGGCAGCCGCGGATCGTGCTCGGGCTCGGGCGTCCTCTTGGATCTCGCACTTTCTGGTAAGGGGCCAGCCGCCTTGGTCTTCCCTGGCCCTGAAGATACTTTGACACTGGGAGCAATCGTAGCCCAGGAGTTATTCGGCTGTAACATGCCGGTTATTCGACTTTCGCGAGCGACCTTCGAATTGTTGGCGTCCGCGAAAGAGGCTGCGATCACAGCGAATAGCATAACGGCAGACGGTGGTCGTATTCAGATTCCGCTGATCGAGCTGTCGCACGAGGAATTGATCCTCACGACGAATGACCTCCGATTGCTGGGTGACGAGGAGGGGGTTGCCGCAAAAATCGCCATGCGCATCATCTGCAGCATGGCCAATCAGCAAGGTGCGAAGGCGCTTGTGGACGTAACGCGCGCCCATATCGATGGCTGCATCTATGCCGGGAGGGCAAATCTTCTTTTCGCGAAGAGAATGGAGGAACTCGGCGCATCTGTTCGTGTGCCAACAACGATGAACGCGATTTCCGTCGATTACGACAACTGGCGCCGGCAAGGCGTGCCGCCCGGCTTCGGCGAGGCTGCGGAGGAGCTCGCGAGAACATATGTTCAGATGGGTTGCCGGACTTCATTTACATGCGCTCCCTATTCACTTCCAGAGCCGCCCAAATTTGGTGAAATGATTGGATGGTCGGAATCGAACGCCGTCATTTTCGCGAACTCCATACTCGGCGCGCGCACGGCAAAGCATCCAGATTTTCTGGATTTCTGCATTGCGGTTACGGGGCGCGCACCCTTCGCTGGGGCCTTTCTTGATGAAGGTCGGGTTGCGCACAGGGTAGTCGCCGTGAAACTTCCGGATAATTCGGACGCGTCTTTATGGCCGCTGATCGGATACCTTGCCGGTCTGGCCTCGCCCGATCGCGTACCGTTGATCCGGGGCTTGGCAAAGACGCGGCCAACCTTGGATGATCTTAAAGCGCTGTGCGCCGCATTCGGAACCACGTCCGCGGCGGCTCTTCTTCATATCGAAGGCATCACCCCGGAGGCCGGGAGCGTGGACCCATTTGCGGACGAAGTCCTAATCACACGCGAGAGCCTAGAAGAGGGTTGGCGGATGTTGAACGACGGACCGGCAGGCATTGATCTCGTTGCCATTGGCAGCCCTCACGCGTCGCTTCAAGAGTGCAGGGTGGTTGCCGATCTCCTGGGTGAGCACAGAGTAGCCAAAGACGTATCAGTCATCATTACCGCTGGACGTGACGTAATTGCCAATGCAGAGGCGGACGGAATCCTGGACAAACTGCGAGCGAGCGGAGTGAATGTTCTTGGCGATCTATGCTGGTGCACAATCTCCCGTCCGGTGTTTCCTGAACATGCAAAGGTGGTTCTTACAAACTCGGGCAAATATGCGCATTATGGGCCGGGCCTCTCGGGCTGTTCTGTGCGGTTGGGAACTCTTGTGGATTGCGTCGAGGCGGCTTTGACAGGCTCGGTTGTGGCTCGCCTGCCGACGTGGCTTATGACGGCATAATGAGACGAGCAACCCAATTCACCCCGGCTCCCTGTTTCTGCCTGACGACAAAGCTCGCCGTGCGCCGCCCGAGAAATCGGGTATGCCAGCATTGTCCGCCCCTTTGAGCGAGAGGAAATGGCTCGGGGCGGCTCGATCAAAATCCGGAACCCGCGGTAAGCCTTGTCGAAAATGCGACCTGATGTCCAACTGTGGGCCGACGCCGTGCCCAGCTAGCGGGCCACGACGGTGCCGGCCGGAATTGGATCCGCTCTGCCAACTCGATCTAAAGCTGCGAGACGAATGACGTTGACGTCTACCTGCGAGATCGCGGAACCAGCTTTGCAAATAGGTTTCTCGCTTAAGACGCGACACCCTCTTGGCGTTGGCGGGCCACCACGCGACGGATTAGCGCCTCAAGACGAGCGGATCTCGGACTCCCGATCATTTCCACGCTTAAGACATGAAGCTTGGAATTAAACAATCATTGGGGCGAAAACCCGAATACGCTGCCGATCACTCACGCACGTACTCGTTCCCACGTGCCAAATAAGTCTGCCGCCTGGTCACCAGTCCGCTTGTGTTGAATGTCCATATGTCAACGAAACCAACGTCGCGGCGATCACCCTGGTGACCAACTCCATGAAATCGGCCGACTGCCGTAACGACATTGCCTAGCGTCCCCATGATGACTCGCTCGATTTGATGCCGGCCCCGGATCTTTCGCTGTTCACCGAAGAAGAGCGCAATGGCATTGCGGCCGATGTACGTGGCGTCGGCGCGAGAGTATGCCGCCCTCGCATCAAAAAGTCTTGTGACCCAGTCTATATCGCATGCATCGATGCGGCGATAATATTCTCGAACGAGCGCAACACAATTCATCGTCCAGCTCCAAGAGCACTAAATCTCTCTTCAGCGATCCGATCGGCAACCTCCCCGTTGGGAAGCCGCAAAGTTTTTGCCCTTTCCATGATTTCCATGAAGGTCTCTGCCAGGCGATCTATGTGTTTTCCGAGCGCGTCCTGGTCCCAGTTTGAAAGCTGATAGTGCAGATTGATGATCCCTCCGGCATTCGCGAGATAGTCTGGGCAATAGAGAATTCCATAGTGTTTCAAGGCAAGGTCGTCGGCGCTCGTCTCCAACTGATTGTTTGCTCCACCAACGACGGTTCTGGCCCTGATTTCGGGAATGGTGCGAGAATTAAGTCCACCCCCGAGCGCATTAGGTGAGAAAATGTCGGCTTCAACTCGGTGGATTTCACCGGGCTCAGCAATTTCGCAATGATACTCGGCCGCCACTTGCTCAGCACTCGTGCGATTGATATCGCTCAGGATAATTCGTGCGCCGGCTTCATGGAGCCGCCGGACGAGCCGTCGTCCTACGCTTCCGACTCCTTGGACAGCGACGGTAACACCCGAAAGCTTATCGGTACCAAGGCCGTGTGCTGCCGCAGCTTTCAGGCAGGCGAAAACGCCATCAGCGGTGGACTCCGAAGCATCGAACGCTTCCTCCGATATTCCAGCGGCAAACGAGGTGGCAGTGGCGATAGTCCGAACGTCATCCAGTGTTGTGCCCGAGTCGAACGAGGTAATGTAAAGGCCGGCTAGGCTCTCGACGAATTCCCCCATTGCCTGAAGCAGAGCCGGGCTCTTTTCGCGCTCCGGATCGGCGATTATAACCGCTTTCCCTCCTCCGTATGGGATGTCTGCTATCGCCGTTTTATAGCTCATCCCGCGTGAAAGCCGCAAAACATCCCGAAGCGCATCCTCACTGCTACCGTAAGGATAGATCCGGCAGCCGCCAATCGCGGGGCCGCGATTGTCATTATGTACGGCGATTATGGCATTCAACTTGGAAGCTCGATCATAGCGAGCAGTCACGAGCTTGTGCTGATCGAACGCGGGATGACTGATAAACATGAGGTTCTTCCTAACTTGTTGCGTCGCCCTGAAAAGCCTGCAGGAGTGAGGGCTACGTCGTGTCCTGCAGCGTCGATTGTGAGACATTTGCAGGAAGCCTGGGTCGGATCGGTCCGCTAGTGCTTCATTGCACTCAGGAACTGCTTAAGTTCGGGCGTCTGCGGGGTCTCAAAGATCTCGCTTGAGGTACCGATCTCGTGAACGATACCGTTGCGCATATAGACGACGCGATCGCATATCCGTCTTGCGAATTCCATTTCGTGCGTGACCATCATAAGGGTCATGCCTTCCGATGCCAGCGACCGAACAACCGCCAGAACCTCACCCACGAGCTCAGGATCGAGCGCCGAGGTGATTTCATCACAAAGGAGCGCTTTCGGTGACATGGCGAGCGCACGAGCAATCGCAACACGTTGTTGCTGCCCACCTGAAAGTTGATGCGGATATTTATCGAGTTTCTCCAAGAGGCCGACGCGCGCGAGATTTCGCTTTGCGATCTCGTGCGCTTCCATCTTTGGGCGGCCAAGCACAACTATCTGAGCAAGAGCAACATTTTCCCCGGCGGTCAGGTGGGGAAAGAGATTGAACTGCTGGAAGATCATCCCCACTTCCAGACGCAACGCGCGCAGCTGTTTGGGTTCTCGTGACAACTCGACGCCAGAGACCTTGATCGAGCCGGCATTGATGGTCTCAAGGCCGTTGATGCATCGCAGCAAAGTCGTTTTTCCTGAACCACTTTGGCCAATGATCGAAATGACCTCTCCCTTGTCGACATCCAGATCCACACCGCGGATGACCTTGAAGTCTCCGAAGCTCTTTTCGATGTTACGAAGTTCTATTAGCGACATTGAGCTTCCTCGACAGGTGTGCTGCCGAAAGCGAAAGCGGCCAACACAATAAGAAGTAGATGATTGCAACCAGCCCGTAGGTGAGAAGCGGCTTGTAGGTGGCGTTCGCCACGAAGGATGCGGTGCGCGTGAGATCTATAAATCCGATGATCGAAGTCAGTGCGGTGGCTTTGATCACCTGAACCGAAAAACCCACCGTCGCAGGAATGGCAATGCGTATAGCCTGTGGGAAAATGACGTGGCGCAATTGTTGCAACCATCCCATTCCCAGGCTGGCCGAAGCTTCCCATTGACCGCGGGCAACAGCTTCAACGCAGCCACGCCAGATGTCGCCAAGGAAGGCGCCTGTCCAAATGATAAGCGTCAGCGTGGCTGCGACCCAGGCACTTACGTTGAAACCTAAGGCGGCAACTCCGAAGAACATCAGAAATAGCTGGATGATCAAAGGAGTGCCTTGCACACAGACAATCACGCTGGCAACCATGTAATTTAGGAGCGTTGCCGCTGCCAGTCGCAGAACGAGGAGCAGCCCGCCAAGGATGCCACCGCCAATGAGGGCGATTGCGGATAGAACAATCGTCCACCGCGTTGCAATGATCAGCGTCCATAGGATTTCGAAGAAGGAGAACGCAATCATTTTACCGCCCCCGCGCGGAGCACGTAGTGTCCAGCGATCAATAATAAGCGCCGCAAGATGAAGGCCATCACGAGATATGTTCCAGCCATGAAGATGTAGGTTTCAAAGGCTCGAAAGTTTCGCGACTGGATAAAGCTGGCGACAAATGTCAACTCCTGCACGGCGATCTGCGAGACCACGGATGTTTGGAACATGTCGAGCACAAACTGCGCGACCAATGCGGGCCAGACGCGTTGAACGGACGGGAACAGGATAACGTGGCGAAATGTTTGAAGCCTGCTCAGAGCGAGGCTTGATGCAGCCTCAAATTGGCCCTTCGGGGTCGCTTCTATTCCACCACGAAGGATCTCGCCCATATAAGCACCCGTATTTACGATGAGCGCGATGATTCCGGAGATTTCGGCCGACAGTCTGAGCCCCAAGGCTGGCAAGCCGAAGAAAATGAACAGAAGCTGCACAAGAAATGGAGTATTCCGGATCACTTCTACATATGCGACGACGATTGTGCGCAGCGCGTCGCCGCCATACAGCCGTGCCCACGCGGTCATAACGCCCAACAGAAAGCCGATACCTCCGCCAATGGCGGTCAAGCGTATCGTGACAAGGATGCCGCTTACGATCGCGTCCTCGTACTGTGATATCCAAGAGAAATCTAATTGCATGAACTGCGTGCCGCACCTCGGAGGGTGCGGCACCTCCCCGGTTAGTTGGCGATATCGACCGCAGACGCGTCCCCAAGATACTTCTTGGCGATCTCCGCAAGCGTGCCGTCTTTCGCAAGTGCCGCAATGGTCTGGTTGATGACGTTTTTCATTTCATCATCGCCTTTCGGTACGCCGACATAGGCCGGCTCGGTGGCCATCTTGATTTTCACGAATAGCTTGCGTGGCGACTTCTCGTTGAATGCGTGGGCCGTCGCGGTGCCGGTGGCGACCAAGTCAACCTGGCCGGTCGCATAGGCCGAAAGCGTGGAAGCCGTGTCTTCGAAGCGCTGAATGTCCGCACCAGCCGGTGCGATCTTCGACACCTCCAGATCTTCCGTGCCTCCGCGGCTTGCCCCGATCGAATGGCCTACCAGGTCGGTCGGCCTTGAAATGGCAGCGCTTTCTTCGCCAAAAACGCTGTTGTATTCGCCGATATATGGGTTGGAGTAGGTGACGATCTTTTCACGTTCAGCAGTCTTGCCGAGACAGGCAATAATGATGTCTACCTTACCGGTCTGCATGAACGGAATGCGATTTGCGCCGGTTACGGGCACCAGTTCCAGGCCGACGCGGAGATGTTTGGCTATTTGGGTCGCGACGTCGATATCTATCCCGGTGGGCTTCATATCCGGGCCCATGGAGCCGTAGGGCGGATAATCTTGCAAGACAGCCACAACGAGCTTTTGCCTGGCCTTGATATTCTCGAGTGTGCCAGCCAAGGCAAGACTTCCAGTCAGAGCCAACGCTGCAGTTCCAAGTCCCAGTGTCAGAAAAACACGCCTCAACATAGAAGCGACCTCCCGTAGTTCGAGTTCCCTCAGGTTTAAATTTGGTTTTACCTGCGACTTCACTTGATAACAGCGGGACACGGAGGGCAAATAAAAAACCAAGGGCACATCATGCGTTTTTGATATAGCCTTTATGTAGCTGTATGGCCGATGGATGTGATGTTATGGCCCGCCGAACCAAGATAAGCTCATGGTAGCGCCCGCGCCTTCGCTTCCAGATCGGACCATGCGAACGCCCGGAAGCACTCATGACATGGATTGGAGATGCGCCTTGGAGGCGATGACCGTCAGCCAGCACGTGCATTTGTTCGGTAAGGTATATCAAATCTGCATCATATCTGCTCGGCATTGAATTGGATTTTGTCCAGCCCATTTCATAAAAATAGCCGCTCAGACAACTCGAAGTCTTCGATATTCACTTCGTGAGCGTGGGGCTGAACTTTGCATTGGTGTGAACGTAGCGGTTTCGTACACTCCATTGCCAACGTCTCGCGGATCATCGAAAGCATACCAACCGAGCAGGCAGACTGAAATGAAGACGCGAGAAGTGGATAAGATAAGCGGGAAGTCTCTTCGTTCCCTGGCCGGGTATGGCGGGCACTTGTTTGAAGCGCAGTCGGTGATCTCACGAGCAGTCAGTGTTCGGAAATGGCTGCACGCGCACCCCGAACTTGGCGGAAAAGAGGAATGTACCGCCGTTCTTATCGCACATCTGCTGCGACAATGGGGCTACAAGGTGCATGAGAACGTAGGGGGATGGGGTGTCGTCGGCGTCCTTGATCACGCTTCGGACCGGCCAATGCTGGGATTTCGGGCGGATATCGACGCGCTTCCGATCGATGAAACATCCGGGTGCACTCACAGATCGCGAATGCCAGGCATTATGCACGCTTGCGGCCATGACGGGCACACGGCAATACTTCTTGGCTTTGCGGAGCTTGCCTCTCTAAATCGGCCGCGCTGCAATCTGGTCGTTGTCTTCCAGCCCGCCGAAGAAAGCGGAACCGGCGCTCGCGATATGCTGGCGGACCAGGCTCTTGGGGATCTGCTTCTTGATGGCATGTATGGCCTGCATAACATGCCGGGAATGCCCGTTGGATCAGTTTTTGCGCCAGATGGGGCGTTAATGGCCTCGTCTGACCGCTTCAAGCTGGAGATAACTGGATCGCCGTCACACCCGGCGCTGCCGCACCAGGGAAGCGATGTGGTCCTGTCCGCCTGTTCTATCGCAGATCTATTGCACCAAACCTTCCTAAGGCGGCGCCTCACATCGCAACAAGCTGTCATCAGCGTAACCGACTTCATTGCGGCGGGCGGCAACGTGACAATTCCATCGCGGGCCGAGCTTCGGGGTACCGCGCGCTGCATGAACAACGCGGCGAGGGCAGAAGCCTGGGATTGGATCATGAAGAAATCGAAGCAAATTGCAGCAGTTCACGGCACAGAAGTGACCGCCGAGATCGTTGCAGGGTGCCCTGCGACGCGTAACGATCGGATGTGCGCGGCAATTGCCAGGCAGGCGGCTTCCGAACTATCTGGCATTGTCGATTTAGTGACTGATCTTCAGCCCTCAATGGGTGCAGACGACTTCGCATATTTTGCCGCGCATTGGCCCTCAGCTTATTTTTGGCTCGGAGCGGGCGAGAATTCTCCGCAGCTGCACGCACCACACTTCGATTTCAACGATGATCTCGTTCCACTCGGTGTGGCGATGTTCGAGAGGATCGCCAACCTTTTCACAAAATCCGGCACCCACCCAAATTCGAAAGGAAACTAATATGACCCTGGCATCCTCGCGACTGCTCTTCGTTGGCTGTGGCAATATGGGAGCAGCAATCATCAATGGAATTATTGCGCAGCATCCCAAGGCGGAGATTGTCGGCGTGGATCCGACGGTGGATCGCGCCCGTTCACTTCTCAAGCGTCCCGATCGGGTCATGCTGTGTCAAAGTTTGGATGACGTGAAGGCAGAGCGGTTTGACATCGTGGTTCTGGCAATCAAACCGCAAATGTTTGCCCAGGCAGCTGATGAGATTGTGCCACTCACGAGGCACGCCCTAACGATTTCCATTATGGCTGGTCTGAAGACCACGGCGCTCCGGCAGAAATTCGAGAGCGATCGTGTCGTGCGAACGATGCCAAACCTTGCTGCCGAAATCGGTGACGCAATGACGGTTTGTTTTGCGGAACCGCATTTCATTTCCGAGGAAGACCGAGTGCTGGCCACCGAACTCTTGGAGTGCATTGGAAACGTGGAGTGGCTGTCTAGAGAGGCTGATGTTGATAAAGCAACAGCCATATCCGGCAGCGGCCCTGGCTACGTCTTCGCGATCGCGGAAAATCTCATCGACGCGGCGGTTGAAGAAGGACTGGAACCAGAAGTCGCCGACAGGCTTGTCCGACAAATGCTCTTGGGCTCGGCGAAGCTTTTTGCAGCGACCCGCAGATCTGCCACTGAACTGAAGGTGGCGGTTGCCAGTCCGAAAGGGACAACGCAAGCCGGCCTCTCCGTGCTTGAGAATGAGAACGCTCTCGCAAGATTGATTTCGCAAACCGTCAAAGCTGCGCACATGCGAGCGCGTGAGCTTGGCAACTGACTTCAGGCCTGCGCGTTAACGTTGAAAGCCGCCATGCGAGCAATAGGCCTCCCGATCTACTCGAAAAAGAGCGCTCTGTGGTCTGACGATCAGAGCGCTCTTTCACGAATTCGCTGAATCTCATATCAAACTTACCCCAATCACCATCTCGCGATGGCCGGCAGTATTGAAGCATTTCATGGCCCCGTTTCTGCCTGGGTGATCCATAGACCCGCGAAAATCATGCTATTCGGAATACGGGAATGTGTTTATCCGACACGATCAATACCGGCTGTTTTGGCCTGGATGTGGTATCAATCCACTCAGAAGCGCGTGATGAAGAACTTAACAAGCCAAGCGTGTGGAGTTTCACGACACTCTGACCCCTATTTGCATTTGACGTCGATCCACTTATGCGATCGATTGCCCGGAGTAGCTTGAAAGCACGGGGTGTGTACCTGACGAAGACCAAGCGGCGGCGAGCCGTCGTTGCTGCTGCCGCAAAATTGCTGTTTTGCTCCATCGTATGTGGATCGACAGCACAGAGTTCAGGTTCGGATCGGAACATGCAGCAAGAACTAAGACAGTCAAAGATTCCGATCCTAGTTGGATCGTTCCATGCGGACGACGGTAAACATGTCAGCTAAATCGCCGAGCGAAAACGATCTCTAAGTCCGGCTGCCAGAGCATGAGAGGCGACTGCTCGTCGCCTCCTCGGCCGCGTCGGTCGAGGAAACATCGCGACCAGCATTCGGACCACCTTTATCAGAGCTTACGCGTCTCAAGCCACTTCACCATCGCGGGATCGCGATGATCGAAGAAGCTGCTGGCTTTCTGGTCAAGCGACCCGATCGCTGCGACATCCTCTTGGTCCAGCTCAAAGTCGAACACCGAGAAGTTCTCGGCCATCCGCTTCTTGCGCACGGATTTTGGAATGGCGACGATGCTGCGTTGGATCAGCCACCGGAGCACAACCTGTGCGATGCTCTTTCCATGCTTCTTGCCGATCGACTGCAAAAGCTCGTTGGTGAACAGCCCGTTCTTTCCTTCCGCAAAAGGACCCCATGCTTCGGGTTGAACGTTGTACTCCTGAAGCAGCTTCTGTGCGTCGTCCTGGTGATGAAACGGATGGATTTCGATCTG
The DNA here is from genome assembly GCF_000359745.1 of Rhizobium freirei PRF 81. Lineage (GTDB taxonomy): Bacteria > Pseudomonadota > Alphaproteobacteria > Rhizobiales > Rhizobiaceae > Rhizobium > Rhizobium freirei. Next base: position 46,236 of record NZ_AQHN01000028.1, read on the forward strand.
ATTGACTGCGGGAACGATCTCGTTGTGAAGCACGAAGTCCAGCAAACGGTCGGGATAGAAGTTGCTTACACCAATCGCGCGGACGCGGCCCGCCTTGTACAGCTCTTCCATCGCCCGCCACGCACCGTACACATCGCCGTATGGCTGGTGGATGAGCCAGAGATCGAGCCTGTCGAGCTGCAGCTTGTTCAAGGAGCGTTCGAATGCGGCCTTGGCTCCGTCGTATGTCGCGTCCTCAATCCAGAGCTTCGTGGTTACAAAGAGATCACTCCGATCAATTCCGTGGTTGCGGATCGCGTTGCCTACGGCCTCTTCGTTGCCATACGAGGTGGCGGTATCGAGAAGACGATAACCTACATCAATCGCGTCGCGGACGCTGCGCTCGCACTCTGCGGGATCGGGAACCTGGAACACGCCGAATCCAAGGATCGGCATCTCAACGCCGTTGTTCAGGGCGACGGTGGGTATGGTCGTGGTCATCTTAACATCCTTTGTCTGAAGCGAAAGCCTGCGGCCCGTCATGTTTACTTTCCGACACGCGCCTGACGATGTGCGGGGTAGCCGATCAGGATGATCGCGAGGATCGCGGTCTTGTTCGGTGGCGCGGTGGGTGTGTTTTTGTCAGGCATTGCAATCCCGTTGACTTGGCTGGCTTGGACCGTCCTCCACGGCAAGCGGCGTTGCGATGACGGAAAGATAGCTCTTGCTCACCCTGTCGATTAGGGGCAGTAATCGGGATGAAGTTATAAGGATGCCTAATGAATGCCGCAGGAGAACTTCAACGATCTGGTCGCCTTCGTGACAGTCGCCCGCGAGGAGAGTTTTACGCGCGCGGCAATGAAGCTCGGAGTTTCGCAGTCCGCGCTTAGCCAGACCGTCCGGGGACTGGAAGAGCGGCTAGGCCTGCGTCTGCTGACGAGAACAACCCGCCGTGTGTCTCCGACGGCAGCGGGCGAACGTCTTCTCCAGACGGCTGGGCCGCGCTTTGAGGAAATTCAGGCTGAGTTGGCGGCTCTCAGCGAGATGCGCGACAAGCCAGCAGGGACGGTCAGGATCACGGCGGGCGAGCACGCCGCGATCTCGGTCCTTGCACCCTCTCTCGAAAAGTTCCTGCCGGACAATCCTGAAGTCAATGTAGAGATCACCGTCGACTACGGCCTGACCGATATCGTTGCAGAGCGCTACGATGCGGGCGTCCGGCTCGGCGAGCAACTCGCCAAGGACATGATCGCGGTCAAGATCGGACCAGAGATGCGCATGGCTGTCGTTGGCGCTCCGTCCTACTTCCGCCAGCATCCTTGGCCCGAAGTCCCTCAGGATCTCACGGCCCACAACTGCATTCAGATGCGCATGCCGACGCATGGCAACATCCTGCAATGGGAGTTTGAAAAGGATGGTCATGAATTGAACGTGCGCGTCGAAGGGCAGATGGTATTCAACAACATCGCGATGCGTCTTGATGCGGTCCGGCGCGGTCTCGGCCTTGCGTATATGCCCGATGACCTTGTCGCGGAGGATATCGCCAAAGGCAACCTGATACGGGTTCTCGAAGACTGGTGTGCACCGTTCCCCGGATATCACCTCTACTACCCCAACCGCCGCCACGCTTCCCCTGCATTCCAGCTCGTCGTGGACGCCCTTCGGTACAGAGGGTGAGCGGCATCAATAAAAGATGCGATTGATAAGGTACGCTTATATCTTCAATCGGAAATGCGTTCCTAATCATCTGAATGATGCTCAGGTAATCTCCTGCCAGCTCAATGTTTCAAGGCAGGTACCGAACATGTTCGCCAGAACCCTATCCGCCCTCTCGCTTTCCGTACTGCTTCTCTCATCGGGCGTGGCAGGTGCCCAGACCGCTCTGAAGCAGGAGCCTTTGACAATCCAGGAGCAAGGAAGCTTCGCTGTCGGGGGCACGGTATCGAGTACGCCGGGAACCTACGACAACAACGCTCCCACGGCAGCAGGACAGACCCTGCATGGCGACCACGCCTACATCTTCTATCAGGTGCCGCAGAACCCCAAGGTGCTGCCGATCGTGATGCTGCACGGAGCCTATCAGTCGGCCCGAAGCTGGGAGACGACACCCGACGGTCGCGAGGGTTTCCAGAACATCTTCCTTCGCCGCGGATACCCGGTCTATCTCGTTGACCAGCCGCGCCGCGGCCGTGCGGGGAACAGCACAGTTGCAACGACGATCGAGCCGACACCCTATGATCAGCTTTTCTTTGATCAGTTCCGCATCGGTAAATGGCCGAACTACTTCGCTAACGCTCAGTTTTCCCGTGATCCCGCAGCGCTCGACCAGTTCCTCCGCTCGGTCACGCCTAACACCGGCCCGTACGATGCCAATGTTATCTCCGATGCGATGTCGGCATTGTTCGACAAGACCGGTCCCGGCATCCTGTTCACTCATTCGCAGGCGGGTGGCCCGGGCTGGCTAACCGCAATCAAGAATCCCAACGTCAAGGGCATCGTCGCGCTGGAGCCCGGCAGTGGCTTCATTTTTTCGGAAGGTGAGGTGCCGGCAGACATGCCGAGTGCGGCTGGAACTCTCAAGGGCGAGGCCGTACCCGCCGCCGATTTCGAGAAGCTGACCAAGCTTCCGATCGTCATCTACTACGGCGACAACTTTCCGACGGAGCCGACCACCGAACGCGGCCAGGACAATTGGCGTGTCCGTCTCGCGATGGCAAAGCTCTGGGTCGATACGGTCAACAAGCACGGTGGCGATGCGACCCTGATCCATCTGCCGGACATCGGCATCAAGGGAGGTACCCATTTCCTGATGTCGGACTTGAACAACCTCGAAATCGCTGACCAAATCACGAAGTTCTTGGCGGAAAAGAAGCTCGATTGATCGATTGAGGCCTCTCTTCCCGAACTTTGCCTCCGTTGAAAGACTCTGCTTGCGTAACAGGGTAACCTGCACAACTGCCCGGTATGCCTCATCGATCACGTCATCAGGCACAGAATCAACTTTGATCCCATTTCGAACGATCACCCGGCGATCATGTTATGAAGGCTCGACGAACCATCGCCCTGCCTTCGGCGCTTACTTCAGGGTACCAACATGTCTGAGCAGCATCTCAATTCCATCATCATCAGACCCGCTGTGCGAACCGACGCTGCGGTCCTGGGACACTATGGCGCATCGCTGATGTCGCTCCACAGCGAGTGGGATCAGGAACGCTTCATTTCCGCCGGGCCAAGCACACCCGAAAAGTACGCCCAATGGCTTTCGAGCCAAGTTGCCCTCGACGACGTCGTAGTCCTCGTAGCCGAGGATCGGGGCTTCGTAATCGGATATGTTTACGCTGCGCTCGAAGGCGCCGACTATATGACACTCCGAGGTCCGGCGGCCGTGATTCACGACATCTTCGTCAATCCAGACAGGCGGAGGGAAGGCGTCGGCAGAGGATTGCTGGAGCGCGCCATCTCGACACTTTCCAGAAAGGGCGCACCGCGGATTATTCTGTCGACCGCCTACAAAAACGAAGGTGCTCGATCGCTGTTCGAACGAATGGGCTTCCGAGCTACCATGATCGAGATGACGAAAGATTGCGAGGCCGTGGATTCTGGGCAATCGGAATCCTCATAAGGATCAAGACGGTCTAACCATGTCTGGCCGAGGCCTAACATACTAATTCCTCTGCGTTCCCTCCGCGAGCATGCGCGCTAGGAAGGCCTGCGGCTTCCTGGGACGAGCGATGATTTTATTCCATCACAGCTTATCAAGTGATCGTGATTAATAAGGCCTTCTAATAGGGTCTAGTGCCGCGCGCCGTCTAATCGCCGGCAGTGTGACGAGCTATCTTCTTTCCGAACACGTCAAACACCCACCTTCAGGAGCCGGATATGACCGAAGTCATCGACAGCAAGAGACGCGAGTTTCTGGGTGCGACAGCGCTGATCGTCTCAGGCGCCATCATAGGAGTTCGAGCAATGACCACGACCGAAGCTGCGGCAGCCGACTACAAGCAGAACCCGTTCACGCTGGTCTACGACGGGGCCATCACCAAGAACGAGCCGGGCAGGGTGAACATCCACCCGGTGACCTACAAGCTCAATAACCTCGATATCGTCGCAAACGTCTATACACCTGCCGGCTACGATCCGAGCAAGAAATATCCAACAATCGTGCTGGCCCATCCTAACGGTGGCGTGAAGGAGCAGACGACGGGCCTCTATGCGCAGCGGCTTGCGGAAAAGGGTTTCATCACAATCACCGCAGACGCCGCCTACCAAGGTGGAAGCGGCGGCGCGCCGCGCAGCATCGACAAGCCTCAGCACCGCATCGAGGACATCCACGGGATGGCGGATTTCATCAGCAACTTCCCTGGGGTGGACACCGCGCGCCTTGGTCTCTTCGGCATCTGCGGCGGCGGTGGCTACTCGCTTTCCGCGGCGAAGACCGACAAGCGCTTCAAGGCGATCGCAACCCTTAGCATGTTCAACTCCGGGCGCGTCCGTCGCGACGGCTTCAAGGACTCCCAAATGGAGACGATCCAGAAGCGCCTGCAACAGGCCTCCGCCGCCCGCGCGCAGGAAGCCGCGGGGGGCGAAGTGCTCTATGCCGGCGACGCCAATCTGACCGACGCGCAGATCGACGCGCTTCCATTCGATCTCTATCGCCAAGGTTATCACTACTATTGGCGCACCCACGCGCACCCGGGCTCGACGTTCAAGTATACGATGAGCAGCCTGATGGACCTGATGCGCTGGGACGCAACGGACGAGATCGGCCTTATCGATGTCCCGCTTCTGATGATTGCAGGCAGCGATGCCGACACCTTCTACATGACAGAGGATGCGCTCTCCAAGGCCACGGGCACCAAGGACAAGGAACTATTCAAGATCGAGGGTGCGAAGCATATCGAGACCTACTGGGTTCCCGAATACGTGGATGCGGCGCTCGGCAAGCTCGCACCGTTCTTCGACCGGACGCTGGTTTGAGGAGGAAGCGATGACGCGCCACCTGTTCCTGAACGCGTTTCTGACCGTCGGCATAGTGTTGGCGACGCTTCCTGGTGTCGTCTGCGCCCGGCCTGTCAATCAACCAAAGGAAAGTCCAATGACCTCTCGCGCCCAGCAACTGATGGGTGACACGGCCCCGAAACTAGCCGAACTGACCGATGACGTCCTCTACAAGGACATCTGGGAGCGACCCGGTCTGTCCAAGCGGGATCGGAGTCTGGTGACCATTTCGGCCCTGATCGCGCTGAACCGTCCCGATCAGCTCAAATCACATATCCGCCTCGGCCTGCAGAATGGCCTCACCAGGGATGAGATCGTCGAGACCATCACGCAGATGGCGTTCTATTCCGGATGGCCGAGCGCCGTATCGTCGGTGGCGATTGCCAAGGAGGTCTTCGCTGAATGACCGACAAGAAGATGACAATGGCTTCCGCAGTGGCCGCGGTCGCGTTGGTGTCGACTTCGTCCCCGTTGGCAAGCGAAGCGATCACCATTGCTCACGCCGGATCGCAGCCTGCGATCGTCGGAGCTCCGGACAGATTTACCGGATCTGTGCGGGTTGAAGACAGTTTCAAGGCGACGGCGCCCGCGACGGTGGGCGGCGCGACTGTCACTTTCGAACCTGGCGCGCGAACCGCCTGGCATAGCCACCCTCTCGGTCAGACCCTGATCGTAACCAGCGGCGTGGGTCTAGTGCAGATGTGGGGAGGACCGCTTCAGGAGATCCGGTCCGGTGACACAGTATGGATCCCGCCCGGCGTGAAGCACTGGCACGGGGCATCTCCCCAAAACGGAATGTCGCACATCGCCTTCTCCGAGTCTGTCGAGGGCAAATCAGTCGATTGGCTGGAGCAGGTCACCGACGCTCAATACTCCTCTCAGGAAGCAAAAGGTCAGCAATGATACACGCTCGCTCAAATCGTTTATCCGTCCTCGCCGCCATCGCATGTGCCATCGTCATGGTCGGCTGGCAGGTGGATGCCGAGCCAACCAAGGCCACGATGCCTGATATCAGCAAGCTCGTTCACTACACCACGGTGACGCGTGGCGAGGTCACCGAACACATTATGACGACGAGGGAGGCGATCGAGGCGGTGAAGGCAGGCAAGCCTGTCCCGAACGGCACGCATTTCGCGCTCGTCGACTACCGCGAAGGACAAATCTACCGCTATTTCATCATGGAGAAGGGTGCCGGATGGGGGGTGGACTACGACGAGAACCGTCGCACTGGTGACTGGCATTTCCAATGGTTCAAACCGGACGGAACGATCAACACGGCCGAGAATACCGCCCGGTGCCAGAGCTGCCACAGCTCTCGGGCCGACCGTGAGTTCCTCTACACTTTCAACGACATCCGGCGTTTCGAGTTCGAGTGAGATGAAGACGCTGCTGATCCGCCTCATCCTCGATTTCGCGAGTTTTGCCTTGGTCGTGCTGTGCCTCGCCTACTGGTGGCTAGGCAATCTGTCGCATGAACTGTTCGGCACCGCCCTCTTTACGCTCGTGATCGTCCACAACGTCTTCAACAGGCGGTGGTACGCGAAAGTTTCGACGAGCCCGAAGGATGGCCCGAAACTATTGAACATCGCCACTATAGCATGCCTTGCTGCGGCAATGACGATCATGCTGGTCAGCAGCGCGCTGATCTCGCGCGATCTGTTCCCATTCCTATCGTTGGATGGAGCGTTCGCAGTCCGTGAAGTCCACATGTTCGCGGCCTACTGGTTGCTCATGATCCTCGCGATGCACCTCGGCACCCGGTGGTTCGTAGTGATCAACGTGTTTCGCGGCGTCTTCTTCATCGAACGGCCGAACGTCTTTCGGTCGGTCGCACTTCGCCTCCTCACGTTCGCCGCCGCCGCATGGGGCGTCCACAGTACCATCGAGATGGGTTTCGGCTCCAAGCTGATGCTGACCCACACGCTCGACATGTGGGACTTCAACGAGTCTGCCCTTGGGTTCTTCCTCAACTACGGCTCGATCGTCTGCCTGTACGCCGCAATCACGCACTATTCACTGGCGTTGATGAGATCGCGCAAAACCGCCGCTGTCTCCAGATCCAGCTAGGCATCGTCTCAGCCACCGCAAGTACCGTCCGGGGGCGATGTTTGCATTGCGAGTTCCTTGGTCGATCGCGCAGGCGATCTCAATGAGATCGCGGCGGGTCTGCGTCAGGTAGATATTCTCGTTAATTGTCAATGAAGACGTAGCTCGATGCTCCGAAAGCGACAGGTCGGCGGTTCGAGTTGGTTCAAGAGCATGGGTAGCCGGCAACGCACTTGGCCAGGCGATCACCGATACACTTCTGCAAGTTTTCGATGGGCTATTGGAAGGCGCGCCGGCAAAATAGAGCCAGATCGCACGTGCGACAATCTCGATTGGCGTAAGGGGCAACCAGAGGCGCCTTGCGAAACAACCATCGTTGCCCTTGCCGGGAAAGCTGCTCGTCGCGATGTGGAAATACGTGACGGCGGGCGTTGAAATCGAGGTTTCCGTCATGAAGGCTGTTTAACAAGAGCCCACACCGACATCTCATCCCTCGAGGCCTGATCAGCCTTGGCGGATCCAGAAGGCCAACCGAGACCCCAGCCGGCTTTGACGCCGCATCAAGGACGGGTCTCGCCGTTTGGGCCTAGGCCGCCGCTGCCGCGGCGGTGGGGTCGTCAGGCTCATGCGGCCGGCAGCCTGCTGATCGGGATGTCGTCGCTCTCGTCGCCGCGCTCGAAGGCCATTTGGTCGGCGAGCTGGCGGAGTTGGTTGAAGTCGGCCGGGCCGTCGAAGGAGGTGCCGCCGAGGCGGATGCCGACGGAAAGCGGCGCGCCGTCGGCGCTGAAGGTGGCTTCGGCGACGCGCGTGCGGATGCGGGTGCCGATGTCGCAGGCGTCCTCGACCGTGGCGCCAGGCAGGAAGATGTCGAGCTCGTTGGTCGCAAGCCGCGCCACGAGATCGTCACGACGAACCGAGGACTGGATGATCGAAGCAAGCGATTGCATCACGGTGTCGGCCCATTGCGGCCCGTAGCGGCGGCCGATGTCGTCGAGCGTATCGACGATGACGGCGATGACGATGCCGCCGGCATCGGTGGCGGCATGCTTGCGCCGGTCGATAAAGTGCTCGACGGCCGCGGCAAAGGCGGTGCCGTTCAGCGTCTTCGTCACGCTGTCGTAGCGCGCCGCCTGGGTGACGTTTTCCTGCATCTTGCGGAGGGCGCCGTTGTTGAGCTGCAAGGCAAAAAGCAGCGGAAAGGCCACAAATGCGGCAATAAGTGCTGCCCCGACAAATCCGGCCAAAAATGGCCGATCCGGCATCAACAGATTCAATATAAGCAAAAGACCAACGGAACCGACCACGGCACATAGCGCGCCGAGCGTGGCCCTCCGCAGGGCTTTGAAAATGGTGGCGGGGGGATGTCTCTGTTGTAGAATCATATTGGAGTCATACCCGTTCTTAATACTGCGCCAGCTAAACAGGCGCCCGAAAAAACCGGCTTAAGAAATCCTGTAAAATTTGTTGTTTTGCACAGTTTGTTGAGTTGCGTTGAGTTTCAACCCGGTTTTGCGTTTCGTCACGAGCCAGCCCCGCTTCGAACCATAAATCTTTTCAAGGTATTGGATCCATTCGGACGGATCGCGTAAAATCACAATTTGGGTCAAAACCTCGCGAAATTTAATAGCCCGATGGTTGAGTGCGGTGAAGAGGAGGGGATTTCTTGAGCAATCAACAGCTTGATCTCATGTGCCGGGATCGTGAATCGACCTTCTATCGCTATTTCCCAGGGATCCCGCCACTTGGTTGGAAGCTACGCTGCGCTTTGCATCTCGATGGGTGAGGTTCTATGCCCATCCACGCGGGGATCGTCCAATCACAGGGCCGGCCGAAAGAAGAGAGATACTTCGATGCTATCGGATCGTCGCTCTTTGGAGCCAAGGATTTGTTGGTATCGGTATTCGTGCCCGTCATCAAGTTTAATGGAGAAAGTGGACGGTATCGCTACAGCTCCATGACTTCCGTTGGATCAAAATTAGTGGAGAGCGATATCATTGACGAAGAGGAGGAAGAGGGCGTCACTTTCGGTCTCTATGGCAGCGTCGAGAAGTTCAGTAGTTTGAAGATTGAGCAAATGGTCTTGAAGATCATGCGCGATGAAATCATGCAGGCCGTGATGATTTCTCGCGAAGGAAATGTGATTGCACCCTACGAAGGCGGTTTTGACGTATTTTCGGATCGAATTGGCGAAGTTGATCGGTTGCGCGGTCTATTTCCAGCGTGGTTATCAGACGGCTCCGATGGACTTTAGCGGGATGGAGATGAACAGGCTTGATGTCGCAAGCGATATCAGGTCGCCGTGGCAATCGCACACTGAGGAAGATCATATGCATGATTGGCGGCGAACTTGATCGCGAAAAGGGAAGGCGAGCTTGTCGCCTTCCCGATGCTTACCGGCGTTTTTTGCGCCAAGGGGCATCCTTCTGCCAGTCACCGGCCATGATGCTTCCATATGGGATCACTTCGTCGACCACTTCGGCGAGGCCATAATGGTCGATCTGTGCCCGCACGTTGGCAGCGCTCTTGTAGGCGCTCGGCAGTTCCGACAGGTCTGCGAAGCCGGAGAAGAAGCGAACGTCGAGGCCGCTCGTCTCCTTCTCAAGGATTGCAGTGATGTTGTTCGGGCTAAGCCCACGCGAATCCGCCCCGTACTCCGCCGACAGCTGCCGCATGTGCGCGCTGCGTGAGACGTTGCGGCCAGCACCATGTGGCGAGAAGCCGAGACCATGAGCGGCATTCGTACCACGAACGATCAGCACCGGTTCCGCCATGTTGAGCGGAATGATTGTCAGATCGGTTGCATCGTGTGCCCAGTTGTCGAAGGCAGGCGTCGCGCCCTTTCCGTGATAGAAGAGCCCGTCCGACTTCCGGAAAACGAAATTGTGTTCGTTCCAGAAGCGATCCGCGATCTTGGCCGAAAGCTTTTCCGCCGCCATGTCGTGAATGACATAGTGGTTCTCCTTCGTCCACTGGCGGATCGTCTGCAGCGCCGACCAATAGAAATCGCCTTCCTCGGTGTCCGCCGGAATCCAGGCATTCTCGCGATGGGTCTCGGGCGAGATCTGCTCGCGGAACCGATTGGCGACCTTCATGCCTTTATCGTAGAGCCGTGCGCCCGGCGCCCGCGAGCCATGATGGGTGACGAGCGCCGTCTCGCCGGTCGACTTCATCGTGCCGACATAGGCGAAGTGATTACCGTCGCCCTGGGTCGCGAAGTGTTCGATGCCGGCGCTCAGTGCTCCGTCGCGCAGATAGGGGTTCTGCTCAAAAGCCGATAGCGTCGCCTCGGAAGGCTTGAACTGCGCGCCGCGCGGACGGCCGCCCGGACCGAAATGCGTCACGGTATGCACTGCATCCAGCAGCGACTTCGGATCGACGCCTGGAAAGATCGAGATCGCCATCGAGCAGCAGATATCGGCCGAATGCATGCCGGGATGGATTGCTTCGGAAGCGACGACACCGCCGACCGGGATCGTGCCGACCGGACCTGCCGGGCAGGCGTCTGGCATGATTGCCGCGGAGCGGACGACCAGCGTGCGCACCAGCGCGCGCATCGTCGCGTTGACCTTCTCGACATTGTTCTGCTCAAAAGCGTTCTCGGCGCGGATGTTCGAATAGATCTCGATATCGTTATCCGCCCTCAAAGCGAGCGTTGGCCCAGGCTGGAAAGCCTTTGCGGCTTCCAACGCTTCCGTCATCGAGCCGCCTTTGCTCAAAACCGCGTTGGCCGCGTCGAGAGCCGGGCGAAACCATTTTCCCTGGCTCATGCCGGCATCGATCAAATCCTGTCCGCTCATTACCGTTGTCATTGTCTTTTCTGCGTCTGCAGTCCTTCTGTTAAGTTGCTGGTCTTTCACACCGCTTGGGCGACGAACTTTGGAAGAGGCCGTAATGGTTTAGCTCTCGACTGGTTCGTGCCAGATACAGTTCAAGTGGCGTGCCAGTTTGATGGAGCGAGCGACAGGAATATGAGGAATTCAATTATCTATCTGTTTTAATTGCGGAAATATTTTAGTCGTCACCACCAAAGTCTGCGGTCGCGACGCATGGCCACCAGAGAATATTATTATTTCATATAGACTATTATAAATTTGGATAAGCCATGAAGCGAAGCGTTGCCATCAGCATATTGGGAACGACCCTGGATGCGGGGAAATGGGACAATCGCTGGAGCCGGTGGCGCCCAACCGTCGCGCTTTGCCAGCAACCAGGCCTCTTCATCGACCGACTGGAGCTGATCCACGACAATCATGCGCAGCCTCTCAGCCAGCGTATCGTCACGGACATTGGAACGATCTCGCCGGCGACGGAGGTGCGCAGCAATGTCATCAACTTCCGCGATCCCTGGGATTTCTCGGAGGTCTACACAAACCTCAGGGACTTTGCCCGCGGCTACAGCTTTGACCCCGATACGGAAGACTATCTCGTCAACATAACCACTGGCACGCATGTGGCGCAGATCTGCTGGTTCCTGCTAACCGAAGCTCGCATCATTCCCGGCCGGCTGCTGCAGCTTTCACCGCCACGCGATCGGGAGGCCGAACAGGATGTCGCCGGCACCCACCGGATCATCGATCTGGACCTTTCCCGTTACGACGAGATCGCCAAGCGTTTCGCGTCGGAACGGGAGGATGCAGCCTCCTTTTTGAAGTCCGGCATATCGACCCGCAATGCCGCTTTTTACAGGATGATCGACGAGATCGAAAGAGTGGTGATCCGATCGACCGCACCCGTCCTGCTGACCGGACCGACAGGAGCCGGCAAGTCGCAGCTTGCCCGCCGCATTTACGAGCTAAAGAAGGCCCAACGAAAGATCAGCGGACCTTTCGTCGAAGTCAATTGCGCGACATTGCGTGGCGATCAGGCCATGTCGGCGCTGTTCGACCATGTGAAGGGCGCCTTCACCGGTGCCGCCGGCGAGCGCGCTGGTCTGCTCAAATCCGCGGACAAGGGCGTGTTGTTCCTTGATGAGATTGGCGAGCTCGGTTCCGACGAGCAGGCGATGTGCCTGCGCGCGATCGAGGAAAAGAGATTTTTGCCCGTCGGCGCCGACCGTGAGGTATCGGCGGATTTTCAACTCCTTGCGGGCACCAACCGCGATCTCGGCGAGGATGTCCGCAAGGGACGGTTCCGCGAGGATCTCTACGCCCGGCTCAACCTCTGGACTTTCCAACTGCCGGCTCTACGCGAGCGCAGGGAGGATATAGAACCCAACCTTGACTTCGAACTCAGGCGCTATCTGGAGAGGGAGGGCGAAAACATCACTTTCAACAAGGAGGCGCGCGAACGCTATCTGACGTTTACAACCGGCCCACAAGCCGTCTGGAGCGCCAATTTTCGCGATCTGTCGGCCTCGGTGACACGCATGGCGACGCTCGCGCCACATGGGCGCATCACGACCGAGGTCGTCGATGACGAAGTCCGACGGCTAAACGCGTTCTGGCGCAGTTCGATTGATGAGGGCAAAGCGGATCCGATCCTTGAGGATGTGCTGGGTGCAGAAGCTGCTGCTCGTCTCGATCGCTTTGATGCAGTGCAGCTTGCAATGGTCCTTCATAGCTGCCGCGAGCATGCGACGGCGAGTTCTGCTGGCAGAGCCTTGTTTGCGGTCTCGCGATTAGAGAAGAAGAGCAGCAATGATGCAGATCGTTTGACGAAGTATCTTGCGCGCTTCGATCTCCGGTTTGAGGACGTCAGGAAGCGATAGCCGCCCCGCATCCGATGCCAGGTAAGGGTTTGGCAGCACTGTGGTGAGTGGCCGAACTTGGAAATTGGGATTCTGAAGCAGATCCGGGGCAGGTAACTGTGATGGGATGCTTGCCCAAATTCCCGCCGCGAAGGCCGGTGCGTTTTGTTCCGACAACTGCAAGCGATAACTATCGAACATATTTTCAAACCACAGGCGCTGCGTGGGTGTTGCCGCGCGATGAGCTTCCGCAATGGCGTGCAGCTTAATCCGCCTTCGCGCCCTTCAATCGGTGATACCCCATGCGAAAGATCACCCGCCGACAAATTTAGCCAAGCTTTCTCAAGCATTTGATCGTGGCGAGCGCGCAGTCCCAGCAACCAGGAAATCTCCCGCGCATCGCGCACCAGCGGGGATGCTGTGGACGAGCCCACAGACAAATCGTTGCGTAGCCTTGCGCCGCGGATAGTCGTGGCGCGTCAACCGTCAGAGTTGCGTGGCTCGAAATAGCCAAGCGGGATTTTCAGGTACGACCGGCCATTACTCTCTGGCTCCGGAAGTCTTCCTCCCCGGATGTTGACCTGCAGGGCAGCCAGCATCAGTTTTGGCAGAGGCAAAGTCGCATCGCGGGCGTCGCGAACCTTGACGAACTCGTCTTCCGGCGGAGGTCCTGCGAAATGCTTGTTCGAGGTGATATGGTCTTCGACCGAGGCTTCGCACATCGCCGTACGACCCTGTGGCGCATAGTCATGTCCGATGAAGATGCGGGTCCGCGGGGGAAGTTCGAGGATGCGGCGCACGCTGCGATAAAGCTCGCGCGAGTTGCCGCCTGGAAAGTCCGCACGGCTCGAACCGCTGTCCGGCATCATCAGCGTATCGTGGACGAAGGCTGCGTCGCCTGCCACATAGGTGATCGATGCCATCGTGTGGCCGGGCGAGAAGAAAACGGTGACAAGGATATTGCCGACCTCGAAGGTCTCGCCGTCCTTGAACAACCTGTCCCACTGGGAGCCATCGGCGGTGAACTCGTCTCCGAGATTATAGATGCCCTGCCAGAGAGCCTGAACCCTTTTGACGTGCTCGCCGATCGCGGTCGGGGCGCCGAGTTTGCCTTTCAGGTAGGGCGCGGCGGAAAAATGGTCGGCATGGGGGTGGGTGTCGAGGATCCAGACGATCTCGATCCCGGTTTCCCCGACATAGTCGAGGATCTCGTCGGCGCGCGTGGTATCGGTCGCGGCGGCCAGCATGTCATATCCTAGAACCGGATCGACGATCGCTCCCTTCATCGTATCGGGATCGTGGAAGACATATTGCCAGCTTCCAGTGGGCTTGTCCCAAAAGGCTTTGACGATCGGCGAGAGGGTGGTCATGAACGGCTCCTGTTTACTCTGCTGCGTCGAGACGCGCCCTGCTGGCCATCTCGCCCGTGAATCCTCGATTAGTCGATAATCGCTTGCAGATAGATTATGTCAGACCCGTCGTTACGGCGGCGAGGACAATATAGCGCCCGACCTTGGCAATCGTCACGAGCAGAAGGAATGTCGGCAAGGGTTCGCGCAATACCCCAGCGACGACCGTTATTGGATCTCCGACGATTGGAAGCCAGCTCCCGAGCAAGGACCATTTGCCGAATTTCCGGTACCATGCCCGTGCGCGGTC
>NZ_AQHN01000029.1 GCF_000359745.1 Rhizobium freirei PRF 81
CGACGATCGATATCGACTGGTGCCCGGCAAGCCATGCCCGAGAGGTATCCAACGCACGATCCGGCAACAGGGTGACAGCTCTCCGCCGCTCCAGATCGCAAATGATGGTCCCGTAGGTCTGGCCGCGCCTGAAGGCAAAATCGTCGATGCCAATAACAGAGAGCTCATCGTTCTGATCAGCACTGCGCCGACGAACCACCCGCAACAGCGTGTCGTTGCTCACCGGCATCATCAAACGACTGGCAAAGGCCGCGGCCGGCCTGCCGCCGAGTGCCAAACCAAGATGGTGGGCGATTGTCTCAAGCCGTTGCGTGCGCCGCCCGTAGCGAGCCAACACGCTGTCACCGAGCTGCTCGCGGAAAATACGCCGGCCGC
>NZ_AQHN01000030.1 GCF_000359745.1 Rhizobium freirei PRF 81
CCATCGACATCGTCGGCCAGATCAAGAACAAGCTTGCCACCGCCATGGAACCGTCGGTCGACAAGAAGTCCGTCCAGGAAGAAATCGGCCAGCTGCAGCAGCAGCTGCAGAGCGTTGCCCAGTCGGCTTCGTTCAACGGTGAAAACTGGGTCATGGCTCAGAACGGCGGTTCGGCTTCGGTCGTCTCCTCCTTCATCCGCGGCACCAACGGCACGGTTTCGATCAGCTCGACCTCCTACAAGTTCGACACCAGCTCGGTCGGCAACGTTCTGTTCGGCACGACGGCAGCCGGCGCGCTCGACACGGCTTCCGGTATCCTTGGCACCAAGAACACCACCGTCAACGCTTCGGTCTTCAGCCTCGACATCAGCAAGATGACCTCCGGCCAGATCTCCAGCGCCCTGAACATGGTTCAGACCGCTCTGAACTCCATGATCAGCATGAACTCGAAGCTCGGTTCGATCTCCAGCCGCATCAGCCTGCAGACGAGCTTTGCCTCGTCGCTGTCCGACTCGATCCAGTCGGGCGTCGGCAAGCTGG
>NZ_AQHN01000031.1 GCF_000359745.1 Rhizobium freirei PRF 81
TGCGGCGGACGTGAAGGAAGTGCAGATGCTGCACTGGTGGACGTCCGGCGGCGAGGCGGCGGCGCTGAATGTCCTGAAGCAGGACCTGTCGAAGGAAGGCTATGCCTGGAAGGACGTTCCGGTTGCCGGCGGCGGCGGCGATGCGGCGATGACGGCGCTGAAGGCGATGGTGGCGGCGGGCAACTATCCGACCGCGTCGCAGATGCTCGGCTATACCGTGCTCGACTACGCCCAGGCCGGCGTCATGGGCGACCTGACGGAGACGGCGAAGAAGGAAGGCTGGGACAAGGCGGTGCCGCAGGCGCTGCAGAAGTTCTCGGTCTATAACGGCAAGTGGGTCGCCGTTCCGGTCAACGTCCACTCGGTCAACTGGCTGTGGATCAACAAGGCGGTCATGGACAAGATCGGCGGCAAGCAGCCGAAGACCTTTGACGATCTGATCGCGCTGCTCGACAAGGCCAAGGCGGCCGGCGTCGTGCCGCTGGCGCTTGGCGGCCAGAACTGGCAGGAAGCGACGATGTTCGATTCCATCGTCATGTCGACCGGCGGGCCGGAGTTCTACAAGAAGGCCTTCAACGATCTCGACGCGGCCTCTTTGAAGTCCGACACGATGAAGAAGTCCTTCGACAACCTGGCCAAGATCGTCAAGTATGTCGACCCGAACTTCTCCGGCCGCGACTGGAACCTGGCAACGGCGATGGTCATCAAGGGCGATGCGCTCGTGCAGGTCATGGGCGACTGGGCCAAGGGCGAGTTCGTCGCCGCCAAGAAGACCCCGGACAAGGACTATCTGTGCTACCGCTTCCCCGGCACCGAAGGCAGCGTGATCTACAACTCCGACATGTTCGGCATGTTCAACGTTCCGGCCGACCGCAAGGCGGCGCAGGTAGCGCTGGCGGCCGCGACGCTGTCGAAGAGCTTCCAGTCGGCCTTCAACGTCGTCAAGGGCTCGGTCCCGGCCCGCACCGACGTGCCGGATACCGCCTTCGACGCCTGCGGCAAGAAGGGCATGGCGGACCTGAAGGCCGCCAATGCCGACGGCAAGCTCGTCGGCTCGCTCGCCCAGGGCTATGGCGCCGCACCGGCGATCGCCAATGCCTATAAGGACGTCGTGTCCAAGTTCGTCCACGGCCAGATCAAGACCTCCGACGAAGCCGTCAAGCAGCTCGTCCAGGCGATCGACGACGCGCGCTAAGCGCGGGCCGTTCCCCGGCCGTTCCTCCTCCCCGCCGATAAGCGGGGAGGACCATGACCAGCACCATGCCCCTTGAAGGCCCTTGAAGGGATGACCATCATGAGCACCGTCGCCAGCACGGATCCCATTCTCACGCGTCCAGCCCGGCGCGCCTCGATGCGCACGCGCCTGCAAAACGCATTGCCGCAGATCGTCCTTGCCCCCAGCTTCCTGCTGACGATCATCTTCGTCTACGGCTTCATCGTCTGGACCGCCTATCTGTCCTTTACCAATTCCAAGACCTTTCCCTCCTATGGGCTGACCGGCGCCCGTGCCTATCAGCGGCTCTGGAACTGGACCTTCGAGAGCGATCCGCCGTCGTCGTGGTACACCTCGATCACCAATATGGGCATCTTCGGCGTCCTTTATGTCGGCATCTGCCTGGCGCTCGGCCTGCTGCTGGCGATCCTGCTCGACCAGAAGATCCGCGGCGAGGGCATGCTGCGGCCGATCTTCCTCTATCCGATGGCGCTGTCCTTCATCGTCACCGGCGTTGCCTGGAAATGGTTCCTCGATCCGGGGCTCGGCCTCGAACAGACCTTGCATCAGTTCGGCTGGACCAGCTTCCACTTCGACTGGATCAAGAACAAGGATTTCGTCATCTACACCGTCGTCATCGCCGGCGTCTGGCAGGCGTCCGGCTTCGTCATGGCGATGTTCCTGGCCGGGCTGCGCGGCATCGACAGCGAGATCATGAAGGCCGCCCAGATCGACGGCGCCTCGGCCTTCCAGCTCTATCGGCGGATCATCATCCCGCTCCTGCGGCCGATCTTCCTGTCGGCCTTCATCGTGCTGGCCCATATGGCCATCAAGTCCTACGACCTCGTCGTGGCGCTGACCTCGGGCGGGCCGGGCGGCTCGGCATGGCTGCCGTCGAACTTCATGTACGAATACACCTTCAAGCGCAACGAGATGGCCGTCGGCTCGGCCAGCGCCATCATCATGCTGATGACCATCTCCGCCATCATCGTCCCCTACCTCTATTCCGAACTGAAGGAGAAGGCGCGATGAGCACCGTCGTCCACACCACGCCGGCACACGCCGCAGGCAGCCATGCGAGCGGCAACAGAGGCCGCTTCATCAACCGGACCGTCATCTACGGCCTGCTTGCGATCTTTGCCGTCCTCTATCTGATGCCGCTGTTCGTCATGATCGTCACCTCGCTGAAGACGATGGACGAGATCCAGAACGGCAATATGCTGGCGCTGCCGCAATCGCCGACGCTCGAACCCTGGGCCAAGGCCTGGGGCGAGGCCTGCGTCGGGCTGACCTGCAACGGCATCAAGGGATACTTCTGGAACTCGATCAAGATGGTCGTGCCGGCGGTCGTCATCTCGACCGTCCTCGGCGCCCTCAACGGCTATGTGCTGACCAAGTGGCGCTTTCCCGGCCATACGCTGGTCTTCGGCATGATGCTGTTTGCCTGCTTCATTCCGTTCCAGTCGGTGCTGCTGCCGATGGCCACCATCCTTGGCAGTCTCGGCCGCTTCGGCAACTCGCTGCGGGACACGATCGGCGTCTCGTTCGGCTTCGGCAACTCGACCGTCAACCTGGTCATCGTCCACGTCATCTACGGGCTCGGCTTCACCACCCTGTTCTTCCGCAACTTCTACGAGGCGTTCCCGAACGAGCTGGTCAAGGCCGCGCAGATCGACGGCGCCAGCTTCTTCCAGATCTTCCGCCGCATCATGCTGCCGAACTCGCTGCCGATCATCGTCGTCACCGTCATCTACCAGTTCACCAACATCTGGAACGACTTCCTGTTTGCCTCCGCCTATGCCGGCACCGGCGATTCCATGCCGATGACGGTGGCGCTCAACAATGTCGTCAACACCTCGACCGGCGTGGTCGAATACAATGTCAACATGGCCGCCGCCATGATCGCCGCGCTGCCGACCCTCCTCGTCTACATCGTCGCCGGCCGCTACTTCGTCCGCGGTCTGATGGCTGGCGCAGTCAAAGGATAATCAAATGGCCTTCCTTCAAATATCCGGTCTGAGAAAGCGTTACGGCTCGCTGGAGATCCTCAAGGGCATCGACCTCGACCTCGAACAGGGCGGCTTCCTCGTGCTCGTCGGCCCGTCGGGCTGCGGCAAGTCGACGCTGCTCAACACCATTGCCGGACTGGAATCGATCACCGAGGGCGACATCCGGGTCGATGATCACTCCATCGCCGACCTGCATCCGTCCAAGCGCGATATCGCCATGGTGTTCCAGAGCTATGCGCTCTATCCGAATATGACGGTTGCCGGCAACATCGCCTTCGGCATGGAGATGCGCGGCGTTCCGGCCGAGGAGCGCAAGGCGGCGATCGAGAAGGTCGCCAAGGTGCTGCAGATCGGCCATCTGCTCGACCGCAAGCCGAGCCAGCTGTCCGGCGGCCAGCGCCAGCGCGTCGCCATGGGCCGGGCGCTGGTGCGCGATCCCAAGCTGTTTTTGTTCGACGAGCCGCTGTCCAACCTCGACGCCAAGCTGCGCGTCGACATGCGCATCGAGATCAAGCGCCTGCACCAGTCGACCGGCAAGACCATCGTCTACGTCACCCATGACCAGATCGAGGCGATGACGCTGGCGACGAAGATCGCCGTGATGAAGGACGGCGTCGTGCAGCAGTTCGGCACGCCGGCCGAGATCTACAACAATCCGGCCAACATGTTCGTCGCCGACTTCATGGGCTCGCCGGCCATGAACCTGCTGTCGGGCACGATCGAGCGCGGCAGTAACGGCCTTCTCGTCTCGCTCGACCGTGCCGCCGGCGCGGCGATCAAGCTTCCCGTCGCCACGGACAAGCAGGCGCTCGAGGCCCATGCCGGCCGTCAGGTCGTCTTCGGCATCCGCCCCGAGGCGCTCACCGATCCCGAAGGCGCCGACCGCAACGCCCGTACGCTGGCCGAGAACGACTGCCTGATCGAGGTCGTCGAGCCGGCCGGCTCCGACACCTTCGCCGTCACCAAGCTCGGCGGTAAGGAGGTCGTCGCCCGCCTGCGCGCCGACGCCCGCATCAGCGCCGGCCAGCACGCCCGCCTCGCCTTCAACCTCGACAAGGCCGTCTTCTTCGATCCCCAGACACAAGCCAGGATCGCCTGAGCCACGGAGTTGTGATGAACGACG
>NZ_AQHN01000032.1 GCF_000359745.1 Rhizobium freirei PRF 81
AGCGCGACAGGGCCGACAAATATAACCGTCGGTTCTTTGCTTGGTGATTGGCATGGTTGTTGCGTCGTCTCAGGAAGACAGTGCACTAAGGAAAGGTCATGATGATTCATGGATGCTCGATGGCGATGGTCCTTGTCGGTGGATACCTTCTTGCTGCATCCGCAGGGGACTTGGCGGCGCTGAGGATGGTTTATCTGCGTCGCCATTGTCGATGGCTGATATATCCAATTTCGATACTTTCATGGTTCGCAGCCCACCGATTTCACTCGGCCTGGATCCGTTTTATGCCAAGTATGCTGACGCAGCAGGCATACCTATTCTTACTGATACCGCGTCCCGTTTAACTTGACTCTTTGGCCTTCCCAAAACGCGGTGAATCTGAATCTCTGGAGCAAACCGGAGGTCTGCGATGCGATCAGGGATTTCATTGCGTGAGGATTTTGAGGGAGAAGGTCTGCGGCGGCTGGCGCGGCAGACGAAGGACGCCGCCCAGGCACGACGTTTGTTGGCGCTCGCGTCGATCTATGACGGAGGCTCGCGTTCCGATGCCGCCCGTCTCGGCAATGTCACGCTCCAGATCGTTCGGGACTGGGTCATGCGCTTCAACGAGCGTGGTCCCCAAGGCCTGATCAACGGCAAGGCTCCCGGTCCGCAGTCGCGATTAAACGATCAGCAGCGTGCGGCCTTGGCACAGGCCATCGAGCGCGGACCGACGCCCTATCTTGACGGCATTGTGCGTTGGCGTCTGTGCGATCTGGTTCAATGGCTTTGGGAAGGGTTTCGCATCTCGGTGAGCGAGCAAACGCTGAGCCGTGAGGTGCGAGCCATGGGCTATCGCAAGCTGGCCGCACGGCCCAAACATCACGCGCAAGACCCCCAAGCCATTGAGGAATTTAAAAAAAGTTCCCCGCCGCGGTGGCAGAAATTGCCGCTGGAGCGGCACGAGGCAAGCAAATAGAAATCTGGTTCGAGGACGAAGCTCGCATCGGTCAGAAGAACAAGATCACGCGCCGGTGGGCCAAGCGCGGAACGCGACCTTCAGCGCCGCATGATCAACGCACCAGATCGGCCTACATCTTTGGCGCAATCTGCCCGAAGCTCGGCAAAGCGGCAGCGCTGGTCATGCCGTGGTGCGACACCTACGCGATGACGCAGCATCTGGCCGAAATCGCCCGTCATGTCGCCGATGACGCCCATGCCATCCTCATCATGGATCAGGCGGGATGGCACATGTCCAACAATCTCGTCGTGCCCGAAAACATAACGATCCTGCCGCTCCCGCCGAAATCGCCAGAGTTGAACCCGGTCGAAAACCTCTGGCTCTTCATGCGCGAGAATTGGCTCTCGAACCGAGTCTTCAAATCCTACGACGATATCGTCAATCACTGTTGCGACGCATGGCGAAAACTCGAAAGTCAGCCCTGGCGCATCATGTCCATCGGACGCAGAGAATGGGCCAATGCGTTCTGATCAATGAGAAGCCGTATGAGTCACAAAAAACGGGAGATTCGCGGTTTGCGATGATGTGCTAGCGTGGCGATTCGTGGTCAGCAGGAGCAAGCTGAGATGAATGGCCTGAGCGGAAGAAGTGAATCAGACTTTGCGGATTATGTCGAGAGGCTTGTCGATGTGATCGGCCATGCCGATCGGGCAGAGCCGCTGAAGGATTACTGCCTTGGCCTCATGCTGCCGGTGGAGCGCAAGAGTGTCGAGCCTCTGGCAGCGGTAACGGCACCGGCGAGGGTTTCGTCCAAGCATCAGTCGTTACTGCATTTCGTCGGTCAGGCGCCGTGGTCGGACGAGGCGCTTCTGCGGCGGATTGGCGATTTGGTGCTGCCGCTGATCGAGCGACATGGGCCGATCGAGGCGTGGATTGTAGATGACACCGGCTTTCCCAAGTAGGGCAGGCATTCGGTCGGGGTGGCGCGGCAATATTGTGGCCAACTCGGCAAGCAGGACAACTGCCAAGTCGCGGTCAGCTTGTCGATCGCCAACGTCGCAGCGAGCTTGCCGATTGCCTACCGGCTGTATCTACCCGAGATCTGGGCCGACGATGCCGAGCGGCGGCGCAAGGCGAAGATCCCTGACAGCGTCGCATTCCAGACCAAACCGGCCATCGCGCTGGAGCAGATCCGAGCCGCCCAGGCAGCCGGAGTGGCGCCCGGTGTGGTGTTGGCCGATGCCGGCTATGGCGTGGACGGCGCATTCCGCGCCGGCCTGTCGGCACTCGGCCTCGACTATGTCGTGGGCGTGCAGCCGACACTCAGCGTCTGGCGACCCGGCGAGGGACCATTGCCACCCGAGCCCTGGCGCGGAAAGGGGCGGCCAACCTCGCTGATGCGCCGCAGCCCCGAGCACAGCCCGATATCGGCCAAGGCGTTGGCGCAGGAACTGCCGCAAGATGCCTGGCAGATCATCGGCTGGCGGGAAGGAACCAACACTGACCTCAACTCTCGCTTCGCCGCCGTGCGCGTCAGGCCCGCGTCCAGGGATTACAAATTGACCGAGCCCCGCGCCGAGGAATGGCTGCTGATCGAATGGCCCGAGGGTGATGCCGAACCACTCAAATACTGGCTCTCCACTCTCCCGGCCGCCGCTTCGCTCGCAAAGCTCGTCAGCACCGCCAAGCTGCGCTGGCGCATCGAGCGCGACTATCAGGAACTCAAACAGGAACTCGGGCTCGGCCACTATGAGGGACGCGGTTGGCGCGGCTTCCATCATCATGCAAGCCTCTGCATTGCCGCTTACGGATTCCTCATCTCCCAAAGGGAGACGATTCCCCCCTCAGCGCCGCCCGAAACCAAAAACCGCCCGCAATCTGGCCTTCCCCAGGGTTATCGACCCCGCGGAGCCCCCGATCCGACCCGAGCGACACGTGTCGAATTCGATCGCCACAATCCGAAGGCACTTGACCGTCGCACTCAGTCGCAACCTCCAGCGATGTCCATGCTGCTCCCGGATGAAGGATCGATAAAATCCACAAATTTGTGACGCAGTAAGACTATTATCTCGTCCGAAAAGGTTCCAGACACGGCACTTTTAATCGCACGTGACATTGTCCTATACATGTTGTCAGAACGTCGTGATGTTCGCGATGCCTTAATCTGGGCCGGGGCGCGGGTGGGCATCATGGCGATCGACGAGACGACGACTGACATTCCGGAGCAGCGGGATTGGAAGAAGCCGGCGCCCGATGATCCCCGCCTCACCCCCGACGAACGGCGGAATTACGCCAACACGATCGACAAGATGACTGCCCGGGAATACTGGGCCCAACGGGCACGCGGCATGGGCGGGCTCTACACGACGGGGGCCGTGGAAAATTTGATGGGCGTGCCTGGCACTCGCTATTACGGAGGAAACATTCTTGTTCACGAATTCTCACATAATATCTTCAACGCGCTTCGCACGGTGGATCCTGATCTCGTCGCGCGAGTTGAAAAAGCCTATTTCCACGCCCGCGAGAAAGGACTCTGGGCGCGTTCGTATATGGAGAACACCGTCGATGAGTATTGGGCCGAAGGCACGCGGTTTTGGTTCAATACGAATACAGCTTACAGCCATGGTGCACTCACCGTCGCCACATCAGACGAGTTCGAGGCTCACGATCCAGAGCTCTACAATATCATGGCTGAAGTCTACCGCCATGATCACCACATTCTGGCGGATGTCTTTTACCGGCACTCTGCAAAGTAACGGCTAACGTCGATCGCCTCGGTAACGGGTGCTGAGCCTTATGCCTGCAGTCCGCAAAGGCGACCCGAGTTATGGCAGCTCGTCCTTCCTGTCGATCGGACCGCTGCAATTATTCGAGTTTTCGTTCAACTGGAGCATCCATGCTGTTCCGCTGCGCCCGGACGCAAAATAACGTTGCGACCGGTTATCGCCGTGCGGTCGAACCCAATTGGCTTGTGTAAATCTTAAAGTGAAGGGCAAAGCACGTGACTTCTCCGCCCGTTATCAAGTTCGCCGATCGCAGGTGAGCGGGTCAGGGCCGGTGCTAATCCGGTGCATATGAGGTTCGGCCGCGCCCGGCGGCGAAATCATGTGGGACGCCTCCTTGAATAAGAGTTCGCGTATCCAGAGGCTTGCCGGATCACTATTGTGCAGAGCGGGCCATTGTACGGCTTCGGTGAACGGAAGGAGTAGTGGTAGCGGAAGCTCAACGATTTGCAGGGGTATGGTTTTTGCGAAATGCTGCGCCAGCCGTAAGGGCATGGTTCCTATGCGTTCGTTGCCCGAAACCATCGGCGGGATCATGCTGAAGCCATGCACGACGACGTCGATGCGTCTCTTGTGACCATATTCGAGCAAATACCATTCCTCGATGCCAGGCCTACGGACATTCCCAAACTTGACCACAACGTGTCCCATCGACATGTATCTCTCGAACGTAAACGGCTCTTCCAGTTGCTTGTTCGAGGTGCAGCCTACGCACACGTGGACATCATCGAACAGCCCTGCTCGGGGATGGGTGTTCGACGCGAACACTTCCGGCAAAATGAGAAGATCGACGTCGCCGCGCCGGAGTAAATCATCAGTGTCATCGCCCGGGGGCCGAAATTCGAAGCTGACAGCAGGAGCTTCCCGCGCCGCGCGCTCAACGACTTTTTCGAAAAATACGAGCGCGACGTAATCGGAAAGGATAACTTTGAAGCGACGATCCGATTGGGCGGGCTCAAACGGCTCTCTGGAAATAATGGAGAGCTGAACATGGAGCAGAGCATCTCGCAAGGCGGGTGCCAGGCTTTCTGCCCTAGGTGTGGGGATAAATTCGCGCCCAGCGATCGTAAACAGCTCATCTTGGAAGAAGGTGCGCAGCCGTGCGACCGCCGCGCTCATGGCTGGCTGGCTCAGGTTAATGCTGCGCGCCGCCGCCGTCAGATTACGTTCGCTCATCAGGGCGTCGAGCGCAACCAGAAGATTGAGATCAAGGCCATTGAACCGCATATTTCTTCATCCGATGGCGGCCGATATGATCCTGCCGATGACCGGACCGGATTGCGCTTGGGACAGTGAGCTCCACGAGGAGCCTGAGCACTTCCGCTAGCAGTCGAGGTAGCTCATAACTCCGGTCCGTTCCGGTCGATCATCGTACCGGCTGGCCAGGCGGAGATGGGCTGTCCAATCGGCATAATGATGACAAGCGGATCCTCGACACGGGTGGGCGGCAAGTCGATGCGTGCGTGTGGCAGCGTAGATCGTACGCTCACCTGCGACACAACAGTCAGTGGACTGTGTCGGCCGAATCTTTCAATGTGTTTCCGCAGCTCGGGTCGAACCGTACCGAAGGCGAATGGAACTTGAAACTTCTGCAATGTGGGAAGCATAACCTGAATCGAATGGGCGATGCCGAGCCCCTCGAGATCCGGACGCACTCCATATAAACCTAGCTCAGCCACCAAAAGGTCTACCCCGTCAACTTTGATGAAGCGGCGCAGCAAGCCCAGATGGGCCGCAACACCGATCGAGTCGTACGCGATCGCACGAAGCTCCGGTCTTGCTCCGGCCCAGCTTTGACTGCCTTGGAACGGCTTTGCATTAAACGCGCCAGTCGGCCCGTATGTCTTCCGAAAGAACTCGGCGAGTTCGACATGATCGGAGAGTTGCAACTCATTTTCCCAGCACAATTTCCACTGCACGTCTGCGCGCATTCAAAGACCTCTTCTTTTGACGCTGGCCGGACGATTTACGGCCTAAGGGTTGTTATTATATCGCTACGACAAGCAATGGTAGTATATCGGCACAAGTGCTGGCCGATGGCTTTCCTGCAAGGCTGATGCTCTTCGTCCTATGGACGCGGGCGAGGCGATATCCTTGACCCCAGCGGCCAATATCATGAGGCGAACCAAAACTGAAATGGCATTCCTTCATGGATCCATGAGCAGCGCTCATAATGGTGAGCAGAGAGTGTTTGCAGGTGAAGCCAAAAAGTGCTCGCGTTCGAACCGCTCACAGAGGACTCCTGAAGGAGCATCAGCCGCAATATCGATCGGACGTATTTTCGGCCGTTGGGCTAGGTCTGAATGGACCCAAGTTTTTTCCAATACTGGCCGCGGTCCGATTTTCCTCTCGGGAAAGAAGGTCGATGCGCCCTAAAGACGAGATTGGAACCGGCTTAGGTGACAATGAAACGGCGGAAATGGAATCACGTGACATGTAGCCCCATACTGGCTCGGGGGCGGGGCGGTTCGCCGCCAAGGAAATGTGAAGTCCGTCGAAATCCCGGTCAGGGGCGCGGTTGGAAGTGGCGAGCTGCATCAGCTCTACTTCGCCCTGCAAGAGTAGCGCCATTGCGCTTCAGCGAGTTGCTTGTTGGTCGAAACGCGAGAACTTCAGTGAGTTGCAGAAGGCCCGCCGCAACAGCACCGAGCATCGGTGCAATTATATAGAGCCAGAGCTGTGAGCGCGCCGTCTCCCCTGCAAAGAGCGCCGGGCCGAGCGACCGTGCAGGGTTTACAGAAGCACCCGAAACCGAAATGCCGGCCAGATGGATTGCGACTAAGGTAAGACCAATTGCAAAACCTGCGACAGTGCCCGCCCCTTCCTCGGTGGTGCTTTTGAGAAATACCGTTACAAACAGGAACGTGGAGATGAACTCAAACAGGAACACAGATCTGACCCCATAAGCTCCCCAGCCGTTTTGGGCGAAACCTTCTACGGCAATGTCGTAGCCACCGACTTTGTCCATGGCTATCACATAGAGAGCGCCTGCGGCCGCTATAGCCCCCGCACTTTGAGCCAAGACATACGCGAGGAAGTCCCACAGTCCAAACCGTCGCGAAACAAGAAAACCGAGGCTGACCGCGGGATTGAGATGAGCGCCTGATACTGGGCCAATCGCGTAGGCCATCGCCACCACTGTCATCCCGAAGGCAAGAGCGACACCGAGGGGGCCCACCTCGGAACGCATAAAGACGAGTGTGCCGCAGCCGAAGAAAATGAGCGCAAACGTTCCTAGTAATTCGCAAAAATATCTATTCATCCTTAACTCCGTTGATTGCATCTCTGCGGATATTTGTCGTCAACCTCGACATTCTCGCTGCCGACTGGGTTTTTGGCAGGTTATCGATGCAGTGTTCGCCAGAACCCTTTGACGCCCACAGGATCAATCGTCCGGTCCGTTCTGTGCCCTATGTCGTTGACTTCAATTTTGTGACGACCAGCCGAGATCAGGACCGGTGCCCTTGCTGCGGCTTGCTCCCGGCGGTCTGCGATAAACACACAAGTTTCGTGCCAAACAAAAGTGGGTCTACGGCAGAGCGATCACTCCGAGGGTCGATCTATCTGGCGTTCAAAAAAGTCTTGAGTCCGACAATAAGCGACATAGCAGACGCGTTGCAGTCTGAAGATTTGCGCGCAAGCGGCAGAACAATACTCGGAAACACCTTTTTGAAAGCGTATGCCTAGTTGGCATCGAGTTTGCACGTACTCGTCGTTAGGCGGCAAGAAGCAGCCAAGTATATGGCCGCCTTCCTAAACCAGGCGGTAACGGAGCCAATTCGGATCTCTCGGATCCGTTTCTGAAGAACGGCCGTCAAACTGAGTTCCGCATTTGTCCATGTCCAAACTGCCAGGTGATACTCTCAGGATCAAATTTTTCAACAATATCGCCGTGCCTAGCGACATTAACAAACAACGTGAGAAGGAATAGCACTATGACCACCAAGGTTTCAGAAAGGTCCTTTGAAACAATCGAAAATTCAGCATCATCGCCTCTGAAGGTGGCCGATCAAATCGGGGCATCCGTAGAAAAGGGGAACAAACAGTTGACCGAAGCTTTCTTTAAATTCGCGTCGAGCGCTGAAGAGGCGCAAAAAATACTCACTCCGATCTTCGAAACCGCAACGCTGGCCGGCTACGAATTGTCGCTTAAGTCCGTCGCTGCGTTGCAGGCGAATGCGGTGGCCGGTTTCTCGCATTTGCAAGCGTTGTTCGGCGCGAACTCGCCGTCACAGGTCTTCGAACTCCAATCGGCGTTCCTGCACAAGCGCGTAGACACCAGCATCGAGAATGCCAAGGAATTCCGGGCACTGGCGAGCAAGGCAGTGGCTGAGATCGCCAAGCCGATCAACAATGCATTTGACAAATTTTTGGCGGACCTCAAGGCAGTATAAATTGGCTGGCCAGTGCAACAACGTCCTATGGGACTGTTGTACCCTCCGTCTTAATTAGGAGGAAGACGAGCGCTACCCTACGATCTGTTGTGTTCGCAATTTCAATCGACGGATCATGATCCTAGTTTCGTTTAGAGAATCCAAGGCCACTAAAGAATTGTTTGACAGAAGGAGCCGTGGGATGTGATAGCGCTTAATTGCCGAAGCAAGGAAACTGACGCGGTCGCAGCCTCGGCAATAACCGCTTTTTTGAAGTGGTCGTCGGGAGGCGCGCGGCTAGCAAGGGCTTAGTTGCTCGATACCTTGCGCCATCCTGATCATCGCAGCTAACGACGACTCTCCCGTTCTACGATCGTCAGTCGGTGCGATCTTCGCAAGGGAGCGGCTTGGTTGGCCGCACCACGCACGATCAGAGAAAAGGCTTTGCGATTATTGCCGTAGGCGGTGGCAAGTTTCACGATATCGCGTCGCATCGTAACAGGCGACGTTTGCCACCCGCTCTGCCTTGAGGGTCGCCCCCTGCTGGCTCGATCAAGGCGACTTCGCGTCGTTCCGACTCTTGAACGCGCGAAAGTTATTCCAATATTTGCCGGATGGTCACAGGTGACATTGGAAAGGAAAATAGGATGCCGATAACCGATGTCTCCTGGACTCGTCTGGTCACTATCCGACTGCAGTGTGGTCTTGAGCGGACGTTTGCGGGCGTTTACGATGCTTTGGATTTTCTCGAAAACGAATGGCCATTGCGTTATGGCGAGCGCCATCAGCGTGCCATCAGGACCTGTCGCGGTGCCCTCAATGGCGGCGTAGCCGCCGTCGTTGCACGAGAGGCATTCATGGCCGCTTGCCTCGAAGCCGGCATGGTGGCCCCTTTGAAAGCCAAGCCGAACGCCCACCCGGGACGAATCGCTCGGCGGGCTCTCGTCCAATGATTTGGATGGTCCCGCTTTGCTCAAGGCTGGACTTGCGCTTTCAAGTCCAATCCAGATCGCCCCCGTCGACCGTCTGATGAAGGCTAGTTCCTTGGCGGTGTGGTCGACCTTGGCGACAACGGCCGGTTGATCATGCACCGAAACGAGCAAGGTGTGAATGAGTGCGCTTGCCGAGCAGCTTCGCGTAGCGCAGACGTATCTCCTTCTTGTCGATCTCACATTCGATACATTATTCAACGAGCACGGCAAATTCGCAGTCGTCTATCGGAGTTGCACGAGCGCGCGCGTGCAATCGACGTTCTGCAATCTAGCGATCGCCGGCACTGCATGTTGTCGTTCCCCCGATCGAACTAAGAGCCGCTGGGATAGCAATCCGATCAAGCGATCAAGCAGCCGCTACTTGAAGCAATACGCAGACCATGATTGGCCCTTACGCCCTTATCGATTGCCTCACGGAACTTTCATTGGGTATCCGAGATTGTGCTGGAGAAAGACCCCTCCCAGACAAAGCGCGAGCGGCCCGCTTGTGCGGCGAGATCGATAGTTTTGTGACCTCCCGACAATTGAAACCACAATGGCTCAGCCGCGTCGTTGGCCGTTTCGCCGCCGGGATCGTATCCCGCCTAGATGACGAGCTTCAGGTGGCTGGACAAGACCAAGCCAGCGGCCCCTCGCAATGCCGTATGACCTTCTCCGATGCCATTCAGCGTGATCGAAATCTCCTGGTTCGGTCGCTTCTTGACCAACCGTTCGACATGTTGCCTGACGCGTTCGGCCGCGTCCGCGCCGCCGCCTGCAATGTCCCCATGCAGCACATAGGAGTTGAGTGACAGGGTCTGCTGCAGGTTGAGGATCCCGAAGGCGACGTTTCTGGTATAGCGGTCCAGCAGACCATTCGCAGCTTCGGCGCCTTCTGCTGCCTCTTTGACGAGGCGAGCACAGGTGACGCTTTCAGGGTTTGCGAAGCCAAGTCGGGCCGCTTCACGCCGCAGCCAGGGTAGGGCGGCGACTGTTTCCCAGCATCCGTGCTTGCCGCAATTGCAGAGTTCCCCATCGATTTGCACGACGGTATGGCCTAGTTCGCCGCCGGAGCCGGCAAGGCCCCGGTAGACCCGTCCGTCGATGTAGAAAGCGCCGCCCAATACCTCACCGGTATAGATCGCCGCGAAGTTTTGTTGGCCCCGTCCCGGCCCGAACCACCGGTCGCCAACGAGAAGCGCGCGCGGATGATGGTCGATGACAACAGGCAATGAGAAATGCGCCTGCAGGATATCGACCAAGTGGAGGCCAGTCAGAACGGGCGCAAGATTGACGGCGAGGATCACCCCGTTGTCGCTGTCGATCATGCCCCCCGAGGCGATGCCGATCCCGAACGGTGCCTGGTGGGCTTGGGAAAGCGTCGCGGACAAGGTGTCCTTGATGATCGCCAGGAACGCACCCCTATCGCCATGCGGATCGAATTGCGCTTTGGTGAGGGCTTTGATATCGCCGCTGAGCGTCACAAGGCATGTCTGGATCCTGCCGGGCAAGAGAAGCACGGCGCCTAGCATTGGTGCTTCAGGATTGAAATAGATCGGACGCGCCGGCTTACCGCCCTTGAAGTCTGAGGGCACTGCGTCGCCTTCGACGAGCAGGCCCTCCTCGATCATCGGCTGGACGATTCCCGTGATCGTCGTGCGATTGACGCCCGCCAGACGGGCAAGCTCGGCGCGGCTTTTCGGACCGTTGTCGTACAACGCCTGCAGCACCCGACCGCGATTGATCTCGCCGAGGGTCGACTGCGAAACGAGCCTTACATTGCCACTTTCGCCAGCAAGCGTGTCCTTGTTGGGACCGCGCTGCCCCAGCGAATAGGATGGCTGATTCTCGAACTTCAACTTGCATCTCCGATTTGCCAGCCCCGTCGTTCTAGCTTGAGAGCGCTTGCTCGACCAGATGGCGCTTGATGGCTTACCGCAACAGATGCGGAGGCTTTAGCCGCGGGAACGCCCGAACGCACCTTCTTGACAGTACCATAAGTTTGTGCGAAGTACAAACAAACTGTTGGCAATGGCAGATGAGGGGTAACAATCGAACTCGAGCTCGGCGCCGTGAAGGTTTCCCGTGGTCGGATGAGGTTGGATTTAAGAACAACTGAGGAGGCACCACATGACATTCGATATTGGAAATATGTCGCGCCGGAACATGCTGAAGTCGGCATCTGTCGCCGCTCTCTTGGCATCGAGCGCGGGCGCGCTTGTCGCGCCACGGCGTGCGTCTGCCCAAGACGCGAAGACCATACGCGTTCTGTCGGTCGAAGATCCATTCTTCTTCTCGATGAAAGCCATGATCCCGGAATTCGAAAAGGAAACGGGCATCAAGG
Source organism: Rhizobium freirei PRF 81 (assembly GCF_000359745.1). Lineage (GTDB taxonomy): Bacteria > Pseudomonadota > Alphaproteobacteria > Rhizobiales > Rhizobiaceae > Rhizobium > Rhizobium freirei. The sequence continues at coordinate 11,412 of NZ_AQHN01000032.1, forward strand.
TCGAGCTCGAAAGCCTCTCTTACGACGCGTTGCAGACCCGCCTTGTCTCGGCCTTCGTCGCCAAGACGTCGGACGCGGACGTCATCGCGGTCGACCAGATGTGGCTCGGGCAGTATCTCGACAACGGCTGGATCATCTCGCTCAACGACTACATCGCCAAGGATAGTGATATCGATCTCGCCGACTTCATTCCCGAGGTCCTCTATTCGTCGAACATGTGGCGCGGGCAGATCGCCACACTGCCGGTTGCGGCCTATGCGCAAGGGGTGATGTACCGCAAGGACATCTTCGACAGCTTCGGCATCGCCGCGCCACCGACAAAGGCCTCTGAAGACTGGACATGGACGAAGTACATCGAGACGCTGAAGTCGCTCGAAGGCAAGTCCTTCGGTGGCAAGCCGCTCTTCCCGACGGTGATCTGCGGATCGCAGCCGTCCCCGATCACCCATATGTTCACCCAGCTTTCCGCCAGTCACGGCGCGAACTGGTTCAAATCCTTCCCCGGCGCACCGTGGGACTTCTCGCCGCAGCTCACAGGTCCTGCCTGGTCAAAGTCGCTCGAGGTCTACCGGCAGCTTTACAAGCTCTCGCCGCCCGAGGCGATCAATTACGTCTGGTTCGATGCCGGCACCCGTTTCGCCAAGGGCGATATCGGCATGTTCTACTGGTGGACGCCGTATTTCTACCTGGTCAAGAACTCCGGCTACATGACCGGCAAGAAGTCCGATGTCATGGACAAGTATGCGACCGCAGCCCTGCCGAAGGCAGATGGCGTGGCGCAGACAGTCAGCCTCGGCGGCTGGAGCCTTGGCGTCCCGTCGAGTTCCGACCGGCAGGACAACGGTTACGCCTTCATAAAGTGGGCGACGTCAAAGGCGACCCAGAAGAAGATGGCTGAGTGGCCGGACCTCAATTTCCAGTTCTCGGATTTTGCCCGCAAGTCGCTCTACGAAGACGCGGACGTCAAGAAGATCTATTCATACCTCGATGTCCAGTACGACATGATGAAGCAGGGCAACGGCAAGATAACGCGTCCGCCGGTTCCGGGTTATACCGCGGTCGAAAGTGTGCTCGGCCTGACGCTCAACCAGCTTCTGACCGGCAGCGAAGATCCGAAGACCGCGCTGGAGCGCGCCAACAGCCTCTTCGAAAGCATCCTCAAGGGCAATCTGATGATCCCCTACCAGAAGGAAAGCTACGCTGACACGCTCGACGGCGCCAAGGCGCTGATCGGCAAGCTCGGCAAGGCGTAATGGAATTCTTCTCGGGCCGGCGCGGAAACGCTCGCGCCGGCGGTCATCCGCCAAGAAGAACTGGACTTCGACGATGCACACGACAGCCATTCGCTCCTTGCCAACGCTTACGCCCGTCCGGCGCGGCTTCGTCCGCCGCAACCTGCCTTACCTGTTGATCGCGCCTTCCGTGATTATGCTGTTGGCGCTGATCGCCTACCCGCTGCTCTTCGCTCTCAAATCCAGCTTTTACTTCTGGAACTTGCAGGTCGGGCCGCAGCCTTTGGCTTTCGTCGGCATCGACAATTACGTCCAGGCGCTCGATGCGTTCGATTTTCGCGCCGCACTTACCAACACGCTGATCCTTTCGGTGCTCGGCACGGCGATTGAGTTTTCGCTCGGCCTGGCGATCGCACTGGTGCTGCTCAAGGCGCTGCCCGGCATGAATGTCGTACGCGCGCTGCTGATCCTGCCAACCACGATCGCGCCGATCGTCGTCGGCTTCCTGTTTCGCTATCTTTATGATCCGGGCGGCGGTCTCGTGACATGGGTGCTGCAGTCGCTCTGGCTACCGGTGCCGGCGGAGGGCATCCTCGGGTCACCGACGACTGCGCTTGCCGCCATACTCTTCGTCGACATCTGGCAGTGGACGCCGTTCTTCGCCATCGTCCTCTATGCGAGCCTGCTTTCCGTTCCCGACGAGATCATCGAGGCGGCGCGTCTCGATCGCGCATCGGCCTGGACGATCCTGATGCGCATCAAGCTGCCTCTCATCCGGCGCACCGCGACCATCATCGTCATGCTGCGCTTCATGCAGATCTTCAACACCTTCGACACGGTGCTGGTGCTGACCCGCGGCGGGCCGGGGACCTCGACACGCACACTCGGCTATTCGCTCTACGAACAGGGTCTGGTGAACTTCAATGTCGGGTTGGTGAGTGCCCAGACGTGGATCACGGTGCTGATCGTCAACGTCATCATCGCCCTCTACGTGTTCTTCGCCTTCCGCAATGAGGAGTGGTGACATGGCCAGCCGCAAGACCTTCTATACTGCGCTCACCTATGCCGCCGGCCTCTTGTTCCTGGCGGTCTTCATCGGCCCGATCCTCTGGTTTCTGGCGCTCGCTATCCGGCCGGCAGAAACAGCGTTCGCGATGCCCCCGCAAGTGACCTTCGAACCGACGCTGGATGCCTTCCGCCACATCCTCGTCGATCCTGGCACGAACGCGCCGCAACTCGTGAACTCGCTCATCGTGGCGATCGGCGCGGTGTTGCTTAATCTGCCGTTCTCGGTGCCTGCCGCTTACGCGCTCTCGCGCTTTAAGATGCGGGGCAAGAAGAACATCATGCTCTGGTATCTCGGCCTGTTGATGGCGCCGCCGATTGCCTTCCTGATTCCGTATTTCGTGTTGATCACGCGGGTCGGCCTGCAAGGTTCGTATTTGTCGATGGTGCTGGTGCTGCAGACGTTGACGATCCCGTTTTCGGTCTGGCTGATGAAGAGCTTTATCGACGAGGTGCCGGCGGAGCTGGAGGAGGCGGCCCGCGTCGACGGCGCCCGCTGGCACACGATCATGTGGCGCATCACGCTGCCGATCGTCCGCCCCGGGATCATTGTCACCTCGATGTTCGCTTTCGTCTTTGCCTGGAACAACGCGGCCTTCCCACTGGTGCTGAGCTCGCGTTCAACCGCCACCCTTCCGATCGGAACGCTCGGATATTTCGCCACCAGCGGCGTGACCTGGAACTACATCGCAGCCGCCGCCGTGCTCGCGATGATCCCGCCGATGATCATCTTCCTGGTCTTCGACCGTTACGTCGTGCGCGGTCTCACCTTCGGCTCGGTGAAGGGCTGATCTTTTACGGTTTGAATGGAGTCATATAAAATGAGCAAACTTCGCATCGGCGTCATCGGCGCCGGCCTTTGGGGCAATAACCACGCCCACACCTTCAACGTGCTGCCGGAGACCGAACTGGTTGGCGTCTGCGACCTCGACGAGGGCAGGGCGCTGAAGATGAAGGAGAGTTTTGGCGCAATCGAAGCGTTCACCGACTATCAGAAGCTCATCGCCAGCGACCGGATCGACGCGGTGTCCGTCGCCACACCCGACTTTACCCACACACCGATCATCCTTGCAGCGCTCAAGGCCGGCAAACATGTCTTGAGCGAAAAGCCCCTCGCGACCACAGTCAAGGAAGCAGAAGAGATCGCCGAGGCTGCCGCAAAGTCCAAGGGCAAGTTGATGATCGACTTCCACAATCGTGTGAACCCGATCCTGGCGCAGGTTCGCGACATGATCCAGGAGGGCCAAATCGGGCTTGCCAAGCACGGCACGGCGCGCCTTTCCAACACGACCTTCGTTCCCTTCGAAATGCTGAGCTGGGCCGCGAAATCCTCCGCACTCTGGTTCCTGGGCAGCCATCTGGTCGATGTATTGCGCTTCATCCTCGAAGACGAGGTGACCCGCGTCTACGCCGTGGCCCGTTCCGGGACGCTTGCCGCCGGCGGCGTCGACACCAAGGATTTCCATGCCTCGATCCTCGAATTTTCCAGAGGCACTGTCGTGACCATGGAAAACAGCTGGATCCTGTCGCGCGACAACCCTTCGCTTGTCGATTTCAAGGTGGAAGTCGTCGGCGAAAAGGGTCAGATCCAGGCTGATCCCACCCATAGCGGCGGCCTGCGCCGTATCGTCGATGGTGGCATGCGGTTCAACGACTACATCGGCATGACGCCGACGGGTGCAACCCGCATCGGCGGCTTCGTGCAGGAATCCATCGCGCGCTTCGTCGATAGCGTCGTGCGTGGCGTGCCCCTGCTTGCCGACGCCAATGATGGGCTTGCCAACACCAAGGTACTGGCTGCGATTGAGGAGTCCGTCGCCAGCGGCAAGCCCGTGACCATCGGCTGATGGCGTGACCAATCTTACGAGGCACGCCATCCGACCCGATGACTTGCCTCGCCACGTGATACTGGGAGAAGAACTATATGGCGTCCATGACCTTTGACGGGATTGGAAAAACCTATCCGGACGGGACCGTCGCCGTCGCCAATGTGAGCTTCACGGTCGGCGACGGTGAATTCGTCGTGCTGGTCGGACCGTCGGGCTGCGGCAAATCTACGCTTCTGCGGATGGCGGCCGGGCTCGAGCAGCTCAATAGCGGCCGGCTGCTTATGGACGATCAGGATGTCACCAACACCGAGCCGCAGGACCGCGACATCGCGATGGTATTCCAGAACTATGCGCTGTATCCGCACATGACGGTCTACGAGAACATGGCCTTCGGCCTGCAGCAGCGCAAAATGCCGAAGGACAAGATCGAGAAGCTTGTGCGCGACGCAGCCGAGATGCTCGACCTTACGAAATACCTGAACCGCAAGCCGGGCGCGCTCTCCGGCGGTCAGCGACAGCGCGTCGCGATGGGTCGGGCGATCGTCCGTCATCCGATGGCATTCCTGATGGACGAACCGCTGTCCAATCTCGACGCCAAGCTGCGCGTCCAGATGCGGGCCGAGCTCAAGCTTTTAAACCAGCGTCTTGGCGTTACTACGCTCTACGTCACCCATGACCAGGTCGAAGCGATGACGATGGGTGACAGGGTTGCTGTGCTGAAGCCTGTCGCTGATGCCGGCGAGAGCAACCTGCAGCAGATCGACACGCCGCAGCGGCTTTACGACCGGCCGGCGAATTTGTTCGTTGCCGGTTTTATCGGTTCGCCTGCGATGAATTTCGTCCGGGCCGACCTTGAGGCGGACGGGGCAAGCCTGCGCGCGACGATCGCGGGAACCGGGATTGCGTTTCCGGTTCCCGCGAGTGCCGCATTGTCTGCCTATGCCGGACGGCAGGTGATCGCCGGGATACGCCCGGAAATGTTTCTGGTGTGCAAAGAGCATGAAGCGCTGTTCAACGAGCCGATCCCGGTTGCCGAAGCGCTCGGCCCCGACACCTTCGTCTTTTTCGACATTGCCTCTCCGCCCGTCGACATCAGCGACGTGGAGGATCCGCCAGAGTTCAAACGAAAGGGCACGAACCGGCTGGTGGCGCGTATCCCGCCAGTATCGACGCCCGCGCCCAACAAGCGCCTGCCGCTGACCGTCCATCTGGAAAAGCTGCACTGGTTCGATCCGCAAACAGGAGCTGCCATTCGCGACTGACCGGATGAAACGAGCAAGCGCTCGGATTTCCGGTCGTCTTGCCTGCCTCCCAGGGCGACTGGGGCTGTCGTCATTCAGGTCTCGGCGGCAGCCCCTTTTTTTAGTGGCTGGCTTTTTGGAACCCCGTGTTTGCGAACGCGGATATCAACATCATCTCAAAGGGGAGTGGCGTGTGAAACACGTTCCAATCGTTGGCAAGTTCTTCGTCGTTGTCGGCATGTTCGGGCTGGTGGCCCTCGGCCTCTCCCTCTACGAGACCCGGGAGTTGTTCAGGATCGACGCAGCCTACACCGACCTCCTGACAAAGAACGCAGCCGCCGCCCTTCACCTGGCCCAATCCAACCGAAGCCTCCAGACAGCCCGCGCCAATATCGGCGACATGATCATGGCGCGCTCCAAAGACGGCAGGGTGCGTGCTGAAGAAAGCCTCAAGGAGGCGCAGGAAAGCTTCGTCGCCTCCATGGATCTGGCGATCGCCGCGTTACCGGCGCAAGCCGACTTGCCGCCGTTGAAGACGGATGGGTTCGCAATCTTGACGACGACATGCGGTGCGGCAATCGCTGTTGGCCGAACGGCAGACAGCGAGGCCAGCATCGCCATGGTCCAGCAGCTCTTTCTGAGCATGTGCCAACCGGCATTCGCGGCAATATCGCCGAGATTTCAGTGGCGGCAGCCAAGATGATCGAGGATGCCGACCAAAAGCGCAGCGACGTTTCCGCCTTGGCCTCCGATACGTCGAAAAGGGCAATGGGCGGCGCCGTGATCGCTTTGGCAGCGGTGCTGGTTCTGGGCGTGCTTGCCGTTCGCGCCTGGATCGTCAAGCCGATCCGGCGGATCGCCGACACGATGACGACGCTGGCGGGCGGCAATCTCTCGGCAATTGTCGAAGGAACCGATCGTCGCGACGAGCTGGGCATGATGGCGAAATCGGTGCAGATATTCAAAGACAATGGGTTGCGAGCACGCGAGATGGAAAGAGACGTCGAAGCTGGCCGCGAGGCGCGCGAGCGCGAACGTGTGCGTGCGGAAGAGTTAGAGCGGGAGCGGGTAAGCAAGATGACGGAGGCCACCTCCAGCCTTGCTGAAGGTTTGAAGCATCTTGCCAGTGGCGACCTCACGTTCCGACTGGAACAACCGTTTGCCAGCGAATTCGAGCAACTGCGCGCCGACTTCAACGCTGCGCGCGAGCAATTGGCAACCGGCCTCCGGACGGTGGCAGTCGCCACTGCGGCGATCGATGGCGGTACATCGGAAATAAGCCAAAGTGCCCTCGAGCTTTCCAAGCGGACCGAGCAGCAGGCGGTCTCTCTTGAGGAAACCGCCGCCGCCCTTGATCAGGTTACACAAGGAGTTTCGAATTCCTCCAGGCGCACCGAGGAGGCCCGCCGCGCGGCAGCGGACGCGAATACGTCGGCACGCAATTCTGCGGCCGTGATGGCAAAGGCGATCTCGGCTATGCAGGGCATCGAACATTCGTCCAACGAGATCGCGAATATCATCGGTGTCATCGACGAGATAGCGTTTCAGACGAACCTGCTTGCCTTGAATGCTGGCGTCGAGGCATCCCGGGCCGGCGAAGCCGGCAAAGGTTTTGCGGTTGTCGCCCAGGAAGTCCGAGAACTTGCTCAACGATCTGCCCAGGCGGCCAAGGGGATCAAGGAACTGATCCGCAATTCGACGGGCGAAGTGAGTTCCGGGGTAAAGCTGGTGCAGGAAACGGGACGAACGCTCGAAAAGATTGAGGAGGAGGTAGGCCTGATCAGCAGCCAGCTTTCTGCCATTGCGACGTCTGCAAACGAGCAGTCCGCTGCCCTTACGGAGATCAACAGCGCTGTGAACCGGATGGACCATGTCACCCAGCAAAACGCTTCCATGGCCGAGGAATATACTTCGGCAAGCACATCGCTGGCAGGGGAGGTCCGGCGTCTGCAGGATATCGTCACCGAGTTTCGGCTCGACGCCTCTGAGGACCTTTTGCAAGCTTTTGAGCGGTCAGGCGACCTTCCGATGTCGGCAGGTTCGCCCGCGCTACGTCTCGTCGCTGATGTCAAGGGTGCTTTGGAGGGCTCACGCAAGGTTGCCGAGCATTGATACGACGGCCCGCTCCTAAGCGGTCGCGCCCTAGGCATCGGTGCGTTTCTGAATGGTTATGGCCTGGGCGGACAGGTCGTAAGTTGCAAGCGGCCTTCGAACAGGTTGGCGAGCCAGGATTCCACGGACGAGGTGATCAGTTCGCAAAAGGTGTTTGATGCCCAAATGGATACTCTCACCGATTGAAAGGTCTTGCCTGCTGTGGATAGCGCTCGGCAGAAGCATCGCAGAAATCGCGTTGTTGGAAGGAAAGAGCGAGGCAGACATCCGATCCTATCTTGAGCAGGCGGTCACCTCGGTCGGCGCGAGCTCTATAGAGGACGCGCTGAGGAAGATGAACTTCCATCGACCGTTACATTGACCTCACGGCAAATATGGCGGCGTGCTTCGCTTGGGTCGAGTACGTTCCCTTCTCAAGATACGTTCGCGTGAATGCGGTCATAGCCTTTCATGCGATAGATCATTGCCGAAACGACCCAACTCGCGATGAAGATGCCCACGACACCAAAGCCGAGATTTTCAAGGCTGTCGTTAAAGGTGGCGATTGCCTCCCACAAAGTGCCCCGCAAGCCGAGCTTGTCGGAAATCAGGCCGAGCGCTTCTGCGCCTCCGATTAAGATCGCGACAATCACCGAGGCGGCGGTGACCGTCAGATTGTACCAGAGCTTGCGGGCGGGGTTCATAAGGGCCCAGCCGTAGGCGCCCGTCATCAGAGCGCTGTCCGTCGTATCCATCAGCGACATGCCGGCTGTGAAGAGGGCCGGGAACACAAGGATCGTCCAGAACGACAAGCCTTGCGCGGCCTGCGAAGCTGAAACGCCCAGCAAAGCGATTTCCGTGGCGGTGTCGAAGCCGAGGCCTAAGAGAAAGCCGATCGGATACATATGCCAGGAGCGTGTGACCACCTTGAAGGTGCGGCGAAAAACGCGGGCCAGCAAGCCTCGTCCAGCCAGCAGCGCATCAAGGTCCTCATCGACAATTTCCTCGCCACGCCGCGCTCGCGAAAAGGCGTCCCAGATAGGTTTCAGGATAACGAGATTGGCAATTCCGATCACCAGCAGGAACAGTGCTGAGACGGATGTGCCGATTACGCCGCCAATGTCGTGGAAACCCTCAGTCTGGCTCTGCATTGCATAGGCGGTGATGGCAACGGCAAGCGACGCCAGAACGCCGATGCTGGAATGGCCGAGCGAAAAGAAGAATCCAACCGAAAACGGCTGCCGACCCTCGTGCATAAGCTTGCGCACGACATTGTCGATCGCGGCGATATGGTCTGCATCAAACGCGTGACGGACACCGAGCATATAGGCGACAAGGGCCATGCCAAGCAGTGCCGGTCGATCGGAGAACGAAGTCCAAGCCCAGATCCAAGCCAGGACGTTGGCTGCGACCAGCAAGGCATAAACGATGGCAATTTTTGTTTTGGCGTAAAGCGGTTCGTCATCGAAAGGGCTACGCATTCGGACGTCCCTTGCCATCTTGAACAGACACCCGCCGGACCATGCTGAGCGCTCGGAACGCCGCACAGGCGGCGCCGTAGCCATTGTCGATGTTTACGACGGTCAGTCCGGGCGCGCATGAGGCGAGTGCCGCGTGCAGGGCGGTTTCTCCTCCGTTCGACACGCCGTACCCGGTCGATGTCGGAAGACAGATGATCACGCCGGGAACGAGCCCGCCGAGCACGCTGGGAAGAGCGCCGTCCATGCCTGCAACCGCGACGATAACGGGAAAAGTCCGCAATTCCTCGACCCGCTCCAGTAACCGCCATAGGCCTGCGACGCCGATGTCGATGAACTGTCTGGTCGGGGCGCCGAGATAAGCCAGCGTTCGCAAGACCTCGGCGGCCTGGGGCATGTCCGAACTTCCGGCCGACACGACGGCGATATCGGGTGCTTGCTGTTCGGCAGGCGGGGTCCAATTCAGGAATGCTGTCCGCGAGATGGGGTCGTAGTCCAATCGTTCAAGATAGGCCGGCGCGAGGCGACCAAAGACCTCCGCCTCGAGGCGCGTCAACAGACAGCGTGTGCCGCGCTCTAAAACGCGGTCCATGATCGTGGCAAGCTGCGCATCGGATTTCCGGGCGCAGAGTACTGCCTCATCGAATCCCACGCGCTCTGTGCGCTGGAAATCCAGCCGGACTTCTTCGTTCATGAATTTCGCTCCCGCAAAAAGGCGCTGCCTCGGGCGTATGCCTGGAAATCGATCGGCCGTCGACTACCGAACGCCTCTGAAATCTGCCCCACGAGGCGCGCGCGACTATCGCCAGAGAGTTTCGACAGCGTCGGTTCATCGAGTTCGACAACCACCCCGGTTTGCCGCACCCTGCAGCGCACCGTTCCCGGCGAGAGCTCGCGCCGCAGCAGCATCTCGACCCGATCGATGGCTTGCAAGATCTCGGGTTCGATCCTGAGAGCCGTCTCAACGCGGCTCGACAGGCAGGGCGCTGAAGGCAGTTCGGCGAGGTCAGCAAGATCATAGGCGGACGCCATGGCACGGACATCTGCCTTGGACATGCCGGCCTCGACAAAGGGATGACGTACACCATTGGCTTAGGCCGCCTTGAGGCCAGGGCGCCAATCGCCAAGATCGTCCGTGTTCGTGCCGGAAAAGAGCTGCGCTGCCGAAAGCGAAGACAGGGTGCCGTAGAGATTGGACTTGCAGAAGAAGCAGCGGTTCGAGGGATTGGCGAGATAACGTTCGTCGGCAAATTCCCCCGCATCGATGATCCGTAGGTCCCAGCCATGACGGGCTGCATAGTCTTTGACCCGTTCGGTGGCGCTCAGGGGAACGGCGGCCGAGGCGGCGTGGAACATGATCACGTCAGCTCCCATCCGACGATGCGCCACAAACGCGAGCGTCATACTGTCGACGCCGCCGGAGACAGCCACGGCCGCGTGCCGGGCGCTGTCGAACACGGCATTGAGACGGGCGAGAGAGGTTTCCTTCGCGATCATGACTTTTGCTCCAGCGCCTCAGCTTCGGCCCGGCGGCGCAATTCGGCGCGGGCTTTGTGGCTCCGATCAACGCCTTGGGCGTCGTCCATTTCCGCCTTGGCCGTCATCCCACCGGGCCGGTCGGCGAGCTTCACCCTTATCCCGTCCTCGGTTGTCACCGACTGTCGCGGCAGGACCGTGCGCGCTTCGATCCGGCTGCGCAGGCCAAGCGTCGTGGTCTGCCGCAGGCAGAGCGCTCCGATTGCGTCGATCGCATCCACGCGCGCGAGAACCTGAACCGAGGCCATCATGCGGCCCTTCTTGCCGAAGGTCGGCGTCTGGGTCACGTCGATCACACCTTCGGCCGCGCGAACAAGGTCGAGGGCGACGGCCAGTTCCTCGCCGGTCTGGTCGTCGATGTCGAACTGGATGACGCCGACCCGATCCTGTGCTGCACCCTCCTCGGTGAACGCCAGGATGCGAAGCACGTTGCTCATGCCGGGCAGGCGTCTTGTGCCGAAGCCGATACCGGTGCGTTCGAGCAGTCGAGGCGACGACCCGAGGCTTGTCGCGGGCGAGAGATGGGACAGGATCGCCGCTCCCGTCGGCGTGATGCGCTCACCGTGGCGACCGTCATCATGAAAGGCAAACCCGCGCAACAAAAGAGTCGTGGCGGGAGCGGGAACGGGCAGTCGCCCGTGATCGGTCTCGACCCAGCCTCGCCCGATCGGCAACGAACCCACCGACCAGCTTTTGGCCCCAACAGCGTCGATCAACGTAGCTGCCGCCACGATATCGGCAATCGAATCCCAGTTGCCGACTTCATGGAAAGCTACGTCACCGACGTTTCTGCCGTGTACTGCGGCTTCGGCCACGGCGAGTTCGTGGAAGATGGCTATGGCCGCGCGCTTGACGCCCTCCGGCAAACGGCTGCCGTCGAGCATGGCGCGAAGGTCGCGCCAATGGGTGTGGTGATGGTGGTGGCTGTGGCTGTGGTCGCCATTATGGACATGCTCCTCATGAGGATGAGCATGTCCATGTTCGTCATGGTGATGATGATGCGCATGGCCATGTCCTTGAGAATGGCGATGAGGATCAGGACCGGAAGCTTCCTGTTCGGAGCCGGTCTTCGTGACGTCAAAGCGGCTGCCGGTCAGCACGCCATCATTGTGTGCCCGAAAGACCGCCTGCACGTCTTCGTCCAGACCTGCCAGACGAAGATTTCTCTCTACCGTTCCAACCAGCTCGGGCCATGCGTCCAACATCGCGGCGACGAACATGTCGCCGGCGATGCCACCCAGAACATCAAGATGGATATGCATGAGGCCCACCTCCTTCATCGTTCCGAATGCTGCCAACCGGACAGGTCGACGTGCAGGGTCTCGCCAGGTTCTGCCGATCCGACGCTGGTCTCGATCGCCGCCTTCAGCACTGCGACCGGTATAGGCAGACGATCTTTCATCTGCTCCGCAAACGCCACGAGGTCGTCATGTTCGGCCTTGGCCCGCATGAACACGCCCTCGCTCAGGATGCGTTTGAGGCGCAGCGGAAAGCTTTGTTCACCGCCGTTCCACGTTAGCCGAAGTTGCGTCCGATAACGCCTGATGTCGAAATGCTTGTACTGGGATTCGAGAGCCCGATAGCCCCAGATTCCGAGGTCACCGACCAGCAGGCCGGCGAAGTCCGGCTCGTCTTCGGCGTTTATGTCAACCAGCAGGACATAGGACGGGCGGCCCTTCTTGCCCAGACTCGGAAGGAGCTGGACATTCTTGGCGCCCATCTCGCCCATCTTCTCGATGACGTGCCCGAGCAACTCGCCCGGCGCGTCATCGATCTGGGCCATCAGGAGGATGACGCCGCCCGCCATCAGAACGCCATGGATTCGACGGCGACCAGGGCGGCTGCCTCTGCCTTGGTCTTGGTGCCGGGAATGCCGGCGGAAATCAGGCCTGCCGACTGGGCTTCGCCCGTCGCATCCGACGCACTCATCTTGCCCATGGCGGCGGCGACGACGGCCGGGATGGTGACGTTGATAATTACATTGCCGGCGAGCAGCAGTTCGCTGGCGATCGGCGCAAGTGCGGTGAGGAACGGCGCGCGTTCCTTGCCGATGCCCTGCGCGACTTCGGGGATCACGGCGTTGATGATGCCTTCCATATGGATCGTCTCGTCGCCGACGGTGACTTCGGCGTCGAGCGCCGGATCGAAGGCAAGCCAGCGCGCCGCCATCTTGCTCGATCGCCGCGCACCCTTGCTGATCCTGGTGAAATGAACCTTGATATTGGTACCCTTCACCTTGCTCAGGAATTCCGACCCGCGTGTCTCCACCAGTAGCTGGCGCTCCTCGTCCATCGCGCGGACGATCTCGCCGACGCTCCTGCCCGCCATGAGATCGTCATAGCTGCGCGCCGCACGGGCATGCAGCGCCTTGGTGACCATGGGGGTGGAGGACATGATCATTGCATCGGTGACCGGCCCGTTGCAGATCTGCGTCGCCTTGCGGGCAACGATGTTCATCGCCACCATCGCAGTTTCCGGATCGAAGCTGAAGCCAAGGCGACGGGCACGTAGCGCGCGCGCCACGCTCTGTTCCGTCGAACCATCCTGCAACAGACACATCAGCGCAATGACCGCATCGCCGCAGATATGGCCGAGCGGCGGATTGACGGGACCCGCGCCCGCGCCGCAGATCCCTTCTTCGAAGACCGAGACGATTTCATCAAGCGCCATGATGCCGATCACGGTCGGCCCGCCGATATCCTTGAGGATCAGGCCGAGATCGCCGATCAGCCGTGCGGTCTCGACTTCCTTGCCGGTGATGCGGACATGTATTTTCTCGGGCAGGCCGGCGGTGCGAACGGCGGATCGCCCCGCGACGAAAGCACTGGTGACCTTGCCGTAGGGGCCATATTCCTCGGCCACGTCGGCATCCGAATGGATGATTTCCAGGATCGCCGCCGCGCCAAAAAGGGCTGAGAGGAACTTCTGGCTGGGCATGCCGGCGCCGGACATAGCGTCCATCATCGCCTTGGTCCCGATGGCAGCCCCTCGTTCGGCCATGCCGGGAAAAATCAAATCCTCGCCCAGCGCGCCGTGGCCGACCATCACGCCGCCGCCCACGCCTTCCGGAATGTCACGGCCCTGGACCGGCGAGAGCTCCCCCTTCATCATGGCTTCGTAGACGGCCGCAACGGCGGCGAAACCCGAGATCTTGTTGTTCATCTTCGCCGTCGGCACGGCGGCAAGGCCGGAGCGGCTGACGCCAGCGATCATGCGCGCCGAAGAGCCGAGCTTGCGGTTACCGGCAGGAATGCCGACCTGGGCGTTGGCGCCGCAGAGATAGAGCAGCGTTGCCGCGATCAGCGCCGCATTGGCGCCGTCGGCGCCGGCTGCCGTGGCGACAGCAATGCTCTTGGTCAGAAGGTCATCGATCGGCTGGCGCACGGCATCGGCGAACTTGACTTCCGGGCTTATGCCACGACGCAGTTCGGCCGCGATGACGTTGCAGACTGCAACGACCGGGATGTTGAGCATGCCATGGCCGCCGGTCAGGGCCTCGACGCGATCGCTGGTCAACCAGCCGGGATTGGCATTGGCCGCCATGACCGAAGCCAGAATCACCTTCTCGCGTTCGGCCGAAAATCTCGACATTGGTCCTCTCCCTTTATTTCCGGCGGGCAGCGATCATGATCCGCAACAGCCGAGCGTCGAAATCAGCCAGTGGCTTTTCTCGCAACGAGCGCGCACCGTCCGTCGATCTGCCGTATGCGCGGCGCGCAGGTAACGTCAGGGAATATCACAGGGTCATTATTGCGATAAGTGGCACTATCTCATGTCTCCATGAGCAACATTCATAATGGCGCGCTGCCCTGTTAATATTTCTGAAGCCCCCGCAGACAATGCGGGCCCATTCGGCTTCGCGTATTTGGGCCGCCGCTCAAGGTCGTCTCTCCAACTCGCGGTCTCTCTGTCCAAGGGTTGTCCGGCAACAAGCATGATTGGTGCTCATGGGTTCGTGAAATCATACCATTTCAGTTGATGAAGTTTTCTCCATACTCCTTTCCGAGATGTGGTCGCGGCCTGACCAAAGATGAAGGCTGCGGCTCTTACATCGCGTTGCATCAGCCCAAATTCACGGAGAACTTTCGAATGCTCGACTGGGAAAAATACCGGCAGGAACTGTCCTCACGCGTAACCGAACTTGGCCGGCTTTCGCCGGCGACACTTGAGGGCGTTCGTACCCTCGGTGGCGCAGGTCAGAAGAGCGGTCGGTTGGACGCCAAAACCCGGGAACTGATCGCCCTTGCCGTTGCGGTGACCACGCGTTGTGACGGCTGCATCGCCAGCCATACGTCCGAAGCAGCGAAAGTCGGCGCCACGCGGGAGTAAATTGCCGAGGCACTTGGGGTCGCGATTGCGCTCAACGCCGGTGCAGCTTTGGTTTATTCGTCGCGCGTGCTGGATGCCTTCGATACCGTCGCCGGCTGAGCACGATACGAAGGAAGTGCGGAGAAGGAATGGGCCTTCTCCGCCAGTCAACCAAATGGGAGGTCAATGCCCATTCAGAGCAGCGGCAATTGCGCTGCGCATCTCCTCAAGGCTCGGCGCCCCAGTGATTTTCTTGCCGTTGACGAAGAAGGGAGGCGTTCCCTCTACCTCGAATTCGTCAGTCGCCTGGTCGGTGAGCTTGTTCAGACGCTCAAGGATGGCCTGGTCCGCCACTGCCCTGTTGAACACGTCTTTGTCGATCCCAACGGAGCGTCCGATTTCACGCAGTGTCTGTTCGATGCACGGCTCTGAACTCGGGTTAACGTTTCTTCCCTGAACGGTTTGGGTGTGATTCAAGAGTGTCGGTGATTTGGAGGCCGACATGTTTGAAGACGATCGCCCGCGGCTGCGGGTTTTGCTGGACCATTTTAGTCTCGTTGAGGATGAGCGGGAGCAATGGCGGGTCGCCCATCCGTTACCCGAGGTGCTTCTTCTGGTCGTTTGCGGGACGATCGGCGCATGCGACGATTTTGACGAGATCGTCGAATGGGGGGAGGATAACCTGGCGTTTTTACGTCGGTTTCTTCCCTATCACCATGGCATACCGGGTTCGCGCTGGCTGCGCATTCTGCTCAACCGGATCGATCCGGACCTGTTTTCGAACTGCTTCATATCCTGGGCGGCGACGCTTCGACCCGATGCTCCGGCGCTGGTGGCGATTGACGGAAAGACCTCGCGCGGCAGTCATGACCGGGCCAACGGCCGGGCGGCGCTGCATCTCGTCTCGGCTTTCGCCACCCGTGAACGGCTGGTTCTTGGACAAGAGGCAGTGGCAACGACAAGCTGTGAGCAGGACACCATCCCCTTGCTGCTGGAACGGTTGGCCGAAAAGGATCGCCTGAAAGGCGCGCTCGTGACCATCGACGCCATTGCCTGCAATGCCAAAACCGCCCAGGCGGTGCTCGATGCAGGCGCTGATTACCTCCTGGCGGCCAAGGCCAATCAGCCCGGCCTGATGGGTGAGATCGAGCGCTTCTTTGCCGACGCTCCGGCAAACCTCACCTCAACCGTGACCGAAGTCGACAAGGGCCATGGCCGGGTCGAAGAGCGGCGGGTCACCGTCTCCACTCAAATCGACTGGCTCTCCGGCGACAGGCGCTTTCCCGGCGAATACCGCTTCCCGTCCATCGCCACCATCGTCAAGGTGCAAGCACAAGTCTATGAAAAGTCCAGGCAAAGCAGCCAGGTCCGCTTCTATATCTCCTCGCGGTCGATGACCGCGCTCCAGTTCGCCGAGGCCATACGTGGCCATTGGGCCATCGAGAACTCCCTCCATTGGGTACTCGACGTCACCTTCAACGAGGATGCCGCCCGATCTCGAACCGGGCATGGACCAGCCAACATGGCCGTCGTCCGACACTTCGCCATCAACATGGTTCGAAGCCATAACGACAAGCGCAGTATCAAACTCAGACGAAACAAAGCAGGCAGAAACCCACAATACATGGCCGAAATCATCCGAGCATGACTGTTAACCCGGATTCAGCGCCGTGCTGTTCGATGTTGCTCGATTGCACGATCTCGTCATGCCTTGCATAATAGGCATCCAGGATTTGCTGGGACTTCGGTGCGGGCTGCCGTTCGGCAAGCATCAAGATGACCATGTCCACATTGTTGCGCACAATTAGTCGGAAGACAATCCTGACCTTACCGGTGCGGACGAATTCCTCTTCGATCTGCAGTGCGACATGCGTTCGGTATTCGACGCGATGGGGGCAGGTCGGCGACGAGTATTCGATCACGGTGACGGGTGCTGAGGCGGAGCCAATCGGCGGTCCGCACGCCCTACGGGTGCATCATGTCCCCCGCGTTAGATGCGGTTGGAAGGTTGCCAATCCAAACACTGAGAATTCCCGCGGCGAGGCGCGAGAATAGAAACTTGGCCAAGATATGAATGTCTCCGGATGATTGCCGGTAAGTTCAGGGCGTCAGTGCTTGGATTTAGACCGCCTCAAACAGATGTCCGTGCAGTCCCGAGTCGGTTCGTCACTGACACTGCTGTGTCATCAAATGCTATACGGCCAGTGCCCAAACTTCAACGGTAGCTATTGCCTAGTGACCCAAGATCTGACTGAGGAATGCGCGCGTGCGTTCCGATTGCGGCGCGCCGAAAAATGCCTTGGGTTCGTTCTGTTCTACGATTTGACCCCGATCCATGAAGATCACCCTGTTGGCCACCGCTTGGGCAAAACCCATTTCATGGGTGACGCAGAGCATGGTCATGCCTTCTTCGGCAAGCGCGATCATCGTATCGAGCACTTCCTTGATCATCTCTGGATCAAGCGCGGAGGTCGGCTCATCGAACAACATCAGCCGCGGCTTCATGCAGAGAGCTCGCGCGATCGCCACGCGCTGCTGCTGCCCGCCGGAGAGCTGACCCGGATATTTATGCGCCTGATCCGGTATTTTCACTTTCTCAAGAAAGTGCATGGCGAGTTCCCTGGCTTCCTTTTGCGGCATCTTGCGGACCCAGATCGGTGCGAGGGTGCAGTTCTGAAGGATCGTCAAATGCGGAAAGAGATTGAAATGCTGGAACACCATTCCGACTTCGCGGCGGACTTCCTCGATCTTCTTCAGGTCGTTGGTCAGTTCGATACCGTCGACGACGATCTTGCCGGCCTGATGTTCCTCAAGCCGATTGATGCAGCGGATCATGGTTGATTTTCCGGAGCCGGACGGTCCGCAAATGACGATCCGCTCGCCCCGCTGCACGGTGAGATTGATGTCGCGCAGGACGTGGAACTCGCCATACCACTTGTTCATGGCGCTAATCTCGACGGCGATATCTGCAAGACTTGGCCGGTCGTCCTGTAACGACGCCGTTTTCATCATGATGTTGGTCATTATGATATCCTCCTACCGGTGGTCGGTCTTCAGCCGACGCTCCAAATATTGCGAGTAGCGCGACATGCTGAAGCAGAAGACGAAAAACACGGCGCCGATGAAGATGAAGAGCTCCCAGTATATGCCCTGCCAGTTGGTGTTGGCACGAATGGCGGCGGCAAGGGCGATCGGGTCAAGCAATCCGATGAACATGACGAGCGTCGTGTCCTTGAACAGCCCGATGAAGGAATTGACGATGCCGGGGATTGAGATCTTGAGGGCCTGCGGCAGGATGACGAGCTGCTGGGACTTCCAGTAGTCAAGGCCGAGCGCTTCCGCCGCCTCATACTGTCCTTTCGGTAGAGCGGCCAGACCGCCACGAATGACCTCGGCCATATAGGCGCTGGCAAAGAGCGTCACCATGATCACAACGCGCAGGATGAGGTCAAAGTTCGTGCCGGGCGGCAGGAAGTAGTTGAGCAGCAGCGAAGCCGTGAAAAGGAGCGTGATCAGCGGCACGCCGCGGATGAATTCAATGAACACGACGCTCAGCATATGGATGAGGGCAGGTTGGAACGGCGGCCAAGTGCAAGCAGGATCCCGAGCGGCAGCGACATAGCTATCCCTGTTACGCCAATGATGATCGATAGCAGGAAGCCGCCGACATCGCGCGAGGCGATGCTATCGAGAGCGATTGGAGCCATGCCGTCTGCGAGGGACGAGATCGGCTGGGCCGCATAAACCCACCAGACGCTCGCGCCGATGACAGCAATGCCGACGCTCGGCCCTTTTCCGGCCCGTGCTGCCAACATGAACAGTCCAGCGCCGACAGCGAAGCCGAAATAGACCGAGATCGGAAACCAGAGGCTGCCACCCCAGATCAGGAAATAGGCTATGCCGGGGTAGACGATGCTGAACCAGAGAGCCCGTCGCGGCAAAGCGCGGAGCAGAACTGGCGCCAAAGCGGCGAAGAGCAGCGCGAATGCCAGCACCGGCCGCCAGTAGAGATGCGCAGGGTAGAAACCGAAGAGAAGCTGCGGCCAGCGGTCGCGGATCACGCCCCAACACGCGCCCGGCGCATCGCCCAGGACTTGCCGACACTCGACAAGTGAGTTGGCCCGCCAGACTGAATTGCCGAGCCATGGTGCGACGGCCACGATGAGCCATGCGACCGTAAGTACGGACCCGACTGTTAGAAGCGTGCTGAGCCAGCTGTTGAAAAGATTTTTTCTCGTCCATTCGAGCGTCCCCCCTCGCCCCGAAGGCCTTGGCGATGCGGCGACCATGTCCTGGCGCACAAAGGAGAGGTTTTGCATGTTCATCTCAACGCTCCTTCAGGCTGACGCGATTGTTGTAGATGTTCATGGCAGCCGAGATGCTGAGGCTGATCGCGACATAAGTCAGCATCAGCATCAGCATGCCTTCGAGCTCGCGCCCGGTCTGGTTGATCGTGATGCCCCCGAGCGTCGAACGGAGATCCATGTAGCCGACGGCTAGGCCCAGCGACGTATTTTTCGTGATGTTGAGATATTGCGAGATCAGCGGCGGCACGATGACCCGCAGGGCCTGCGGCAAGATTACCAGACGCATCGTGCGTCCTGAGGAGAGCCCAAGCGCATGCGCCGCTTCAGACTGGCCCTTCGAAATGGCAAGAATGCCGGAACGAACGATTTCCGCAATGAAGGCGCCGGTATAGAGGCTCAGCCCTATCCAGAGCGCGATGAAGGCATTGCGCAACTGCAGACCGCCGGTGAAGTTCAAGCCCTTCAAGGCCGGACAGTCTAAGTGGAAGCCGAGTACGTAAAGGAGGATTATCATCGGCAACGCAAAGACGCCCAGGCTCTTCCACCACGTGGCCGGGCGCTGACCGGTTTTGCCTTGGACCTGCGCGGCGTGCTTTTACCAATCCCCGATGCCCGATGAGTGAAAGCGCCACAATAGTCAGAATCGCTACGTAATTGAGATCAAATGCTCCAAGCACATCAGGAGCCGGCCCCAGGCTTTGCGAGAAGGCGGGCGTGGGTAGGTAGATGCCGCGGTTCGTAACCGCGATGCTGTCCCAGAGCATTATCGCTGCTGTGGGATGCTCGCCGCGAAATGCGTTCGGTGTCGGCATCGCCTGCGACATCACCGCAGCTACGACGATGATCCAGAGCAGAGCCGGAATGTTGCGGAAGCTCTCGACATAAACCGTCATCAAGCGGGCGACGATCCAGTTGTCTGAAAGCCTCAGCACCCCTGCCAAAACGCCAAGAATTGATGCGGTCAAGCACGCCATTGCGGCGACAATCAGCGTGTTGAGCAGGCCGACGACGGCGGCACGGGCGTGTGTGCTTGTGCTGGAGTAGTCGATGGCATGCGGAGAAATGTCGTAACCGGCCGTGCTCCATAGAAAACCGAAGGAGAAGTCTTTTCCAAGTGCGGCGAGATTGCGAATCGTGTTGTCGACCAGCCACGCTGCCGCAAGCAGGAGCAGGATGAACGCCAGGATCTGGATCGTCCGTGCTCGATAACGGGTGTCGTTAAACAGCATGCCCAGGTGAAACGGCTGGCGCGGAGCACCGGTTTTCATTGTCATGCGAGATATCTCCCTGAAGGTCTGCGCGGCCTTCGGTGCGGGCAGACGAGGCGAAAGCGAAAGGCGCGGGGGCAAGCCCGCACCTTGAAGGCTCTCAGCGGAACGGCAGCGGGTACATAAGACCGCCCTGGTTCCACAAGGCGTTTTGTCCGCGGGCCAATCCGATCGGCGTTTTCTCGCCGATGTTCTTGGCGAAGATTTCCCCGTAATTGCCCTCGGCGGCAATCACACGTTTGGCCCAGGCGGCATCGAGGCCGAGCTGTTCGCCGAGATTGCCTTCCTTGCCCAACAGGCGGTTTATTTCGGGGTTGTCGGTGCCGGCGGAAAGCTTCTCGACATTCTCTGCGGTGACGTCGAGCTCTTCGGCAGCAATCAGCGCCTGCAACGTCCATCGCGCCACATCAGCCCATTGGTCGTCGCCCTGACGCACAAGCGGACCCAATGGCTCTTTCGAGATGACATCCGGAAGAATGACGTGGTCCTGCGGAGTCTTGAAGCTGGAGCGCGTAGAGGCGAGGTCCGATCCGTCGCTGGTATAAACGTCGCAGGCGCCAGCCAAGTACTTCTGGGCGATGTCGGCATTGTTCTCGACCGGTACCGGCTCGTAGGTCATGCTGTTCTTGCGAAAATATTCCGCAAGGTTCAGCTCGGTGGTGGTGCCTGTCTGGATGCAGATCGTCGCGCCGTTCAGGTCCTTGGCGCTCTTTGCGCCGAGCGCCTTTGGCACCATGAAGGCTTGCCCGTCATAGAAATTCACGCCGGCAAAGGTGAACTTGAGGTCGACGTCGCGCGAAAACGTCCAGGTCGTAGTGCGCGACAGGATGTCGATTTCGCCCGATGCGAGCGCCGTAAAGCGCGTCTGGCCGGTCGTCGGCACGAAGTTCACCGCATTGGGGTCCTTCAGGACCGCGGCGGCGATCGCCCGACAATAGGCGACGTCCATGCCTTGCCAAACGCCGGACGCATCCGGCGCGGAGAAACCAGCCTGACCACCGGTCACGCCGCAGTTGAGCTTGCCACGCGCCTGGACGTCGGCCATCGTGCCGGCCGACGCTATGCCCGCCGTCAGCGTCGCCGCGGCCACTGTGGCCAACAACAAAGTCTTCTTCATTGACATTCTCCCGGTTTGTGATCCGAAAGCAGCGGCTTCCTGCCGGTTCTCCGCTTTGGGATCGGTTGAGTTCCCGATTGTTCGTCGTTCCGCAGAGCCTGGTGACACGTATTGTTATTGGTCGATTTCGAGCATCGCCTCTATCTCGACGGGTGCATTCATCGGCAAAGCGGCGACGCCGACGGCGGAGCGCGCGTGCTTGCCTTTGTCGCCGCAGACAGCGAGGAGGACATCAGACGCCCCGTTTGCAACGAGATGTTGCTCGGTGAAGTCCTCAGCCGAAGCCACGAAGACCGTGATCTTGATGATCCGTGCAATCCGATCGAGGCTGCCGAGATGTGCCTGCGCCTGGGCGAGGATGTTCAAGGCGCATTGTCTGGCAGCCAGCGCTGCGGCCGTGACGTCAAGCTCGCGGCCGACGAGACCTGTGGCAATCAACTTGCCGTTCGACAGTGGCAGCTGACCCGACGTGAGAATGAGATTGCCGCTTGCGACGATGGGGAGATAGTTCGCTACCGACTTCGCCGCTTCAGGCAGTTCTAGCCCGAGTTCGGCCATGCGTTTTTCAATCGTTTGAGACATCGGCGCGCCTCACAGTTTAGAGATGGCGGCGTTGATGCGGGTGATCGCATCATCGACAGTCGAGCGAGGACAGCCGAGATTGACGCGCATATAGCCGCGGCCCTCAATCCCAAACTTCTGGCCCTTGTCGAGCCAGACGCGCGCCTTGGTCAGCATGAATTTTTCGAGTGTTGCGGCATCCATGCCGAGCCCACGGCAATCCATCCAGGCGAGATAGAGCGAGTCTGCCGGAAGCACGCGGACCTTGTCGGTCGCATTATTGATCCGATCCGCGAAATAGAGGTGATTGCCGCGCACATAGGCGAGCATCTCCTCCAGCCAGGGTTCGCCATGGGCATAGGCCGCTTCGCAAGCGACCATGCCCAGTACGTTGACCAGCGGGAACATGTTGCGGTCGTATTGGCGCAGCAGTTCACCACGCAGCCGCGGATTCGGCACGAAGATATTTGCGCATTGCAGACCCGGCAGATTGAAGGTCTTGCTCGGCGCGGTGCACGTGATGCTCATTTGCGCGAATTTTTCGCCCAGCGATGCGAAGGCGATGTGTTTCTTCGCCGGGTTGAGGATCAGGTCCTGGTGAATTTCGTCGGAAATCACCAGAATGTCGTGCCGGGCGCAGATCTCTCCCATGGTCCGCAGTTCTTCTTCCGACCAGACATTTCCGGTCGGATTGTGCGGATTGCTGAGGATGAAGATCTTCGTGTTGGGCCGTATGGCCGCCTCGAAAATGGCGGCATCGAACCGGTAGCCGTCCTCGGTGCGAACGAGCGGGGCGAAGGCCAGATGACGGCCATTCATCAGCATGTCGTTGTGGAAATGGGCATAGACGGGCGGCTGGATGAGAATGGAGTCGCCAGGCGCGGAAAACGCCTGTGCGGCGACCTTCAGGATGGTAATGATGCCGGCCGAGGCAACAACCCATTCCGGCGCCACGTCAAAACCGAAGCGCTTTGCCTGCCATCCGGTCACGGCCTCAAGGTAATTTTTGGTCATGCCGCCGGGATAGCCGAAGACGCCGTGCTGGACAGCCTCGGCAAGCGCATCGATGACCGGTCGCGGGGCTTTGAAATCGGTATCGGCAACCCACATGGGAAGAGGATCGGCGGCCGCTTCGTCTGCGGACAGCAGGCGCTCGGCGAAAGCCCATTTCATCGAGTTGCTGTTCTTGCGATCGATGACCTCGTCAAAAATAGATGACGGCATGGCGTGATCCCCACGCGGATGCGGCGCAGTTGCAAGCTTCGTCAATACATTTCCTTTCGTCCGTCGCGGCTGCCTCGGCAGGATCATGGTTGACGAAAAGGTTAATCGCAGTTCATTATGAATGGAAATGGTATGAATTCATGTGGTGATGAGCGGAGGTCATAATGATAGATCGGCAGCATCTTGCGATCCTGAGGGAAGTCAACCGTCACGGCAGCGTCACCGCGGCGGCCGAGAAGATGAACGTCACACAGTCGGCGCTCAGCCACACGATCGCGAAGTTCGAGGATCGGCATGGCATCAAGATCTGGATGAAAACCGGTCGGGGTTTGCGCCTAACGCAAACGGGCGAATACCTGCTCACCGTGGCCGAGCGGGTTCTGCCGCAACTGGAGCACGCGGAACGGGTCCTCATAGACTTCTCATTGGGGCGAAGAGGAATGCTCCGAGTTGGCATGGAATGCCATCCCTGCCAGCGCTGGCTCTCGAGAATGGCGACACCCTATCTGGCTCAGTGGCTCGACGTGGATTTCGACGTGCGCACCGCCTTTCGCTTCGACGGGGTCGAGGCGCTGCTCGGTTATGAAATCGACCTCTTGATAACGCCGGACCCGGTAGAGGCGCCGGAGCTGCTGTTCACGCCCGTGTTCGATTACGAGCTGGTCCTTATGGTGCACGAGTCCCATCCTCTTGCCGGCAGGACATGCGTGCAACCGCACGATCTGATGGACGAAGAGCTAATCACTGTTCCCGTCACCCTAGAGCGATTGGACATTTACACCAAGTTTCTCGTTCCCGCCCATTATCGGCCCCGTCAGCACCGCACGGCCGAAACCGTAGACCTGATGTTGCAACTCGTCTGCGCGGGCAGGGGGGTCACCGTCCTTCCGGACTGGTTGCTGCACGAGGATGGGGCAGGAATGCCGATACGGGCGCTCAGCCTCGGAGAAGCCGGCATCCGGAAGAGCATCAATCTGGGCGTCAGGCGCGGCGAGGAGACCATCTCCTATATCGATGGCTTCCTGACGCTTGCCCGAGAGATGGGCCGCACACCCCTCGCGTGATTGCGGGATGCGTGGTGAGGCAGTTTCGTTCGCCGCGCAAGTTGCGTGTCCTGCCGCATTAGCCGTCCGAGACAAAACCGATTGCCATGCCAAGGCGTCCTGGGTGACGGTTGCGCGCGCCACGCCGGAAGCCAAGCGCTCGTAGAAACGCGCTGCGGCCTCAAGACATGAAGCGCGAGTACAATCTGATCGAGCGACGCGCGGAAACCGACACTAGAGTCCTTCCTCATCTGTTGCGGGGTAAGCTGGCGGCGCGCGATACCAACGGAACGAGCATAAAAGCTACGGCCGGCAGCACAAGCCAGTTGACCGTGCTCCAGCCTGAGCTGTGCAGCAGCGAACCGGCGAAAAAGGAGGCGCAGGCAACTGTCCCGAACACCATAAATGCATTAGCGCCCTGCGCCTTGCCGCGTTCGGATGGCGAATGACACTCGGCAACCATCGCCGTGGCGCCAATGAAGCCGCAATTCCAGCCCAGCCCCAAGAGGATAAGCGATCCCCAGAAGTGCGCGATATCGACACCGCTGAGCGCAATAAGCGCCGACCCGCCGATCAGGAGAAGTCCCACCGCCGCCACGCGCTCCTTGCCGAAGCGTGCCATGAGGCGGCCGGTAATGAAGCTTGGCCCGAACATGGCGAGAACGTGCCACTGAATACCAAGCGCTGCGGAATCGACGGAATGGCCGTGTCCGACCATGGCCATAGGTGCCGCCGTCATGACGAAGGTCATCAGGCCGTAGGAGACGACGCCGGTCGCAACGGCCAGCAGATAGCCTGGCGAGGTCAGTATCTGTGCAAGCGGGCGGGCGCTGATGGCGGTGGCATGCACGGCGGCGGAACCCGCCGGGCGGCGCAGTGGCAAAAGGATCGGCACCGCGAGCAGGGCGAGCATCGCCTGGCTGAGGAAACTGCCGGCAAAGGCATGTCCCGGCAGAGCGTTACGCGTCCATATGACGAGTTGCGGCCCGATGATGGCAGCAATCAGCCCGCCGACCATCACGCGCGATATTGCGCGGTCACGCCCGGCGCCAGTCAGGCCGTCGGTCGCCGCAAAGCGGTAGCTCTGGACATAGGCCGAGTAAAAACCGGCGATCAGCGTGCCCATGCAGAAGACAATGAAGCTTGATTGGACGATGCCCATCGTGGCAACGATCCCCGCGATCGTACCGAGCGCTGCACCTATTATATATCCGGCGCGCCGTCCGAACCGGCGCATAACGGCCGCAGCCGGCAGCGTTCCCAGAGCAAGCCCCAGGTTGAGCATGCTGACCGGCAAAGTTGCTGCGGCCGGATCAGATGCCAGATGCTGGCCGACGAGCCCGCCGAGCGAAATGACGATGGGAGAATTGGCGCCCCCGAGCGACTGTGCCGCCGTCAGAACCCAGACGTTTCTTGACGCAATTTTTTCCTGTTTCGCGACATCGTCCTTGTCGCGGAACGTCGCCTCGGCGATCCCCATTTGGCCGAGGAGGGCATCGGCAGCACATCGGCGTGCTGAAGAGGGGCGTCCTTGATCCAGATTTCGGCGCCCTCTGGGCCTGTCGCCACCTCAAATGATCTGCCTGCCGGCAACCGTCCCCAGCATTGCGGCTCCAGCGTCTCGCCCTGCAATATCAGGCTGCCGGACAGCACCAGAAATTCGAGGCCACGGCGATTTTCGATGGCAATGGCTGAGCCGGACTGCCAGGTCTCGATCGAAACGCGTTCCGCGATATCCTCGAAGAGAACACGCGCCGCACGGGCGCCGGCGCGCAATGGGGCCGCTTGGCCTTCGCCTGGCTGCCGGACAATCTGCATGCTGTCGCCCTGACGAAACTGCCAAAGGCGCACGAAAATCATGCAGCCCTCCTCCGGCGCCGGTACGTGCGAGGTGCCGGGCGGGTTGCGGAAATAGCTTCCGGCCGGATAGTCGCCATGCTCATCTTGGAACGTCCCCTGAAGCACAAGAATTTCTTCGCCGCCGCTATGGACATGGCGGGGAAAGGCGCTTGCCGGCGCGTAGCGCACGATCGAGGTCGCACGCGCGACTTCACCGCCGACGCGGTAGAGCATCCGTCGGTCGACGCCGGCGGCGGGGCTCGGCACCCAGTCGAGCTTGGCCGCATGGGCGATGACCGGCTTTGTCAGGTCTTCATTGATCCGCATTGGTCTGGTCTCCCATCGTCAGAACGATCCGGAATTTCGCCTCACCGGAACGCATTCTTCGGACCGCTTCGGCGGCCTGCTCCAGCGGCATGGTTTCGATCATCGGCCGCACGCCGGCCAGGACGCTGAAGTCCAATGTCTTCTCGTTCTCGAACGGCGACCCCGTAATTGAGCCGATCACGCCTCGCTCAGCGCCCACCAGATATCCAGTCGATACCGGCAGGGGATCCTTGCCGACGCCGAGCACGACCAGGCGGCCTTCCGGTGTAAGTGCAGGCATCAAAACCAAGACGGCGTCCGGATTGCCGATCGTGGTCAGGATCGCTTTGGCGCCGCCCATCTTATTCAAAGCCTCGGCGGCATTTTCCTTGTTCGTGTCAATGTAACGATGGGCGCCGAGCTTCACAGCATCTTCGGCAATATTGTCGCCCCGACCCACCGCGACCACGCGGAAGCCCATCTTGCGGGCATATTGCAGCGCCATGTGCCCGAGCCCGCCTATTCCGAGAATAGCAACCGTATCGCCTGCCTCAGCGCCCGATTTCTTCAAGGCATTGAATGTGGCGATGCCGGCGCAAAGGATCGGTGCTGCCTCTTCCGATGAAAGCTTGTCCGGAATGGAAACGAGTCCGGTCGCGCGCGCAATCATCATTTCCGCGTAACCGCCATCGCAGGAAGAACCGAGAACGGGCTGGTTGCGGCATAGATTGAAACGGCCACGGCATTCATTGCATTCGTTGCAATGCCCGCCGAGCCGGCCAACGCCGACGCGCTGGCCGAGCTTCCAAGCCGAGGGCGTGTTTGATCCAAGCGCGATGATCCGGCCGACCACTTCGTGGCCGGGAACGCGCGGCGGCTGTAGTCTCCGGTCCGCCTTGTCGATGTCGCTTAAATCCGCGCCGCAGATGCCGCAGGCTTCAACCGCAATCAGCACTTCTTCGTCGCCCGGCGTCGGTCGGTCCACAAGCTCAAGGCCGCCGGACGTGGATATCTGCATCGCCCGATAGGTTGTTTTCATGACCTGCTCCTTTCCTCGCATTTCAAGATAGGGGATGAACGATCTCCGTCTCGCCTGGTGATCAGGGGCGTGGCCACACGCTCACCGGCTTCGATGGCCCCAGCCAGATAACCGGGATCGTTGAGTGCTGTTCGCTGCCTGCCAAACTGATCCAGCTCTGCCAGGTCTGATCGACCCCCCAACTCGCGTGCAAATTCCTGAACCGACGGATGCATGTCGGGCCAGCCAGGAAGGGCGGAGATCGAAACCGTCGTGCGAGACATCGGTTTGCGGGTCAGCCGTGAGAATGCGGCCGCCCAGCCGTTCCCGTGCCTCGACCAGGGTAAAGTCGAGCCCGTTGCGATGAAGGTGATAGGCTGCCGTAAGTCCGGCAAGGCCGCCGCCGACGATGACAATGGCCTTAGTCGATATTGTTGTCGTTGAAGCCATTAGCGGGTTATCTGGATGTTATGCTCGCTGCAGTTCAGGCGATGGCGTAAATCCGAATGTCCGGCGCTGCCGCCAGCAGCGGCTTCAATCGGTGACGTCGTCGTCGTTGAAGAGTTCGCTTTCGAGATAGGCCCTGCGTCCTCAACGCTGTTGAACCCATGGAGAACCTGCACGTCATCGTCGCGGATCAGAAGCTCCTTGGAGGTCGCTCCGATGTCTGTGAGGAACGTTTCCTTGTATTTCTGATAGATGCCGATGGCAGCGCGACGGTTCGCGGCGGCGATCTGAAGGGTGATTTGGAGATAAGCCACGGTCATACTTTCGGGTTTCGCTTGGCCGCACGCGGCGAGGGATGTTCCTCGCCAAAAATGCATATGCGCCGTTTGATGCGCCCGCATGGCCGGCTTGACAAATGAGAGTTTCTTGGGCGCGGCAAAGAAAATCTTGGCGCGCTGCGCTGCGGCCGAGTTAGGGCCGTGCCGTGCCGGCTTCTTCAAGCAGCCAGTTGCGAAAGGCCTGCAGTTTCGGCAGCGACGCATACTGCGACCGGTAGACGATGTAGTAGGCAAGCGTCGATGGCACGGTCACATCGGGGAAGAGCCGCTTGAGCCTTCCCGCAGTCAGATCGTCATGGGCGAGGATGCTGCGGGCCAGCGCTACGCCCCGACCCTCGATCGCAGCCTGCAGGACGGCAGCGGAATTATTGATACTCATGCCCCTTTGCGGCTGGGAATCTGATACGCCGCCGGCGCGCAGCCAGCGGTCCCAGGTGACAAAACCGAGTGCCGGGTCCACGGAGAGATCGTGTATGAGCGTCTGGCGCGTCAGATCGGCTGGGACGTTTAGACTTCCAATTTCTGAAAACCTGGGCGAACAGACAGGAAAGACTTCCTCGTCCATCAGCTTTTCGGCGATCAGGTCCGGCCAGCTTCCATCTCCGTAGCGCACGCCAATGTCTATTCCATGTGCCTTGTAATCGACCAGCTTCAGGCTCGTCTCGAGCCGAATGTCGGTCTCCGGACATCTGGCCTGGAAGCGGTCGATGCGGGGCAATAGCCATTTGGCGGCGAAAGCAGGACTGACGGTTACGTTGAGGATTCCGCTCGTTGCGGACGCGCGAAGACGCTCCAGCCCAATGACTAGCTGATCGAGCCCTGCCCTGATATCGGGAAGGGCATGTTCGGCCCGTTCGGTCGGGGTAAGCCTCGCCTTTCCGGTGGTGGTACGATGAAAGAGCGGCATTCCCAGCCAATCCTCCAACCCCCGCACCATCTGTCCTACCGCAGCTGAGGTGACTTTGAGTTCCTCGGCAGCCCCGGAGAAGCTGCCGTGACGTGCACTGGCTTCAAAGGCACGCAGCGCGTTCAGATAGACCGGTGACTTTCTGTTCAAAGTGACTTTCTCCTACGCGAAGAAGGGAGAATTGAGCGGCAAAGCCACGAAGCGACATCTCCATTATGGGCCACACCCCGTCAAGTCCTGTGAGGCAAAGAACGACGTTGTTTGAGTTCCGACGCGCCGCCGATCACGACTCATCGCCGGAACCAGCTTAGGGTTTGCGCGAGACCCAATCAGACTGTCGTGTGCTCTCTCGTTCCACCACTTCAAATCCCACGTCGATGATCTGGCAGGAACGGTCGTTACTGACTGCCGATGCCGCAACAACGCATATTTTCGAGGCGTAGTCACATGCATATGCCTGTCCCGCCAAATCAGCCTTATACCAAACCCCAACTGTCGCAGGGTCAACGCGATTCTCGGCCGCATCCGCGACAAATGGACCATCCTGAAGATCACGATGCTTGCCGACCGGCCGCGGCGCTTCAATGAGTTGAAACGCGTGATAGGCGAGATTTCCCAACAAATGCTCACCCGCAACCTGAAGTCTCTGGAAGCGGACGGGATGGTGACCCGCAAGGTCTATGCGACCGTGCCGCCTCAGGTCGAGTATGGCGTGACAGATCTCGGCAGGTCTCTTGCCGCACCGATCATGCAACTGGCGACCTGGGTGCTGGATCATCTGGGCGAAATTGAAGCCTGTCGCGCGCTGGTTCGTGCATGAGCTCTAAGAAGACTAGGCTACCGATTCAACGATGTTCTGCAGTTTTCCGGCGTCCTGCCGGGGTGGTGCGCCGAACAGCCGTTTGTATTCGCGACTGAACTGCGAAACGCTCTCGTAGCCGACAGCGTAGGCGACGCTTGCTGCTTCTGAGCGCTCCGCGATCAGGCGCCGACGCGCCTCGTGCAGGCGGATTTGCTTCTGGTACTGGAGCGGGCTCAAGCCGCTAATCGCCTTGAAGCGGCGATGGAACACCGACACGCTCATGCCGGCCACAGTGGCCATGGCTGCGATGCTGAGATGCTCCGTGTAATGCTCGCGAATCCATGCCATTGCCCGCCGGACATGGGACAGGCGGCTACCGTTGCCGGCAATCTGCCGGAGCAACGCCCCTTGAGGTCCCATGAGCAAGCGAAACATGAGTTCGTGCTCCCTGTGACGCGCCATGATCGGGATTTCATCCTGGCGGTCGAGAAGTTCAACGAGGCGCCGCCAGGCGTCGATCAATGCCGGCCCTGCGGGGCTGAAGCCGAATCCTTTATTCATTGGGGGTTCCGGCATGCTGCCCATCTCCAGGAGCAGTGCGGATATTACCTCCGGATCGATGTAGAGGTTGAGAGCGACATAGGGCTCCTCGGGTGACGCTTCGCTGATCTGTCCCATGGCGGCGAGTTCGGCCGCCACGACCATGCAGTGGCCGGCGCCATACTCAAGCACCTGGTCGCCGATGAAGACCTGCTTGGATCCTTGCAGCACGAAGCAGACAACCGGGTTGTAGACCGCCAGCCCGGCTCCGACGGTCGATCGAAGGTGCTGACGCTGACCCGCGGCATCTTCGGTTGGGGCTTGCCTGCATGGCGCAAGACAATGGCTTTGAGCTGGGCAAGATCGGTCATGGGGCCCTCTGCCCTCGTTAGCCTGCAAACGTCAAGCGATCAGCAGGATCAGGCAATGAAACGGTAGGATCGGACATCGTCAATCGAAGTGTCAAACTCAAAATGGGCGCATCGGATAAGAAAGGACATTCACGATGCAGCAACGCAAGCTTGGCCGACACGGCCTTACGGTCGGCGCCATTGGTTACGGTGCCACGGGCACCGCCATCGGTTACGGCCCCAGCGACGATCAGGAATCGATCACGGCCATCCGCCGCGCCCATGAGCTCGGCGTCACCCACTTCGACACCGCACGCATGTACGGCTGGGGTGAAGGTGAGAAGCTGCTCGGCATTGCGCTGCGGCCAATTCGTGATCAGGTGACGATCGCAACGAAATTCGGCTTGACGGAAAGCTACTCCCCTGACTCCCGGCCGGAGACCATCCGTGACGTTGTGGACTCCAGACTCAAGAATCTGAACATCGACACCATCGATCTGCTTTACCAGCACATTCCCGACCCCAACGTCCCGATCGAAGACGTGGTCGGCGTGATGCAGGAGTTTGTCCACGCGGGTAAGGTGAAATGCCTCGGTCCTCTCCAACTCGGATGAGGACACCATCCGTCGCGCCAGTGCCGTTGCCCCTATCTCGATTCAGCAATACCAGTATTCCATCCTCGCCAGGGACGTGGAGCCGCTGCTGCCGGTCCTTGAAGAATTAGGCATCGGACTGGTTGCCTATTCCCCGTTGGCGCGTGGTTTCCTGACTGGCCACGTAGCATCTCGCGATCAATACGCCGCCGACGATTTCCGGCAGAACCTCGGGTGGTGGGCGCCGGCGAATTTCGCCAAGAACGTCGAGATTGCAAAAGAGCTCACCTCGCTCGCCGCGGCGAAAGGCGTCAGCCTCTCCCAGCTTGCGTTGGCTTGGCTGCTCACGCGAAAGGACTACATCGTGCCGATCCCAGGTGCTCGCAATCAGCAACGTGTGTCGGAGAACATTTCCGCCGCGGAACTGGTACTGACGGACGCGGACCTCAAGCGTATCGACGAGATCGCTCCAAATGGGGGCATCGGCGGACGAATTTGGGGTGAGTAATGTCAGCAGGTGATTTGCTCGGCCCGCCGCGCGCGATCGTCCAGGTTCGATAGGGCGCTCCTCGAAAGGGTCGAGCGCCCTCGCAGGCCGCTCGGCGATGTCGAAGACAGCGGCATTATCCTGGTTTTCGCGCAAACCCTTGTAGGAGGCATGACGAAGGTTGCCGTCATGTGTCCAGCCGCGGAGCTCGATTTCGGCAATCACAACTGCATATTTACAAACTTCTCACCAGCCGAGGAAAACTTGTCGACCGCCGCCTGTTTACCTCTTGTACGACGCGTGGGAGCGCGTTCTGTTCGAGATCAAGGTGACTCATCAATGCTGATTCCACCGCGCCCGTTGCCTTGCTCAATAACCGCATCGCGTCGATCAGCCTTGCAAGGCTTTGTTCGTAGGAAGGGCCAAGCTCCGAGATAATTATTTCCATCCGGACGGGATGTGAGCAAAAACAGAATTTGTCGACAATTCGGCAGATTTCGCAGTTTGCCGACAGCTGGGCAATTTGGGCAAAGACGGCTTCGGCATGTATCGCGAGCTGGTCGCGGGGCGGGTTGTCACGCTCGCCGTCAGTATCCGGCACATGCGGCCGCATACGCCAGAGCGCGTAGGTGAGGGTTTGACGTGCGATACCATACAAGTCCAACAATGCTCCCTCCACGAGCGGCCTGGTGAAATAGCCTTTCTGAGGGATCGAAACGATCTTGCCCTCTGCGGCAAGTCGGATGAGTGCTTCGCGTATCGGTGTCCGCCCAAGGTCCAGTTCGCAGGCAAGCTCCTGATCACTAAGATGTTGCACCGGCACGCGAGCATAGCGGTAAAGCAATTGAAGTACCGCATTATAGGCCGCGTCAGCCTTTGCGGGGACCTGTTCACCAGCGGAAGTTGGAACGGCTATTCCGCGACATTGGAGAGCATTCTCGCAAAGCCACATTTTTCAGTTTCCTCTGTCGATGCAATTGAAGACCGCGTGACGCCGGGAAATTCAAACGCCACAACGCTTTGGGCTGCTTAAGGATTCGTGGGGACGTGATTTTTGAAGTCCACTATAGATGACAGTCTGGCTGAGGTCACGCCTTCCATGATCTGATGGTCCGAAACACGATTCATGGCAGTCTACGATATGTTCACACGGTCAGATCAGTTGGAGTCCCGGAGGAGGTTTGAGTACACGCAGACCAACACAGGCGCCCCTTGGCCCGTCTGACCTAGGCCGTACTTGCGACCAGCAACATCTTTGTCATTAAAGTCGCATCACCATAAGGTGTCTGTACGTGGTCCATTTCCGACCAGCCATTCTTTGTATAGAGGAGCTTTGCGCTCTCCGTGGTAAGATAAAGCCTTTCGTAGCCGAGGCGCAAAGCTTCGTGTTCCAGCCTCTTAACCAGCAATGAAGCTGTACCCTTATTGCGATGAAATGGATGGACGTACAGCGACTTTAGCCAGGGCGAAAGATCAGGCCTTCCTTTAAAATCACAATTGGAAAGGCTGATCATCCCTGTGGGTCTGCTGTCTTCGCTAGCAACCAAAGTTAGCGGCATAGAACTTCTTGAGGAGGCTTGGAACTCACGCTGTGTCTGCTCGAATGAGCCATTGGCCTGACAACCCCATTGCCCAAAGGACCAGCTTGCACAAACCGGAACCAGATCGCGACAATTCTCCAGATACTCAATCACTATTGGAGCTTGAATGTGTATTTGCTTTTCAGCCATCGTCTCTTCCTATTTGCCGAGTGTCGGGTTGCTTTAGATTGAAGCTCTTCCTAAAGAGCATTGCAGCGGGATAATCTGACGCTGATCAGTAGCCGCGGACAAAAGGGGTCCTCACCTGGGTAACCCTCCAACGCAAACGCATTTGCGCGTTTGGTTCGCTCGCTACGGCTCCAGCCTGCCTGGCACACCATCGCCCAACCATCAACTTGATAGAATTTCTGGCAAAGCCGCCATCTGGCTGAATGTTCTCATGGCGCCGGCTTCCAGCAATTTTTCAGCATGTCCAAGAGGACAATGAGAACCACCGACGAAACCAATTACCCGCATTTTAGCCGCCACAGCCGCCTGGACCCCGGCAACGCTATCTTCGATGACCAAGCAATTATCCGCCGACGTGTTCATTCTCTCAGACGCAAATAGAAAAAGATCCGGGGCGGGCTTGCCACGTGAGACTTGGGAAGCACTGAATACATTCGGCGAAAAATAATCGTAGAGGTCTGTTAGCTTGAGCGCGAAATGCAGTTCCTTCAGATTGCTGCTCGATGCCACGCAACGCGCCACATCAATGGCATCCAGAACTTCGTTGACGCCTGAGATGGCTTTGAGATCGCTGGCATACCGTCTACCAATTTCTGCCATAGCATATTCATGATGCCCCGCCGGCAAGCGCAAGCCAGACTCAGCTTCGATGGTTGAATAGGTTTGCCGATCAGTCATGCCTGTGAAGCGACGATTGTAAGTCTCCGCAGCTATATTATATCCGTGCGCTGCCAACACTTCGATATGAACCGCTGTCGCAATGATTTCGCTGTCGATTAGGACTCCATCACAATCGAAAATCAGAAGTTTTGGCGTTTTGTACGAGGTCATGGGATCACTCCGTTGTCGCTGGAAAACGGCGTTGCAAGAGAGCAAGCGCGAAGGTGACTTTGCTTGGATTCAGCTTGTTCAGACGGTTGTCATGATATCGGAAATCTTTGGGCCAAACTTGGAAAGAGCCGTCCAGACCCGATGAAATGCTTCTGCGTAAAGTTCCATTACCCCGGCTTCGTTGGGTGGCGCGATTTCCGATACGCAAAACATGGTATCTAAAAGTTTTACCGTGTTTGGAAAATCGGCGGCTTTCCAATCCTTGGCAATATTCGGCAGATATTCGAACACTGGCTTCCTGAGCCAGATCAAAACGGGCACGCCCTCCGCCTGCAGCAGTTTGACGATGGTATCCCTTGCCGTCGGACCCGGACCAAAACCGAGAGCTTCCGGCTCGATGCGAAGTGGGAAGCTGAGCATGGACTGATTGCAGTCAGATGGGTCGAAGAGGGGAAATATACCGGAGAGATCTCGGATCATTTCCCATAGAATTTTCCCATTATTCCTTCGAATCTGAAGTTGTGTCTCGAGGTTGCTCAATCGCATTTTTGCTATGGAGGAGGAGAAGACGTTCGGACGGTAGTTATATCCTGCTGAAGACGGCGAAAAAGTCCGATCTCCGTTTCGAGATGAACTCGTCAGTGAAACGCAGTCCACATGTTCAATTAGATCTTTGTCCTCCGTAATCACGAATCCGAGCTCGCCGGCTCCAAGATGCTTGGCGCCGTTGCCAGACAAAGCGAGGGCGTCTGTATCAATGTATGCCCCATTTGCGATCGCTTTTATGGCGCCGATCGATTGGCAGACGTCATCAATCACGGCAATCCCTTCGGCGCGCGCGGCAGATCTTGCATCAGGAACACGAATGTTATTCCCGAAGAGATGGGTAATGAGAACCGCTCCGACACCGGGTCCGAATCGGTCGGCTGCCGCGTCTTGATCGATCCCGGCGAGGTTCATGTCGACATCAACGAAATCGGGCTGAAGGCCACTAATCGCAATTGGCCCCACCGCGCCCGGCCAATTTAGCGCCGCAGTCACCACCTGCTCGCCTCGACCTTTAAAATAATCAAGCTCGATATGGATTGCCGCCGTACCACTGCCGACGGCGCGCACCTTCCACTTCCCCGTCCAAGTAGCGAGATCCTGCTCCAAATCGGCCACGATAGGGTGATTGACCCGATGATACTTTCCACTGTCTACAACTTCGCGGAGTGCATCCAAATGCTCCGTCTGTGTGGCTGGCCAAGGCGTGATCCGCCCGGAAGGAACGGTGGGCTCCCCACCAAGGAGAGCGAGATCCCTTTCTCGCTGGTGCCCTCCGGACTCACAGAGGTCCAGATTATTGCTGGCAAATTCGTTCATTTATTCCTCCGGCGATTGGTTACGTCGATGTCTGTCGATTTGCTGAAGAGTTCTAATGTTTTAGGAGGTCAGATCAACAGTAGTTCTGAAATATATTTAAAAGTATATTTTGCGTTTGTGGGACTTTCTGTTGTAGTGCTCCGGTTTTTGGAAATTTTAATCCCGAATATAAATATATACTCGAAGGATAATTCTTCGTTTTCGAAATGAACATTCAAACGGCGGTGGAGAAAAGCAGGTGTGTGATGATTGCTATATCGGTTCGGGGGTTCGGGAGCGTTCGGCAACGACTGCAGGCACTCAGGCGGGAGTGGCGTAAAGACGATCGAGTTTCCACAACAAGAGAAAGTCGGATCAGACGGAGTCCATGATAAAAAGAACGGAAAAACCATCAATTGCGTGTGCGAGCAACGCGAACACTCACGAAGGATCTGGCAAGCGCCTCATCAGGCCGGCCGAGGGGGACCAGAGCGACAGTAAAGGATTTAGGCCAGCTCATCCCCTAATCGCCGCGCGGACGCTAGGGATTGCAAATCGAGGACGCTTGCTGCAGGCCCTTTACGATATGGGTCCGTCCAGCAGGGTCGAGCTTGCGCGCGTCACCGGTGCCAGCCGCGCAACCATCGGCGGCATAGTCCAACCACTGATCAATCAGAGTATTCTTGAAGAAGGCGACCTGGTACCCCCCGATCGGTCCGGCGGAAAACCCGCTACAAAGCTGTGGTTCTCGAAAGGGGCCAAGCCGATCTGCGCAGTTCGGCTGATGCACGACCGTGTCCACACATGCTTGGTCTCTCTGGAGGGCGAGCTCTATGCTCAACACGAGGTGGATTTGGCGAAAGATCTGACAGATGCTGCCGATGCATTTCAGATCGTCAGTGCCTGCATTGAGAAGTCAGTCGCATCTGCCGACCAAGAGGTTCTAGGCATCGGCATGGCAGTTGCAGGAGAGCTCAACCCGCAAACGGGCTCGATCGCGGCTATGGATTTCGCGCCGTACCTTCATGGCTTTCCGATAAAAGCGGAGTTAGCAAAGCGTTTCGGGGTTCCGGCTTGCGTCGACCAAGATGCCAGAGCCTTGCTGGTTGGCGACCGTTGGTTCGGGCAAGGACGTGGACAGAGAAATTTTGCGGTCGTTTACATCGGTCAGTCGTTGGGCGCGGCCCTCTATGTCGATGGACATCCTTATAGGGCCGCCGGGGGTAAACACTGCCAGATCGGCCATACCATCGTGCAACTCAATGGCCAAATGTGCAGATGCGGACGACGCGGATGTTGGGAAACGATCGCGACACTGCCATGGCTGAGAGGCGAAGCAAGGGCCAGGGGCCTGCCGCAGGCTGGCTTGTTGGATGCGAGCCGCTTGGTGTGGCTCGCCGAAACTGGCGCTAAAGGGGCAAAAGAACTGCTTGAAGACTACGCGTCCAATATTTCTGTCGGGTTAGTGAACCTTCAACAGCTGATGGCACCCAGCTGCATCACTTTGCATGGCGACATCGTGCATGGCGGAAAATTGATGTTAGATCTTATTCGAAAGAGCGTCAGGCAACTGATGTTCAATCCCGGAGATAACGAGATCGCCCTTGCCCTCGGCGATCGTGAAGATGTCGCCGGCCTGCGCGGCGCGGCGGGTCTCGTCGTCTGCGAATTGCTGAATTTCATAATCTAAGCAGAGAACGGCCCCAGTCCTTAGAGACCGCATCTGGTCAAATCCTTTGCAATCATCCACATTTCAAATGAAAACCGCCATCTTTCTCGAAAACCGAATTGCAACAAATTGCTGGTGGATTTGGGGGTTCCTGGGCAGCTGAAGCTGTTGGCGCATGGAGTTGCGTACTGGATGTGCTCGATCCAGCCAAGGAACTGCACAGACCCTGCAATCCCAGTCTGGTGCGGACTGAGGCTTAAGAAAAAAACGACACGAGAACGGACAACCAGATCAATGCGACGCCCAGCAACAGCGCTCGCCTGGCGGCTACGATCTTTTCCTGGCCTTCCTCCGCGACAGGGGTCGTTACGATCCAAGGAACTGAGCCAAGCGCCGCAAAACCGATTAGCGCCAAGACACGACGATCAAATCGGACCGATGCCAGCCGCCTGGCTCATACACTCCCCAATAGCCAAGGAACGCCATTCCGACAGCGAACATGGTGGCGGAGGCAGAGCAAAGTCCGGGAACAGAACCTGATGGTGCACGCATTTCGTATCCTCTTTGTCGGTCAAACCAAGGGCCAATTTCCATGACGGTGCAAACGGGCTTTGCACATATCTGTCAAGAATCGGGTGCCAGCTGAAGCATCGATCTATTGCAAATGATTTAGGAAAATCCGAACATTGAATGACGTGAGCGATCGCAGAAGCTGGTAGGGGGAGCTCCCTTTCCTGGCAGATGTGGTCGCTAACTCGTCGTTCGACAGACGGTTCGACCTCGCAAGCTCTGCATTTTTTCATTGCCAAAGTCCGCAGGCCAGCCGCTCGCCTTTAGGCACGAGTTTTGAGAGGTGCTGTCCAAAAAGTAGGCCACAAAATCACCAATGTTGACTCTGTCTTTCACTCAGCCGAAAAGAACTCCTGCCGACAGAGGGAGATACTCATGGCTGACGAGAATAATACTGGCACAAGCACTGAGATGGCAGACACGAATATACCGGTAAAAACGCCGGCGCCTAAAAAACAGCGCGCTCCGCGACGCCCGAAAGCAACTGCCGAGGCAGCGGGTACTACGCAGGTTGGGAAACCCGCGAAGGCGCCGCGAGGTCGCAGGAAGCGTAGCGACCAAGCCGCAGACACAAAGTCCCAGCCTGTCGAAATGCAGGTGGCCGACATCTCCGTCAAGGAACCCATAAAGGACACTGCAGCCAAGAGGCCGGCACAGCAGTCCGTGCAAAAAGGTACGACGGCCATTTCGGCAAGGGACGAGATGGCGGATCTTCTTCAGCTGGAAGAAGAGAATAAGAGGCTGCGTAACCTCTTGGCAGAGAAATTGCGTGCCGAAAATGCCGATCTGCGCAAGCGGCTCGGGCTAGATTGATCGCCGATCAACAGCGGGATGGTGGCGAAATCGACCTGAGCTATCCTTCTCGGCAGAAGATGCGTTCGCCGGGCTCGCCTTCCGAGCCCGGTGTCAAGCTGCGGCGCCACTATGGATACGGACTGGTCGAGGTTGAGGCACTATGAAATTACCCTGGAAATTCCTTGCTCGATTAACGTCGCGGCGACAGTCCGCACCCGAAAGTTCGATTGGGCATGGTGTCGATACCGACGCAAGCCAAAGCAAAACTCAAGACGTACCGCAGCTTGCGCTAAACCCACCAGAGCCCTCCAGTAGCTCCGAGCCCGATGAAAGCCGATCTATTGAGATCATAAGGACTGATTCAAAAGAATTCGAAGGTGAGGTCGAAATTGAAGGTGCGGCACCGGTTGAAGGTGACGAGGTTCAAGAACTGTCGCCTCCGGAGGTCGGGCAGCCGAGCGCTGAAGCTTCCGCGGTGCCGCTTGAAAGCAATACGCGCAGTCGGGTCCCTGGCATACCGCGGACGAAAAAGCCGGCACATGCGAAAGGAGTTCACATTGACGTCACTGCGCAGAGCACAGCTGTCTCAAGCAATGCTCAAGATGAGACATCCTCATCGTCTGAGGACGGCTTTTTCGAAGAGGTGACAAACCTGGACGAGGAAATCACGCAACTGAGGGTTAAATTGGCTCAAAAGCTGCTTTTGCAGAATGATCAGCTTAAAAAGATGCTTGAGCGATTTGACCGATCGTAATCCTCCTTACGATCTCAAAGATGGGACATACATGAAAACACAGCAGCGAAAATTCGTTGTCGAGCTCAAATCGGCCCGGCGCAGATCAACGATCCAGCCAGCTTCTATCTGGGGTGATACCGACCTCAAGACGCTGGCGCGCGAGGCGGAGGCAGACGCACCACATCTCTTCGAGCCTGACACCGTCTCAGATGTTCCGAAGCGAGAAAGCGAGCTGTGGTCGGATCCAATACCAGAGACTCATCTCAACGACGAGGTTGAAACCGGCGATGATAAACGGATTGCGGCGTCCTCTCTCGAAACCGAACAAACGTGCCCGTCTCAGAAGGACGATGGGGCGATCTTCGCCTCTGTTTCACAACCGAAAGAGGGCTCTTCCAGCCGGTCTCGAAAGAACATAAAGCGTCGACGTGAAGCGAATATCGATAATGCCGACGAAATGACAAGCGGCCAATCAAACGCCAGCCACGACGATATCTCAGGCGAGGAGCTAATCGCACTTGAAGAAGAGAATCGACGGCTTAAGGCTTTGCTGATGAAATATCTTCGTCAAGAAAATATGCAGATTCGACAGATGCTCGCGCGATTCAGCGATCAGCGCGAGATCTTGTGAACCAATCATGTTTGTGTGCCCGCACTTAGATCTCTTCATGGCCACAGGAGGGAGTGCGTATGGAAAGTACGCATTAAAGCTGCTCACCAAGCTCGTTGCTGGCTCCGGGCACGCCGTCTTGCGTGAAGCGATATGCACAGCCGTGCTCAGCAGATCCGCGGCAACTGTTCGCCCCATAGCCAATCGACAATGCGACTGCCACCAAACGACGTCGCCATCTGGACGAAGCAATGGTCGTCATCCTCGGCATGGCCGATCAATGCGGCCTGCGCACCCAACGGATGCGCGCGCATGACGGCGAGCAGCGCATTCGCAAACTCTGGCGCCACCAATACGACGAGCTTGCCCTCGTTGGCGACGTTGAGCGGGTCGAGGCCGAGCAATTCGCAGGCCGCGGCTACTTCCGGTTTGATCGGAATGGTCTCCTCGTCGATGCGGAGGCCGACATTTGAGGCATTGGCGATTTCGTTGAGTGTCGCCGCAAGTCCACCGCGCGTTGGATCTCGCATCAGCCTGATTGACGATCCGGCGACCTCGACCATTGCCGCTACTAACCCGTGCAGCGCAGCGCAATCCGATATGATGTCCGTATCGAAATCCAGGTTCTCGCGCTTCGACATCACGGCGACGCCGTGATCGCCTATCGAACCAGAGATGATGACCGCATCGCCTGGCCGCGCGGCATCGGAGCGTAGGTCGAGACCGGCTCGAATCATGCCGATGCCGGAGGTGGATATGAACACGCCGTCGGCTTTGCCGCGCTCAACCACTTTCGTATCGCCAGTGATGATTGGCACACCTGCCGCGCGGGAGGCCGCTCCCATGGCGTCGGCAATTCGATTAAGATCTGCGAGCGGAAACCCCTCTTCAATAATGAAACCTGCCGAAAGATAGAGCGGGCATGCGCCGGCCATGGCAATGTCGTTAATCGTCCCATGCACCGCAAGCGAGCCAATATTGCCCCCCGGAAAGAACAGCGGCGAGACAACATAGCTGTCGGTGGTCATCACCATGCACCCTGCCGGAACCGCAAATGCCGACTGATCGTTGCCAGCCCGGAGCCAGTCATTGTCGAAGGCCCTGTGGAAAATGCCCTTGACCAACTGGTCCGTGGCGCACCCCCCCGCCCCATGCGAGAGATCGATGCGTCCGTTCCTGAGGTCGAGCCGCGACCTTTTGGCTTTCGTGGTCATGCGATCGTCCTGCTGCTTTCGTCCGCCTTTCCCTGCCTGCCGAAACGGCCGTAGAGCCAATACGCGGCGCAGGCGCCTTCCGACGACACCATGCAGGAACCCATCGGCGAATCGGGCGTGCAAACCTTACCAAACAGCTTACAGTCGGACGGCTTCTTCACACCGCGCAGG
Source organism: Rhizobium freirei PRF 81 (assembly GCF_000359745.1). Classification (GTDB taxonomy): domain Bacteria; phylum Pseudomonadota; class Alphaproteobacteria; order Rhizobiales; family Rhizobiaceae; genus Rhizobium; species Rhizobium freirei. The sequence continues at coordinate 53,048 of NZ_AQHN01000032.1, forward strand.
ATGGCGCCGCATTCGCAGGCCGGATTGTCTTTTGCCGCCGGCGTCACGACGTCGAAACGTTTCTCGGCATCGTATTTGGCATATCCAGGCCTGAGGCCAAGCCCACTTTGGGGAATCGCGCCCAGTCCCCGCCATTCGAAGCTTTCCCGCAATTCGAAGACATTGGCGATCTCGCGCCTCGCCTTCTCGTTGCCAAGGGTGGTCACGGCTCGGATATACTGGTTCTCGACTTTATGGACGCCCTCATTGACCTGGCGGACGAGCATCAGGATTGAATAGATGACATCGAGCGGCTCGAAGCCTGCCACCACGATCGGCTTGTTATATTCTTCGGCAAGGACTTCAAATGGCTGCGTACCAATGACGGTGCTGACATGTGCAGGGCCGAGCAATCCGTCGATCTTGATAGTGCCGAGCGTGCGAGCATCGGAGTTTTCAAGGATAGTCTGGATCGCAGCCGGTGTTAGCACGTGGTTTGAGAAGATCGAAAAGTTTGCGAGGTCCTTAGCGATCGCGAACCGCAGCGACAGCGCCGTCGGCGGCGTCGTGGTCTCGAAACCGATGGCAAAGAAGACGACTTGCCTGTTCGGTTCGGCTTCGGAGATGTTTAGCGAATCGAGTGTCGAATAGACCATGCGAATATCGGCGCCGGTCGCCCTGGCCTTGAGCAGACTCGAGCCGTTTGAGGATGGTACACGCATCAAGTCACCATAGGTGCAAAGTGTGATTTCTGGGCACATGGCAAGCGCGATCGCTGCGTCGATGCGGCCGATCGGCAGCACACAGACTGGACATCCCGGTCCATGAATCATCTGCACATTGGACGGCAGCAGGTCTTCAAGGCCATAGCGCGAAATTGCATGGGTATGGCCGCCGCAGAATTCCATGAAATGATAGCTGCGCGCCGGATCTACCGCCGCTGCGATTTGGCGAGCAATATCTTTGGCGAGCTTGGCATCGCGGTATTCGTCTATATATTTCACGCCGGACCTCCCAGGGCAGCTTCGCGGATCAAGGCAAGCGTCCTTTCTGCTTCTTCAGTTTCGATCTTTGCAAGCGCGTAGCCGACGTGGAGGATGAGATAGTCACCGGGCGTCACATCCTCCACGAGTGCAATCGATATGACCTTTAAGACGCCGTCCAGCGTTACCTTGGCCATATTGTCTGGCAGCAATTCCACCACCTGGACCGGTAGGGCTAGGCACATGTCCGGTGCTCCCAGTTCTGGGCGCAGTCGTGTTTGATGACGTGCCGTGCAAAGGCGGCCTGACCGAGCGCTATACCCCCGTCATTGGGCGGGATCTGGTGCGGCAGGTAGGGCTCGAGGCCATGGTCGCGCAAGGCGCTGGAAAGACCTTCGGCCAGAATGCGGTTTGTGATGCAGCCGCCGCCGAGCATGATCGCTCGCGTGCCAGCCTGCGATGCACCAAGGGAAGCCCAATCGGCGAGGCCGCTGATCAGCGTGCCGTGGAATAGGTCTGCGGCCTTTCGGCGGCCAAGCTGCCGCTCCGCCAGATGGATGATGAGGGGTCGGAAATCAAGCAGGCCATCGGCGAGACTGTAGCCCCCGGCAAGACATTGGGGATCATCGACGAGTGCTTCGAGTTCCATTGCTGCCTGCCCCTCGTAGCTCTGGACGAGGCGGACGCCCGCTATCGCAGCCACTGCATCGAATAGCCGCCCCAAGCTGGACGTATCGGCTGATTGCAAGCCGCGGGAAAACATCGCATCAAGTTGCGCGACACCAGGATGTCCGGGCCAAAGCGTGGCCGCAAGGTCGCGCCGGCCGGCGGCCTGAAGAGCGGCAATTCCCATGCGCCAGGGCTCCCGCGCGACCCGGCCGGCGCCTGGCGCCGGCAAGGGCAGAAGCGAAGAGAGCCGTCGCCAGCGAGGACCGTTGACGACCAGCATTTCGCCTCCCCAACTACTGCCATCGACGCCATAGCCGTGGCCGTCGAGTGCAAGCCCGAGGACCGGCCCGCCGGCATGATGTTCCGCCGCCACGGCCGCGACATGGGCGAGGTGATGTTGCACCGGCAGAAGCGGCAAATCCAAATGTTCCGCGATCCGCGCTGAACGAAAATCCGGATGCAGATCGCAGGCAGCAAATTCGGGCCTGACATCAAGGATAGAGCAGAGATGCTCGAGGGCTTCCCGCTGGAATCTGATCGCTTTGACATTGTCGAGACCGCCGATGTGCTGCGACAGGAACGCTTCCCGGCCCCGTGTCACGCAGATCGCGTTTTTGAAGTCCGCGCCGGTGGCAATCACGCATGGGCCGTCCTCGCCAAGATCGACCGGCTCCGGGACAAAACCCCGGGCGCGCCTCAGAAAGCTCGGCGCGCCGTCAATTACCTGCATGACGGAATCGTCAGCGCGAATGGCAATGTCACGGTCATGTGTGACGATCAGGTCGGCAACCCCGGGAAGCCGATGCATGGCATCGTCATTATCTGATACGAGCGGTTCACCCTCCGGATTGGCGCTGGTCGCAATCAGAGCGGCGGGAGCGCCGGCCGCTTCTGCTGCAAACGCGGCAAACAACAGGTGGTGCACCGGCGCATGGGCGAGCAGCAGGCCGATCCGACTGAGGCCGGGAGCGATGAGCTTGGAAAGGTGATCACGCGCCTCGATAAGGACGATCGGGGCGGCGGTCGAGGCGAGCAAATCCTCTTGCGCCCGCGAGGGCCTGGCAAGTATTCGGGCTGTCTCAATGTCCGGCACCATGATCGCGAACGGCTTCTCGTCGCGCATTTTGCGTCGTCGGAGACGATCAATCGCCGTATCATTGCGTGCGTCGCAGAAGAGCTGGAAGCCGCCGACGCCCTTGATCGCAATGATCTGGCCATTCATGAGCCGCGCGGAGACCTCCGCGATAGGATGGCTAAGCTGTGGGCCGCAAGCCGGGCAGGCGAGGGGCTCACTATGGAACCGCCGGCTTTCGGGGTTGGCATAGTCTGCGCCGCAGGCGCTGCACATCGGGAACGCAGCCATCGAGGTCCGGCCGCGATCATAGGGGAGCGCACGGGTGATGGTGAAGCGCGGGCCACAATGAGTGCAGTTGACAAAAGGATAACCGAAAAAGCGGTTGTCCGGATCATTCAGTTCGTGCCGGCATTCGACGCAGGTGGCAGCGTCGGCGCCAATGCGCGTGGCGCCACGGCCGCCGACGCTTTCGAGGATTTCGAACGTTTCGTCGCCGGCCGGCTCCAGTTCCAGCTTATCGACGGTATCGACGCGGGCAAGCGGCGGCGCCTCCTTCCAGACGCGTTCCGCAAAGCAGTCGACAGCGGTGCCCTCGACCTCGATCAGCACGCCGGCGCTGTCGTTGAGCACGAAGCCGGTAAGCTGCATCATTCTCGCAAGCCTATAGACGAACGGCCGGAATCCCACCCCTTGCACGGCACCGCGCACACGCACTCGCAACCGCCGGACACGATCTTCCGCCATGGATGCCAAGGTGCTCACCATCGTCAGACTACCTGCGAAGCTTTCGCGATCCGGGCCGCCTCAGCCTCCAGCCAGAAATAGAACGCTTCCATGCCGTCGCCGCTGCGCGCAGAAACCGTGAGAGTGCGAAGGCGTGGATTGACGCGCAGCGCATTAGCGATGCAGCGCCCGACATCGAAGTCGAGATGCGGTAGCAGGTCGGACTTGTTGAGAATCATCAGGTCGGCGGCCGCGAACATGTCGGGATATTTGAGCGGCTTGTCCTCGCCCTCGGTAACCGAAAGCACCACGACCTTATGGGCCTCGCCGAGATCGAAAGCGGAGGGACAGACAAGATTGCCGACATTTTCGATGAACAAGACTGAACCGGGCTCGGGCGCCAGGTCCTCGACCGCGTGGCCGACCATGTGGGCGTCGAGGTGACAGCCCTTGCCGGTGTTGATCTGGATTGCGGAAACACCGGTCTTGCGGATGCGTGCGGCATCGTTGGAGGTCTCCTGGTCGCCTTCAATCACGCTGATCGACATTCGGTCCTTGAGGTCGTGAATGGCGCGCACCAGAAAGCTGGTCTTTCCCGACCCGGGGCTTGAAACGAAATTCAGCGCAAAGATGCTGTCACGAACGAACCGAGCCCGGTTTTCGGCAGCATAGGCATTGTTTTTGGACAGGATGTCCTTTTCGATCTGGACGATGCGCTCCGGGTTCATGCCCGGGACATGCACGCCGGCAATCCGTTGATGATGTTGGAGCGCACCGTGTTCCGCGTAGTGACGATCATGAGGATGTCCATGATCGTGCAGGTGACCGCGATGATGATCATGGTCGCCTTGCGCGCCTGTCTTGCTCTTGCCATCTTCCAATGTTGCCATCTCGCAGCCGCATACCGTGCACATCAGATCACCTCCATGTCCTTGATCCTCAATTCATCGCCCGCCGTCGCCTGCACCTGATACCGCCCACAATCCGGGCAGGCGCCAAATCGCTCATCGAGGGGCACCGTCTTCCCACAATCGAGGCACCAGCCCTCGCCGGCGATGCGGTTGATTTCGAGTGCGGCATGTTCGGCAATCGTCCCACGCCGCACAGCTTCGTAGCAGAACAGGAGCGAATCCGGATTGATATGGCTCAAGACACCGACATCGAGGCGGATCGATTTGACTGCGCTCGCACCATTTAGCTGCGCCATCTCGCAGACGATGGCGATCACACTCTCCATCAACGACATTTCATGCATGCGCGGCATCGCGAACGTTAAGCTTGAACTCGACGCAGGGATCGAACAGAGCCGCGAGGCGATAAACTGACCGGGCTGCTGATTCATGAGCACCGATCCGCGATGACAGTAGGGTTTTGACAAATGGACCGGCCGGATGAAAATTCCATTCGGTCGGGGCCAGTATCCGGTAGGCGCAAAGTTTCCCGTTCGCGTCGATCTCGGCCTGATGATAAAGTCTGCCACGCCCACATTCCACCACGCCAAAGCCGCCGTCGCCGGGCACCGAACCACCGGCCATCAGTTCGGAAGGATCATTCTGGCCCTTGGCAAGATGCGCGAGTTGCTTCAAGCAAAGGCCAACGTCGCCTATGCGTGCCATGAAGCGTTGCCTAAGGTGCGGATCGTCTGGCCTGCTGGTGTCGCAATGCCGGGCATAAGCACCGGTTTCGACGACCCGACCGGCAAGATGCGGCAAGGCGCAGTAGTGCGCATCTTTGCAAAGATGGGCAATAACTTCGGCATCATCGGCGGCACTCAGCGGATCAGGGCGCCGGCCTGAAAAAGTTCGGTCGTCCTTGATATCTCGAAAAATCGCCGCGCAAGCCGTGCCATCCGGCGACAATCCGTCGTCTTTCGAGATGCCGAGCCCCTCTGCTGCATCGGCAAGCCGCCGCGCGTTGGCAGCCAGGGCACTATGGTTCACTTTTTTCTCTCGCGATTGGCCGATGATTGCCTGCGACGCGGCCAGGGCGCCGCGCAGATATTGGCCCGCGTCAGCCACCAGACGTAACGATATTGATGAGGGCCAGTGCAAAATCAGCGCCCTCAAAGTTTCGAATATCCGTTCGGCAAGCAATCCGGCCACCGCCGCGAGCTGCTCCTCGATGGGCATCGGTAGGCCGGCTGCATTCAGGATGGCAAGGCGCGCCGCCACCGATTGCGAATAGCCACAGAGCGAAAAAACCCATCCGACAAGCATGGGCGCCTCTTCCGGTCGATGGCCAATGAACATGCGTGCCAATTCTTGCGGGCGGTTGACCCTCACGTCCACGAAACAGGCAAGCGCTTGCGACACCGTCACATCGATCCGGATCGAGCCGGCGCTAAGGAGATAGGTCATGCAACAAGCTCCCGAAGCGCTCGGAAAACCCTCCAACGCAGATCACGGCGCATGGGGCTGGCGGTTGGATGGGATGGCGGCGCGAGCGCAACGATGTTGAAAAATGCGCGCATCGCCTTCAACACCGTCCCCATCGTTTCAAACTCAAAGGCCATGAAAAACAGCAAGCAGGAATCAAAACCGCCAGTCGTCTCGGATTTTTGCCGGCGATGAATTCGATCACGCCTGCCCGCACATTCCGAGTCGTGCCTACAGCAGCCAAAATCATGAACCGTGGCGTCGCGACGATGCGGTCGTTCGCCCGCCGAATGCCAGCAAGCTCGTTTCCGAAGCGCCTTTCGCGGGCGCATAGACGTCCAGCATGTGCCGCCTTTCACCCTATCCTTATCCGAAACGGTCACATGCGTGACGAGATTCTCGAAGCTGATCATTTGAAATAAGCCTCCTCGACATCACGCAGGCGCGCGGCGGAGTCGCGGAAATCCTCTTCAGTCGCGAGGGCGAGGGATGGGATGTCGACGATTTGCAGCATGTCGAGGACGATCTCATCCATGTTGTCGTAAAACTGTACGGACCAAACGTTTCGGGCCCCTGCTGCCGTCACGCGACAGGTGCGGTAGCCGCGTGATGTCAGTTGTACGGGACCGGCTCCGAGCGTGACCTGCAGGAAATTCACATCCTCGATGCTCATCGGAAACAACGACAAAATGATAGCGTGCGCAGGATCGCCATCCCGGTACTGGACAATGCGGTCACCGATCTCGGTCAGCACCGGCATGACGTTCATAGCGCCAGGCGGCGCAGGTCCATGTGAGACCAAGGCCGGCAGCGCCGTGCAGGCCCTCCGCACCGTCATAGGAATCGGGCCGACCTCGATATATTCCGCAATGAGGTCGCCGGCGGGGTCGGTAAAGCGCATATGCCAGACGCCGGCCATAACCGCTTCCTTGAACTGCGCCAGGACCCCGGAGGGCAGCGCCGCTACCCCGCAAACCTCGCCCTTGCCGAGCGTCTGCGTGACCAATTTCTTGTCATCGTCGTCGAATTCGAAAATGTCGAATAGCTGCCCCGGCTGGCCGGCTTTTTGCACCGCAAGCGTTGCAGCAATGTCGGATATGAGCATTGCGGCTCGGCAGCTTCGGCCGTTTAGGGAGCCAACTGGGTAGGCTGGCATTGTCTGCTCCAAATCAGCGTGTAATTCATTCTCGCACTTGGGATCTGCAAGCGGCGTACCAGTTGCTGAGAAAGATGGGTCGTATTGATCTGAAGGAAAATTCCGGTCGCGGTCTTATGCGGATGCGCACACGCGGCCCCGATGCTGAGGCAGCGCGTTACGCTTCGCAATATTCAGCAATCCGCCCGCAGCCAGCAGGATCGATCTCGTCCGTCTCCGGCTGCCCTTGGACAGTCCACATGAACATGTGGCCGACAAGGAAGAGGAGATTGCGTTCAGTTGAGAAATACGAACTGCCAGTTTTCCCGCAAATGCAACGGTAATTCCGGCTCGCGGGAGATAAGATCGGCAAATAGCGTTTCGAATGACCGTCCTTCGACCGCTTCAGCAAGACCGGCCAACGCATCGTCGATCTTGTGTGCTTCGTCGGCATCGAGCACCCGGATCGCAGATCCTAGATGAGTAAGAACGTACGTCCCAACCGGTTGCGGGCCGACCAGCACCATCGAAATCGCAAAAACCGATCCGTGGCGCTCGCACTCCGCTGTAAATTCGCCACCAGTCACCTGCATCGGAATTCCTATGCACACAATCAGCCCCTCGATCTGCCTGGGTTCATGATATTGGGAACCGGAAGGGTTCTCGCGCGGGTCCTTGGGTTTTGGATGCAGCCGGCGAACAGGAACGCAACCGACGACTGCCTCGGTTGCATCGGAACCCCCCTGAACCACTCAATTCGCCCGGTCCGCTCGCCGCTCGTAATGTGCAAAATCGATGTCGTTGGCGAGGAGAGCGGGCGCGGCGGTGCGGCGCGAACTGATGGCGACGCCCCATCGCTCCAGGATGCCGGCGGCTACCATTACGGCGGCCGGGATTACGGATTTGACGGGCTCAGTCACCGGTCCGCCCCAGCTATCGAGGTCCACCGGTTGGCAGCCGATCAGTGCGAGTCTTGCGGGATAGCGATCGAGAAGGTCGGCAGCGCTCAGAACTTCCTGGAAGCCTGTCTGGTGCAGGCTCATCTTTTTGGCGCCGGTGAATTTCGGCACGTCGTCATTCTCGACGATCTTCAGCGTGCCGGGCGCGAGACCGAAGTCGACCGCGTCGAATACAATCAGATGATCGGCTTCGGTGACATATTGCACGAGATAAAGGCCCTGGGTGCCGCCGTCGAGCACGGTGACGTTGGTCGGCACCGCATAGGCCTGGTGGAAGGCTTCGACAGCGCGGACGCCAAAACCCTCGTCCGCCCAGAGAATATTGCCAATGCCGAGCACCAAAACGTTCGGTTTGCGAGAGTTCGCTTCGTCCATCCTAGTCCTCGTTGTGCTTGGACAGCCGCTCGCCCGAAATCATCGACGAAACGATGCTCTGGCGGCTGACGATGTCCTCGCGTACCGCGATATAGATATGGATCATCACGAAGATCAGGATCACCCACATTCCCAGATGATGAAGGGTATGAACGGACTGGCTGTTCGGCCAGATGAAGAATACCCGACCAAACAGCCTGTATGCCCAGCTGTCGTGGCCGACGCTTTCGCCATAGAGCGCAAATCCGGTGATCACCATGAATGTCAGCGGCAGCGTGAACGTCACGAACATGACGAATTGCGACAGCGGATTGTGGCCAGCATATTTCAACGCGCGTCCAGTAAGGAATGTGTAAACGCGCACCTCGTGCAGCCATTCGCTCCAGAACCGTCCGCTCCAGAAGGGAACGTAGAAGATTTGGCGTGCATGCACGTTGCCGACGAAGACCCAGTAGATTCTGAGGATCAGGGCCACGGCCAGGATCTGCCCGGCGGCGAAATGGACAAAACGGATATAGCCCATCAGGAAATTGGCGCTCGCCTCGCCGGGTGCCGCCGCCAATGGGCTGCCGATGAAATAACCCGTCAGCGCCAGCGCCAGGATGGAGAAAGCGTTTATCCAGTGCCAGAGGCGAACGGGCGCCTCGTAGGCATACACGTTTTCGCGCTCGCTGGCGCGTTCGTCATCGGCGTTTGAGATAGCAGAGATGCTCATGATCGTCCTCCTCATCTGACTTGGACCTTGGCCATTTCCTGTCCGTCCGGGCTCATGATATGGGTGGAGCATGCAAGGCACGGATCGAAGGAATGGAGGGTTCGGAGGATTTCGAGCGGCTGCGACGGATCCGACATAGGCGTGTCAATCAGTGAGGCCTCGAACGCGCCGATATTGCCGTGCGGATCGCGCGGACTACCGTTCCAGGTGGTCGGCACCACACATTGATAATTGTCGATCTTGCCCCCCTTGATCTTGATCCAGTGTGCGAGGGCGCCGCGCGGGGCCTCGGTGAAGCCGACGCCCTTGACCTCGCAAGGCCAAGTCTCCGGCTTCCATTTGTCGATGAAGGCGGTGGCGCTGTCGCCGGCCTTGATATTGGCGACCAGCTTGTTGTGGAAATAGCGCATCTGCCGGCCTGCCCAGACGGATTCGAGCGCGCGAGCGGCGGTACGCCCTAGTGTCGAAAATAACGCCGCGGTCGGCAGGCCGAGGTCCTTCAGGACCTTGTCGACGGGATCCTTGAATTCTGCCTTGCCCTGGGCGTAGCCCAAGACCCAACGGGAAAGCGGGCCGACTTCCATGGCGTGGCCGCGCCAGCGCGGCGCCTTGATCCAAGAATATTTTCCGCCTTCGTCCAGCTCTTGAATGTTGGTCTTGGTGCCCTTGGCATTCGGCCCAAGCTCGTAATGCGGCACGGTGACACCGTCCCAGGGATGCAAGCCCTTGGCCTCGTCCGGATATTCGTACCAGGAGTGACTGACGAATTCCTGGATCTGCTCTGGATCGGAATGGTCGACTGGCAGGACTTCGTTGAAATTGCCATTAATGATCGCACCGCGCGGAAGCTTCAGGCTCGCCTCCGTGTAGTCATTTGCGTGTTCCGGCACGTCGCCATAGGCAAGCACGTTCTTGCCCGACAACCCGCCGCCGAACAGCCAATCCTTGTAGAAGGAACCGATCGCCATGATGTCCGGTAGGTATACCTTCTCGTTGAACTCGATCAGCTGGTCGATCACCGACGAAATTTGGTTTAACCGTTCCATTGTAATCGCGCCGACGGCTCCCGTGCCGTCGAGGTTGATCGGACAGGGCACTCCGCCGACCAGCCAATTCGGATGCGGATTTTTCCCGCCGAAGATCGTGTGGATCTTGACGATCTCCCTCTGGAAATCGAGGGCTTCGAGATAGTGTGCTACGGCCATCAGGTTCGCTTCAGGCGGCAGCTTATAGGATAGATTGCCCCAGTAGCCGTTCTTGAATGGACCAAGCTGGCCGGATTGGACGAACTTTCTCAGCCGTGTCTGGATGTCTTTGAAGTAGCCCGGCGAAGACAATGGCCAATCGGACACCGATTGGGCAAGCGCCGAGGTGGCCTTCACATCGGCCGTGAGGGCAGATATGACATCCACCCAGTCGAGCGCATGCAGGTGATAGAAATGCACGACGTGGTCATGAACCTGCAATGCCAGCTGCATGAGATTGCGGATCGAATTGGCGTTTTCCGGAATGGTTATGCCGAGCGCATTTTCAACCGCCCGCACCGATGTGAGCGCATGGGTTCCGGTGCAGACGCCGCAGATCCGTTCCGTGAAAGCCCAGGCATCGCGTGGATCGCGATTTTTGAGGATGACTTCAATGCCTCGCCACATTGTGCCGGTGGAAACGGCATTGCGGATGATATTGTCCTCGTCGACATTGACCTCGACCCGCATGTGGCCTTCGATGCGGGTTACAGGATCGACCACAAGACGCTTGCCGGAATTGTCGAGCGTGAAGCCATCTGGCGTTTGGATGGTCATCGTGATCTTTCCTGTCCATTGCCGTTTTTAGGACCGGTTTTCCCGCGCTTGGCGGTGACCTGCTTGACGGCGCTGATTGCAGCATGGGCAGCAATCGCCCCACCGACAACACCAGCTGCGGTCATGCCCACCTGGTCTGCAGTGGCTTCCACGCCGAATGGGCTGACCTCGGTCAGTCGGGAGTAAAAGCTTCCTGCGTCCCAGAAATTTTGTTCCGAGCAGCCGATGCAGCCATGACCCGACTGGATCGGGAAAGAGACGCCGCCATTCCAGCGAACGGTCGAGCAGGCGTTATAGGTGGTCGGGCCTTTGCAGCCCATCTTGTAGAGGCAGTAGCCCTTGCGCGCGCCTTCGTCGTCCCACTCCTCGACGAACTGGCCGGCGTCGAAATGAGCGCGCCGATAGCACTTGTCGTGGATGCGCTGCGAATAAAACATCTTAGGCCGACCCTGATGATCGAGTTCGGGGAGCTTGCCGAACGTGGTGATGAAGGTGACGACGCCGGTCATCACCTCTGCGATCGGCGGACAGCCAGGCACTTTGATGATCGGCTTGTCGCGGATCACTTTGTCGATCGGCGTCGCCTCGGTGGGGTTGGGCGTTGCGGCCTGAACGCAGCCCGAAGAGGCACAGGTTCCCCAGGCGATGACAGCCAGGGCGCCTTCGGCCATCCATTTGAGTTTCTCGACGAAGGGTCGCCCGCCATCGATGCAGAACATCCCGCCTTCGTTGAGCGGCGGATTGCCTTCGACGGCAAGAATGTACTTGCCCTTGTGCTTCTCCTTGGTCTCTTTGAGGATCGCCTCGGCCTGGTAGCCGGCCGCCGCCATGATTGTATCGTCGTAATCGAGTGAAATCATCGACAGGACTACATCCTTGGCCAGCGGATAGGCGGAGCGGATGAAGCTTTCCGAGCAGCAGGTGCATTCGAGCCCATGCATCCAGATCACCGGCACACGCTCTTTGGTTTCAAGTGCCTCGGCCATCGCTGCGGCCGTATCGGAGCCAAGGCCGAGGCAGGCCGCCGTGAGGCTGCAGAACTTCATGAAACTGCGCCGGGTTATGCCCTGGCGACGGATAACATCGTAAAACGTTTCGGTCGCGGCCATCCTGCTCCTCCACCTTCCCACCCCTGAGGCCTTTTTATTCAGTGAGCGATTTTAATCCTCGATCTCAACTCGACCCCTGAGTGGCGACCGCTTTTCAAACCGCTTCAGCCGAGGCCTTTGACTGGTAGCCGACGTTCCCCATGATGTGGTAGTCACTGAGGTCTGCCTCCTTCGTTAGGTTCCAATAGTCGATAAGGCGCCAAGGGCTGTTTGTTACGATTCGCCCCCGGGCGTTGCGGAAATAAGTGGACATGCCGGGATGGCTCCAGATCATCTTCTGGTGCATTTCCTGGATCGTCCGGTTGTAGTGTTGATAAACGTCTTGCCGGCATTCCACCTCGGATAACTTCTTTTCTCCCATCTGGCGCAGAACGCTCAGCACGTAGTCCAGCTGGCTTTCGATCGTGAAGATGAAGTTCCCGCGATGACCGAGGGCTGTATTGGGGCCGTAGAGCATGAAGAAGTTCGGGAAACCCGGCATGACGCTACCAAGATACGCCTGACAGTCGTCATCGTCCCAAGCCTCACGTACTGTCACGCCATCGCGTCCGAATATCTGAACTGGAAGCAAGAAGCGTGTGATATCGTAGCCCGAGGCGACGATGAGAACATCTGCCTCATGGCTGTCGCCATTTATCGCTCGGATCGACTTGCCTTCGACCTGTGCAGCAGCGCTGTCCACCAGACTGACCTGCGGCTTCAGAAGGGTTCTGTACCAGCCATTGTCCAGGAGCATTCGCTTGCCGAACGGCGGGTAGGGGGGAATGACCTTCGCCAGTAGCTCGGGCCGCCCGGCGAGCTGTTCTTCGATATATCGTGTACACGTCTCGCGGTGGCCGTCGTTCAGCGCATTCACAGAGCGATCGGGATGCGGCCATGCCGGATCCTTCTGCAGGGATTCGTGCACTTGAGTATCAAAAATCCAACTCAGCCGGAGCCTATAAAGCCATTCGTAATGTGGTACCGCGCGGAGCAAGAACTGCATCGACTCGGGAACCGACATAAGAAATTTTGGAAAGGGTGCCGCCCATTGGCGCGATCGTTGGAAGATTGTCAGGGCGCTCACCCGATCGGCGATGGCCGGGACAATCTGCATTGCCGATGCTCCGTTTCCGATCACAGCCACGCGTTTGCCGTCGAGCGTAACCCCGGGATCCCAATTGGAGGTGTGCACCAACGGTCCGTCGAAGTCACGCAGCCCGGGAATGTTTGGCCATTTTGGCGTGGTAAATCCGCCCACGGCTGAAATGACCACATTGGTTACAAGGGTTTCTTCCCGCCCGTCTGGCAAGCGCAATCGAGAATGCCAAGTCCGGCTTTCCTCATCATAACGAGAAAACAGGCATTCCGTGCCGTAGCGGATTGAGCTTTCAATACCGAAGTCGCAGGCGACCCGGTTGAGATATTCATCAATTTCCTGCTGCAACGGGAAGAACTTACTCCAGTCGCCGCTGGCAAACGTGAAGGAGTATAGATGTCCGGGCGTGTCGACCCCGCAGCCAGGATAGCGATGTGAATGCCAGACCCCGCCTGTGCGGTCCTGCTTTTCAATCTGGATGTAAGAAACGCCCAGTTGTCGCAGCCGAACTGCGGCCGCGATGCCGGACATGCCGGCTCCGATGACAAGTATGCGGAAGTTGTCCGGCAAACACACCGGATCAGGAACCGCGCCTGAATACCTCCGCAGCTTGTGGATCATCATGTCAGCATATTCCGGCGGAATAGGCTCAGCTTCTGACATGGAGAGCATGCGGATCAATTCTTCTGCCGATAAGTCTGCCCTTGCGATGGGAACGCCTTGGCGCCAAGCCATGATGGCGCTCAGTGCTGCATCGCGAATCTCCGCCTGCAATTCGATTGCCAGACCACCGGAGTCGTTGTCGTCCCAGCCGCTCTTGGCAGGAATAAACCGCGGACCTAGCCAATATTCTCGTCCTGTGAACTGATAAAGCAGGAGCAACAAGGTTGGGATATTGGCCGAAGGGAGTGCTTCGGCGATACGCTGACGAAACTGGTCGATGTCTTCAAAGTGAGCCATGGATTAGGTTCCTGCGGTTGAAGGATCTGGACCAATCGTCCAAGGCCTCGCGCCTGGATGCGATTGCTGTCCAAGTTCGAGGGTTCCACGACGGGCGTTTGGGGAGATTCTGCAGCAATTCGGCAAATATCAATTCAAAACGCGCCGGACCGGTCGGCATTGATCGCCGCGAACAAAAAGCCGCCTATTGAGGCGCCGTCAGATTAGAGGTTATGACGACGATGAGGGTTTGCTCGTGCGTTCGTCGCGACCACCCAGGTACAACCTGATGCGTCTGCGTGGCCACCGTTCGATATTCCTCGGCGAACATGGCCTGTTCCTTCTTCGGGATCTGGAGCCTTCTGCTCTCGGATGACCGGGCATAGGTCCCGGCAGATAATTTGGCGCTAACATTTCGACATCTCCATGCGGTACCGTCGGACCGTGACGCGTCTGCAAATGCTTCGCAGCAATATGCGTGCCAAAGGAAAAAATGTTTTCTTGTTCAACATAATCGATCAAACCGCCCGGCGTTGCATATCGATCGATTGTCGCATATCGGACAAGGCCAAGTGATCTTGACCCGTTAACCGCCTGACGAGCGCGAGGGACTGCTGCCGACCTCCTCGCCGGGACATCGAGTTCGGGGCCGAGCGTCTCGGCCGCGAATGTTGCCCAATCCGTTATGCCCGATATTCCCTCGCGCTTTGGCCGAAAGGGCACGACAAATCGTTGCCAGACATGGGTGGAATGGCTGGTTATTGCCAATAGCATGCGAAGGATTGGCTCTTCGCCGGCAGCGGCGGCAGGACTTGTTCTTAGGTCGCCTTTTCCAGCACGTGAATGTCTGAGCCGGCGGCATCTGAAAGCACATCAACCGACACAAGCCCTGCCAGGTTCGCGCATTCTCTGAAAAACTCTTCCGAAAAAGAAAATGAGTTCTTCAAATGCAGCCGATCACCATTTTTAAGTTCGATGCTTTTTCCTTTGAGTCGAAACGACAAATTTCTATTCACCGTCGCGGTGTGGATCACCTGCATGAAGCTGTCATCACCTCTTATATCCGCCTCATACTCAAACACTCCTGGATCAAAGTTATCGTCGACGGGTAATTCTGCCTTCATTCGATAAAATACGTTTAGCTGAAATTCTGGATGCGCTTCGTAGTAGGCTTTTGCGACATTCCACCTCAGATCCGAGCCTATTGAGATCGCAAGCCAGCACTTCTCAGCGCTGTTCGATATCCTCCTCAACGCCTGGACAACCGCCGCAACCGGAGGAGCCTCACTTATGGAAGCGGCAAGATTCCCAAAAGTCCGCCCGAACATGACGACCAATGCCGTTTCCTCATCGGAAAAAAAGCGCCGCCCGGAAAAAATGTCATCTCGTATGAACTCGATCTTCAGGTCGAACGATGGTGGCGATCGCTCTATATCCGAGAGGAACTCGTTCGAGCGATCAACCAGTACGCAACGTGAGGTTTTTCCGCGCAACTCCGTTGCAAGGGGAAGGGTCTTCTGCTGAAATGCTCGCACTGTTCCGGGGCCAAAGTCGAGAATTGACACCCCTTTTTGAGATCGCTTGCCCTGAGGCCATCGGACATACTCTTTTACTCTCTGCTGAAGGTCTCGTGCCAACTTGATCTCGGCGTCGACCATATTGGTTGTCCCGGTATCCAACGCATTGTTCATCCTCTGGGTTTCAGCCCTTGCCCACAACAGCGAGCCGCTCATCGAATTGCCGTCCCGATCACATCCAGTGTGGTGAGCGTATTGTTCTGGACCTAAGTCTGGCGCATATTTTTGTTGAAACAGCTTCAAACTCGTTTCAAGAAAGCTCACAATTGCTCTCCTCTGTGGGTGGCGATGGATTGGCGACAGGCGAAACTTTTGCGCAAAAAATTCTTTTGCCCGTCGCATTGAGCGCACGGATCGTGGCGGCGGCTTTCTGTGCCATACGTATGGCGGTGTCTTTGCAGCTACCCACCTTTTTGTGTGGGGCCGACTGTCGGATTTTCCTCCTCCAGCAAGTCGGCGGCGGTTCAGGCATTATTCAGGCCAAGGCAGAACATCGTTTTAAAACAATGAAGTGCTACTCATGCGCCTTTGACCGTGTCCGGCATTGTCGGAAGCGCGACACCGTAATGTCGCGTGTTTGCTCGTCGACCTCTACGCCAAGTTGCTTGCGCGAGCGCGATCGCGTTTCACCGGTTTTTGTTAGCTCCTCGACACAAGCTTTTTCAGCTTGCTCGGGATCAAATAGCCGAAGAGCAACGGGAAGATCGCTTTTCGGCCGACCAAAGGGAACTGGCATGAATTTTGAACTCTCTCTGCGAGGCGATCAGCGCTGCCGGCACCTTGAGTGGCCTCATAATCGGGGGATGTCGGGTCGCGATCGACCGGACAACCAGATCGCGACGGTCAATAGCCGGAGTTGCCGAGTATCGCCACTCGCCCTCTTGGCTTTTCGATCGGCAGATGAAGAGCGGCAATGGGACTTCAGCCGTCAAAGAACATGACGGGCTAATGCAGCCAGCCGCCGTTCAGGAGAAATCAATTCGTGGGTGACCCAATTCCAGATCATGTTCCGCGCGAAATGGTGAGCGACTTCAGCTTGTTCACGTCACCCGGCATGCAACGCGTCTCCAATGGAGATCCTCATGGAGCCGCCGCTCGTGTTCACGCCGGACCACCAGTGTTTTATTCACTCCACAATACGCGTGATGGTCGTGGCACGTGGCTCAGAACCCGGGCCAAAGACCAACGCAAAGTGCTGCAGGACCCTGATACTTTTTCCAGCAATCGCAGCATTTTCGCCTCTGCGCTCGGTGACGACTGGCCGTTGATCCCACTCGAGCTTGATCCACCGGCCCACGGCATCTTTCGCTCCCTGCTTAACCCCCTGTTCTCGCCAAAACGAGTGATGGCGCTGGAAGCGTCTATCCGTGCGCAAGCGATCACCATTGTCGAAAAGATCTCCGTGTCGGGTAAAAGCTGCGAGGTGATGAAAGATTTTGCCATTCCATTCACAGTTGGCGTCTTTCTTCAGTTTTTGGGATTACCGAACGAGCGGCTCGACGTATTTGTCGGCTGGGCGAAGGCCTTGCTCCACGGAGATAAGGTCCAACGATCGGCAGCCGCTCGGTCTATTCTGGAGTTTATCGATGAACTTGCGGCCTTGCGCCGGAAAGAGCCTGCAGGCGACTTCATGACCTTCGTCGTGCAGGCACAGATCGATAGCCGCCTGCTGGCCGAAAACGAAGTCCGTGGCATCGGCGTACTATTGTTCGTCGCGGGGCTCGATACGGTCGCAGCCGCGATCGGCTTTGACTTGGCCCATCTGGCACGCAATCCAAAAGACCAAAATTTGTTGCGCAGTGAACCGGAACGGATCGTGCTCGCAACCGAAGAATTGTTGCGGGCATATTCGACCGTACAGATGATTCGTGTGGCAACGAAAGATATCGATTTCGAAGGCGCGCCGATTCGCAAAGGGGATTATGTTTGCTGCGCTACGATGATTGCCAATCGTGATCCGGCGGAGTTCGAGGATCCCAACGTGATTGACCTGGCACGCGAGGACAACTGCCACACCGCGTTCGCCGCAGGTCCCCATCGTTGTCTTGGTTCGCACCTTGCCCGGCGGGAGATCATCATCGGCTTGGAGGAATGGCTGTCTCATATTCCTCATTTCCGTATCAAAGAAGGTACGGCCCCCATAACCCATGGCGGCCATGTGTTCGGGATCGAAAATCTGGTCCTGGAATGGTCATAACTCGAGCGCCGCTATGCAGCTTCGGAGGTGCGGCATGCACATCATCGTCCACACTGCCAAATGCCAGGGACACGCGCGATGCTGGTTCCAAGCGCCGGAGATCTTCAAGTTGGATGAGGATGGTTATATCCTGCCCGGCAATATCGACGTTGCTGCAGGGAACGAATTTCGCGCATCCCGGGGTGCTCGATCATGCCCCGAACGTGCGCTGGAAATCACCCGCTCATTCGATACAGTTGGAGTCACGGCGTGAACTGAGGCTTTAGACCTGCAAGCGATAAGCAGACGGTTGATCGACGATCCACCCGTGTTTCAAAAGCTGCTACCTGCAAACATCATGCGCCGATGTCGCTCAGGTCTGTCTGACATGCGACAATGGCGGACTTGCCGGAGAGCTGCTTTAAGAAAGTTACTGCAAAACAAAGGGTTTTTCCTGCGGCATGCATATTGCTTCGAGCCATTTGCGAACGCTTCACGATCAAAGTCAACTGAGCGGAAATGTCGAAAATGTCAGCAAAATGCTCTCTGCCGCCGCCTACCTCCTGCCATCAGATTTCCGGACGTAATGGAGAGATCTGGTCTTGTCACCAAGGAATATTCAGGACGAATTGCTTCTCTTGAAAACGTAACGATAGTCCTTGCTTGCTCAGGGATGGGAATGAATCCCTGATCCCAAATCTCATGCATAAAATTCGCTTTCCAGGACGATTGTTGAGCACGCGTTTAGCGCGGGCGATGAATTTCTCTTTGACCCAAACATCGGAGCTTCAGTGAATATCAGACCCATTCTTCTCGGCGGGATTGCAACACTTTCAGTCGCGCCTTCCGTATGCGCTATCGATCAAGTCGTCGCCGTCGAGCCGGAACCGGCTGAACTTGTCCGCATCTGCGATGCCTACGGCAAGGGCTATTTCTATATCCCTGGATCTGAAACCTGCATGCAAGTCGGGGGTATGGTCCGCACGCAGGCATCGTCATACAATCCTTACGCCCCAGTTGAACCCAGCGGCACCACCTGGCTGACGCGAAGCGAAATCTATGTCAATGCGGCAACGGAGACTGAATATGGCCTCCTGAAGACGACGACGACTCTACGGTTCGATTATACGGACGATAGTAGCACGATCGGCGCCGATCTACCTGTGGCGAATATATCGCTTGGTGGTTTCCTCATCGGCCGCGCCGGCTCTCAATATAATGATTGGATCGGCTATGTCGGCAATGTCATCAATCCGGATGTAATCGGCAATGGCCCTCTCAAATTGAATCAACTTTCGTATTTTTATGATTGCGGCGTAAGCGCCGTCTCCGCCCCATTGAATTGGCTATATTTTGAGGCTTGCCGGGTGTGCGAGAAGGTTTCCAGGACTATCTGGAGATTTGCATG
Organism: Rhizobium freirei PRF 81; assembly: GCF_000359745.1. GTDB lineage: Bacteria > Pseudomonadota > Alphaproteobacteria > Rhizobiales > Rhizobiaceae > Rhizobium > Rhizobium freirei. Next base: position 72,125 of record NZ_AQHN01000032.1, read on the forward strand.
GCAGATGATGGATTTGTTGGGCGTTACGAAGTTGTCGAGCCGCGCCGCGGAAACCGGCGTTGGCCGGACGATGTGAAGGCGCGGATCGTGGCGGAAAGCCTTGAGCCTGGCGTTCGTGTTGTTGATGTCGCGCGCCGTCATGACGTTGTTGCGCACCAGCTTTCCTTGTGGCGCCGGCAAGTGCGCGAGGGCATTCTGGCGTTGCCTTTTGAGACTATGTCGGGCCAGTCGGAGAGCGGCGATGCCGAGCCTGCATTTGTGCCTTTGGCGATTGCGGCAGAGCCGAGCGAGGCTGTGAGTGTTTTGGCGCCGCCGCTGCCGGCGACGGTTTCGTCGGTCTTGACATTGGAGATCGGCCCGGACGTTGTGATGCGGGTTCCCGGCGATGTGCCGGTTGAACGTGTGGCGGCTCTGGTGCGAGCCATGCGAGGGACGGCATGATCGTCGCGGGCCAACGCCTGCCGATCCTGATTGCAACGCGGCCGGTTGACTTCCGCTGTGGGCATCAGGCGCTGGCTCTGATGGTGCAGACCGAATTGAAGCTCGATCCGCATTCCGGGGTGACGGTGATCTTCCGGTCGAAGCGCGGCGATCGCCTGAAGATCCTGGTGTGGGATGGCACCGGAATGGTGCTAACCTACAACGATCTGCATTCATACTGCATCTCTCTTTCGGATTCAGTTGAAGGTTTTGGCGTGTCTGGCATTTTCCTTATGGGCGGCGAGGCGATCGACGAGTTGGTTCCATCGACTGCATTGCTTTTGCGGTAAATCGCTCTTCGGAAGCTCGTACAGGTAATAGTGTCCGTTGTAGGCATGGCTGGTGACGAGGCCATGTTCAGCCCATCTGGCGAGGGTATGCTCATGGATATTGAGGTGTGCAGCCGCCTCCTTCTTTGTCAACATCCCACGATCCCGGAGCCGGTCATAGCGTGATCTCAGCTTGTATTCGCGAACAAGATAGGTGACGCGTTTGGTTGTGAAGCGGGCGTTGCGCTGGTCACGGCGCGTCACCGAGCCCGGACGGTATCCCTGATTGTTGAGAATGTCGGCGATCTCGGAAAAAATATGATCGTCGAGGAGTTTATCGATCAGTTGGATGACGTCGGGGCTCGTCTTGACCTGCTGGCTGGGCGATTTTGGGCTGATGGTGACGAGTGTCTGGGTTTTGCCGCCTTTGAAGCGAATATGAGCCTTGGTTGTGCCTCTCTTCGGTAGTTTGAGGAGGGTGACATCCTCAATGATGTGGGCAAGCAAGCGCTTTCGTTCGCGGTTCGGGGTCTCTGAATTGGTCCAGAGCTTTTTGAAGTCCGCCGTCATTGTGACCAACCGCTCTTGGACGGCCTTATTGAGGATGAATTGATCGTGCTCCTGGGCGCGCTCGCGCTCTTCGCGGGCATTAGCCAAGATGCGGAGCTTCTCGTTCCATTCCCCTTCGAGCGTGTCGGCGACAAGGCGGTTATTGGGATCGACGAGCATGAAACGGCGCTGGGCGAGATCGGCCTCGGTTTGGGCGCGCTCGATTGCGCGACAGCGCAGCCGGTCCGCCTCTTCATGTCGCGCTTCGATTTCTTTGCGGACTTCAATTGCCAGTTCGACGGCTGCCGGCGTCATCTGATCCGCGATCAACATGCCGATGGCTTCGTCGACGGGAGGAGCAGCGATCGCCTGGCACACGTGTTCTCCGCGATTGCTACGGGCGCGGTCACAAACGTACCAGGCTTCCTGTCGACCGCGTCGGGCAGCGTAGCGCATGTGAAAATGCCTGCCGCATTGCCCACACACGGCCCGTCCCTGCAGCAGCGCCGGTCCTTCCCGCGGAGGCGATGCGACACCGGCGTTCCATTTATGGCAGATGTTCGACTTTAGAATCCTCAGGTTCTCTTGGTGCTGCTCCCAGCTGATATAGCCGGGATGGGCATCTGGAATACACGCCGTCCAATCGTCGGTACCTTGTTCACGGACGAGCTTTTTGCCATCGATGGTTCGTCGATAGCGACGGCGACCATAGGCATAGGCTCCGGCGTAACGTGGATTATGCAGCACGCGCATCGCCGTCGAAGGCGTCAGTGGCCGAAAAACAGTCTGGCTATCGTGCAGGCGGGAGGGAAAGAGAATACCTTCCTGACGAAAGGCCTTGACGGTCTGGGAGGCGGATCCGACGCGAGAGAACGTCTCAAAGAAATGAGCAATCGTCTCTCTAATTTGCATGTCCGGATCGAGAGCCACATTGCCGGAATGGTCATAGACCAGTCCGGTTGGCAGGGGGCAACGGAACTCGCCGCGCCGTGCCTTGTTGAGAATACCGCCGCGCAGCCTTGCCTTGATCACATGCAGTTCGGCCTCACTCATTGTTCCCTTGAGGCCGAGCAGGAGGCGGTCGTTGAAACTTGCCGGGTCATAGACACCGTCCTCGTCGAGGATCAGGGTGTCAGCAAGGGCGCAGATCTCCAGTAGACGCTGCCAGTCGGCATTGTTGCGCGCCAGCCGGGAGACCTCCAGACCCATGACGATCCCGGCATGCCCCATGCCGACATCGCTGACCAGCCGCTGAAATCCCTCGCGCCAGACCGCCGATGCGCCGGATTCACCCTGATCGTTATCGATGACGATAATTTGCTCCTCGCGCCAACCAAGTGCGATAGCGCGCCCGCGAAGCGCATATTGCCGCATGGCGCTCTCGGTATTGTCGATGACTTGCCGCATCGAAGATTGGCGGATGTAGAGGTAGGCGCTGCGTTCACGGTGATGGGACTGGACTTTGAGGTGTACATTCATGTTCATGGTGCTCTCCGTTGGTGGATGCTCATGGCGATGGTCGCCAGGACATGAACGACGGCGCTGAGGTCGTCGCGCGCCGGTCGGGTGGCCAATGACAGGTAAAACGGGTCTTGATCAGGGCTTGCCGCCGCAGGCAGTGCACGGGCCCATCCCCACATGCCGCGGCGCAGAAAAAGCATGAGGCCGCTACGGGCCTTGAGCGGCAGAACTTCGCCGAGAGCTGCACTGCGCAGCATCTCGTACTGGTCCGCGATGGCCGGCAATGAACATGCCGGTCCCGTGGCAACGTCTAGCGGATCGTTTTTTTTAACACCCGCTCGATCGTCCTGGGATGAAGCTCGATATCGAGTTCGTTGCGGACCATCTTGGCGAGCTCGCGTGCATGAACGGGTACGCCCGGAACCAGCCTTGCCTGCAGAAATGCCAGGACTTTGTCGTCGACCTTGTGGGGCCCGCGGGGACCCGGCTTTGCCGGCACCAGTCCAGCAATCCCACTCGTGTCGAAGTTTGCCTTGGCCTGGTAGTAGGTCGGTCTGGAAACACCATACTCGTCGGAAGCGTCCGTTACCGAGACGTTGTCGACGGAGACGCGTCGCAGCATCTCGTATTTGACCTGGACGGCGTCGCGCGGATCGAAGAACTCGCTGCCGCGGAACTTCGGGTCGCGCACCTTCTCGGAATTTGGATTGAAGGTGCCCTCGTCGATGAGGGCATCCATCTTTGATCGCTTGCCGCCGTACTTCGCAGGCATTGCGGGCTCCGGGTATGAGATCGAGCATTAATGTAATGCTAATTATACCGCACTTCTGATTTGTATCAAGGACATTCTCTGAGCAAATTAGGGAAATATGCCATACAGCGAGTCCTCTTGCGGCATAATCTCGTTTACATTAGCGGCATAATTGTCCTTACACTCCGCTCGCCACCGCGCTGCCAACCTGTCACAAAGGTGTTCCACCATGTTGGCCAATTCCATCAAGTTCGAAACCAGCAAGAGCGCCCGCCCGTTGCTCGCGGCAACTTCCGGATCAACGCTCACAAGATTGGTCGACTACATGGCAAAACGGCTGCTGTTTGAAAGCACGCGGCTCTATGTCGACGAGACCACGGCTCCGGTGTTGGATCCGGGGCGAGGCAAGACGAAGACCGGTTATCTCTGGGCCGTGTTGCGTGACGACCGCGGCTGGAACGGTTCTGCGCCGCCGGGCGTGGTGTTCCATTATCGGCCCGGGCGTAAAGGCGAATATGCCGCTGAAATCCTCGACGGGTTCAACGGGACAATCCAGGTGGATGCCTACGGTGGTTACTCTCACCTCGCCACGTCGGACCGGATGGGCGGTGATCCCTTGAAGCTGGCTTTCTGTTGGGCGCACGGGCGCAGAAAGCTGATCAAGGCCGCGCCAAAGAGTGGATCGCCCATCGTCGACGAGGCGCTGGTGCGGATCGCCGCGCTCTACAAGATCGAAGGCAGTATCCGGGGCTCAGATCCCGAACATCGCCGGGCAGTTCGACAGGACCTGTCCCTCCCGCTGGTGGACGAATTCTTCACCTGGCTCGCAGCGCAAGCCAGCGCGTCTCACGCAAGTCCGACCTCGGAAAAGCCCTGGCCTATATGCTGACGCGGCAGGACGGATTCCGGCTGTTTCTGGACGACGGCCACGTCGATATCGACTCCAACCTGGTGGAAAACGCGATCCGCCGACCAGCCATGAATCGCCGCAATGCGCTCTTTGCCGGTAGCGACGTTGGCGCGACATACTGCTCATCTGACGATGTCCTTAAAATAAAAGGGGATTTTGAACCGGATCCTGAGATATCGGACGTCTTGATCGCCTGGCATCTGCTTCGCGGCGAACAGTGTCGTCTTGAAGGTCGGAAAGTTGAATGATCCAAGGCGCTCCAGCACATAGCTGTCGAGCGGGAAGGACGCCGCTGCTTACCATCCGATAAGCCGTAGCTCGACTTACCTTCAGAATGTCGGCGGTCTCGTCGAGGGTTCTCTCGCCGCGTTCAGCCCGTTCGCCTTCCCGATAGACGGGGATGCCGTGGATGTTGCGAAGACTGCAGACGTGGCTTCGTGTCCAGCTGGCGCCATGTCCAGTCCGCTTGCCGGAGCGGTTCAGGATCGCTGCGATTGACAAATCAGGTAACTGCCTTGCCAAGGCGCGCACGAGATCGACAACAATTTCCGTGATTAGTAGCCGAATGATCTTTTTGCGCGTCTCAATGGATACGCTGGGGCTGTCCCATGCCTGCCCCAGGTCCCTGCCGAGCTTCATCAGTCTTGCACGGTCATCTGCCGATAGCGCGGGCATGTCGCGGTCGGTCGAGAGCGTCTCAAGCTCGATCTCCAGGTCACGCAATTGGATCAGTTTCTCATTCCAGCGTCTTTCCAACTCGCCCGCGACCAACCGATTGTCGGGATCGACAGCGTCATACTGGCGCCGCGCTCGAGCAGCCTCATATTGTGCTTGCTTGATTGAGTTCTCGAGTTGCTGACGCTTATCGCTATGACGCTGCGTGTGCGCCTCCATTGCCTGCAACGCCGCCTCGATCCCGAGGGGTTGCAGTCGTTCGAGAACTTCCTGCGCGACGGCCCGATCGACGCGCATGCCACCGAACCCGATGCAGTTTGCAGCCGCCATGTCGCCGAATGTGCCGCGACAAACGTATCGCTGCGTGTTGCCGCCTTTCCCAGAATATTGAATATGCAGTCGACGACCGCAGCGACCGCAACGAAATAGTCCAGGCAACAAAGCTTCGCCACGCCTTATCGAACCCCGCCCTATGTAGCTTTTTCCATTCGCATTCTCGGCGATCAGATGCTGATTCCTTTCAAACTCGGCCCAGCTAATATAGCCTTCATGATGGTCGTGGATCAAAACTTCCCAGTCCTTCGAATTACGCCGCAACGTATCACGGATGACCCGTTTGCGCCCATCCTTGATCATCACCCGTGTCCCACGCCGGCCGTAGGCGTACGAGCCAGCGTAGACGGGGTTTGTCAGTATGTGATGAAGGGTATGATAAACCGGAGCTTTCCACTCGATCGGCGGTTTGCCGCGCCCTTGATTGACAGACGGAACCAAGACATTCTCTTGCCTGAACCAGAGCAACACCTGGCGGACGGTCTGCAGTTCGGCGAATTTACGAAAGACGAGCAGAATGCTCTCCTGAACGCGCCGATCAGGATCTTTCTCGACACGGGCATCATCCGTCTTCACATATCCGACGGCAACAGTCAGATGAAGTTCGCCGCGCCGCGCTTTTTGGCGCATGGCCTCGACGGATCGTTGCCGAAACACGGATAACTCCATCTCGCTCATCGTACCCTTCATGCCAAGAAGGAGACGATCGTTAGGCGAGCGCGGATCGTAAATAGCCTCTTCGTCAACGATCAGAGTGCCGACCAGACCACAAAATTCCAGCAACGTATGCCAATCACGGCCATTGCGCGCCAGACGTGAGGCCTCAAGCGATACGACTGCTCCCACCCGACCTTCACATATCGCCGCCAACAGCTTCTCGAATCCTGGGCGGGCGATGCCACCTCCGGATCGTCCAAGGTCATCGTCGACGATCTCGACGGTCTCCCAACCCAACTGTCGAGCACGCTCGACTAAGCCGTACTGCCGTCGTTGGCTTTCCAGGTTATTGGCAACCTGGTAGGCTGTCGACTGCCGGACGTAGACGAAGGCGCTAAGGCTAAGATGGTCGGCGGTAATCTTACTCATTGCCCGCCTCCTTTCCGCCGTCGGCGAACCGCTTGCCGGCCAGCTTTGCCGCCGCTTCCGTCAACAGTAATTGAAGGAGTGTTAAGGCTTCCCGGCGCTGGGTGTCGCTCAGGTCTACCGGCCGGGCTGTCACGAACAGATCCAATTGCATGCGAAATTGCTTTCTCATGGCTTATCCCTTCGGCTTCTTGAACCGAGCGAAAAGGTACGTGAGAATCAATGAATGCGCGCAGTTCAATAAGCTTGGCTGCCGAAAGGCGCGGCTCGGCTACAATCTCGATCGAACTTGCCGCAGGATCAAACATCCATGCGGGGATTTGAAATGAGCCACCATGGGCTTGTCGAATCAGCAGATAATGAACACCTTCGTGCTCATGGCTGCCGGTTACCAATACGGTTTGGTCAACCAGTGGATGGAAGGGATAAGTGACCGTGGACTCGAATGCCAGAAACCCGGCATTATGAACCCGGCTTCGAGGGAGGGGGCCGCAACTGGGCCCGGTTTGCCAGCCTGATCGGCACTTGTAAAATGAACAGCGTTGAACCCTACGCCTATCTGTGCGATCTCTTCGTCAGCCTCGCAAACGGCCACCTAGCAAAAGACATCGATGCCCTCATGCCCTGGGCCTACGCCGCCCGCATCAAGGCCTCACAATGAGCTCGTCAGGTACTCTTCGGTGAGCTCATTTGACGGGCCGTAGATCAACCTCAGATCACTGCAACTGAAAAATCGATGGGGCGTGGACGCCGCATACGTTTTGAACGTAGCCTTCGCCGCAACGACCGATGGCCGACGCGCCGAAGCCGATCACAGTTGGGCGTGTTTCGGCCGAGTAACCAAGCAAATTGCGCCGCAGACGACCAGTTCTCTCCGCTAATGCAAGCTCATCATCCGGCAGCGCGAAATGGTCGAGCCCGATTTGCAGATAGCCGGCAGCGGCTAACGTTTCGGCCATGACCGAGGCCTGCTCAGCGCGCCCGGCTATATCGGGCAATGCTGCCCGGTCAATCAGGAGCTGATTTTTTCTATAGGATAGATCGTGCGAATAACCGAAGACCGCGAGACGGTCGGGACGCATCTCAATAGCTAACTTCGCGCTCTGGCGACAGGACTGGACTGTTTGATAGGGCAATCCAAACATCAGGTCGAAATTGATGCGCCCTATTCCATGCAGGCGAAGGTTCTGGACGGCAGTCATCACCTGCGCCTCGCTCTGAACCCGGTTGATCGCCTTTTGTACGATGGGATCAAAGCTCTGCACACCAACGCTTGCGCGGTTCACACCGGCTTTCTCCAAGGCTTCGGCCATATCGGTGGTGAAGGTGCGCGGGTCGACCTCGATAGCGATGTTAGCCGCTTTCTCGAACGCGAAGTGGCCGCGCAAAAGTTCCATTAGCGACAGGAAGTCTGCTGGCGGCATGATGGTCGGGGATCCGCCCCCGAAGTGCACGTCGCTCACGCCAAGTGCCTTCGGCGCTTGCTCGGCGACCAAGCGGATCTCCTCACGGAGCATTGCTAGATAGTGGATGATCAAATTATCCAGACGAGTGATGCTCGTTGGAAAACCACAATACCAGCACATCGAGCGGCAAAATGGAATGTGCAGATAGAGCGAAACAGCGTCATCGGTTGGCAGGCTCCGCAGCCATTCCTCATACGTATGGGCGCCGATTGCAGAGGAAAACTCCTGTATCGTTGGATAGATGGTATACCAAGGTAAATGCGCCTCGCTATGTTTTTTCGAGATGAAAGTTGATGATGAGGCGCGCAATGACTTTCGTCTCCAGTCCGGCTTATCATGTCCAGATTTCACGCGTCGTCTTCCTTTCGATCAGATGGGATTCTGCGCTCGAGGGGTGCTTTTTCGCCGCCAGGCATCATGGCTTCCCGTCTTCCAATGCCGGTCGCCCGTTCCCGCCGCCCTTAAATCGCAAACGCAAAGGTCATTCCAGTCGAGTGAACGATCCAGGACTTGCGTATCATCGACGTCGCTGAAATGAGCTGTCCTTAGTTCGAATGCCGAAAGACGTTTGTGCTTAAATTCGGATTGTGACGATGACCCAACGCCTTGAAGCCAAATGCAACGTTGTCCTTTCGACAATGTCCGACATAGGACAAGCGCGCCGCCCAATCATCTCGATGTTTTGAATCCCATTTGTCGCTTGGCATGATGGATGCGTAGCTCCACAATGCACTGCGTCAAGGAGGAGGAGCCGTCCCGCGATCGGCCTCTCCGAGGAGGCGGGCACCGTTGCTGAGAGTGGGCTCTGGTCGAACGCTTTGAATTTGTACTCTGATTGATCGCTGCGCCGGCTAAGGGCGGAGAATCTGTTCGGCCCCTGGCGCCGGTTGACAGAAACGGCCTCAAAAGGTGACGGGCCGCGGCAGCCTCTTCCTCGCCGGCAATTTCGACCAGTGCTTTTGCAAGAACGACGGAGACGACGTGTCGACGAGGCCGCCGGAAGCCGCTTTTTCAAAGATGACGCCGGCATAGACCTTCATGCCATGACCCTTTCGGCGGTTTCAAGCTCACGTTATGGCCCGTCATACGATCCAGCGATTTTCGTTGGGAAGAAAGAACAGTGAGGCAAGTGTTGCTGGCGAAAGTTCTGGCTTGGAGTGATGAGCTGGAGTTCACCGCAAGCGTGTGCTGGCATATCGCCAGCACGCGTGCTCGAGCCATCCCTATGTCTCAGGCATCGATGAGGAGTGATGGGCTGTAATCATCCATTTTCCGTCCATGAATTCATAGGTGTAGGTGTAACGTGCGGGAATTTTGGTGCCATCGGCGAATGAAAAAGTATAAATGCCGCTGTCCGTTGCCATGTTACATCCGATCCTGATCACGCGCAGATCGATCGATCCTTTCGGCCGCTTTTTGAGAAAGTGCTCGAAATAAGCGGCTCGCTGCTCGTGTGTCAGGCGCGGTGTGTTCGACAGCGTCGGCAGCAGGATCGCATTTTCCGCATAATTCGCGGCAACTTTTTCGGAGTCGAGTGTTCTGAGCGACGCATTCCAGCGATCGAACAATTCTGCTACCTGCTGCTCGGTGATCGGAGCGCAGTTTACAGTGCCAGCGACGGCTTGCTGCAAAGATAAAGTGGAAAGTACCGCCGCGGCGGCAAGTGTAAGACGCATGCTTCATCTCCGGTTTTTGATTGCGCGATAGTTCTCGGCAGGGCTTCTCCTGACTGCTTTTGATTGCTTTCAGCGTCACTCTTGTGCCGTCGACGCCCCAGGTTCTCTGCAATCAATGGTCCGCCTGATGCAGCACCGCCATCAATTCGCAAAATCGATTGTTTGAATAGCACACATCCACGGCATCAATTTACACGCTAAACAGCGCATCCCTCGTTAGGAATCGCCGAGCCGGCCAAGCTCCTGCCGCGGCGCATCTCAGCAATCTGAAGTTAGGGGCTGCTCTCGATCAACGAGCTTCTTCATGACAAGTCGCGGCAAATGCAAAAGATAGGATGATTTGCCACGACGCTTTGCCCCTTATCGGATACATGGTTTTGCCTGTCCGGGAGGGTCGCCGCTCGCAGCCCTTCGATTGGACTTTTGCGGTTGGTGATTCCACTCAAGCAACCGAATATTTTTCGTGCCCGGCACTCTGATATGTCGAATTCCTCAAGCGAGTTCTGGAGGCCGCCGCGGGCTTCTTCCCACATGTTCGCGGAGTGCAATTTGGCTTTGCAAAATTGTGACCGCCTGGAGGGAAGAGCAAGCCAATTGAGCTTTTCTTTAAACAACTGACAATTTAGCGACGATGAGCGATCGGGCTCTCGGCGCTTCCGGGTGTTGCTGCGCGATTTTGCTGGAACGCAAGCTGAACCCGACCGGGCAGACACGTCGCAGTCAGGAGGCACGGCGTGCCCGAATCCCTTTTGAAGCACGGTGTCGACATGTCTTCCAGTAGCTCGTTCGAAGCCGCGTTCCAGGCAAGTTCGCCCACTGAAATTAACGATGTGCCAGTTCGGTCCCGTCCTGTCCAGCATCTGACACGCAAGAAGTTGGGCGTTGAAACCATGCGGCACCATCAAAGTGCCGTCAGAAAAAACTGGACGAAGCCAAACTCAACACCCTGGAGACTGTGAAAAATGCAACGGCAGGCAGTAGGCCATAATGTCCAGAATGTGAGGTTGCCTACAATCAAAACTGGTCAATTCAATCCTAAGATATCCGTATTACGCACTCAATAGTCTTTGCGATAATGATTGATCTTGCTTTGAAAGGTCACGACGTCAGATCTGCCCGCAAACATCGGAACACTACTGTTCTTTTCAACCCTCACGATAATTCTGGGGCTAAATCGGTATGCGTTTCAAGGGTCTTGATCTTAATCTTCTCGTCGCATTTGACGCTTTGATGACGGAACGCAACGTTTCGGCAGCGGCGCGCAGCATCAATCTCAGTCAGCCTGCAATGAGTGCCGCCGTCCGCCGGCTGCGCGACTATTTCGGCGATGACCTGTTTACGATGCAGAACCGGAAACTTATCCTGACGCCACGTGCGGAAAGCCTCGCCTCCGCGGTCCGAGAGACACTACAGCACATTCAACTCAACATTATTTCTGCAGATAGCTTCGCATTAGACGAACCGGAGCGACACTTTACGATCGCGCTTTGTGATTTCATGACGACAGTATTCTTCCGGAAAATCATAAAGCGTCTGGCAAGGGAAGCTCCCGCTGTCAGTTTCGAGTTAATTCCGCTCCCAGATAATCCGGACCAGCTTCTGCGGCGGGGCAAAGCCGATTTTCTAATTCTTCCGGAATTGTTTATGTCAAGCGCACATCCCAGAGCGAAGCTGTTCGACGAAAAGTTCGTGTCCGTTGGCTGTACGACGAATACGAAACTATCTGGTCAACTTACGGTCAGAGAGTATATGGCGATGGGCCACGTCACAGCTAAGTCTGGGGTTGGTCAACAGCAGTCGCTTGAGGACTTTTATTTATCGGAACGAGGTGTCAAAAGGCGTGTCGAAGTTGCCGTTCAGAGCTTCGGGATGGTGCCCGCAGCGCTATTGGGCACCGACAGGCTCGCAATTCTGCCTCTGCGACTGGTGAAGCATCTCGCACCATCTATGCCCTTGCGAATTGTGGAAAGTCCAATACCTCTTCCGGCGTTCACCGAGGGCATCCAGTGGCCAGCCTCGCATGAAAACGATCCGGCGAGCACCTGGATGCGTGAGATAATTCTGCAGGAGGCGGGCCGCGTAGCAAGTCCTTCGATGTGTCGCGAAAGTGACATTTAGGAGACCGAAATGAAACTGAACGTCTTTGAGTGGGTGCCGCCCACAAGATTACTGGGCGGATTTGGGCCTATTACGACGACGAGGTGCGGATGGACTTCCAGGGCTTCATGGGACTATGAGCTGAATTCGTTACCGCGGCGACTAACCGCAAATAGGCTCGCCAAGAGTGTAGTATCCCAATTGCAACCACGAACAGGCGTATCGGATGTTTCAAAGCAGCAGCCCCCATTTGACATTTAAGCGTGGTGGATCGTCATTTGATGGCATGATCGAAACACTCGGTACTGCCTTTGGTGAGTATAAAGCCGCGCTGGTCAGCCCTGTCGATGACTTCCAGTGGAGTCTGGATTTTTCGACCTGTGACTATGCCACCGTGATCAAGGGTTTTCATCAACACGAGTTTGAGTTTCAAATCCAGCCTACCATCAACGCTGTGCAGCATTTGTCGATTGTGCTACCGCGTAGCGGAGGCATGGGAGTGACCTACGCCTCGCGCGAAGCCACCGCTCGACCCGGTAAGTTGCTCCTATACAACAATCTTGAGCCAGAGAGCGTTGTGATGTATGGCCGATCGAACGTCATTGACGAGCTTTTGCTCGACTGGAATGTGATTCTGCAGACGCTTGATCAAACGTTCGAGACGCCATTCAGTGGATCATTGGACCTTCTGCCGGAATTGGAAACGTCGACGTCGGCCGGTCAAATGATCGGCTCTCTCGCGGAGACCGTCATTCGTGGGTTGCGCGATCCCTCAGTTCGATCCCCAATCGCAATGGCGCACGTCACTCAAGCTTTGGCCGACCTGATAGTACGCTTTGTCCCGCACAAGCTTTCGCACCTGCTCGACAGGAAGCCCTACATGATAGCCCCCAGGCATGTCCGGCGCGCGATTGAATATATGGAAGCCAATATCAGCCAGCCGATCAGAATGCCGATGGTCGCGAAAGCCGCGGGGGTGTCGACACGCGCATTGCAACTCGGGTTCCGTGCCTTCCGGGAGACCACGCCGGCCGCGTATTTGGCCATGCTTCGTTTGCGGGCGGCGCGGGTGGAGTTACTTGATCCGGCGAACGGGCATACAACGAGGGAAATTTGCTTGAAATGGGGATTTCTTCACTTCGGACGGTTCTCGGCGATGTACAAGGCAAGTTACGGGGAAAGCCCTTCTCACACGAGAAAGCGCGTCAGGGGTATGCAGCCCCGCTCTCGCCGGCAACCACAAACTGTGGTGGGCCATTCAATCTTGCGCAGATGATCTCTCGCGCGACAGATGATTGGATGCGTGTGGCGGCTTGCCGTGCGCGCCTCAGGCAGTCTCCTTAACTGCCCCGCTCTCCCGTGTCATTGAGCGATATCGATGTCTTTTCGGATCATTGCATGCCTCCTCTATGACCATCTTCATTTTTCGCGAACAGGATTCCTCCCGGACCGATTGTCTGGTATAGACCGGGCGCCCTGTCGCTGGCGCACCACTGCCACCCGCGTCAGCGCACCCGCCCCGTCATTGCTTGCCACGTGGAATGACAGGGCGCCTGTCGATCGAGCGCAATGATTGGCAAGAATGCAGGGGGGCAATTCCCTCGGCCGACCCATCAGCAATCGGTGTCATGGTATCAACCACGCCGCAGCCGGCGAACACCAGAGTGGATCACAGCCTGCATCGCGAGCCGTATGCCGCTTTCGATCCCATTGTTCGCCCGTCCTGTGCTGCCGACCGAAGCTCATCCCGGGACAAGAGAACCAAGCCGACGACGTTCTTAATTTCTTAATCAGCGTTGCTGAAGATGATTCGTGAAGGCAGCTGTGCTCGGACGGGGCATTCCGGAGCGAATTGCTACACCGTCAATGTTGCGAGGGCTTAGTCTCGCGCGCCTTCAAGGAGGCCGTCGTAGACGTCCATGAGCGCAGTGGTGATAGCCTGCCCGAGAGCATTGCCTGCTTGCCGGACTGCGTCTTCAGTTCCATCACGCGCAGCCTTTGGCGAGATCAAAACCCTGTTCGCCGACAATCTGCTTGGCAACTTCAATAGCCCAGATACCAAAGTCACCCCGGTTGTCGATCCCAATGCTTTCTTCCATTTTTCGTCCTATCCATTTATGCAGAGCGCTTTACACCTCCATTCCCGAAATGGCCGGCACTGCTGGCCATCGCCATCCAGCACTATGATGATTCGAATAAGTGTGAGCAGTCTTTCTCACAGTGCAAGCGGACGCTCCGTTGTTGGCCCATTGAGTTCAATAAGGACTTTAGTCGCACTTATCGGATGCAATCCATTCATCGCATGGATGCGCCACATCCAAATAATCGATTTTACGAATTAAGCGTTATGATCCATTAAAAAGGAACATCGTTTGATTACTATCAAATACATTGATGGCTATCGCAAGCGGTTCGCGAATGGACAAGTATTTGGTTGCAAAGCCGAACAGTAAGGAACCCAGCGCCACGAGCGATCCTATGGGCATGAGGGCTACAGCCGGCGGCAGACGAATGCCTTTTAGGCGCCCTCAACCCGGTGCCTT
>NZ_AQHN01000033.1 GCF_000359745.1 Rhizobium freirei PRF 81
AGACAAGGCGAAAGGCTTCGAGGTTCTGCCGCGTCGATGGGTGGTCGAACGGACCTTCGCCTGGCTTGGCAGATGCCGCAGATTGGCCAAAGACGTCGAACGCTCCATCGCATCAGCCGAAGCGTGGATCATGATCGCCCACATTCGTCTCATCACCAGACGGCTAGCAAGGTATGGATATCGTTGAACGCTTTTCGAATCCGACTCT
>NZ_AQHN01000034.1 GCF_000359745.1 Rhizobium freirei PRF 81
TAGGAGCCTGGGCTAGCCGGGAAGACGACGGTGCGGTTGCCGTTGAGGAAGGTGCGGAAGTGGATATGCGCATGGATGGCGCGCGCCAAAACCTGGCTCTCCACATCGCGACCGATCGACACGTAATCGTCGGCCGACTGCGCATGCGTGATGCGCGCCGTATCCTGCTCGATGATCGGGCCCTCGTCGAGATCGGCGGTGACGTAATGCGCCGTCGCCCCGATCAGCTTCACCCCGCGCTCATAGGCCTGCTTGTAGGGGTTCGCCCCCTTGAACGACGGCAGGAAGGAATGGTGGATGTTGATGATGCGGCCGGACATCTTCCGGCACAGCGCATCCGACAGCACCTGCATGTAGCGCGCCAGCACGATCAGCTCGGTGCCGGTCTGCTCGACCAGATCCAGAAGCTGGGCTTCCGCCTGCGGCTTGTTCTCCTTCGTCACCTTGATGTGGTGGAAGGGGATGTCGTGGTTGACGACCACCTTCTGGTAATCGAAATGGTTGGAGACGACGCCGACGATGTCGATCGGCAGCGCGCCGATCTTCCAGCGGTAGAGCAGGTCGTTGAGGCAATGGCCGAAGCGCGACACCATCAGCAGCACCTTCATGCGCTTCTTGCTGTCGTGGATCTCCGAGACCATCGCGAACTTGTCCGATATCGGCTTGAAGCCCTCCACCAGCGCCGCCTCGCCGACGCCCTCCTCGGAGATGAAGGAGACGCGCATGAAGAACATGCCGGTATCGAGATCGTCGAACTGGCTGCTGTCGACGATGTTGCAGCC
>NZ_AQHN01000035.1 GCF_000359745.1 Rhizobium freirei PRF 81
AGAACATCAAGGTCACGCGCACCGGTGCGGACGTCACCATCGCCACCGCCAATGACCTGACAGCGACGAGCCTCACCACCGGCAACAGCAAGCTCGACACCAGCGGGCTGACGGTGGCCGACGGCACGAACACGACGAGCTATGGCGCCAACGGCTTCGCGATCACCAACGGGCCGAGCGTGACGGTTGCCGGGATCGACGCCGGCGGCAAGACGATCACCGGCGTCGCGGCGGGCAGCGTGTCCGCGACCTCGACCGAGGCGGTGAACGGCTCA
>NZ_AQHN01000036.1 GCF_000359745.1 Rhizobium freirei PRF 81
CAGAAGGGCCGCCATCCGATCACCAGCAAGAAACGAGGAAATCATGAACACCAACGCACTTGCCGTTCTGATGGCGACCCCAACCGCTTTGTCACCAGGAAGCGAAAAAAGGTCTCGCCACACGATCACCGGAGGCGACATCGCCGGCTTGTCCTCATGCTTGTCGCCCTTCGCCAGAAAGCCGAGCGGCGCAGGGGCAGGCTTTATATCCGCCGGTGGTGATCCAGGAGGCTGGACCTGGCGGCTCCTAGCTCGGGCGAGTGCTCGGCAAGGAAATCTGGAACGAGAGCCATATTGTGGAAGCTGCGTCCACTGCCATGCCTCGATTACATCGCCCCGCAAAGACGGGCCGCATCAATAGCGAAACATTGATGCGCGCGCTTATGGCTTGGAAAGGCACCCGCAAAACTCCACGGTATCTAGAGACAATCGAGGCTCGCGTAACTTTTATTGCTCGCATGCGTTTAGACTAAGCATGAAGCAAAGTTTCAGCGGCTCGCCTTGCGCGCGGCTCTTCGTTCACAGATAGGTGCCAACAATAGACATGCCTCAATCGTCCACCATTCCTCCGGTGCATTCAGACGCCCTTTGGACAATCGAACGCGGCGTTTCACCGATCGTTGCGACAGCGATCCACGATGGGCACGCCATTCGCAAGGAACTGGAAGGCTTGTACGCGCTTTCATCCGATGAGCGCCTTCGCGAGGAGGACCCATTTACGGGGTTCATCTCCAGCAACGTTCCGAACCGGATCGTTTTCCATCGATCCCGTTTTGAAGTCGACATCAACCGGGGTCGCGACGGAGCGATCTACTTCACGCCCGAACAGGCCTGGGGATTGAAGGTCTGGAAAGACAGGCTTCCATCTGATGACGCCGAGAGGTCTCTTCGGACCCATGACGATTATTACGAAGTATTGCTGGCCTTTTTGAAGGGTATCGAGCGTTGGCATGGCCGGTTCGTGGTTCTCGATATTCATAGCTACAATCATCGTCGAGCAGGACCCACGACTGCGCCAACGGCACAGGCGAAAGCGCCGCACATCAATATCGGCACATCCTCCATTGATCGTGCCCGCTGGTCGTACGTTCTAGATGCCCTCACGAATCATTTGCGGTCGTTTGCGATTGACGGCTGCCGGCTCGACGTACGGGAAAATATCGCCTTCCAGGGAAAGGGCGAGCAGACCCGCTTCATCCATGAGCATTTTCCTCTTACCGGCTGCGCCATCGCAGTCGAATTCAAGAAATTCTTCATGGACGAATGGACAGGCGAGCCGGATATCGAGGTCCTCGAAAAGCTCCGCAGTATCATCGCATCCACCGTTCCCCTGCTGGAGCATATACTGGAGTCTGGGCAATGAGTAAGGATGGAGCACTCGGCCGGCAAGACAAATCGGATTGGCTCGAAGATATCCTGATCAGTATCGGCGAAGGTAAGTCGGTCCGTCGCGATCTGCCTGGCGGCGGTCGTCTGCATATCGACAGGCCCTTGCCCTTCCTATGCATCCATATTGCGGAGGACGGCGCCGAGCCCACGGCCAGAGACGTTGCCCAAGCCAATGCCTCCTACCTGACAGCGCCGCATGCGGCGCCGGCCATAAAGGTGATCGATGCTGTTGCAAATACCCTGGAAGAGCGCTTTGGCGCTTTCATCCTACTCGACATTGGTGAACTGTCGCAGGACAGGTTCTTGACCGTTGACGCACCGTTCCTGCCACCATTCGAGGTGTCAATCTGGTCGAGCGCTGATGCGACTGCAGCAGCTGACGCATTCTCGGCGGCTGTTAGCGACAGCGAAGTACGGTTCCGAACACCGCAAGTGGAGAAGACGGAGGCGGCTCCCTTGAGCGACGACAAACAGATCGCGCGCGAACTCGGCTGCTCGGCCGTTGCCGTGAGGTTCGCACCGGTCTACCGCCGCCCCGGCTCCGAAGAAATTTATCCGGAACTTCGCGAACAACTCGTGGCCATGTTCTTCGATGCCGGCTTGCAGGCTTTTGCCTCGTTTATCGGAATGCGTCAGCTCTTCAAGCTGACGACGCACCGGGCGCTCGGACGCAAGGCGTTCATTGACGCGGTTGCCAGGGTAGACCGCAGCATTGATGAAGTCGCCTCGACCTTCGACTTTCTTCTCGCGGTTACGCCCATCAATGCAGCAGCTGCGTTTGACGCCTTCAAGGCGAGTGGCCGCCAAGTACAGCCGCCCTTTCTCTACCGTCCGCTTGAGTTGCAGGTGGAAGCGATCAAGCGGAGGCTTTTCTCGATCTCCTTCGAACATCTCGAAGACCCCGTGCTCTATCAACTCTATCGCGAAAAGCAGCAAGAGCTCGATCTGCAACTGTCGCTCCTGTCGTCGCGGCACCATCCCAAATTTGTTGAATTCGGCCGTGCACTCTATGAGCCGGTCGAGCGACCGTTGCTACGCGAGGCCAGGACGATCCTGACTGGTTTGGCCGGGAGCGAGCCGAATGGCGCTGACGACGCAGGCGTGGGAGATCAGATCGCCGATTGTTTCCAAGTGGAACGGCGAGCCAAGGCAATGATTGCGGCCTATCAGCGGCAGGGGGCTGACTTCAAGGCATCGGTCGAGCTTCGCGACGATCTGCCGTCCGGTCTGATGGTATCCGGACATCGTTTGCTGATCGCTCGTAGCACGCTAATGGATACACGCCGCGTCGAACCCCTCCTGTCGCATGAGATCGGCGTCCATCTGTTGACCTATTTCAACGGCTCGGCCCAAGGGCTTCGGCTCTTCCGCTCCGGTCTTTCGGGATACGAGGGTATGCAGGAGGGCTTGGCCGTTTTTGCTGAGTACCTCTCCGGTGGCATGACGCCGGAGCGGCTCAAAGTGATTGCGGGCCGGGTCGTCGGGTGTGCCTCGATGCTCGACGGCGCGACATTTTCCGAAACCTATTCCATGCTCGTCGACGACAACAACTTCACCGAACCAGCGGCCTTCAACGTCGTCCTGCGGCTCTATCGCGGCGGTGGACTCGCCAAGGACGCGATTTATCTGCGCGGTCTGCTCGCCTTGCTCGATCATCTCAAAAACGGCGGCGCTCTGGAGCCGTTCTGGATGGGCAAAATTGCGACGTCGCATTTCGCGGTCATGCAGGAACTCGCCGAGCGCGGACTTCTCCGCCTGCCGGCGATCCAACCTATCTTTCTTCACACGGACGCGGGACGTGCGCGACTGGAACGGGCTAGAAGCGGCATGCGCCCTCTCGACATGATCCAACGACAGGAGCCGTAAATGCGGATAGCATTTTTTGTGAACTCCATCGAAGGCGAAACCGAGTATTACACGACGACCGCATTTGCGCTTGCCGCTATGGCCCGCGGCCACGACATTTGTTACTTGACGCCAGGTGACTTCGTGCTTCGCCCGGACGACAGCCTTATGATCCGGACCACCACCCTTAAGAATGGAAGACCTAAAAAAGCTGATACCTTCATCAGTGCATTGCAGGGCGAACAGTCGAAAATCCAGACTATCGCCATCGGCGAGATCGACGTGCTCTTTTTACGCAACGACCCATCTGAAGATGCCGATGAACGGCCGTGGGCGGCGCATGCTGGCGCGATTTTCGGAAGGCTTGCTGCAGAGCGTGGCGTGCTCACCGTCAACGATCCGGACGGTTTGGCACGCGCTCAGAACAAACTGTATTTTCAGGGTTTTCCCGAGGCAGTGCGACCGACCACCCTGATATCGAAAAGTATCGAGGAAATCCGCGCTTTCGTCGATGAGCAGAAACAGGGTGCGATCCTGAAGCCGCTGCAGGGATCAGGCGGCAAGAATGTTTTCAAGATCGCCTCTAGCAAGGAGAGCAACCTCAATCAGATCTTCGAAGCGGTGAGCGGCGAAGGATATCTGATTGCACAGGCCTATCTTCCCGAAGCGATGGCTGGCGATACCCGCCTGTTCCTGATGAATGGCCGGCCGCTGCAACGTGACGGCGTATATGCCGCCTTCCGCCGCGTACCGGCAAAGGGCGATGTCCGTTCCAACGTGCATGCGGCAGGTATCGCCGCCGCCGCGGAAATAACCCCAAAGATGTTGGCGGTCGCCGAAATGGTGCGGCCCAAACTTGTCGAGGATGGCATGTTCCTCGTCGGTCTCGACATCGTCGGCGACAAAATTCTCGAGATCAATGTCTTCACACCCGGCGGCCTGCCCAATATTGCCGAACTCCACGGCGTCGACCTGGCGCTCGATGTCATCATCGCGCTGGAACAGAAAGTGGAGATGAGGAAAAACTATGCCGGTCGGATTTCAAACCGGGTGCTGGCAACTTTATAGTCTGCCGACCTGATAGAAAGTCACATTGGTGACAGTGTTGCAGGCGATGAAAAGGATCGCAGCGAGGGCGAAAAATTTGCTGGGACATGCTGGGCGACCTTTCAATTCTGAATATGAGAATTTGAGGCCATGGCAAATCACCGTCGCAATCGATGTAATATATCTGCATGACAAAAAATAGGGAGTAAACGAATTCGGGCGCAGGCCTGCGGCGGTCAGTCTCCCGGTAATCCTGACGAGTTTTCTGTTTCAATCGCTGAACATATCGACGCTGGCTACACGACCAAGATCGAAAATCTGACGATGGTCTTAGCGGGAACGGAAGCGATATTCGCCATCATTCGCCAGATCTCGTTGGAACTTGGTCATGCCATGCCTTTCTGGCGGATCTCATCTACCGCTTTTTCCGTCTTGTCGAGATGGAGACCCATTGACCGGAGAACGCCCTCCGTCTTGCTGAACTGAAGATCCCGATACTCGACCACCTCAATACGGTTTCCCCAGGGGTCGAGGAAATCAAGGAAAGGCCCGTCGAGCAGCGTAGCGCCTGCTGCGACCGCGAGTCGTCTGACCGTGCTCCTATCGTCCACCACAAGACCGAAGTGACGGCTCCTGTCCGGTGGCTGATGGCGGCCCTTGCTCAGAGCCAGGAACTGGTCGCCCATGTCGATGAAAGCCATCACTGGCCGTCCGTCTTTGTCCTTCTCGCATCCTCTGAGTTCGAAGTTGAAGATGCTTCCGTAGAAGTGGAGCGCCCCCTCGATGTCAGCGACCTCGAGGGCAACATGATTGATGCCTACAATATGGGGTTTCGGGGTCATGGTTCCTGCCAGTTCCTTTCTTGCCTCGCTGGTGCTCGCGGAGCCTTCGTCGTGTAGAGCTGCGTTGCTTGAGCCGTTTCGCAATACCTACAACGACATGTGATAGAGACGTCCGCGTGATGCGCTGACAAGCGCGGTGAGATGGCGCTCGTTAGAAACGCCTTGTTGGAACAACCTAATGATCAACGCAGCCACTCGGCCCGCTTCCTCGCTCTCCTTGTCGATATTCAGCTCAAAGAGAGCGCTGTCGAAAGCGCGTTGACAAAGGTCGAGATCCACTGACGTCAGCGGCTGGTCACTTGCATTCGTGTGTTTTCCGGACATTGCGGGGTTCCTCCTCCAAGGGACGACCACACGGGGAAGCGCGGCGACGCGCGTGTCCGCAGCCCGCGGGCCATAAACCAAAATGGCTGATGATGCTTGCTACGGATATATGTCGGCGAGATCGTAGAAGCTATGCCGGTCACGAAGATCGTCGGCATGAGCGCGCGGCATCAGCCCCGTCCGTTCGGCTTACCGCGCGCTGGCGTGCACGGCGCGATGCCCACAAGTCCCGTCGAAGATTGCGCAAATCTCGGCAGGAGTCCGTGTGTCGCTGTAGGGGTTCTGGGGGGTCCGATCATGGCTCGCCCCTTTCAAGTCGGGGCGAGAGCGGATAAGGTCTCTCAAGCGTTGCCGCCCGTGTCAGTCAAGCAACGATACAAAAATCATACGCCTCAGGCGTCTGGTTGACAATGCAACTCGGGGAGCGCCTAAGGCTGCCAGACGATTGCGCATCAGGCTGTTTAAGAAGCAAGGCATACCGCCCAGTCGGATCATCACCGACAAGCTCAGCTCGCACGGCGCAGCCAAGCCTGACGTCATGCCGACCGCCGATCCGTCCGTGCCACTCACATTCACCGCATCCGTGCTATAGCGCTTCGGAAAGCCATGACAGGCGCGGTTGCCTGATCTTAACACCGCTGCGGCTGACAACGACCTTCAATCGATAACGGGACAACTCCGAACTATCCGCTCGCTCGGAACCGGAACGGCTCCTTGGGATTATGTCCCTAGCAAAGGAGAGACTGACATGATCCGGAAATTAAAATCAGGTGAATACCGCCTTTACTCTCGCAAACTTGACCCAAAGACGCAGAAGCGCAAGAATCTCGGGACCTTCAAAACTCGAGAGGCGGCTGAGAAGCATGAGCGAGAGGTGCAATATTTCAAGCATCACTAACAGAGCCGTAAAGCTGAATACGGATAAGTGCACCTCAGGGCAAGGCAACGACCTTAGACAGATGGCAACTCGTTAGGAAAATGCGCGACTGGTATCGTCCGCTTTGACGACAACCTACGTCTTTGAAGGAAAGCAGAATGGACCTTGGTGAACGGAAATCCCAGCTTCCCATCGGCCAGCTTGTATCCGGCGACACGACAATCTTTTCCGGTCTGATCTCGGCATACAAGCAACTGAAGATCCGGAAACAACCGTCCCGGCTTTGGCGTTCAAATGCTGCAAAGCCAACGCCGCCGCCGGCTCGCAGATTGGGGGGCGGCACCAATAAAACTACGACTGACACCAATCGTACGCCCAATTCTGATGGTCAGCCGCAAGCCTGCTATTGCGATCCAAGCTCGTGCCCGCTCGTCAGCTTCTACACAGTGAGCACAAAATCGTCCGTCGCGAAGGTATGCCTGCTCATCGGATTTTCTGACCATCAAGGTAGCCGTGCTCATAAGCCTTGGCCTGTTCGCTGTCGTCAGGATAGGGGTTCTTTCGGTTTTCCGCTTCGCACCTTCCAGCCTTGACTCCCCTTTCATATGCCTCCTTCTCGCTCTCTGAAGCGGGAAGACGTGGCGATTGATAAGAGTAATATTGTATGGGGTTGGGCAGCCCAAGCCCCGGTGCGAAGACCGGTACTGTAGTTAGCTTTTCCGGGCACATGGTGATTTCCTCCTATTACCAAAACGCTATTTGCGATGGACGGTTCCTTGAGCCCATAGAACAGTCGCGCGATCATTTTGCGCGATAGCCTCCCAACCGACCTTTCGATTGTCGATTTCCATCACGCTCTGACCCACAGTGACGATCACGCCGATCAGTCCAACGGATGACCGGGTTTATGCTGGTCGCTGGGGATTTTTTGCGCGTCCATAAATCCATGCGCCCATTCGTCTCGGTGAGGATCTCCCTCTGGAAACGGATTGTTGTCAGCGCAAGCTCCCTTCGCAAAGGCCTTTCTGCCCAGTTCATAAGCGTCGCTTTCGGAGATTTCATGCTCATTGCTTGTCTTCATGGCAGCACCTCTTGCAAACCCATTCTGGCATCGAGCACGCAACGACGAAGTCGGTTCGGGATGCTTGAACGGGAATTCTATGTGACACGACTGCACGGCATCTCTCCCTGGCGTGAGCGTATGAAGAGCCTTTCGCAAGGCCACCGCCGCGACAGGATACGAATGGCGTTTTAAGACCCCTGAATATTGTCGACACCCTGGTCGGCAGTCTCCACGTGAACCGGCGCGGTCCAGAGCATTTTGAATTCCACGTCAACAATGTCGTATATACGACTGCAAAATCCCCTGACAACAAATCTGCCGCATGTCCCCAGGTCATATGGCTTCTAGGATGTCCGTGAAGCAATAGTAATCGCGGTCCGCCGCCACCATGCCGGACTCGAAGCAGGTCTGGTCCGGCGTCGATATAGTTTAGAGCCGTTCCGCTGCACACGTCAGTCGCTTCCGAAAACCGTTATTCTCGGATCTACGCTTCACCAGTCAAATTGTTCCAAGAATTCTGTCAGCGCGGGCTAACGCTGGAACATATTACCGATTGTTCATTTCATTTTTTGAGGCAGCATCCGTGAGCCGGCAATAGCGGGGCAAACCTGTCACGATCGCGACAAGCGACCCTGGCCGACGTTTGACGATCGGCACCATCGAGGCCGCGGCCAAATATATGCTGCGAAAATGGCCCTCGAAGTAGCGCGCGCATACTTTCAAGACAACAAAGACAATGCTGGTCGGCGCTCATGAAGGCCATGTCGATGCGGAAGCAGTTCGCGGGACTAAACATCTAGATCGACGCTCCAATGTCCTGTCCCACTCTCGCCTCGTGAAACTTTTTGATTTTTAAGCCGTTGTGGTGCTTATGACCGGCGTTAAATCCAATTCGAAATCGGTCGACGGCACCAAACCCCACGGCGCCGAAAGGTCGCGCCAGGAAAAGGCATCGACTGTCGAGGTCGAGGCGCCGCCAGACAATATTGAACCCGGCCCAGAATTGACGCCCGAGGAAGCCGAGAGAGAACGCAAAAGGTATTTGCTTAAACGTTTCTGGATCAGCGCGCGCGGTTACTGGAGTCGCCGCGGCGATGGTTTCGCTTGGCCCTGTACGATCGGGCTCCTCAGCCTGATCGGCGTCAATGTCTGCTTCCAGTATGGAATCAATATTTGGAATCGCGCAATTTTTGACGCCATCGAGCAACGCAACGCCCACACCGTCTATTTCCTGAGTGCGGTGTTTCCGCCGCTCGTGCTCGGGAGTGTCGCCCTTGTTACATCTCAAGTCTATATTCGCATGATGATCCAACGACGATGGCGTTCCTGGCTCACGACCGCACTCATCGCTCGCTGGCTCGCAAACGGCCGCTACTATCAACTGAATCTGATCGGCGGCGAAGGCCATAAGAACCCCGAGGCGCGGCTCTCCGAGGATTTGCGGATTGCTACAGAGTCCCCAGTCGATTTCCTCGCCGGCGTCATTTCCGCATTCGCTTCAGCCTCAACCTTCATCGTGGTGCTGTGGACAATTGGCGGAGCTCTGACGCTCCGGATCGCAGGTTCGGTCATCACAATTCCAGGGTTTCTTGTCGTTACCGCAGTCCTCTACGCAGTGATCACTTCCAGCTCGATGGCGGTCATCGGCCGCCATTTCGTCGAGGTCTCCGAGGTCAAGAACCAGGTGGAAGCTGAATTTCGCTATACGCTGACGCATGTGCGCGAAAATGGTGAGAGTATCGCATTGCTCGGCGGCGAAGAGGAGGAGCGCAATGACCTCGAAAGGACCTTCGGCAAGGTACTAACGCAGTGGGCGCTGCTTGCGCATCAATACATGCGCACGACTCTCATGTCGCATGGTTCCATGTTGATTGCGCCTGTCGTGCCGGTCCTGCTTTGCGCATCGAAATTTCTCGAAGGTAGCATGACGCTCGGTCAGGTGATGCAGGCCGCCTCTGCCTTTGCCATCGTTCAGGGTGCGTTCGGCTGGCTGGTGGACAACTATCCGCGCCTTGCCGACTGGAACGCCTCCGCGCACCGCGTCGCCTCGCTCATGATGTCGCTCGACGGGCTGGAGCGCGCGGAAAAGAGCGACTCCCTCGTGCACATCGAGCACGGAGAAACTGGGGGCGAAGCGATGTTATGCCTCAATAATCTCTCCGTGACTCTCGATGATGGCACCGCCGTGGTCAAGGAAACAGAGGTCGAGATCGATCCAGGCGAACGGGTGTTGGTGGCCGGAGAATCCGGTACGGGCAAGAGCACGCTGGTACGAGCGATTTCCGGTCTCTGGCCCTGGGGTCACGGCAGTGTCAATTTCCATCCCAATAGCCGATTGTTTATGTTGCCACAGCGGCCCTACATACCCTCGGGCACGCTTCGCCGCGCCGTCGCGTATCCCCGTGCAGCCGACGACTGGACGCTAGATGAGATCAAGGCCGTCATGGAGAAGGTCGGCCTCGATTATCTGAACGACAAGATCGAGGAAGATGCGCCCTGGGATCAGACCTTGTCGGGTGGCGAAAAGCAGCGCCTCGCCTTCGCACGTCTCCTCTTGCACAATCCCGACATCATCGTGCTCGACGAAGCAACCTCAGCGCTCGACGAAAAGAGCCAGGACAAGATGATGGAGATGGTAATCCGTGAATTGCCGAAGGTCACCATTATCAGTGTCGCACACCGAGCCGAGTTGGAAGCCTTCCACAGCCGCAAGATTACCTTGGAGCGCCGCGAGGGTGGCGCAAAGCTCGTCAGCGACGTTGATCTCGTCCATCGTGAGAAAAAAGGGAACTTGTTTTTGCGCCTTTTGCATAATCGGCCACCTCTCCCGAAAGGCAATGCTACCGCAAATAAGGCAGCGCAGCCCCAAAACAGGAATTGAAGTCACCTTGAATCTCAGTCGTCCGGGATCGTGGGATACATCAGCAAACCAGGTTGTCTGAACCGAACCCTGACTCCACAGCATTCGCCAGATGTGAATCTGCTCCGAAGGTTCGCCCCATTGAAATCTACGACAACCATTTGGAAATTCAGCGGGTTTAAGAATCTAAATGAGTTAGGTGTGCAAGGCGGCTTGTGCGGAAATTTGCAGTTCGAAATAGAGGGCGATATCTGAAGACCGCCCTCTGCAACTCGGCACCGATCCGCCTACTTGGCCACGTGCCACATATTGCCAAAGCCGTCGCCGTTCATATCGCCTGACTTTTTATCTCCAGAAAAAGTATAAAGCGGCTTGCCGCCATAAGCCCACATCTGCTTGCCGTCAGCATCCTTGACCAACGACCACTCCCCCTCTGCTTTGGCTTTGCCGACAGCATGAAAAGCTGGCCACTTCTTGAGGCAATCCTTGTCGCAGTTTGATTTCCCTTGAGCATCCTTGTCGAAAGTGTAGAGGGTCATGCCCTTTTCCGTGGCCATGACCTTGCCCATTTTAGTGTCGACCATCTTGACAGGTTCGGCTGCCAGAGCCGGCAAAGTTGTTGCGGCCACAAGGCCGATCGCGATCAGCAGCGTTTTCATATTTTCCTCCCATTGGGTGGTGCTGACGAAATGCCAGCAGTGCCCGATATAGCCCTATATAAACGTCCGGCCATCAACCTAGTTCCATCGAACGACCGGACAAGCGGCACGACGGCGACCGCAGTTCTATCCGTAAAGCGATGACATTGCATGAAAGGTCCGTGCCACAACGAGCATCGGACTTGCTCTTGAACCAACTCGAACCGCCGATCCGTTGCTTGCGAGCATCAAGCTATGGGTTTCACTGACAACTAGCAGCAATAGCCACCCAACACAGATCCGCCGCGATCTCATTGAGATCACCAACCATAGCTTGGGGTGAAGCAGGCCATTATCTCGGAGGGCCTGGGGTCCGCGCGTCAAGCTAGAAACTTAGCTACTGGGCAAAGTCTCTGGCCATTCTTGCGAGCCATGAAGGACGCGAAGGACACGAACTGCTGTTTCGGTAACAGCGTATGCCGCGATATGCGGCGTTCCATTGATCACCAGTTCGCGCGTTCCTGCAATTCTTCCAACGCGACCGCTTGCGGGAAAGTCGATCAGGCGGCGAGTGGCGGTATGATCCGTTCGTCAACCATGACAGCGGCTGAAGGATTATCCGCTTCGATATAGGTGAATATGGCGTCGCGATCCGATAGCGCGAACACAGACCATGTAAGCTTCACGATTTGAGGGCACCCGCCTTGAGGCGCGCTGTCGCTCGGCGCTCGGCGAAGTGTGCTTCGACTTCATCATCCGAAATGTCGGGTCGAGTGTCGTTCAGCGCTTCGAGCACCTTCGCGCGAAACCAGGCGTCATGAACCTCGCTGCCCGAAAAAAGTTCAAGCGGCAGCGCACCTTCATTAGCCGTCCGGGTGAGTAAGATGCGCACCGCGTCCGATACCGTTAGGCCCATGCTCTCAAGGACAGCGGAAGCACGATCCCGAACTTCAGCATCAATACGTGTTTGGACAAGTGCATTTGCAGCCATGGCTATCTCCAGGTTCGACACCACTGTAATGCAGTTGAATGACAAAATCCATAGCGAGTTTCAGGCCTTCACAAAAGTCCCCTAACTTGCTCTTGATGGGATCTGAACCGGCGACCCTGCTATTGCAAAAGGTCTTCCACCTCAATTTACAATAGCATACATCAGCTTGACCTCAATGAAATGACCGATTTTGGATCGCAAGCGGTATGCAGGCTTTTGATTGCCGTGTTTTGAAAGCAGACGCTTAGAATCCACGGAGCGGGTAATTGAGGTTATTTGACGCGTGCGCGTAACAAATACGAGCATTTAGATAACAGCTGAGGCACGCGTGACTGTTGCTGGCTGGCCCGCATTTTTCCTTGGCTCAATCAACGTACGGCTGATTTCTGCGATAACGCCATCTACAATTCGGCCGCCGATTGAGTTTGTCCAGTCCTGCGATTGCAAGATTGCGGTAGCAATCTCAAGCTCCGCGGTCGCCTGATCTTTCCGGCCCGCGTGGAAATGCGCAAGCGCTCGGAACGCAGCGTTGAAACAGCGGAATGCATCATTGCTGTCGTCGGCTTCAGCGAGCATCGCCAGCGCCTCCTCATGACGACCGAGGCGCGCCAGAACAGCGCCGCGAGTGCCCTTTAACGTGGTAAGCTCGGGTGCGAGCAAGAGTGCCTGCCGTGTCGATCGGTCGAGATATGCGTTATCGCGCAGACCTTCATTTGCGAGGACATGCATGGTGATACTCTCCATGATTAGAAGTTAGGGGTGCGGACGAAAACTTGGACTACCGAGGAGATAGTTCATGTATTCATACGAAGACAGGATCCGCGCGGTCGAGCTAGGCGCCGTGCCGATCCTCGTGGCGAGAGGCGAGAAGAACGTGAAAAAGCAAACCGCAATATCGCGCTTCACTTCTGCAAGAGCACGCGTACTAGTTCTGCTTGTCGCTTCACCCCGATCTTGTCGAAGATGTTCGACAGGTGCGTTCGTGCCGTTCCGACGGTGATGCCGAGCCGGTCCGCGGCAGCCTGACGGCCGTCACCTTTGGCGATCTCCAAGGCGAACGCGGCCTCCGCCGGCGTCAAGCCGAAGCGTTGTCGCAAACTGTCGAGCCGCGCCCGGGTTTCCGTCTCAGGATCGGTTATGAGCACGATCGCGCCGGGGCGATGCGAAACGCTCCAGGGCAGCGCGGCCATGGCCGCCTCCAGCGGCGCCGGGGCTACGAGCACCTCTAACGGCGAGCGACCGGTCTTCCGTCGCAACGTCAAGCTGCCGCCTGCTCC
This sequence comes from Rhizobium freirei PRF 81, assembly GCF_000359745.1. Taxonomy (GTDB): domain Bacteria; phylum Pseudomonadota; class Alphaproteobacteria; order Rhizobiales; family Rhizobiaceae; genus Rhizobium; species Rhizobium freirei. The sequence goes on from NZ_AQHN01000036.1 coordinate 13,154, forward strand.
GATGCTGGCAGGTTCCACACAAGATGAAACCAGTCTCTGCAACCTCCGGCCGCTATCGGCGTCGCACGCCGACAGCATGCCCGCCTCGAGCCGCAACCCATCACCAGCGTCGAGGAGGAGCTCGGCGATGCGATTGACGAACAGAGGCTTTGCCTGCCCGTCGACGAGGAAAAAGCCCTGTTGAATTCTGTCAAACCCATCGAGCGCACTCTCGCTGGCGAAGGATAGATGATAGAGGCGTCGTTGCAACGCCACCGCCCGGACGAGGTGTTGCGCAAGCGCCGCGAAGAGACGCTTCTGATCGGCGTCAAATGGCGACCGCCTCAACGATCCGTAGCACGTGAAAATTCCCGTTGCATCAGCATCGACAAGCAGATTGGTGGTGAGCGGCTCACTGTCATAGCCGGCCGGAAGCCACCACTCCTGATAAAAATCGGTGTCTGTGAATTGGTCCCGCGTGATGAAGCTGCCGACGGTGAAGACCTTACCCGGTGCCTGACCGATGCCAAGCGGCAGCAGCGGATTGCGTGGCGCCCAGTCGAGCAGGCTGCCGATGAGCACTGGATCTATTCGCGGCGCGAGCAGGTTCGAGAGCCCGATCGCCGGATCATATACGCCAAAGGTCACCTCCGGCCCCCCAACGGCATCACCTATCCGGTTGAGGACGTCCGGCCAGCGCGCGGCGTCGAGAGCTGCATCGTAGATTGCGGTGGTGAGATCCAGCACCCGTTCTTCACCGGAAAGTGCATCACCAGGCATCAATCTGCCCCCGCCTTGTTCCAAGATCCAGATGGCATTTCCAACCGCAAGCACGGGATACAGCGCATTCTCACGCGAATGTCGCCAAACCACCGTGGCAGACAGCCACGTGAGGCCTACGACGAACGTCGCATGCGAGTGCCGTGCGACTTGGAATATAGTTGGAGTAATCGCCCGGCGCTACTCATCTTCCTGCTGCAGGTGCAGCTCGCCTAGGGGTCAATCATGGAGCATCGTCATGGCATTTCAATTCTGGATTCGGCTCAATCAGATTCGCTGCAATTTCCAACGCAGCAAGACGGGCGATCACGACACAGATGCGATCACGTTCCAGGTATTCAAGAACGGATCGGTCGTAGGCCAGGGTGGCATGGTCGACATAAGCAGTTCCGGCACTGTGTTCGAATTCCCTAATCCAGGCGGCGCATTGCTCGGCCCAAACCCAATGGGACCGGCCACGAAGGCAGGTCTCATCAACGACGGCTGGATCATTGGCCCTCTGGATGTCGTCGCGACGGACACGATCACGGTGTGCTATACAGCGACCAATCTGGGCGACGGCTTCCTTAGCCAGTCAGAGAAAGACGTCGATCAACTCACCGAGAAGTTATTCGACGGATTCTACTATTGGCTGTTCGGTGAAGCCACGGGTGGAGTGGGATTCGTTGTCGGTGTCGCTGATCTTCTGAAAAACATCAGTGACTACACCGATAAGCTTCCCGTACTTCCAGACGAAGCCAAATTCGTCATCAAGCTGATCACGAGTCCGGTGGAGACCTTACTTGGGGTACCCGACCCGGCTCTGTGCAACGGGACCGTGTTCGCAGGTAGCTCGACCTTCACTGGATCACAGCTCGCAGCGCTCGATTTCAGCCGGCCAAACAAGGCGCGACAGGTACCAATACCCGCGGCGTCGGAATTCGAGTTGGTCACGGACCCGCTGACTGACGCTCCAACGCACAGCAGTCAGTGCGGTCATGAAGCCGAATCGGTCGTGGCGTTTTCCGTCTTTTGCAATCACACGCCCATCGGCATGCCTGCCCATTGCGGCGGCGACCTGGTGCAAAGCAGTTGGGGCGCGACGGGCAACTTCGAATTATTGGTACCATCGGGCGCCGCAGTGCGCCACTTCGCGAAGAACAACGACGAACCGAGTTCCCCGTGGGTTCAAGTACACACCTTCGGCTACGCCGCATCGCCGTCGCAATTTCACGGTCTACCTATGATGGTGGGACACCCCAGCATGATCCAGAGCCAGTATCTCGGCGACGGCTTGCATGGCAATTTCGAAGTCGTTCTGTCGGCGAGGCCGGTGAACGGAGTCGTCGAGCCCCATGTGGATCATTGGTGGATGGACAGCGGCTCAGGCACCTGGCACGGGCCTGAGCCGGTGATCACCGCCGAGGGCGAGACCGTCTTGGCCTTGGGGGGCGATCCGGTCATGCTGCAAAGCAATTGGGGCGTTGCCGGCAATTTTGAACTGCTCGTTCCAAACGGCAGCCGTGTCCGGCACTACGCCCGCGATAACGACAATGGCGCGGCACCTTGGCACTTCCAGCACGAATTCGGATATGCCGCGCCGGATACGGTGGCCGGCGCAACATTCATACAAAGCCGATATCGCAGCGACGGCTTGCACGGCAACTTCGAGGCCGTCCTGCGCGTGTCGGACGGTGATGGCACACCAAGCCGTCTCGACCACTGGTGGTTCGATTCAGCCAGGATGGCGTGGATAGGACCGATCAATATCACCGAAGGCACCAAGCCCGTTATTGGCGCCACCGCAGATCCCGCCCTGTTACAGAGCGACCGGGGGCAAGCTGGCAACTTCGAGCTCCTTGTACCGATCGGCTCGCGAATACATCACTATGCGCGCAACAATGACGCCAACCCACCGAGCTGGGCTCTCGTGCGCGAATTCGGTTATGGCCGCGACCGGTTCGTTCGCCACGTGAGCTTCATCGCGATGCGAAACAGCAAGGGCGATGGCATTCACGCTGACTTCGCAGCCTTGGTGCGCTCGCAAGTTTTCGGGCAGCCGGAAACGCATGATCTGTGGCGCTTCAGCAGCCGAACCGGCTCGTGGGCAGGGCCTGAGCACGTGATCGCGGGCGGTGTCTCGGTATAGGATGCAGTGGCAATTCCTGCAACATACCGCTTAAGTGTCTTGAACCGCCCAGGGCCATAAATGCGCCGGAAGAGCAAGCCATTGAGGGATTGGATGTATCAATATCGAATTAGAATCATGACGAAACGCAAGACTGGGAAATCTCGACGCAAACGAACACCTTAACGTCGACATCATCCTCGCGAGTATCCTACTACCTCGAAATTTCAGGCTGCGCCCAGTCGCAAAGCCCCTTCGCCCCTTGGAGTTTTCGAAAGATACTGACGTGATGATGTCGATACCCCTAGCGAGTCATGAATAGCGGCGACGTCCAGATACGGGATTGGTCGCGTTGCCTTGCTGTTAGGAACAACGGGTGTTCGTGCCCATCTTTCAATCCAAGTTCCGAAAGCGGTATCTCGCCGAAGAGATCGCGTGGGAGAGGATGATCGGTGACGCGCTCCAACGAGAGACGTAACTCCACACCGGCAAGATCGACCGAGATAGAGCCTTTTGCGATCAGCTCGCTTCCGCTTGCCTCCAACAACACTTCTGGAGCATGGGCATGTGGCGGCGGCTGTAGCGGATCCCCGATCTTGCTGTAACCGTGGAGCTTCGCGGCAACAGCGATGCGCGCATCGCGAAGGTCGGAGAGCTTAAGTTCGATCCCGTCGACATCACCATGCGTTGCTGTCCGGAAGCCCAGAGTGCCGAGGCCGGTGCGCCATACGCTTTGTTCCGGATGATCGAATCCGACCCCATGCGCATCCAGGAGCGCGGCGCCGGTCACAGCCACCTCGCCGCTCCAATAGGCCGCCCGATAGCGATCCTTGATCCGTGCGCCGCCAAAGCGGATCCGTACGCTCTGTTCGCTAAATCCTGCCTCGGCATGAAGATCGCGACGCCATATGACGCGGTCACCATCAAAGAGTTGAACGTCCTCCCAACCGGCATTGCCAAGCAAGCGGTAGGAAAGCGGCTCTTCGGCCTCGGCGTTGAACACCTCGCCCATGACATGTCTGCCTTGCGACAAAACCGCGAAACTGCGTTCGCCAGTCGTCGCAAAAGTGCGTCTCGCCCGAAGCGCCTTGCCAACGCCGGAGCGATCGAAACGGTCGGCGATGACGCCGGTAAGCCCGCCGCGTGAGCCGAAAGTCCCGGTCGCTGGCGCACCGCCGCCGCAACGGCCTTGATGTTCGTCGCTGGCTGCAGAAGCTCCAACCCTGTATCCGCGGGCCAGAGCCTCGGTATAGAGCCAATGGAATTGTCCCCAGGCGGAACCGATCTCGATCAGGCGTTCCAGCTCGGGATGGTTCCAGTCCAGAATGCAGCGCCGGCCGCCGACATGCGGGATCAGCAAATGACCTTCCGGATCATCCTCATAGGCTGCGTACAGCCGGTCTACCGGCCAGATGCCAGGACGGATCGTTCCGGCAGTCGTCTCATTCCATTCGAACGAGCGAAGCGACCGCCCCTTTTCGTCGAAGGGAAACCGTGGCTTGCCGTCGCGCAGAAAAACCACGTTGCGGTCGCCGCCGGCGGCGGAGTTGCCGCACCATTCGGTGCCCGGATAGCAGACGAAGCGACCAGGGTCGTTGAGATCATGGATGATCCCAACGGCCTCGTCCCAGTTTGCCTCGGTGATGTTGAAGTCGTTGACAGTGTAACCCACCACGTCAAGCCCGGCGATGTCGCGCCCGTAGGTGAGATTGTAGGTCGCATCATTCGTGCCGACGGTGTCGTCGGAGTGGACGTGCAGATCCGCATAGAGGGGGCGCAAGGCGCCCTCCTCGCTCTGTACATAGGCGACACAGGGGGCGACGACGGGGTGGCCGATCAACCGCGCTTCCAATTTCCACTCGCCGGCCTCCGCGAAGGAAAGGCCGGAAATCCGGGCAAACGTCCCGCCTTCCGTGGCGAATGCAACAGGCTCCGTCCGTTGGCTGCCATCAGGGGCGGTAATGACGAGCGCACCCTGCAGATCGCGACCGTGGCAAGTATTCCCCCATATGTCGTCGACGCGCACAACCGCATCGAAGGACTGATCAAGGCCGATCAGCCGTGGCGCGATAACCTGAACGGCATGCGGCTGACCAGCCGAGATTTCCAGCTTGCAGTCGCCCGGCACTTCCGCAAATTTCGAGCTGCCCAACGGATCGATGAATAGCCGGAAACGGAATGCGTTTTCCACGAAAGTCTGCACACGGGTGCCGGCGCCGCCCTGCCGCCGATCGCCCAGGCGAATGACGATCCTGTCGCCGAGATTGAGATAGCCATCGACAACGTCAATGATAACAGCCTTTTGGAAGGGACGCTCATGCCCCTTCTGATCGAAACGCACCTTCAGCGCTTGAACGGTGCTCGGGCTTTGGCCAGGTACAAGAGGGCCGGCGTGGTATTCGGCGGAGACATAGTTGGCCCCCGTCGGGTCCGTTGTCTGAAACAGCGCCCAGTCGGAATAGAACTTGAAGGCGAGCTTCAGCCATGCGCCGTCGGCGAGACCGACAGCGCCGACCTCATACACGAGCTCCAGCTCGGTCCACTCGCCCGCCGTCAACGTCTGCCTCGGATAGGTCAGACGGCCGAGGAAGGGTCGAGTATCGAAGTGATCGGCAAGGCCTGTCGGAGAATGGACGACGGCTTGAGATGTCTCGTATGGCAAAGTCTCTGTCATGGGAAATGTCCGTTATTGTCCGCGCCAGCCTTCGTAGCGGCGCTCTATCCGTCGAAATACGAGGCTCTCCATCAGCCACGCGGTAAGTCCTATGATCGCGATGCCGAGAAGCACCTGCGCCGAATTGCCGAGCTGCCCGCCCATGGCAACCATCCAGCCGATGCCTTGCGAGGCGCCGATCATTTCTGCCGCCACCAGCGCACGCCATGCCTGAGCGAAGCCGATACGCAACGCAGCGGTCAGAAAAGGCAAGGAGGCGGGAAGATATACATGGGCCAGCAATTGCAGTCGTCCCGCGCCCAGAATGCGCGCCGCGCGCACCTCGCCGCTGCTGATGGAAAGCACGCCTTCCTGTATCGTCACAGCCATCGGAAAGGCTGACGCGATGAATATGACGACGGCGATGGAGAGATATCCAAGGCCGAAGAAGATCAGCGATAGCGGCGCCCAGGCGATCGGCGGGATGGCCATGAAAAGACCGAGGAGGGGCTGGACGAACTCGCGGAAGGGCCGCCAAAGTCCGGCGGATACGCCGATAAGCACAGCAGCCACAACGGCTGCGCCGAAGCCGCCGAATTCTCTCAACAAGCTCGCCACAACCTGGTGACCCAACTCACCCGAGCGGAGCCAGCGAAACCCTTCGGCCGCCACATCCCACGGCTGCGGCAGCACATAGGAGGGAACTCGGCTTGCCGCGAGGCACCACACGACGAGCAGGAATGGAAGCGCTGCCCAGCGCCAGGACGGTCGCGGAAAGCACAGCTGCGCTGCCAACTTCTTCATCGATCGGATCTCATCGTTGCGCGGTCGCTTTTGCGGCGAAGCTGTCATCAATGATCTCGTCGACGTTCAGTCGCTTGTCGAGAAAGCCGAGGGCGACGGAGTAGTCGATGAGCCGCTGGATAAAGGCACGGTCAGACGGCTCGATTTTTGCCGACCAGCCAAGGCGTTTCCTTGCTTCCGCGACGATCGCTTCCGGCGCGACGACACTTCCGTTTGCGGCCTTCAGCGATTCCAGCTTGAGGCTCCGGGCGATAATCCGGTCAGCCTCTTCGGGGTGCTCATGTAGAAAGGCAATCGCCTTCGAATTCACCCGCAACAGTTTCACGAGGTCATCCGGGCGTTCCTTCAGCGTCTTGGCAGGCGCCGCTATGACATACCACGGATAGCCAAACAGGGCGCTGTTCACGTCGAAAACGACGCGACCTGCGCCGCGGAGCACAGATTGGCTGATGAACGGCTCCCAGGAAAAGGCCGCGTCGATGACGCCGGTATCAAGGGCGGCATTCATATTGCCCACCGGCATCTGCGACAGCGTGAGGTCCGCGTCCGGGCTGAGGCCTGCGGCCTCTTTCAGGACGTAGCCACGCAATAATACATCCATGCCGCTGCCCCTGCTGACGCCGGCCAGCCTTTTGCCTTTCAGGTCGGAGGGCACCTGGATGGGGCCGTCCGCCTTTACAATCACGGCAGCCTGACCATAATTGACCTTGGCGATGATTTTCGCGTCCAGACCGCGCGCCGCCCATTGATAGACTGGCGGAGCACCGATATAGGCCACATCGATTTCGCCTGCAGCCACCGCCTGCTGGATGACCGGGCCATCGCCAAAACCCTTGAGCTCGACGTTCAATCCCTCGTCGCGAAAATAGCCTTTCTCCTCGGCGATCAAGACAGGCGCATTCGCCATAGACTGGACCCAGCCAATGCGAAGCGGATGCGTGCCCTCGGCATGGGCAGGCAAAGCTGCCGCAAGTGCGAGAAGAACTGCAGGTAGAATGCGTTTCATCGGATGCCCCCTTCAGGTAATGCGTCGATTGCTGGTCATGACCTTTGCGATTTCCTCCGAGAGCCGTTCGCGCAGTTGCACGAACAATGGATTGGCGCGCGCGCCTCGCTGGTCGCGAGGACGGGGCAAATCAATCGCTACTTCGGCTGTGATTCCCGTCGGGGGCAGCCCAAGGACGAGAACCCGGTCGGCGAGATAGATCGCTTCGTCGATGTCATGGGTGATGAACAGCACGGTCTGCCCCAAACCTGACCAGATACGGAGCAATTCGTCATTAAGGGCTGCGCGCGTCATGGCGTCGAGGGCTGCAAATGGTTCGTCCATGAGCAGAAGACGCGGCTCGAGCGCCAGTGAGCGCGCAAGCGCGACCCGTTGACGCTGTCCGCCCGACAGCCGGTGAGGCAGCTCCTCCGCTTGCTGCTCCAGGCCGACAAGCCGCAGAAAATGCAACGCGACGGCTCGTTGTTCCTGCGGAGAGCCAAGACGATTCATGCGCAGACCAAAGCGGACGTTTTCCAGGACATTCAACCAGGGAAAGAGGTTCGGCGACTGAAATACATATCCGAGCGTCGGATGTTCCGGCACAACAGGCACGCCGTCTATGGTGATATGCCCCGCTTGCGGGCGCAGGAAGCCGGAGAGAAGATTAAGGAGCGTTGACTTGCCACAACCGGACGGACCGAGGATCGCCACGAATTCTCCCGGACGGGCTTCCAGCGAGAAATGTTCGAATATGCGGCGCCTGTTTTCAAGATAGGCGAAAGCCATGCCATCCACTGAGAAGGCGGCGCCTGAAGAAAGCTGCCGTGGTGCAAATAGAGATGTCATGTTGTCTTCGAACGATCTCGGATTGGAATCGTCCAATTTCTAATACATTATAATACATGTTATCAACGTGAGGAGTTCTCCTTGTTCAGCAGCGAGAGGGAACGCTATTCTAAAGCTCAGAGAGTCCGTGGTCTTTTTAACCCCGATGGAAAATAATGAACCTGATACGGAACAACCCGGTGGCGATGTATCTCCAGATCGCCGATCGCCTTCGTGTCGAGATTGCCGAAGGGACGTACGAGCCATCCGGGCGACTCCCCTCGGAATCGCAGATCATGGCCCGCTTCAATGTCAGCCGCGTCACCGTCCGGCTGGCGCTCGAACAGCTCGATAAGGAGGAGTTGATCGAACGCCGGAAAGGCAAAGGTACTTTTGTGGCCGGCAAGCAGGTGCGCCACCAGATCGATACGCTGCGTAGCTTTCATGAGTCGCTGAAAGTCCAGGGCTTCAATGCCACCATGAGGATTATCGATCTGACCGCCATTGAAACGCCGCAGGCTTTTGTCCAGCTATTCGGACAAAAATGCGCGCTTCTTGAGCGGCTTCACATGGTGGGCGACGAGCCTATTGCCTTGGGCAGAAGTCTTTTGCCGGCCTTCATGTCGGACCTTAGGCGAGAGATCGCTGAACAACAACCGACTTATGCACTTCTCAAAGACAGAGCCGGCGTCGACATTACCTCCGCCGAAATTGCCATCGGAGCGCGCGCAGCCGCACCACGGATAACATCGCTGATCGCGGCTGCGGACAATGCGGTCTTGCTGGTGCTCGAACGAACCTCATATTTTGATAACGGCGCCTGCGCCGAGAGATCGGAATTCTTTATTCGACCCGAGCGCTATAAGTTTGTCCTCGGCAATCGAATACCCGCGCGTTGAGTGTCCGAGTGCTTTTGCTCTTGGAGGGACTAGAACCATTGCCCTCTTCTAATCATGCGATGCCACCCTGACGCGGAAGATATCGACAGCGCTGCGTACTCCGGCCTTAGGCTTGTCAGACTTCCTGGAAGACCACTTTTCCAAAAAACTCGTCATTGTATTCTCTCTTTTGTTTGCATTCGTCATTAAACGATTTGCAGTGCATCGCATCGATGGGGCACGTACGCTTAGCGTAAATGCGAAAGGAGGCGCACATGCACGGCTTCATGGCAGGAGCTGTCGGCGAGTGCCGGCGTCTGGGGCCAACGCATGACAACCGGCTAGATGAGCGATTATAGGGCACTATACCGTGCCGCTAAGCACCTCGACGAGGACGACATCGAAGGACCTCCCCTCATCGAGGATGAATGGATTGCCGAGAATGTCGATAACAACAACGAGCCAGGCCGTTCCAGCCTCTGACGCCGTTAGGGAACCGTAACCTCGTGATCGATCCCCAGGTCCCGAAAGAGAGCGGCGGTCGCTGCCCTTTCCTGTTTTGGCATGTAGCCCATCCCGGCCTGGATGGCATAACGCCAGGCCTCTCCCCTCTCCCATGCCTCCTTAGCGATGTCAGCCAGATCGTCGAGCCGGTTGGCAGCATTGAGCGCTTCGAACAGGAGGACGGCCTGCCTCAGGTCCTTTTCGCGCTTTGCAGCTCCCGACGTATCCACCACCCGACGGGAAGCGACGATCACCTTATGGACCGCATACCGGCAGGGATCAGGAACCACGACGGACACGCCGCTTTTGTGCAACATGACAGCTCGCACGGGATCACGGATCAGGAAGTCCAAAAACCGCAGCGGCTCGGCCGAAACCCCACCAAGAGCGGGCATGTCGGCCGGTTTGTCCATGTGGTCGCCCGATCCTCGGTTGCCCGTCAGGAACTCGACCTTGTAGCCATCGCGGTTGACGAACCCTGTCGATCGCGGCGAGCCCGAACGATGCATAATCGGCCGGAAAGTTGGATCGACGCCCTGAAGGATTTCGAGGATGGGAGGAAGGCTGTCCCCTACCTCGGAGCTGATCGCATAGTCCTGGGCGAAATCAGCATCCCCCGTCCCCATCGACGAAGCAGGCAACCGAACGCCGAGAAGTCCGCCATAGGCAGAGAAAGCCACGGAGCCGACCAGGCAGGCTCGCAGGCGGAAGATGCCGGCGTTGGCAAGAGCTTCGATAATATTTCCGGAAAAGCGATCCGGTTCTGGCAAGCCAGCTTCACGGACGAGCGTCGAAACATACTTCCGACGAGTTTTGGCATCGTCCTTGATCGCTCGGAAGTTCTCCACTCGTTTGTTGATCTCGGGGTCATCAGCAGGGCCTACATAGCGTCGATCCTGGCGATGCCCCTCCCCTTCAGTCGGCTGATCGAAATACCAGTATTTGCGATCTTTCACTGTGACCGGCACAAAACGGCCCTCGATCGGGAAGTCGGCTGAGAAAGAGGCATCGAAAACCCGTTCACTGAGTTCGGCCGTCATGGTGCGATACATGAGATCGATCTGCTTCATGGCTTGGCCTCGTTATACTAAAATCGGGTTTTAGATATAACACTTACGATCCCCGCCATTCAACATCATTCGCGCTCCACTTTTGGGTCGAGAGTTGCGTTATCCTAAATTCGCAACTTTAGTATAACGCCACTTAAAACGACCAAGAGCAAGGGGGCTTGCCGGGACGGAACTAATACCTTGAAGAGATCGACGGCTTGAAGACGCGGCCGCGTCATGACGAAACGCAAAACCGGGTTAGAATTTCACGCAACTCAACAATAGGGCGGCCAGTTCGACTTACGATGGGTGTTAAGCCACAAATGCTGCGATCGCTTAGAATGGCGTCCTTCTGGATCGGGAAGAAACGGTTGCCCAGGCGCCCTCCTCCTTCAGCTCAAACCTTCGGCAGACAAAGCCCAGACTCCAATCCTCGAGGTAGCGGCTTTACGAGCTCCACGGTGACCTCAAGTGCTGCTGCCATCTTCGGCCACTGCGCCGACTTCAGCCCGCCCAATCATCGCCTAAAATTCAAGACCATATGTATGATTTGGGTGCTTTGAATTGCTAGGCTCTCCCTCCGCCCTGACGAGTTCACACGGTTCGGAACAGCGCGCCGAGGCGAGACTTGATGTAGGTGATAGAGGATGCCACATCCTTGGCGACACCGTCGGGAACTCCGTTGAGTCCCTGCGATAAGTCTTGCATTTGCTGGCCGATGAAGGTGCGGGCTTCAAGCGCTGCCCCAGTTACGCCATTTTGAATATTTGCTGTAAACTCGAGTAGCGCGGCCTGCATTCCGTTTGGCGGTGCGATCCGCGCTCGTGCGACGTCGGCAGGCGACGCGCTGTAGGGTGTGGTATCGAGCCAGTCAGGTCCGAGATTGTCTGGATTCTCGAGGGTCAGAGCAATCGACAAGTCGGGTGCGACCGCGTCGCGCGCCGTCAAAGGTGGTCCTAAAGTGGGGAAGCGTTTGCGCAACGTCGCAATGATGGATGTGTGATCAAAAGGCGTGTCGCTTTGCGGTCGCAGCACCGTGCCCAGACGAACGTAGGGCGAGACAATGACAGCGGGCACACGCACACCGTACCGACTAAAATCGAATGCGGTCTCGGGTCGCTTCGGCTCCGGCGGTCGTGCCGGCGGAGGCGGAACGTGGTCATAGCATCCACCATGTTCGTCATAGGTAATGACAAGAAGTGTTCGGGTCCAAGCAGGGCCGCTGCGAACCGCGTTATAAACATCGGCAATCAGCTGTTCGCCAAGAGTTACGACGTGGGGTGGATGCTGGTCGTTCGGCAATGATACGTCAGCGAAATAGCGTGGCTCAATAAACGAATAGGCAGGCAAATCTCCAGTTTTCGCGTCCGTCAGAAATTCATCGAAAAGTCGAAAACGACTTAGTGAAAGCGAAAGCTTCTCAAGCGTGATCGATTGCGGCACGTCATGGAAATAGATTTTCCAACCACCTGGCAATTGCGCATCGTCGATGCGGTTGTAAATCGTCTGCATCCGGTATGGGAAGTGAACAGGTGAATTGTTCTCATATCCATTGGCCGTAGCCGTGTGCACGAAAAAGCGGTTCGGCCAAGTCTGGCACGGAGCGGAAGCGAACCAGCGATCACACACGGCGAACTGCCGCGCCAGTTTGCTGATGACGGGAACCTGCTCGGGCGTGAAATAATGCATCACACTTCCGGGATCATACACTCCCGGCGAGTGGGCTGCCTGAGCCTGATAATTCTTCACAAAGCCGCTCATATCCGGCTTCGCTCCGGATTGTGGCGCGCTCGTGCCGAACAGCTGCATATTGATGTCAGTCCAACTCTCCCCTGGATCGGGAGCGGGTATGGACATCGTCGCGTCACTGGTGCCGGCACTATTATGAACAGGGTATGCAACACCCGCCGCGTCGAAATTGGTTTCGGAACCAGACAGACCATCAAAATCCGATGATTTGGGATAAAGTTTGCCGAGCATGCTGTCGAAAGATCGGTTTTCCAGCATGAGAACGACGATATGTTGGATCTGATTGAGTGCGCTCATTTTGCCGCCTTTGAACAATAACGTTGAGAGGACTATCTCAAAAGTTGCTGGCACGCGCCGGCTTCTCACCGGTCCAGCGAATACTCATCAATTTAACCAGAACGTCAAACTAGAACAGCGCGCAGAGTAAGGAACATCTTGTCCCACGGACCTCGCCCTGGCCTTCGAGGCATAATCGAGAAAGTTCACTAGGCGAAGATCGAAAACTGGTTCATATGGGCATGCTTCCAAGCAGGAACTGAGGAAGGCTTAGGCGCATTTGATCGTCACTATAACTGTCTGTTGCAAGACGGGTTAGTATCGCTCTGGGTGTGCGACTCAACACCAAGGCGCGTTGCGGCCTCTCGGACATTCAGGACTTGCTTGGTTTCACAGCGCTTTGACCAATATTTGCATTTGGGGCCTATCCAATCAGCGGCTGAGAACCCATTGACGAATTTGCGATATCGGCATCCAGGCAAGGTCGCGATGAAATGCAAAGTTGGGTGAAGTCTCAACACAAATGAACATACCGAGGTTCAGCTTTCGGACAATGAAAGCGGGCGCACCGGCGCCTATCAGTTGCGCCAACCATAACAATTTTATCCCGGTATTCGAAGCAATTCACGGTTACTCGCCGCTAACCAATCGAAAAATTGCATGGCCCAAAGCAAAGCCTCTCGACGCAAAATGCATCCTTTCTGATATAGCAGCTACGAGGACAAAGACGCCCGTATGACGTGAATAGTTTATGCCTCAGGAATGTGGGCTCTGGGAGCACCGGCATATTTTAACACAGGAGGATAGCATGTCGAACGAATCCGCTGAGAGCACCGAGACATCCAATTTGAGCAACTCAAAATGGAAATACGAACAAGCGAGAACTTTCTTTACGAACCCGCCACTCATGTTGGCGCGGGCCAATGGCGAGCCGCAACGCGATGACACTATTGCCAATGCCATCGGAACCGTCCAGTTTCATCTTATTGGCCAAAAAGTAGATAGCTCTCCCTATAGAGAGATCATGGACGAGAATCGCGATATCCTGCTTGCACTGGGTGGACTCGTTTATAACTACATACAGGCCCAATACCCGACCGTCGATGCGAAGAAGCTCAATATCGATACCTGGGCTTACGTGGTGGGCCACCTCCCCGATATTTCGACCGGGCGCCAGCAGAAGAAAAGCTATTCTAGCAAAATTGCCGGCGCCGCGGTTCCAAGCACTTTCCTCTCCTTGATCGCAAATGCACATGTCAGTGACGGAGTACCGTTGCAGACTGACTTCAGCTCGTTCCTGACGCAGATGGGTGATTTGGTCTTCAGCGCTGACAACAAACCACAGCGATACAAAGCCTTAACGTGCACGTATCAATGCTATTTAGGCAACAACGGCGTGGGGGGATATTACGACTACAGCGCAATCGTATTGCGGGAATTTGAGTTCAAGCAAAATTTCCTTGACCTTAAGTCCTCATGCTCATCGAAGAAATTCGTCGATGTCGACATAGTCTATACCGAATTGGCCCACCTTGTTCAGACACGTCGGCTCCGCCGCGGCGGAGCCGACTATGAGAATTTTCAGCGGCTTATTAGCCGTAGCTCTACCGAGCAATTCAAGAAGGCCAAAAATTTCTTCAATCAGGGTTCGACACCCCAGCAAGACATTCAACCGCAGATCTGATGGACCGCTGGCGCGGCGCTAGCCGATGTCCGAATGTGGAGACGGGCGGCATCGATGTGTCGCCTGAATCTCGCTTGTTGAGTTTCGCGAGATTTTGACCCCCAGAAGGTCAAATCAGGGCGAAA
>NZ_AQHN01000037.1 GCF_000359745.1 Rhizobium freirei PRF 81
TCGCCAAAGCGCCGGCTCCAGCACCGGCCTCAAACCAAAAGGGCGGTAAGCAGCCTGCAAGCGAGCTCATCTTGACGACGCTTGTGCCGCTCAACATGTATCTGCCCGGCGGCATCGGTATCGATGCCAGCGACAAGCCGGTCGTGCAGCTTGCTTATCGCAACTGCAATCAGGCGGGATGCTGGGCGCAGCAAAAGCTGGATGCGAAGATGGTTGCAGCCCTTGCCAAGGCGACGAATGGTATCGGCCACGTACAGATGATGAATGGCCAGAAGGTCAACATCAAATTCTCGCTCAAGGGCCTGTCAGCCGCCCTGGACGCATTGCAGAAGCCTGCCTCCAGGTAACCGGCGGTAGGATA
>NZ_AQHN01000038.1 GCF_000359745.1 Rhizobium freirei PRF 81
GCATCAAGGCCAATGGCGGCGCTTTCCTCGCCGGCGGCAACATGAATCTCAATGCCGAGAACGGCATCACGCTCGCCGCCCAAACGATGAACATTGGCGGGCAAACCGTGGTTGCCGCCAATGGCGGCGTCACGGCCGGCGGCAATCTGAAGATGGATGCCGGCGCAGGCAGCCTGACGCTGAGCGGTACGAAGGTGGCCGCCGGCGGCAGCGCGCAGCTCTCCGGCCAGACCATAACGCTGGG
>NZ_AQHN01000039.1 GCF_000359745.1 Rhizobium freirei PRF 81
TCCGTCCGGGTTGCCTGTCTGGCCACTTTCCGCAGCCACCGACCACGTCAAGGACGGGCTATCGATATCCGCACCGGTCAGATGGCCCGAAGTCGTGTTGTGAGCGCTGTCGTCGGCAACGCCAATGCCGGCTTCGGTCACTTGACCGTTTGCACTGTCGCCATTGGCGATCATGATCGTCGGCGTGTCGTTGGTGCCGTTGATCGTCACGACGATGTCATGGGTCGTTCCGTCAACCGAAGAAACCGTGAACGTCTCAGTCTTGCTCTGGTTCACACCCAGGCTCTGTACAGCCGACAGGCTGTCATCGACCTTGTAGCTCCAATTGCCAGCTGCATCGATTGTCAGCGTGCCCAGATGTGTGCCGTCAGGCGCAATCGTCGTCGGCTGGAAATTGCTTTCACCCCTATCAGCATCGCTGATCGTCAACGTGCCGCTTGCCTGCAGATAGCCGCTGACAACATTCTGATCTTCTGTGACAACGCCGGTATCGGGGCCACCGATCACAGCCGCGTGATTGACGTGGTCGACATTGACGGTGAACGCGCCGGCACCCAGGGTTACGGGGTCGCCATCGGCGTCCGTTGCCTTGATATATTGCGAGAAGTCGAGCGTCTGGTCCTTGGTACCGTCGAACGTCTGGTTCAGCACGAACGTAGCGTGGCCGCTATTATCGACGGTCAGCGTGAAGACCGTGGTGCCATTCGCGGAACCAGTGATCGTATGCCCATCCGTGCTGGCGAGCGTGATGGCTGCGCCGTTGTAGGTCAACGCCGTACCGCCTGTCAGAGTACCGGAAGAGGTACCGGCAGCGACCGTATTCGCCGACCATGCCAACGGGCTGTCGGCACCTGGATTTACCAGCGAAGTCAGGTCTGCCGCAGTTGTTGCGGCATGATCGACGGCCGTCACCACGCCATCATCGGAGACGGTTGCGGAAATATCGGCACCGGTCAGCTTCGGCATGTCGTCAGCGATGCTGAACGTCAGAGTCGCCTGACTTGCCCGGCCGTTCATATCGGTCACCGTATAGGTGAACTGATCCGTATCTCCCGATGCGTTCAAGCCCGCATGTGTCAGCGTATAGGTATATGCGCCGTTCGCATCGATTACCAGATCGCCGTAAGAGCCGTGGATCGTCGTCTGGCTGTCCGGGGCCGTTTGATCGACTGCGACTGCCGTGCTGTCGGCACCTGTGACGCTGGTGATATGCGGATTGTCGAAAGTGCCGAGAGCAATACCGCCCGTGGCCGTCAGCTTAGAAGATTGCGGATCGGAACCGGTCGCAAGATAGGCCTCCGACAGCGGCGTTGTATCGACCGTCGGAGCGAAAACGGTCGGCGCGATGACGGCGGACGTCGTCTGCGTCGCGACATCGCTGAAGCCCTGACCGTCCGTATAGCTCACGGTCAAGATCAGAGAATGCCCGACATCGGCACTCGTCACCGTGTAGAACGATGCAGTTCCGAGAACCGTATGTGACTGATCGTCCGCCCAGCTCCATGCATAGGTGAGACCCGACTGCCCGTGATCCGGGTCGTTTGTCGCGATGGCCGCGTTCAGCGTGTCGCCTGCGACGACCGCTTTGCCTGTGTGCACGGTCTGATCGGCGATCGAGACCGTAGCCTTGCCGTCGTCGACGGCCGTCACGGTCACTGTCATCGTATGGGCGGTCGACGTATCGGCGCCGCCATTGGCCGTGCCGCCGTTATCCTGCACCTTGAAGCCGAAGTTCGTGGTATCGTTCGCGCCGGCGAACTCCGGCGAAGGGGTGAAGTGGAGCGTTGTCAGAGCGCTCGCGGCGATTTGCTGACCGACCGTGACGGCTGTCGAGCCGAGATAAAGCGTCCCATCGGTGGGCAGGCTGGTAATGGTGACGGATTTCAGCGTGTTGCCGTCGACGCTATCGCTGAAGGCGAAATCGGCAGGCTTGAAATAATAGTCTGTATGTTCGCCGGTGGAGACACTCCCATCCACTGCCGTCGGCGCATGATTGATGCCGTTGACGGTAACGCTGAAGGTACCGCTGGTTTGGCTGCCGTCGCCGTCGGTGACGGTATAGCCAACCGACAGCGTCGAGGAATGGCCGAGCGCCAGGGCATCAAACGCGCTATTCGGCGTGACGGTCACATGACCGGCGTCGATCGCGACAATGGACGTGCTCAGCGCCGAACCCGCGAGATCTCCATTGGCGCTGACGCTGTCGACATGGATCGCACCGCTCTGCGCCGCTCCGTCGGCGCCGAAAGCGATGGTTCCGGCAGAAAGCGTGAAGGTCTTGCTGCTGTCGTTCTCATACATCGTTCCGAGCGAAACGGTGCTTGCGATCGGCTTGTCGTCGGTGATGTTGAAGGTCAGGGTTGCAGTCTGGCTTTCACCGTCAATCGGCGCATCGCTGACGGTAACCGAGAAGGCATCATGGTTGCCCGTCCCACTCGTGGCGGTGGTCAGCGTATAGGAGTAGTTGATCGCCGTCGCGGTGATGCTGAGGATATGCAGCGTTCCGTGGGCGCCTTGAATGGTGGCATTGGTATCGCCAATGGCGATAGCGGTGCCGACGTTGAAAACATGGCCATCGATTGTCACGGTCGAAGGCGCATCGCCCGAAGTGATTGCGATACTGCCCGAATGGACGTTGGCGACACCGGCCGTCCCCGTACCACCCGGCAAGCCGCTTTCGCTGACGCTTGACACCAGACCCGTCGAAGAGATTGTCGGAAGGCTGTCCGTGGCCGACTGAACGACGATGGTTGCGGAGCCGCTGCCCAGGGTTACGGAATCGCCGTCGAAATCCGTCGCCGTCACATATTTCGAAAAGTCGAGCGGCAGCGTCTTGCCGCCGTCGATCGGATGATAAAGGTCGAA
Source organism: Rhizobium freirei PRF 81 (assembly GCF_000359745.1). Taxonomy (GTDB): domain Bacteria; phylum Pseudomonadota; class Alphaproteobacteria; order Rhizobiales; family Rhizobiaceae; genus Rhizobium; species Rhizobium freirei. The sequence continues at coordinate 2,866 of NZ_AQHN01000039.1, forward strand.
TGTGGCATGACCGCTGGCAGGATCGACGGTCAAGGTGAAGACCGTGACGCCTCCGGCCGAGCCGGTGATCGTATGCCCATCGGTGCTGGCAAGCGTGATGGCCGCGCCGTTATAGGTCAAGCCGGTGCCGCCGGTCAGGCTGGCGGATGACGTTCCAGCCGTGATCGCGTTCGTCGACCAGGTCAACGGGCTATCGGCGCTGGCATGGACGAGCGAAGTCAGATCAACCGTCGTCTCGGCAGGGGCATTGGTAGGTATCGTCGTCGTGGTGTTGGTGAGATGGATGTTGTCGGCGGTGATCGTCAGCGAGTTGTCGTGCGGCTCGATCCTGATCGACGTCAGCTGCTTGCCTTCGAGCGGAGTATCGGCCGCAAAGAAGGTCGAGCCGACAGTCGTTACCGAATACGTATTGCCATGGGCATCGGTGCCGATGATTGTGACAGTCTTGGACGACGCGCCCTTCTTGTCGAATACACCAATATCCATTTGCGTGATGACAAACGTCGTCCCCGTGTTAGACACGAGCACGATATCGCCACCCTTCGCAGACGAATCCACCTGGTTACCGCTGACACTGCCTTCGGTAACCGTCAGTTTGGCACTCTCAGGTGTCACCGTGTTGAAATCGATTACGTAAGATGCCGTCGTCACAATAGGAGCATTGATGGCTGCTTCCGCAACGGTCGCGGACACCGAGGCATGATCAACCAGGGTCGGCACGTCGTCGATCACATCGACCGTGAAGCTTCCCGCCTTCTGCGAGCCGTCGCCATCCGTCGCCGTATAGCTGAAGGTCAGCTTGATGTCGGACAGGTTGTTTGCGCTGTTGCCATCGTCCAGCGGCTTGTAAAGCGTGAAGTCGTAAGAGCCCGTCGCATGTGTGCCGTCGGGCGCCGCCAGACCTACCGTGAAGACCAGCTGGTTCGTGGCCGGCGCAACGCCTGCGGCCGGAGCATCGCCCGTATAGCCATAGAGCGTCGCCCCAACCGTAACGAACTGAACCGCCTGGCCATGCGAGGTCAAGGTAACAGGATTGCCGCCGGCATCGACCGGCGTGGCGCTGCTGAAGGCAACACTGTTGCTGGCTGCCGCACCGTCGGCGCCGAAGGTGATGATCCCCAGCGAACCGGAGACCGTCGCGCTATTGGCAGACACCAAGGCGTGCTCGCTGATCGAGACGAGATCCACATCTCCGACCACCGGCGCATCGTCGGCAATGGTGAAGCTCAGCGTCGAGGTGGTGGTGTTGCCATATTGATCCGTCACCGCATAGCTGAAGGTTTCCTGCTCGCCGCCGGCATGCACGCCCGCCGTCGTCAGCGTGTAGCTGTACTTGCCGTCCGGATCGATCGTCAGCGTGCCGTAGGAACCCTGGATCTGCCAGACGCCGCCCTCCGGATCGGCCGTGGCCGCATCGCCATGGCTGTTGGTGACACCGGTAATATGCGGATTGTCCGGATCGGCGAGCGTGAC
>NZ_AQHN01000040.1 GCF_000359745.1 Rhizobium freirei PRF 81
ACCGTCCAGGTTACCCGTCTGGCCGCTGCCCGCTGCCACCGACCAGGTCAAAGAGGAGCTATCAATATCAGCGCCGGTCAGATGGCCAGAAGCCGTGTTATGAGCGCTGTCGTTGGCAACGCCAATACCAGCTTCGGTCACTTGACCGTTGGCGCTGTCGCCATTGGCGATCGAGATCGTCGGCGCGTCATTGGTGCCGTTGACCGTCACCACGACCGTCTGCGTCGTGATGCCGCCCTGGCCGTCGCTCAGCCGAACCGTGAAGCTCTCCTGCGGATGATCCGAGACATTCAGCGGATCGGCCTTCGACTGATCCAGCACATAGGTCCAGGTGCCGTTCGCGCTGACGCTCAGCGTGCCGTAGGCACCGGTCACCGAACCGTCCAGGTTACCCGTCTGGCCGCTGCCCGCTGCCACCGACCACGTCAAGGACGGGCTATCAATATCAGCGCCGGTCAGATGGCCAGAAGCCGTGTTATGAGCGCTGTCGTTGGCAACGCCAATACCAGCTTCGGTCACTTGACCGTTGGCGCTGTCGCCATTGGCGATCGTGATCGTCGGTGCGTCG
>NZ_AQHN01000041.1 GCF_000359745.1 Rhizobium freirei PRF 81
TCGACGCCAACATGGAACAGGAATCGAGCAAGCTGTCCGCTCTGCAGACGCAGCAGCAGCTCGCCGTTCAGTCGCTGTCGATCGCCAACTCCTCGAGCCAGTCGATCCTGTCGCTGTTCCGCGGCTAATAGACGCTTGGCCGGCTGGCGCCGGCCGAAACGCACGACAATGACTTCGCCGCGCCTTCTCCAGAAGGCGCGGTTTTCCGTTTGTTGGCCC
>NZ_AQHN01000042.1 GCF_000359745.1 Rhizobium freirei PRF 81
CGAGGCCCTGAGCCCCGCTCTTGTCGGCGCCCTGAACTCGGCCCAGATCGGTGCCCTGTCGACTGCTGATATTGCCGGCTTCTCGACCGCCGACATCGCGGCGATCAGCACGGCCGCTCTTGCCGGCCTGTCGACGGCCAACGTCGCGGCGCTCTCCTCGGATCAGGCAGCCGCCCTGACCACGGGCCAGGTTGCCGCCCTGAAGACCGGCCAGATCAATGCGCTCACCTCGACCCAGGTCGGTGCGCTGAGCGCTTCGCAGGTCGGCACGCTCAACGCAACTCAGGTTGCCGCTCTGACCACGGCCAACGTCGCAGGCCTGTCGACCACCCAGGTCGCGGCACTGAGCGCCAAGTCGGTTACCGGCCTCTCCACCGCTCAGGTCGGTGCGCTTGGTTCGGCCAATGTCGCCGCCCTCACCACGGCTCAGGTCGGCGCGCTGAACGCCACACAGGTCGGTGCCTTGACGAGCACCGAGATCGCCGGTCTGTCGACCGCCGATATCGCCGCCATCAACACTGCCGCCCTCGCGGGCCTGTCGACGGCCAATGTCGCGGCA
>NZ_AQHN01000043.1 GCF_000359745.1 Rhizobium freirei PRF 81
GCGGGTTCGCTGCAGTCCGGCGTGACGGCCACGGCCGATGCGGCGCATGGCGTGCTGGCCAATGACGTGACGGGTGCCGACGGCAATCTTCAGGTGGTCGGCGTAACGGCCGGCAACGCGGAGACGGCGCAGTCTGACCATGTCGGCAGCGCCATCGTCACGACGCTCGGAACGCTGACGCTGAATGCCGATGGCTCCTACAGCTACCAGGCCAATCCGAATGAGAGCGGCACGGACACCTTCACCTATACGGTCAAGGATGCCGATGGCAGCCTGTCGACGACGACGCTGACCTTCACGGTCACGGACGGCCGCACGACGCA
>NZ_AQHN01000044.1 GCF_000359745.1 Rhizobium freirei PRF 81
GTCCGCCGTGGCGATCGGCGCATCGTCGGCAATGGTGAAGCTCAGCGTCGAGGTGGTGGTGTTGCCGTGTGCGTCCGTCACCGTATAGCTGAACGTCTCCTGCTCGCCACCGGCATGAACGCCCGCCGTCGTCAGCGTGTAGCTGTATTTGCCATCCGCATCGATCGTCAGCGTGCCGTAGGAACCCTGGATCTGCCAGACACCGCCCTCCGGATCGGCCGTGGCCGCATCGCCATGGCTGTTGGTGACGCCGGTAATGTGCGGATTGTCGGGATCGGCGAGCGTGACGCTGCCCTGCGCCGTCACAGCCGATTCCGATGGCGCGGTGCCGCTCTCAAGATTGGCTTCCGACAGCTTCGTCGGATCTGCCGTCTCGGGC
>NZ_AQHN01000045.1 GCF_000359745.1 Rhizobium freirei PRF 81
ACGCCGAGGACCGCCTTGCTTTGTCACGGTGATAGCGATGTTTTGCTGAGGTGAGCGGTATCGCCACGTTGCTAACAACGAGGATAACGACGTGTCTATCCATCAGCTTGAGATTTTGGCGGGCAGTATGCGGCGCCGGAAGTTCACACGAACTTCCAAGGAATCGATCGTTTCGGAGACGCTGACTGGCGAGATGACGGTGACGGAGGTTGCGCGACGTCACGACGTTGATCGGTCACTGGTTTATCGGTGGCGTCGTGAGCTTGGTGTTGCAGAGAGAGCGGAAGAGCCGCGCGCCTTCGTTCCGGTGAAGGTACAACAGGCGCCGGACTCGGCAATGGGAATGCCGGCTGCGACGGCGTCTTCTGCGATCGAAATCCATGTTGGCCGGGGCCGGTCGGTGCGGGTCACTCGTGACTTTGATGCCTCGACGTTGTCGCGCGTGCTTGATGTGCTGGAGGGACGATGATCCCGATCAGTTCGAACGTCAGAGTGTGGATTGCCAGCGGTCACTGCGATATGCGCAAGGGTATGCAGGGGTTGGCTCTCATCGTGCAAGAGGGGCTTGGCCGCAATCCGTTCCAGGGCGACGTTTTTGTTTTCCGCGGGAGAAATGGTCGATTGATCAAGGCCCTATGGCATGACGGTGTCGGACTATCGCTTTATGCC
>NZ_AQHN01000046.1 GCF_000359745.1 Rhizobium freirei PRF 81
TGCCGTCAAGCAGGACAATGGCGGCGTCCAGACGCTGGTCGGCACCACGGTGACGACCGGTGGCAATCTCAGCATTGCTGGCACCAATGGCGTCAACATCATCGCCAGTTCCGCCAAGGTCGGCGGCGACCTGTCCGTTGCCTCCTCGAACGGTTCCGTCAACATCATTTCGGCGGGCGTCGACAATACCGTTCTCGGTAAGGACCGTCTGAACCTTTCTCA
>NZ_AQHN01000047.1 GCF_000359745.1 Rhizobium freirei PRF 81
CTGTATAGCTGTTTGGGAGAGGGTGACGTGCGGCCGTGAGTTCGGCTGGGCTCGTTGCCGATGCATTGCAAGCCCAACAGGCCAAGCCCAAGAGGACAGACAGATGACTTCAAGCATTTTCTCCGGCGTGATCCCGGCGCTGATGACCCCGTGCAAGGAAGACCGCAGCCCGGATTTCGACGCGCTGGTCAGGAAGGGCAAGG
>NZ_AQHN01000048.1 GCF_000359745.1 Rhizobium freirei PRF 81
GAGCGCTTGATGATCTCGATCGTCCAGCGCCCGATCTTTTTCAGTCGCCGCTTCAACTTATCGCCCGCATAGCCACCATCGGCGAAGACATGCAGTAACCATGGCCACCTGTGGCGGATGGATTTCAGGAGATCGGGAGCACCGTCGCGATCCTGGATGTCGGCGCTGTGCACCATGAGACCGACCATCAGGCCGAGCGTATCGACGATGATATGGCGCTTGCGGCCTTTGGTC
>NZ_AQHN01000049.1 GCF_000359745.1 Rhizobium freirei PRF 81
TACGGTCGGCGGCAGCAGCTACAACAATGTCGGATCGGCCATCGGCGCCGTCGACAGCAGCCTGACCAACATCAACAACGGCACCGCCGGCGTGGTGCAGCGCACCAGCACGGCCGACGTCACGGTGCTGACGGCGTCTGGCGGCACGGCGGCCGCTCCGGGCAATGCGCAGAAGCTGACCAACCTGGCGGCCGGTACGATCGCATCGTCCTCGACCGAGGCGGTGAACGGCTCGCAGCTGTTTGCAGTGGGTGATTCCGCAGCGAGCGTGCTGGGCGGCAACGCCGCCTACGATACGTCGACCGGCCAGCTGACGATGAGCAATGTCGGCGGCACCGGCCAGAACACCGTCAACGATGCGATCGCGGCGGTAAACACGACTGCCGGCAAGGGCTGGAACCTGCAGGCGAACGGCGAT
>NZ_AQHN01000050.1 GCF_000359745.1 Rhizobium freirei PRF 81
GGCGCGGACGTCACCATCGCCACCGCCAATGACCTGGTTGCCACCAGCGTGACGACGGGCGATGCCAAGCTCGATACGAACGGCCTGACCATCACCGGCGGCCCGAGCGTGACGAAGAGCGGCATCGATGCGGCAAACACCAAGGTGACGAATGTCGCAGCCGGCACGATCGCGGCGACCTCGACCGAGGCGGTCAACGGCTCGCAGCTCTATTCGACGAACC
>NZ_AQHN01000051.1 GCF_000359745.1 Rhizobium freirei PRF 81
TGCGCAGAAGCTGACCAACCTGGCGGCGGGCACGATCGGATCGACCTCGACCGAGGCGGTCAACGGCTCGCAGCTGTTTGCAGTGGGTGATTCCGCAGCGAGCGTGCTGGGCGGCAACGCCGCCTACGACACGTCGACCGGCAAGCTCAGCATGTCGAATATCGGCGGCACCGGCCAGAACACCGTCAACGACGCGATTGCAGCGGTGAACACGACCGCCGGCAAGGGCTGGAGCCTGCAGGCGAACGGCGACACGGCGACGCAGGTCAAGCCGGGCGACACGGTGCAGCTCCTTGATGGCC
>NZ_AQHN01000052.1 GCF_000359745.1 Rhizobium freirei PRF 81
TGGACCTTCGACGACGATTTACAATCGGTTCCATCGATGGTCGGCGCGAGGTATCTGGCGTCAGTTATTCGACGCGCTGGTCAAGACGAATGACACCGATATCCAGATGATCGACAGCACAACCGCCAAAGCCCACCGCTCGGCGGCAGGCGGAAAAGGGGGGCGGAGGCCCAGGCCATCGGTCGCTCACGAGGCGGCAGATCGACAAAAATCCATGCTGTTGTCG
>NZ_AQHN01000053.1 GCF_000359745.1 Rhizobium freirei PRF 81
ACTGTCGTCACGCTGGTCTCCCGATATGAATTCGACGCCAATCTACAAATCATCGGCACGGCGGAATTGCCTGCCAACGCCCTATGGTGTCTGAAAGCGGTAATTGCAAGGAGAAACGGCAGCCGATCAATCGAGACCGGCATGTCTGTGCGCGGCATAGGTCTGGACCTTCGAGCGCAGTTCTGCAAGTTCCTGCCTGATACGCAGCCACTCATCCTTGGCGGCCGCCGGGGATTCTGCCTCGAGCACCTGCTCCGCAGGAGCCTCGTGGGCTACATCTGGCAGCAGCAAATATGCCGGCTCGACCTCACGCTGGGAGACAGGCTTCGATATGGCTGCTTCAACGATTGCATGATCCTCAGCCTCCGTGACGCCGGCCAGCCATTTCCGCAGGAAAACCAGGCAGAGCGACAGGCCGAAGCCTGCCAGGAAGCCGGCAGCCTGATTGCTCGCGAGGTGATCGTCGATCGGGGCAGCGGCTGCGACGGCCTGTGAAATCACCGTCATCGGCGCCCTGGTGTCCGACGGAGCCAGCGCCGCATTCTGCCGATCGGCGTCATAGCGGCTTTGCGCTGCGGCGACTGCATCCTGCAGCTCTCCGAGACGCACGATATCGACATCGATGCTCTTCTGACTGAGAGCGGTCATCCGCGCGGAGAAAGCCTCCTGTTTTTCCAGCGCAGCCTTCAGCGCCGCGTCGCTGCTGACGACGAGCCGCTGCAACTGGCCGCGGATGCCGGAGGTCAGATCATCCACCGTCGCCTGCTGTGCAAGCAGGCGCGGATGGCGAGGGCCGAGCTGGGTCGAAAGCTGGGCGAGCTGCGCCTTTGCAGCGCTATAGCGGCTGCGCAGATCGTCGAAACCGGCAGGAGCAAGACCTGCCGGCAAGGCACCGCTCAACAGGGAAGCGGGCGTCGCCGATTTGGCCGCGGACGCATTTGCCCGAGCGCTGCGTACCGCCTGATCCGCTGCCTTGATTTCACTGTCCAACTGCCGGCGCAGGTCCTGCGTCGCCACGGCGGCTGCGATCTTGTCTTCGCCGTAACGCGCCTTGAAATCGGCGAGCGCGGCCGAGGCGCGACCGAGTTCCTTGCGGCTGCGACCGCTTGCTGTATCGCCGACGCTCGACGCTGCCGCCACCTGCGCGACGGCGGAATCGTAAACGGTCGTAACGGCCAGACGATTGGCGATATCAGCGGATCTGACCGGATCGCCCGACATGACTGTCAGCCGCAACAGGCCGGTGGCATCGTCGATGCTGACGGTGACGTTCCTGCGAAGTGTTGCCTGCGCGCGCGATGGCGCATCCGAGGCATTGCCGTTGCCCGACAGGAGCTCCATGGCGACCCCGAGGGCGCCCGCACGGCTGCCGGTGAATTCCGGATCGCGATCAAGTTTTAACCTGGCAACGACATCTGAAAGCGCTGATGGCGCAACTGCGCGCTTCGCCGCGATATCCAGCACGGACTGACGTACCCTGCCCTCGCCTTCGGCATGCAGGAATGCCTGCGACATGTAAAGCGGCGGCGGCGCGAGCGCGGTCGGAACGGCCGCTCCTGCCAGCGCGGTTGCCACGACAAAGCCCAGCGAGCGGATGCTGAGGGACCAGTTGCGACGCCGGCGCATCGGATCGGGAAGAACAGGCGCGGAGATCTGCTGCAGCGGCTCGGTTTCGAGCAGGTCGGGCACGAATTCCAGCAGGTCGGGGACGGGCTCCGACGGCCGGCCGGCCGCGGGTTCGCTTTCCCCGTAACGATGGCTCAGGATGCTGCCGATCTGTTCTGCCAGCGGCTGGGGTTGCGGAGCTCCTTCCGGCGGCCGCGCTCTTCCGCCCGATACCGGATAGGGATCGCCATTCAGCCTTCTGCGCAGAATCGCCCGCAACTCGGCATCGCGCGGGTCGTCGGAATTGGCCGCACGCAGACTGGTGCGACCCCGACGGTCGTCGTCCATGCGATCGGCAAAAGCGCGCTCACCCAGCTTTTGCGAAGCCACGAAGGTTTCCCCCTCGTCGGGATAGAATCCGGTCCTGGTTTTACTTTCAAACATGGCGGGTCATCTCGCATGCGCGGTCACAGACCGATGCAAATGGTTAACCCACTCTAAACTTTCATAGCAAAGAAAGGGTTAACGCCTTCGCCCGCAGCGTCAGCTCGCCAATTTGTCTGGCGGCATGAGGCGTGGCCTCGCCTGCTGCGTCTCAGTACGATCGATCCGCTCCCTGCGGCTGAACTGATGCCGGATGACCTGATAGAGGAAAAGCGGTACGCCGACCATATAGCGCCGCCACAGCCTGCTCGGCTCCAAGGCGAGGCGAAACAGCCATTCGCTGCGGATCGCCCGCACCAATACCGGCGCACGCGGCACCGTACCGGAGACGAAATCGAAGAGCGCGCCCACGGTCAGGACCAGCCGCGCATGTTGCGGTCCGACATGTTCGGCAACCCATTTTTCCTGCAGGGGGGTTCCCATGCCGACGATCAGCACATCGATCTTTTGCTGGCTGATTTCCGCGGTGACGGCATGGCTCTTCTCCGGATCGAAGAAGCCATCGGAAATGACGATGAATTCGTGCCACGGCGCGTGCTGCCGCAGCTTTTCCGCCGCCTTTTCGACGACGGAGCGACGGCCGCCCAGCAGGCCGATGCGTTTCGTCCGCTCCATGAAGGTCAACAGCGCCGGAACGAAATCCGTGCCGTTCAGATTGGCGGGAAAGGGTTCGCCATGGGCGACGCGGGAAGCGATATCGAGACCGACGCCATCAGGCAGAACAAGGTTGCGCTCCAGCACCTCGCGATAGCTGTCATCGCGCAGCATCACCAGCATGTTGTGGGCGTTGACGAAGGAGATCGAGGTCTGTCCGACCGGCAGGGACGCGAGTTCGTTGACGAAGGTCAGCGCATCTTCCCAATTGAGATCGCAAACCGGCAGATCGAAGATCGTGCGGCGCGACGCGGCGACGGAGAAATCAGCAACCTTGTTCAATCCAACAACCTCCTGCCGGCGTCGTCGACATGACGGGCGCCGGTAAAGCAAGCCCCTGCCCCTATGCCGGTCATCGGCTCTGCGACGATAGAGGCATTGCTAGGAGGTGTTTATAGCAAAGCAATCCCAAGCTTCGGTTAGGATAAAAAACTGCAATTGCCTGAATGAAGCAAGCTTTCGTTAAGCATGCCAGCGGCCGCGAACCGCTCGCTGGCCGTCACTCCTCGCCCGAAACGATCGCCGATGCAACAAGGCGCACCAAAATGATACTATTCGGCCGGAACCTTGCTCTTTGCTGCGTCCTGCACGATCTTCACCGGCTTGACCGTCCGCTTGCCGATGCTTTCCCCGCCATGGGTTTCTTCCTTGGACAGGTAGTCGAGCTGTTCGACCAGGACCTCGGCGACATAATTGCCGCCGAGCCGCTCATTCATCCGCTTCTTCAGATCGCTGCGAAAGGCCGCAATGTCGAAGTCCTGTGCGTGACCGATATCGATCGTCTTGTTGCCTATCAGCAGCGAGAAGAGCTCGTCGGTCGTCAGCTCCGGCAAGGGTATCTGCAGCGAAGCCGCCTTGCCTTTCTCCATCATGAAGGAGATGCGGGTGAGGAAATAGCCGGTCACCTGGCCGTTGGCGATAACGGGGACATTGATCGATTCGCCCTTGACCAGTTCCTGCTGCGCCTTCTTGGCATCATCAGGGTTGATCGCAGGCGCGGTCGCCGTCTGCACCGAAAAATAGACCGAAGCCAATGTTACCGCGCAGACCCAAAGGCCGGTGAGCACGAGCTTGATCATCCGGCCTCACGGACGCGGAATTGCTCCTGCGAATAGGTGCCATCGGTGTCCGCATTCTGTGCGGCGTTCTTCAGAATGTCGGCAACGGCGCGCACCGCTTCAAGATGAGCTTCCACGCGGCGGGCATTCACCACCAGCTTCTTCTTCAGCCCATGCAGCTGCTCGACATGCGCAACGGCGAGATCCGCCGGGTCCGTATCACGAAACAGCATCGACAATTCGTAAAGGCAGCGGCTCTTATGAGCGTTCGACACCTTCAGATCGAATTCCGGGTCGGTGCCGATCCGGTTGTTCTCGTTGTCGATAATCATCTCCAGACGGCCAAGGACGGATTTGATCCGATAGTCCTGTGACATCACTTCCATGTTGCTACCTCGCTTATGCTTTCTGGGACGTCAGCGTATTATGATTGGTAATGCTCCTGTCGCCGTCGGAGGCGTCAGTTGCCGCAAGCGTCTTGCGCTGAAAATCCGTAATGGCGCTGAGCGCCATCTTCTTGTCGTTCTCATCGGTCGTTGCATTGACGACGCCGCTGTTGCGCATCTTGTCGACCTGTTCCTTGTACATCTTCTCGGCGATGCCGACGCCGCCGTCCTTGGCGAGCGTATTGCCCAGCTGCTCGGCCATCATGCCCTTCCAGATCTCGCCGGCCGAACCCTTGCCGTAGAGCGTCTCGCTATTGGGCAGCATGTTCTTCACGAAGTTCTGCAGCACCATGGCTTCGAACTTGCGATAGGCCTGCGGCACCTTCGTCTGGGCGGCATGCGTATTGGCATTGCCAAGGCCGGCCTGCGTCGCGGCGCTGTTCAGCGCATCGACAGTCGCGCCGAAGCCATTGCCGTTTTCGGCCAGGCTGGTAGCGGCAAAAGCGGCTCTGTTGGCGGCGAGCTTGGCCTGAGCAACCTCGACATCGGCCGGATTGGCGGCCTTGACGACATCGAGGACCAAATCACTCGGAGGCGAAATAGCCACGTCACGTCTCCTTCTGCTATCGCACGCGCCCCAAAAACGCGATGCAACGATCGCGGCGCATGTCGAATCAAACGGTTAGAGCAAGCGGGCAAGCCGATGCTCTATGATCGCGACGATTATGAATTTTGAACCTTGCTGGAGGCTGGCGTTGCGCCGGCGAAGCGCTGGTCGATGACGTCATAGACCGCATTGTCATCCGCCTCGCGGGCTTCGAGCGCGCGGGCATCCTTCATATGTTCTTCCAGCCGTTCGGCTTTGGTGCGCTCCTGCTGCACCTTCATCTGAATCATCGTCTGGATGCCTTCCAGCTGCTGATCCTTGAGCGTCAGGCGGCCGTAGCGTTCGGCGTAATGGATGGAGAACGCCATATGCACGGGATCGATCGAGCCGATGGCGTCCATGACCCGTTCCATCGACTCCGTCACTTCCACGCGCTGGCGAGTGGTATCCGCAAGCTCGTTCTCGGCGATCCGCTCGAGATGACGCTGCACCGCGACGAGACGCTTCAGTTTTTCGGAACGGTTTCTTTCCGCCATAGCCTACCTGCCCACCATGCGGCTGTCCCAGGCGGCCACGGAAGTGTGATTGCCGCTATCCTGTCCCATCGGCTAGTGCCCGTTGAAGACGGTGAGGAACGCACTGGAGAATTGATTGATCATCGCCGCGATGCTCCAGTAAAGCATGAACAAGCCGCCCATCAGAAGATAGGGCGTGGAGATGAAATAGATCGGAATCTGCGGCGCCAGCTTGTTGATGAAGCCGATCGAAATCTGGAACATCATGCCGTAAAGCAGAAACGGGCTCGACAGCCGCAGCATGATGAAGAAGGTGGTTGCCAGCGTATCCGTGATCGAAATCAGCGCGGCGCGCGGCTCGATATGGCCGCCGAAGGGGATGACGGTATAGGAATCCACCAGCGCCTGGAGAACATAATGATGAAAATCCAGCATGAAGAGAACCATCAGCCCGCAGAAGCTGATGAAGCTGGTCAAGGACGTTTCGCTTGAATCTTCAATGAGATCCGCACCGGCCGGCGCGTTGAAGCCGATCAGCATCGAGATGGTCGTGCCGGCAAACTGCAGGCCGAGCGTGTAGATCCGGGCCATCATGCCGTACATCAGGCCGATGATCGTCTCCGTGAAGATCAGGACGATATAGCTTGCGCCGCTATTTGCCACCGCCGGGTAGATCGTGTTCCAGAGCAGCGGCAGAACGGCCATCGACAATGCCGCGGCGAGAAGCAGCCTTATCTGCACCGGCACGCGGCCCGACGAGAACCCCGGGAGCACCATTATGCAGCCGCCGATGCGGCAGAAGGCGACGAACATCGCCAGAATGGTCCCCTGGGGGTCTGTTATCATGAAATCGAACCTAGAATCTTGATTTCGATCCCCTTGGCCAACTCCACATGCGACAGAACCGGAAGCGTCGCGAACAGGCGTTCGATGATCATGCGCACATAGGAGCGCGTTTCCGGCGACGTGACAAGAACGAAGGGCATGCCTCTGTCCATGTATTCACGGATAACTTTGCCTGCCTGCTCGCTGAACTCTTCGAGGCTGCGCGGGTCGATGTCGAATTCGACGATTTCACCCTTCTGGTCGCGCTTCAGCGCCTGATGGAAGACCAGGTCCCATTTGCTGCCGAGCCGCAGGACGCGCAGCACGCCATTGTCGGCCAGATCGCCGCAGAGCTGCTGGGCCATGCGCACGCGCACATGCTCGACGATCTGCTCGGTCTTGCGCACATGCGGCGCAAGTTCGGCTACTGCTTCAAGAATGAGATGCAGGTTGCGGATGGAGACGCGCTCGGCAAGCAGGAGCTTGAGCACGGCCTGCAGGCCCGAATAGGACATATGCGACGAGCAGATTTCGTCTGCGAGCTTCTTATACTCCGGATCGAGCCGCTCGATCAGGATCTTCACGTCCTTATAGGAGAGGAGCGCCGGCAGGTTGTTGCGGATGACCTCGCTCATATGGGTGAGCACGACGGAGACGTTGTCGATCGGCTGGAAGCCCTCGCGCTTCAGGTCCTCGGTGAACGCTTCAAGCACGGAAACGGCAGGCATGCCGAAAGCGGGTTCGCGAATCTCGTCGCCCGGAACGGTCGGCTTGCGGCCGGAGCCGGTGACGACAAGCACTTCGCCGACGCGCAGCATATTGGAGGCGATCGTCGTGCCGTGGATGCGGATCTGATAGGATTTGTCGGCAATCGCCATGTCGTCGACCACCTTGATCTCCGGCACGACGAAACCATACTGCGTCGCGAACTTCTTGCGCATCTTGCCGACACGGAAGGCCAGCTCCTGGTGGGCGCCGAGCAGGCGCGTGGAGACGATCTTGCCGAGAGCCAGCTCGATCTCGGCCGTTTTCAGAACGGACTTGACCGAATCCTTCTCCATCTCCTTCGTCTGCATCACCTTCTGCTCCTCGGCATCACGGCGAAGCTTGTTTTCGGCTTCGATCTGGCGCGGAATGAACCAAGCGCCGGAAGCCAGCAGGCCGCCAAGGAACACGAAAGGCAGGAAAGGCATGCCGGGCATCACGGCGAGAATGCCCATCAGGACGGCCGAGACGGCAAGCGCGCGCGGATAGCCGCTCAGCTGATTGATGACAGCCTGGTCGGTGGAGCCGGCCGTACCGCCGCGCGAAACGAGGAGGCCGGCAGCGAGAGACACGACAAGCGCCGGCATCTGCGAAACCAGACCATCGCCGACGGAGAGCTTGACGAAGACATCCGCTGCCTGACCGATCGGCATGCCGTGACGGAAATAACCGATGATAATGCCGCCGAAAATATTGATGCAGGTGATCAAGAGGCCAGCGACGGCATCGCCACGCACGAATTTCGAAGCACCGTCCATCGCGCCGAAGAAGGAGCTTTCCTCTTCGAGCTCGCGGCGGCGGCGCTGCGCTTCCTTCTCATCGATCAGGCCAGCCGACAGATCGGCGTCGATCGCCATCTGCTTGCCGGGGATGGCATCCAGGGTGAAACGGGCGCCGACTTCGGCGATACGCGTCGCACCCTTGGTAATGACGATGAAGTTGATGGTAATGAGGATCATGAAGACGATCAGACCGATGACGAAATCGCCGGACATCACCAGGCTGGCAAAGCCGGCGATGACGCCACCGGCAGCATTGTGCCCCTCATAACCGTGCGAGAGGATGACGCGCGTCGTCGCGATATTCAGCGCCAGACGCGTCATCGTGGCGATCAGCAGGATCGTTGGAAAGGACGAGAATTCCAGCGGCTTCTTGATCCACAAGGCGACCATGAGGATCAGCACCGAAAGCGCGATCGAAAAGGCAAGCCCGAGGTCGATCAGAAACGCCGGGATCGGCAGAAACAGCACGCACAGGATGACCATGATGCCGAGGGCGAACCCGATATCACGGATGCTAGGATTGGCTTTTGGGAGTGCTAGTGCGGGTGGTTGTGCCATCGACCGGTTTCCGTCTCTTCATGAGAGGAGGCAAACGGCTGACCCGCCTGCCCTATTCGAACCGATCTTTAGAAGGCGAAGCTTGCGCGAGAATGGCTTATGCGGGCAAGGCGCATGATCCGAAAGCCGTTTCGGCTACCGGACCAAATGTTTAGAACCCGGACTGAATTCGCGAGAAGACGAGATTGGTGAAGATCGAAATCTGCGAGCCGACGAAAGGGGCCGTGACGCCGATCGTCACCATGACGGCAACGATCTTCGGCACGAAGGTCAATGTCGCTTCCTGTACCTGGGTCAACGCCTGGATCAAGGCAATCACCAGGCCAACGACCATGGCGGCGAGAACCGCCGGACCGGAAGCCACGAGCACCGTCCAGATCGCCGCCTGGAAGATATCCAACGCATCGGCTTCGTTCATGGCTACATCCCTTGTTCAGCAGCTACTCATTAGCTGCCGGTCGAACCAGTATTCGACGAATCACTGCCGCTAGTATCCGTCGAAGCGGCCGGCGTATCAATGGTCGTGCCCGCAGGAGCGATCGTCACGCCGGCCTGGATCAGGATCTTGTCACCGGCATTGGTCTGGGCAATGACACCGTCCGTATAGACGGTTACTTCCTTGATCGTACCCGTGGTCTTGCCGTCGGCACTCATGATCTGCTTGCCGATATAATCGGACGCCTGCGATATCCACTGGTTCTGCAACACCGTTTGCAGATGCGAATTCGTCTGGATCTGCTGTTCGACCTGGGAGAAGCTCGCCAGCTGAGAAATCTGCTGGCTGGCGTCCATCGGGCTCGTCGGATCCTGGTTCTTCATCTGTGCGATGAGGAGCTGCAGGAAGTTATTATAGTTCAGGGTAGCGCTTGTGGCGGCAGTTGCAGCTGTGTTCGAGGAGTTGCTCGAAGAGCTGCCGTTCGCGCCGGTAACGGCGTTTACCGCTGCCATGGAGCGATCTCCCGGCGGATATGCTCGATCGTGGCCGCCGGCATTTCCTGATTGTTCAGAATATTGTCCTCGACCGGATAGAGCCCGCGGATCGCCTTCAGTGCGTCGAAGGCGCGGCCGGTGGCAACGAGGCCATCGATGCGTTTGAGCTCGGCCAGCACTTCCTCATTGTGGAAGCAGGACAGCAGCATGACGATCGACTTGCGGAACATCGCCGTCGACTGATCTTTGCCCTCGGGATTGATGAGGATCATCTGCGCGATGAAATAAAGCTGGCGCAGCGGAGTCGTCGCATCCTCGGGCTGGAGCACGTGGTTCTCAAGCAGGAATGTCACATCATTCAGGAATTCCAGAGCAACCTTGCGATCGACGCGCAGGACGGCCCCGTTGATAAAGATCTTTTCCCCGGCTTTGAGCGATATACGAAGCGTACTTTTCATTTAAGTCCATCCCTGATGATGGTGGTGACATCTATGATGCCTTGATAATTTACCGACTGGCGCCGCTGGATCCGATCGCACTCCTTCAGAATCCAGATGCCGATCGAGATTAGGTTGGCACGCAGTTCGACATTGAGCTGGTTCTCCGGACTTTTGAGGTCCTCGACGAAGCTCACCCATACGCGCCGCGTATAATAGAGTGCTTCAATCGTCTCGCGGCCGTATTTCTCCGCATCACGGGCCGCAGAAAGAAGATTTATCGACCGGTCCAGAACTTGTCGTTCTCGCTCCTTGGCGTCGGCCACTGCATCCTGCATGACTTCCGCATATGAGAACTGATACATTCATGCATCCTTCCTGGTCATTCCTTCCCTTTGATCATCAAAGGTAATTTACAAGACTTAACTGCTGGATCTTGGAGACGATGGTGTAGGCGGTCTCAAGTTGGGTCTGAAGGTTATTGACCTTGGTGGAAGCCTCGTAAGGATCCACCCCCGTCAAGTCACCTATGTTGGTATTGAGAATGGTCTTCTGCGCGTTCAGCGCCGTATTCGCGTCAGACAGGCGCGCTTGCGAAAGGCCGAGCTGGCTTGCCTGGTTGTTCAGTCCGTCGATTGCCTGGCGCGAGTAGCTGATGGCCTGGTCGGTGACCGCGCTCATGGCATCCTGGCTCAGAGCCGGCGTCGTGCTCATCAAGGCGTTGGTAACGCTGGTGGCGAGCGCCAGATAGCGCATGCCGGTCGAATTCGAATTGGTCGAGGTTTCGACGACATCGGTATTGCTGATCCGGCTCGTCATGTTCTGGTCCGATGCGCTCGACCAGCTCGCCCAGCTGGCATCGGTCGTGAACATCGGCTCGACCTGCGTGGTGATGAAATCCTTGATCTGGGCACCGGTGAGTTTGTCGATGGTCACGCCCTTACTCGTGGCGTACGTCCCCAACGCAGTTTGGATCGCCGCGTTTGTCGTAGACGAATTGTCGGTCATCGGCTGAACGTCGGTGTTGGTGCCGGCGAAAAGATATTCGCCGTTGACCATGACGTTGGCCGAGGCGATGACGCTCGACAAAGTCGATGTAGCGAGCTGCCGGCTCAGCGCGATGCTGTTGCTGTCGGTGTTGCCGCGCAACGCCACCAACTGGTCCATGAGCTTCTGTGCCTGTGAGCCCATGCCGGTCAGAGCCGTCTGCGACGAGGTCATCCGCTGGTTCGCAATCGAGTTGCTGCCCAGAATGGAATCGATGCGCGACACTTCTCTCCCAAGATTGACGCTGAGGGAGGTGTTGCTGCCCAGCGCGACGCCGATGTCGGCATAGACGCCGGTCGTCGCTTCCGTCGATGCATCGGTCATTTCGTTGCGCGCCTGACGGATCGTCTGGCGCATGGCATTCTGAATGGCTTGGCTCGAAATGAAAGAAAGTTTCATGGCTTAGCTCGCAATATCCAATACCGATTGAAGCATCGCATTGACTGCATTCAATATCTTGGTTCCAGCCTTGTAGGACTGTTCGATATCCATCATCAGCTTCAGCTCTTCGTCGAGGCTGACGCCGGTTGCATTCGAATAGGCGCCCGAGGAGCGCGACAGAGCTGCGGAGGTATTTTCCGCCGCCGTCGTTGCCGTGCTGCGCTGGCCTTCGAGCCAGCCTACGGAGCTCGCCGAGTAGCTCATGAGGGTTGCATTTGTATCAGAGCCGGCTTGGCTATCAAAGCTCATCTTGGTATTCATCGCGGTGATGAAGCCATCGAGCTGCGTCGAATAGCCGGCGTCCAGCGGCTTGGTCGGGTTCGCCGGATCGTAGCTTGGGTTGGTGATGTAGGCGGCACCGTTGATGCCGCCATCGCGCAGCAGCGTCGGATTTGCCACTGCAGCCGCGCTAAGCGTGATGGAGCCTGCCAGGCCAGTTACGATCGTCGGATTGCTCAATCCGGTGCCGCTGGTCCATGTGGTCGCACCCGAATAGGTGAACAGGCCCGCCGCCTTTGTTACGGGTGGGCTGGCTGAGCTCGTCGATTCCGCAAAGGTCGTCACCAGGCCGCGCGCGATCTCGTCGAGCTGCTTCTGATAGGTCGGCGCGACATCGTCGCGAACCTGAAGCGCCGCCTGAAGGCTGCCCTGCGCCGTCGTCGCCGCGCTCTGACCGGCAGTCAGCGCGACACCGTCGACGTAGACGCTATTTCCGGATGTCGAGGCCGTATATGAACCGGTCGCTTGAAACGTCACCGTGCGCGGGATGGTTTCGAACAGGGTCGTGCCGCTCGAGGTGTAGAGCGCCATATCGTTGCTGTTGCCGCGTGTAACCGCCGTCACACCGATGATCTGCGAGATCTGCTTCAAGATCGAGTCGCGCTGGTCGAGCGCATCGGCGGTAGCACTCGACGTCGGTCCGGCAGTCGTCGTCGCCGATTTCACCGCGTCGTTTGCCTCTTTGAACTGCTTTAGCAGGCCATTCAGCGTATCGACGTCAGAGCTGATCTGCTTGTCCGCGTCCGAGCGCGCATTCTGCACCGCAGTCGTGGCATTGTTCAGCGACGTGACCAGGCTTTGAGCGGCATTGATGGCGGCTTTCGCGGCCGTGGTGCTGGATGGAGATCCCGAATAGGTCTGCATCGCCGTCTGGAACGCGGTCAGATAGGTCGAGGGCGCAATCTCGTTGCTATTGCCACCGATCGTTGCAGACTGAAGATTGCTGTAAGCCTTCAGAAGCAGCTGCTGCGCCGAATCCGACGACGAATTGGCAAGAAATGCCGTCTGCAATGCCGGCTCTTCGCTGCGGGCGATCTTCACGACCTGCGCGCCGGACATGTTGGTCGTCAATATCGCCTGTCGACGCGAATAATCCGAATTATTCGTATTGGCGATATTGTTCGACACGACACTGCTTTGCGTGCCGGTATTGTTGAATATTGCCTGCGCGTTGTTGAGAGCTGTTGTGAGCGACATGACTGACTCGATACCCTATTCGTTTTAGCGCCGCAGATCGGCCGATGGCGCGCCGGATGTGTCAGGATAGCCCATCAGAATGAGGCCGGCGGAGTTGAACGGATTGTCGTTTGCGTCGCCCGCCAAAGCACCGGATCGGAGCCGAGGCGATCGTCTGCAAGCGTTCCGGAATGCGTGGCTTGCACGATGAGCCGGCTCCACATGCACGGTGATGCCGGAAATGGCGCGTGCACGAATCGTCTGCGCGTCCCCTTCCGCAATCACAGTCCTCATGCTGCCGAAATTCCTCATCTGGAATCCTCGTTATCCTTCATGTGACTGAGAGTAGGTGGCGGGCCTTGCGTGAAGCTGTCTGAGAGGACAAAAAACCGATCATCGTGAAATCGCCGCACCGAGCACCGCTTGAGACCCTCATTCAACACTCAGGAAATGGAAAATGGTAAGAAACGGCGCACCATTAGGTACAGGCAAGGGCGGCGCAGTTCGCAAAATAAGAAGCCCGGGAATCGTCGGATTCCCGGGCTTGCAATCGAATTCCGTAAGCTGGCAGCCGATTGGAAGGTTCAGTCCCAATCGATGCAGTAACCGAGGAAGCGCTTGGAATCGACGGGATCGAAACCGAGTTTCTTACGCAGCTTCTTGCGAAGCTTGGAAATATGGCTTTCGACCACGTTTTCTTCGACTTCCTCGTCGAAAATGCCGTAGATGGCATTGAAGATCTGCGTCTTCGTCACCCGGCGACCACGGTTGGCGATCAAATATTCCAGGATACGGCGCTCCCGTCGCGGCAGCGCAAAAATCTCGCCGTTGATCTCCGGATCGCGCCCGTCGGCAAAGACACGAATCGGTCCGATATCGGTATAGTTGCTAATGGCCTTGAGCCGCCGGCGGATCGCCGCGGCCCGTGCCAGGATCTCGCGGGGATGTACCGGCTTGCGCACGACATCGTCCACGCCGCAATCGAAGAGTGCAAGCGTCGATTCCAGTGAAGGTTGATCGCTGACTGCGATGACGGGTGCCGCCGTCCGGTCGCGAATCGCTCTGGGGAGCTCGTGAACATGCTGCCCCTGACCGATCAAAAACGCTTCAACAGCAGCAATATCGCCCTCTGCAGCCGTCGAGACCCATTCGCCGAATTCGCGTGGGTCAAATCCCGTGGACGGGATGCCCTCGCGTCCAAAGAGTGATGTGTATCCGTCCTTAACGAGCTCTCGCTCATCAACCACTACGATCATTCGTCCGCCTCCGAATCAGTGTGGTGTTTCGATGGCCTATGGGTACGAATCGGGCGAATCACGAACAACTGTCGGAAATGAGTGGCAGAAATTAATAATTGATTAACCATATGGGTGCGATTTGCACTACATCTAGTAGGTCATCTTCATTTCACACCGATAAAAAAGCTGTTAGTTAGCTCATCATTAACATCCGCATTTTGGGCAAACTGGCGGCAGTCAACTGCGTCGCATCGGTTAGCGCCAGCTAACCAGGCGGTCAATGCAACCTAGAGGCTGTTCAGTTCCGACAGAATGTGGCCGCGTTGGGCGTCCACTTGCCATAGCCGGTGGCAACCAGATTGGCGATCACGCGGCAAACATAGACCTTCTGGGCGGGGTCGTTGTTTGGTCCAGCGTGGTATCTAGCTACCGCCATGGTCCAGGTTTCATGCCTGTCATGGAGATTGCGGAGAAACTTGGCGGCATATTCGACGTTGCTTCGCGGATCGAACATCGCCTCCACGGACGTAAAATTCTCACCGTGGAAATACTGGTTTATCTGCATGCAGCCGACGTCTATAAGCTTGGCGCCGTTCTGCCGTGCAGCAGCAAAAACCTGCAAAGCGGCATTCTCGGACGGCGGGAAGATTGGTCGTCCTTCGACATTGAGCGCATAAGGATAGAGCGATCCCTTACGGCCCGTCTCCGTCAATCCGACCGAATAGAGAATTCCCTCCGGTATTCCGTATTTCGCCGCGGCCGACTGGATCTCACGCTCGCAGAGGCCGGCGGCACCATTGTCAGGCGGTGCCGGGTTCCCCGAGGCATAGGCCTCAGAGGTAGACGGCGCCAGAGCGAGGACGCTGAGCGCCGCCAGCAGCGCCATCTTCCACGCCGCGCTCACCCGAACTGCGATTGCCATTGTTTCCACCTGACTGCTGTCCCGAATAGTTCTGGCCTCGCGGATTTGCACTCCCGCCCTGCCCCTGATTCGGCAGGGATTGCTGCTGCGACTGGTTCGACCCGGACTGCCGCCCGCTGTCCGACTGCTGATCGGCATTGGAAGCCAGTGAGACGGTGATGTGGTCGACCTGATAGCCTTGGGCCCGCAGCGCGTCGACCATGCGGCTCTGATCCGCATGCAGCTGCCTGTAGGCCTCGCCGGTCTGTACCTTCAGATCGACGCTCAGCTGATCGCCGGAGAGCCGCATGGTGGCGGTGACGTCACCGAGATTATCGGGACGGAGCTGGATCTTCAGCGTGTTGACGACCTTGCCGGTACTGGTCAGATTCGCGGCATTGGAAAGCGCCGAGCCCGGCTGCATGGCGGCCGACCACTCGCGGTCGCCCGCCAGCGAACCGGCGACCAGCGCCGAATTGGAATTGGCGGCAAGCCCAAGATAGCGGCGGGAATCGAGGACGGTTACGGCCTGTGCGTCGCCGCCTGCGCCAACGCCCACGGTGACATCGGCCGCATCGTCACTGCGCTTGGCGATCGACAAATCGAGCGCGCCGCCTCGACCGTCTGCACGGGTCAGACGGAAGGTCTGCGCCGTATCCGTTACTTTGCCATCTTCCTGCGGCGCCGGCATAGTGCCGGTCGCGTCATCCTTCAGATTGGCATTGGCAAGCGCTACGCCCTGGATCTTCGCATCGCGAGGGACCTGCCCGGCTGCCGTTGCTGGTGTGCCCTGCGTCGCCACGGCGACTTGAGGAATATTCAGGAGCGACAGGGCATCGGAGATAGTGGGGGCAGCCTGGCCACCTTGCGTTGGCGCGGCCTTACCGTCTTCAGCGGGGGTGGCTGCGTCCTTGTCACCCTTCACCGGGGTCTTGCCGTTGCCGTCAGTCGGCACGGGCTTGCCGCCTGGCGCTGCCGCTTCCGTCAATTGCTGTACGATCCCGGCAAGCTGAGCGGCCGCGCGGATCTGCGCTGGCATCTTGCCGGTATCAGCCATGGTCGCCGCCGGATCGGCCGCCGCAGCATCGGCGTCCGCCGAAGCCGGGCCCGAGGCGGCCTTCTGAAGCTCTATCAATGATTTCGCCAGCGACAGGGCATCGGTCCCCTCCGGAGATTTCGCCCCCTTCGGCAGACCGGCGAGACCTGCAAGATTGGCTGCAGTTGTATCGATCATTCCGGCTCCGGCGTTGGCGCTTTCGTCGATGGCAAGACCATTCGCCACGGAACTTTCGGCCGATTTCGGTGCCGCTGCGTCCTTGTCGGTGTTGCTGCTGTCGGCCGTACCTGCATTCCCAGCCTTGCCAGCGCCAGCATTCGTGCCGGACGATCTGCGCCCATTGCCGCGGGAGCCGGTCAATGCCTCGAGAAAGCCCTTGCCGTCGTCGTCCTGCTTTGAAGAACGTGCGCCCTTGGCGGCAGCAAGAATATCCGCCCCGGAAGAGGCGCCGGATACACCGATGTCGTTCATGATCAATGACTTCCCTGCTTCAACAGACCGTCGATGGCATTCAGCTTCGAGCGGTTCGTCGTGACGAATGCGTTGAACGAAGAGTCGGCCTCCTGCCTCCCTCCCTCCGGGGCGGGAGCTGCCTTTGCCGCAGCTCCCTGCTCAACACCCGCCGTGGTGGGAGACTGGCCTCCCTCTTGATTCGTCACAGCAGCATCGTGTTCAGTATTCTGTTGATTGGGCAGGTTAGGAACATTGCCTTGCCCGAGGCTTGCCGGATCCGGCGCACGCAGAATCTCCTCCGCCACGGCCTTGGCCGCATCGCGCAAAGCACGATCCCGCGCGTTCAGCTCTCCGGCCGGCATCTGATTGAGGTTGCTGATCGCCGCTTGCAGATCTGGCGTCGATATGCCGGCAACGCCGCCATAGAAGCCCGCCAAAGCGCCGAAGGCATCGCCGCCGTCATTCGATATGGCCTGGGCGCGGCCGGCCGCCAGTGCGGCTAGATCGGACTTTCCGGCGATCGCCGCGCGGCGCGCCATGCGCAGATAGATCTCCCGCTGCCTGGGTGGATCCATAAAGGACAGAATGTCGACGATGTCCTGCTGCTTGACATCGGAATCGTGATCCACCGCCAGCTGAACGAAGAGGTCGGCGAACTGGCTGGCATAGGGGGAATGCAGGAAACGTCTCGTATAGCGCCGCGCATAATCGAGCCCCATCGGCACCAGCCCTGCATCGGTGCTTAGCGCCAGCGAGCGTCGCAGCGCGGATTCCTCGACGATCGTGCCGGGCGCCATCAAGCGAGCCCAATCATAAAGCTTCAACGCCGCCATGACATTCTTGCCCGACATGACGTTGCCGGCGACCAGCGAAAGGTAAGGGCCGATCGGCTTGTCGCGATATTCCCTGGCAATGTCCGCAAGCGTGTTGACGACCAGCAGCCCCTTACCGTTCAGATATTTCCTCAGAACATCTGCAACCCGATTGTCGAAATTGCCGTTGACGTCGCGCGACATCAAATATTCGAGCGTTTCCGGATTGCCGCCGCTCATTGCATAAGTCAGCGCGGCATCGACATTGCGGGTATCTTCAAAGATGGCTTTATCCGCATTGCGCAGACGGGCATCGACGGTCGCCAGCAGGAAGCGTTGCATCTCTCCAGCCGAGCTATCGCCCGCAACGACGGAATCCTGCACGAATTCAAGCGAGCGCAGCATCTTGTAGAGCGGCAGGTTGTCCTGCCCCTCCGCGCGAGCGCCACCCGGCACGAGGATGCCGAGGGTCAGCGCAAGCGCAAGGCGGTGACGATGCTGTTTGCGCGCCATGGCCTATCCCTGCTTGCCTTGGCCGGACTTGCCCTTGTCCGTGGCCGGCTTGACGGGGCTCTGGGCAGCGGGCTTGACGGGATCCTTCGCAGCCTGGCTCGACGGGCTGACGATCAGAATCTCGATGCGGCGATTGGCGTCGTTGAAGGGATCGTCGGGCAGTTTCAGCCGCCGGTCCGCAAATCCGGAGACCTGCGCGATCCGCTTTTCATCGAGGCCGCCGCTGGTCAGCATGTAATAGGCACTCTGGGCTCGATCGAGCGACAGACGCCAGTTGTCATTGCGGCCGCTGACCATATAGGGGCGTCCGTCGGTGTGGCCGCGGACCAGGATCGCTCCCTTGCGCTCCGCCAGCACCTTGCCGATCTTTTCCATCGCCAGCACCATTTCCCGGCGCGGCACGGCAGAGCCGATGTTGAACATCGGATCGTTGCTCTGGTCGGAAATCGTCACCAGCAAACCGCCCTCGGCAGACGTCACCTGAAGGCCCTCCGCCAGCTGGCCCGCAATGCCGCCGATCTGCGACTGTATTTCCTGCTGCAGCTCCTTGGCTTCCTGCTGCTGGGCTTTCGTCGGCGGGGTGTCCTTGGTCTGGGAAGCCGCGGCACTATCCTGGAAGCTCGAGGCAGCGCCCTGTTCCGTTGCGTTCGCGACCTGCTGCTGTGCCTGCTTGCCTTGTTGCTTGCCGACGGCCTGCTGCCCGGTGGCCTGTTGTTCACTCACGGTCGGCTGCTGTTCCGGGGTCTGCGGCTGCGTCGCCGGCTGGCCGCTATCGGCCGCCGTCGCCTTGGACAGGGCGATGACCTCGCCCTTGGGAGACTGATCCGACTTTGCGGACTGTTCCTCATTCGCCATTTTCGACGCGCTGGAAACGTGAACCTGCTTGGTCCAGAAATCCGGATCGAAGGGATCGCGATAGGCCTGACCGCCGTCGGCGCCCGTGGCCGGGCCAGACTGCGCGGCACCGCCCTCGCCCTTGGCGCTGACATTGGCCTGCTGGCCGACTTCCTGCGCGATTTCAGCCAGAACCGAATAGGGATTCTCGAAGAAATCCGCTTCGGAATAATTCGTCTGATCGCCCGATGTCGACGTCAGATCCTCGCCGGTCTTGGCCGATTTGCCGTCGTTGGGCCTGTCTTGCGGCTTGTCCGACTTCTGCTGGTTCTTTTCGCCCTGCGCCTGATCGACAGGCTTCTTGAGCCCCTTTTCCGTCGGCTTCTCGTCGGCGAGCTTGATCGGATTGAAATAGGAGGCGACCGATGCCTTCGTCTCCTCATTGGCGGCATTGACCAGCCACATGACGAGAAAGAAGGCCATCATAGCCGTCATGAAGTCGGCATAGGCGATCTTCCACGCGCCGCCATGACCACCTTCGTGATCGCCGCCGCCATGGCGCTTGACGATGATGATCTCGTGCTTTGCTTGATTTTGATCGCCGTCGCTCATTTCAGAATCTCTTTCAGGCCGGCGGCCCAGGCAGACATGCGGGTCACAAGAACGCTCTCACCGATCGTGACGGTGAGATCGACATCCTCAGCCTCGACGAGGCGCAGGAGAGCGGCTTCTTCGCCAAGATGGGTCTGAAGGGCCTCGAAGAGATGGCGCGGGCCGCTGACCGCGACGGGGCCGGCGCTGCCGTCCAGAATTGCCGTCCTGACTAGCTCGGCGAGATCGGCGACGGCCTTCGTCGTCAGCGTTTCGGTCATGACCGGCGCAAGGACTGCGGCAGCTTCCGCGCTGATTGCCTGGCCGAGCATCGTTGCGATGCGGGTCATGTCCGCAGCAATCTTCTGCGCCGCCTGCTCCTCGAAGCGCACCCGAAGATCATCCATTTCGGTGCGGAAGGAAGCGGCCATCGCATCGAGCTCGGCCTGATGCTTCCGGGTCAATTCCTGCGTCGCCGCGTCATGCCCTTCCGCATAGGCGGCGCGGCGCTCGGCCTCGACATCGACCGGCGGCTCCAAAGCGGGTTCAGGGAATTCCGCCGGCTCCGCAAAGACCATGTCCTGGAAATCGACGGGAGGCGCCTGTTCGGCGCTGAAATCCTTGAGATATCGGGATAGGGTCAAGCTCAAGCGCGCATCTCCTCGTTCGCGTCGGTAGGACGCTGTCGATGGATGCCACAAGAGGGCCGATCATTTCCCATTCTCAAAACGTCGATCATCACGCTTCCGGTTTCCGTCCTCTGGCAGCGTTTAGCGGAGATGACGACTATCTCCGGCAAACGGCGCAGCCATGCCACTGCGCTGGACCGTAGGCAGTCAAACTTGTGCGAAGATGAATGCGGAGCGGCATACCCGGATCGGCGATGCCGCCCGACATCATTTCGACTGAAGGATAATCAACACCTTGCTCGCCATGCTGTTGGCGATCGACAATGCCTGAACGCCCATCTGTTGCGCCGTCTGCAGCGCGGACTGCCGCACGGACGCTTCTTCCATATTCGTATCGACGAGATCGCCGACACTGCTCTTGATGGTGTCGCTGAGCTTGGAAATATAGTTCGACTGGTCGTCGATGTTAGACTTCATAACGCCCAGCGTCGAAGCCGCCGAGGTTGCCGATTTCAGAAGCGAACTCGTGACATTGAGCATGTCCGTCAGCTGCGCATCCGTCGTGCTGCTCGAGATAGCGATTTCCGTGCCGCCTGCCGGCGGCGTGCCGGCATCGGCAGCCAGAAGATAGTAGTTGCGAGGTGTCGCGCTGCCGCCCGATGCGTCAAGCGTGCTTGCATCGACATTTTTCGTCAGCAATCCCCGGCTGGGATCGAAGCTATCGATCATCAGGGTCTGGGAGCTATCGTAGCCGATCGTCGTGAGGCTTATCTGGCCGCCCGTGCCGCGGGTGAAATTGCTGATCACCGACTGTTGCGTGCTGGGATGCTCGCCGGTGTTGTAGAGCCAGTTTTCGCTGGAGAAGTCTGCCGATTGCGTAACCGCTTGCAACTGGTCCTTGAGCTGCTGGATATCGGAGTTGACGGCATCCTTGTTCGTGCCGGCTTCACTTGCCGAAACCAGCTTGGACTGGATCTTGGTCAGCAGGCTGACGACCGTATCCATGGCAGTCGATGCGGTATCGACTTTCGAGGAGCCGAGGCCAAGCGCATCGTTGATGGTGGAAAGGCTGCTCTGGTCCGAGCGCATGGTGTTCGCCATCGACCAGTAGGTAGGACTGTCACTCGCATTCTGGACGCGGAAGCCGGATGAGACCTGCTGTTGCACGACACCGAGATCTTTGTTGACTCCACGCAGCACGATCAACGCCGCAGACGTGGCCGCATTCGCCGTCACATTGCTCATCTAAAAAATCCGTAGTTCCATTGGGATTGGCAAACCGGGCAAATCCGGCAGCAACGATTGGCCTCATGCCCGCCAGCGGGAAATGTCCCAGCGCGGCCCGTCGCTAAAACAGGATGCCGGCTTCGCTTTGAGGAAAGTCGAAAGCCCGCTCCTGAGCAAAAACTGCAAATCAGTTGTCGATAAGGTTAACAAAAGCCTAGGCGCGACGACAAGAGAGAAATACCGCCGCGCTATCTTAGCGCAAGCTCCAATCAAGCTTTGAAGAGCGACAGCACGTTCTGCGCGCTGGTGTTGGCGATCTGCAGCGATTGGATCGCCAGCTGCTGCTGCGTCTGCAGTGCCGACAACCTGCTCGATTCCTGTTCCATATTCGCGTCGACGAGCTTGCCGACACCCGAATCGATCGTGTCGCGCAGCGTGGAGACGAAGTTGGTCTGCAGGTCGATGCGGGTCGAGAGCGAGCCCAGCTGAGAGGACGTGCTCGTCATGGCGTTGAGCGCGCCCTGGACGAGATTCATCGCCTTGCCGATATCGCCGTTGGTCATGCCCGTGATGTCGAGGCTGAAGACGGAATAGGAGTTGCTGCCGATCGTCTGCTTGCTGCCGAGAATACCCGAACTGGTATCGAGCGCGCCGCTGGGCTTTGCGCCGAACATGACGTTGCCGTGTGAGCCGGTATCGAAACTGTAGCTGGTGCTGTTGACGGAAACCGTGCCGTTGTTGTTGCGAACGAAGGACGAAACGACGGAGGCCGAGGCGCCGTTTGCGGCATACATCCAGTTCTGACCGGAGAAGGACGCCGATTGGGCAATGCTTTCCAATTGCTGCTGAAGCTGCGAGATCTCTTGCTGCACGTCGCCCTTGGAGACGCTGTTTTCGGTCGCGGCGACCAGCTTGTCCTTGATCTGCCCGACGACGGTGAGGGCAGTGCTCATCGCCGTATAGGCGGTATCGACCTTGGCGGCGCCCAGACCCAGCGCATCGGACACGGCAGACAGCGCGCTATTGTCGGAGCGCATGGAGGTCGCGATCGACCAGTAGGCGGCGTTGTCGGAGGCCTTGGCAACACGATAGCCGGAGGAAACGCGGCTCTGGGTATCCTGCAGATTGTTATTGATCGAGCGCAGGGTCTGGAGAGCGGACATAGCCGCGACATTGGTAAGGATGCTGGTCATTGAGGGTGCCCCTTGTGGCTGAAATTTGGAAGGGACATTCCGGTCTGGGGCCGGGAACGGCAATCAGCCTCATGCTTGTTAACCGGCTCTTAGGAGTGGTTAACCAACCGTTGCGTTAGCTGCAACTGACAGCAATAGCGTTAATAAAAGGTTAATGCCGCCCACAAAAGTTAACGAAATCAGGCCCGACAAGGACTAACGGGCGTCGACCGCGGCATCGTTTTCAACAGTGCGGAATT
>NZ_AQHN01000054.1 GCF_000359745.1 Rhizobium freirei PRF 81
GGTACTTCCGTCTTGAGGTCAATGGCCCACTTTTGAAAAAGTGCGAAAATCTTATAAGCTTATGAAAAGGTTATGATTTTCTATGTATGAACGATTTAGCCGCATCTGAGCTGCCTTCTCGGCGTCGCCATAGCTCGGTGCAGCCGTGAAAAGATTGTGCGTCTCGGCATACAGGGGCCGTTCGAACACGCTTTCGACCGATCCGGCCTCAACGATAGCCCTCCCCTTTGCGACAATGATCCGGCGGCCGTTGCGCTCGACCGCCTTCCAAATCATCCGAAGTGAGTGCCATCGGCACGCCGACCAGGTTCATCAGCCGGGCAATATTTTCGTGGCGGGCAAGTCCGTCCAGCTCGCTAGAGAGCCGCAAGAGCTGTTCCACGGAGCTGAGCGCTCACGCCAGGCCCGGCCGGCCCAGCCTGACGGCCAGCACATTGCCCGGTCCGTGCACGGCGGCGAAGAGCAGACCAGCCAGGAAAGTGAAATGGTCGACAAAGAAGCCGAATTCGGCCTGGTTGCCTGCCCAATGCGCCGGACCGTGGAACGAGAAGCCGAGGAAGATGACGTAGACGGCAGCGACGATCGCTGCTGGGCTGAAGAAGGCGCCGCTCAGGAAGGCGAAGACCAGCAGCGCTTCGAGGATCGCCGCGCACCAGGCCAAAAACAGCGGGAACGGAAAACCGGCGGCGGCGATGTAGCCAGCCGTTGCGCTCATATCCATGAACTTGAACGAAACGGCCATCAGGAAGACAGCGGCGAAGATCAGGCGGGCGATGAGAATGGCGGCAGTCTGCCAGATTGATTGAGTGTTTTCCACGATGTCCCTCCGGGTTGAAGCGGTTGATGCTCCAAGGACGGCCAGCACGGGGAGATTCCGACAGAGAGGTTGCGATTTTTTTAAGGAGGCAATCACGCGCATCGCATGACGCGGTCGATCCCGGATTTTTCCGATCGCCCTGCCCTACTGCAGAGTTAGTTGCGGTCTTTGCCAATGTGGCACGTCGGCTTCTGCTTTTCCCATGGGAGATTACCGCCGGCCTTCTCGCGTCGCTGGCCGGCGGCTCCCATCTGGCAAGCCTAGTGCTGGCGTAGACGCTAGAGTGCCGCCTGGTAATAGGTGCGAATGACGCTGCGGACGGCTTCCAGCACCAGCGCACGCGCCTTTGCTTCTACTCTACCGGCCGCGACGGCCGGATAGAGGGCGCCGAGATACTGGCTGACCAGGGTCTCCGGCAGTTCTCGTGCGCCGAGCCGTTCGAACAGGCGCTCGACCAGGGCGGCAGCGTCGTGATGCGGCCAGTAATAGCGGATACGGTCGCTATAGGAGAAATGCCGCTGTACGCGCAGCTCCCCCTCGTTGCCGTGATAATATTTTTGCCAGTTCTTGGGCTCTGCGAGCAGCAGCGCTTCCATGCCCTGGCGCAAGGTCTCCGGGCTGCCGTCGAGAAATGCAGCGATCTGGTCGAGACCGTAGAGCGCTTCGCGAAGCGCGAAGGTCAAGCCCGGGCCGACCTTCAGAATGGCAAAGCCGTCTTCGACGAGCGCCCGCAATGCGGAGGCCGGCTGATAATCGGTCGAATGCGCTTCGAAGACGAATTGCGGCATGTGGCGCAGAACGCCGCTGAGATCGCGAGCGGCCATACGGTCGTAGACCACGACGTTTTCGTTGCCGAACTCGACGCCTGGCTGCACCACGACGCCAATGGCACGGGCAAAAGCGCTTTCGAGACCAAGGGCGGCAAAGGCGCGGCGGTGCACCTCGACGGTTTCCAGAGCTGCCGCCGGGCTGGTCAGTTCCAGGTGGTCAAGCGCTTCCATGGCGCCGCCGGGGATCGGCACTTCCGTACCGATAATATAGACGGGCAGATCATAGTCCGAGCCCGCCGCTGCCTTTTCGGCCACCAGCGCAAGCCGCGCGGCGCGTTCGGCGGTGATGTCATCCGACAAGGCCACCGGCTCGCCTGCGCAGCCCATCGAAGTATCGAGGTGGATTTTCGTGAAGCCGGCGCGAACGAAGGCGTCCATCATCACTTCCGAGCGCTGCATCGCCTCCTCTGCCGGCAGATGCTTCCAGGGGTTGGGGCCGAGATGGTCGCCACCGAGGATCAGCCGGCGCTTGTCGAAGCCGACGCGGGCGGCGATTTCTTCTACGAAACGGCGGAAATCGGCAGGTGTCATGCCGGTATAGCCGCCCTCCTGGTTGACCTGGTTGCAAGTGGCCTCGATCAGCACGTCCGTATCGGTCGCAAGTCCCTCCAGGAAGGCGGCTTCGATGACGAGCGGATGAGCCGAGCAAATGGAAGCAATGCCGCGCCGTTCGCCGGCCGCGTAGCGCGCAGGAAGCGTGCCGAGGGTCTTGGTGCTGCTCATGACGATACTCCGGAAAGATTACGGGCGGCGAGGAAGGCTTCGATTTCGGCCATGCTGGAGGTGCCTTCCATCGGCCCCTTGACGCCCACGGCGCGCGCGCCCGTGGCATTGGCGATGACGAGGGCCTTGTCTGCGGCCATGCCGCGCAGCCAGCAGGTGACGAATGCCGCACCGAAACTGTCGCCGGCGCCGGTCGGGTCGACCTCTTCCACCTTGAAGGCCGGAGCCAGCGTCGCGCCGGAGGCGTCGAAATAGCTGGCACCTTCGGCGCCGCGCTTGATCACGACAGCCTTGATACCGCGCGCCAGCAATTCCGCGACAGCAACCTTTTCGTCGGTGGCTTTGGTAAACAGGAAGATTTCCGCGCCGCTCGGCATAAAGAGGTCGGTATTCTCAAGCGCATGGCCGAGCGCCTCGCGCATGCCCGGCAGCTCCAGCATTTCCTTGCGGATGTTGGGATCGAAGGAGACCGTGCCGCCCTTCGCCTTGATGCGTCGCGTCGCCTCATGAATAGCGGCGACGATGCCGTCGGAGAAAAGGGCCGAGCCCATGATATGCAAGTGATCGGCAGTTTCGACCAGCGCCTCGGCTGCAGGCGTCAGACCAATGGCCGAGCAGGCGCTGTGCTTGATATTGAAGATGAAGTCCCGGTTGCCGTCCTGCCGGTAGCGCACGAAGGCGCTGCCGGTCGCCGCCGTCGGATGCACCGCAATAGCCGAGACATCCGCGCCATCATTCCTTAGGCGCTCGACATTGAGCGCGCCGAAATCGTCATTGCCGACGGTGCTGACGATGCCGCAGGGCTGGCCGAGCTTGGCTGCCTGGTCGATGAAGATCGCCGGAGCGCCGGAGGCAAAGGGGCCGATCAGCGGGATGGCAGAACGGAAACCATTACCGGTCTCGACCGCCATGATCTCGACGACGATCTCGCCGATGGTGATGATCTTCTTCATGCTCACGTCCGTACCGCCTTGCTGCGCACGTCGAGCCAGACGGCGATGAGGATGACGAGGCCTTTGACGATGAGCTGATAGAAATACGGCACCGACAGCATATTCATGCCGTTATTGATGACGCCGATGATCAATGCGCCGAGGATGGTGCCGACCATCGTGCCGACGCCGCCGGCAAGCGAGGTGCCGCCGAGCACGACCGCCGCGATGGCGTCAAGCTCGTAGCCCATGCCGGAATTGGTCTGCGCCGAGGACAGGCGCGAAGAGAGCAGGATGCCGCTGATCGCAGCCATCACGCCTGATATCATGAAGACGATGATCTTGATGCGATCGACGCGGATGCCGGAATAAACGGCCGCTTCGCGGTTGCCGCCGGAAAGGTAGACCTGCCGGCCGAAGATCGACTTGGACAGGACGATGTGGTTGATCGCAAAGAGCACGCCCATGATCCAGATGATGATCGGAAGCCCGAGGAAACTATCGGAGCCGATGGCGAGCCAAGCATCATTGTCGATCATGGCCGGTGCGCCATTGGTCGGCAGGCTGACGATGCCGCGGAAAATGCCCATGGTCGCAACCGTGACAATGAAGGATGGCAGCATCAGCTTCGCAGAGAGCGCTCCGTTCAGCCCGCCCATGATAACGCCTGCCGCGAGCGTCAGGAGAATGGTCGGCAGAAAGCCGAAGCCCATGGCAAAGGCCTGCGCCGCCACCATGCCGGCAACCGCGATGATCGAGCCGATCGAAAGGTCGATCTCGCCAAGCAGAATGACATAGGTCATGCCGTAGGCCGCAACGGCGACCACCGCCACCTGCTGCATGATGTTCATGAAGTTATTGAGGGCGAGGAAGCGCGGGCTCAACACCGAGAAGACGATGCAGAGCACGGCGAGCGAAATGATGATGCCGCCATACTGGCGCACCATCGGCGAGCGGAAGAATGACTGGCGGACTTCGGCGTCCGCTACCTTACTCTGCGTAGTATGGACATTGCTCATGCGTGCATCCCCGCTGCATAGGTCATAACGGTTTCGGGCGTGAGGCCTTCGGCATCGAGCACGGCCGCCAGGCTCCTGTTGTGCATCACTGCGACGCGATCGCTGAGGCCAAGCACTTCTGGCAGTTCCGAGGAGACCATCAGGATCGCCGCGCCCTCGGCGGCGAGCTCGCGGATGATGCGATAGATCTCGAATTTCGCGCCGACGTCGACGCCGCGCGTCGGTTCGTCGAGGATCAGAACGCGCGGCCTGATCTGCAGCCACTTGGCAAGCACGATCTTCTGCTGGTTGCCGCCGCTGAGAGAGCCGGTGCTGGTGTCGATCGAGGCTGCCTTGATGGCAAGGCGCAACACTTCCGCCTTGGCGGCGGCGCGCTCGGCACTGCCGCGCATCAGGCCGAACGGGCCGGCAAGCTGCTTCAGCGCCACCATGTTGACGTTGCGCTCGACGCTGTGCGCAAGCACGAGACCTTCTTCCTTGCGGTTCTCAGTCACGAAGGCGATGCCGTGACGGATCGCGTCCGAGGGCGAGGCAAGCGTCAGCGGCTTGCCGTCGAGGAAGATCTGTCCTTCCGGACGCTCCATGCCAAAGAGCGCCTTCATGATGTCGGACCGGCCGGAACCGATCAGGCCGAAAAGGCCAACGACCTCGCCGGGCTTCACATCAATGGAGACCTCATGGAATTTCCCCGGCACCGTCAGGTTTTTCGTCGCCAGGACAGGCGCCGTGCTCTCGGCCGGCCGTGGAGCGACGCGCGGCGGATAGATATCCTGCATTTCGCGGCCGACCATCAGCGCGATCAGTTTGTCGATACTGGTCTCGCTCTTTTCCGTCGTTGTCACATATTCGCCGTCGCGAATGACGGTAATGTCGTCGGAAAGCCGCATGATTTCTTCCATGCGGTGCGAAATATAGATGATCGCCTTGCCGCGTGCCTTCAGCCGCTCGATGATCGAGAACAGGATTTCCGCCTCGCTATCGGAAAGCGACGATGTCGGTTCGTCCAGGATGATCACATCCGCAGGCAGGCTAAGCCCCTTGGCGATCTCGACGAGCTGGCGCTGGGCAATGGAGAGATCGCCCACCTTAGCGTGAACGTTGACCGGCAGGCCGAGATCTTCGATCAGCGCTTCGGCCTTGGCGACAAGTACGCGATCGCGGACGAAACCAAAGCGGCTCGGCTCGTGGCTGGCGAAAATGTTCTGCGCGACCGAAAGGTTCCGGCAGAGGCTGAGTTCCTGGAAAACGATGGAAATGCCGTGCCCGCGGGCGTCGCGCGGGTTTTGCGGCTGATACGCCTTGCCGGCGAGCAGGATTTCGCCGGAGGTCGGCTTGTAGACCCCCGCGAGGATCTTCATCAGCGTCGACTTGCCCGCACCGTTTTCACCCAGCAGCGTGTGCACACGACCGCGGCGAACCTTAAGATTCATGCGCTTCAACGCCTGCACGACACCGAAGGACTTGGCGACATCACGGATCTCCAGCACCGTCGCAGCGTCTCGCGATGTCTCTTCCTTTATGGCTGCATTGTTCTGTGTCACGCACGCTCCTCCCCGGCCGCGCACTCGGCGGCGGCAAGCCCGGCTGTTGGCGAATGAAACGGACCGCAGTCCGCGCGACGGATGGCAGATGGCCGCCCGTACAACATGATGGCGGCGGCCCTGCGGCCGCCGCCATATGCAGATTACTTGGTCTCGCCGGCCTTGGTCACGACGCCGGGTACGATCGGCTGCTTGGCCGGAACGGACTCGCCCTTGATGACCTTGACGGCGGTTTCGACGGCAACCTTGCCCATCTGGTCCGGATACTGGGCGATGACGCCGACCATGACCGGATCGTTCTTAACGGCGTTACGCGCCTCTTCCATGCCGTCGAAGCCGATGACTTTGACCTGACTTTCCAGCTTGGCGGCCTTCACGGCGGAAGCCGCAGCAAGAGCGGCATCGTCACCGAAGCCGAAGATGCCGACGATGTCGGGGTTTGCCTGCAGCATGTTCTGTGCAGCAGCCAGAGCTTCCGGACGGGTGATACCCGTCTGGATGGCAGCGATCTTGATGTCCGGATACTTTTCCAGACCCTTCTTGAAGCCTTCGACGCGATCAACGACCGACTGCACGGTCGGATAGTCGATGACGGCTACCTTGCCCTTGCCGCCGACGCTCTTTGCCATCAACTCGGCCGCGCGCTCGCCGCCGGCGAAATTGTCCGTGCCGACGAAGGAGGTGACATCGGCATCGACAGCCGGGACGTCGACGGTGATGACCTTGATACCGGCCTTCTCAGCCTTCTTGATCGCCGCGCGCACGCCCTTGCTATCGACCGGCGAAATGACGATCACGTTGACACCCTTGGTGATAAAGTCCTCGACGTCGGCGAGCTGCTTGGAAAGGTCCTGATTGGCGATAGCCACTTCCAGCGGAACCTTCTCCGCTTGAGCTTCCTTCTTCATCGCATTCGCGAGCGAAATGTAGAACGGGTGCT
The DNA here is from genome assembly GCF_000359745.1 of Rhizobium freirei PRF 81. GTDB lineage: Bacteria > Pseudomonadota > Alphaproteobacteria > Rhizobiales > Rhizobiaceae > Rhizobium > Rhizobium freirei. The sequence continues at coordinate 6,803 of NZ_AQHN01000054.1, forward strand.
GCTGCGTCAGGAGCGACGCGCCAATACCTTCCGCGGACGCAACTCCCGCCATCAAGGCAAGGGCCGCGCCGGAAAGAAGAATACGACCGAGCGTTTTGCGAAGCATGATTTCCTCCAATGGCCGGCCTTGCCGGCTGCTGTGATGAATGCGTGAAGCCTTCCCTGCCAGCTTGCGGCCAAGGCCGCCTTCCTCTCCTGCGCAGGACCGATCCACCCGTATCGGGCGACGTTCGTATGCCACCGATTAAACATCGCGTCAATCAATTTTTTTACGCGTGATAAATTTTAAGACCGATGGAAATTTGCTGGTAACGTTGGATTTGGCGGCTATATATGCGATGAGGAGGTATAACGGCCGGGAATCAGGCACCGATCGCGCTGATAGGCATAAAGAATTATTTTTACACATGATAATTGGACGCGGAAATGCGTCGAAACCGTTGCGAATCTCGGAAGCGATCATGAGCGAAAGCAAAATCAGGACGATGGAGGAGTTCGCCGCGGCAAGCGGGCTTTCCCGCCCGACCGTCTCGAAATATTTCGACAATCCCGAGAGCGTGAAGCCCTCCACTCGTGCCCGCATCGAAAAGGCGCTGAAGGACTACGATTATCGGCCCAACATCTTCGCCGTCAGCCTCAACCGCAAGAATCCGAAAAACATCGGGCTGATCGTCCCGCATATTTCGGATCCCTTCTATGCCGAGATCGTCAGACAGATCGAGATGCGCTGCTTTGCGGAAGGCTATTGGACGATCGTGCTGTCATCGCATGGGGAGCGGAAGCTGGAGGCACGGGCCATGCGCACCCTGCTCTCTCTGAACATTGCCGGCGTCCTGATGGCGCCGCTCGGCTTCGAGACCGATGCGCGCCTGCTCGAAAACCTCGCCAACGCCATGCCGACGGTCTTCCTCGACAACAGCATTGGCGACCGGCCCTTTGTCGGCACGGACAACCGCAAGAGCATCGGCAACATCACCGAATATCTGTGCAGGACCGGTGAACATCCCTGTTTCCTGGAAATGCCGGCGGTCAACCAGAATGCTCTCGAACGGCGCAGCGCCTATATTGCAACCATGGAGCGCCTGGGGCTGGAGCCCGTTACATTGCCGATACCGGCCAAGGACTGGAATTTCGAGCAATTGGGCTACGAGGCCGCCGGGCGCATGCTTGATGGTTCCGGCTTTCCGACGCGCACTGTGCTCTGCGCCAACGACCGGCTCGCCTTCGGCGTCATCGCGGCCGCCTTCGAGCGACGCCGGCGCGTCGGGCACGACAGCGATTGCGACCTGCGCGTGGCCGGCCATGACGACCATCCGCTCAGCCGGTTCACCTGTCCGCCGCTGACCACCATGGCCCAGGACTACCAGGGTATCGCCGCCGCTGGCATCGACATGCTGTTTTCAAGGATCGGCGGATTGCCGGAACGGTCCAGCGACCAGGGCAAGGCGACGCATCTGGAGGCGCGGCTCATCATGCGACAGTCTGCTTGAGACTGCCTATGCTCAACACTCCGACGGCGTCGCCTGTTTATCCCAACCGTACCCAATCCATGGCCTCGAGCACATAGGGTGCGAATAGGAAATCCCGGATCTCGGTAATCCGGTTTTCCGACCATTCGATAAGGACAAAATGTGCCGGCCTTTCCATCGAGCCGGTGCCGTCGAAGACCAGCATGGCAGGCCGTCCTTCGACCGCGCCGAGGGCGAACCGCCATTTCGCCACTTCGGCGTAGCGGGTGAAATAAGGGGCAATCTTTTCGCGCCCTTGCAATTGCAGCCGATTCACCAGCTCCAGCTTCACATCATCGGCAAGCATGGCGCGGATAGCGTCGAAATCCCCGCTGCGAAACATATCGACATAGGCGGAGATCTTCCGACGATCCAGATCGGACATCAGCGGCAACCTCGGATCTTCAGGTTCGCGCGCAAGCTGCCTGAGCGTCGTGCGCCCCCGCTGGAGCGCAGATTTGGCTGCCGCCGGCGAGCATTCGGCGATGCTTGCGATCTCCTCGACCGAATGCCCCAGAACATCCTTGAGGATCACCGCGCAGCGCTGGAGTTCAGGCAGCCGCAGAAACCTCTGAAAGCCGATCGCGACGATATCCGCCTCGGGCATAGGCTCGGCTTCGATGTCCTCGGTGAGTGGCACAACGGTATTTCGCGACCTGCCGCGAAGGAAGTCCAGGCTGGCATTATGGGCGATGCGAAACAGCCAGCCCTCAAGATTATCTACCTCCGCACCCTGGTTTCGCGCATGGAGCGCTTTGACGAGGGCATCCTGCAGCACATCCTCGCCATTGACGGCCGATCCGGTCATACGTGCGCAGTAGCGGTGAAGGCGTGGCCGCAGCGCTTGCAGGCGATCTTCAAAACCGTCCATGTCCATCCACCTACCGTACTTCCGCGCTCAGCTCTGCCAGAGATCGGACACCGATGTCGATGAGGATCTTCGACAGGTTAGCCGGCTACGAGAGGAATGGCGAGTGGCTGCTTTCCAATGTGTGGGTCATTGTCTTGCCGCCGATCGTATCATCAACCGCTGCAATCATATGATCCTGGCCGGCCAGCGGAACCGCGCGGTCTTGGGTGCAACGAATATAGTGGCGCCGCACCGTGCCAAATCTCGCCGGCGTAATCTGCGATGGAGCGAGAGCCCCGGCGTTCGATTCGTCGCAATGAAGCTGCGAGGCCGCATATGCGAATTCGTTCTCCGGCACATCGGCATAGAACGAAGCCTTGAGAAGCGATCGATAGGCCCTGTCGGTCGATCCGGCATGGATCCTTGTCGCGCCGATGGCAATGGGGTCACCTATGAACAGCTGCGGTGACAGGGCCGAAGACATGGTTTCATGCTGAAGCATGGCAAGCAACGGCATGCCGTTCGGCACCAAGAACCCGGCAAGATAAACAACCGCGATAAGCAGGCCTGGCACCCTTTCTGCGACAGCCGAAATCGTCATCCCGCCGGCCGAGTGCCCTACAAGAATGACCCTGCCGTCAGTCCGTGACGCAGCCTCTTCTACCAATGCTACCACCGCCTGCGTCCGCTCCTCCTGCGTCACGTCCGCGACAGGTGAGCGTTCGGTGGCGAAGGCCGCGGCGTCGAATGGGCGGCGATTGAGCGATATTGGCGCTATTGCATTTACGCCGGCGCCGGGAAGATCGAGCGTCAAGGCGGCAAAGCCGCTCGCTTCAAGGATTGGCGTGATCCTGTTCCACACCGAACGATTGTGCCAACCGCCATGAACCAGGACGAAAACTGCCTTGGCTGCTGTCATTGCTGAGTCCTCTCTATCTAATGCCGTCATTTGGCGGTCGGCGGCCATTCCGCCGCCGACCCCATTTCCTCGCCCGATTGGCGTGCGATGGAGTGTCAGACCGTCCTGTTGTCAAAGAGGTACATTTGGACGCCCGACGCGTCAGGCGCGTAGATTCGGCGATCCGCAGCAGCGGCCTGCCCCTCCGGGCTCGCGAAGGCGGTCTTGATGGCCGCAAGGTCGTCGAAATGCAGCGTCCCGATCCGATAGACATCGGGCGAGCCCACCGGCGCTGTGATGGGACCGTGGCTGACGTCGTAACTTCTGAGCCCTGGAAGCTTCTTGGCAAGGGGTATGTGGGTCTCGAAATAATGCCGGTCAAATGCCTCCGGGTCCTTCGGCGTCCGGTAGATCACGACCATCTGGGCCATTCCGGCTTTCGTATGGTTGTTCTGCGCAGCCGTGGCTACGTGTTCCGGAGCCGCACTCGCCACCATAGAGCCCATGAGCGAATCCAGGCTTGCCAGTTCGGCGATCCTCGGGAAATAGGCCTTCATGCGCGGATCGTTGCGCATCGCCTCGACAGCTGCGGGCGTCTCCCATTCGGAGTAGATGACGACGCCGGCGCCGTCCTCGGAGGTGATCAGCCGGGTTGTCTTCCAGCCGGGCAGCGTGCGGATCACGGTATCTATATTCTCTTTCAGGAGCGCGATCAGCGTATCCTGCTTCCCCGGTTTGACCCGCAGGAGATTGACCAAAATAACGGGCTCGTCGGACATGGCATGTTCCCTTCTGTTTCGGATATGCCAAGGACGATCCGAAGGGTGGAAACGGATCGCGACCCAGAAGATTTTTTTGGAGAGCGCCCCGAACCGGGCGATATTCAAAAAAACGTGCGGGTTGGCGATCAGCCGTAAAGGGCCATTCGCGACACCGCTATGCGAGGTTCTTGAGGTAGAGCGAGAGCAGCTGGGTCTGGGAGGAAATACCGAGCTTGCGATAGACATTGCGCCGGTGAACCTTCACCGTACCGGTGGAGATATTGAGCCGCAGGCCGATCGATTCCGACGAATGCCCCTGCAGGACGAGCTCGACGATCGCAGTCTCGCGGCTTGTCAGATTGAGATCGCGCCAAACCGCTTCGGCTGGCGCGATGTTCTCGTTCTGACCTTGCCGGCGCTTGCTTTTGCTGCCGGCGGCCAATTGCGCATCGAAGCGCGAAGCGAGACCGGACCAATAGTGCCTTACCATGCTTGCGACGAGCGGCTCGACCTTCTTGAGCGTCATGAACTCGGCTGGCGGGAAAACCCCGGTCGTCTCGCGTCGCATCAGCGATAGGACGATGGTGATGTCTTCGTCGGCATTGACGAAGAAGCCTATCTCCTCGGCAAGCCCGGTCTGGACGTAGTAGGTTCGGTAATATTCGCTGGAAAAGAAGCGATCCGGCGCCAGCTCCCGCATCCTCAGCACCCCTTCACGCCGTTCGCGAGCCGTATGATAGAACGGATCCAGCAGATAGGGTCCGGCCTGATAAAGTGTGACGAAGACGATATGCTCGTCGCGGTCGAAGGTGCTGTAGAGATCGATCGGCCGCTCCTTGCCGCGATAGGCGAAGACAACAACGTAATCGAACCGTACCAGCGCCGCCATCATCTGGCGGAAGGTCTCGCCGAACTCGGCATCCGCCATCGTCGATCTGCCGATCGTGGCGTTGAAGGCGGAAAACAGTCCTTCAAGGTCGGTGCTCATGTGACGGATCCCCGCTGCCACTCTGCGCATTCAGCGCAGCCCTATATACACCTTCCATGAAGCCTTGCGCGCCGAAATACCTCTTTCGGGGTATATACCTCGCAAGAGGCGCAGGCTTACTCTTTCTTTAACGACGGTGGCAATAAGGCAGATGAAGACTGCCGACCAACCGCAGGGAACAGACGTGGCATCCGCTTCAACGAACGACATCGAATTCCGTTCGGTCACAAAAGCCTATGGCGCCGTGACCGCCGTAACGGACATCAATCTCAATGTGCCCAAGGGCGCATTCCTGGCGCTTCTCGGACCTTCCGGCTGCGGCAAGACAACTTGCTTGCGCATGATCGGCGGCTTCGAGCAGCCGAGCGAGGGCACCGTGCTGATCGACGGACGCGAGATGAACGGCGTCCCGGCTTATAGGCGTCCCGTGAACATGGTGTTCCAGCACTATGCGCTCTTTCCGCATTTCAATGTCGCGCAGAACGTTGCCTACGGTCTGAAGCAGATGCGGCCGAAGGTCGGCACGGCTGAGATCGACCGGCGCGTCGCCGAAGCGCTCGAGATGGTCCGTCTCAGCGGCTTTGCCAAGCGACGTATCCACGAAATGTCGGGCGGGCAGCAGCAGCGCGTTGCGCTGGCGCGCGCCATCGTCAATCGCCCTTCGGTCCTGCTGCTCGACGAGCCGCTCGCAGCACTCGACAAGAAGCTGCGCTCGGCCATGCAGATCGAGCTTCAGACGCTGCAGCGCGACCTCGGCATCACCTTCGTTCTCGTTACCCATGACCAGGAGGAAGCACTGTCGATGGCCGATGTCGTCTGCGTCATGAGCGCCGGCCGCATCCGGCAACTCGGCACGCCGCAGGAAGTCTATGACCGCCCGGCCGATCTTTTCGTCGCAGATTTCGTCGGCAAGACGAACCGCATAGAGGCGGTGATGGAAGCAGACGGCGAAACGCTGCGTCTCGCCGATGGCTCGGCGCTTTCGGCCGGCAAGCGGCTCGCGCCTGGTGCGGCGATCGCAGCGTTGCGCCCCGAGGCGATCCATCTGAGCCGCGACATGGCGGCATCAGGCATGTCCTTCAAGGGAACGGTAACGCATCGCATCTTCCTGGGCTCATCGGCGGAATACGCGGTCACCGTCCCCGGATTGGGTGATTTTCTTATCACCTCGGATCGCCGCAGCATGAGCGAAAGCGATCTCGTCGGTCCGGGCGAACAGATTTTCCTCGGCTTCGACCCCAAAGCCTTACATGTCTTTCCAGCATCGAATGCATAAGCCAAAACAAGGGAACAGCATCATGAGCAAGGATTACAACGACAATCTCCCCATTTCAGCCGAAGGCTTCATGGATGAATTCATGCGCCTGAAGCGCGGCTCCGTCAGCCGCCGTCATTTCCTGGGCGTTACCGGTCTCGGCCTTGCGACAGCGGTCCTGTCGCGCTTTCCGGGCGCGCTTTCGACGCCCGCCTATGCGGCAGGCGAACTCGGCACGCAGATGTCGATCGCCACCTGGCCGAACTATCATGACCCCGCAACCTTCGAGAACTTCAAGGCGGCGACCGGTGTCGCCGTCGAGGTCAATGTGTTCGGCTCGAACGAGGAAATGCTCGCGAAACTGCAGGCCGGCGCCTCCGGCTGGTCGCTGTTCGTGCCGACCAATTACACGATCTCGACCCATCACAAGCTTGGCCTTATCGAAGAACTCGATCTGTCGAAGATCCCGAACTTCAGCCAGACAACCGAAAGCCCGCGCTTCACCAAGGAAGGGCAGATCGGCGGAAAGACCTACGCCGTGCCGAAGAACTGGGGCACGACGGGCTTTTCCGTGAACACCAACAAGATCAAGAGGAAGCTCTCAAGCTGGAAGGACTTCTTCGAGGTCGCTCAAACGGAAGCCGACGGCCGCGCAATGGTGCACGACTATCAGCTGACGACGATCGGCAGCGCGCTGGTTTCTCTCGGCTACGACTTCAATTCGATCAAACCGGAAGAGCTCGCCAAGGCCGAAGAATTGCTGATCAAGGTCAAGCCGCATCTCTTTGCCATCAATTCCGATTATCAACCGTCCATGCGTTCGACGGATGCCTGGCTGACCATGTGCTGGACCAATGACGGCGCGCAGCTCAACCGCGATATGCCCGAGCTTGCCTATGTGCTCGGCAAGGACGGCGGCGAGATCTGGACAGACTATTATGCGATCCCGAAGGATGCCCCGAACAAGGCGGCCGGCTATGCCCTGCTCAACTATCTCATGGATCCGAAGAACGCGGCGAAGGAGCACATCGCCAACGGCGCGCCGACCACCGACAGCCGTGTCATCGCCCTTCTGCCGAAGGACATCACATCGAACAAGATCGTCTATCCGGACGAGGCCGCGCTGACGCCGCTGGAATTCGGCGCCGCCGTGACCCTCACCGATCCGAGCCGCGCCGAACTGATGGCACGCTTCAAGTCGGCCTGATCGTCCTCGCCCAACTCCGGCCCCTACTGTCGTCGCGGCAAGGGGCCGGACCCATGTCCCGAACCGGCATATAAAAGAATCCCTCGATGCCCCTTAGCCCCGCCACCAAACGGCGCCTCGTCACCGTTGCCCTTGTCGGTCCGGCAAGCGCCTGGCTGTTCGTCTTCCTGGTGCTGCCCTTCATCGCCATCATCGTCTTTGCCTTTGGCGAGCGTGCGCCAGAAGGCGGCTATCAGGCAGCCTTTACCTTCGCGCAATTCGCCAATCTCGGCTCGCGCTCGGCAGCCTTCATCAATACGCTGATTCTTGCGCCGATCGGCGCGGCCGCCTGCCTGCTGGTCGCCTATCCGGTCGCCTATTATCTGGCGGTGAAGGCGAGCCCGCAGCGCCGGCTGCTGCTCGTCTCGCTGGTCGTCGTTCCCTTCTGGACGAGCCTTCTCGTGCGCACCTATGCCTGGATGTATCTGCTCGGCGCGCGCGGTATTCCACATCTGCTCGAATATGTCGGGATCGAGAATATCAGGCTCATCAACACGCCCGGCGCTGTGCTGCTCGGCATCGTCTATGGCTACCTGCCGCTGATGATCATGCCGATCTATGTCAGTCTTGAAAAGCTTGATCGCCGGCTGCTGGAGGCGTCTGCCGATCTCGGCGCCAAGCCCATCTCGACCTTCTTAGGCATTACGCTGCCTCTTTCGTTGCCGGGTGTCATGACCGGCGTGGCGCTGGTGACGATCCTGTTGCTCGGCGAATATCTGATCCCGCAGCTGCTCGGCGGCGGCAAGGTGTTCTTCATCGGCAATGCGCTCGTCGATCTCTTCCTGCAGTCGCGCAACTGGCCATTCGGATCGGCGATCGCCGTGACGCTCGTTGCCGTCGTCGTCATCGTGCTCTTGGTTGCCATGCGGATTGCCTGGCGCGTGGCCGGCACCCGCCAGGTGGATCTCGTCTGATGCGCGCACTCGTCACTTTCGTCTATCTCTTCCTTTATACGCCGATCGCGCTCGTCGTGCTGTTTTCCTTCAATGCCGGCCGCAATGCGAGCGAGTTCACCGGCTTCTCGACGCAATGGTATGGACGGGCGCTGTCCAACACCTTCCTCATGGAAGCGCTGCAGAACAGCCTCTTCATCGCCTTTACCAGCGCGGCACTTGCCGCAATCTTCGGCACGATGGCAGCGATCGGTCTGGAGCGGCTCGGCCCCGGCATGCGCGCCATTTTCGATGGGCTCTTTGCCGCCGCGATCGTCGTTCCGGGCGTCGTCATCGGCATTGCGACGCTGGTGGCGCTGGTCGAGGTCTTCGGCATCATCAATCCGCTGATCGCAGCCGTCTGGCCGGGCGACCAGCAGCCGAAGTTCGCGCTCGGCTATGGCTCGATCATCGCGGCACACGGCCTCTTCACCATGGCGCTGGTGACGATGATCGTGAAAGCGCGCATTGCAAGTCTCGGACGCGATATCGTCGAGGCCTCCAGCGATCTCTATGCCACGCCGCTGACGACGTTCCGGCAAATCGTCCTGCCGCAGATCATGCCGTCGATCCTCGCCGGCTTCCTGCTCGCCTTCACCTTTTCCTTCGACGATTTCATCATCGCCTTCTTCGTCGCGGGATCGAATACGACCTTGCCCATCTATGTCTTCGCCTCGATCCGCCGCGGCGTCACGCCGGAGATCAACGCGATCGCGACCATGGTGCTGATCGCATCGCTCGTCCTCATTCTCCTCGCGCGCTTTCTGATGCGCGAAAAGACAACGACAAACTGACCAGGGAAATATCATGATACTCAAGGATCGGGTCGCAATCGTCACCGGAGCCGGCTCCGGTATCGGCCGCGCCGGTGCGCTGATCATGGCGCGCGAGGGTGCGCATGTGATCGTCGCCGATATCGATTTGGCGAATGCCGAGGAGACCGTGAGCCTGATCGCCGAGGCAGGCGGCAGCGCCGAGAGCATGGTCGTCGACGTCATGGACGATCAGGCCCTTGGGGCCGGCATCGCAAGGATCGCGACGCAGCGTGGCCGCATCGATATCCTGCACAATCATGCAGGCGCTCAGGTTGCGGGAAACCTGGAAGAGGTTGCCGTTTCCGGATTCGATACGTCCTGGAACCTGAACGTGCGCGCACATTTCATGGCCTCGCGCTTCGTCATGCCGATCATGAAGAAGGCCGGCAAAGGCGTCATTCTTAACACCTCGTCCTCGTCGGGCGTGCTCTATGACCGCGAGATGATCGCCTATACCACCTCCAAACATGCCGTCATCGCCATGACCCGGCAGATAGCGGGTGACTATGCCCGCTTCGGCATCCGCGTCAACGCGCTCTGCCCCGGCTGGGTCGACACGCCGTTCAACGCTCCGTTCATCACACAGATGGGCGGACGCAGCGCCATCGAAGGCTATATCGCCGAAAAGGTGCCGCTCGGGCGATGGGCCGACGTTGCGGAAATTGCCGAACCCATCCTCTTCCTCGTTTCCGATCGCTCCTCCTACATGACCGGACAGATACTCGTCGTCGATGGCGGCGAAACGGTCGTTTAAGCCGCGGAAACGTTCGAATAGACGGCCGTGAAGTGCTATCAGGGAGGTCTTCCCTGCTCTTTCAGCCGTTCGTTCATGCCGCCGATTGCCAGCAAAAACATCACCGCTGACTAAGATTGCAGCGCCGCTATTTGCATTTACGAGCAGCCCATCGGCTCGTGATGGCCATGTCTGTGCTCAGATCTCCTTGCAATCAACACTGTTGGATTTGGCTCCCGTCCCCCATGGACCCCACCTGTGACAGAACCGCACAGGACGACCTCAAAGCCAAAAGATATATTGTGGATATATGTTTTAAGACATACATCGATGCCGTCACCAACAAAATCATGGAGATCCGAAATGGCTAGAGAACTGAGCGCGGCAACCAAGGCAATCGTGCGGGCCACCGTACCCGCGCTTGCGGCCCACGGCACAGAGATCACCGCCGCCATGTACCTACTGCTTTTCAAGGACGAGGAGGTCCGCAACCTCTTCAACCAGTCCCACCAGGGCGAAGGCGGCGGGCAGGCGAAGGCGTTGGCGCAGGCGATCCTCGCCTATGCGCAAAATATCGACAACCTCGCCGTCCTCGGGCCTGCGGTCGAGCGGATCGCACAAAAGCATGTCGGCCTTCAGATCCAGGAGCATCATTATCCGCACGTCGCCAATGCCCTGCTCGCAGCCATCAAGCAGGTGCTGGGCGATGCCGCAACCGACGAAGTGCTTGCGGCTTGGGGCGAGGCCTACTGGTTCCTGGCGGATATCCTGATCGGCAGGGAAAAGCAGGTCTATGATGAGCTAAGCGCTGCGGAGGGCGGATGGAGCGGCTGGCGCCGCTTCCGCATTGCCGAAAAGCGCCGCGAGAGCGACGTCATCACCTCTTTCGTTCTGAAGCCGGAAGACGGCAGGTCGGTCGCGGATCATCTCCCCGGCCAGTATCTGACCTTCAGGATCGTCGTGCCCGGAAAGGGTGAATTCCGCCGCAATTACAGCATCTCCTCCGCTCCGAACGGTGAGACCTACAGAATTTCGGTCAAGCGCGAGCCCTCGGGTGTGATTTCGAATTATCTGCACGACAAGCTGGTCGTCGGCGATGTGCTCGAGGTTGCGCCGCCGGCAGGCGATTTCTTCCTCAAGGAGAATACCGCGCGGCCGGTCATATTGTTGAGCGGTGGCGTTGGCCTGACGCCGATGGTCAGCATGCTGGAAACCATCGCGGCAAAAGAGAACAATGCGAACGTCTACTACGTTCACGGTGCCGAGGACGGCAAGGTTCATGCGATGGGTGAACATGTTCGCAAGCTCATCTTCGGTCGCGATGGGATGAGGTCGACGATCTTCTATCGCGCGCCGCACTCCGACGACCGGAAAGGCGTTCATTACGATCAGGAAGGCTTTGTGACCCTTGAGTGGCTCGCCGAGAACACACCGCTGAAGGAGGCCGACATCTATCTGTGTGGGCCAAAGCCGTTCCTCGCGACCTTCGTCAATGGACTGGATAGAGCCGGCATCCCGAAAGACAGGATCCACTACGAGTTCTTCGGTCCAGCCGACGATCTGGCGGCATAAGACGAGCATCAGGCGGCCGAGTTCGCTCCGCCGCCTGATTGCTATTATGCTGCGATGGAATCGGGAGAGAATTCATGCGGCTGACAGTTTACTCCGACTATGCGTTACGGCTGATGATGTATCTCGGCCTCCGCAAGGGCGGCAGCTTGTCGACGATCGACGACGTGGCAGCCGCTTACGGCATCTCCAAAGCTCACCTGATGAAGATCACCAACGAACTCGGGAGGAAGGGCCTGATCGAGACCATACGGGGTCGTCAGGGAGGAATGCGCCTCGCCCGTGAAGCATCGGCGATCAGGGTCGGGGATATTGTCCGAGCCTGCGAGCCGGACTTCGCGCTGGTCCCCTGCATGGAAGCTGAAGGCGGCAACGCCTGCGTAGTGCTGCCGGCCTGCGTGCTCAAGCGGGCGCTTGCAACCGCAGCTGCAGCTTTTCTCGAAGTCCTGGACGGCTACACGCTGCAGGATCTGGTCGGGCCAACCGTGGCGCTGCGCCAGCTTCTCGGCATAGAGAACTCTGACGCGGTGCCGAAGACGGTAACAAGCTAACAGCGGTACTCGTCTATGTCTTCAACTGTCGACGGAGACGTTTATCCGATCCTGTTGGTGTTCGATGGAAATGGATTATGCCAGGCGTCGATCCGATCAAGTGCCTCGTACCACCGGGACAGATGAGGAAACTGACTGAAATCGAATCCCATGGCGCCGGCATAAGGAAGTGCGGCACCGATTGCGAAATCGGCCGCGGTTGCCGCAGTTCCAACGGTCCATGTCCGATCGGCGAGATGTTCGTCGATGATCCGGCAGCTCACCAGGAGGCTTGAACGCGCCTCTTCGATAATCCGCTCGTCCTCCTGCAGCCCCAGCAGCGGCTTGATCAATCTCTCGAACCATATTGTCGCGCCATGGCGGGTAAAATGGGCGGCGTCCCAGCTCATCCAGCGTGTAAGGTCGAACCGCCGCGCATCTCCAGGCCAAAAATCCGACCCTGCCCGATCCGACAGGAAGTACATGATCGCGTTGGCTTCCCATAGCCGCAAATCGCCGTCGGTTAGAACCGGAACCTTCCCGTTCGGGTTGAGCGCCAGAAAATCGGGCGTTCTCTGCTCGCCACGCGCCAGATCCACGCGAATGAACTCGACGTCCAGGCCGAGATAACGGGCTGCCGCGCAGGCCTTTCGCGGATTCAGAGTCTCACAATAATAGAGTTTCATCGGCTGCCCCATGTCACCGGTCCTTTTCGATCTGGCGCTCAAGCAGAAGTGCCAATCGCTCGAAGGTCTGCTGCCAGCCACCGGTATGGCCATCGCGCGACGCTTCGCTGCTGAACGGCCCCTGGTGAAACGTCATTTCCGTCGAACCGCCCAATGCGACCAAGTCGACGGTAACGATCGTCTCGGGGCTTATGCCGCCGTCGCTTTGCTCCCAATGATGGGTGAAGCGCAGGCGCGATGGCGGGTCGATCTCCAAATAGCGTCCGGCCACCCAATGGTTCTCGCCGTCGGGCGATATGAGGCAAGCGCGGTGAGCACCGCCAACGCGCAGCTCAAGCTTGTCCGGAACGCACCGGAAGCCTTTCGGCCCCATCCACTCCACCATGATTTCGGGATCGGTCCACGCCTTGAAAATCACTTCGGGCGTTGCGGCGAACACTCTCACCATCCGGATTTCGCTCGGGACGAGCGTATGTAATTGATCGGAATTCATTTTTCGTTTCCTCCTGTCTTCTCGATGTAGGCATCCAGGCGATCGAAGCTTTCTCGCCAGAAGTGGCGGTAGTCTTCGAGCCAGTCGGCAATCCCCTTCAATGCAATGGGGCACAGCTCGCGGGGACGTGACTGCGCCTGCCGCCTCGTGGCGATGAGCCCCGCTTCCTCTAAGACTTTCAAATGTTTGGAAATTGTGGGCTGCGCCAGATCGAATGGATCGGCAAGCTCGGCGACGGTGGCGGCGCCCCGGCTCAGCCTGGCGACGATCGCCCGCCGCGTCGGATCGGACAGCGCCGAGAAGATTGCATCAAGATTTTGCTCCATATATCACCTTTTAGCTATATAGCTATATAGCTATATAGCTATATAGCAATATAATTGAGCGGCCGTCAAGCACTGCGATGCGCCAAATGTGCACTTAGTTTCTCTCCACACGGCGTATCTTCGCCACCCTCCCGTTCGTATAGCAATTCGCTACGGGAGTGCTGCGGATCGAAGCTGAGCACTCTGTCCAGATCGGAGAACGCAGTCCGTCAAACCTCCGACTAAGAGGAAATCGCGCATCAATCGGCACACCATAAAAGCGCACTGAACAATTTGAACAGGACGATTGAGCAATATGCGTATTTTTCTGTCAAAATTTCTATAATTCTGAAATTTCAACTAACGCTATGCCTACCTACGCTGCCCTCATCAAACTTCCTGAGGGAGCTGAAACACGTGGTTGATTATGTAGGCGGCGGCAATGTCGCTAGATTGGTTCGATCAGTCGGCATGAAGGCACTCTTGCCTGGTCAGACAGCATCCGTGCTGCGACGGAGCGATGTCTGAGCAATGAGCAAGCTTTCCGTACAAGCGCCGAAGTCCGTCGTCATGATCCGGCCGCATCACTTCACGCCGAATCCGATGACCGCCAACGACAACTCGTTCCAGTCGAATGACGAGAAGCGGGCGGCTGCGGCCATAGCCAGTACCGCCTTCGACGAGGTGACGCGCATGGCCGAGGGGCTGGCCACGGCCGGCGTGACCGTGCATGTCTTCGAAGACAAGACAGCCGCAACGCCCGACTCCGTCTTTCCGAACAACTGGTTTTCCACGCACTCGGGCGGCCATGTCGCCATCTATCCGATGTATTCGGCGAGCCGCCAGTCCGAACGGCGCAGCGACGTTATCGAGATGCTGAAAACAGACTATCGGGTCCAGGATGTCATCGACTATTCGGGCCTCGAGAAGGATCACGTCTATCTCGAAGGCACCGGCGCCATGGTGCTCGACCATATCGGCCGCGTTGCCTATGCCGTCCGCTCCAACCGCACCAATGAGGTGGCACTGGAACGATTCTGCACGCATTTCAATTTCGAGCCGATGGTCTTCGACGCGGTCGATCGCAACGGCAAGGCGATCTATCACACGAACGTGCTGATGTGCATCGGAACCGACTTTGCCCTTCTCGGATCACAGATGATCCCGGATGTCGCCCGCAGACGCGAAATCATCGCACGCCTGGAGGAGACCGGCCGCAAGGTCATCGACCTGTCGATCGAGCAGATCGAGAACTTTGCCGGCAACGCCATCGAGCTGGACGGCAAGGACGGCAGGCTGGTTGTACTCTCCGCCAGGGCTTACGCAGCGCTTGATGCGGCCCAGATCGAAGACATCGAACAGTCGGCAAAATTGCTGCCATTCGACGTCTCGACCATCGAGCTTGCCGGCGGATCGGTCCGCTGCATGCTCGCCGGCATTCACCTATCGCGGCGCGAGCCGGCAGCCACACAATTGCTTTACGCCGCCGGTTGAGCCGGCTAGAGAAGCCCGCACAAAAGTAAAGGTACCTGCAAATGTCGCAAGCAAGATCAGTCTATCACTTCAATTCCGTCATCGTCCGCGAGCCTTCGCGCTCCGTCGTCAACGGCCTTCGCGCCGACGACCGGGGCAACCCGACCTATGAAGGCGTCAAGGCCGAGCACGACGCCTATATCGCCGCTATGCGTGATGCCGGCGTCGAAGTGACGATCCTGCCAGCGCTCGAAGCATTCCCGGACTCGATCTTCGTTGAAGATCCCGCGCTTGTCTTTACCGAAGGTGCAATCCTGCTCCGTCCAGGCGCGGTCAGCCGCGTCGGTGAAACGGCCGAAATTACCCCGACATTGCGCGGCATGTTCGAAACCGTGCTTGACCTGCCGACCCCGGGCTTTGCCGACGGCGGCGACGTGCTGACGACGCCGAAGAGCGTCATGATCGGTCTTTCCGCACGCACCGACAAGGTCGGCGCTGAAGCCCTTTCCGCCTGCATCGCCAAGCTCGGCCGCAAGGCAGAGATCGTCGCGACCCCGGAAGGCGTTCTGCACTTCAAGACCGATTGCTCGCTTCTCGACGACGAAAACGTGCTGTCGACCGCCCGCCTCGCCCGCTCCGGCGTTTTCAAGGATTTCAAGCAGATCATCATTCCGGAAGGCGAAGAGCCTGCTGCGAATGCCCTGCGCGTCAACGACGTCGTCATGGTCGGTTCCGACTTCCCGCGCACGATCGAGATGCTCGACAAGCTCGGCTACAAGGTCGTGCCGATGAAGACGACCGAGATCGGAAAGATCGATGCCGGCCTGTCCTGCATGTCGCTGCGCTGGTATCGCAACGGCCGATAAGCAAACTCAAGAACAAACGGGAGAACAGAATGCACAGCTTCAAATCGAAAATCATCGTCGGTGTCGCACTGATACTGTCCGCTGGCCTTGCTCATGCCGAGGACACCATCCGTCTCGGCATGACGCCCGAGCCCTACATGCCGTTTACGCAGGTCAGTTCCGCCGGCGAATGGGAAGGTCTCGAGGCCGATCTTTCCCGCGCCGTGTGCACGAAAATGCAGATCAAGTGCGATATGAAGCAGATGGCCTGGGACGGCCTGATCCCGTCGCTGAACGAAAAGAAGGTCGACTTCATCATCGGCGCCTTCTCGATTACCGATGACCGCCGCAAGGTCGTCGATTTCAGCACGCCCTACTACACCGAGGGAACGTCCTTCGTCGGCGCCAAGTCCGACAGCACGAAGATCACCACGATCGATGCGCCCGACGGCGCAGGCAAGATTCTGGACCCGTCGATCGTATCAGGCAAGATCATTGGCGTGCAGACCTCCAGCGTCCAGGCCGCCTACGTCGCTAAGTACCTGAAGGGCGCGGAAGCCAAGAGCTACGACACGGCCGACAACTCCGTCGCCGATCTCGTTGCTGGCCGCGTCGACTATGTTCTTATCCCGGATCTCTACATCCAGACGTTCCTGAAGTCGCCCGCAGGTGCCGACTACGAGGTGAAGCTCGAAGTCCCGAAGAACACCACACTTGGCGAAGGCGTAGCCTTTGCCATCCGCAAGGGCGATGTCGACACACTGGCCAAGGTCAACAAGGCCCTTGCAGAACTCGACAAGGACGGCACGACGCAGAAGCTCGTCGACAAGTGGATCTTCGACAAGAAGTAATTGCGTGACGCCGGGCGTGGCCTCGACCGCGCCCGGCAGCGCCCCCTCCTGCTCGCGTCGAGACATCGCTTCCATAGCCTCATCGCAGCTTTAAAGAGCAGGCGGCGCCTGGTTCCGCATATCGGCAACATGAGGCCGTTCGGCTGACCGCCACAGGCGAGGCCGCATAGAGCAGGTAGAACGCATGGACACATATTGGCACTTGCTCGGCTGGGGGCCGGAAGGCTGGGGCGCAAATTTTGCCTGGGGCTTGCTGATGACCCTCCAGGTATCGATCGTCTCCTACATAGTAGCCGTGATTTTCGGCTTCCTGGGAGCGGCCGGCAAGCTCTCGCACCACCGGTCGCTTCGCATCATCGCCGGAATCTATACGACGGTCGTACGCTCGCTGCCGGAACTGCTGGTCATTCTTCTGCTCTATTTTTCCGTCGCGAGCGGCGCCGAGCGCTTCCTGAAATATGCCGGCCTCGTCGACGCTGGGTTTCAGTTCAGCCCCTTCTGGGCGGCCATCATCGCGCTCGCCTTCGTCTCCGGCGCCTTCATGACCGAGGTTCTCCGCTCCGCCTATCTTGCGGTGCCCCCCGGCCAGATCGAGGCGGCCGTGTCGATCGGTATGCGGCAGCGCAAGATCCTGACCCGCGTCGTCCTTCCGCAAATGATGCGCCATGCGGTTCCCGGAATGGGCAATCTCTGGCTGTCCATCACCAAGGAAAGCGCCATCATCTCGGTGCTCGGCTCGTTTAGCGAGTTGCTCTATACCGGCTACCGCGCGGCCGCCAGCACCAAGCAATACATTCTCTTCTATGGCCTGACGGCCGTGCTCTTCCTGCTTATCACGCTGGTTTCCGTTTTCGTCATCAGCCGCATCGAAAAGCACCTGAACCGGGGGCACCGCTGATGGAAACGATCGCCAGCGTCTTTTCCTTCCTGCCCGCCCTCATCAAGGCAATGCCGCTGACGCTGCTGCTGACGGTCACGGCAGGCATCTTCGGCCTCGTCATCGGCACGCTGACCGCGCTTGCCCGCCTGTCGAAGCACAGGGTGCTGGCCTGGCCCGCCTTCGCCTTCACCTTCACCTTCCGCGGCACCCCTTTGCTGGTGCAGATCTATCTCATCTATTACGGCCTCGGTCAGGTTCTGCCCGGCACCTGGGTTCGTCACAGCTTCCTCTGGCCCTATCTGCGTGACGGCCTTTGGTACGCGATCGCCGCACTCAGCCTGAATCAGGCATCCTATAATGCCGAAGTCATCCGCGGCGCGATCCAGGCGATCCCCCGCGGCCAGATCGAGGCGGCTCTTTCTGTGGGCATGAGGCCTTGGACGATCCTTCGTCGCGTCACCCTGCCGCAAGCATTCCGCCATTGCATGCCGGTTCTGACGAGCGATCTCATCATCCTTTTGAAGACGACGTCGCTCGCCTCGACGATCACCATTCTTGAGGTGATGGGAACCGCGCGGATGCTGCAGCGCCAGTCGCTGCTGATCTTCGAACCGCTGATTGCCGCCGGCATCATCTATTTCGCCGTGGTCTTCATCCTGACCCGGATCATGAACGTCGTCGAGCTCCGCATGACGCGCTATCGCGCCGCTCGCAAGTGAGCTTGAAAGCCTCGGGAGGAATTGAAATGGTCGAGACTGCACTCTCGGTGAAGGACATCCACAAGAGCTTCGGCAATGTCGAGGTGTTGAAGGGCATCTCCTTCGAAGCCCGCAAGGGCGATGTGATCTCGCTGATCGGCAGCAGCGGCTCGGGCAAGAGCACCCTGCTTCGCTGCATCAACTATCTCGAAACGCCGGACAGGGGCGAAATCTCGGTGGCGGGTGAAGCCATCCGCACGGCTCCGGGGCGGGGCGGCAAGATGCATGCGGCCGACCCCCGCCAGCTGGAGCACATTCGCACCCGGCTCGGCATGGTCTTCCAAAGCTTCAATCTCTGGTCCCACCGGACGATCCTCGAAAACATCATCGAGGGGCCGATCCATGTTCTCGGCACGTCGCGCAAGGACGCAATCGCCGAAGCCGAGATCTTGATGGAAAAGGTCGGCATTACGCCGAAGCGTGACCAATATCCGGCGCAGCTCTCCGGCGGGCAGCAGCAGCGCGCGGCAATCGCCCGTGCACTCGCCATGAAGCCGGAAGTGATGCTGTTCGACGAGCCTACCTCCGCGCTCGATCCCGAACTCGTCAATGAAGTGCTGCAGGTCATTAAGAAGCTCGCCGAAGAGGGCCGGACCATGGTCATGGTCACCCATGAGATGGCTTTGGCCCGCGACATATCGAGCGAGGTCATCTTCCTTCACAAGGGACTGGTCGAAGAGCGCGGTGCTCCTGACAACGTCATGAGGAACCCGCAATCCGAACGGCTTCGTCAATTTCTCCGGATGGGATGAGGACTGAAATGAGCGACATCAATTTCCAGAATTTCCTGCCGGAGCTTGTCGAGATCCGGCACCGGCTGCACCAGATGCCGGAGATCGGGCTTTCCGAGTTCAAGACTTCGGATTTCATTGCTGCTCAACTCGAAAAATGGGGTTTTGAGATCACGCGCGGCCTCGGCAAGACCGGCATCGTCGCCACCCTTCGCGCCGGCAGCAGCAATCGCGCCATCGGCTTTCGCGCCGATTTCGACGCGCTGCCGATGCAGGAGGAAACCAACCTGCCCTATGCCAGTCAGCATCCCGGCGCCATGCATGCCTGCGGCCATGACGGCCACACGAGCATGCTTCTCGGTGCGGCCTGGGCGCTGTCGCGGGACAAGAGCTTCTCCGGCACAGTGCATTTCATCTTCCAGCCGGCCGAAGAGAATTTCGGCGGCGGCAAGCTGATGATCGAGGATGGTTTGCTCGAGCGCTTCCCATGTGACCAGGTGTTCGCCCTGCATAACTGGCCGGGCATTCCAACCGGCACCTTCACGACCCGCGCCGGACCGATCGCAGCCTCGATCGACGTGGTGACGGTGACCGTCAAGGGCAAGGGCGGCCATGGTGCGCAGCCGGAACTGACCATTGATCCGGTGGTCGTCGGCTCCAGCATCGTCATGGCGCTCCAGACGCTGGTGTCGCGAAACATCTCGCCTCACCAGCCTGCGGTCGTCACCGTCGGCGCCTTCCTGGCCGGTTCGGCCTCCAACATCATTCCTGACACTGCCGTGCTCGAGATCAGCATGCGGGCGATGAACCCGAAGGTGCGCGAGGAGATCCGCGAGCGCGTGGAACAGATCGCAACATTTCAGGCCAAGAGCTATGGTGCCGATATCTCTTTCGACTGGCATGTCGGCTATCCCGCGACCATCAACGACAGGCGGGCCGTGGAAGCGGCAAAATCCATGATCGTACAGCGCTTCGGCGAGGACGCATTCGTCGATCTTGACCTTCCATTGATGGGAAGCGAGGATTTCTCCTTCCTGCTCGAAAAGGTTCCAGGCGCCTATGTGCTGATCGGCAACGGCGACAGCGCCGGCCTGCACACCACGACCTACGATTTCAACGACGACATCCTCGAGCGCGGTACGATGTACTTCTACTATCTGGCCAAGGATCGACTGGCATAGATCTCCAGACAAAGCGACACTGATGGACTTGGGGGCATGGCAAACTGTGCCCCTGCCCCCAGAGAGTTACCGATCCCGTTTCACCTGCGAGATCACGGATTGCGCGACAGCTTAGCCAATAGATCGGCCAGTTGATCGGCCTCAGCGATGTCCAGCTTATCACCGAGATGACGCTGGATCGCCGGCGCATAGACATTCCACATGCGCTTCTGCATGGCTCGGCCGTCGTCGGTGAGGATGACCCAGCGACCGCGGCCGTCTTCTGAGAACACCTCCCTCTGAACGAGCCCAGCTTTTTCCATCCGGTCGAGAAGGCGAGACAGATTATGCTGCGCCAGCAGCGTACGTTGCTCGATCTCGTAAGGCCGCAGCCTACCGCCCTCGGCCCGCGACAACTCCAGAAGCACGTCGTACCACCCAAGCGGCGGGAGGGAGGCCGCCTTCAGATCCTGCTCGACCGCGTCCAGAACAATCTGCTGAGCGCGCATGAGGCGCACCCATGCACGGGTGACGGACGGATGAAGTTGCGATGTATCTGAACATTCCGACATAGATGCAATTACATCTATATTGACCGAAAGCGCAAGACTCAATATAGATGCAGTTACATCTATATTGAGTGGAGCCTCCCTATGTCTCATGATCGCCTGACCGACTACGCCGTCACGCTGCTACGTGTCAGCCTCGGCGTAATGTATCTCGCCCATTCCATCGTGCTCAAACTTTTCACCTTCGGCCTTCCCGGTACGGCGAGCTATTTCGAATCCATTGGCCTGCCGGGATGGCTGGCATACCTCACCTTTTCGGCTGAAGCCGTCGGCGGCATGATGCTGGTTCTCGGCATCTATGCCCGTTGGGTCGCCATAGCCCTGCTTCCGGCGCTTCTCGGCGCGATCATCTGGGCGCATAGCGGCAATGGCTGGGTGTTCAACGCGCCGGGCGGCGGCTGGGAATATCCGCTCTATCTCGTCGTGCTGTCCGTAGCTCAATTCCTGCTTGGCGACGGTCGCTATGCGCTCCGCCCAACTCTTGCCCCACGCTGAAACCAACAAACGGAGAACTCGCCATGACCGAGGCAAAATTGATCCTCGTCAGTCACCATTTATGCCCCTACGTCCAGCGCGCGGCTATCGCCCTTGCTGAAAAGAACGTTCCTTTCGAGCGCCGTTATATCGATCTGTCGGCAAAGCCCGATTGGTTCCTTGCCATCTCGCCACTCGGCAAGGTGCCGCTGCTGATCGTCAGGCAGGTAGATGGAACGGAGGTGGTGTTATTCGAAAGCGCAGTGATCTGCGAGTATCTGGAGGAAACGCAAGCCGGCGCCCCGCTCCACCCCGCCGACCCATTAGAACGGGCGTTGCACCGGGGATGGATCGAGTTTGGCTCCTCCATCCTTTCAGACCTATGGGGCTTCGAGACCGCCAAGGATGCCGCCACCTATGAGATCAAGCGCCTGGCCCTTATCGACAAGTTTGGCCGGGTCGAGGCCGAATTAGGTGCCGGGCCATTTTTCGCCGGTGAAGCGTTCAGTCTGGTCGACGCGGTCTTTGCGCCGATCTTCCGTTATTTCGACGTGTTCGATACGCTCACGCCGACCGGGGTCTTCGATCGACTGCCGCGCGTCAAAACATGGCGAACGGCCTTGGCGAAGCGCGAGAGCGTCCGCGGAGCTGTTAGCGACGACTACGGCAACCGCCTGACGACCTTCCTCAGGCACCATGATGCATGGCTATTGAAGCTTGTGGCATGAGCCGGAATCCTCGGCACGGATGGCATCGGCTCGGCTTGCCGCGCGCATGTCTCATTATTTCCCGCACATCGCCTCGGCGGTGATCTTGGCGAGCGGTGAAATCACGATCTTGATGCTGTAGATCTTCTGCTAGAGTATTTCCGCTTTTCCTTGAATCGCGGAAACGCTCTATCTTCTTGTTTTCCGACGCATTCCGGACGGAAAACCGCTGCGCACTTTTCTGGAAATACTCCAGTTGGTGTCCGGACGCCGCAAAGTCGTGATGCTCGTTATGACATCACGCCGAGCCGGGGTTTTAGGGCATAGAGCTGCCTCCTGCTCCCTGTGGCCCTTTATGGATAAGTGTCATCCTGTATGCCAAGGCACACAAACTTCAAACAAATGTCACGCAACCGTAATTTTGAGCGTCTAGCTCTCCTGTAAAACCAAACAGATATGACGAAGGGCGGGTAATGACTTCCCTGTGGTCCCAAGGGTCGTGCTCAATGGTATTGGCGCATCGATTTTTCATCACCTTCCTATCAACGGCAGCCAGCGGGCATCGCGCATGACACGTCCAACCTCCTCTACTCTGACCATACGCCCATGGATGGAAACCGACTCCATAAGCGAAATGACCGCATTGCTGCATCGCGCATATAGTGGCTTGGCGAGAATGGGTCTGCGCTTCATGGCAACCCATCAGGGCGATGAGGTTACCGCGAAGCGCATTGCCGAAGGTCAGTGTTTCGTCGGCCTGTTAGACGGGCGAATCTGCGGTACGATCCTCTTCAAGAATGCAAGCCAGACCAAGGGCTGCGCCTGGTACGACCAGCCGGAGGTGTCGAGCATCGCTCAATTCGGCGTCGAGCCCGACCTGCAGGCCAAGGGGCTAGGCCGTCAGTTGATCGCCTTTGCAGAGCAAGCGGCGATTGCCAGCGGCGCAGGGGAATTGTCGCTCGATACGGCTGAGCCCGCCACGCATCTGGTCGATTGGTACACCCGGCTTGGCTATCGTTTCATTGGCCACGAACAATGGTCCCACACCAATTATCGCAGCGTCATGCTGAGCAAGGCGCTATCGCGAGGTCTGTAGGCGCAGCGCAGCGATGTTGGACTTTGTGCGATAATGTTGATCGCCTCAACTGCGTTACACAAACTTCAATTACGTGTCACGCGACTGTAATTTTGAACCTCTAAGTCTCTCTGCGAACCAAGGAGAGACCTTTGTCGAAACTTCCCGCAGCCGGTCGACATCAGAACATTGTCAGCCTCGTCAACGGCGGCCATGGCATGTCGATCGCCGCCATGGCCGAGGCATTCGGGGTTTCGACCGAGACGGTGCGCCGCGACCTGGTGGCGCTGGAGCGCAACGGAGCGTTGCGACGCGTCTACGGCGGCGCCATCCCATCGGATCGCAAGGCGCCGCTCGAAGACCGCGTGCTGATGGAGCGAGCCGGAAAGCAGGCTATCGGCCGCAAGGTCTCCTCCCTCATCGAAGCCGATCAGTGGATATTCATGACGGGCGGCTCCTCGGTGCTTGCCGTAGCGGAGGCGATGCGCGACGGCCCGACCGTTTCGGTGATGACCAATATGCCTGCCATCGGCGAAGCGCTGCAGGCGGGCCAGCGTCACCGTGTCCACTTCACCGGCGGCGAATATAATGCCTCAAGCAAGATGCTGATCGGCGACGAGGTTTTCGACGCCATCGCAACCTGCAGCTTCGATCTCTCCATAGTCGGCGTCTACGGACTGGACGAACGCTTCGGCCTCGTGGAGGAAACCCGCCACAACATGCGGCTCAAGCTGCAGATCGTCAGCCAGTCACGCGACGCCATCTATGTGGCCGACCATACAAAGATCGGGGCGCCCGGCCGCTATCAGTCCATCCCCTTCAAGGACATCAGCACCTTCGTCACCGACGAACAGCTCGCCCCCCGCTTTACCGCCCTTCTCACCGAGGCCGGCGCCAGCATCCTTTACCCGGATACAGCGGACGACGCCACATTCCACGTTTCCTCCGCAGCAGAGAACCCGGACCATGAGTGAAATCGCCCACGTTATCATTCTCGGCGTCGACGGCCTTCGGCCGGACCAGATCAACGCTGTGACCATGCCGAACCTTCACGCCCTGAAGCAAAGGGGCGTCGTCAGCAGCGATCATCGCACGGTGTTTCCGAGCGAAACGCGGGGCGCATTGTCGGCACTGGCCAATGGCGCCAAGCCCGAGAGCACGGGCATTTTGGGCAACGATTTCTATGCCCGCGACGGCGGCAACAGACTTGCGGGCACCGACACCATCCATGATTGGCGTCACGGTGAAGCCCAATATGCGGACGGCATGGTGCATACGGTCAACCTCAGCGAAACCCTTGCCAAAGCCGGCAGGTCCTTTGCCGTCGTTACCTCCAGCGGTCAGGGCTCGTTCACAGCACTCAATTGGAAGGGTGCGGAACTCGGACAGACCGGCTTCAACGTCCGCCATCCGCAGCTGGCCTTCCCGCACGATCTCGCCATCGACATCACGGCACGCCACAAAGTCCCAAGCACAGGCTTCGAGCGCGGCGCCGAGGCAAAGGCAGTCGACATCTTTGTCAATTCCGTCTGGCCGGCCAAGAAGCCGAGCGCCTCGATCATCTGGCTGACCGAAGTCGACAGCGCTTCCCATCTCCATGGTCTCGGCACTGAAGGGCAGATTGAAAGCCTGATCCAGTGTGATGCGGCCATTGGCACCCTTCTCGACTGGCGCGAGCATCAGCCCGAGCGCGATGCGATCGCTGTTTTCATCACCTCCGACCATGGCCACTCGACCTCGACCCGCTTCATCAACGTCGGCGATGCGTTCAAAGCCGCCGGCATCCGCGCCGCAACGCGCTTCGACGATGATGTCGACATCATCTTCCGTCGCGGCCGCGCGCCGGGCCTGTGGTTGCGCCGGTACGACAAGGGGCTCCTGCAGGCCGCCTTTGATGCCATCGTGGCACAGGATTGGTATGGCGCGACCTTCACCCGCGCCATCGAACCCGGTTCGCCCTATGGCAGGATCGAAGGTACGCTGGCGATGGAACTGACCGGGGCGGCTCATTTCCGCGCACCCGATCTCTATATCAACCTCGCCGGCGACAATGCGCCCAATGAATTCGGCGTGCCGGGCACCTCAACCTGCGATGTCGGCAATTACAAGATCGATGTCGGCGGCGGCACGCATGGCGGCTTGCATCTGGCCGAATTGACGGCCGTGCTGATTGCCGACGGTGCCGGCCTCAAGGCGGGCGGGCAGGTCATCACCACCCGCACCGGTATCACGGATTTGGCGCCGACGTGCCTGCACATGCTGGGCATTGCTGCGCCGGACACCATGACTGGGCGTGTCATGCACGAATTGCTGGAGAGCGGTGAGGCCACCGCCGCCCCGGTCTGCGAAGAGTTTACGGCCACGGCTCAGGGCAAGACTTCGCAGCTGCGCTTTGGCCGTGTGGGGAGCCAAAGCTATATCGATGAGGCCTGGGCTTCGCCGGCGGCGGCGGTCCCATCGGTCAGCCACGAGGCAATCGTGGTCAAGGCGCCAGCCGAGTAACGAGCGCCACATCTAGAGCTTTTCCCGCTGCGGGGCGATCTCGCGGCGTCCATCAATCACGCAGTCTGCCGAATGCTCTTCGGCGGATCACGGTCGAGCCATGCCGCGAACAGGCGGCCTCACGGGAGACGTATATGCAAACGACCCTCAAGACCTTTACCAAAGCTGCTCTGATGAGCAGCTTGTTCCTCGGCTTCGCCTCCTTCGCGATGGCTAAGGGCACCACCATCAACGTTGCGGTCCAATCCATGGGCAATGCCGGTTCGATCGAAACCGTCGAGTATAGCAGCACGGCAGCTCGCAAGTTCCAGAACTCGGTGTTCGAACAGCTTATCGCGCTGGATCTGCAGGACCCCAACCTTGCCTTCAAGCCGGGGCTCGCCACCGAATGGAAGTGGATCGACGACAAGACGCTCGAATTCAAGCTGCGTCCGAGCGTCAAGTTCCACAACGGCGACACCATGACCGCGGAAGACGTCGCCTTCTCGTTCTCGGACGAACGCTTCGGCCTGCTGCCCGAACAGACTGCCGCCCGCGAAAAGGGTGAAACCACCTTCGCCCGCGCCGATGGCAGCAAGGGCATTGTGCCGCCGGCAACCGTCGCGGCCAGCCGTGCCTCCGAATGGCCGCTGCTCGACCATGTCGAAGCCGTCAATGACCTCACCGTCCGCTTCGTCATGAAGAAGGCGACGCTCGATACCGAAGCCCGCCTCGCCCGCGTCAACTATGCCGCCATCATCTCCAAGCGCGGTTTTATGAAAACCGCCAGCTGGAACGCCTGGGCGGCCAAGCCGATCGCCACCGGCCCCTACAAGGTCGAAAACATCGAGCCCGGCTCGGCCATCCACATGGTCGCCAATTCCGATTACTGGGGCGGCAAGCCGCCGATCGACAAGCTTAACATCCTCGTCGTGCCGGAAGCTGCCAGCCGCGTGAACGGCCTGATGTCGGGCGAGTACGATATCATCTCGGATGTCGGACCCGATCAGGTTCCGATGATCGAAGGCTCGTCCGACTTCCGTGTCGTCGGCGGTCCCGTCGCCAACGTGCGCTTCATCGCACTCGACGAGAACAACGGGCCCCTCAAGAACATCAAGGTACGCCAGGCCTTGAGCCACGCCATCGACCGCCAGACCATCGTCAAGGCACTCTGGGGCGGCCGTACCGCAATGTCGCAAGGCTTCCAGCATCCGCTGTTCGGAGATCTCTTCGCCACCGATCACCAGACCGCGGAATACAATCCGCAGCTGGCCAAGCAGCTCCTGGCCGAATCCGGCTACAAGGGCGAGCCGATCACCTACCGCGCGCACAACAACTATTATCCCAACGAGCTGACCATCGCGCAGTACAATCTCGAAAATCTGCGTGCCATCGGCTTCAACATCAACTTTTCGGTCGTCGATAATCCCAATGATCCGAGCCCCGATCGCATGATGCAGGACCTGTCAAACACCGCTTATTTCGCCTTCCCGGCAGCGCTTTTGGCCAACAACTGCCCGAATGGCACCTATAACACCAAGACCAATCCAAAATCCGGGATGTGGCAGAACGACGAGTTCGACCGGCTGTGCGACGTACTGAACAAGTCGACCGATCGCGCCGAGGTCAAAAAGGCCTTCACGCGCGCCCTCGACATCATCGAGAACGAGGATCCGGGCATGATCGTCCTGCACCAGAACGCCATTCTCTACGGCAAGCGATCGAACATCGAATGGGCTCCGTCGGCGATGTTCGCCATGGATTTCACGCCGGGTCATTTCGCCATCAAGAACTAAAGACACCGAGCGGGCGCGCGTTTCAACGCTCGTCCGCCGCCTTCCTCGACGTTGCAGGACGAACTTCGTGACCACCTCCCTTATGCGGCAACCTCTGCTGATCGACATGAACGGCAGCAACTGGAGCCATTTCCGCGATGTGCCGCCGGCCGACACGGAAGGCGTGCGCATTTACGCCGTTGGTGATATCCACGGCCATCTCGATCATCTGCTGGCCATGCAGGCAGCCATCGCCGCCGATCGGGCGCAGCACCCCGTCGAGCGCGTGATGATCGTCTATCTCGGCGACCTGATCGACCGCGGCCTGCATTCCCGTTCGGTCATCGAGCGCGTCATCGCTGAGCAGAATGCCGCCGATGAGACGACGAAAATCATCTGCCTTACTGGCAATCATGATGCCTGGCTCGGCGAGTTCCTGGCCGACGCCGCTGTTTTGCCACTCTGGGGCCGCAAGGGCGGGCTTGAGACCTTGGCATCCTACGACTTCTCTCCCGAGGAGATCCTGCGCGCGATGGCCGATCCGATAGCGGCCGAAGTCATGCGGCTGGCTCTCGTCGCACGCATACCGCAGCGTCACAAGGAATTCATCGCCACTCTGTTACTGTCGTACCAGCAGGGCGACTACTTCTTCGCCCATGCGGGCGTGAACCCAGATCGATCCCTCATGGAACAGCGCAAGGAAGACCTGACATGGATCCGCGACCGGTTCCTATGTTCAGGGAAAGACTTTGGAAAGGTCGTGGTGCATGGCCACACCTCGGGCCCTCGTGTCGAGAGCCTGCCGAACCGCATCAATGTCGACACGGGCATCTATGCCACCGGGGTCCTGAGCTGCGTAGTGCTTGAGGGAGCAAGGCGTCATCTCATTACCGTCGATCGCGGCACCTTGCGCGCATTGCGCGAACAGCAGATGGAAACGCAACATGGCTGAAGCTGCCCCGCTCGTCCAGATTTCCGACCTTTGCGTGGATTTCAGCAGTCGCCACCAGACGGCGCGTGCTCTGCACGGCGTCAATCTCTCCATCCACCGCGGCGAGACGCTCGGCATCGTCGGCGAAAGCGGCTGCGGCAAGTCGATTACCTGGATGGCAAGCCTTGGTCTACTTAGCGCCAATGCCCGAGTTGGCGGCTCGGTGACGCTCGACGGCCGCGAAATCCTTGGCTTGCCCGAACCACGGCTCAACGCCATCCGCGGCGGCCGAGTGGCCATGATCTTCCAGGACCCGACCAGTTCGCTGAACCCGCTGCACCAGATCGGCTGGCAATTGACGGAGGCCTTGGCACTGCACAGGAATCTGCATGGAGCGGAAGCGCGCAAAGAGGCGGAGCGCCTGCTTGATCGCGTCGGAATCGCCAGTGCCCGCCGCCGCTTGGGCGAATATCCACATGAATTCTCCGGCGGCATGAACCAACGCGTGATGATCGCCATGGCCCTGGCCGGCGATCCCGAACTGCTCGTCGCCGACGAGCCGACGACGGCGCTGGATGCCACCATCCAAGCGCAGATTCTCGATCTCCTCGATGACCTGCGGCGCGAGCGCAACATGGCGCTCGTCCTGATCTCGCATGATCTCGGCATGGTATCGGAAATGACCGAGCGCGTCGTCGTCATGTATTGCGGCCGCGTGGTCGAGGACACGCCGACGAGTGCGCTGTTCTCCAGGCCTGCCCATCCCTATACGCGCGGGCTGATTGCCGCGCTGCCGGATCTCGATGGCCCTCGCCGCAGGCTGATCGCAATCCCCGGCACGGTGCCGCCACCCGACAAGCTGCCGCCCGGCTGCCCTTTCACTCCGCGCTGCCCCACGGCCACGGCAACGTGCGCGCAGGCCGTGCCGGCGCTGCGCATGGTGGACGGCGAGGTGACGCACCGCGCCGCCTGCATGCACATGTCTCCGTTAGTAGTGTCCGGCGATGCCCTGGCGGGAGCCATGCAATGAAGGGCGCGCTGGAAGTCAAAAACCTGAGCCGCGTCTTCAAGGTGCGCGAACGCGGCCTGCTGTTCTCCTCCACCAGGCTCCTGAAGGCCGTTGACGGAATTTCCTTCAATGTCGCACCCGGGGAAATGCTCGGCATCGTGGGTGAGAGCGGCAGCGGCAAATCAACGACCGCCAGGTTGCTGCTTGGTCATATACCGGCCAGCGGCGGCGAAATCCGCTTCGGTGGCGAAAAAGTCAGCGCCAAGCTGGACGCCGATTGGCGCCGCATGCGCCGGCGCATGCAGATGATCTACCAGGACCCGCTCGGAGCGCTCGACCCGCGCATTCCCGTAGGGCAGCAGATCGAAGAGCCGCTTATCGTCCATCGACCGGAGCTTTCCGCTGCCCAACGTCGCGCCCATGTTGCCGATATGATGGGTCAGATCGGCCTTCTTGCCCACCACGGCACCCGCTATCCGCATGAAATGTCGGGCGGCCAACGCCAGCGCGTCATCATCGCCCGTGCGCTCATCATCGATCCGGAACTGCTGGTCTGCGACGAGCCCGTATCGGCGCTCGACGTTTCCGTGCAGGCACAGGTGCTCAACGTATTCGAAGATATCCGCACCCGCGCCGGCTTCACCGGCGTCTTCGTGAGCCACGACCTCAAGGTCGTGCGTCAGGTCGCCGAGCGCGTTGCCGTCATGTATCTGGGGCGGATCGTCGAGATCGGCGATGTCGGCGAAGTCTTCGCCAATCCGGCTCATCCCTATACCCAGGCGCTGGTTTCCGCCGTGCCGGTGCCGGGACGCAGCAGGCGCAGCCGCATCGTTCTGAAGGGCGATCCACCGAGCGCGGTCAACGTGCCTGCCGGCTGCCCCTTTCACACCCGCTGCCCGGAAGTGCGCTCAGCCTGCCGCTCGATCCGCCCCGAGCTCGTCGAAAAGGGTCGTCGCGCGGTGGCTTGCCACCTCGTCAACAATCCCTCGCTATCCGGCATGGAGGCAGCCTGAGCATGATCCAGTTCATCCTCTCGCGACTCCTGCGGGCGCTGATGACGCTGTTCATCATCGTTAGCTTTGCCTTCTTCGTGATGCGCCTGTCGGGCGATCCGCTCAGCCGGTTCTTCGACGTTGGCAATACGCCGCCTGAAGTCATCGAGGCCTTCCGCCGCCAATGGGGTCTCGACCAGCCGATCTGGGTGCAGTTCTATAAGTATCTGGTCGCGGTGCTGCACGGCGATCTCGGCAATTCCATGCGCGAGAACCGCCCCGCTCTCGATGTCGTGCTCGACCGGCTCCCGGCGACTCTCGCCATCATGGCACCTACGCTGCTGTTGAAGACGGCGCTCGGTCTCCTTGCGGGCATTACCGCCGCCCTGCATCGCAATTCGGTGTTCGACCGGCTGATCATGTCGATCTCAGTGCTGGGCTTTACAGTGCCCACCTTCGTACTCGCCCTGGTGCTGGCGCTGATCTTTGCGGTGCAGTTGCGCTGGCTGCCGTCAGGCGGTTACTCGAGCCCGCTCCACATGGTACTGCCCATCGTGACCCTCTCCATCGCCGGGGCGGCGGTTATCGCGCGCTACGCGCGCTCGGCGATGGTCGAAGTGCTCGGCCAGCCGTTCGTGCGGACCGCCCACGCCAAGGGCGTACCGTGGACCAAAATCGTCATCCGCCACGTATTGCCCAATGCCGCCGTGCCTATCGTGACCATCTTCGGCTTCATGCTCGGCTCGATGGTTGGCGGCGCCGTCATCGTGGAAAGCGTCTTCTCCTGGCCCGGAATCGGTCGTCTGCTGATCTCCTCGGTCACGTCCCGCGATCTGGCCGTGGTGCAGGTCATCCTGCTGCTCATCGGCGCGATGATGGTGGTGTCCAATCTCCTGGTCGATCTTCTCTACGGTGTGATCGACCCGCGCATGCGCATGCCGCACCCGGCTAAAGCGTAGGAGCATATCCGATGACAGCTAAAGCCGAAAAAGCGCCTGCCTTCGGTGGCGTCATCCAGCGTAAAGGCGGCTTTAAGGCCTTCTTCGCCGCGTGGCCGCCGCTGGTGCTGATCTCCCTTGCCTGGCTCGGGCTGATGATCCTTGTCGCGCTCTTGGCCCATTGGCTCGCGCCCTATGATTTCATGGCCACCAACGTCCTGGCGCGCCTTCGCCCGCCCGCCTTCTTCGGCGGCACGTTCGAGCATCTGCTCGGCACCGATCAGCTCGGACGCGACGTCTTCTCCCGCGTCATCGCTTCGATCCGCATCTCAATCACCATCGCCCTTGCAGCAACCGTCATCACCACCATCATCGGTGTGACGCTGGGGTTCCTTGCCGCCTATTTTCGCGGCTGGGTCGATCAGCTGATCCTGATGATGGTCGACGCTCAGCTGGCCATGCCGTTCATGATCATCGCCATTGCCGTGCTGGCGTTCCTCGGCAACTCTCTCGTCATCTTCGTGCTGCTGCTCGGCCTCAACGGCTGGGAGATCATCACCCGCATGGCGCGGGGGCTCGCGATCTCCGCGAATGCCCAGGGCTATGCGGTTGCCGCCCGCGATATCGGCGCTTCGCCGGCCCGTGTTTATCTGAGGCATATCCTGCCCAATATCTCCACCACGATCGTCGTCGCCATGACGCTCAACATCCCTGGCGTCATCCTGCTCGAATCCAGCCTGTCCTTTCTCGGCATCGGCTTGCAGCCGCCACAGACGAGCCTCGGCAACATGGTCGGCTATGGCCGCGACTATATCCAGTCGGCGCCGTGGATCATGCTGACGCCCGCCGCCATCATCGTTTTCACGACACTTTCGATATCGATCGTCGGGGACTGGCTGCGCGACAGGCTGGACCCCACCCTACGCTGAAGGAGGTTATCTTAAGCCCGGGGGCTTTGCCGGTGCCGCAACCGTCATGCCCGGCAGGGTGCGGATTAGCCTTGCATTAACCAAGGCCATGCAATGCTCACGCAAATTTTTCAAAGGGCAACGCTCCATGGTTTCTGCTATCTCCTCATCTGCCGCTGCAACGGTAGTTGCCGATGCGTCATCGTCTGCCGCCACCGAGTCTCAGCTTCAGGCCGCAATCAAGGAAAAGACGAAAGAGCTGGATAAGGCAACGGACGAAAAGACGAAGGCCTCCCTGCAAAAGCAGATCAGCAAGCTTCAAGCGCAGCTTCAAAAGCTGCAGAATGCCGACAAGGCGAACGCCGCCGCAAATGCTGAAAATCAAGGCAGCAAATCGGGCTCGGCGCTTTCCGGCGAAAGCGATCGCATCGGAACCAAGAATTTCGACGCGTCCACCGACTTTGGCGCGCGGGAAGCGTACGTCTGACCTGACGGCAGATGCCGCCTGGCGAGATCCAATTATCTTGCAAGGTGCTGCTAGGCTCATACCGAAAATGTGAGCGACTGCCGCGCGGCGCCGTATTATCCGATGCGTGGCAGCAAGCTGCTGTTTGACGAAAGCAACGCTCCAGCCTCGGGCTGAACCGTCGCTTCCGGAAATGATCGAATGAACGCCGATCGCTCTTAACCCAATTGCTCGTGAGGGCTGCACAGGTCCTTTTGCGGATTCGACATCGAACCTTTCCATCCGCCGGGACCTGTGCGCCTCCTCATCGACCTCTCGCCGCCGAATTGGACGACAGGCGTACGATTTTCTTCGGCTCGCTGAACGGCGCGAATGCATCCTCATCTGTCGACATGGCCGTGGATTGACCCGCGCCGACATAGCTCGACTGCCCCGGCAGCCTGAAGCGCGTAATCATCTGCCGCAGTTTTTCGGCCTCTTGGGCGAGCGTCATGCTCGAGGCCGTTGCCTCCTCCACCATTGCCGCGTTCTGCTGCGTCACCTGGTCCATCTGGTTGACGGCGGAGTTGACTTCGGACAAGCCGGTCGATTGCTCGTTTGCGGAGACCGCTATGGCCTGCATGTGCTCGTTGACGGCGGCGATGTTGTCCTGGATCGTCTTGAGCGCGTCGCCGGTCTCATGGACGAGCTTCACACCATGCTTGACCTCCTCCGAGGAGTTTCGGATCAGCTCCTTGATTTCCTTGGCAGCTTTGGCCGAACGCTGGGCAAGTTCACGCACTTCCTGAGCGACAACGGCAAATCCCTTGCCTGCTTCGCCGGCGCGCGCGGCCTCCACGCCGGCATTGAGCGCCAAAAGGTTCGTCTGGAAGGCGATCTCATCGATGACGCCGATGATGTTGGCGATGCTATTGGAGGACTCCTCGATACGCGCCATTGCGCCGACAGCATCGGCAACGATCTGTCCGGAGCGGTATGCGCTGTCATTGGCTGTCGCGGCGGCCTGGCGCGCCTCATTGGCCCGCTTTGAAGCACTGCCGACATTGACGGTGATTTCATCAAGGGCGGCTGCCGTTTCCTCCAGTGCCGCGGCTTGTTGCTCGGTGCGTCGCGACAAATTGCTGGCGCCATCGCTGATTTCGCGTGCGCCATCGTCGATCAATCCGGTCGAGCGCGAAACAGAGGCAAGCGTCTCGCCGAGTTGCTGCATGGCCGAGTTCATATTCTCCCGCAAGGCCTCGAAGTCCTTTGCGAAGTGTCGATTAAGAGAGAAACTCAAATCGCCGAGTGCGAGTTTCGACAAGGCGTCGCCGACCGTGCGCACCGCGAATACGCGTTCGCTGACGTCGGTGGCGAATTTGACGACTTTTACGATTTTTCCAGCATCATTCGTGATCGGATTGTAGGACGCATTCAGATAGATGGCCTTTCCACCTTTGCCGTATCGTACAATGTCCCCAATATGCGGCTTGTTGGCGCGAAGATCCGTCCAAAGCTCTTCAAACTGACGATCCCCCGCCTCGCCTTCCTCAAGGAACATACGGTGATTCTGCCCCTTGATTTCGGCGAGCGTATAGCCGACTGCCGCCAGGAAATTATCGTTGGCGCTGACGATCTCGCCGGCGGGTGTGAACTCTATGACCGCTTGCACGCGGTTGATCGCCAACAGCTGATTACGATAATCGGTATTCTGGATTCTTGCTCTCGCATCGGCCCATTCGACGACGAAGCCTATGATCCTTTCTCCTCGCGTAAGCGGCGTCACGATCAAATCGAACTTGCGATGGCCAACGGATATCGTGGCTTTGTGTTGTTTCTTCAAAGCTGCGAGCATCGAGCGCTGATGTGCCGGATTCTTGTGAAAGATATCGATGTTTGACCCGACCAGGGTCGCCATGCTGAACCGCTGCAGCTCCTTCTTGAGGTCGCTTTCTGCCTCCTGCAGCAATTCGCGCGTTGCCGGATTAATATAGACAATGTTGAGTTTGGCGTCGGCGATCATGATATTGGCGCTCATCGCATCCAACGCACCGGTTTTCATCGTTCCAGCAGCACCATGGATTCCTAACATCGTCGTGATATCCCTTCCGGCTCATTCAACTAGAAATTCAGTCGACGAAGGATTTAGTTCCTTCGAATTTATAAAATTAGCATGTTCAACTTTAATAAATCATAATGCTTAACGAAATCTTTATGACGTGAATTCGCGCGTTCATTACTTCAAATTGAGGATTTAATACGCTGGAGCGATAGACTATCTCTCACATATGATAGTCTATATATATGATTTACATATATTCATATACTTCCTATAGATTTTCCCTTTTTAAGCAGGAAGGTGAAAAATGGCGGATCAAATCCATTGCTGCGCTTGGCGATGGCTTCAGTTGCCGATGGCGAACCACAATCCATGCGTTTACCCCTGAACCAATCAAGCGATGAGGCTGGGGGTGCTTCACGCATAGATGCGGACAGACCGTTATCGGCAGACCGCGGGTAAAGCACATCCGCTGAAAATAAGGACTTGTAAAAATATGCTGCTTTGATTAATCGTTTAATCGCAGGAGATCGAGGCCATTCCCAAATGAGCGAAACACGCCCTTCTTCCATCCGCGAGATCGCAGAAAGGCTGGGTGTCTCCACGGCAACCGTTTCCAATGCCTTGCGTGGCAAAGGACGGGTTTCGCCGGCCCTCGCCATGCAGATTCAGGCAGAGGCGGAAACGCTCGGCTATGTCCCGGATCATGCGGCTCGCGCGCTGCGCACGGGGAAGAGCAACACGGTCGGCTTGCTGGTTCCCAATATCGGCCAGCCTCTGTTTCCTGCCTTTGCCCAGGCCATCGAACGCGCCGCCAAGCAGCGGGGCCTTGCCGTCTTGATCGGCGACAGCGAGGGCGATCCGGCGCAGCAGGATTTCGAGATCAGAAACATGATCGCTCGCGGCGTCGATGCTCTGATCGTCATACCGACGCGCGGCACGAGCGTTTCGCCGCAGAGCGTCTCGGTTCCGGTTGCCGTCATCGACAGCGCAGCCACCGCCGGCAATGTTGCAGCAAGCGATCACCGCGAGGGCGGACGCAAGATTGCCCGGCATCTGCTCGAGCTCGGTCACGACAAGCTACTTGTCCTTGCCGGCCCCGAAAATTCGCTTGTCGCACGCGAGCGTGTCGATGGAATGTGCGAGATCTTTGCTTCGGCCGGAATCGAGCCGACACTGAAATATAGCGACGCGACCTTCGAAGCGGGCGGCCTCCTCGGCCGCGAACTCGATCTCAGCCGCTTTACGGCTTGCGCTGCGGCCTATGATGCGCTCGCCATAGGCTTTGCTCTCGCTGTCCAAAACCGGGGTTACCGCATACCGGAAGACATATCGCTCACGGGTTTCGATGACCTGATGTGGGCACAGATCGTCTCGCCGCCTCTCACGACAGTCCGCCAGGATCTGGAGGCGGTAGCCACCCATGCGCTCTCCTTCGTCACAGGCGAAGCTGATACAAGCAGAATTTTCCCGACCGATCTGGTCGTCAGGCAATCCACCGCCCGCCCATCGGCCTTCTCTCAGGGAGACAAAAATGCCGAATGAACCACACGACCTCAACTCGTCGGACCTGCGCGACCGCGCCGTCCGGGCGGCCCGCGGTCTTGAGCCGTTCGATGTGCTGATCGTCGGCGGAACACTCGTCGACGTCGCGACCTCGGAGATGCGGCTCGCCGATATCGGTCTTGTCGGCCCCTTGATTGCGAGCGTTCTTCCTGCAGCAAGCAGGGCGGACGCCGAGCAGACCATCGATGCCTCGGGATGTTTTGTCACGCCCGGATTTATCGACACGCACATGCATGTCGAAAGCTCGATGGTAACGCCGAGGCGATATGCGGAAGCCGTCGTCCCGCAGGGAACGACAACCGTGTGCTGGGATCCTCACGAAGTCGGCAATGTCGCCGGTCTCGACGGCATTCGATGGGCGCTGGAAGAAACGAAACAGCTGCCGCTGCGCTTTTTGACCTTGGCGCCATCCTGCGTCCCTTCGGCACCAGGCCTGGAACTCGCCGGCGCCGAGTTCCGGTCAGGCGAAATGGCAACCATGCTGAGCTGGCCGGACATTTCCGGCGTTGCCGAAGTGATGAACATGCGCGGCGTGCTGGAGCGAAGCGAGCCGATGCGCGGCGTGGTCGAAGCCGGGCTTGCCAGCGGCAAGCGCGTCTGTGGTCATGCCCGCGGCCTCGAAGGCGCGGATTTGCAGGCCTTTGTCGCGGCGGGCATTCAATCGGATCACGAGATCACATCGGGCGAAGACCTGCTGGCGAAGTTGCGCGCCGGCCTTACCGTCGAGTTGCGCGGCTCTCATGACTATGTCCTGCCCGGCGTGATCGAAGCACTGAAGACACTGCCGCATCTGCCGCAGACGCTGACGATCTGCACCGACGATGTCTTCCCGGATGACCTGGTGAACGACGGGGCGATGTCATCCGTTCTCAGGCGCCTCATTGGCTATGGCATGAAACCGGTCGACGCCGTCCGTGCCGCCACACTCAACGCCGCCATGTGGCTCGATCGCTACGATCTCGGCCTGATCGCCCCCGGCCGCCGCGCCGATATCGTCATCCTGTCCGATCTCGAAAAGATCGTGGTTGACCGCGTCTATGCATCGGGACGCGAGGTCGCAAGAAATGGCGAACTCGCCGTAGCCGGTGACAGCGTCTCCACAGCACACGCATACCGCGACACGGTGAAGCTTCAAAGGCTTTCCGCCGCCGATTTTGACATCAAGCTCCCGGGCATGACGGAAGCACGCGTCAACACCGTCGTCAGCCCGCGCTTCACGAAATGGGGAGAGGCCGCCGTCGTGGTGAGCGGCGACAAGCTCGTGCTGCCTGACAACATGCTCCTGATGGCCGTCATCCACCGCCATGGGAAAAAGGACACCTCGCCCGTCATCGGCATTCTGGAAGATTGGGGCCATTGGCGCGGTGCCTTGGCAACCACGATATCGCATGACAGCCAC
This sequence comes from Rhizobium freirei PRF 81, assembly GCF_000359745.1. Lineage (GTDB taxonomy): Bacteria > Pseudomonadota > Alphaproteobacteria > Rhizobiales > Rhizobiaceae > Rhizobium > Rhizobium freirei. Next base: position 44,398 of record NZ_AQHN01000054.1, read on the forward strand.
AACCTCACCGTCTTCGGCCGCGATCCGGCGGATATGGCGGCGGCAGCCAATGCCGTCATCGATGTCGGCGGCGGCATGGCAACGGCGGCGGACGGCAAGGTTACGGCCGTGCTTGCCCTACCCGTCTGCGGGCTGTTGTCGGATGCTCCCGCAAGGCAAGTTGCCGACGACTTCGCCAAGCTGCGCACGGCTGCCGATGCGATCGCCGACTGGGTGCCGCCGATTCGTACCTTCAAGGCAATCGTTGGGGCGAGCCTTGCATGCAACCCCGGCCCGCACGTCACCGACCTTGGACTGACTGACGGAACGACCCAGGAAATCAGACCGCTTCTGGCTGCAAGCCGAAATTGACGTCACCGCCGCACGGCAGCGTTTGCCGACTTGGGAGATATACGCAATGGCCTCAGATATGAATGTCTCGGGCAGGCGGGATGCGCTGCCCGATCCCGCGGAGCGAGGATATAGAGTGTTCTCCAATCGGTATGACTGTCGCCACCCCTATGCCGTGATATGTGTGTGCTGATCTATTCCGACGACAAATTTCGGCGGGAGGCGCATTCCGGCGAAGATCGCAGGAAACCGATCGCACTTCTTGGAGGCAGGCAGGAATGAGCAACGCGGACAACATCATATCCTTCACCGGAAAGCCGCCAACGGTGAGCGATATCGCCGCGATCGCGCGGCGGAACGCCAGGATTGAGATTTCGCCTGATGTCGAGGGGAAAATCACCGCGGCGCGTGCCGTCGTGGAACGCTATTTAGCGGACGACCGGCCGGTCTATGGTTTGACCACCGGGCTGGGAGCAGGCGTCGACACCAGGCTTGTCGCGGATGATCTTGTCGCTTTCCAGATGCGCGTGCCGCAGGCGCGTGCGGTCGGCGTCGGAGCAGCTCTGCCGCAGGACGCCGTGCGGGCGATGATGGCGGCGCGTATTGCCGGCATGGCGGCCGGCGGCTCCGGCGTGTCGCTGCCGGTATTCTCCGGTCTGGTGGCGGCACTGAATGCCGGCTTCCATCCCGTTGTGCCCTCGCTGGGCTCCATCGGCGCCGCCGATCTCGCCCCGCTTGCGCATATGGGCCGGGCGTTGTTGGGAGATGGTGAGGCTGAAGTCGGCGGTGTCGTGATGACCGCCAGAGAAGCGCTCGAGAAGGCCCGGCTGAAACCGTTGCCGTTAGGGCCGAAGGACGGCCATGCTCTTGTCGTCGCCAACAGCCTCTCCGTCGGCAAGGCTTGCCTTTGCCTCGAAGATGTCGAGCGACTGTTCGATTGGTCGCTCTCAGCCATCGCACTGAATTTCGAAGCCTTCCGCGCCAACGTATCCGCCTTCGACGACCGGGCATTGGCGGCAAGGCCCGCCTTCGGGCAGCGCGAGGCCGCGTCGAAGCTCCGCGGACTGCTTTCCGGAAGCTTGTTGCTCTCCGAAGGCGCGGCGCGGCGATTGCAGGACCCCTTGAGCTATCGCTGTGCGCCGCAGGTTTGGGGAGCGCTTCTCCATGCGATCGGCGAGGCCCGCGAGGCAACGGAGATCGAAATCGCCAGCTCCGGCGACAACCCTGTGGTGTTGGCGGACGCGGGCCTCATCCTTTCGCACGGCAATTTCGACATGACGGCTTTCGTGCTCGCCTGGGAGCGCCTCGGCCAGGCATTGGCACATTGCGCAGCCGCGACCGCCTACCGCACGATGAAGATCATGTCGGCTGCGATGTCGGAACTGCCGCGGTTCCTCACGCCACTCGGACAAAGCCGCACGGGCTTCGCGACCGTGCAGAAAACCGTCTCGGCACTCGAAATCGAGATACGCCATTTCGCTGCGCCGATCTCCCTCACGCCCCTTCCCGCCGCCGATGGTGTTGAGGACCAAGCGTCGATGGCGCCAAGCGTTCTGGCAAAGACCGAGGCGATCATCGAGCGGCTGCGCTATCTCGTTGCCATCGAACTCATCGCTTCGGCGCAGGCCGTCGAACTTCGCGGCGTGCAGGGCGAACTCGGCACGGGCACGGGGCAAGCCTACCGGCACGTTCGGGCTCTTGTGCCGCCGCTCGACGAGGACCGCGCCCAGGGACCGGACTTTCAGAGACTATCGGACTTCATGGAAAGCGCACCCGGGGATGAAAATGCAGCCCTCCATCCGTGACGAGATCGGGGACGGCTGCACCAAAAGCGGAGCGTCAGCTGACTGAAGCTTTCCGGCGGGCCGTTCGCGGCCTCCTTTCTTGATAAGCCGGCATGACCGGAACTGACATGGAGAATGGCAATGCAGGAAATCTGGATCGACTATCTGAACGCCATCGATGCGAAGGCGCTTGCGCTTTCCAACGATGAGATTCTTGACGCCGTTACCAAGGCACTCGATGCGCAGGGGCGCGGCGAGACCGTGATCGAGCCGCGTGTCCATCTCGTCCCGGAAAGCTCAGATAAGGGTCATTTCAATGTGTTGCGCGGTTATGTGAAACCACTTGATTATGCCGGCGTCAAAGTCGTCGGCGACTTCGTCGACAATTACAAGCAGGGCCTGCCCTCTGAAATGGCTGTGCTCAACCTGTTCGATCCGCATACCGGCGTGCCGAAGGCGATCATCGATGCGACTGCCATCACCGATATGCGCACCGGCGCCGTCACGGCGATCGGCGCCCGGCATCTCGCCCGCAAGGACAGCAAGATCCTCGGCCATATCGGCGCACGCGGCACCTCCTATTGGAATGTGCGCCTGCTCGATCACCTCTTCGATTTCGACGAGATCCGCGTGCATTCGCGCCGTCCGGAAAGCCGCGACGCCTTCGCTGCGCGATTGGAGAAGGACCTGGGCAAAAAGATCATAGTGACAGACAATTGGGAGGATTGCCTCAAGGGCGCCGACATCATGATCGAGGCAAGCCGCCTGCCGGAACCGACGCCACTCTTCAAGACTGCCTGGGTCAAGAAGGGTGCCTTTGTCGTCCCCTATGGCACGATGAGTGCGCTCGAATTCGACCTGACCGACATCATGGACAAGGTGGTGGTCGACGATTGGGGCCAATGCGGGCCTGGTCGTCCCTTTGGTGCACTGCGCCGCCACGTCGACGAAGGCAAGGTCACGGCGGAGACGCTGCATGCCGAAATCGGCCAGATCGTCTGCGGCGCCAAGCCCGGCCGCGAAAGCGACGACGAGACCATCCTCTTCTGGCATCGGGGACTGAGCACAACCGACGTCGCGCTCGGCGCGACGATGGTCGACAAGGCCAGGCGGATGAATATCGGCCAGCGCCTCCGTTTCGCGTGACCGGCCATGAAGACACACCTCTCCCAAGCCATCGCCTGTTCGCGCATGTACAATCTCAGCCCGAGGATTTCGGGACTATGGGATCACCTCTTCCATTGGCTGTCCAGCCAGTCCGGCGTCGATCTTGAGGTCATTCCGCATGCCCCACCCGCTCCCCTTTCTGAGCTCTGGTCGCGGCCGGACATGGGTGCGGTCTTCATGTGCGGCTTTCCGTTTTCGAAGCTTGCGGCCACAGAACGACCTGTGCCGCTGGTAGCACCTGTTTCACTGGCGGACTGGGCAAAAGGGCAGCCGGTCTATGCGAGCCATATCGTCGCCGCGCGTGAGAAGCCGTTCGCGGAGGCCGATCTTGCGACCTTGCGCTGGGGCTGGACTGTCAGGGACTCGCAGTCCGGCTACAATGCCCCGCGGGAATTTTTCGCCGAGATCGCAAACGGACACTCTGCGCACGAAGCCATCGGCCCGCTGCTCAATCCGCGCGGCGTTGTCGAGGCAATCCGCGCGGGGGCGATCGATGTCGGTGCAATCGACGCCTATGCCTATCAGCTGCTGGAACTGCACGAGCCGGACTTGATTGCCCCTTTGCGCGTCATCGCAACGACAAGGCCCGCGCCCTTTCCGCTTTTCGTCGCCGCCAGACAACAGCCTTCCGAGAGGATCGATGCACTTCAAGCTGCCCTTCTCGACGCACATCGAAGCCCGGAGGCGAGCGATATTCTAAGCTCGCTCGGCCTTGCCGGTTTCGCCAAACCGGATATCGCAGCTTATGACCGGCTCCCGGCAAGAGCTCAAGCCATCGATGACGCTCTGGGAGGGCGGTGGTGAAGCTCCGCTTCCCATGCTGCGTCCAATTGATCGACTTCGAAACGAAGCGGACGCTCGCCTGAAGTCACAGGCGAATAGCCGGTTTCAGCAATCTTTCGGCAGCCAGCCTCAGGCAGTCTTCGAAGGCTGTCAGGTCGAGAAAGAGCTGGTCCGGGGCCACCCTGCGCGTCATTATTGCGCCGCTGCGGACCGCGATGCCGCCGTCCAGCATCAGATTCTCGGTCATGTCGAAATTTTCCAGCGCCATGCCATCCGGCCCGCGGTGGCGTCCGTCCGGGCCGAGATGCACGTTCCCGCCATAGAGATCGCTCACCCGCTCGAAATGGTTTTGACTGCAATTGGAGAAGGCAAAGGCAGGGCAGCCGCGGGCGCACATGAAGCCCAGCTCGAAGACCGTGCCGACATCGGCCGAAACGCCGCGAAACGGCGTCAGATTGGCGATGATCAGGTCCGCACTCGTCATCAGGCTTTCATTGATGGCGCTGATGGCAAGGCCGCGCTGATGCCTTGTTTCCGTTTCGGGAACGGTGAGGTCGCCGGGCGATACCGGCGTAAAACCATAGCTGCGCGCCAAGGCAATCTTGCGATCCAGAACCTCTCTGGCATTGGGAAGGAATACCTCGGGGCCTGCCAAATATGCTCTCAACTCTGTGCCCTTCCAACAAAATGTTTGCCGCATGGAGGCTGCGCAACCATATCAGGCATATGACCGATTCAGCGCTGCCGCGCCAGACCGGAAGAGTGGCTTGTAAATCCTCGAGTTCGGGCGTGAATACCGTTCCCGGCGAATGGCGAGGAAGATATAGTCACACTGCGAGAGCCGATGGCAGGCGAAGGAATTTATGGGGTATGGAAATGCAATCTTCTATTGAGACAATGGCCGGCTCAGAAATCGACGACCGTGGCAGCTGGCCGACAAAGCAGAGCAAGATTCTCGATTGGCTGATGAATGATGTTCGCGATCAACGCTTCATCGACAACATCCTCGTCGAGTTGTGCGAGAAGATGCGGGCGATCGGAGTTCCGGTCGGACGATCGACGATGCATTTCAGGACGCTGCATCCGCAGTGGCTCGGCGCGCGGATCCTTTGGCGCACTGGCATGAAGGAAGGCGACATCGCCACATTCAGCTATGGTGTCGAGAACACGCCGCAGTTTCTGGCCAGCCCCATCAACGAAATCTTCAACGGCGCGACCGAGGTTCGGCAAAACCTGGAGATTTCGCATAAGGATGAGCTGACTTACCCGCTCTACAAGGAGATGCATGCGGAGGGGCTGACCGATTACATCGCCTGGCCGATCTACCACACGCTCGGCAAGCGCCATATCGTCACCTTTGCCTCGGATGCGCCGGGCGGCTTCACCGACGCGCATATCACCTTCCTGAAGGATCTGCTCCCGGCTCTGACGATGGTGACCGAAATCAGGCTGAAGAACATCATGGCCCGCACAATGCTGCGCACCTATGTCGGGCCGCATGCCAGCGAGAAGATCCTGGCGGGTGCGACCACGCGCGGCAGTGGCACCACGGTCGGCGCGGCGATCCTGATCTGTGACCTTCGCGACTTCACCTCGATCTCAGACATGTGGCCGCGCGACGACGTTATCGAGCTGCTCAACGGCTATTTCGACGCGATGGTGGAGCCGATCGAAAAGCACGGCGGCGAAATCCTCAAATTCATGGGCGACGGGCTGCTGGCGATTTTTCCGCTCAGCGATCCCGAGGCTTGCCACAATCTCCTCATCTCGATCAGCGAGGCGCAGGCTGCGGTTACGGCGCTCAACGAGGAAAATCGCAAGAATGGCCGCGAGGTGCTGCGTTACGGCGTCGGCGTGCATGTCGGCGACGTGATGTACGGCAATATCGGCTCGCGCACCCGTCTCGACTTCACCGTCATCGGTCCGGCCGTCAACATTGCCTCCCGACTGGAATCGCTGACCAAGCAGGTGAAGCGGCCTGTGCTGCTATCCAAGGCATTCGTCGATATGGCCGGTTGCCAGCGCGATATGGAAAGCCTCGGCTCTTTTCCGCTGAAAGGCCTTGGCGAGCCGGTCGATGTCTTCGCCTTCACCGCGAAGGAAAAGCTGCTGGAAGACGCGTGATCGGCCAAGCCCCTCGATTCTGCGCTCCTGCGCGGCCGATTTGACGCGGCGCGATTCAGTCGGTTGCAAAATGTGAAAGAGCAAGGGGCTGCCGCCATCGGCTTAGCGCTCTATATTGTCAGGCGGATCATGACGATAGCCGCCTTATTTTTGGGATCGTTCTGCGGCTACAGACGTTAATTGAGGGTTGATTCTATCGCCTCGCCTGAGGGTGCCCCGCACCCATAATGCTCTGACAAGGAGAAAACAGATGAGAAAAATTCTGACACTGGCATTTTCTGCGGCATCGCTGATCGTCGTTGGCACGGCGGTGGCGCGTGCGGCGGATCTGACGACGACCTATCGCGAAGAGGAATCCGATCAGCGCAACGGCGTTAAGATCGGCTATCTCGATTGCGATATCGGCGGCGGCGTCGGCTATGTGCTCGGATCGGCCAAGGAGGTGGATTGCACCTTCCATTCGACGGTCGGACGCGAGCGCATCGATCACTATACCGGTGCGATCAGAAAGATGGGTGTCGACCTCGGCTTCACCACCCGCAGCCGTCTCCTCTGGGCAGTCTTCGCGCCGACAGCCGGCTATCATCATGGCTCGCTGAGCGGCCTCTATCAGGGCGCTACCGTTGAGGCGACCGTCGGCGCCGGCGTCGGCACGAACATTCTCGTCGGCGGCACCGCCGGCTCGATCCATCTGCAGACCGTGAGCGTGACCGGCCAGCTCGGCCTGAACCTGGCCGCGACCGGCACCTCCGTCACGCTGACTCCGGCGAACTAAGATTATATGCCGTTGTAAAGCGGCATGATTTTACGGCCGCCCTGGTTCCGGCTGGGGCGGCCGTTTCGTGGTCGGGGCCATCGCCCGGCCGCTCGCTGAGCCCAGGTCGGCAACCCCCTCCGCTTTCTATGGCCCCGGCACTTATTTTCCTGTTATTCGGCATCTTCGTTCTGCGCGAAACGGATTCACGCTAGGGCGGCAGAGCTCTATAGCTATGCAACGCAGAAAACCAATTGGAGCCAAGCTCATGACCGATACCGTCACCGATCGCTTCCTTCGCTATGTCGTCGTCGACACCCAGTCGGATCCGACCTCGAACACGCAGCCATCCACTGAGAAGCAGAGAAATCTGGGGCGGATCCTCGTCGAAGAACTGCTGGCGATCGGGCTCGCCGACGCGCATCTGGACGAGCACGGCTACGTCTATGCGACCATCCCCTCCAATGTCGACAAGCCGGTTCCGGTGATCTGCTTCTGCTCCCACATGGATACCGCTCCGGATTTCACCGGCACGAACGTCAAGCCGCAGGTTCTACGGGATTACCGCGGCGGCGATATTCGGCTTAGCGGCGATCCGCAGCAGGTCATTCGCGTCGATGAGCACCCCGCCCTGCGCGATCAGATCGGCAACGACATCATCACCTCCGACGGCACGACATTGCTTGGCGCGGACGATAAGGCAGGCCTCGCCGAGATCGTCACGGCGGCCCGGTATCTCGTCGACAATCCGGATATCCGCCACGGCACGATCAAGCTCCTGTTCACGACCGACGAAGAGATCGGTCGCGGTGTCGACAAGGTGGATCTGAAGAAGCTCGGGGCGCAATTTGCCTATACGGTCGATGGCGAAACCGCAGGCCACATAGAAGACGAGACGTTTTCAGCTGACGGCGTCGAGATCCAGATCCAGGGCGTTGCCATCCATCCAGGCTTTGCCCTCGGCAAGATGGAGAACGCCATCAAGATCGCCGGCGCGATCGTCGACAGGCTGCCGAAGGACATTGCGCCCGAAACGACGAGCGGCCGCGAAGGTTTCATCCATCCGACTGTGGTCAGCGGCTCGATGGACAAGGCCTCGCTCGGCTTCATCATCCGCGATTTCGATGAGGCCGGCCTCGCGGTCAAGGAGGCCATACTGGAAGGGATCGTCAAGGAGGTCATGGCAGCCTACCCCGGCTCGTCCTACACCTTCACGGTGAAACACCAGTACCGCAACATGAAGACCGTTCTCGACGGCCATCCGGAGATCGTCGATCATGCAGTGGAGGCGATCCGCCGCGCCGGCATGACACCCGTGCGCGGCAGCATTCGCGGCGGCACCGACGGCTCCCGGCTCTCGTTCAAGGGCTTGCCGTGCGCCAATCTCTTTGCCGGCGGCCACGCTTTTCACTCGCCGCTAGAATGGGTCAGCCGGCAGGATATGGAGAAGGCAGTTAAAACGATTGTTGAACTGGCGAAGATCTGGGCGGAGCGAGCATAGTCGTTTCTCCAGGCAGAATTAATCCAGGCGAAGCGCAGCCCTGTTACGAAGCAGGGCTGCTTTATAGCAGAGGCGCGGAGGCTCACCAGTCAATACGAGCGACATCGTCGAGCGCCTGCCGCCCGTGACGAAGCACGTTGCCGGGCACATCCGCCGCCTGGCTCAACAGCTTGCGAGCTCCCACCAGCGGACGGAACCCCACGCTTTCCCCTGCTACGGGAGCCGGATCGGTGCTGACCGACGGCACTTCAGCCTGGGCATATTGCGGATAGCCTGCAATCAAAGGATCGCGCGTTTCACATTGCGGCAGGCAGCGGTCGAACTGTTCGACGCCGCCGGCAGCCGCAACCTTGGTCTTCGCAACATCGGGACGAGACGCCACATGCTTTGCCGGAACCGTGGCTTTGACGGCGACAAGCGGCGATGGTGTCGGGATCGGCACGGACATTGACTGCAGGACCGGGCTCGCATCGATTGCGAGCTGCGGCCCATTCATCGCGACATGTTCGAAAGGCTCGGCGCTGGCGACCGCGATGCGGCCGCTTTCGTCGAAGAGCCGCATGGCCCGCTCGGTCGGGGCCGTTTCGACAATCAGATAGAGAGCACCGACCACGGTGCCGCATACTGCGAGCCCGGTGCCTAACCTCCGGGTAGTCTCGCTTTGGCCGTTCCACCATCTCAAAGGCTGCGTATCCATCGGTCGCTCCATCGGACAAAATCTAGCATGTCCATTCTCGCGAGAACTGTGGCGCGGATTTTACCGAAACATGGCTAATTGCAGACCTTGTGCAAGGAAATGTTGAAGAAAGCGCGGGCCTGCGATGGCTGGCGCCCAAGGAATACAGTCCGTTATTAAGCCTTATGCTTAAAGTTAATCGAGCGGAGCACGAGACAAACAACTGCTCTTGTGGTCTTATCATGCCGCGGCCAAGGATGGGCCAGTCACGATTCCATTATCAACTTAAGATAGTGATTTTTCGCATGGTATTCACTGCAAATGAGCTTGTCCGCAACGAAGATTTTCTATCTGCTATATTGCAGAGCGCGCATGAGCTTATGGCCATATACAGCGAGAATCCCCGCATAGCTTCCATTATGGCAGCGCAGCAGAGATGGCTTATGGCACATGCAGGTTTTTCGCTGTCGCTCGGCTATCCCGGCGAACCAACGCCCGGGCTTTACAGTAGCCGGTTCATCGATTTTGCCGTGAAGCACGGCATCGCCAGCCGCAATACGGCCGCAGCCTTCCTGAAGGAGATGCTGGCCTACAAGTTCATTCAGCCGGTGGAGCACAGTCCGGATCGCCGCATCACCTTGCTGGAGCCGACACCATTCACGCGCGACTATATGATGCGCTGGATCCACACCCATCTCATCGTACTCGATACGCTCGACGGTGGAAGCCGCATGGCAACGATCGCCCTTGACCCGGAAGCGACCTGGCGCATGCATCCCATCATCGCCAAGCGTATCATGGATAGCGCCGTTCTTCGCAATCCAGGGATGACCTACAGCCTGTTCAACTGGGCGACATCGGGCAGCGTTGTCATGGATTACCTCATCTCCCGTATAACCTCGATCGACTTTAGCGCGGACAAGGTGCTGATCGGTCGTGTTTCCATGAAGGTGATGCAGGATCAGTTCATGATTTCCAGAACGCATCTGAAGCGCCTGTTCAAGCGAGCCACCGAATTCGGCAGCGTCGGATGGGTTGGCGCGCCGGGTAAGAGCAGCTTCTGGCTGTCTCACACCTTCGTCTCCGAATACTGGAAGTATCAAGCCGAGAAATACGCGATCATTGATGCCGTGAGCTATATCGTGCTCAGCGCCTCTGAAGGAAGCAATGCGAGGTCGGGCGCTGCGGCTCTCGGGTTGATTACCGGCTGAGAAGCTGTGCTGACGTGTATTTAACGAGGATTCGAGCGGTCACTCGCTCGGCAAGGCGAGTATTGATGCTGGCCTCGCAGATACGCAGCGCGCACGAACTATGTCCCTCCCTCCATCGTGACCAACTCGAATCACCAATTGGCTTATGCCGGGAGCGAGGCCGAATGATACGATTGAAATTAAAAATAAATACTCTCTTTAATTGTATAAATCATAGCGGGCACATCGCCTGAACCTTAATCATAAGTTTCAGAAATTTCATTTATATGCCAGCATACGCTGAATAAATACGGCTTTTACTGCGACGCAGCATCCCTTAATACTCTAACAGCAAATGATGCCGCCCCTGCCTCATTGCCCGAATCAATAACATATGATTAGTTTCTTATATTCCGATGTTTCAGAGAACACGGTTAGGGGATGGCGAATGCAGAGAGTGCTGTGCGGTACCCTTCTCTTGGGTGCCGCTATGATCATAGCAGAACCGCCCGCCATGGCAGCCGTTGTGAACGGCAACATGACGGTCAGCATCACCATTCAGGCGCAGTGCCTGATCCAGACCAGTGGCAATCTTAATTTCGGCACCAACGGCGTCATCAGTGCCAATATTGATCAGACGAGTACCATCGGCGTTCAGTGTACAACGGGACAAACCTATAATGTGGGCCTGAGCGCCGGCGCGGGGACCGGCGCGACGGTGAATGTGCGCCTCATGACTGGACCTGGGGCGGCGACGATCAGCTACGGCCTCTACCAGGATTCCGCACGCAGCCAGGTCTGGGGGCCAACGATCGGCACCGACACCGAGACAGGCACGGGTAACGGCAACGTCCAGAACCTCACGGTTTATGGGCGGGTTCCGCCGCAGACGACCCCTGCCCCTGGCACCTATACCGACACCGTGGCGATCACCGTCACCTACTAGAGCAATTCCAGCAAAAGTGCGCAGCGGTTTTGCGCCGGGAATTGTGTGTAAACAAGAGTTAAAGCATTTCCGTCACTCCGTTTAAAACGGAAATGCTCTGGAAAACCTTACGCACAGGAGGCTGCCATGCAACGCATGTTGCCACGCATTGCCATGACCATGCTTTTGTTTTTGAGTACCTACGGCGTGAATGCAGCATCGCTGCGCGTGGCTCCCACCAGCCTGGAGCTCATTGCGCCATCCGGCACTGCTGTCCTCAATCTCGCCAATGACGGGGATCATCCCATCAATGTCCAGGTGCGCATCTTCAAATGGAGCCAAGCGGGTGGCGTAGAGCGGCTCGAGCCGACGAGAGATGTCGTTGCCAGCCCCCCTTCGGCGAAGATGAGTCCGAACGGCCAATATGTCGTTCGGGTCGTGCGCACGAGCAAGGCTCCGGTGAAAACGGAGGAGACATACCGCGCCATCGTCGACGAGCTGCCGGATCCGAAGCTTGCGCGGTCCGGAACCGTAACGCTGATCATGCGCCATTCCATTCCCATCTTTTTCAAAAGAGCAGATATCAAACCGGCCGAGGTCTCCTGGAACCTCAGCAAGCAAGGCAACGGCCTGCTTTTGACCGGCAGGAACAACGGCGGCGGTCGCTTCCGGCTGTCGAACCTCACGCTAACTCAGGGATCCGCGAAAATCGCCAGCCGCAGCGGCTTGGTCGGATACGTCCTCGGCGGAGCGACGATGCAATGGCCGATTGCCACGGCAAAATATCCCGCGGGCGGCACAATTACCTTGCAAGGCCAGAGCGATCTTGGGCCGTTCAATGCAAACGTCGTCGTCGCGAAAAACTAGAGCCGGCACCGTTTTTGTAAGCATATTTCTCTCGGTTTCGGCACTGCGTGCTCAGGAAGTTCCCGATCTGCCAGCCGCTGGTGCCACCGCCGACCAGCCTGCAGGCACGCGCGACGTCTACCTTGAAGTATTCATCAACAACGTCTCGACGAAAATGATCGGCAATTTCAGACAGCACCCCAACGGCTCGCTTGCAGCAACCGCCGAAGAGCTGCGCGAGGTCGGCATAAAACCCCCGGTAGGCAAGGAGGGCGACAAGCTCATTGAACTCGGTGCCCTGCCGGGCCTCTCATATCAAGTCGATGATCCGACCCAGCGGGTCTACGTTCAGGCAAATGACAAAGAACGTGCGCCTCATGTCATCAACGTCAGGCAACAGGAAGAGGGTAAGGACCAGACACCCCAGGCCGGCTATGGCGCCGTGCTCAACTATTCTCTCTACGCAAGCTCCAATAGCCTTTTCAAAAATGACTCCAGCCTATTCCAGGGGATATCCGGATCGTTCGATGCCCGGCTTTTCAGTCCCTACGGCACGCTCAGCCAATCTTTCATCGCCGGATATTCCAACGGCAGCCTCGACGGCGTGACCCGCCTCAATACGACCTGGAGCTATTCCGATACGAAAAATCTGATCACCTATCGCGCCGGCGATCTGACGACCGGCGGTCTTTCATGGACGCGGCCGGTTTATTTCGGCGGCATTCAATTCCAGCGCAATTTCTCTCTGCGCTCGGATCTGGTAACCCAGCCCCTTCCGGCATTCGCCGGAAGCGCCGCAGTCCCCTCGACGCTCGAGATCTATACTCAGAATGTCAGAACCTATTCTGGCGACGTCCCCGCAGGGCCGTTCGAAGTGACCAATCTGCCTGTCTTTTCAGGCGGCGGACAAGCAACCGTCGTGCTGCGCGACAGCCTTGGGCGGGAGACGACCCAGACATTGCCGTTCTATTCCTCTAACCGGCTTCTGCGGCGCGGCCTCCTGGACTTCTCCGCTGAACTTGGCGTTCCTCGCCGAAATTTCGGAACAGAATCAGACGATTATGACAATCGCATTATGGGCGTTGCCACTGCTCGCTATGGCTTGACCGATTGGCTGACGCTGGAAGGCCATGTCGAAGGCGGAACGGACCTATTGAACGGCGGTGCAGGCGCCGCCTTCCCGTTGGGTGCCTGGGGCGTGGCCTCGGTTGCGGCTGCCGCAAGCAAGAGCGGAGAGCGGTCCGGCGCGCTCGTCAATGCCTCGCTCGAACTGAACCACGACAGATGGGCCCTCTATGCGCGCATGCAACGCGCCTTTGACGACTACGATGATATTGCCTCCGTATCCGCCAAACCGACGGCCAGCACTGCGGGCGAATTCACGATTTTTAGTACCGGCGTGCCGCGCGCCATCGACCAGCTCACTTTGAGCGTGCCGACACCGCTGGATCTTTCGAGCCTCAACCTTTCCTACACCAGGCTTGAAACCGCTGACGGCACGAAGAGCAATATCGCCAGCCTCTCTTACAGCCAGACCTTCAAGCACGCGACGCTTTATGCCACCGCTTTCACCGATCTCGACGAGCGGCGCAACTTCGGCGTCTTTGCCGGTCTCTCTATCCCGTTTGGGGGTAATATCACCGCGAACACGGGCGTTCAGAGCGGGCCTGACGGTCTCACCTTGGTTGCGGACGTTTCCAAGTCGCAACAGCAGGAGAATGGCAGCTTCGGTTGGCGGCTGCGCACATCCGAAGGTCAAGACACGAACCGGGAAGCGGCGATCAGCTACCGAGCGCCCTTCGGACAGGTCGAAGCCGGCGTCCAGCAGCAAGATCGGGACGCCCGCGCCACGGTTCGCATGGATGGCGCCATCGCGACGGCCGGCGGCGGAATCTTCGCGACGAATCATATCGACGATGCCTTTGCCGTCGTCGACGCCGGCGCCCCCGATGTCGAGGTCCAGCAGCAGAACAGGCCGGTTGGCAAAACCAACCAAAGCGGCCGTATCCTGGTGCCCAACCTCAATTCCTACGAGCCGAATACCGTCTCCATCGATCCCAAGAACCTTCCCGTTGATGCCGATGTACCGACGACGAAGGAAGTCGTCGTCCCCGCGGATCGCAGCGGTGTCGTAGTCAAATTCGGCGTGGCGGAGGCCCCGCAGGCGGCACTTGTGACGATCGGAGACACGAATGGCGCACCTCTGCCCGCCGGTCTCACCGGCAAATTGCGCGGATCGGATGAGGAGTTCGTTATCGGCTATGACGGTCAGGCCTATATACGGGGCCTGCACGAGCAAAACTCGGTCGAAGTATCGCTCGAAGATGGAAGCAAATGCCACGCCCAGTTCACCTACAAGGCAAAGCGTGGAGAGCAGGTCGCAATCGACAATGTGAGATGTTTCTGAGAGGAGGTTGAAAAAGTGTTTCGCTCCATTGCTTTTCTCCTCGTCGCGCTGCTGCCATCGCTGGCCTTTGCGCAGACTTGCAATTTCACCGTCACCAACATGAATTTCGGCGCCGTCGATACATTGTCGGGCAATCCCGTGACCTCGACCGCCACATTGAACATCAGCTGCACCGGTGGGCTCCTCGACGGCGGCAGGCGCATTCTCATCTGCCCGAACCTGGGAGCGGGCAGCGGCGGCGCTTCCTCGGCAACGGCCCGACAGATGGTGAGCGGAACCAATCCATTGAATTATCAGATTTATTCTGATTCCGGCCGAACCGTAGTCTGGGGATCGAGCACCTGGTCCTACCCGTCCCGGGCGCCTGCCTATGCCATGACCATGACCATACTCGGAGGCATTTTGAGCGCGGCGACCGGGAGCATGACGATGTACGGGTCGGTGCTGGGCTCTCAACCTACGGCAGCGACGGGGGCTTTCGCATCGAATTTCTCGACCACCGACACTTCGTTCTACTACAGCTACAGCAGCGCCACCACTTGCGACTCCCCTTCCGGTTCGGTGGGAACGGCTCCGTTCAGCGTCAGTGCCAGTGTCGCGGCCAATTGTCTGGTCAACATCCAGAACGTCAATTTCGGGACACAGGGTGTCTTGCACACCGATGTCGATGCGACGGGGTCGGTGACCGCGACCTGTACGCAAGGCACAACCTATACAATCTCGCTGAATGGCGGCAACGCGAGCGCTGCACCGACGGCGCGAAAAATGTCCAAGGGGACGGAGACTGTAACCTACGGCCTCTACAAGGATTCGAGCCGCTCGCAGCCCTGGGGCGACACCAATACACCGGGCAGCACAGTGGCCGGGACCGGCACGGGAACGGCTCAGCTTTTGACGGTCTATGGTCGCGTGCCACCCCAGACCACGCCCTCTCCGGGCAGCTATACCGACACAGTGGTCGTCACGCTTACCTACTGATCGAGATTGTGGCTAAGCGGCCGGCAATAGCGGTGCGGGATACGTTACTGCACCTTCGGGCAACGGGATGGGCTAATCCGTCACGCCGCATCCGCATCGTCTGCGCCATATGGCCGGTCTTCTTCCACCGGCATATCGGAGAAACAGACCATATTGCGACCGTTCCGCTTGGCTTGATAAAGCCGCCCGTCAGCAACGGCCGCCAGTTCCTCCCATTGCTCGGCTGCGCATTGCGCTCGCCAATCGACGCCGAAGCTGGCAGTGACCGTCAGCTCGTACGCTTCGCTGATAACAGCGTGCCCAAGGGTTTCACACAGCCGCTTTGCAGTGGTACGGGCCGATGTCTCGGTGACATCGACCAATACGATGACGAACTCCTCGCCGCCATAGCGCGCGAACAGATCCTGCGGGCGCAAATGAGGAGTCAAAATCTGCGCCGTTCTTTGAAGCACAAGGTCTCCGACGGCATGTCCATAGCGATCGTTGATCGACTTGAAATGGTCGATATCGAGCATGATGACGGCAATTCCGCCGAGATCGGCTCCGGGCGCAGTAAGCTCCCTCATGGCCTCGCCAAGTGCACGGCGGTTGAGAAGACCGGTCAGTGCATCCGTTTGCGAGAGGCGCCTCAGCTCCTCGGTCATCGACTTGCGCTCTATCTCCAGATGCCGCTTGAGGCGCTGCTGCTCCCGCAGCAGATCGAGCCGCTGAAACATCTCGCGCACCTCGCGCCCGGCGTGAGGCATCGATGGTGGCTGCGTGAGATTGCCGGCGGCGATATCGTCGATCTGCCGCATGGCGACAAGCATCGGCCGGAAAAGCGATCGTCCAAGCACGTAAGCCAATCCGAGCATCACCGATATTGCCGTACCGGCCAGCAGGGTCGAGATCAGCATGATGGCGAAAGCCTTCTCCCGCATTTTCTCCAGGGAGGTCAGCGCGCCGTTCTCAATCTGCTCGCGCAGCGTCTCGGTTGACCTCATGCCTGGAACGTATTTCGCGCTGAATTCGACCGGTGTCGGCGGGTTGCCGGCATTGAGTTCAAAAACCACCCGTTGCGCGTAGGGCAATGAGCCGGCGAAGTAGTTTACCGTCACTTGATCCAGTAGCTGGGCGACGTCTTTGGATTGGAGGGCGTCAGGCGCGTAGGTTCTCAGAAGTGCATTCACCTCGAGAAGCCGGTTCAATTCGCCTTCAAATGCGACGCGATAGTGCCAGCGCGCTTGCCCCTGGGAGGTCAGCATCATCACGACATAGGATCCCACCCTGCCGGCACGCTCCCTCAGTGTTCCGGCCAGAGAGGTTAATATGACCTCAGCACTCGTTTCGGGCGCCTGAGCAATGATCGATCGTCCAGCCACGTCGCGATAATCCTGGGCGCGATCCGCAGCGCGGAACATCGCCTGGATGGCTTCGGCAATTCTTGCTCCATTTCGCTCGCTGTACGGCAATGCCGCGACTGCGTCCACGGCACTTCTGCCAGCCTCCAACTGAGCTCTGACGGCCAGGAATGCGTTGCGCATCTCCGGCGACGCGTCGATCTCTGTCCGAAAGAGCGTCTCTATGGCAGCGACATCCCGGTCGGTTTCTTCCCGGCTCTTCTTCAGGGCTGCCGCGAACGGCGGCTGTTGCTCTTCCGGAGCACTCATGAGGCTATTTGCCGGCCCCCGCTCCCGTGAGATCGCGGCCGCCGCATGCAACGCGACATGGAATCGATCGAATTCCGTCACGCCTCGCTTGTAATTGATGTAATCCGACAGGCTGAAGGCAATTGTCGAGCCGGCCATCATCAAGCAAACCATGATAACAGCTATGGCTCCGATCCACTGCAGCTGTTGAATTCTAAGCCGCGACAAGAAATGCACTCCACAAACAATCAGCTGATCTAAATTACACCAGATTAGGTGGAATCTTCACTTAACGAACAGGCTTAAATATTTCTCACGGTCGAACGACCAAGCCGCAGTGATCGCTGGCACTCAGGACAGGCTTTCACCGGAGGTGAGCGCAGACGTCGCCCACGCCGCTTCGCGCAGCAAACAGATGCCATTGTTATGCCGATCGAAGGCCATAGGCAGGAAAAGTGCCGGAATTACGTCGTCAGTCGCGGCTTTCTTGCCAGGTTTGGCTCGCCGTGAAACCTGGAGCGCGATCTGCGCCCTGCATCAAACATCGTGCGAGAAAGCCTAGTTCTCCACAAAAACCGCGGGCATAAGGTTGGCGCGGGCCGAATAATGCGGCTGTCCGACAGCATGAGAGATCACCAGCGCGTAGAAGAGGACCGTACCGAGCAGAATGGCAATGCCGTGCAACGGAAGGCCCTTCTTGGGTGCATCGCCCAATGCCTTAAGCTTCGGCGAATTGGCATGGGAGTGCCTTGGCGCCTCCATCTTCGTGAAGGGCAGCAGCAGCTCCTTTTCCATGCGAGCCTGCTCGTCAAGTCGCTTATTATGCCTCGTCGTGGGCCTAAACGGGATGATATCGCCCATTTTTCACGCGGTCCCTTTTACCACTCGCAGCTATTGGCCATTCTCTTGGTTAGGATCGGCATCGATGTAGTCAACGCGAACCACGACCTTTTCCGGCCGTTGCTCGCCATGCCGGACAATCACGGTCACGATGCAGCGGTTGTCGCGTGGCCTGACGGACAGCAGGCGCCCTTTTGTCTTCGATAAAACCTGATCGGCAGCATTCGAGCAATCCTGGATCTTGCCGGTGACTGGAACAACCTGGCCCTGCCCTGCCAGTGCCGAGCCCGCAACCGAGATTCCGACGAGTGCTGCTAAAATCCTGATCATGGACGCAGCATACTCCAAGAGGCGCGCGCAGGCGACCTCGCTCCGCAAGAATACCAGCCTATTTGCGTCATCTTTTCGTTGGGTGTCACCAACTCACAAAGGATGAAAGGCGGCGCATTGGCGAACGACACCGGTTGCACGCTGCGGTAGACTTTCTAAGCAGACTCATGGAGGAAAATGCCGCGAAACTGCTCTGTGCTGGAAGAGCGGCGCAGCTGGTGGCGTAATATCGAATGTTTTTGCTGCAAGAGGCATGATGCTTATTCTGGAAACCTCCCGGCTCATTCTCCGACCCTGGCAGGATCGGGACCGCGCGCCGTTCGCCGCCATCAACGCCGATGCCAAGGTGCGGCGATATTATTACCCGAGTTTGCTGACGGCGACGGAAACGGATAAGCTGATCGACGAGGCCAATGAACGATTGATGCAGGACGGGTTTGGATTCCTTGCCGTCGAGCGCAAAGCCGACGGTGTGCTGATTGGGGGCGCAGGTCTGTCGCGTCCCGGACCGGAAGTTCCAGGCAGTTTCCCACTTGAGATCGGCTGGATTCTCGGTCAGGCCCATTGGCGGCAAGGCTATGCCACAGAAGCCAGCCATCGTTGTCTCGATTTCGCGTGGCAGCAATTTGGTGCCGAATGCGTGATTGGCTACACGTCGAGCGTCAACCTGCCATCCCGGCAGGTAATGGAAAAGATCGGCATGGCGCGTGTGGAAAATGGCGACTTTGACGACGTCACCGTGCCGCCGGGGCATATCTTGCGACCGCATGCACTCTACCGCGTCGATAGACCGGGGCAATAGACCTCGGAAACGCTGAGGAACGGGATCGCGGCCTTGCGCCATCGGCACATTCACGCGAAAACGCGCATATGAGTATCCCGACAGTCCATCCATTCGCCTTCGATCCCACCTATGGCATGAAGCTCGAACAGCTCCGCGCTATCGAACCGCCGGAAGCGCCCGACGGCTTCGACGAGTTCTGGCAGAAGCGCTACAGGGCTGCCATCTCAGTCGATCCACAGCCCAGGCTCCGTCACAGCGAGCTGCGCCACGATAACTGGCAAGTCTTCGATATCGGCTACACATCGACCGGATCGTTTCCAATCAACGGCTGGCTTCTTATTCCCCGCAAGGGGCAGGTACGGCGGGGACTGGTCGTCGGGCATGGCTATGGCGGCAGAGACCAACCCGATTTTGATCTGCCGCTGGAAGAGACGGCAGTACTGTTTCCCTGTTCCCGCGGCCTGTCGCTCAGCGGCTGTCGGCAAATTCCAGCGGATGCTTCGGACCACGTCATTTGCGGCATAGAGAGCCGCGACACCTACGTCATCGGCGGCTGCGTCGAAGATCTCTGGCTCGCGGTATCAACCCTGGAGACCCTCTATCCGTGGATCGCCGGTCGCATCGGCTATAGCGGCATCAGTTTCGGCGGCGGCATTGGCGCTCTGGCAATTCCCTTCGACGCCCGCATCGACCGTGGCTATCTCGTGGTCCCGACATTCGGCCATCGGCAGCTTTGGCTGACGTTGCCAACCGTGGGCAGCGCCCAATCCGTGCAGATCTATCAGGAGAAACACGGCAGCGTGCTCGAAACCCTGCGCTTTTTCGATGCCGCGATCGCAGCAAGCCGCATCAAGGTGCCGATGCTCATTGCGCCCGCCCTTTTCGATCCCGCCGTGGCGCCGCCCTGCCAGTTCGCCGTCGCAAATGCGACGCAGAAATTTAACGAAATCTTCATCCTGGACGCCGGCCATTTCGAATACGATGCTATGGATAGGCAGAACGCAATTCTGCGAGACAAGGTGGGGCGTTTTTTCAAGGTGCTATGAACCGCGAATATCTGCGCTGGTACAGCCCGAGGCTGGAACGAGACATGGAGCTTCTGGTGTTCGGCCATGCCGGCGCCAAAGTGCTGATGTTTCCGACGAGAGACGGGCGGTTCTGGCAATATGAGCAGATCGGCATCGTCGCCAGCCTCGCGGAAAAATTGAACGCCGGACATCTTCAGCTCTACTGCATTGAAGGGCTCGCCGGGGAAACCTTTTATGGTGCCGGCCGGCATCCGTCAGAGCGCATTCGCCGCCACAGAGCTTTCGAGGAATATATCCTGAATGAGGTCCTGCCGCTGATGGCGCAGAAGAACGATCATGAATGCACGATCGTCCACGGCTGCAGCCTTGGGGCCTTCCAGGCCGCCAGCCTGGTGTTCCGCCACCCTCACCTCTTTCGCAAGCTCGTCGCCTTCTCGGGCCGCTACGATCTGACGATGCAGGTCGAATCCTTCACCGATCTGTTCGACGGCTATTACGACGACGACATCTATTTCCATACGCCGACCCATTTCCTGCCGGGACTGGCCTGCGAATTGCAATTGGACAAGCTGAGGCAGGTCGATATCGTGCTGACGATCGGCGACGCCGACCCATTCGTCGACAACAACAGGTATTTGAGCCGGCTGCTTGCCGACAAGCAGATCAGCCATCATTTGCATGTCTGGGACGGGCGTGCGCACAGGGCCGGCGCATGGCGCAGAATGGCCCCTCTCTATATTTGAGCTACCCAAAGCTTGAGCGGCGCCGGGCCGCGAGCGAGATTAGACCAGACCGAGCGGAACGGGCCTGATCGCCTTGCGCGCGCCATAGTCGCGCTCGTGGGATTTGCGATGCTGCTGTTCATAGCTCGTTGAGAAGTCGATCAGCATGCGCTCGACCATACCGTCCGGATAGGTTCCGGTATCATCGGTCTCCACTTCCGACTGCGCGGTGACGATCTTCAAATTCATCTCTAATCCTCCGGCCTGGCTCGGAAACTTTCGAATCCATGTTCCGTTCCATCAATATCAGCGGAATTGTTAAAAAATTAACTACGTCCGTTAATCTGCTCGGGTGCCGCGATTGCGGATCGCCTGCGGGGCGACGACGTGACGAGGGCTTGTGAACGCGGCTCCGCCGGCACCAAATCTGGAAATGGCGTGGGCCGCCATATCTCGCCAGACGTTAACGTCGAAGCTGCCTCGGCGAGCAGCCTTCTTCCGCCAATTTGTCGGCTCATTGCCCGGACGACCGGACGCTGTCCGCTGCGCTGTCGTCTTCGGAACTCGCCGGAGGCTCCCAGCCAAAGACGCTGCGGCCACCGTAGGAGAAGGATCTGTCGAACTCGCCGGCAACGATTTCCTTGAGATCGGGGCCTGTGACGTAGCGCTCCAAAATGCGTGACTGGTCGTCCAGCCGCTTCAGCGCCGCCAGCTCCTCATCGCGGCCGAGGCGTCCCTTCCGGACGGCCGATTTCATCACGTTGATGGTCTCGTCATAGACCTTCAACGGCACAGGAAAGGGATGACGATCCTTGCCTCCATGAGCCAGCGAAAAGCGCGCAGGATCGGAAAAGCGGCAGGGCGCGCCGTGCACGACCTCGGCGACCATCGCCAGTGCCTTCACCGTACGCGCGCCGACGCCGGGCGTGAGAAGCAACTCTTCGAAATCCAGCGGGCCGCGGTCCGCTGCCGCCGCGAGATTTCCATGCAGGCGGCGCATGTTCACATCCTCCTCGCGCACATCATGGTGCGCGGGCATGATGAGATATGGCAACATCGGTTGTGCACCCTGTTCGCGAACGACTGGAGCCTCGCCACTCAGCGCCTTGAATTCACGAATGATTTTATCAGGCCCCAACGACGCGAGTAAATCCAGCTGGCCATTGCGGGAACGCTTGGCCCGCCGATCGGCAAGATTGATGATCTCGCCCTGCTCCCGTCCCTCAATCGCCGCATGAGGCGAATTCAGAAAACCGGTTAAACCCTCGGAAAGCCAGTGATATCGCCTGGCCTGCCGCCGCTCGCCGTTCATGCCCTGCTGGATAACAACCCATTTGCCGTCATCCGCCACGATGAAGCCGTGCAGGTAGAGATCGAACCCGTCTTGCACTGCGGCGCTGTCCACCTTGGCGATCAGCCGGCTTGTGCTGGCAAGCGATGCCCCGTCGATGCCGACCCGATCGCCTATATGGAGCAATTCGTCAGGGGTCTTGCGCGACTGTGCGCCGCGCCCGCCGCAAACATGGATGCCAAGCTCGCCGGAAAGCGGCGTGAGGCCGCGCTTCAATGCTCCGAGCACGCTTGTCGTGATGCCGGAGGAATGCCAGTCCATGCCCATGACGGCACCGAAGGACTGGAACCAGAAGGGATTGGCCAGCCGACGAAACAGCTCGTCGCGCCCGTAGTGCTGCACGATGGCCTCGGTGATCACGGCGCCCAGCCTTGTCATCCGGTCGCCGAGCCACCGCGGCACGCGGCCGCCATGCAACGGAAGGTCAGCTTTGCCAGCTCTTTGCGCCAATATCGTCACTCTTTATCTTCAGTGACCGCATTGTAGTACCGGCGACTGATTTGCGCCATCCGCTCCGTCTTCGTCAACCATACGCTACGGAACAGCCAAGGATCAGACGCGATTGCGCAGCAGATAGGAACGCATGGCCGCAATGCCTTCATCGATATTGGCGCGGCCGAAACCTATGCGGAAACGGTCGGCCGGTGTCTCGCTCAGATCCGATCGATAGAGGCTGGCGGGCAGCAATAGCACGCCTGCCTGCTCGACCAGTTCCCGCGCAAAGGTTTCGACACCGTCCGAGCCTTTGTAACGCGGATAGCAGACGCAACCGCCATCGGGCGTGTACCAATCGAAAAGATGGTCGAACTCGGCAAACAGCGATTTCAGCTTTGTCAGATTGGAGGCGATCAGCCGGTTGTTGCGATCCAATATCCTGTCGGCATTGAGCAAGGCGATCTTGGCCAGGCTTTCGCTCGGACCGGCATTGCAGATGGAGAGATAGTGCTTCATCCGCTCCATCTGCGAAAGCAGGCCGTGGTCGCGGCAGGCGATCCAGCCGATGCGCAGCCCCGGCAACCCATAGGCCTTTGACATGACGCCCAGCGATACGCCGCGCTCATAGACATCAGCGGCGGCCGGCAACATGGCCTGACCTTCGACGGTAAGACCCCGATAGACCTCGTCGCTGAAGAGCCAGATGCCATGCTGTCGGCAAAGATTGACCAATGCGTCGAATCTCTCCCTTTCCAGGACCTTTCCGGTGGGATTATGGGGAAAATTGATCGATATCAGCTTCGTATTGGGCCGGATGGCTGCGCTGACGGCATCGATATCAAGCGACCAGCCGTCCTGCGGATCGAGAGCCACGGCAGAGACGTCGCAGATGCTCAGCGGTATCGTTTCGGACGATTGGTAATTGGGCGTCACGACGATCGCGTGGTCGCCCCCTTCGAGAAGCGCATGCATGGCGATGTAGATGCCCTCTTCCGCGCCCGCGAAGCAGAGAATGTCCGCCCGCTGTATCTGCTGATAAAGACCGGCGATGATATCGCGCAGCTCCGGAGAGCCGAAGGTCTCGGTATATCCCAACCACAGGTTCTCATGGGCTTGCCGCTGCTCCGGCGTTGCCATGTCGAGCAATTCCGCCATAGTCATGCTCTGCGCGTCAGATGCGGTCATATGATAGCGTGCGCTGAACTCCCATTTCGAGAAATAGGTTTCGAGCTTGAAATCTGGCAGGACCGGCATGGGTTGTTTCTCCGAAAATGATCAGCACATCCGCGCCGACGCTTATTGGCTCGAAACTAGTGGTGCATTGACAATTTGTCAAATATATACTTAATGTAAATAGCGCAGACGGAAAGAAGCGATGCCGAGAGAGATTGACCCGATTAGCGAAGCACCACCTTGCCAAGACGGCATGCCACAATTCATTCCCGTCGCCGAAGCCATCGCGATCCTGCTCAAGCCGCATGCCGAAGTCGTCATTCACGACCTGAGAACCCAGACGATCGCTTATATCGCCAACAATATCTCAAGGCGTGACGTCGGCGGCTCGTCGCTTGCCGATTTGAAGGATATCGGATTGCTTGGCGCCGATGTCGTCGGACCCTATCGCAAGACAAATTTCGATGGGCGGCAGCTCAAGTCGATCACCGCGGTGCTGCGGAATGGGGCTGGCGAACCATACGGGCTGCTGTGCATCAATTTCGATATTGCGCCGATCGAGGCCGCTCGCGACGCGCTGAACCTGCTGGCAGCCTTTCAAGGCGCCGGGGCGCAGCCATCCGCGCTTTTCAACGCCGATTGGCAGGAAACCGTTAACGCCGCAATCGCTGATTTCCTCGGCGAACGAGGGCTGGCGGCCTCAGCGCTTGCCAAGGAAGATCACGCAGACCTCGTCGGGCGGCTGGAGCAGGAAGGCTATTTTTCGATCCGCAATCTGGTCCCCTATCTCGCGCGCGTGCTCGGCATTTCGCGAGCAACCGTCTACAAGCATCTGCGAGAAGCCCGGCAAAAGAAGCTGCAGGCGACCGAAAACTAGACACGAGACCGGCGACGCAGGAACGCTGCAGCTTTAGCGCTTCAACTCGCGTTCGAATTTTTCGATCTGCTGCAGGACCCAGGGGTCATCGGCCGAATATTGAATCGTCTCGCGCTCCCGCCGCAGTTGACGGCGGCGACGAATCCAGTCGACGAAGGCGAGAAATAATCGCATGCGAATATCCAAATTCTTTAAGTATCTGCGAGGCCCGACGACCGGATCGGAAAGCCGCCTGGAAGCCGGGCCTCGACGACCGCAAGGCGTTGCGGCAATTGCCTTTTTGCCTCCACCTAAATGAACGGTAGCTGAACACGGATGCACGCCAGGATGGTTTTGGCGATCATGCTCCTGCACCTCTCGGAAGAATTTTCCACATATGCGATCATGCAGCGACCCGAAGACATTGAGCCGAGAGATGCAACCGGTGAGCAAGCCCGAAAACGCGCCGAGCTTTTTTATGCGAGCGTACCGTAATCGCGCAAACTGACCTAGCCGGAATGAACAGTCGCGACTAAACCACGCCGCGTCGCTTCCGATTTCCCCGGAGCGGCACAAGCTTAGCCTCGCCTGCGCGAGGCTTTTTTCTTTTCTGGACGCAGTCTGTCATCGACGCGGCTCGCCGCCGGGCGCATAGACCGTATCCTGTTCGAACCGGAAGACGGCTCCGCAGCGGCACTTCATCATATGCTTGCGCGGATCGGGCGACTGCCGCTCCGTGGAAAAGCCGCGGGGCATGTCGTCGATCTTGAAGTCGCGACCGGATGTGCGGCGGTCATCGGTTTCCGAAACCTCGGCAAAACCCGTGTGCCCGCATTTCGCGCATTCCAGTTTCCGTGAATATCGATCTCGCGCAGCCATTCTTTTCCAATCCGGGACTCATATTGCGCTCCTTTTATCAGCGCAGCCGGTGCTCTTGAAGACTAAGGGCAAGCTCACCCTCCTCCTTCCGGCCCCCGAAATTGCCGGCGGCAAGATATCGACCACAGAAAAATCGTATCTTTTGCAAAAAGAGATTGACCTGATGGCAGATGTCAGACCAATTTAATATCCATGACCAAGACCATGCTAACGCCCCTTCCTTCCATCGACCGCACGCAGCAAGTCATCGAGGCGCTGTCGAGCTTCATCGAGTCGTCCAAGCTGCAGGCAGGCGACCGGCTGCCGACGGAACGCGAACTGATGACGGCGCTTTCCGTCGGACGTTCGACGATCCGCGAAGTGATCACCTATTTCCAGGCGTTGGGGGTCATGGAATCGCGAAAAGGCAGCGGCACCTTCCTGCTGAAGCCGGTTTCCAAGGCGACCATCCATATGCCGCTTTCGCTCGATCCGTCGCATTTGCGCGACGCGCTGCTGCAGACGCTGGAGGTCCGGCGCGGCATCGAATGCGAGGCCGGCATGGTAGCGGCAAGGAAGCGCACCGACGAAGATATCGTCATTATCGAGCAGAAGCTCAACGAGATGGAACGCGTCCACGTCGCCAACGGCACGGCCGGACCGGAGGACCTCGCCTTTCACTTGGCGGTCTACGACGCCACGCACAATCCGCTGTTCAAGCAACTTCTCGAGCAGATGCGCGAAACCTTCGAACGCTTCTGGTCCCATCCTTTCGCGCGGCAGGACTTCGCACGCCGATCCTTTCCCTTTCACCGAACCCTGTTCAACGCGATCGTCGACCAGGATCCCGAAGCGGCGCGCGCTGAAACGCTAAAAATTCTCGACGTGGTCGAGGAAGATATCAAGGAAATGTCCAAATGACTGACGGGCTAGAGCCGTTCGAACTTGCATCCCTCATCACAGCCCATGACGACGGCAATTTCGCCGAAGCCGTGGTGCCGCCGATCTTCCAGACATCGCTGTTCACCTTCTCCAGCTATGACGAGATGATCGCCTCCTATCGCGGCGAGAAGGTGCGGCCCATCTATACGCGCGGCCTCAACCCGACGGTGCGCATGTTCGAGGAAATGCTGGCAAAGCTCGAAGGCGCGGAGGACGCGCTCGGTTTCGCCAGCGGCATGGCGGCGATCTCGTCGGCCGTTCTGAGCTTTGTCGAGCCGGGCGACCGGATCGTTGCGGTCAAGCATGTCTATCCCGATGCCTTCCGCCTCTTCGGCACCGTTCTGAAGCGGATGAAGGTCGAGGTGACCTATGTCGACGGTCGCGACGAGGAAGCCGTCGCCAAGGCGCTTCCTGGCGCCAAGGTCTTCTACATGGAAAGCCCGACGAGCTGGGTCATGGAAGCGCACGACGTCGGTGCCCTGGCCGCGCTCGCCAAGCAGCATGGCGTCGTCTCGATGATCGACAACAGCTGGGCCACCCCCTATTTCCAGCAGCCGCTGAAGCTCGGCGTCGATCTCGTCATCCATTCCGCCTCCAAATATCTCGGTGGTCATAGCGATGTGGTCGCCGGCATCGTTGCAGGCTCGAAGGAGATGATCGCGCGGCTGAAGGCCGAGGCCTATCCCTATCTCGGCGGCAAGCTTTCGCCCTTCGACGCATGGCTTCTGATCCGCGGTCTGCGCACCTTGCCGATCCGCATGAAGGTGCATGAGGCTGCGGCGATGACGATCGCAAAGCGACTGCAGGAGCTCGACGTCGTCGAGCAGGTCTGCCATCCGGGCCTCGCCAATCGCCTGCCCGCAGGCCTGAACGGAACCTCGGGTCTGTTTTCCTTCATCTTCCGCGAAGGTGTGGATGTCCGCGCCTTCGCCGACCGCCTCACGCTCTTCAAACTGGGTGTGAGCTGGGGTGGACATGAAAGCCTGATCGTGCCCGGCGAAGTCGTGCTGCAGCAGAAGGCTCAGCCGAATTCCGCCCACACATTCGGCATCAACGCGCGCTCCGTGCGTCTCCATATCGGCCTCGAAGGAACCGAGGCCCTGTGGAAGGAACTCGAGGAGGCAATCGCCGCCGCCTCGTGAATTAAGCAACCTGTGAGGAAAACCTAAAAGGGGAACAACATGAAAAGACTGATAACCGCAGCACTCTTTACCGCCATGATGGCGGGCACAGCCTTTGCCGGTACGACTTTGAAGCTCGTGGAAGTGATCACGAGCCCAGAGCGCACCGAGACGCTCAAGTCGATCGTCGCAAAGTTCGAAGCCGCCAATCCAGGCACCAAGGTCGACATCATCTCCCTGCCCTGGAACGAAGCCTTCCAGAAATTCGCCACCATGGTTTCGGCCGGCGACACGCCGGACGTCATGGAAATGCCCGACACCTGGCTCTCGCTTTACGGCAATAACGGCATGCTCGAAAGCCTGGAGCCGTATCTGGCGAAATGGGAGCATACCAAGGAACTGACGCCGCGGGCACTGCAGCTCGGCCGCGACGTGAAGAATACGGCCTACATGCTGCCTTATGGCTTCTATCTGCGCGCCATGTTCTACAACAAGAAAATCCTCAAGGACGCCGGCGTCGCGGCGCCGCCGAAGACGATGGACGAGTTCGTCAAGGCATCCGAAGCCATCTCCAAGCTGCCGGGCAAATACGGCTACTGCATGCGCGGCGGTCCGGGCGGTCTCAACGGCTGGATGATCTTCGCCGCCTCCATGGCCGGCGACAACAAGTACTTCAAGGATGACGGCACCTCGACGATGAACAGCGCCGGCTGGGCCAAGGGCATCGAATGGATGGTCGATCTCTACAAGAAGGGCTACGCGCCGAAGGATAGCGTCAACTGGGGCTTCAACGAAGTCGTCGCCGGTTTCTATTCCGGCACCTGCGCCTTCCTCGACCAGGATCCGGATGCTTTGATCGCCGTCGCCGAGCGCATGAACAAG
Organism: Rhizobium freirei PRF 81; assembly: GCF_000359745.1. Taxonomy (GTDB): domain Bacteria; phylum Pseudomonadota; class Alphaproteobacteria; order Rhizobiales; family Rhizobiaceae; genus Rhizobium; species Rhizobium freirei. The sequence goes on from NZ_AQHN01000054.1 coordinate 72,813, forward strand.
GACGATTTCGGCGTGGCACCGCTGCCCAAAGGCCCGGATGGCAAATCCTTCCCGACCATCGGTTACGGCGGTTGGTCGATGTTCTCCAGCAGCCAGAACAAGGATCTCTCCTGGAAGCTGATCGAAACGCTTGAGGGACCGGAAGGCAACCTCGTCTGGAACAAGAAGATCGGCGCGCTGCCGGCCTATACCGCGGCCGAAAAGGACCCCTTCTACGCCGGCGATCAGTTCAAGGGCTGGTTCCAGGAATTGGCCGACAAGGACACCGTCCCCACCGTCATGCCGACCTATCTTGAGGAATTCGCCTTCTTCAAGGATTCACTCGCCATCAAGACCTCGCAGCAGGCGATGCTCGGCGATATCTCCGCGAAGGACCTTGCCGCCCAGTGGGCGGACTATCTGACCAAGGCGCAGCAGAAATTCCTCGCCAAGAAATAATCCGCATGTTCGGCGGCGGAGCAATCCGCCGCCATTCCTGCCACTGAAACAGACGGCGTCCGAACGCCGCGAACGGGAACTCTTGCAGATGACTTCGATCGCCGACACGCTCGACGGGCGGCACGACCGCAGACCGTGGCTGAAGCGCCTCGCCGACGCCTCGGAACCCTATCTCTATAGCGCGCCTGCCCTTATCCTCATCATCGCTGTGATGCTGGTGCCGCTGGCGATCGGCGTTTCCTATGCCTTTCGCGATATTCAATTGCTCAATCCATTTTCCGGCGGCTTCATCGGCCTCCAGCACTTCCGCGACCTTGCGAAAGATGGCGCCTTTTACTGGGCTTTGAAGAACACGCTGTGGTGGACCGGTGCTTCGGTCGCGCTGCAATTCATTTTTGGGCTCATCCTGGCTCTTTTGTTGGACAAGCCCTTTGCTGGCCGGTCGATCGTGCAGGCTTTGGTGTTCCTGCCCTGGGCGGTTCCCTCTTTCCTCGCGGGGCTCAACTGGTCCTGGCTGTTCAACCCGGTCATCGGCCCGATCCCGCATTGGCTTTACGCTCTCGGCCTGATGAGCGAGCCGACCAATATCCTGTCCGATCCGCAATATGCGATGTGGGGACCGATCGTCGCCAATGTCTGGTGGGGCATTCCCTTCTTTGCGATCACGCTTTTGGCCGCACTCCAGGCGATCCCGCGCGATCTCTATGAGGCCGCTTCGATCGACGGCGCCGGCTGGTTCGAACGCTTCCGCTCGATCACGCTTCCCTTCCTTGCGCCGACGATCGCCATCACGGTGCTCCTGCGCACAGTCTGGGTGTCCAACTTCGCCGATCTGATCATCGTCATGACGGGCGGCGGCCCCGCGGACCGCACGCAGATCGTCGCCAGCTACATCTTCACGCAGGCCTTCAGGCGGCTGGATTTCGGCTATGCCTCGGCCATCGCCCTGGTTCTGCTGGTGCTGCTACTTGCCTATTCCATGTTGATCATCCTGCTGCGGCAGACCCTGCTGAAGGATTGAGCCATGAGACGATCCATCATCCCCACCATTGCACATCGGCTGGCGATCCTCTGCTATGTCGTCTTCGCGCTCTTTCCGCTCTTCTGGCTGCTCAAGGTCTCGGTGACGCCGAATGACCTGCTCTATACGGAAGGCGTGCGCATGTGGCCGTCGCGCACGACCTGGGAACACTACTCCTTCGTGCTGCAGCACAGCGACTTTCCGACCTTCTTCAAGAACAGCCTGATCGTCTCCGCCTCGACGGCGATTACGGTCACCATCTGCGCTTCGCTGTCGGGCTATGCGCTCTCGCGCTTCACCTTCCGCGCCAAATACTGGATCGTGGCGCTGATGCTGCTGACGCAGATGTTCCCGCTGGTCATGCTCGTCGCGCCGATCTTCAAGATCCTGACGCCGCTGCACCTGACGAACAGCCTGACCGGCCTCGTCATCGTCTACACGGCCTTCAACGTGCCCTTCGCCACTTTCCTGATGCAGTCCTTCTTCGACGGCATTCCGAAGGATCTGGAAGAGGCGGCCATGATCGACGGCGCAACGCAGTTTACCGCGTTCAGGCAGATCATCCTGCCGCTCACCCTGCCCGGCATCGCGGCGACGCTCGGCTTCGTTTTCACCGCGGCATGGAGCGAGCTGCTCTTCGCGCTGATGCTCATAAACGGCAATCAGGCTGCGACCTTCCCGGTCGGGCTTCTCACCTTCGTCTCGAAATTCTCCGTGGACTTCGGGCAGATGATGGCGGCGGGCGTCATGGCGCTCATTCCGGCAGCCCTCTTCTTCCTGCTCATCCAACGTTATCTCGTGCAGGGTCTCACGGCCGGCGCGGTCAAGGGTTAGTCAAATGGCATCGATCGATATTCAGAACGTCAAGAAAGCCTACGGCCACGTGCAGGTGCTGCACGACATCGACCTTCGCATCAAGGATGGCGAGTTCGTCGTTCTCGTTGGTCCCTCCGGATGCGGCAAGTCCACCTTGCTCAGGATGATTGCCGGCCTCGAAGACATCAGCGGCGGCGAAATCCGCATCGAGAAGAAGCGCGTCAACGAGTTGCATCCGAAGGATCGCGACATCGCCATGGTGTTCCAGTCTTATGCGCTCTATCCGCATATGAATGTGGCCGGCAACATGAGCTACAGCCTGCGGCTTCGGAAGATGGCGAAGGAAAGCATTGCCAAGGCCGTCGCGAACGCGGCAGCCAAGCTCGGCCTCGATCCGCTGCTCGAACGCCGGCCGAAGGCGCTCTCCGGCGGCCAGCGTCAGCGCGTCGCCATGGGCCGCGCCATCGTACGCCAGCCGAAGGCCTTCCTCTTCGACGAGCCGCTTTCGAACCTCGACGCCCGCTTGCGCGAGCAGATGCGCGCCGAAATCAAGAAGTTGCACGGCGATCTTAAAGCAACGTCGATCTATGTCACCCACGACCAGATCGAGGCCATGACGCTGGCGGACCGCATCGTCGCCATGCATGGCGGCGTGGTGCAGCAGGTCGGCAGCCCACTCGAACTTTACGACCATCCCGCCAATCTCTTCGTGGCCGGCTTCATCGGCTCGCCCGGCATGAACTTCCTCGAAGCGATCTATGAGGGAAATGGCGTCAAGCTCAAGGACGGCACTCTCGTGCCGCTTTTGAAGCCGTTGAAACTGACGGCGGGGACAAAGGTGACGCTCGGCATTCGTCCGGAGCATGTCGTGCTATCGTCCAATCCGTCCGACATGGCTGCCAATGTCGAACTCATCGAACCAACCGGCTTCGGCATCATCCTGCATCTTTCGCTGCATGGCTTGCCCTTCAAGGTGTTCACGCTGGATCGCAGCGCACTGAGTGCCGGCAAGCAGGTCAATGTCGCATTCCCGGCGCAGCACCTGCATGTCTTCGATGAGGAAGGAAAAAGGGCGGCGTAAGCGCCGTCCTTTATATCACAGCACCTTGCGCGGTTAGTGAACCGATGGAACCTTGGCGCGCGTATTTGCCGGCCTTCACTGTCGCAGAAGTTTCATTCTGATGCGACACTATGAACTCCTCTTTAGCTCCGGGAGGATGTCATGCCGCTCAACAATTACGCCGTGCTCAAAGGCAGACCCATCAACAATCGCTTGGCAACCGGCTCGAGCCCGCATTACCAGGTGCTGGTCTCGGAAAACGGAACATTGTACCGCATTGCGATCAATGTGCGCTCGCAGGATGGAAGCGAGGTCGAATTCCTCGTGCGCTCGCGCTTCGAACATCCGATCACGGCGCAGTTGGCGGAGCTGCCGGAGGGATTGCATCCGACCCCGAGCCAGCCCGGCGGAGTGGCGCTCGATTTCATCCGTGGCAACCTCATGCAGCCCTGGGAACTGAAGCCGCTTCCGATTTCCGCCGCAGGCCCGGACAATGATCTCAACGAAAAGATCGATAGCTACATTCAACGCGCCATGTCGGACGAATTGGCGATGATCTATGCTTTCGGCGAGACCTGGGGACCTGAGAGCGATAAGGCAGACCAATATTTCGGCTTCAAGCCCGGTCGCGGCATTCATGACATCCATTTCAACCAAGGCAATCCGCCCGGCAAATATGCCTCTCAAAATGGCCCCTGGCAGGATGGCGGCCTGATACTGGAGTTTCCCCGCGAGAATCAATGGGTCGCAGTCTTCATGAAATTCCAGACGCAGGCATGGCATTCGGACGACACGGATGGCTCGGTCATCGTTCAACAGAATGAGGGTCATCCGAACCTGCCGCACGCGCCAATCGATCGCGATGCCATTCCCGCCTTCGACGTTCCGGATGGGCTGGTGCGCATCGTCGCAGCCTATGTCAACGACGTGAGAACGCCGGAGCGAGAGACCGTTACGCTGCTGAATACGGCCGATGTACCCGTCGATCTCACGGGATGGCAAATCAAGGACAAGCAGAAGAATACAATGACCTTGAGCGGTTCGATTGCTGCAGGCGCGACGGAGGTCATCGAAATCCGGCCGCCCGTCGCGCTATCCAACAAAGGCGGGATCATCACCCTGCTCAACGCACAGGGCCTCAAGGTTCACGGCGTCTCCTATACGAAGGAACAGGCCAGACAACCCGGACGGACCATCCCATTCCAGGGGTGAGAGTTTCGGCAGCAATAGAGGCCAATGTCCGGCGTTGCCCGGCGCGCGAGCGCCGGGCTGATCCGTCATCAGGCGAAAGGTTCGGTCGGCCCTTTGGATGGCTGAGTGAACCAGCGCGGCCCCTCTTCCGTCGTGTAGATATGATCCTCGAGACGGATACCGAATTTCTGTGGGAAGACGATCATCGGCTCGTTCGAGAAGCACATGCCGGCGGCAAGCGGCGTCGCGTTGCCGCGGACGATATAGGGCTCCTCATGGATTTCCAGTCCCAAGCCATGGCCGGCGCGATGCGGCAATCCCGGCATCTTGTAGTCCGGCCCCAGCGAATGCTTCGCAAGGACCGCACGGGCCGCATCATCAAGGCTTGAGCAGGCAGCACCGAGCTTGGCTGCATCGAAGACGGCCTGCTGCGCCTCACGCTCGATTGCCCAAGCGTCTTCGAAAGCGGTATCGCCAGCCTTCAGCTTGTAGGTTCGCGTCAGGTCGGAGTGATAGCCGTCGAGACGGCAACCGGTGTCCACCAGGATGACATCGTCTTCGCCGAGCGTCTGGTCACCGTCGGCGCCGTGGGGCAGCGACGTTGCCGCACCGAAGGATACGATGCAGAAGGTCGAGCTTGAAGCGCCGGCTTGGCGATGCTGCCTGTCGATGAACTCCACGACTTCGGAGGCGCGGATGCCAGGCTTCAGCAGCGCGTGAGCCTGCTTGTGGACATCGAGCGTCAGGTTCATCACATAGCGAATGAGCGCGATCTCGGCCGGAGATTTGATCCGGCGAAGACGATTGATGATCGGCCCGCCATTCGTCAGCCTTTCGGCTCCGAGCTTCGCCGCCAGCGCATGGTAGTAGAAAAGCGGCATGCTGTCGTCGAGTGCGAGAATGCCGCTGTCGCCGAGCAGACTTGCGACGAGAGCGGCACTGCTTTCCTCTTCCTGCCATACGAGGATTTCGGCCGGCAGATGCGGCAGGGTCTCGACACGGCTGCGCTCGAAGCCGGGGACGATGTAGTAGAGCGCAGTCGGCGTCACCAATGCCCCGAGAAAGCGTTCGCTCGCGTGCCAGACGAGGCCCGTGAAATAGCGCAGGCTCTCGCTTGGCCCGAGCAGCATGCCCGCGAGGCCCTCCGCTTCAAGCACCTGGCGAAGGCGCGAAAGGCGCGCCTGTCTTTCTTCCTCGGCGATCCTGGGAACTGGATGTTGCCACGACATTCTTCAACTCTCCTCAATATTCTCGGCCGAATGCGTTCTGCGCCGTGCACGACGCGATGAGATCGACACTAATGATCTTGTGGGCAAAATGTCGACAAGGAAATTGTCTTTGCCGGAATCACCCCTGCAATCGGCAAATTATCTAGCAGCGCCAATGGCAGGTTGTCTCTATTGAAGAGGCGGATCGAGGATTGCAAACGCAAACCTCAGGCTCCACCCATGTCCGCATAGTCTATCGTCTTCGGCGGATTTTGGCGTGAGCCTGCTCCATTTTCGAGGATCAACCTGCGTCTTGGACACGCAACCTCTTGCTGGAAAATTGTAATGAAATATTGCTCGACGGCTTCCAGCAAACTTGGTTCGCAACATTCCCTTTCCGCGAAATATTGGGAAATACCGAGACCTATAGCGTTCACACGGCCTCCTTAGCTTCAGCGCCAGTCGATTGTAATGAAGGCACTGAACATGAGGCAACGACACATCGTCGCAACTTTGTTGATAACAGCGATCGGCGGCATGGCCGCTTCTGCTCTTGCAGCCGAGCCGGCAGCGGCACGGGAGGCGCAATCTCCGGCCGGTATCGAAGCGCCGCAGCCGGCGCCAGACCGGATGCCACCCGCCGGTTGGCCGGGGCCTGGTCCCCATTTCGGAGCACCGATGATGGGCTTTGGTGACGGTAGACCCATGCCTCCTTTCGGCCCGCCCGGTGGTTTTCCTCGCGGGCTGAATCCGGCACTGGAGCTTGCCGGCAAGCTGTCGGCCATGGAAACGCTGATCGGAGTTCGCAGCAACCAGCTCGATGCCTGGAGGGACTATACCAACGCGCTGACGGATTTTCTGGCGTTCCCGCGGCATAGGCAGCCCGGCCCACCGCTCCCCAATGAGGGTGCAGCACCGCCATCCGGCCGGGAGGTCGACGAGCGAAAGGAACTCTTTGGCGAGCGCATGGCCGACTTCGCGTTGGATCACGCTGCCAAGGCAACCGTCCTCAAGGACAAAGCCGCTGCCCTGCGTAGCATCCTGACCGCCGATCAGCTTGCGAAGCTGGAGGATGCCGAGCGATCCCTCGTTCCCGGGCCACATGCATTTCCTGATCGACGCTAGACGGCCAGTTCGGACCGAACTCGCCGCATAACCAAGATCATTTCTCTCCTCTTCCAACCAAGCAAGATCCCCCCGGACGCCCTTGTCGGTTGGAAGGAGCGGCCCGTTAAAGGGCCGAATGGTCCGGGAGCGCCCCGCCCGGCGTTCCCGGACCAATGAGGCGCGAGCCTAGCACGCTTTCCGCAGTACCCGCGACTTGCCATCACATTGAGGCGGCAAGGCAGCGGCCAAGCCCGCGAAGACCTTGCGATCCTTCGATTGGCAGAGGCGGTGCTGGCTCCAGTTACCCCGCGCTCAACGCGAGATAGCAGCCGATACTCCCTCCTTATGCCGCGGTGATCAAGGCAGGGGCCGACAAGGTGCAGGCTATTCTGCACTATTCTAAAATGATCTATCCAGGGATTTTCATTGTACCGCGGTTATAATCCGGCTTCGCCATTCGTGTTGGGGGCGCCATGGCGAAGCCGGGTACGCGGGGCGATCAAAGCCTGATTGAGCCAAGCAAGTGATCGATTGCAATTCTACAGGAGTCGATGCCTCAAATATTTCTGAATGTTTCTCAAATAAGGCATTTTGGCGAAATTTGGTGTCTTGTCTTTTCTACTTGAGTATTACCCTTTAATAAGTTCCGCAAACTTAATTTGATATTGCCATCTTCTGAAATATCAAAAACTTTACATGATAAATTTCTTCGGCACAGAACTTCCGAGATGAATTGAGGTGCGCCGATTTGTCAAAACCGGGCGCCGAGGCGCGATAGTGCCCTCGTTTCTACCCATCTGCGGGAAAACCAGGTCACGTCCCGCATGCGCCTCAGCCTTTGCTTCAACGAGGGGCGGCCTGCATTTTATAGCAATCGGGCTTTCGGCTCAGCTTGCTGATCGGCCGTTGGCGCTCTTGAATGACACCACCTGCTCCAGCCCTTTGGGTTGTCGGTTGCGTACGGTGATCTCGCCTCCGAAGCGGGTGACGATTTCACGCGCAATAGCCATGCCGAGACCGGCGCCGGGAAAGGACTTTTGTCTGGCGATGTCGATGCGGAAAAAGGGCTCGAAGACCTGATTGAGACGCTCCTCGGGAATGCCGGGGCCGGTGTCGGTGATCCTCACCACCGACCTGTTGCCGAGATGCGTAACCGTCACCATCGCCGATTGGCCATGCGTGGCAGCGTTTATCAGAAGATTGCGCAATGCTCTTGTGACCGCCAGCGGCCCTGCGCTGATCGTCGCAGGCTCCAACTCGCCGCTCTCGACGTTCATATCGATCGCCCTCAGCTCCGTGACGATATCCTTCACGATCGCATCGAGCCTGACCTGCTCCAGGCTGTCGCTGGAAATTTCCTCTCGCACCAGTCCGATCGCGCTATCGGCAATCCTGTCGAGCTCCTCGAGGTCGGCAAGCCATTTCTGCCGCTCCTCATCGTTCTTGATGAATTCCGCCCGCAAGCGCATCCGCGTCATTGGCGTCCTGAGATCATGCCCTGCGGCCGCTACGAGCCGCATCCGGCTTTCCGTGGCGGCCTTGACCCTGGCCGACAGGCCGTTGAGCGCCTGTGCGGTCACGCGAATTTCGCCAGGCCCGGTTTCCGGAATATGCGGCAGCGTGCCGTCGGGGTTGACGGCAGCCACCGCCTGCTCCAGCAAACGCAGCGGCTTCATGAGCTTGGATGCGGCAAAGATCGAAACCAGCACGCTGCCGATGATGATCAAGCCGAGCCATTCCGCAAGGATCTTCCAGCCCCCCGGCGGTGGGCCGTGCTGCGGCAGCGGCATGATGAGCCATTTCCCGTCGTCGAGCTTCAGCGATGCGATCATCTCGCCCGTCGACTGGTGGGATATGATCGCCTGACGCATACCGGAGATGCGAAGCAGCGCCTCCATGAGAAAACGCGACAGTTCTTCATCGCGCGGGCCATCGGCAGGAACGGGCGCGACCACCAGTCCGGCCGACGTCGCCGAGGCCCTATCCTTCTCGGCAAAAGTCGCAAGAATGGCGAGCTGACGGGCCGTGGGCTGGATCATCATGTCCGGGCGCGGGCCTCGCATGACGAGGCTTGCCACGAAGGACGAGGAAATGACGACCAGAACGATGGCCGTCAGCAGGAGCAGCGCCAGACGCGCACCCAGCGATCTCATGAATCGCCCTTTATAGCGGTCACCGGTACGACGAGCTGATAACCGCCGTTGCGGACCGTGCGGAAGATCGGCTCGTCGGTGGTTTCGGAGAGCTTGCGACGCAACCTGCTCATCAGGACGTCGATCGAGCGGTCGGCGGGATCGCGGTCGCGCCCCTGCGTCAGATCGAGCAATTGATCGCGCGACAGCAACCGGCCGGCGCGCTCCAGAAATGCCTTGAGCAGATCGAATTCGGCCCCGGTCAGCGAGACCACCTCGCCATTGCTTCTGGTCACGCGGCGAAGCTGCGGATCGAGCATCATATCCCCGAACTGGAATCGCCTTTGTTCGGGTTCGATCGAGAGGTCTTCGGTCGTACGCCGCAGGACGGCGCGAATACGCGCCGCCAATTCGCGCGGATTGAACGGCTTGCCGAGATAATCGTCCGCGCCGATCTCAAGCCCGAGAATCCGATCGATGTCTTCCTTCAGCGCAGTCAACAGGATGACCGGCACCCGGGGGCGACGGTTTCTGAGGTCGCGGCAGAGATCGAGGCCGGACCCGTCGGGGAGCATCACATCGAGAACCAGTAGATCGGGATGGCGGCGGTTGAGCGCATCGTTGCAGCCGCGAAGATCACTTGCGGTCGACACGCGAAAACCTTGCTCCTCCAGATACCGGCTGAGGAGCGAGCGGATTTCGTGGTCGTCATCGACTATCAGAATATCCGGCGCAGCTGTCGCAGTCATAGATTTCATCCCGTTTTCCAACCGTTATACAAACTATCGATCCCCTGAAAAGAAGGGTTTTGCGGCACGAATACGGAAATTCCCGAGCAGGAAACGTTAGTTTACAAAATTCCCCGCGCCAGAAACGTTGAGCAATGAAATAATGCCTCCAAGTAAAACAAGGGCACTGGCTCACTATATCACGCCACGCTCAGCGATTCGACGCTCCTGCCCGATTGAACAGGCGCCTGAGGGCGGACCCGCCGCATTCCAGCAACCAGTCGGCAGAGGAAGATGGCACCGCGGGCGAGGCACCGTGCGTCGCCCGTCAAGCCGAAAGTGCCGCCGCCGCTTTCAGATCCGAACATATGAAATGGAAGGCGTTCTGACCAACCGCCGGCAATCGGCTTTAGTTTGGAGGTATCAAACTCAAACGAAATACGGGCGCTGAACCGATGGCGGAGTTGCCGCCAAAAGCGCTGCAGAGGCGCACCCCGCGTCGGGGCGCGCCCTCTAGCTCAAACGACGAAGAAGGTCGAAGGGGGGACCTGTAACGCGGCCGCGACGCGCCGAAGTTTTGCCGGATCGGCATCGGCGCCGGCTTCGATTTCGACGATTTCCTCACTGGTGAGGCCACAGGTTTCAGAGAGATCGGCAATCGTATAGCCGATGGCTTCCCGCGCCTGTCGCACAGCGGCAGCGATTTCACCATGCGGAACGGTGGAAGCTTTTGAACTATCGATATTATTCTGAGTAATGGACATGAAATTTCTCCTTCCAAAGTCCACCGGCAAAACGATGCCGGGTGAAGGCAGCTATTGCAGCCATGGAGCATAGCGACCCAAGCAAATGTGGCCGAACGCTGGGTCAATATAGGCATCGATGCGACATAGACAAGCGTCGATGTGCTTGGCAGCCGAGATCCGGGGTTGTCGCCCGGTTGATGCAGTCAAGGTGAGCAGAACATCCGGTTGCATCGTCACAAGTCGATAGCGAGGGATGCGTTCATTCAGGCCCCCAGTGTCGCCACAAATGAGAAGACATGGCCTTATCCGAAAGCATATATGGCTCGGCTATCTTTTGCCGCTCGACTTGGATATTTTTCGTTCGGCTGAAAGCAGAAGCCCTTTCAGCTCCGGTTCGCGCACGCGACTTGCCGCTTCGATGAAGGAGACCCATTCGCAGCGGCGCTGACCTCTTTCGGGAAAATCCTGAAAAACCTGCTCGACTTCGAGCAGATGCAATTCGACGACGCAGGGAACACAATTGCCGTCCGCGAGGTGCTTCAGATAGGTGAAGTAGCCGAAAGGCTTCTTCTTGACCTTGCCGCGTACGCCGGCCTCCTCGAAGGCCTCGATCGCCACCACCTCGTGCGGCTTCTTGCCCTTGATCGGCCAGCCCTTGGGCACGATCCAGCGACCGCTTTCGCGGCTTGTGACGATAAGAACCTCGGCAGTACGGTGCTCCGCCACCCTTCTATAGCAGATGGCAGCATATTGTTCGTAGACGCGGCCATGAAGCAGCGCATCCGCATGCAATGCCAGTTCGGAGAGAAAACTTTCCGAACGCCTCAAGGCCTTTTCCTGCGCTGACGATGAAGACGCCATTCTGCCGACTACCCGCGATCCCGACGCCTGCTGCAAGGCCGCCGCGAAATCCACAGACGCGGGTTCATTGAAGCCGTTTGCGCCACGCTGCCCTCCTGTCCCTTCTGCGGCTCTGCCGAAATTCGCAATTGTCAGCGTCATGCTGTGAGCCGTTGTAATGACAGTATTATGAAGACAGCTGTTGATCATGGTCTTGTGATCAGAACCGGAGCCGTCAATCCGATCAGGTGCCGAAACTGGAAACGGCCCCGAGAGGAGCCGCTTTGCACTTTGGAGGGATCGATGGGAGGCTTATTCCGCCGCCTGCAACGCCGGCATCTCGATCTCTTCACTCAATTGCCCCGCCATGGCGGCGGCAAACTTGGTCTGGTCGAGCTCGTTTTCCCAGCGAGCAACCACGATCGTAGCGACGGCATTGCCGATGAAGTTGGTCAGGGCACGGCATTCCGACATGAAGCGATCGATGCCGAGAATCAAGGCCATGCCGGCGATCGGCACCGAAGGCACGACGGCAAGCGTCGCGGCGAGCGTGATAAAGCCCGCGCCCGTGATGCCGGCAGCCCCCTTGGAGCTCAGCATGGCGACAAGTAGCAGCAGGATCTGGTCGCCGAGCGACAGGGGCGTATCGGTCGCCTGGGCAATGAAGAGTGCCGCCAGCGTCATATAGATATTGGTGCCGTCGAGATTGAAGGAGTAGCCCGTCGGGATGACGAGGCCGACGACGGAGCGCTTGCAGCCGGCACGTTCCATCTTGTTCATCAGGCCGGGCAATGCGGCTTCCGAAGAGGAGGTGCCGAGAACCAGCAGCAGCTCTTCCTTGATGTAGCGGATCAGCGCCAGGATCGAGAAGCCATTGTAACGGGCGACTGCGCCGAGCACGACGAGCACGAACAGCAGCGACGTGGCGTAGAAGGTGCCGATCAGGAATGCGAGGTTGGCGATCGTGCCGATGCCGTATTTGCCGATCGTGAACGCCATGGCGCCGAAGGCACCGATCGGGGCGAACTTCATCAGCAATGCGACCATGCGGAAGATCGGGGTGGTCAGCGCCTGCAGGAAATCGGTGACCGGACGGCCGCGCTCGCCGGCAGCGCCGAGCGCGATGCCGAAAATGACCGAGAAGAACAACACCTGGAGAATATCGCCCTTGGCGAAGGCGCCGACGATCGTGTCGGGAATGATGTTCATCAGGAAGCCGACGACGGAGGCATCATGCGCCTGCGCCGCATAATTGTTGACCGCCTTCGTATCCAGCGTCGCCGGATTGATATGCATGCCGGCGCCCGGCTGCAGGACATTCGAAACGATCAGGCCGACGATCAGCGCTAGGGTCGAGAAGGTCAGGAAGTAGATGAAGGACTTGCCGACGACGCGGCCGAATTTCTTCAGATCCGACATTCCGGCAATGCCGGTGGTGACCGTCAGGAAGATGACGGGTGCAATGACCATGCGCACGAGCTTGATGAAAGCATCGCCGAGCGGCTGCAGCGAAGCGCCGAACTGCGGATAGTAGTGGCCAAGCAGAATGCCGGCTGCGATGGCGGTCAGGACCTGCACATAGAGGTGCCGGTAAAAGGGAAGTTTGCCACGCGTTTCGGCGGCAGCGATGGGAGCAATCATGATGTCCTCCGTTAAGCCCAACCGATCTCTCGGCCCTCCGGGCGACGACTAGAATTCAACAGCCTCCGACTGTTCCGTCCTCCTTTGCAACGAGCGTGCCAGATGAATTGCGCGGAGACATCCCATTGATTTATATGGATTTAAATTCTCATAGGTGAAGTTCACTTCTCGACTTGTGCGAAAATCCGCACAGACTAAATTGCAATATGCGCGAAAACATGCACAATGCGGGAATGCTACAGCAGCCGGCGACGGGACGATTTTTGACACCAGAGCAGCTGGGACAGCGATCCCGGCGGGTCTGGCTTGTCTTTGCGCTGCTATGCGCAGCCATCATCTCCACCGCCTTGTACGGCGCCAGCTACTACGGCCGCCTCACCGCCCTCGAAACGCTGCAAAGGCAGGGGCATACGGATGCGAACCTCAAGGTTGCTCTCCTGCGGGCGGTGCTCGAGCGTCCGCGCGCACTGCCGCTATTGTTGGCGGATGATCTGCAGGTACGCGACGCACTAGCAAGACGGCAGGACGATGCCGTCGTTGCCCTTGACCGCAAACTGGAGAGCCTGGTCTCCGGTACGAGCGCTTCGGTTCTTTATGTCGTCGGCAAGGACGGCATCGCCATGGCTTCGAGCAATTGGCGCGAGCCGCTGAGCTTCGTCGGCAATGACTATTCGTTCCGCGACTATTTCCGCAAAGCCATGGAGGCGGGAACGGCCGAACATTACGCGCTCGGAACGGTCAGCAATCGCCCAGGGCTTTATATTTCCCGTCGCGTCGGCGACGCCGATTCCGCCTTGGGTGTCGTCGTGGTAAAGATGGAATTCGATCAGCTGGAAGCCGATTGGAGCGAAACCGGACGTCCGGCTTACGTTATGGACGAACGCGGTATCGTGCTCATTACCAGCCTTCCCTCCTGGCGCTTCATGGCGGCAGGACCGCTTTCGCGCGAGGAAACAGCCGCTATTCGAAAAAGCCTGCAATTCGGTGCGGCACCTCTCTCGCAGCTGCCGATCAGCCGACCGGCGCCAATAGGCCCCGATGCGACCATCGTACGCGCCGTTTTGCCGGGCAGCAGCGCCGCAGAATATTTGCAATTGACGACCGCGATCCCATCGACCCCCTGGCGGCTCGGTTATCTGATACCGACAGACGAGGCGATTGCATCCTCGCTGCGCGAGACACGCTTCCTTACCTTGACGGTGCTGCTGCCGATCCTGGCATTCGCCGCTTTCCTGCTGCGCAGGCGTCATGTTTCTGCGATGCAGATCGCCGTCAGCAGGATGGCCCGCGAGGAGCTGGAGCGGCGCGTTCTGGAGCGCACCGAAGATCTCAGCCTCGCCCGCGATCGCCTTGAGGCGGAGATTGCCGATCACCGCGCGACGGAGGCGAAGCTGCAGGGCGTCCAGCAGGACCTCGTGCAGGCAAACCGCCTTGCCATTCTCGGCCAGGTCGCAGCCGGCGTCGCCCATGAAATCAACCAGCCTCTCGCAACGATCCGCGCGTATGCGGAAAATGCCAGCGTCTTCCTTGAAAGGCAGCAGACTGAACCGGTCAAAGAGAACCTGTCCACCATCACGACGCTGACCGAGCGGATCGGAACGATCACTGAGGAGCTCAAAGCCTTTGCTCAGAAGGGACGAACAGCGCCGGAACCGGTGGACCTGAAAAGCGCCATGGAAGGTGCCGTCGTTCTGCTCAGAAGCCGGTTCGCCGGCCGCCTCGACGCTCTCAAGATCGAAGTGCCGTCGACGGGGCTCAACGTCGTCGGCACCCAGATCCGGCTCGAGCAGGTGTTGATCAACCTGTTTCAGAATGCGCTGGAAGCCCTTGAAGGCAGGGATGGCGCGAGGGTGGAAGTGTCGACGCGAGAAACATCGGATGACGTCGAGATCATCGTCTCCGACAATGGGCCCGGCATTCCAGCTGCAATCCTCGACTCGCTGTTCACGCCGTTCAACACGTCCAAGGAAAAGGGTCTTGGTCTCGGCCTTGTCATTTCCAAGGACATCGTCGTCGATTACGGCGGTCGCATCGAGGTGGAAAGCAGCGGCAACGGCACTCGTTTCACCATTCATCTGCGCAGGGCGAGCACATGAACGACAGTTCCCCGGTTTTTCTCATCGACGATGACAAGGATCTATTGAAAGCGACGAAACAGACGCTTGAGCTTGCCGGCTTTGCCGTCTCCGCTTTCTCGGCGGCGGGCGATGCCTTGCGCGCTCTCGAGCCGGATTTTGCCGGCGTCGTTGTCTCCGACATCCGCATGCCGCAAATGGACGGACAGCAGCTGTTCGCCTGCATCAAGGAGCGCGACGCCGATCTGCCCGTCATCCTGATGACCGGGCATGGCGATATTCCGATGGCGGTACAGGCCATCCAGGATGGCGCCTATGATTTCATCGCCAAGCCGTTTGCCACGGACAGGCTGGTGCAAAGCGTGCGGCGCGCCACAGAAAAGCGCCGGCTTGTTCTTGAAAACCGTTCCCTCCGCGTCGCCGTCGAACAGGCGCAGGGCGATCTGCCGCTGATTGGCCAGACCCCGGCCATGGAGCGGCTGCGCCATACTTTGCGGCAGATCGCCGATACGGATGTCGATGTGCTTGTCACCGGAGAAACCGGCAGCGGCAAGGAAGTGGTGGCAAGCCTGCTGCACCGCTGGAGCCGGCGCGCAAAGGGGAATTTCGTGGCGCTGAACTGCGGTGCGCTGCCCGAAACCGTGATCGAGAGCGAACTCTTCGGCCACGAGCCGGGCGCGTTCACCGGCGCGCAGAAGAAGCGCGTCGGCCGCATCGAACATTCGAGCGCCGGTACGCTGTTTCTCGACGAGATTGAAAGCATGCCGCCGGCGATCCAGGTGCAGATGCTGCGCGTGCTGGAAATGCGTGAGGTAACGCCGCTTGGCACGAATGAGGTCCGCCCCGTCGATCTGCGCGTGGTGGCGGCGGCCAAAGTCGACCTCGGCGACCCCGCCCAGCGCGGCGATTTTCGCGAAGACCTCTATTATCGTCTCAATGTCGTTACCCTTTCCATCCCGCCGCTGCGCGAGCGGCGCGACGATATTCCCCTGCTCTTCAGCTATTTTGCCGAGCGTGCCGCCAATCGCTTCAAGCGCGAGGCGCCGGCCATCTCCTCCACCGTACGCCACCATCTGCTGCAGCACGACTGGCCGGGAAACGTTCGCGAACTCTCCCATTTCGCCGAACGCCTGGTACTCGGCCTCGAAACCGCGGCCACCTCGAAACCCGGTGAGGCGCCTGCCATGGATACAGCGCTATCCCTGCCCGCCCGCGTCGAACGCTATGAAGCCGACCTCATTCGCGAGACGTTATCGCAGAACAATGGCGATGTGCGCCGCACCATCGAGGCTCTGGGGATTCCGCGAAAGACCTTCTACGACAAGCTGCAACGCCATGGCATCGTCAGAGGCGAATTTGCGGGCTTCGAGGAAAGCGACCGCCGCGGCCCATAAAACGGCCCCTAAAACGAAAACTCGCGGCCTTTCAGCCACGAGCTTCTCTGAAGAAACGCAGGGATGTGAACGTCAGCCCACGGCTTCGATCTTGTCCTGCGTCCTCATGTCGAAATCGCTGGCATCATGACGTTCGCGCAGCTGTTCGGACGGATCGCCCGACATGCGGTTGACCATGCGGCCACGCTTGACGGCGGGACGCGCGTAGATCAGATCGGCCCAGCGCTGGACATTCTTGTAATCCTGCACCTGCAGGAATTCGCCGGCACCATACTGCCAGCCCTTGGCGAGACCGCCGTACCAGGGCCAGATGGCGATATCGGCGATCGTGTATTCGCTGCCCGCGATATATTCGCTTTCCGCCAGGCGACGATCGAGCACGTCGAGTTCACGCTTCACTTCCATCGCAAAGCGATCGATCGCATATTCGATCTTCGTCGGTGCATAAGCATAGAAGTGCCCGAAACCGCCGCCGAGATAGGGCGCGCTGCCCATCTGCCAGAACAGCCAGGACAGGCATTCGGCACGAGCAGGCTGCTCCTTCGGCAGGAAGGCGGCGAACTTTTCGGCGAGATAGGTCAGGATCGATCCCGATTCAAAAACGCGGATCGGCTTGGGGCCGCTGCGATCGAGCAAGGCGGGGATCTTCGAATTCGGGTTAATCTCGACGAAGCCGCTGCCGAACTGGTCGCCGTCACCGATCTTGATCAGCCAGGCGTCATATTCGGCGCCGCTATGACCAAGCGCCAGCAACTCCTCGAGCAGGATCGTGACCTTCACGCCATTCGGCGTGCCGAGCGAATAGAGCTGAAGAGGATGGCGGCCGACCGGCAGTTCCTTTTCATGCGTCGGCCCGGCGATCGGACGGTTGATATTGGCGAACTGGCCGCCATTCGCCTTGTTCCAGGTCCAGATCTTCGGCGGCGTGTATTCGGCAGAACCGTTCATAAGCATCGTCCTTTTGGGGTGAATCAGTTTTGGAGTGATCTTCGATGTAACGCGCTACGCCTGTGGCACATAGTGGCGCCCGTTCATTTTTGCGAGAGGCGCCGCGCCGCTTTTCGGATGCTCCTGGCTGAAACGAAAAAAGCCTGCCGCGGGAGGAGGTGCGGCAGGCTTTCATCAATAAATGAACAGTGGACGGGAGGAGGAGAGCCACTGTTCGCGCAGACGACCTTGGGAGGAGGAGAAGGGCGTCCGCAAAGCGAAGGGATGCGGGAGGAGATGCATCGCTTCGATGGGTTAAACATATCAGTCTTTTGCTCAGTTGATAGGCATTTCTTTGCAAGACAGCTATGCGCTATGCGAAAAGCAGAAAACTCAACTGGAGCATTTTTCGGCAGAGAGCACGGTGAACTGACATCCGAACAAAACAAAAGCGCCTGCTCGGGAGGAAGCAGGCGCTGACAGAATGCAGCTTGTAACTCAGCCGACGCGACTGTTAGCCGGCAACTGCGGCGCGGGCAACATTGCGGATTTCACCGCGATCAATGCCCAGGTCGTGCAGCTCACGGGCAGACATACGGCCCAGTTCGGCGACCGTCTGACGATACTTGCGCCAGTTGTTGAAAGAGCGTGCTACGTTCATGATGATCCCCTTTCCTTGGGTATTCGAAGCTGAGCTGCCGTGCTTGGCGCTCCGTTCGCTTCGATGAGCAATATATAGTTCAAGACCCTCACATTTTGCAGAGCAAAGGTATCACCGCACCCATGCGCTGGACGCATGGATCGCAGAGGCATCAGCAAATTCCGCATCGGTCGCTCCGTCGTCTCTCCCGCAATTTGCTGATGACAGAAGAGCCGTTGTCTGCAACAAGGAAAGGATTGAGAGACAGGGGCGTCCGCTGTTCGGCGGGCTGAGAAGCACCCTTTGAACCTGAACCAGATCATGCTGGCGGAGGGAGTCGCTCGGGGCCGGCAGCGCTGCATCCGCCCCCGCGTCTCGCCCGTCTGAAAGGGGCGATATGCAAGACCAAACGACTGTCGGCACTCTGCTCGGCGCCATGCGGGCGAACCCGCCGCTGGTGCAGTGCATCACCAATTTCGTGGCAATGAATATCGCCGCCAACGTCATGCTTGCGGCCGGAGCTTCACCCGCCATGGTGCATGCAGAAGAAGAAGCCGGCGAATTCGCCGCCATCTCCGGGGCACTGACGGTGAATATCGGTACGCTTTCGGCTGGATGGCTTGCCGGCATGCTCGCCGCCGCGCAATCGGCAACGCAGGCGGGCAAACCGTGGGTTCTCGATCCGGTGGCACATTATGCAACGGCGTTCCGCCGCAAGGCCGCCGCGCAACTGCTGGAACAGCAGCCGACGATCGTTCGCGGCAACGCCTCGGAGATCATCGCGCTTGCGGGCGGCGCCAGCCATGGCCAAGGCGTCGACAGCCGCGATCCCGTCGAATTGGCCGAGGTTGCGGCCAGACAACTCGCCGAACGGCACGGATGCGTGGTTGCCGTGACCGGCGTCACTGATTTTGTCACCGATGGTCCAAGGGCGCGGCGCATAGAAGGCGGCTCTTCGCTGATGCCTCAAGTCACGGCACTCGGCTGCTCGCTGACCTGCCTTGTCGGCGCATTCGCAGCCGCCGTGCCCGACAATCCCTTCGATGCGACGGTTGCGGCACTTGCCGTCTTTGCCGTTGCGGGAGAACAGGCGGGAGCGGCAGCCGATGGCCCCGGCTCCTTTTCCTGGCGCTTTCTCGATGCTCTGGCCGCCCTCGACGCCGACACCCTGTCCGCCAAGGCGAGGATCATGACGGCATGAAGAACTTCGACCTTTCACTGTATCTCGTTCTGGATCCAGTCCTGTGCGCTGATATCGGCATGGTCGAGACTGCGCGTGCCGCTGTTGCCGGTGGCGCAACGATCGTGCAGCTGCGCGACAAACATGCCGCGACCGCGGCGATGATCGAGACAGGCCTTGCCCTCAAGCAGGTGCTGGCGGGAAGCAATGCCCGCCTCATCGTCAACGACAATGTCGATGCCGCTATCGCAATTGGTGCCGATGGCCTGCATATCGGGCAGGAAGATCTGGACGCCCGCGCGGCACGCCGAATGATCGGCCCGGACATGATCCTGGGTCTTTCGGTGGAGACCGAGGCCCTCACTGCGGCAATCGACGCCGGGATCGTCGACTATGCAGGGATCGGTCCGGTCTTTGCAACGCCGACCAAGCCGGATCACAAGCAGCCAATCGGCTTTGATGGCCTTAAACGCATCATCAAGCTCTCCCCGGTTCCGACGGTGGCCATCGGCGGCCTGAAAGCCGAGCATGTTGCCGACGCGCTGGCGGCAGGCGCGGATGGATTGGCGGTGGTCTCGGCCATATGCGGCAGACCCGATCCCGCGGCCGCTACAGCCCTAATCGCCGAAGCTATCAAGGAGGCGCGCAAATGATCCGCAACGTCCTGTCCATCGCCGGCTCCGATCCCTCCGGCGGCGCCGGTATCCAGGCCGACCTCAAAACTTTTTCGGCTCGCGGCGTTTATGGAATGGCTGTTTTGACCGCCCTGACCGCTCAAAATACTCGGGGCGTTTCCGGCGTTCATCCGGTGCCGCCGCAATTCGTCGCCGATCAGATTGCGGCGATTTTTGCCGATATCCGCGTCGATGCCGTCAAGATCGGCATGATCGCCAACGCGGAGATCGCGAGCGCCGTTGCCGACATTCTGGCAAGACGCCGCGATGTCCCTGTCGTGCTTGATCCCGTGATGATCGCCAAAGGCGGCGCAGCCCTTCTCGCCGCCGATGCCGTCGATGTGCTGACCAGGCGCTTGTTGCCTCTGGCGACGGTCGTGACGCCGAACCTGCCCGAGGCGGCAGCCTTGCTGCACGAAGCCGAGGCAGCAAGCCGCGACGATATGGCACGTCAAGCAAATGTCCTGGCCAGTCTCGGCCCGGCCGCAGTTCTTGTGAAGGGCGGTCATCTCGAAGGCGATGAGAGCCCCGATGTGCTGGCAAGCGCAGGCATCGTCACCTGGTTCGAAGCCGACCGGCTGCCGACAAAGAACACGCACGGAACCGGATGTACGCTCTCCAGCGCCATTGCCGCCGAGATCGCCAAAGGCCTGCCGCTTCCGAAAGCCATCGCCTCGGCCAAGAATTATCTCGCCCGCGCGGTCGCCGCCGCGGGCGAGCTCTCGGTCGGTAGCGGCCACGGACCGGTGCAGCATTTCCATGCGCTATGGGCAGATAATGAAGGAGTAGATGGATGAGCCTGCCAATCAAGGAGCAGATCGTCATCGTATCAGGTGCCGGGCGCGGTCTCGGCTCAGCAATCGCGGCAGCCTTTGCGCGCGAAGGCGCGAAGGTCGCGATCAATTATCGAGCCAGCTGCGCGCAGGCGGAAGCGCTTGCGACGCAGCTCGGCGATCGTGCAAGGGCTTTCCAAGCCGATATGCGCAGCTCCGCCGACACGGAACGGCTGGTGGAGGAGGTGACGGCTCACTTCGGAGCGCCGACGACCATAGTCCATAATGCGCTTGCCGATTTCAGCTTCAACGGCGATGCGCGCTCGAAACTGGATGCCTTGAGCTGGGCAGAAATGGCAGCGCAGCTAGAGACGGCCCTTCGGGGGGCCTTAAACCTCATTCAGGCGGCGCGGCCTGCGATGGCGCGGGCGGGCTTTGGCAGGGTCATCACGATCGGCACCAACCTCTTCCAGAATCCGGTCGTGCCCTATCACGACTATACGGCAGCGAAAGCGGCTCTCCTGTCGCTGACCAGAACAGCTGCCGCCGAGCTCGGGCCGCTCGGCATTACCGTCAACATGATCTCGGGCGGCCTGCTGCGCACGACCGATGCCAGCAGCGCCACGCCGGAAGCCGTTTTCGACATCATCGCCGCCAATACGCCGCTTCGTCGCGTCACGACACCCGAAGAAGCCGCCGATGCCGTTCTGTTCTTCGCCAGCCCCTGGGCCCGCGCCGTTACCGGGCAGAACCTGATCGTCGACGGCGGACTGGTCTTCGGCTAGAGCAATTCTAGCAGCAGCGCGCAGCGGTTTTGCGTACGGAATTACGCGAAAACAAAGAGATAGGGCATTTCCGTGACTCCGTTTGAAACGGAAATGCCCTCGGCAGAACGACAAGGAGGCGCCGACCATCGGTCGCCGCCTCCCGTTTTGTCGCAGCAATCGGCTGAGCCGGTCGATCAGGCCCAGCCCATGGTCAGCACACCGAAGAGGATGACCACGCCCAACACGATGCGGTAGACCACGAAGGGCCAAGTGGAAAACCGCTCCAGAAAGCGCATGAGCCCCCAGATGGCCACGAAGGACGAGATACTGCCGACAATCAGTCCGACGATCAGAATGGACCAGGCTTCCATGGGAATATGGGCCTTATAGAGCGTGAACAGTTCCTTCAAACCGGCAAGCGCGATCGCCGGCAACCCGAGCAGAAAGGAGAACCGGGCCGCTTCCTCGCGTTTCAGGCCGAGAAAGAGCGCTCCGGTCAGGGTCGAACCCGAGCGTGAAACGCCGGGCACGAGAGCACCAACCTGCGTGATGCCGACAAACAGGGCATCGATCAGGGTCATTTGCTCCATATTCTTTTTGTGGCGGCTATAAAGTTCCGCAACGGCCAGAAGCACGCCCATGACAACGCAGGCGCTACCGATGACCCACAGGCTGCGCAACGACGTACCGCAGGCATTCAGCGAAGACGACAGAAGCAGGCCGGCTATGACGATGGGGATCGTCGCGATGACAATGGCAATCGCAAGCCGCATGGCGGGCGACCGCCAATCCCGGCGCTTGATGGCGTCGAGCGATCCGAAGGTGACGTAACGGACGTCGCTCCAGAAATAGGACACGATCGCCGCCAACGCGGCAAGCTGCATCGCTGCCGAAAACGCCGAGCCGGGATCCTGCCAGCCGAGCAAAGCCGGTACGAGGCGCATATGAGCGGTGGACGAGATCGGCAGAAGCTCGGTCAAGCCCTGCACGACGCCCAGAAAAGCAATTTTGGCGTAGCCCAGGGCGACAAAGCCCGTGTCTACGCCTTGTGTACAAACATCAGCCACGTTTCGAAATCCTCAGTTCTCTTTGGGGGCTTTGCACCGTAGCGGTGCGATGAACTTTGCTGCGAAACCGTTTTCCGACACGTTACCGACGATACTTCTCAAGGGCTTCGCCGATCTCGCGTTCGGAATCGAGGGCGAAGATAATTGGGCAGGCTGAACTCTATCTGAAATTGCCAGCCTTGTTTTTAGGTTTCATGACATTCAGCCATCGCCCGCAGGCAAGGCTTGCCGGCGGCGGCGATGACGGATGGAATGCGATGAGGGCCCAATACCCTGAGCATCAAGGGGAACTGCGACGGTGGCTGCTTCGCGGCAGGGCTGATATTGAGCGTACGCCGGCGAGACAAGAAAATGGGAGGCTAGCCCGAGATCACTCGGAGCGCGTGCTGGTTTCCCTGAAAGCCGAATCCGGACGGAGGTGCTGGAGCTTTTCCGCTTTAAACGGAGTTGTGGAAATGCCCTATCTCTTTGTTTTCAAGCAATTTCCAACGCAAAACCGCTTCGCACTTTCGCAGGAATTGCCCTGAGCGGGCCGGCCAAGGCTAGCGTGGCAACGGTCCGCGCGCTGCGCGTTTATGGGCATCGCCCATGACCATGAAAATCCGCTTGATGAATGCATCGCCGTCGAACTGCCGTGGCGCACCTTCAGCGGCATGGTCGGGACGCTCGAAGATGAAAGCTTCCAGGTTGACGATCGGCAATTTCAGCCGGGTGCGTATCTGGCCGATCATCGCCGTATGCGTGACGACCACCTGACAGCCATTCGGCTCGAACCACGCCTGAATGCCGGTCGCTGGTATGGTCGCTACCGTCAGGCCCCGTTCAGACAGAACAGACCCTATACGCGTCGCGACTTGCTGATTGTCCAGGCAGATCAACACGTCGGTTTGCGAAAGGGTCGGCGAATTGTCTGAATGCATCAAGCAGCCTCTCGTTCAAGATGAGGCGAATATATCGATTCGGACGTAACGCAGTGTTTTAAGTTGTTACATTTTGTTTCAGGACCATGATGGATCCAAGGCGCATCCTCGCATGTGAAATCCTCGAAAGAACCACAGAATTATCATTTAATCTATTGATATTTATGGATATTATTATCCAACCTCAAACCTTATGATATAGGATCAGGCGCTTCGGAAAAGCGCTCACGCCCAAATCTCGCTATCGGCATCGTGAGTGCACCGGCTCAGACTGCTGTTGAGGTTCCGCGGATAAGGCGGTCGACAACGGTTATCGAAGGGCAACCGAAGCGCGTGCGAGAACAGCCTCACAGCAGCGAGCAATAGCGCAGCGCGTCATAAATGGCCGCGTGGATATTGCGGCTTGAGATGGCATCGCCGATGCGGATCAGATCGAAGGCGCCTGCCGCATACTTTTCCGGCAATGGCGCACGACGCGCAATGAGGGCCTGATAGTCGACGGCTCCGAGATTGCGTGAGAGCGGCTTCAGCTCGAGATAAAGCTCATCATTCGCCATGGTGCCGTGCTCGACCACGACCTGGGAAACCCGGCGCTCCCATTGCGTATGCTCGGAAAAGTCGGATCCCAGCACAGCAACCAGCGCATTGCCGTCGCGACGCACCGATTTCAGCCGGGTATTGATGGTCACCCGGACATTTTTCTCGGCGAAGGTCTTCGCATAGGGAACATGGTTCATGCCGCCCATTTCCGGCGCGAAGAAACGCTCCGGCGAGACGAGTTCCAGTTCGGCGCCGCTATTGGCGATCACCTCGGCTGCTGACATGCCCGGATGTCCGCCATTGTCGTCGTAGAGCAGGACCAGACCCTCGGGCTTTACCGCTCCGGCCAGGATATCCCAGGAGGATGTGACGAGGCTGTCGCCGCCCTCGAGTTCGGGCGATTGCGCGATGCCGCCGGTCGCCACGACGACGATATCGGGTTCAAAGGCCAGAACCTCATCCGCCCCGGCATAGACATCATAATGGATCGCGACACCCAGGCGCTCCAGTTCAGACAGCCGCCAATCGATGATCCCGATCATTTCTTTGCGGCGTGGGTTGCGAGTGAGCAGATTCACCTGCCCGCCGGCCTTGCCGCTCGCTTCGAGCACATCGACTTTATGACCACGCTCCCCGAGCACACGCGCGGCCTCAAGCCCCGCGGGACCGGCACCGATGACGACCGCCTTTCGGAACGTCGGCGCCGGCTCGATCTGGTGGGGCATCTCGGCCTCGCGGCCGGTCGCGGCATTGTGAATACAGAGCGCCTCGCCGCCCTCATAGATGCGGTCAAGGCAGTAGGTCGCACCGACGCAAGGACGGATATGGGCTTCCTGCCCCGACATGACCTTGTTGACGATGTGCGGATCGGCGATATGGGCGCGCGTCATGCCGACCATATCGAGTTTGCCCTCTGCGATCGCATGCCGCGCCGTGGCAACGTCGCTGATGCGGGCAGCATGGAAGATCGGGAACTTGGTCGCCGCCCTCACCTCGCCGGCAAAATCCAAATGCGGCGCCGACGCCATTCCCTGGATCGGAATGACCTTGGTGAGCGCCGCGTCGCTGTCGATGTGACCGCGAATGATGTTGAGAAAGTCGATGGTGCCCGAGGCGGCAAGCCGCTTGGCGATCTCGACGCCCTCCTCCCGCGAGAGCCCCTTTTCCCAATCCTCATCGGCGACGAGCCGGATACCGACGATGAAATCCGGGCCTACCGCCTTGCGAATTGCCTCGGTCACCATCATCGAGAAGCGCATGCGGTTGTCGAGGGAGCCGCCGAACTCGTCCTCGCGCCGGTTCGTCGCCGGCGACCAGAAGCCGTCGGTCAGATGGCCGTAGGCTTCGAGCTCGATACCATCGAGGCCTGCATCCTGCATGCGTTGGGCGGCTGAGGCGAAATCGCCGACGATGCGCTCGATATCCCAATCTTCGATCGCTTTGGGGAAAGCCCGGTGCGCAGGCTCGCGGAGCGGCGACGGCGCCAGCACAGGCAGCCAATCGCCCTTGTTCCAGCCGGTGCGGCGACCGAGATGTGTCAACTGGATCATCACGGCGGCACCGAACTCGTGACAGTCGTCGGCGAGCCGCTTCAACCATGGCACGATTTCGTCCTTATAGGCATGCAGATTGCCGAAGGCCGGCGGCGAATCCGACGAAACGACCGCTGAACCCGCTGTCATTGTCAGAGCGATGCCACCCTTCGCCTTCTCGCGATGATAAAGCCTGTAGCGGTCCGTCGGCATACCTTCTTCCGAATAGGCAGGCTCGTGCGCGGTCGACATGATGCGATTCTTCAGCGTCAGGTGCTTGAGCTGATAGGGCTGGAGCAAAGGATCGTTGGACGTCATGTCGTTTTCATCGCTTCTTGAGAAACCGGGGGTCGAGGCCTGCTATCTTTGCCGAGATGGGGGCCGATGGCTATAGTCTTCTAGAGTGCTTCCGGTTTTCTTCGAATCGCTAAAGTG
Organism: Rhizobium freirei PRF 81; assembly: GCF_000359745.1. Lineage (GTDB taxonomy): Bacteria > Pseudomonadota > Alphaproteobacteria > Rhizobiales > Rhizobiaceae > Rhizobium > Rhizobium freirei. The sequence goes on from NZ_AQHN01000054.1 coordinate 98,665, forward strand.
CTCTATGTTCTTGTTTTTTCGCATTCCGGACGGAAAACCGCTTCACACTTTTCCTGGAAATGCGCTAGACCGACACGCGCGTGCGGCGGCTTTGACGGAGATCGACCGCCGTGTGCCAGACGATCGTGGCAAAGATGATCATGCCGCCGATGAAAGTCGCGACCGGCGGTCTCTCGGAGAAAATGAGCCAGACCCAAAAGGGGGTCAGCACGATCTCCATGGAACTGATGAGCGCGGCATCCGCTGCGGGCATTCGCCGCGACCCGAACAGGAACAGGACGAAAGCAAGCGCGAAATTCGTCGCCCCGAACGCCGCAAGCAGGAACCAATTATGGGTATCGAGCGAGGCCGTGGATGCGAAAGGAACGAAAATCACGAATGTGAGGAAGCCGCTGACGATGCTCGAAGGCAGGATCGGCACGCTGCCGTCCATACGCGGGATGACGATGATGAGCGCGAAGGTGACCGTCATGCCGAGCGCCAGCAGATCGCCAACACCGGTGCCGCCGCCGATCGATGAGGCGACGATGACGGCCACGCCGATCAGGCAGATGGCGCCGGCAATCAAGGTTCGCTTCGCAACGCGCTCCTTCAGCATGGTCCAGCTGAGGAAAGCGGCGATGAATGGCGCAGTCGCATAAATCATGGTCACGTTTGCGACCGTGGTCATATAGAGAGCGCCGATGAAGCACGCCTGGCTGATGGTCTGGCAAGCAGTCATCGCCAGACCGGCAGGGCGAAAGACCGAACTCCACTGGCGCCACGAAAACCCGCCTTCGAGAAAGAAGCTCGGGATAAACAGGAACACGCCGCCGAACAGCGATCGCCAGGCGATCGCCGTCCAGATGTCGGTAGTCAGAAGCCGCGCATAGATGCCGCTGCAGCTCCAGGCCAGCGTTGCGATCGCCACAAGAATGACACCCCTCTCGTAATCGCCGGTTAGAGCGGAGCGGGCCGGAAGCTGGAAGGTCATTTGAGAGGACTCTAAGGATTAAATAGGAATCGAATACCATCTGTGTGCGCCGATATTTGACATCAGGCAAACGAATAGTAGAGATAGTAGCTATCAGAAATATTTGTGGTGGTTCATGCGCGAACCCATCGAAAGCGATCTGCTCCGGACGTTTCTCGTCATAAGCGAGACGCTCAACTTTTCCGTCGCCGCACAGCGCATCGGGCGCACTCAGTCCGCCGTCAGCGCCCAGATCCGGCGCCTTGAGGAGACGATCGGCGAGACGCTTTTCGAGAGAAATGCTCGTGGAGCGGTGCTGACCCGGGCGGGAAATCAGCTGTTGCCCTATGCGCAACGGGTTATCGAGCTTCTGAACGAGGCGGCCGCGACGATCCGCACCAAACCGCTCGACGGACCGGTACGGATCGGAATTCCCGAGGAATACAGCCAGACCATACTCCCGGCGGCGCTTGCCGCCTTCGCGGTAAGGCATCCGGCTGTGGAGGTGACCGTTTCCTGCGACTACACCGCCCCCAATCTTGCAGCCCTGGAGCGGGACGAACTCGACCTCGCCGTTGTCTTCGACTGGAGCAATCAGACGACAGGTGAAATTCTCTGCGTCGACCCCACGGTCTGGGTCACCTCCTTGGTGCACCGCCTGCACGAGGCAAGACCGCTGCCCATAGCGGTCTACCGGAATTCGACATGGTGTCGTGATTTTGCGCTGCGTTCGCTGGAACAGGCCGGCCTGCGCTATCGCATCGCCTTCATTGCCGACACCGGCTCAGGCCTGAAGAGCGCCGTCCTCGCCGGCCTTGCCGTTTCGACGCTATCGCGCAGCAACATCCCCCACGGCTGCAGAGAGCTCACGCTCGAGGATGGTTTTCCCCCGGTCGATTCATCCCGCGTCGTGCTTCGCCGCAACCCTTACCATTCGAGCCCGGCGATCCGGGAGCTTGCCGAAATGGTCAGGGAAGCGTTTCGGCCCATGTCGAACCTGCTGCAGCCGTGAGGCTTCAGGACGCCTACGCTACGGTAGAAAGCGCCTGCCTCAAGCTGTGGCTGCTGCGGCAGACGCCAATCACACCTCCATCCTGATGAAAGGCGTCACCTTCCCTGATATTGATCGTCGGTGACGTGCTCCATCCAATCCACCACCTTGCCATCGAGGTGTTCGTGGATGGCGATATGGGTCATGGCAGTCGTCGGCGAAGCGCCGTGCCAGTGCCTTTCGCCCGGCTCGAACCAGACGACATCTCCCGGGCGGACTTCCTCAACCTGGCCGCCCTCCCGCTGGACGCGGCCGAGGCCTGCGGTGACGATCAGCGTCTGGCCGCGCGGATGGGTATGCCATGCGGTGCGGGCGCCGGGTTCGAAAGTCACGCTGCCGGCCGCGGCCCGGCGTGCCTCATTGGCAGCGAACAGCGGGTCGATGCGCACCGTGCCGGTGAACCAGTCAGACGGTCCTTTTCCCGAGGGCTGCGCGCCGTTCTTGTTAATGTCCATGATGACGTCCTTCCTTGACTTGAGCCGCGATCGCGCGACTGGTCGGCGCTAATTTAACGCCTGTTCCGCGAAACAGTAGTGGGTCGTCGATGCATAAACTTATGAGCGATGATGATAAATGTCTCTGCAGACAATGCCCGCGCAACACCAAGTTTTCGCTTCAGGAGGCGCAAGTGGCTCACCCCTGCACCCGCGCGCTAAATTGTCCCGCTACGCGGCTGAGCGGCAAATCGCCGTGCGTCCTACGACGCCATCAGCGCGCGAATACTGCGATCTGCCGATTGCAACAGCTCGAAAGCTTCGTAACGCCGTTCATGCAGCGCCTTGATCGCGCCAGCCGCCGGCTCGAACCTTTTCGCCAGCCGCGACATGGCTGCCATTGCCTCCACAAGAGAGCCGCAATGTCCGCCTGCCGTTGCGCCTAGCATGGCTGCGCCAAGAAGGACGGGCTCCTCCGTATCAGCGACGGCGACGGGCCGCCCTGTCGTATCTGCCAGCAGTTGACGCACGAGGCCGCTCTGGGCGGCACCGCCGCTCGCAATGATGAGATCACAGGCAATGCCATCCTGGGCCAGCTTTTCGAGCAACTGCTTGAGGCCATAGCCGATACCGCAGAGGCCGGCGACATAGAGGGCGACCAGATCGTCGATGCCGGTTTCCAGCCCGAGGCCGGAGATGACGGCGTGGGCATCCGGATCGGCATAGGGCGATCGGTTGCCAAGGAATTCGGGAACGACCTGGATGGATTGGGCAAGCTTCACGGCATCGGACGCGTTCTTACTTGCCTTCATGGCCTGCCGGTCGAGCCATGCGACCAGCGATAGGCCTTCCGCCTCGGCCTTCTGACGAGCCTCGCCAGCCGCCGGATGCATGGTGACGAGATGATCGATCGCAGCTCCTGCCGCAGATTGCCCGCCTTCGGTCAGCCAGAGGCCGGGCACCATGGCCGAATAATAGGGGCCCCAGACCCCATCGACGAATACAGCCCCTTCGCTCGATGCCATCGAGCAGGCCGAAGTGCCGAAGATGTAGGCGAGCCTGTTTCTGACATCAGCCTTGCCATCTTCTCCCTGCCCGCCCAGCGTTCCGACGCCGCCTGCATGGGCATCGATCAGCGATGCGCCGACCGGCGTACCGGTGGCAAGACCAAGATCCAGCGCGGCAGCCTCGTTCAAGCCCTCACCAAGTGCGGTGCCCGGCTCGACAATGTCGGTGCCGATCCGTACGAAACCTTCGTCGGCAAGTTCGCCGAGGCCAATATCCTTGAAATACTGCGCGTCCCAGCGCTTCTCATGGGCGAGATAAGTCCACTTGCATGTGACCGTGCATACCGATCTTTGCAGTGAGCCCGTCGCCCGCCAAGTCAGATAATCGGCGAGATCGAAGAAATGGTCCGTCGCGGCAAAGGATTGCGGCAGGTTTCGCTTCAGCCACAGGAGCTTCGGCGTTTCCATCTCGGGCGAGATGCGGCCACCGACATAGCGAAGCACGGCATGATTCCCGACATTGATCTCCGCCGCTTCGCCGGCGGCGCGATGGTCCATCCAGACGACAATATTGCGGTCGGCGTCTCCCGATGGTCCCACAGCCACTTGGCTGCCATCCGCCTTGACCGCGACCAGCGAGCATGTCGCGTCAAAGCCGATGCCGGCGACATCGACGGCCGCGATCTTCGCCGTGGCGACAGCCTCTTTGACGCTGTCGCAAACCGCCTTCCATATCTGCTCGCTCGACTGTTCGACGATGCTGCCGGCCTCGTGCCAGATGGTGATCGGCCGCTTGGCGGCAGCGAGCAGATGGCCATGCGCATCGAAAATTCCGGCCCGGGCGCTGCCGGTGCCGACGTCGATACCGATGAAATAAGGTGCCGTCATCAGAGATCCGTACTCAAGGGCAGGATCACCAGATCCCGGATTACGATGTTACGCGGTCTCGATAGCATGAAGACGACCGCTTCCGCCACTTCCGTCGCCTCCATGAGGCCGCCTGCGGCAATTGCCTCGTCGAGCTTTGCCTGCGGCCAATCACTGATCAATGCCGTCACAACCGGCCCTGGCGCCACGGCACCGACGCGGATGCCATGTTTGGCAACCTGGCGCCGAACCGTATGCGTGAATGCTTGGATGGCATGTTTTGATGCGGTGTAGATCGGCTCCCAGACCACCGGCACCAGACCGGCGATCGAGCTCGTCATGATGATATCGCCGGTCTTCCGTTCGATCATGTGCGGCAATACCATGCGGACCGAACGGAAGGCGGCGTTGATATTGAGATCCAGCATCCGGTCCCAGGCATTGGGATCACCTTCCGCAACCTCGCCGCCGATATAGGCGCCGGCATTGGCATGGAAGATGTCGAGCTTGCCGAACTTGCCGAGGATTTGCGGCATCATGGTCGCCACGCTCTCGGGGTTCAGGAGATCGACGACGACGGGAAAGGCATTCGGTCCCAGCTCAGCGCAGAGGCTTTTCAGGCTATCTTCCGCCCTGTCGACGAAGGCGACACTGGCGCCCTCGTTCAATAGCGATTTGGCGCATTCCAGGCCAATTCCTGACGCAGCCCCGGTGATGGCGGCGACCTTGCCGGCAAAATCCTGTCTCATAACAACCCTTACCTTTTTGAAGAAATCAGCCGCGCCCATGCGAGGCGCGGGAACGACGGGCGAGTGAGTCGACGATGACGGCAATGGCAAGAACCGCGCCTGTTATCATGTAGCGAAGCGCCGACGACAGATCGAGCATCGTGAGGCCGCTCGCAATCGACTGGATGACGATGATGCCAAGCAGTGCGGAATAGGCACTGCCACGGCCACCGAAGAGGCTGGTGCCGCCGATCACTGCCGCGGCAATCGCATTCAGATTGACGTCGCCGGTGCCAGCCTGCTGGCTGGCCGAAGCCAGGCGCGCTGCCGCCAGCACGCCACCAAGGGCTGCGAACATGGCGCAGAGAACGAAGGCGCTGGTATATATCCGCCGCACATTGATGCCGGCACGGCGCGCCGCCTCGCGATTGCCGCCGACGGCGGACATCGACCGGCCCCATTGCGTGCGCGTCAGCGCATAATTCATGACGATCGCCAGCACTACGAACAGGGCAAACATCCACGGAACGCCGCGGTCCTGATTGAGATAGAAGGCCACGAATTCCAAAGCCACGGTGATGGCGGCCGCCTTCGCCAGCAGGCCGCCGGCAGAAGGCGCCGATAGGTTCGCTTGTTTGCGCCGCCGCACGGTGCCCAAGCCGGTCACCAGCATCGCCACACCCGGAATGAGCGCCAAGACATAGGCGAGCGGGCGGGGAATGACGAGGAGCTGGCCAAAATTCACGATCGCCGAGCCATAGGGCAGATTTATGGAACCCGTCGCACCGAGCAGATAGAGCTGCATGCCCAGCACGGCGAGAAGACCCGCCAATGTGGCAACAAAGCTCGGCATGCCCAGCCGGTTGAACAATACGGCATAGATGGCACCGATCACGCCGCCGACGACGAGAGCCGCCAGAATCGCCAAGGCGACGGGCCAGCCCTCGTTCACCCAGAGCATGCCGACCATGGCCGAGGCGAAGCCGCTGATCGAGCCGACGGAAAGATCGATTTCGCCGACCATCAGTACGCAGACGATACCGAGCGAGATGATGCCGACGGTCGAGGCGTCGAACAGCAGATTGGCAAGATTGTTGCTGGAGAGGAACGTCGGGTTGAGCGTGCCGAACACCGTCCAGATGATGACGAGGCCGACGATGACGGGCAGCGAGCCGAGATCGCCGGAGCGAACCTTGTCGATCGACGAGCGGATCGTGGCCGCAAGGCCGGTGTCATGGTTGACGCGGACATCGCTGCGGTCGAGCAGCACGGCCGATTGCTTGCTGTCCTGGCTCATGGCTGGCCCCCTTCTCTTACTTCCTGCTGGGCCTGACGCCGCACTGCACGTCGCGACACGGCGTTTTCGGTTGCGCCGGTGATGGCGCTGACAAGCTCTTGATTTGAAGTGTCGGGATAGAAAATCCCGTTGTTGCGGCCGAGGCGCAGAACGACGATACGGTCGGCGACGGCGCGCACGTCCTCCATATTATGGCTGATCATGATCACGCCGAGCCCCTTGTCGCGGACGCGTTCGATGAGGTTCAACACCTCGGCGGTCTGTGCCACGCCAAGCGCCGCGGTCGGCTCGTCGAGCATGATGAGCTTCGGCTCCAGCAGCAGCGAGCGGGCGATCGCCACCGTCTGCCGCTGGCCGCCCGAAAGCGATGCGATCGGGATGCGAACGCTCGGGATTCGTGCGGCCAGCTCGTTGAGCAAGGTCCAGGCGCGAACCTCCATTGCTGTTTCGTCGAGCTTTATCGGGCTCAGTTCCCGGCCGAGAAAAATGTTGGCGACGACATCGAGATTTTCGCAAAGCGCCAGATCCTGAAAGACGGTGGCGATGCCGAGATCAAGCGCGGTTGCGGGGTCGCTAAGCGTGACCTGCTTGCCTCGGAATGTGATCGTGCCTGAACTCGGCTGGTGGACGCCGGCCAGAACCTTGACGAGCGTCGATTTGCCCGCGCCATTGTCGCCGACAAGTGCCACGACTTCGCCGGCATGCACATCGAGGTTGATATCCGTCAGTGCCGAGACGGCGCCGAAGTGTTTGGAGATCCCTTTGAGGCTGAGCACAAGCTCGCCATCCGGGGCTCTATGATCGGAAGCGTCACTCATGACTCGCCACCTTCTCGGGTTGAGATGCTATCGGATGCGTTTGGTTTCCGGCCGCCGAAGCGGCCGGGTTCAGAGAAAGAGCAGAACTCAGCTGCCGATGCCAAGCTTCTTGCAGCCGTCGGCATAGCGGTCGATGCAGAGCTGGTCCGACGTCTGGATCGGCTTGCCATTGACGGCCTTGTCGATGATCTCGGCCTTGAGGTTTTCAGACGTGACCAATGCTGGCGTGAAAAGCTTGGTCGGCGTATCGAAGAGCTTCGTGTCGGCCTTCGGTGCCGAGCCGGAGAGCAACTCGATCGCGACATTGGCTGCTGCAGCTGCCACGATCTCGCTCGGCTTGGAGATGGTATTATACTGGTCGCCGGAAATGATGAGCTGCAGGCCGGCGATGGTCGCGTCGTTACCCGTCACCGGTGGCACCGGATCGAAGCCGGCAGCCTTGAAGGCCGCGACGGCGGCACCACCCGTACCGTCATTGGCGGCGACGACGCCGAGGATCTTCTTGCCGAAACGGGTGATCTGGCCGCTTGCCCATTGCTGCGCCTTCGGCGGCGCCCATTCCGGCGTGTCGAATTCCGCCAGCACCGGATAGCCGCCTTCGGCGAGACCGGCATGGATACCCTTCTTGATCAGGCCGGCGGCAGCATCGGTCGGCGAACCGTTGATTTCAAGGAGACCGCCGTCGCCAGCCTTCACACCTTTCGCTTTCAGGTGATCGACCAGCGACTTGGCGATCATCTTGCCGATCTCTTCATTGTTGAACGAGACATAGTAGTCGGCAGCAGCCGACGGGATCGGACGGTCATAGGCTATGACCTTCACGCCCTGGCTCTGCGCGAGCTTCACCAGCGAGGCGGCGGCCGTCGAATCCACCGGATCGAGCACGATTGCCTTCGCGCCCTGCGAGATCGCCGAGTTGAACTGCTGCTGCTGACGCGAGGCGTCGCCGTTGGCATTCTGATAGATGACCTTGCAGCCGGCGCAGAGCTTCTTCATCTCGGCCTGGAAGCCAGGGAAATCATGCTCTTCATAGCGAGTGGAACTCTGATCGGGCATCAGGAAGGCCACGGTCGCGTCAGTCACCTTGGCGGATTGCGCAAAGGCGGAGGTGCCGGCCAGAAGGCCAGCGGCAAGCGCGGCTGCGCCGGCGATTTTCAGTGCGAAATGGTGCATTGGAATTTCTCCGTTCCAAATGGTAATGGTTTCCCTCGATCATCACGGCTGTCCGCACGCGATGCTCTTGTTTGATGCGTCGCCGGGAACGGTCGCCAGACCGAGGCGGCGGTAAATTTTGGACAAGCCTTCTCATTCGAGCGGCAAAAATGCCTGCCCGTTCGCTTGCCCTGAATTCTGTCTCTCCTCCCTGCCCTCCCTTTTGCTAGGCGGCCTCCACCGCGCGTGCGTGCTGTGCCAATAGCGATCTGAACCGGGAGGGCGCCATGCCCTTCTGATCCAGAAAACGCCGATTGAAGTTCGAGATATTGTTGAAGCCTGCTGCAAAGCAGATGTCGGTGATCGTCATCTCAGCCTTGCTCATCAGCAGATGACAGGCGAAGTTGACGCGCAGTCGATTGACGTATTGCACCAGCGCCATGCCGGTATGGCGGCGAAAGCTGCGCGAAAAGGCGCTCGGGCTCTGGCCGGTGAGGTCAGCAAGATCGCCTTCACTGAACGGCTCGGTCAGATGCGCATTGATGTAAGCCAGCGCCTGGTTGACGCCCGCTGACATGAAGCCGGAGGGGTCCGGCTGATAGCCGGCGCTCGCGAGCGTGCACGTACCCTGAGCATTGCTCATTGCACTGAGAACGCTCATGAAGCGTTCGATGCGGCGAATACCCGTCGCCTCGACCAGTTCACCGAGGATGGGACCAACGATAGCAGCGGTTTCAGGCGTGAAGAGTGCGCCTCGGCGGCTCGTTTCCAACATGGGCGCGCAAGCCGACAGCTCCGGAAAGACACGGCTCGCCTCCGCCAGGAAGGATTCGGAAAATTGCAGAACGCGGCAACGCAGGGGAAGCGTGACACCGGCCGGCACATCACTCACCCAGTTATGTGGCAGGTTGGGACCTGTCAGGACCAGATTGCCCGGTTCGAACTCACCGATGAAGTCGCCGATGAAATACTGGCCGGTCGTCGCCACCACATGATGGATCTCGTACTCGGGATGAAAGTGCCAGCGGACCGTGCGATAGGGATAGCCGTGTTCCCAGGCCTTGAAGGACTCGCCGCTGCCGATCGCAACCACTTCCAAATCGGGATTCATCAGCCAGCCTCCTTTCGCCCGTCCGCACGCTACTAGGGCTGCGGCGCCTCCTCCCAGAGGCCATAACGTCTTCTATGAGGCCAAATCTACGCCTTGCAGCACCCTGCCGCTACTACGCCTTGTACGCTCAACCAATACTTTTTTGACAAGAGGGGCGGCTTATTTGGTCGAATGTGCAGTGCGGGATGGGCACTGCGATGCGGAAGCATTGATATCCGGCGCAGAGCGCAGAGAGTTCGGCCTGGAACTGACGAGGACCTACAGCCGACGCACCGCTGGTCAGCCGCCAGTATCGGTCCGCTGGTTTCGTTATTTCTTCTTCCCTTGATCGTGATGCCACTTGATGGCGAAGAACATGCCCGTGCCTAACACGAGAACCTTGAACAGAATGAAGACTATAGGGAACCAATCCACCATTTTGAATATTTCCAGGCTATTACTTGACACTATCTATCGTGAGGAGCACCACCTCAAAACTGCTGCTTCAGCAGCTTCATTTTTTGTTCAAACCATCGTCGAATCCAACTTCGGTCATCACATTCCCATCCATACGGTATGAGTGGTGCCATCATCCATCTCGCCGCAGCCGTCATCAATTCAAGATGAATCCCCACAGACCTTAGCTCGCTGAGTGCGGCGCCCCGGTTTCCGGCAGGCGGACGAGCTTGCCTTCCTCGGCCTTGTAGAAATATTGGCTCGCAACCAACCAGCCTTTGAGCGGCCGCAACGGTGGAATGCAGGTCGCCAGCATGAACGGCCCCGTCACCAGGAACTGAACCCAGACCGGAGCGGAGAACGCAACCTCCAGCCAGACACCGAGCAGGACGCTTGGAATACAGGCAAAGCAGATGACGAAGAATGCGGGTCCATCGGCCGGATCGGCGAAGGAATAGTCCAAGCCACATGCCTCGCATTGTTTGCGCAAAGTCAGAAATCCATCGAACATGCGCCCCTGGCCGCAGCGCGGGCAACGGCAGCGAAGGCCGGTCTGCAACGGGCTTAGCGGAGGATAGTCGGTATCCATGGCGATCTCGCTTTCAAATGAAGACCATCGAAGATGCATTCAATGGTCATATTGCTTGCATTCAATATAGATACAATAGAAGCAATATGCGAGTCCATTCGCCAGAATGACGCAGCAGATTAAGACCAGATGTGTCGATGCAGAAATGCAGTCATTATGCATACAATATGAGCGCCGAACGTCGTAGCACCTAGAAGACGGAGGCGGCCATCTCCGGTGGGCCTTCCAGCGCATGCGCCATGAAGTCCAGAGCACCTTTCAGCCTGTCGCGGCCAATAGGCCCACCGAGGCAAATCCGGACGGCCTCGGGTGCAGGACCCTCGACGGTAAAGGCGTCGCTTGCCACGACGCCAATGCCCGAATTGCGTACATGGTTGGAGAAGGTAGATCGGGTCCAGCCATCGGTCAGCGGCAGCCAAATATTGAAGCTGATCGGATCGGCCTGATAGCTGCCGGCTGGAAATGCGCTTGCGACCATCGACTGCCGCACCGCAGCCTCCGTCCTTATGAAACGCAGGATAGCATCGGCCGTGCCATCTTCAATCCAGCGCGTCGCCAGCGCCATAGTAACGGGCGACGCCATAACATTGCCGGTCCGCATGGCGCTGACGAATGGCCAGACCGCCTTGCCTTCCGGCACAACCGTACAGGCGAGACGGAGGCCTGCTCCGATGCATTTGGCAAGGCCTCCAATATGCCAGGTCAGATCCGGAGCGATCGCCGCAATCGGCTGCGGCCCATGCGAAGGAATAAATCCATAGGCATCGTCCTCCACGATGGGCACCTGATATCGACGTGCAACCGCGGCAATCTCCCGTCGACGCCCCTCCGGAATGGTCAATGTCAGTGGATTTTGCAGTGTCGGATTGAGGTAAAGCGCCTTCGGGCGCGTCTTTTCACAGGCCGCGGCAAAGGCATCCGGCAAAATGCCCTGCTCGTCCATCGCCAGGCCGACAAGATTGAGACGCAGTTGCGCGGCGATCGAACGCATGCCGGCATAGGTGACATTTTCGGAAAGCACCACGTCACCCGGCCTTGCGAGCAAGCCGAAAATCGCAAGCAACGTCGGATGCGCTCCTGGCGTGATGAAAATACGCTCCGGCGGCGGCGTCAGACCGCGGCGACCGAGCCAGACGGCGGCGGCCTCCCTGTCCATGCCCGAGCCGCCAAAATCCTGATAGCGCAGCAGCGAAACGAGATTGGCCGCCACGGCCGACATACCTTCGCGCATACGGGCGATGATCTCCGGATCCGTGACATCAGGTGGCAAATTCATCGAGAAGTCGACTGCCGATGCGCGGCGCGGATCGGGCGTCAGATCGGAAACGAAACCGCCGCGCTCCGCGCCAGTGCTACCGGTCACGAAGGTACCGCGACCGACATGCGAGTCCACCAGCCCGCGCTTCTGGGCTTCGACATAGCCCCGCGCCACCGTGGTGAAATCGACACCGAGGCGTTTGGCAAGCTCGCGCTGCGGCGGCAGCCTGTCGCCGGCAACCAGGACGCCGCTGCGCAAATCCATCTCGATCAAGTCGGCGATGGCGATATAGCGGGGATTTGCGGAACGGCTGAGGTCGGGATGCCAGTTCTTCATTTCAATGCTCCGGAATCGGGATCGGACGGGAATGAAACCTATCCAACATTGATGGTATATTGTTGCACACCGCTCAAGTCATATAAAATGCCATCTGCAGTTTGATCACGGCACGACCATTTTCCGCGGCAGAGGTCGCGCTGGCGAAAATTGAATGCAGCCAATCCGGGATTGATTGTCCTAATCTGAGAGCTTGAACAAGACGACACGCCGGGGAAAAGCGGCGTGTCGTATTCTCAAGCAAGGCCGGCAGCAGAAATCATTTCCCCTGCTTGCGGGCAGCCTTCTCTTTGGCTTGATCGTCGACGAGCTCGTACCACATGGCATTGAGGACGGCGAAAGCCGCGGCCAGCGGGAAACCGAGGAGCCAGGCGAAGTACCACATGCGAAATCTCCTTGAAGGTTAGTAGGCGTGGCCGCCCTTGTCGTTGACCATCTCCGCATCGACCTTGCCCCATAGCACCCGATAGACCCAGGCGGTGTAGGCGATCACGATCGGCAGGAAGATGATGGTGACGACGAGCATGATGAACAGAGTCATGTGACTGGACGACGCATCCCACACCGTCAGGCTGGACCGCGGGTCCAAGGACGATGGCAGGATGAAGGGAAACATCGACAAACCCACCGTCGAGATGATGCCGAAGATGGCGAGCTTGCTGGACAGCAGCACTGCAATCTCACGCCGGCCCAGCGTGGCGAGCAAGGCCGTTGCCGCGCCGACAAAGCCGAGAACCGGCGCGATCACCATCCAGGGATGCGCGCCATAATTGACAAGCCAGGCCCCATGGCTGTGCTCGGCCGTCTTCAACAGCGGATTGGAAGGTCCGGCCGTGTCGATGGCGCTGGAAATACGGTAGCCGTCGATCCCCATCCAGAGAATGAGACCGCCAAGGGCAAAGAGCGCGATCACGATGAGCGCGGCAAGGCTGCCATAGCGACGGGCACGCTCCGCAACGATCCCTTCGGCCTTGACCTGGAGCCAGGCCGCGCCGTGCATGACCAGCATGGCAACCGATAGAAGGCCGCAGAGAAGCGCATAAGGGTTCAGCAGCGCGAAGAAGGATCCTTCGTAATAGATGCGCATGTCGTCGTCGAAGCGGAACGGCACGCCCTGCAGCACATTGCCGACCGCCACGCCGAAGATCAGCGAGGGAACGAAACCGCCGATGAACAGCGCCCAGTCCCAGCCGGCCTTCCATGCAGCGCTATCGCGCTTGGAGCGATATTTGAACGCCACAGGCCGCAGGATCAGCGCGAACAGGATGGCAAACATGGCGAGATAGAAGCCTGAGAAGGCGACCGCATAGAGCGGCGGCCAGGCGGCGAAGATGGCGCCGCCGCCGAGGATCAGCCAGACCTGATTGCCTTCCCAGGTCGGGCCGATCGAGTTGATGGCGATGCGGCGCTCCGTATCCGTCTTGGCGACAAAGGGAAGAAGCGTGCCGACGCCGAGGTCGAAACCATCGGTCACGGCAAAGCCGATCAGCAGCACGCCGAGCAGCAGCCACCAGATGATGCGCAGGGTCTCGTAGTCGATCAATTCATGCAGGATCATGGTAGTCACTCCGCAGCCGGAACGAGGTTTTCGGAAATCAGCTTGGCCTCGGGCTCTTCGTCCGGTCCCGGCCCCTTGCGGATCGCCTTGATCATCAGCGTCATCTCGATGACGATGAGGGCGGTGTAGAGTGTCGCAAAGCCGAGAATGGTCAGGAGCACGGTGCCGGCGCCGAGATTGGAGACGGCCGCCGCCGTCGGCAGCACGCCTTCAATGACCCAAGGCTGGCGACCGAATTCGGCAACCACCCAGCCGAGCTCGATCGCGACCCAGGGCAGCGGGATCGCAAGGACAGCAATCCTGAGCAGCAGAGGATATCGGTCAAGCTTCCGCCGCGCCGAGAGCCAGAAGAACACCGTCATCAGCAGGATGAAGAACATGCCGAGCCCGACCATGGTCCGGAAGGACCAGAAGAGCGTCGGCACATGCGGAATGGTGTCGCGCGCGGCCTGTGCGATCTGCTCTTCGGTCGCCTGACGTGGATCGTTGACATAGCGCTTGAGCAGCAGCGCATAGCCGAGCTGATGGCCGATATCCTCGAAAGAGGAGCGCGCCTCGGCGGCGACATCCTGTGACGTCGAGTTGGGCGCTGCCTGCTTTGCCGCGCGGATCTTCGTCAGCGCATCATAGGCCTTGATACCCTGGCGGATATTGTCCTTGGCTTCCGCTTCGAGCTTGTCGATGCCGGGGATCTCGGTCGTCAGCGACCGGGTGCCGATCAGGCCCATGACCCATGGAATATGCACGGCATAATGGGTTTCGCGCGCCTGCTGATCCGGGAAGCCGAAGGCGGTGAAGGCGGCCGGCGCCGGCTCGGTCTTCCACATGCCCTCGATCGCGGCGAGCTTCATTTTCTGATGTTCCGTCGTCAGGTAGCCGCTCTCGTCGCCGAGCACGACCACAGACAGCGCCGAGGCGAGGCCGAAGGAGGCTGCAACCGTCATCGACCGCTTCGCCAGCTCGACGCTACGGCCCTTGAGAAGATACCAGGCAGAGACGCCGAGAACGAAGACGGAGGCACAGACGTAGCCGGCAGAAACGGTATGGACGAATTTCGCCTGTGCCACCGGGTTGAAGACGACATCGAAGAAGCTGACGATCTCCATGCGCGTGGTCTGCGGGTTGAGCGCCGAACCCACCGGGTTCTGCATCCAGCCATTGGCGATCAGGATCCAGAGCGCCGAGAAGTTCGAGCCGAGCGCAACCGCCCAGGTGGCGACCAGATGCCCGACCTTCGACAGCCGATCCCAGCCGAAGAAGAACAGGCCGACGAAAGTCGCCTCCAGGAAGAAGGCCATCAGACCTTCGATCGCCAGGGGCGCGCCGAAAATATCGCCGACATAATAGCTGTAGTAGCTCCAGTTCATGCCGAACTGGAATTCCATCACAAGGCCGGTGGCGACCCCGAGGACGAAATTGATGCCGAAGAGCGTCCCCCAGAACTTCGTCATTTGCCGCCATATCTGGCGGCCGGTCATGACATAGGTCGTTTCCATGATGGCAAGCAGCACGGACAGGCCGAGCGTCAGCGGCACGAACAAGAAATGATACAGCGCCGTCATGGCAAACTGCAGGCGCGACAGCGCCACGATATCGAGTTCCATAGTCTTTCTCCCACCCCTACGGTGTGTCTGACGGGAATGCGGCGCCATTCGACGCGCCGCGGGCATGCTGCTCACTCCTCAGTCGGGCCGAAGCCGATCGAGGAGCATTTCGAATTCAAGAGTGCCGCGCAGCGTGTCGGCGACGATGCTACCGCCGTCGAGAAGCAAGATACGGTCGGCCAAAGCGGCCTCGCGACGGATATGGGTGGCTATGACAAGGCTGCGTCCGCCTGCTGCCAACGCCAGCCTTTCGAGCACGGCGCGGGCGGTATCCGCATCGAGGCCTTCCGTCGGCTCGTCGAGCAGCCACAGCGGCGTGTCGCGCAACAGCAGCCTCGCGAGCGCCAAACGGCGTAATTGGCCGCCGGACAGACCAGCTCCGCCCTCGCCAAGCCGCGTCGAAAGACCGTGCGGCAAGCCTTCGATGTCATGGACGAGCCCAGCGGTCGCCAACGCCTCGCGCAAGCGATTATCGTCTGCGTCCGGCGCTGCCAGCTGCAGGTTGCCGCGCACCGTGTCTTGAAACAGCTCGCTGCGCTGCGTCAGCCTTGCAGCCGGCAGACAGGCGGCCGATCCATCCGCTGTGGCGATTTCACCGGCCAGCAGCGCAAGCAATGTCGATTTTCCGACGCCGCTAGGGCCGACGACAGCCAACCGCCCGCCAACGGCCAGCGAGAAGGACAGGCCTTGCAGGATCGACCGCGTGTCATCTTCATATCCCGCAAAGGCATTCGTAAGCTGGAAGGCATAGCCGGCATCCGGTCTGGCAATTACCCGCACCGCAGCATCGGGCTTCAGCCGGGGCGCAATGCGCCTGGCCGCCAGCAGAGTTCGCCCAAATTCCAGCGTCCCACGTCGCATCGCAGCGAATGGTTCCGTGGCGGCGAAGGCGACAAGCAACGCGAAGGCTGCCGCGGGTGCACCGATCGTTCCCTGTTTGGTGAGCCAGGCGACGATCAACAAAGTGGTGGTCAGCAGCAATGTGGAAGCCAGCGAGAAGCCGGCCGCGGCGATGCTGTCTATTCTATTCAGGTCATCATCCGCCTGCGCCAGGCGTCTATCCGCTTCGGCAACGGCCCTCCGCTGCGCCCGCAACTGGCCGACCATTGCCAGTTCCGTCTGGCCGGCAACGAGATCGATACTCCTGGCCCGCAGGGCCTCCATCGCATGGGCACGCCGCCGCCCCGGCTTCAAAGCCATTCGTCCGGCGACAAACGAAAGACCAACGCAGATGACCACGAGCCACAATCCGGCAAGGCCGCCAAGGATCGGGTTGATAAAACTAAGTGCGATGGTGACGGCAAAGGCCGCCAGGACGGCGACGACGGCCGGCACCAGTACACGCAGGTAAAGCGAATCGAGCGCATCAACGTCGTTCGTCAGCCGAAACAGCAGCTTTGCCGGCCGGCGGATCATCATCGCGGCGGCGGCAGGCTCCGCCCAGCCGCGAAACAGCCGTTCGCGCAGCGCCGCGAGCACCTTGAGCGTCGCATCATGGGTAACGATCCTTTCGCCATAGCGAGCCGCCGTGCGCCCGATCGCAAACAGGCGTATGCCTGCAGAAGGAACAAAGACGTCGAAGACTATAGCGCTTGCAGCCGTCAGGCCGGCAAAGGCCGAAGCGGTGATAAACCAGCCGGACAGCCCGAGCAAACCGCCGCCGGCCAGCATCGCCAAGGCCGAAAGACCGGCGCCGAGCGCAAGGCTTGCTCCACGCTCGATCCAAAACAGCTTGATCACCGGAAGAAGCGTTTTCAGCGAACCCCTCATGCCGCCGCTCTCCGGGTCGGGGCATCCAGGCGGACGATGCGGTCCAGGCGTCCGGCCAGCACGGGATCATGCGTTGCGACGATGAGGATGCGTCCCTTGGCGAGTGCAAGCAGCGCATCCGTTACGGCAGATGCGGTCTGTGCATCGAGATGGGCGGTCGGTTCGTCCGCGAGAATGATGTCGGCCTGTTCATCGACCATCATTCGGGCCAGCGCCAAACGCAGCGCTTCGCCGCCGGAAAGGCCAAGCCCGCCTTCCCCGACCGCCGCCACCCGCTCGGACGTAAAAAACTGATCGAGCGCAACGCTGCCAAGCGCGCCGGCAACCGTATTACTGTCGATGCCGCTGCGCCCGAGCGCAACGTTGCGCTTGACGCTGCCGGCAAAGACATGCGGCGACTGGCCGATCCAGGCCATGCGGCGGCGTAGGCCATCCGCCGTGTCATCGCGCAGCGGCATGCCGCCGATACGCACCACGCCCGCCTCGTGCCGCGCCAATCCGGCTATCAGCGACAGGATGGTCGTCTTGCCGCAACCGCTGGCACCCCAAAGCGCTACGTGCTCTCCCGGCGCGACCGAAAGATCGAGATGATCGACGACGGGTTTGCGCTCCAGCCCGTGGCGGAAAACGAGACCCTCGATCTCGATCGAAGCAGGACCAGCCGACGGGCATGGCTTCGCATCGCCGCCACCGAGAATGGTGTTTTGCGCCGCCGCAAGCTCCTTCAGCGCCGCAAGTGCGGCCTCGCCGGAAGCGCGGTCATGCCAAACGGCCGACAATTCGCGCAGTGGTTCGAAGAAGGCGGGAGCGAGCAAAAGGATGAAGAGCCCCTGGGGAAGCGTCAAACGGCCCTCCCAGGTGCCGACCTCGATCGATCCGAGCAGGCTGAAGCCCACATAGACGGCCGTGGCGGCGACGCCGAGGGCGGCAAAGAATTCGAGCACGGCCGACGAGAGAAAGGCGATCCTCAGCACGGCCATGGTGCGAAACCGCAGCGACTCGGCGTCCGCCCGCAGCCGCAGCACCGTCGCATCAACCGCATCGAGCGCGCGGATGGTCGCAAGGCCGCGCAGCCGGTCGAGCAGGAAGGCGTTGATACCGCCTGTTTCTGCGAGATGCTTTTCGCTGGCTTCCTTGGCACGCCATCCGATCAGCGCCATGAAAATCGGGATTAGCGGTGCGCAGAAAGCCAGAACCAACGCCGCGACCCAGGAAATCGGCAGGATGCACAGGAGCATGACCAGCGGCACCACGCTTGCCTTCATCCGGGCAGGACGGAAGCGTGCGAGATAGGGAACGATCGCCTCGGCCTGTTCCCCCAGCACGCTTGCTGCCAAGCCGGAGGCCGACCTGCCGCTATCGATGGGAGAGCGCTTGGCGAGCACCGCTGTCGCGGCGGAGCGATGCACACTCAGTTCCCGCCGAGCCGCATGAAACGCCAGGCGGCCGCCTGCGGCATCCAGGGCCGCGCGGAGAATGCCGAGAGCCGCAACGATCGCGGCGGCGACGGCGACATCGGCCAGCCCCCCGCCATTGCTGATCGCACCTACGCCGATTGCCAGCATGGCGGCCTGGCCGATCCACATCAGAGAGGAAAGACAGAGGATAGCCGACGCAAGACCCAAACCCGCATTTCGTCCGGCGGGCCGGCGAGACGCGGCCTGGCGAGCATCTGCGCCTTGCGACGTGCTCGATCCCAGAACCTCACGTCGCTCCAACATCCCGTCGCTGGCGGAGGAAGCACTCACCTTGGCCCATCCTTTCCAATTCGCGTCATCAAGGAAGGCCCGTCGGTGGATGGACGCTGAATGATCTGCATCGCAGATACATCTATCCCGCGCCGAACCTGGAACACACTTGCCGCAATCGACCGCACCGGAGCGCTAATATGACCGGCTTTTCACCTCTTGTCAGCGACAAGAATAGCATAGCCGGCCTCGCCGAAGGGTTGATTTCTTCGCAAGCTATTCGCGACATGGTTCTATGCACATTGTGCGCTGCGCAAAAGCACACAGGATGTCGCAGGCACGTCCAAAACCATGGCAGATTGACGCAGACGCCCATAGTCGGGCCTCTAAAGTGCCAATTCTACCCAGCTATGGGGTCGATGCGCCGATCGCTTCGATGATCAAATTGCTTTTGCGTCGCAACATTTTCCACCATTCAAGTGCCTTGCCTTGCGCTTGGCTAGACTCTCTACGCATGGCTCGCACCGCTGATCCGGGCGGGGATCGCCGAATCGCTCCCCCACGGCCATAATTGTCGTCGAGGTACGGTGGGCGGCGGCAAGCGCCAGTCAAGCCAGTTTCGAGCGCCCATGGCTTATGTCACGCAAGCGACGAAACTTGACGGGCAGACGCGTTGTCGAAGTGCCGGACAGACGTATACTTGTGTATACTTGCCCGGACAAATACAGCCTGAGATCGTAACCGGACGTGGCAGATTGTGCGGGCATTGACGGGCTTAAGGAGATTGAGATGTATGACAGGATTATATGTGCGATCGGATTAGGATCCCGCGAGCGCGCCGAGCATTTGCTGCGCACCTCCCACGCGCTCCTGACGCCCGGCGGCGAACTGAGCGTGGTGCACGTTATCGAACTTTTTCCGTCCGGACACGCCAACCCGGATGAGCGGGCCGTATCCATGATCGGCGAGGCAGAGGAAAAGCTCGAAGCGCTGTGCAGGCGTCTCGGCATCGACGCCACTATCGATGTGCGGAACGGCACCGCATCGAAAACCCTCCTGCTTGTCGCCAAGGAGAAGAAGGCGGACCTGATCGTGCTGGCAACACACGCTTCGGATATCTTCGATCGGATTTTCGGCTCGACGACGGAATATGTCATTCGGCATGCGGAATGTTCCGTTCTCGTCGATCGGGCGGAAAGATCGATCGCGGCGGACAAGAAGTAGCAAGGAGCACAATGAGCCGAGCGCCGTCTGGGCGCTTGCTTTGCCATGCGAGAATGCTACATATCCGCCTCCATCCCGCCTTCAAGACGAGTTGAATGACCGAATCCGCCATTACCTGGGGTATCGCCGGGCTGACTGCCCTAGGTGTCGTCGCGCGCCCGTTCCGATGGCCGGAAGCGGTCTGGGCCGTTTTCGGAGCAGCTCTTCTGCTTGCCTTCCGGCTGATCGGCCCCGCTGATATCTGGGCGGGCATATCCAAAGGCTTCGATGTCTATCTGTTCCTCATCGGCATGATGCTTCTGTCGGAGCTTGCCCGCAAGGAGGGCCTGTTCGACTGGGTGGCGGCAATCGCCACTTCTCACGCCAAGGGATCGCCTCGCCGGCTGTTTCTGCTCGTCTATATCGTCGGCGTAGTGGTGACGGTGTTTCTGTCGAACGACGCCACGGCCGTCGTTCTCACCCCGGCCGTCTATGCGGCTTGCCGCGCAGCCAGGGTCAAGGACCCAATGCCCTATCTGCTGGTCTGCGCTTTTATCGCCAATGCCGCCAGTTTCGTGCTGCCGATCTCCAACCCGGCGAACCTGGTGATTTTCGCCGGCGGTGAAATGCCGGCGCTGTCCCGCTGGATGGCAACGTTCCTGCTGCCTTCGATCGTTTCGATCGTTGTCACCTTCGCTTGCCTCTATTGGACGCAAAGACATGCGCTCGCGAAAGACACGATCGCGCGCAATGTCGAAGAGCCCGCCCTTTCGCACAGCGCCAAGCTCGCTGGATGGGGACTTCTAGTGACGGCGCTGATCCTGATCGGCGCGTCGGCCATGCATCTGGATCTCGGCATCCCGACCTTCGCCGCGGGCGTTTTCACGACCATCATCGTCCTTGCGCTGACACGGCAAAGCCCGATCGAAACCATGCGCGGCATAAGCTGGAGCGTATTGCCGCTGGTCGCCGGCCTGTTCGTCATCGTCGAAGCAGTCAATCACACCGGTTTCACCGCTCTTTTATCCGAGCGGCTGGCGTTGCTGGCCGCCCACTCGCAAATGCAGGCGGTCGGAGTGTCCGGACTTTCGGTCGCGATCGTCTCCAACCTCGTCAACAACCTGCCGGCCGGCCTCTTCGCCGGCAGCGCGGTACAGGCGGCGCATGTTCCCGATGCCGTTGCCGGGGCCGTGCTGATCGGCGTCGATCTCGGCCCCAACCTCTCCGTCACCGGTTCGCTCGCCACCATTCTATGGCTTGCCGCCCTGCGCCGCGAAGGTCTGCATATGGGCGCCTGGGCCTTCCTGAAACTCGGCGCCGTTGTCATGCTCCCGGCGCTGATCCTCTCGCTGGCGGCCCTTTCGCTGACATAGCGAGAAAGAACGACCGCCTTGTAGACGACCGGTCGATTATTTGTTATCGGACGGCCATGGCGACCAGAAAGAAATCCGATCTGACACGCACCCATATCCTCGAGATCGGGCGAGAGCTCGTGCTGCGCAAGGGTTTCGGCGGCGTTGGGCTCAAGGAACTGCTCGAACAAAGTGCCGTTCCGAAAGGATCTTTCTATTATTATTTTGCTTCCAAGGAGGCGTTCGGCTGCGCCCTGCTCAAGGAATATTGCGCCGACTACGCACAACGCCTCGATACGCTTTTCGGCTGGAAGGGAACCGGCCGGCAGCGGTTGATGCATTACTGGAACGCATGGCTTGCCGACGGCAATGCCAGCAGTCTTGCCGATCGATGCCTCGTGGTGAAACTCGCCGCCGAAATCTCCGACCTTTCCGAAAGCATGCGCGTCATCCTGCTCGGCGGTGTCGACGATCTCCTTCGGCGCATTGCCACCACCCTGACCGAGGGTCGCGAAGACGGCTCGATCGCCCCTTCCTGCGTCCCGGAGAAGATGGCCCGCTCGCTCTACAGCCTTTGGCTCGGCGCGGCGATCCTCGCCAAACTTGGAAAAGACAAGACACCGCTCGATCAAGCCATGTTTGCCACCGAGCAGGCCCTTTCCGCCCCCGGCAGCCTTTGAGCAAAGCCAGCACAAGCACATCAAACACGCAAGGAAACCATGATGCGTAGCGCCATTCACGAAGTCTTCGGCGACCCGGCTGCAGTTCTTCGTCTTGCCGAGATGCCTTTGCCGCAGCCGGTCGCCGGACAGGTGCGGATCCGCACGATTCTGTCGCCCATCCACAATCACGACCTCTGGACCGTCCGTGGCGCCTATGGCTACAAGCCGGTCCTGCCGGCGATCGGCGGCAGCGAGGCGGTCGGGATCGTCGATGCCGCCGGCGCTGGCGTCGATAGCGCGCTCATCGGCAAACGCGTCGTTGCAGCCGGCGTTCACGGCACCTGGGCCGAACAGTTCATCGCGCCCGCTGCAAGCCTCGTTCCCGTGCCCGATGCGATCACCGACGAAGCCGCAGCACAGCTTATCGCCATGCCGTTCAGTGCCATTGCGCTCCTCGAATTCCTCAATGTCGAGAAGGGCGACTGGATCATCCAGAACGCAGCGAACGGCGCCGTCGGCAAGACCCTTGCCATGCTCGCGCATAGCCGCGGCGTGCATGCGATCAATCTCGTACGGCGCGACGCCGGCGTCGAGGAACTGGCTGTATTTGGCATCGAAAACGCCGTCTCGACGGCATCCCCGGATTGGAAGGCCAAAGTGCGTGCCTTGGTTGACGACGCTCCGATCCGGGCTGCCGTCGATTCCGTTGGGGGCGTCGCAAGCAACGACCTTGCCGACCTTCTGGGCGAAAACGGGCTTCTGGTCTCCTTTGGCACTGCGGCCGGCAAGCCGATGCAGATCGCGTCGGGCTCGGTCATTTTCAAGCAGCTCACCATCAAGGGCTTCTGGGGCAGCAAGATCAGCGCCGCCATGCCCACCGAGGAGCGGCGGCGGCTGATCGGCGAACTCATCACGCGCGTTGCCTCCGGCGACGTCAAGCTGCCGGTGGAAGCGGCCTATGACATGACGGAGATCGCCCAGGCGGTAAAATCCTCGCTGGCACCCGGCAAGGCAGGCAAGGTGCTGCTGAAGCCGTAATCGATACCGACACGCGCCCTATCAGGGGCCGCCTCCGCCGCAGGCGCCAGGCGGTCCAAGGCGCGTGCCTCCAAAGTGTTTTGCCGACCCGGCACGCATATGGCTGCACTGGCGTCCGCGTTCTTTAGATCCTGATCAGACTTTTGCTTTATCAAGCACAAATCTGCCTCATCAGTTCGGAGCGATATCGGTGGACGCCGTGACATTGGAAGAAGTTAACCGCCAAATCCGCAACGGATTTCGGTTCCTTCGTTTCCAGCCGGCGATCGAAAAGCTCTTCCTGCAGGATTATGCGGCAAACCGGGTGAGACTGGCGCCGATCTGGGCCGTGGTCGGCACGCTGATCTACGATCTGGTCTATTTCGGCGACCGTACCATGATGGCGAATGTCTTTTCACAGCTATTGCTGGTTCGTTTTGGAATCTTTACCCCCTTCGCGCTGTTTAGCGTCGTGGCATTGAAACGCTGGCCGAGTGCGTTCAATTACGATCTTCTCGCAATCTGCGTGGCTGTGCTCGGCGTCTCCCTGCCCATGTCGGTCGCCATGCACAGCGGCAGCCCGTATCTTTTCGTCTACCAGAACGGCAATGTCGCGGCCTTTCTGTTCTTCGTCATCGCGCTCAGCCCTCGCTTCCCTACGATTCTCATCGGGCTCGTCTTGATGTGCGCCGTACAGTTCACGACCACGAAGCTCAGCGGCGCCTTCGACGATGTCGTCTATACCGGCATCATCACCTTCTATGTCACGCTCACGATCTTTCTGGTCCTCAGCGCCTATTTTGCGGAACATAAGGACCGGCTGAACTTCCTCAACCAGCTTCGTGGCACCCTGCTGCATACCCAGCTGGAGCAGAAGTCGGAACGGGACGAGCTCACCGGCCTCTTCAATCGCCACTCCCTCGACCGCGTGCGCTCGTCGATCTGGCGTGCGAATGGCGAAGTTGCGTCGGTTGCCGTCATCATGCTCGATATCGACAGATTCAAACTGTTCAACGATGTCCATGGGCATGTCGAGGGCGACGAATGCATTCGCGCCGTTTGCCAGTGCATCTCCCGGGAGATCGGAGCCAATGGGACATCCTTCCGCTTTGGCGGTGAGGAAATCCTCGTCTTGCTGCCCGATACCAATTGCGAAGTGGCCTTCGCCATCGCCGAAAGAACGCGGCGCTCCATCGAAGCCCTCGCAATTCGCCATCGCGGCCTCGACGGTCATGTCACGGCCAGCCTTGGCGTAACATGCGGCAAGCCCTCGCAAGACACGCTCGAGGATCTCCTGAAGAGCGCCGACGCCGCGCTTTACGAGGCGAAACGGGTCGGACGAAACACGGTGACCGTGGGTCGCGCCTCCACGAGACAGCTGCAATGCGAAGCCGGAATGCCAGGGTAGCATAGGGTTTCATCGAACTGCCGCCACTTGTGAGCGCGATCCGCAAAAATCTGCAAAACTGCTCTTGTCCCTCTAGTGGCTAGAGGATGTAGCAATGGCTCCGACATCGAAATCGGAACCTGAACATGACTTCGACAACACAACAGAGCCGCTATCGCGTTGAGGGCATGGACTGCGCGTCCTGCGCTGCGAAGATCGACACAGCCGTTCGCCGCCTGCAGGGGGTCGAAGACGTCTCCGTCTCGGTCACTGCTGGCACGATGACGGTCAAGCACCAGGGCGACGAAGCCCTCGCCCCGGCCATCGCCAAGCGCGTTACAGGATTGGGCTATAAAGTCATTCCGCTTCCGCAAAGCAGCGCACCGATAGCCAAGACCGAAGACGAAAGCCATGCCTGCGGCTGCGGTCACGACCATCATGATCATTCGTCGCATGACCATGACCACGAAGGGCACGACCATGACAATGGATCCGGCGGTCATCGACACGATCATGCAGGGCATAGCCACAAGGCGCAGGTCGAAGTCGTCGCCGGTCTCCATGGTCACGATCACGGACCGACCAGCGGTCCATGGTGGAAATCTGCCAAGGGTCGCCTGACCATCGCCAGCGGTGTGGCCGTTGCAGCGGCCTGGGCTATCGGCAAGATGGTCCCGGAACTGGATGCCTGGATCTTCACCGTCGCCATGCTGGTCGGCCTTATTCCGATTGCCCGGCGCGCATTCATGGCCGCAATTGCCGGAACGCCTTTCTCGATCGAGATGCTGATGACGGTAGCCGCGATCGGCGCCGTCATCATCGGCGCCAGCGAAGAGGCAGCGGCCGTCGTCTTTCTGTTCCTGATCGGCGAGCTGCTGGAAGGTGTCGCGGCGAGCAAGGCGCGGGCCAGCATTCAATCGCTGACCGACCTGGTGCCGAAGACGGCTCTTGTCGAAAAAGACGGCAAGA
This sequence comes from Rhizobium freirei PRF 81, assembly GCF_000359745.1. Classification (GTDB taxonomy): domain Bacteria; phylum Pseudomonadota; class Alphaproteobacteria; order Rhizobiales; family Rhizobiaceae; genus Rhizobium; species Rhizobium freirei. The sequence continues at coordinate 123,910 of NZ_AQHN01000054.1, forward strand.
TCAGTGAGGTGCAGGCAGAGAGCCTGCCGGTCGGCGCCATCATTCTCGTGCGCCCTGGTGATCGTATCTCTGCCGATGGCGTGATCGCGTCCGGCGAAAGCGCGATCGACGAAGCACCCGTCACCGGCGAGAGCACGCCCGTTCGCAAGGGCGCCGGCTCTGTCGTCTTTGCAGGCACCGTCAACGGCGATGCGGCGCTGCGCGTCCGTGTCACGGCCGCAGCCGCCGACAACACAATCGCACGCGTCGTCAAGCTGGTGGAGGAGGCGCAGGAATCGAAGGCGCCGACCGAGCGCTTCATCGACCGCTTCTCGCGCTATTATACACCCGGCGTCGTGGTGGTTGGCGCGCTCGTCGCCATCATCCCTCCGCTGTTTCTGGGCGGCGCCTGGGGCGAATGGGTCTATAAGGGTCTGGCGATCCTGCTAATCGGCTGCCCCTGCGCCCTGGTCATTTCGACGCCGGCGGCAATCGCGGCCTCCCTGTCTTCTGGCGCCAGACGCGGCCTGCTACTCAAGGGTGGAGCCGTACTGGAAAATATCGGCAAGGTGACGGCTGTTGCTTTCGACAAGACGGGCACGCTGACGGAAGGCAAGCCCAAGGTCACCGATCTCGTCGGCCTCGGCACGGCTGATGCTGAAGTGCTGCGCCTGGCAGCAGCCCTTGAAACCGGCTCCAGCCATCCCCTCGCCCGAGCGATCCTCGATCGCGCTTCTGCAGATGGTATCGAAGTCCCATCGATCCTCGATGCGAAGGCGATCGGCGGCAAGGGCGTCAGCGGCACGGTCGATGGCCTTGAAGTTTTCTTCGGCTCGCCGCAGGCCGCAGCCGACAAGGTTTCGCTTGCGCCGGAACAGTCCGCACGGATCGCTGCGCTCAACGACGAGGGAAAGACGGTTTCCGTTCTTCTCGCCAAGGGAAGCGTTGCCGGGCTGCTGGCAATGCGCGACGAACCGCGCGCCGATACTGCGGCGGGCCTGAAGGCGCTCACGGATGCCGGCATCAAGACGATCATGCTGACCGGCGACAACAAGCGGACCGCGCAAGCGATCGGCAAGACCCTCGGCATCGAGGTTCGGGCGGAATTGCTGCCCGAGGATAAGCAGCGCATCGTCGGCGAGTTGAAACGCCAAGGCCTTCGCGTCGCCAAGGTCGGCGACGGCATCAACGATGCGCCTGCACTGGCCGCCGCCGATGTCGGGATCGCCATGGGCGGCGGAACGGATGTTGCACTCGAAACTGCTGACGCCGCGGTGCTGCATGGCCGTGTCGGCGACGTCATCGAAATGATCGACCTTTCGAAACGGACGATGAGCAATATCGGCCAGAACATCACGATCGCGCTCGGCCTCAAAGGCGTCTTCCTGGTCACCACCATCATCGGCATCACCGGCCTCTGGCCTGCGATCCTTGCCGATACCGGAGCAACCGTGCTGGTCACCATGAACGCCCTGCGCCTGCTCGGCGGCAAGCGCCGGCAGATAGCGGCCTGAAGACAGAAGAGAGACCACCAGCGGGCGCCGAACGATATTCGGCGCCCGTTGCTATGTCGGTTGAATGCGATGTACCGTCCGCTTCAGCTCGTTCTTACGGAAAGATAGCGACGCGGTGACAAACCAAATGCCTTTTTGAACATCGCAATGAAGCTGCTCGCGCTCGCATAGCCCAGGCTTTCGGCCACCTCGATGATCGTGCTACCGGCGGTCAGATGTTCGAGCGCAAGCAGCAATCGCGCCTGCTGCCGCCAATTTGCGAAGGACATGCCGGCTTCCGCATGGAACAGACGCCGCGCCGATCGCTCGGAAATGCCGGCCTGCTGTGCCAGCGCATGAAATGTCTGCTCGCACGCAGGATCCCGCAGCACGGTCTCGGCGATACGAAGGACGCGCCGGTCGGCCGGCATGGGCAGATGCAGACTCTCGGTCGGCGCTGCGCGAACCTCATCCAGCAAAACGGCCGCAAGACGGCGCTGTTGCGGCGAGAGCTTCTCCTCCCAACGCCAGGTCGTCGCTCTGCGCACGAGTGCGCGCAACACATCGCTGACACTCAGTACGCATGGGCTTTTCGGCAGGCTGGCACTGGCATCCGGGGTCAGGAAGATGCCCCAGCCGCTCAGCACGCCATTGATGCTCGCCTTGTGCATCACATTGGGCGGAAGCCAGCCGGCCCGCTGCGGCGGCAACAGCCAGGAGCCCTCCGGCGTGCGCATATGCACAAGGCCGCTCTCGATGCAGAAGAGCTGCCCGCGCGCATGGGAATGCCAATCATACTCCTGCGTCCCGAGGCGAAAGGCGCTGCCGGGTTCATCCGACCCCCAAAAGGCGATGAGGGGCGGTCCGTCGGCGCGATCGTCGAAGTCTTCGAGGTCCATAGTCGTTTGGCCGCTTTGCGATATTCTTCGTCCGAATGTCGTTATCACGTCCGGGTGCCCCTGCGCTATCGTTCCGCTCGGTTTTGAAATCGGCAACAGGGCAGAACAGAAGATTTTCATGCGAGACTTTCAAGTCATCATCGTCGGCGCAGGCCTTGGGGGCCCGTGCCTTGCACAGGGATTGAAGCGTGCCGGTATCGGTTTCGATGTTTACGAGCGCGATGCGGCGCCCGATAGCCGCGTCCCGGGATATCGCATCCGGATAGACGCCGGCGGGCAAAGGGCACTGTCCGCCTGCTTGCCTCCCGGGCTCTTCGGCCTGTTTAGAGCGACAGCCTCGGTCAGCCCGTCGGCCGGACGCTTCCTGACACCGCAACTCTTGCCCGTCACGGGGCGCACGCCGGAGAGCTGGGATACGGACGAAGAGGAGGATGCGGGCGACCTGAGCGTCAACCGCCAGACCCTGCGTGAAATCCTGCTAACGGGAATAGAGGAACACGTTCATTTCGGACATGGCTTCACCTTCTACCGCTGCATGGATGACGCCTCCGTGGAAGCCTCATTCGAAGGTCTGCCGCCGATATCCTGCAGCCTGCTGGTCGGCGCGGACGGTGTGAATTCGCAGGTACGTCAGCAGCTGGCACCCTATGCCGTGCCCACGGATACGGGGTCGATATGCCTCTACGGCAAGATCGAGCTGCCGCTGGCGGCCGGTTCCGACCATTTCTGCGACGGCACCACCGTTGTATTTGCCGATGGTTGCACTGCGATCTTCGATCCTATGCGTTTCCAGGAGGATTTTCCCAGTCTTGCCGCTCGTTTCGCTCCGGATTGCAATCTCACGCCAATGGTCGATTACCTCTATTGGGCGCTGATCGGCCCTCGCCAACGGTTCGGCTTTGAGGAATACGATCATGTACAGGACCTGCCGATCCTATTGCGAACGGCAATGCGCGGCTGGCACCCGGATCTCAGGCAGGTCATCAGCCGAAGCGAGCCCTCAGCCGTGGCCGCGCTGCCCATCCGCAGCGGCCGTCCAGAGGTTTTATGGCCATTTGGCCCGGTCACGCTTCTGGGGGATGCGATCCACGCCATGAGCCCCGCCGGCGGGCTTGGGGCAAACACGGCGCTCGAAGATGCCCGCGTGCTCTCAGAAACTCTCGGCAACACCAGGGCGCAACCGGTGAATGTCGCGTTGCTCGACTACGAGGCCAACATGCGTGAGCGGGCCACCCGCGCGATCGCCGCCTCCGAACGTGGCGCTGCGATGCTATTCGAAAATCTCGCCTGAGGAAAAGACCATGACAATCGACGCAACCACCTTCACCTTTCACGACGTTTCCCTGTGGCCGATCGTCCGTCAGAGCGCCGGGTCTGTACGGCCGGGCTATGCGGAACAATGGGAACGGGAGATGGATTCCCTCCTCGCCATCTCCATGCCCTTCGTCGTGATCATGGAGGGTGGTCAACCGGACGAGGACCACGAGGATCGCAAGGCGAGAGGCATCTGGCTCAAGAGGAACAAGACGGCTCTCGTTACGGTCTGCAGGGCCGTCATCGGGATCGAGGCCAGCGCCATCAAGCGGGCGGCGATCCAGGTGCAGATGAGCCTCGCGACCAAAGCGTTCGGCACAAGGATGGAGATCGTTGCCTCACAACAGGAGGCTTTCGAACTCGCCGTGCAAATCCTCCAGGGAAAGGAAGGCGGTGCGGATAGCTGATCTCTGCCCGCTCGGCGATATACTCGCCCCCAAAGGCGTGCGGCCTTTGCGATCGTCATGATGCGGAGCGACGCCAGAGCGGCGCAGCCGTCCATCCCAGTTCCGGCGCTATCTTCGTCACGAAGTCATGGAGGATCTGCCGGTATTCCTCGTCGTGAAACTCATAGGGCAGCTCCAGTCGAAATTCACTGACATAGGGCAGGATCGGATCCGCATATAGACGTTCGAGAATTTCGTCCGACGTGCCGACAAGATCGCGGGCAAAGAGCGTTCGCCGCTCGCCTTGCGGCGAAAGCGTGCGCTCATAGCGGCCTGCGGCATAATCCGTGTAGCGCTTACGCGTCACGGCATCGGCGCTGTCGAACGGCACGATGACGCGGCCGAGCGCCACCCGCCTCGCATCGCCGCCGGAGGCACGGTAGGCGTCGAGTTGCCGGGATTGGGCCACGAAGAAATCGTCGGTCTCCTCACCGGTCGTCACATTGCCGATCAGAAGATTGAAGCCGTTGCGGCCGGCCCATTCGGCCGAGCGCAGCGATCCGCCGCCATACCAGATGCGGTCGATCAGTCCTTTTGCGTAGGGCTGAAGCCGCGGGCGCTGCGGGCCGAAGGGCGTCTTGATGACCGTATGCTGATCGCCGACATAAGCCCCCCGAAGATTATCGGCGAACCTCAGCACCCTCTGATGGGAGAAATCATGGTTCTCCCAATCGCCATCGAACGCGAGCGGACCGATGAGGTCGGCATGCAAGGGACGCCCCGCGCTCAGCCCGATATTCAGCCGTTCGCGCGAAAGGACATCCACCGTCGCAAGATCCTCCGCAAGCCGATAGGGGCTTTCGTAGCCGATCGGAATGACGGCGGTGCCAAGCTCGATGTGGCGCGTGCGCTGCGTTGCCGCCGCGAGAAAGGCGCTCGCCGAGGAAATACCTGGTTCGAGATGCCGCTGTCGAACCCAGGCGCTATCGAACCCTGTCAGCTCGCCATGCTCCAGAAGCTGAAGGGTCTGTTCAAGGCCGACTAAAGGATCCTCATCGGGGTAGTTGCCCGGCGTGAGGAAGCCGATATGGCTGATCGATGGGGCGGGATGGCTCATCGCACTGTCTCCTCAAAACTTCGGCAAGCCGGGCGGGTTGGTTTCCGATTGCGGCAGCGCTTCCTCCGCGAGGTGCCAGTGATCGAGGATCCTGGCATAGGTGCCGTCCTTGATCAGTCCGTTCGTCGCAGCCGTGAGCGCGGCCGCAAGGCCGCTTCCCTTGCGGGTGGCGATCGCAACATCGGAGCGATCCGGCCAGCCGGCGCTCAGAGTGCCGACGCGTTTGATGTTCTTGTCGCGCTCAGCGATATAGACGAGTTGTGCGTGCGGCTGCACGATGACGTCGGCACGATCCGAACGGAGCGCCAACAGGCTCGCTGCATCGTCGTCGTAATATTGCAGCTCTATCGGCCTCAGCCCGGCTTTGACGTCCTCATCGCTCCACTTTACCAGGATGCGCTCCTGGTTCGTGCCTGCGCCGACGATGATCCTCAGTCCCGCCGCATCCTTCGGCTCCCTGATGGCGGCGATGGTGCTGTTGGTCCTCACGAAAAACCCGTGCAGGCCCTGGCGATAGGTGGAGAAATCAAACTTCTCCTTGCGCTGTTCGGTGACGCCGACGTTGGAGATGACGGCGTCGTATTTGCCCGATGTCAGGCCGAGCGGCCAGTCGATCCAGGCAACGGGGACGAGTTCCAGCGTCAATCCGAGCGCATCGGCAACGGCGGAAGCATAATCTGGGTCAGCACCGACGACCGTCTTTGCGTCTGTCGCGTAAGTGGCAAGCGGCGGTCCGCCGGGAGCGACGGCCACGGTGAATTTGCCCGGCGTTACGAACTTGAAGTCCTTGGAGATGGCGGCAATCGCCGCCTCGTTCTTGGTCGCATGGACACGTCCCGGCTGTTCGGGACTAAGATCAAAGTCTTCGGCCGCTCCCGCGGGAGCAAAGCCGATCAAGGCGGCCGCCGCAAACGCTGCAAGCGTGGTTCTGAAGGCAGGAAGGATCGTCACTGAAATTGTATCTCCATGGCAGAAGGATGGGAGCGGACCGGCACAGGCCCCACCGGCGCCGATCCGCCCGGCCAACATCACGAACCGCTCTTCGGCAGGCCCGCAGGGTTGGTCTTGGATTGATCGACGGCTTCGGCATTCAGGCTCCAGTGCTTCAACACCTCGCCATACTTGCCGCTCTTGATCAGATCGTTGAGGGCAAGCGTCAGCGCATCGGCAAGCCCGGCCCCCTTCTTCGTCGTAACGGCGATTTCAGCTGTTATCGGCCAACCTCCCGAAACGGTGCCGACAAGCTTCCTTGTGCCGTTGATGGCGGCTTTATAGGCCTGTGTCGCATTCGGATTGAACTCGACATCGGCGCGACCCGATTGCAGGGCTAGATCGGCGGCGGCGCGGTCATCGAAATACTGCACCTCGATCGGCTTCAGGCCGGCCGCCACGTTCTGCCGGTCCCATTCGAGAATGATCTTCTCCTGGTTCGTGCCGGCTCCCGTGATCACCTTGAGACCCGCGACATCCTTGGGCTCCTTGATTTCGGTGATCTTGCTGTCGGCCTTCACGTAGAAGCCGAGCACATCCCTTCGGTAGGTGGAGAAATCGAATTTCAGCTTGCGCTCCTCGGTGACCGTCACATTGGAGATGACGGCATCATACTTGCCGGAAGAAACGCCGAGTGGCCAATCTTCCCAGGCAACCGGCACCAACTCAAGCTTCAGGCCGAGGGAGTCGGCGATCAACTGCGCGATATCGGGATCGGCGCCGACGACGGTCTTCGCATCGGTGGCGTAGGTGGTGATCGGCGGATCCCAAGGATTGATGGCCACCGTGAACTTGCCGGGATTGACGAACTTGAAGCCGGACGCAATGGCCTTGACGGCGGCTTCGTCCCTCTCTGCCCTGACACGATTGGACGTATCGGGGCTCAGGTTGAATTTTTCGGCCGCACCGGCCGGCGCGCAGCTCATGGCGACTGCCGTGATAACGCCCGCCAGCACATATTTCGCTATATCAAAGAATGCCATGTCCCTTCTCCATTTCATCTTTAGGTTGTTGCGATTGTCGTTATTGTCCGAATGCCGCCGGGGCTCGGCATTTTTCACCAGCTTGGGTCTGCTAGAGAACCTTGGCGAGGAATTCGCGCGTACGCGGATGCCTCGCATCGTTGAGGATCTGCGCCGGGGCGCCGGCCTCGATGACATGGCCGCCCTCCATGAAGACGACCGTGTCGGCGACTTCGCGGGCGAAGCCGATCTCGTGCGTGACGATCACAAGGGTCGTACCGGTGCGGGCAAGCTCCTTGATCACGTCGAGCACCTCGCCGACCAACTCGGGATCGAGAGCCGAGGTCGGCTCGTCGAAGAGAAGAACCTTCGGCCTCAGCGCCAAGGCGCGGGCAATCGCGACACGCTGCTGCTGGCCGCCGGAAAGCTGACGGGGATAGGCGTCGATCTTGTCGCCGAGGCCGACCCGGGCGAGCAGTTCCTGCGCGAAGGCGACCGCCGCCTCCCGGCTGACGCCACGCACCTGGATCGGCGCCTCGATGAGATTTTCCAGAACGGTCAGGTGCGGGAAGAGATTGAAGCTCTGGAAAACCATGCCGATGTCGGTGCGGCGCTTCAGAATGTCCTTCTCCTTCAGCTCATAGAGCACCTCGCCCTTCTGGGTGTAGCCGACAAGCTCGCCATCCACCGAGATGAAACCGCTATCGACGCGCTCGAGATGATTGATGGAACGCAGCAGAGTGGACTTTCCCGAACCCGACGGGCCGATAATGGCCGTCACGCTGCCGGCCGTTAGGTTGAGTTCGATATTGTCGAGAACTTTCAGCGTGCCGAAGCTCTTCGAAATTCCATGGATGCGCACGGCTCCACCCTTGGCACGAAGACCGGCCGCACTCCGAAAGGTCGCAAGCCTCGAACTATCGGCCGCGACGGCAGCCACGGGCAGCGGTCGGCGGAAGCGCTGGAAAAATGCCTGGAAGGGCAACGGCGTCGGATTGCGCACCGCGCCCTTGGAAAAATAGCGCTCGATATAGTGCTGGATGACCGACAGGACCGTCATGATGACGAGATACCAGACCGTCGCCACCATTAGCAGCGGAATGACTTCCAGATTGCGGCGGTAGATGACCTGTACCGTGTAGAAGAGTTCCGGCAGGGCCAGCACGTAGACCATGGATGTACTCTTGGCGAGACCGATGATCTCGTTGAAGCCTGTGGGAAGGATCGAGCGCATGGCCTGCGGCAGCACGATGCGGGACGCCTGGCGCCGGCGCGGCAAGCCGAGCGCGGCGGCTGCTTCCAGCTGCCCTTGGTCGACCGAGAGGATGCCGCCGCGAACGATTTCCGCAAAGAAGGCCGACTGATTCAGCGTCAGCCCGAGAAAGGCCGCTGCAAAGGGCGTCAGAAGCTGCGTTGTCGGGTAATTGAACAGGACCTTGTCGGTAAACGGCACACCGATAGCAATAGTTTCATAGAGATAGCCGAGATTGTTGAGAACCAGAAGCAACACGATCATCGGGATCGAACGCAGCAACCATATATAGCCCCAGGAGAGACTGGACAGCAGCGGCGATTTCGACACGCGCGCCAGAGCCAAAACCGTTCCGAGAACGGAGCCGAAAACGGCCGCAAGCGCCGTCAGAAGCAGCGTCCTGCCGAGACCAACAAGCACCGGTTCGGCAAAAAACCAATCCGCGAACACACCCCATCCCCAGCGCGGATTGGTGAAGGTGGAATAGAGAACGGCGGCGAGAACCAATGCCGCAAAGATCGTCCCCGCGGTACGGCCGGGATGCCGAGCCGCCACGATGCGATAGCGTGCGTAATCCGTCTTCGCTTCACTTGTTTCAGCGGCCGGTTTGATATCAGCAAAATCCGTCGTCAGTGCCATGATGCTTGCCCCTTATGATTGTCGTTGCTTCATTCCGCCGTCATCTCCCGGCGACGGCCAACCGCTGCTGCGACCCGGACGTCTCGGGGGAATAGGACAGCGCCAGATGGCTGACGTCCTTTTCGAAAGGCAGGCTCTTGTAGATTTCCGGATCGACCGATGTGTCGAATAGCGCCGTGTATCCATTGTTCAGATAAAGGCCCACGGCCTCGGGCTGGCGAAAACCGGTGGTCAGATAGATGCGCTCATAGCCCTGGCGCGCGGCTTGCAACTCCAGCTCCACGAGCAGCTTGCGCGCCAGCCCCTGACGCCGCAGATCGTGCCGCGTCCAGATACGTTTGAATTCCGCGGTCCGGTCGTCATAGTGCTTGAAAGCGCCGCCACCGATTGTCTCCCCGTCGCGCAGCAGAAGCAGGAAGTTGCCGTGCGGTGGCGCAAAGGCTTCCGGCGGATAGCGGTTCAGCTCAGCGGCCGCACCGTCGGCGTTGAAATAGGTGCCGTAACGGCTGTCATATTCGAAAATCAGCTCATCGATCAGCGGCTTGGCGCGGGGATCTAACGTGGTCGTGTAGAGAAACGTATCGCTCATGTCGTTCGTCACCTGTGGTCATCCGCAAGGAAAGTTTCGGCGAGCCGCACCCAGTAGCGGGCAGCGGGCGCGATGATGGCGTCGTTGAAATTGTATTGGGCGCTGTGCAGCGGGGCGCTGTCGCCATTGCCGACGAAGAGATAGCTGCCGGGCTTCGCCTCCAGCATGAAGGCGAAATCCTCGCTGGCCGTCCGCGGCCGGAAATCCGCGACCACGGCCGCTGGCCCGAGCGCCTGCAGGGCGACGCTTCGCGCGAAGTCGGTCTCATCGACATGATTGACTAGGGCAGGAAAGCCGAGGCGGTAATTGACGTCGGCCACAGCACCAAAGCTCTCGGCCTGCGCCTGGGCGAGCGCCGGTATGCGCTCCTGAAGCTTTGCCCGCACCTGTTCGCTAAAAGCGCGCATGGTGAGCTTCAGCTCGACACTTTCGGGAATGACATTCGACGCGGAACCCGCATGAATGGAGCCGACCGTTGCAACGGCCATGTCCTGCGGATCGATGTTGCGGGATACAACGCTTTGCAGCGCCGTGATGAAGGAGGCAGACGCCAGCACGGGGTCTACTGCGCGATGCGGCTCGGCGCCGTGCCCGCCCTGGCCGACGATCTTGATGACCGCCTGGTCGACCGAAGCCATCGCGGGGCCTGCAACGAAGCCGAACTGCCCCGTTGGGACTCCGGGCCAATTATGCAGACCGAAGACAGCATCGACCGGAAAGCGCTCGAAAAGCCCTTCCGACAGCATCTTGCGGGCACCTGCGCCTATCTCTTCGGCGGGTTGGAAAATCAATCGAAGCGTACCGCTGAAACTACCGCTTTCGACGAGATAGCGGGCAGCAGCGAGCAGGATCGACGTGTGCCCATCATGGCCGCAAGCGTGCATGACGCCGGGATTGCTGCTGGCATAATCGAGCCCGGTCGCCTCCTCAATGGGCAGCGCATCCATATCGGCACGAATGCCGAGGCTGCGCTGCCCATCGCCCCGCTTAAACGTTGCGACAACGCCGGTTCCGGCGATGCCCGTTGCGACCTCATAGCCCCAATCCGCAAGCAGCGACGCTACTTTCTTGGCAGTCCGATGCTCCTGAAAGGCGAGCTCGGGATATTGGTGCAGGTCATGGCGCAGCGCGATGATTTCATCGAGATGGACGGCAATGCCCCTCTCGATAGGGTCGTTGATCAAATCAGCCTTGATGATGGCGTTCATCGTGATCGTCCGGGCTCAGGCGCCAACGGCCTTTGCGGGTTCGATCTGATCGGATTGCGCCGCATAGCGGCTTTCGCGGAACGGCAAGCCAAGGTGGTCGCGGAGCGTCTCGCCCTTCAGCTGCGGATCGAAATAGCCGCGCTCGGTGAGGATCGGCAGGACATGCTTGGAAAAATCATCGAAGCCTTCGCCGATGACCGGAAAGCCAAGGATGAAGCCGTCAGCACCTTCCTCGTCCACCCAGCGGATGATTTCATCGGCAATATGCTGGGCGGTTCCGATGAAGGAGGTGCGCGGCGTTGCCGCATCGAGGGCGACTTCACGCAAGGTGAGGCCCTTTTCCCGCGCAGTCTTCTTGATGCGATCGGTCGTGGCGCGAAAATTGTTGCGGCCGATATCGCCGAGATCGGGGAACTGTTCATCCAGCGGATAGGCGCGGAAATCGTGATGATCGAAGAAGCGGCCGAGATAGGCCAATGCTTCGTCGATGGTGACGAGATCGCGGATTTGCCGGTATTTGGTATCCGCCTCCTCCTGCGTCGCACCGACGATCGGACCGATGCCCGGGAAGATGCCGACGTCGGCCGCGCTGCGGCCATGCGCGATCGCGCTCTGCTTCACCTGTTTGTAGAACACCTTGGCATCTTCGAGCGGTCCGCCATTGGTGAAGACGGCATCGGCGTGCTTGCCGGCGAGCCGGATGCCGGAATCGGAGGCGCCGGCCTGGAACACGACCGGCTGCCCCTGCTTGGAGCGGCTGATGTTCAAAGGGCCTTCGATGCGGAAGAAACGCCCCTTGTGGTTCAGGCGATGCAGCTTGGTCTTGTCGGCATAGACACCCGCTTCACGGTCCCGCACGAAGGCATCGTCGTCCCAGGAGTCCCACAGGCCCTTGATGGCATCGAGATATTCGTCGGCGATCTCGTAGCGCAGCTCATGCTCGGGATGTTCGCGGCTGTAGTTGCGGCCGGAACCTTCCAGCGGCGAGGTCACGGCATTCCAGCCGGCGCGGCCGCCACTGATAAGGTCGAGCGAGGCGAATTGGCGGGCGATGGTGAAGGGATCGCTGTAGGATGTCGAAACCGTACCAACCAGACCGAGCTTCGTCGTATAGGCGGCAAGCGCCGAAAGGATCGTCAGCGGCTCGAACCGGTTGAGGAAATGCGGGATCGACTGTTCATTGATGTAGAGCCCGTCGGCGACGAAGGCAAAGGCAACGCCGGCCTCCTCCGCCTTGCGGGCCGTCCTGACGAAAAAGTCCAGATTGGTGCTGGCATCGGCCGGGACGCTCGGATGCTTCCAGGCGTTCATATGACCGCCCGGACCCTGCAGCATGATACCGAAAGTGACGTGTTTCTGAGCCATGATTGATCCTCCTGGGACAGGCCGTTCAGGCAACGAGGGAAAGACGCTCTTTGGCGAGCAATTCGATCGAGGCGAGCCGCTCGGCCGCTGTCAGCGCCGGTGTGTCGAGTACGAACTCCTCAACGCCGTAGCTGCGATGCAGCGTGTCGAGTTCGGCGCGAATCTGAGCAGCCGTGCCATGCAGGACGCTCGGCACCTTCTCTTCGGTGCGATAATCAGTGACGCCGGCCTGGCGGGCGTATTCCGCCGCCTGTTCCTGACTGCCGACATTGACAGTCTGGCCGTTCGGCAGGAAAAGCCTGACTATGCGAAGCTGGCCGACACGCTCGCGGGCATGGGCCTCGCTTTCGGCAGCAAAGGCAGCCAGCGCCAGGATCGGAACCTTGCCACCCGTCGCACGCTCATAAGCTTCGAAGGTCTTACGCAGGTTTTCAGGATCGCCGTTCAGATGACCGGCAAAAACCAGCGTCCAACCTTTTTCGGCCGCAAGCTCAGCGCTCTCAACGCTGGCGCCGAGAAGGAAGCGCTCTGCCGGACGGGGCGGAAAGGGTGCCGCAAGGACACCTTCGGAGTCTGAATCGGCAGCGAGATAGCGATTGAGATCGGAAAGCTGCTCGGCAAAGCTCGGCTTTTTTTGGGGGTCGATGGCGACCTGTAGCGCACGCGTCGACAATGGGAAGCCGCCCGGCGCCTTGCCGACACCAAGGTCGATGCGGCCAGGCGCGAGCGAGGCCAGAAGATTGAACGCCTCGGCAACCTTGTAGGCGCTGTAGTGCTGCAGCATCACGCCGCCGGAGCCGATACGGATCTTCGAGGTTCTGGCGATGAGATAGGCGATCAGCACTTCCGGCGCCGAACTCGCAAGGTTCGCCATATTGTGATGTTCGGCAACCCAGAAGCGGTGATAGCCGAGCTCTTCGGCTCTGACGGCCAATCGCGTCGTGACACCGAGTGCATCGGTGGCGCTAAGCCCCTGCCCGATCGGGCTCTTGTCGAGAAGGCTGAGAAGATAAGACATGCCGTTCCGTTTCATTCCTATTTGCGCCAATGCCGACCATTGACGCTATAGTCTATAAAAAGCATAGATTTTAAGGAATTTAAGAAACAGTGTTCTTTTTGTTCGGCCGCAAGCGGAAAAAATAAGCAGTTGATCATATGAGTGGATGGGGCGGCAACAAATGTCACCAGACTGGGGTTAGGCGACAACTTGCGCCTTTAGAAAGGTCACATATCGCCAAAAGGCCGCATTTTGATGGCTCGCAGCCAAAGCGGCCGACAACTACGCACCAATCACTAGACGGGCGATTGCGCCGCTCACTCGGTTCAAGCTCGAAGATTCAATTGCCGAGCGCGGTCTCGATCTAATCGGGAAGAAAGACGCGATCCGGGAGCGCGATCTGCGGGCGCAGTTTCAAGGGCTTCTGAGAGGTTGTGAAGTCCTGCAGGGGCATGATCCGGAGATCGCCCGCAGTATGGCTCGTCTTCTCGGCTACGGTCCCCTCCGCCGTACCTGGCCTCCTAACGAAAACGCCAAGGAACCTGCGTACGGACATTATCCATGGGTTGCAGCCTCATCGCCGGTGACGGGCATTCCGATTGCGGCGGTAAAGATGAGAGATTGAGAACTCGTGCAGTCCTCCACCGAAGGTGGAGGTTTATCTTGCTCGCAAAAATCGCGGCCACTCTGGCCGCGATCTCAGATTTTCGGTCGGCCAATTGCTTATTGGCCGCTCTGCATGGGCAAGATCAAAACTCTTCCCACGACGTCGTTGCCGCCGCAGCTCCACCGGAGCCTCCGAAGGCGCCGGCAATCCTGGCCCGTAGCGAACGCGCCGGCGAAGCGGCGGGGCTGGACTGCTCCGTCACGGCGGCGGGCCGCGCCTGGCTGCGGCTGCCTTGAACAGCGAACTGACCAAGGAGGTCGTTCAATGCCGAGACTTCCTTGCCAAGACTGTAGCTGGCGGCGGTGGATTCCTCGACCATGGCAGCATTCTGCTGCGTTCCCTGGTCGATAGTGTTGACCGCAGTGTTGATTTCCTGCAACCCGGTCGCCTGCTCGCGCGCAGCCTCGACGATGGCGCGGACATTGCCATCGATCTCTTCCACCTCCTTGACGATCTGCTGAAGCGATTGCCCCGTTCTGGTGACAAGATCGACGCCGCTGTCGACCTGCTGGCCGGACGTCGAAATCAGCGCCTTGATCTCCTTGGCCGCCTTGGCCGAACGTTGTGCGAGTTCCCGCACTTCCTGGGCGACAACGGCAAACCCCTTGCCGGCTTCGCCTGCGCGGGCCGCTTCCACCCCGGCATTGAGGGCAAGCAGATTGGTCTGGAAAGCAATATCGTCGATGACGCCGATGATGTTGCTGATCTCGCTGGATGACTTCGAGATCGCTTCCATGGCGGCAATCGCTTCGCGCATGACTTCACCGGACTTCTGGGCACCGATCCGCGCGCGCCCAACCAACGAGCTCGCTTCCTCTGCCCGGCGGGTGGAATCCTTGACGGTGGTGGTGATTTCCTCCAGCGCTGCAGCGGTCTCCTCGACGGAGGCTGCCTGCTGTTCGGTACGCTTTGAGAGATCGTCGGCCGCAGAGCGGATCTGGCTGGCGCCAGCTGCAATGGCCTGGCCGCCCTGCCCAACGGCGCGCAACGTTTCCTCGAGCTTTGCCATCGACGTGTTGAAATTCGTCCTCAGCTGGTCGAGATGAGCCACGAAGGACTTCTCAATGCGATACACCAGGTTGCCGTTCGAAAGCTCGGCCAAGCCGCTCGCCAAGCTGTCGACGGCGAATTGCGCATCTGCAGCGTCCTTGGCCTTCTGCGCTTCGCGCTCGAGCCTTTCCTTCTCCGAGAGGCTCCGGCCAGCGGCGGTTTCCTGCTCCAGCCGGATGCGTTCGATCGCGTTGTCACGGAAGACCGAGACAGCGGCGGCCATCTGGCCGACTTCGTCGTGACGCCCGATGCCGGCGATCTGCTCATCCGTGTTGCCATTGGCCAGAGACGCCATGCGGGCACGCAACCGCTCGATGGGAGTGGTGATGCCACGGGCGGAAACGAGAATTGCGATGAGAATTGCAGCGGCGAACAAGACGCCGAGCGCAATCAGCGCATCGGTAATGGTATTGGCCGCGCGCTGGTCGAGCATATCGCTCTTAGCATTGATGGTCTTGTTGAACGTATCCAGCCACTGGCGAACCGCGACAACCTCGGCGTCGATCAGCGGATCCGCCTGCTTCAGGAGCTTGGAAGCTGTGTCATTTTCATCGACCAGTCCTGCCTTCACCGCCTTGTCCGTCAGTGCGATGATATCGTTGGCCTTGGTCGCAAGCTTATCCACGGCATCCGCTTCCGCCGGCATCATCTGCTTGACGTTCGCGAATCGCTCGAGAAGAACCTTCCTGTTCTCCTCATAGTTCTTCGAGAACTTCGCCATTTCCGGATCTTTCGAGCTATAGACCAGGATCTGGTAGGCATTATAGCTCAGTGCCGTTACCCGCTGGCTGGCCCTCGACATCTCCACAGCCGCCGCGCTGTCCTTCGAAATAAAATCCGAATAGGTGGCAACAGTGTCCTTGTACTGGCTCGATACAACAAGGACACCGGCGATCCCGATCAAACAGATCGGGATTATGATGGAGAGTACTTTCGTCCTGATTTTGGCATTTTGCAGAAATGACATGAAGTGCCTGCCCTTGATGAAGAGCCGACAATCGCGCGCACGCTGAAATGAGCGCCAGCGTCGATGATTGCCTGCCTTGGGATCGGGAGCATCGCAGAAAAAGAGCGTCCTGCTCACCGCTAACAGCGCTGCGACAAGAGAACACCACGATAGCCTGACGAAACGGTTAATATAGTTAGATATTACATAAATTTATTTATGATAAAAACTGAATATTAAAAGAAATAAATAAACGATAATCGCTGATTGCATTTAAATGCAAATTCAATTTTTACGATAAATATTCGACCTTGGCGATAAAATACTATACTTTAGGATGCTATATTGCGCAAAAACAATCAAGAAGTAAATAGTTATACTTTATTCAAACTCAACCTGAATTTATTTTTCCACTCATCCATTGAGACGCAAGATCGCCCAACTTGCGCCTTCGCACAGCCAACGACCCTCTTCAGCCTTTGCCGATCGTACTGAAGATTAGCAGCAACTCTCAATAATGGCATATTGACATAAATTTAGCCCAAGCTATGTTTTCTCGACGAGCTGGAGAAGCCCCATGACAGACTCGCTTGTCCGACAGACACTGTCGGAACGTACGGATACGCAGATCAGGGAAGTTTTGGCCGGACGGCGCAAAGGTTTCCGGTCCTTCCTTCTTTTTGCCGGTCCGGCGGTCATTGCCTCCATCGCCTATATGGACCCGGGCAATTTCGCGACCAATATCCAGGCAGGCTCCGGCTATGGCTATTCCCTGCTGTGGGTCGTGCTGGCGGCAAACCTGATCGCCATGCTCTTCCAGGCACTTTCGGCAAAACTCGGCATTGTCACCGGCCGCAATCTTGCCGAGCTCTGTCGTGACCAATTTTCGGCGCCCATTCGCTACGCGATGTGGGTCGTTAGCGAAGTCGCGGCCATGGCAACGGATCTTGCCGAATTCCTGGGCGGCGCGATCGGCTTGTCGCTGCTCTTCCACATGCCGCTTATCGTTGGTATGATAGTTACGGCAGTGGTGACATATGGCATTCTGCTGATGGAGAAACGCGGCTTCCGACCGATGGAACTGATCATCGGCGGGCTCGTTGCGATCATCAGCCTTTGCTACATCGCGGAGATGTTCATCGCGCCGGTTGCCTGGGGACAGGTAGCCCTCGGCACGATCCTGCCCTCGATCCCGGATTCCACGGCATTGACGATCGCCGTCGGCATTATCGGCGCGACGGTCATGCCGCATGCCGTCTACCTCCATTCCGGCCTTACCCAGCATCGCGCTCCGGGGCGAAACGACAATGAGCGGCGCAAGCTCGTGTTCTTCTCCAATTGGGAATGTGTGATCGCGCTTGCCGTCGCAGGCGCAGTCAATATGGCCATGGTGATCATGGCTTCGGCCGCGTTCCACACCGGCCATTTCGACGTTGCAGAGATCGAAAGCGCCTATCACACCCTCACCCCCCTGCTCGGCGGCGCCGCCGCGAGCATCTTCCTCATCTCGCTGATGGCCTCCGGCATCTCGTCTTCGGCGGTCGGCACCATGGCCGGGCAGATGATCATGCAGGGCTTCGTCGGCTTTCGTATTCCCGTCTGGCTGCGCCGGCTGGTGACAATGCTGCCGGCGTTCGTCGTGGTCCTCATGGGCGTCAATACCACCGAAGCGCTCGTCTACAGCCAGGTCGTCCTCTCCTTTGCACTGCCGATTCCGATGGTCGCTCTCGTCCTGTTCACCCGCAGCCGCGCCATCATGGGCAATTTCGCCAACGGCCGGCTGACCGACATCGCCGCCATCGTCGGGACGATCGTTATCCTCGGTCTGAACGCGATCCTGCTTCTGCAGACATTCGGCATTCCGATCCCAGGGCTCAGCAACGGCTGACCGCTAAGGCTATTGGGATTTCATAACGGTGTTGCATTATTTATAGGCGAGGCTAAATATCAATCACACGACTCTTAATCATGTGAAGGTATACAGCCTTGACGAAACCACCTGCCGCCCCGGAAAGCCGACTCGCTTCGACAGAGGTCGAGACGCATGTCGAGGCGTTTCAGAAAAGCCGCGATGACCGACGTACGGAACTCATGGAGGATTACGTCGAGCTTATAGCGGATCTGATAGAACACGCCGGCGAGGCGCGTCAGACCGATATTGCGCAGCGGCTGGGGGTAACCCAACCGACCGTCGCCAAAATGCTCAAGCGGCTGGCTGAGGAAAATCTGATCACCCAGCGCCCTTATCGCGGAGTCTTCCTGACGGACGAAGGACACCGCCTGGCCATGGCCACGCGGCGGCGCCACCAGGTCGTGGAAGCCGTCCTCTGCCGTCTCGGGGTAGACCCCGACACGGCGAGAAACGACGCTGAGGGCATCGAACATCATGTCAGCGAGAAAACGCTGGAAGCCTTCGAGCGCTTTCTGAAGGCCTAAAGCGCCATTTTTGGCACATTCTCAACAAGAGTGAACTGAAAATAGCGCGCCGGCAACGGTCTGGCTTGACCGACCAGCCAGTATCAACGCAAGCTTTACAAATCTTCGCTAAGCAGACTTTAGCGAACCGCCGGTGTTGTGTTTGGCATACTGATTTTATTACCGGCGCAGGGAATCATGATGAACGCCCAGGAATTTAGTTCCACCGTATTCGACCTCGCCCCGGTTGCCATGTGGCTGGAAGACTTCAGCGGCGTCAAAGCGCAGTTCGAACTCTGGAAGAGCGAAGGGGTAACGGATTTACGTTGTTTCCTGGCCGCGGATTTGCAGCGCGTCGCAGCCTGCTCGCAGAAGATCCGGGTTCTCGCCGTCAATGCGAAGACGCTGGAACTTTTCGAGGCGCAATCCTTCGACACGCTGGTCGGCGGACTTTGCAACATTTTCCGTGGCGAGATGCTCCAAAGCCATGTGAATGAACTGGCCGCCCTTTGGGACGGACAGACGGAATTTTCCGGCACGGCAATCAATTATACGCTGGGCGGCCGCAGATTGGATATCCAGCTTCGTGGCGTCATCCTGCCGGGGCACGAAGCCTCCTGGGACCGATTGCTGCTGACCACGGAAGACGTGACGGCGCGCGAGGAAGCGCGGCGACAGGAGGAGCGCCAGCGCCGCTATGCGGAGGGAATGTTCGAACATTCGCCGGTGTCGCTGTGGGTCGAGGATTTCAGCCGCATCAAGATCTTGCTCGACGGAATACGGCAGCGAGGCATCGTCGATTTCCAGGTCTTCCTCGACGTACACCCGGAATTCGTCCAGCAATGCATGAGCGAGATCAGCGTGCTCGATGTCAACCAGGCGACACTTGATCTGTTCTGCGCACCGGATCGGCAAACTCTGCATCAACGCATCGGCGAAGTGTTTCGCGACGATATGGAGAAGCATTTTCGCGGGCAGCTGCTGGAACTGTGGAACGAGCGGCTGTTCCATCAGCGCGAAGTGCTGAACTATGCTCTCGATGGGTCCGAACGTCACGTTCTCCTGCAATTCTCGGTCTTCCCCGGCTACGAACATGACTGGTCGCTGGTGCAGGTGGCGCTGACCGATATTACCGCCCGAAAGAAGGCCGAAGCCTATCTCGAATATCTCGGCAAGCACGATGTCCTGACTAGGCTCTATAATCGCGCCTTCTACATGGATGAGATCAACAGGCTGGAACGCAAATCCCTGCGGCCGGTTTCGGCCATCATCATCGATCTCAACGGCCTGAAGGAGGCCAACGACGAGAGCGGGCACGATGCCGGCGACTCCCTGCTGCGACGCATGGGAGAGGTGCTGAACAGCGTCGTGTCCCAGCCAAATCATGCCGCCCGGATCGGTGGCGACGAGTTTGCCGTCCTCATGCCCCGGGCGGATGAAATCGCCGCCGCCGCCATGGTCGACACCATCAACGAACTGCTGAAGATCAACAATCAGTTCTATTCCAGCTCCCCGCTGAGCGTTGCGATCGGCGTTGCGACAAGTCAGCAGGGAGAAACCATCGAAGCCATGGTCAAGCGGGCGGATCTTGGAATGTATGAGCACAAGAAAGCGCATTATGCCGCCAGCGTCGGCGCGCTTCACGCAAGGCATCGTGTCTGACGGCAGAGCCCTATATTTCTGTCGCTACGGCTGACTGAACAACCCATCCCGGAGCGTATGCCAAGCGGGAACAAAAGCTGCGGCTTCTCATTTGGCCTCCCGGAAAAGATGGAGTTTTGAAATGGAAGATCAAGCGACCAACGTCGTCGTCGCCACTCGAACCGCACTGGATCAGGCCTCCACACTTGCGGTTCACTATGGCTTTACTATCCTCGGCGCGATCATTCTCTTGATCGGCGGCTGGATCCTCGCCAGCATCGTCAGCCGCTCGGCCTATCGCGTCATCTCGCGCATCCGTGGCATCGACGAAACACTGGCAAGTTTCTTTCAGAATGTCTTGCATTACAGCTTGCTTATCCTGGTATTCATTACCGTGCTTGGGCAGTTCGGCGTCCAGACAGCCTCCATCATCGCTGCTTTCGGCGCTGCCGGCCTCGCAATCGGCCTGGCGCTCCAGAAAACGCTTCAGAATATTGCCGCCGGTATCATGCTGTTGATATTGCGGCCGTTTCAGGTCGGCGAATATATCGAAACGACCAATGCTGAAGGCTTCATCAAGGAGATTGGGCTCTTTGCAACGGAGATGAGGACGGCGGACGGCCTCTATCTCATGGCGCCGAACTCCACGCTTTGGAACACGCCTATCCTCAATCACAGTCGCGAGCCCGATCGACGGCAGGAACTTTCGATTACCATCGGCAGCAGTGCCGACCTGGAGCTTGCACGCAAGACCATTTTCGACGTGATCAAAGCCGATCAGCGCGTCAAAAGTGACCCGGCGCCCGTCGTCTATCCGGACGATCTCTCAGCCGACCAGGCCGTGCTGAAGATCGAATATTGGACGGCAACTTCGTCGTGGACGGCAACCCGTCGTGACGTCATCTCAAAGCTGTTGACCCAGCTTGCCGAGGCCAATATCCCGATGAAGTAACGGCCGCACCGACGGGTTCATGCTGACAGTCGTTTGAACCTCAATGAGGCGCACGTCCCACTCTACCATCCGACACGCAGATTGCCGCTGGCAGATACGGATGTCCCGTTCCAGGGAACGGCAACCGTCACGATCTGCGTTGCCGTGATTAGGGTCGGTTCGTTACTTGCGCCCTATCGTCCTGTCACTCCACTCGAAGCCCGGCCTTTTTCAGTAGCGGGAGCACCCGATCGCAGAAATAGGGGAGCTCCTGCGTGTAGTTGACGAACGACAAGGCGATGCCGGCATAGCCTTGTTCGGCGATCGCGATCATCTCGTCCGCGATCCGCCGAGGCGTACCGATCAATGGGTAGCTTCCCGCCCCGCCCGCAAAGCGCTGCCGATAGCGGTCATAGGCGTCGCGATCATGGGACTGCGAAAATTCCTTCTTGCCGGCCATGTGCTGGTCGACGGCAGCGTGATCGGCCATGGTGACGGCATAGCGGGTGTAGTAATCCTCCGCCTCCGCCTGCGTTTCACGGCAGACGACGTGGCATACGGTATAGGCTCCCACCTGCCTTCCGTTCCGTTCCGCCCGCTCGCCGATATCGGCGACGTGCTTTCCGGCCTCGGCGATCTCGGTAAAGGTCGTGAAGAGGTAGTCGCAATGGCCGGCGGCAAAATCGCGGCCGGGACCGCCGAATGCCGCATTCATGGTCACAGGGCGCGGCGCCTGCAGGCTGGCCGGCCGGCTGACGGCTTCCTTCAAATTGTAGTAGGTTCCGGCATAATCGAGCGGCTCATCGGAAGCATAGAGCCTTTCGACGATCTCGAGCCATTCCGCCGCCTGGTCATAGCCCTTCTCGACCAGCGGCACGCCGAACATGCCGAATTCCTTGGGGTTCCAGCCGCAAACGATATTGAGCCCTGCCCGTCCCTGGCTGATGTGATCGACCGTGGCGAGCGACTTGGCCGCATAAAGCGGATGGACGAGCGGCACATGCACCGTCATGAACAGACCGATGCGGTCGGTCGCCGCCGAAAGAGCTGCGGCCCAGGTGAAGGTCTCGAACGACCATTCGCGCACCCGGTTCTTGCCGCCGAAGCCGCGCCAGCGGGCGATCGGCAGGAAGAATTCGAGACCCGCACGGTCGGCGATCTGTGCCGCCGTCAGATTGTCCTGCCAGCCGGCCGTCCAGCGCTCCGGCACGTCGGTAATCGCCAACCCACCATCCGCATTGGCGGAGAAAACGCCGAGCTTCAGCCGGTTCGGTCCCTTCAGCGGATGCGTCTTCATGATGGCTTGCTCCTCCCCGAGTTCACCTTGCACCTGTCCCGCACCGGAGATGCAGCAACGCGATAGAGCAATGTGTGACGCTCGCGAGAAAGAATTTCAAGCTTAAAATTTATCAATCGACATCGGTCGCTGCATGCGATTGAGGCGTAACCTCTTTCAGAAGCCAGTTTTGGAACAATGTCGCTGTCTCGTTCGTCTGCTTCTTTTCCGGCATGACGACGTAATAGCTGTTCTCGGTCGGCATCGGCAGATCGAATAGCGGCAGAAGAGTGCCCGATCTCAGCTCATCTTCGATCAGATAGGTCGGCAGAAGCGCGACGCCGAGCCCGGCAATGGCTGCAGCGATGATCATGGAGAACTGGTCGAAGCGCGCGCCAGGGTAAGCATTCTCGCTTGGCAGGTCCTGCAAATCGAACCACTGCGCCCAGAGCTTCGGACGGGTCGTCAGATGAAGCAGCGGCGCATCGGCCAGCTCTTCCGGCAAGCGTAGATCCAGCCGCGCGGCAAGCGCCCGGCTGGCAACAGGCAGGACTGTCTCGCTGCAGAGAAAGGTCGCGACAGCACCGGCCCAGGCCGGCAGGCCGTAGTGAATGGCCAGATCGAAATTATCCTCGTCGAAATTGAAAGGCTTGGAGCGGGATTCGACGGTAACGGCGACGTCGCAGTGTTCTTCGAGAAACCTGCCGAGGCGTGGCACCAGCCAGCGCGTACCGAAGGTCGGCAGGGTCGCCACTTTCAGCGACAGCTTCATCTGGCCCGCCGCTACGGCGCCGATCATCAGCCGCTCCGAACGCAGCAGCAGATCCTTGACCTCCGGCAGCAGGCGAAGGCCGGCTTCGGAAAGCACGACGCGCTGCCTCACGCGTTCGAAAAGCTTCAGTCCGGTCTGCTGCTCCAGATCGCTGATCTGACGGCTGACGGCACTTTGCGTCAGGTTGAGTTCCTCGGCGGCGCGCGAGAAATTCTGATGGCGCGCGGCGCATTCGAACGCCTGCAGATTGACAATGTCGGGGATGAGGCGTCGACGCATAGTCATTCCATTTCAGCATCAAGTTAGGATTTTCTCTCACAAGACCTGCGCGTCAGCAAGATATATTCTGCATTATAGGAATGATGTAACCTTTCAGGAAGAGATTACCATGAAGTCCGATCACATCTCGACCAGCGATATACGCAGCGCCTTTTCGGCCGCTATGTCCGCCATGTACCGCGAAGAAGTACCCGCCTATGGCACGCTCATGGAGCTGGTCGGCCGCGTTAACGACGAGACGCTGGCCGCGCAGCCCACCTTGAAAGAGCGCCTGCAGGCGATCGACTATCTCGATCGCATCTCCGAGGAACGGCATGGCGCAATCCGGCTCGGGACGGCAGCCGAACTTGCCATGATGGCGCGCGTCTTCGCCGTCATGGGCATGTATCCTGTCGGCTACTACGATCTCTCGACGGCAGGCGTGCCGGTGCACTCCACGGCGTTCCGCCCGATCGGCGATGCCGAGTTGAAGCGCAATCCCTTCCGCGTCTTCACCTCGCTGCTGCGCCTTGACCTGATCGCTGACGAGGAGCTGGGCGAGGCATCTGCGCAGATTCTCTCGAAGCGTCAGATTTTCACCACGGGCGCTATTGAGCTCACCGAGAAGGCCGAGCGCGATGGCGGCCTCGGCAAGGAGGATGCCCAGCGTTTCGTGAACGAAGTGCTCGAGACCTTCCGCTGGCACGATGAAGCCAATGTCGACGCCGCCATGTATCACCGTCTGCATGATGCGCATCGCCTGATCGCCGATGTCGTGTCGTTCAAGGGGCCGCACATCAACCATCTGACGCCGCGCACGCTCGATATCGACCAAGTGCAGTCGCTGATGCCCGAATACGGCATTGCACCCAAGGCCGTCGTCGAGGGCCCGCCGACGCGCGCCTGCCCAATCCTGCTGCGCCAAACCTCCTTCAAGGCGCTGGAAGAGCCTGTCTCCTTCTGCAATGCCGACGGCGCCTGGGAAACCGGGTCGCACACCGCACGCTTCGGCGAAATCGAACAGCGCGGCGTCGCTCTCACGCCCAAGGGTCGTGCGCTCTATGACACGCTGCTCGATAACTCGCGCAAGATCGTGCGTCCCGCGGCCGATGGGTCGAACGCCCGTGATTATGAAGCCGCGCTCGCCCAGAGCTTCGCAGAATTCCCCGATGACTGGTCGACCATCCGCGCCGAGGGCCTGGGTTACTTCACCTATTCGCTGACGGCCAAAGGTAAGGCTGCCGCAACCATCCGCGGCAATATCGAAACACTGATCGATCAGGGTCTCGTTCAGTTCGATCCGATCGTGTACGAAGACTTCCTTCCCGTCAGCGCCGCCGGCATATTCCAATCCAACCTTGGCGACGGCGCCCAGCAGGAGTTTGTCGCAAGCCCGAACCAGAAGCGCTTCGAAACCGACCTTGGAATGAAGGTCCTGAACGAATTCGACCATTATGCCGGCATAGAGCAGGCATCGATCGACGCCTGCCTGCAGGCGCTGTCCAAACAAGACGCAGCCGAGTGATGCGACGCGGCCAGGCGCGCCGCTCGCAGCTTCGACCAAAGACAAGTGGAGTTTGATAAGATGAACATCGCAGCAAAGAATATCTCCGTCGCGGCCGAAGCGGCCGCCATCCTCGAAAAGCTCGGCGTCGACAAGGCGCTCTACACGCAGGGCGACATGCCTTCCTATTCTCCGGTCACCGGCGAGAAGATCGGCAGCCTCAAGACGGTTTCGGCGGCAGAAGCGGCTGAGCGGATCGAGAAGGCCCATGCGGCATACCGCGCCTGGCGTCTGGTGCCCGCTCCCAAGCGCGGCGAACTGGTTCGCCTGCTCGGCGAAGAGCTTCGCACTGCCAAGGACGACCTCGGCCGCCTCGTCTCGATCGAAGCCGGCAAGATCCGTTCCGAAGGCCTCGGCGAAGTCCAGGAAATGATCGACATCTGCGATTTCGCCGTCGGTCTCTCCCGCCAGCTCTACGGCCTGACGATCGCCACCGAACGTCCGGGCCATCGCATGATGGAAACCTGGCATCCGCTCGGCGTCGTCGGCATCATCTCCGCCTTCAACTTCCCGGTCGCCGTCTGGTCCTGGAATGCGGCACTGGCCCTGATCTGCGGCGATTCCATCGTCTGGAAGCCTTCTGAAAAGACGCCGCTGACGGCGCTTGCCTCGCAGGCAATTCTCGACCGTGCCCTTGCCCGCTTCGGCGATGCGCCGGAGGGTCTGTCGCAGCTGCTGATCGGCGACCGCGCTATCGGCGAAGTCCTGGTCGATCATCCGAAGGTGCCGCTCGTTTCGGCAACCGGCTCGACCCGCATGGGCCGCGATGTCGGACCGCGGCTTGCCAAGCGCTTCGCACGCGCCATCCTCGAACTCGGCGGCAACAATGCCGGCATCGTCTGCCCGTCGGCCGATCTGGACATGGCACTGCGCGCCATCGCTTTCGGCGCCATGGGCACAGCCGGCCAGCGCTGCACGACGCTGCGTCGCCTCTTCGTCCACAGAAACGTCTACGATCAGCTCGTGCCGCGCCTGAAGAAGGCCTACCAGAGCGTCTCTGTCGGCGATCCCCTGCAGTCTTCCGCGCTCGTCGGCCCGCTGATCGACAAGGCGGCATTCGACGGCATGCAGAAGGCGATTGCGGAAGCAAAGTCGCATGGCGGTACGGTAACCGGCGGCGAGCGCGTCGATGTCGGCCATGCCGATGGCTTCTACGTCAAGCCGGCGCTTGTAGAAATGTCGAAGCAGGCAGGCCCGGTCTTCGAAGAGACCTTCGCGCCCATACTCTACGTCATGCCCTATGACGATTTCGATGCTGTCCTTGAAGACCACAATGCGGTAGCCGCTGGCCTGTCCTCGTCGATCTTCACCCGCGACATGCAGGAATCCGAACGTTTCCTCGCGGCTGATGGTTCCGATTGCGGCATCGCCAACGTCAATATCGGCACCTCAGGCGCTGAAATCGGCGGTGCATTCGGCGGCGAGAAGGAAACCGGCGGCGGCCGTGAATCCGGTTCGGACGCCTGGAGAGCCTACATGCGCCGGGCGACCAACACCGTCAACTACTCCAAGGCCCTGCCGCTGGCACAGGGCGTTTCCTTCGACATCGAGTAATCTCCATGACGATCGCTACCACCATCGAGGAAGCGGGCTTTCAGCCCGCTTCGCGCATCGCCTCCATCGGCGTGTCGACAATCCTGCAGATCGGCGCGCGCGCCAATGCGATGAAGCGCGAGGGCCTTCCCGTCATCATCCTGGGCGCCGGCGAACCGGATTTCGATACGCCTGATAACGTCAAGGAGGCAGCAAAGGCCGCCATCGACCGCGGAGAGACGAAGTACACGGCTCTTGACGGCTCGCCCGAACTCAAGAAGGCGATTGCCGGCAAATTCCTGCGCGAGAACGGCATCGACTACGCCGTCGACGAGATTACGGTCGCAGCCGGTGCAAAGCAGATCCTGTTCAATGCCTTCATGGCATCGCTCAACCCGGGCGACGAGGTCATCATCCCGACGCCCTACTGGACGTCCTATTCCGACATCGTCGAGATCTGCGGCGGCGTACCCGTGCTGATCCCATGCGATGCTGCGGCCGGCTTCCGCCTCAAGGCGGATCAGCTCGAAAAGGCCATTACCCCGAAGACGCGCTGGCTATTGCTCAACTCGCCGTCGAACCCATCGGGTGCTGCCTATTCGCAGGCCGACTACCTGCCGCTGATCGAAGTCATGCTGCGGCATCCGCATGTCTGGCTGATGGTCGACGACATGTACGAGCACATTGTCTATGACGGCTTCCGTTTCACGACACCTGTCGCGATCGAGCCGCGCCTCAAGAGCCGGGCGCTGACCGTCAACGGCGTCTCCAAGGCCTATGCGATGACCGGCTGGCGCATCGGCTATGCAGGTGGTCCCAAGGCGCTGATCAAGGCCATGGCCGTCATTCAGAGCCAGGCGACATCCTGCCCATGCTCGGTTAGCCAGGCGGCCGCCATCGCAGCGTTGAATGGCCCGCAGGATTTCCTTCGGGAACGCACGGCAAGCTTCCAGAAGCGTCGTGACCTTGTCGTTGGCCGCTTGAATGCCATCGAAGGCCTGGATTGCCTCGTGCCGGAAGGTGCCTTCTATACGTTCTCGGGCTGTGCAGGCGTTCTCGGCACGACGACACCATCGGGCAAGACCATCGCAACGGATGCGGACTTCTGCGCCTATCTGCTTGACGAAGCCCATGTCGCCGTCGTGCCAGGCTCGGCCTTCGGCTTGTCGCCGTACTTCCGCATTTCCTATGCGACATCGGAAACGGATCTCGTCGAAGCCCTTGATCGGATCGAAAGGGCCTGCGCGGCTCTCCGGCGCTAGAGCCGGATGATTTCAGGTCGAAACGACCTAAAATCTGAATCCGCTCTAGAATCAAAGAAGTAGAGCATGATGTCGTCCGGAAACCGCCTGCACTTTTCGGCATCATGCTCTATGGCAACTCCAGCAGGAGCGCAAATCCGCCATACGCCCGGAATTGCGTGAAAACAAAGAGATAGAGCATTTCCGTAATTCTGTTTAAAAGCGGAAATGCTCTACTCATCGAATAAAAAGCCGGAAGCCTTCACATCATGATACCACGCCTTGTTTCGGCGAAAGACAGTTTGCAACAGCAGATCGGTGCCTTCGCGCGCCGGCTGGCGGCACTCGGCTTTCGCGGCGATGTGGAGACGGATGAAGGCGCGAGGACGGTCGCTTCGACCGACAACTCCATCTATCAGCTCAAACCGGCGGCCATTCTCTATCCGAGCGGCGCCGATGATCTGAAGGTCATCGCGACGGCCATGTCGGAACCAGCCTTTTCCGATATCACGATTGCGCCTCGCGGCGGCGGCACCGGAACGAACGGACAATCGCTGACCTCGGGCGTCGTCGTCGATTGCTCCAGACATATGAACCGCATTCTGGAGATCGATCCAGTTCGGCGGATCGCCCGCGTCGAAGCAGGCGTCGTCAAGGACCAGCTGAACAAGGCGCTCAAGCCCTACGGCCTGTTCTTTGCGCCGGAGCTTTCCACCTCCAACCGCGCCACCATTGGCGGGATGATCTCGACGGACGCCTGCGGCCAGGGTTCCTGCCTTTACGGCAAGACGAGCAACCACGTTCTCGGCCTTCGCGTCGTGCTCTCGGATGCCAGCGACTGGTGGTCGCGTCCGCTCGATAGCGCCGCTCTCGAAGAGGTCAAGGCACGACCGGATCGTGTTGGAGAGGTGCACAGAGCCGTAGACCGGATCGCAAACGAGAAGCGCGACCTCATCGAGGCGACCTTCCCGAAGCTCAACCGCTACATGACCGGCTACGATCTCGCCCATATCAGGCGGGAGGACGGCCGCTTCGATCTCAATGCGGTGCTCTGCGGCTCTGAAGGCACGCTCGCCATGATCGCCGAGGCCGAGCTCAATGTCCTGCCACTGCCGGCGCAAGCCGCGCTCATCAATATCCGCTATGACGATTTCAACACGGCGCTCGAAGATGCGCGGCTGCTGGTGGCGATGAAGGTCGCCTCGGTCGAGACGATCGACGAGAAAGTGCTTGGTCTTGCCAAGGGCGACATCGTCTGGACCGGCATCGCCCGCTTCTTTCCGGAGGATACAGCAGGCTCGGCCAATGGCATCAACATCGTCGAGGTTCTGGCCGACGATCGCGAAGAACTGGAGCGCAAGCTCGCAGAGGTGACGACGATTCTCGATGCCGGTCCGCCTGCGCGCCACAAGGGCTACACCATCGCCCGGGAGCGGTCCGAGATCGAGGCGATCTGGTCGATGCGCAAGCGCGCCGTCGGCCTGCTCGGCAATGTCGAAGGCCCGGTCAGGCCGGTGCCGTTCGTTGAGGACACGGCCGTCCCGCCCGAGCATCTTGCAACCTATATCCGGGAATTTCGCGCCCTACTCGATGCAGAAGGCCTGGACTACGGCATGTTCGGCCATGTCGATGCCGGTGTGCTGCATGTGCGTCCGGCCCTCGACCTCACGCGTGACGATCATCAGCCGCTCGTTCGCAAGATCAGCGACGGCGTCGTTGCTCTCACCCGCAAATATGGCGGCGTGCTCTGGGGAGAGCATGGCAAGGGCGTGCGCTCGGAATATGTGCCCGATTACTTCGGCGATCTCTATCCAAGCCTGCAGGAGATCAAACGCGCCTTCGATCCCGGCGACCGGCTCAACCCGGGCAAAATCGCCTCGGGCTCATCGCGGCCGCTCCTCAAAATCGACGAGGTGCCGCTGCGCGGCGATCTCGACCGCATCATCGGCAACGATATCCGCGGCGCCTTCGACAATGCCGCCTACTGCAATGGCAACGGCGCCTGCTTCGATTTCGATGCCGCAAGCCCTATGTGCCCATCCTTTAAGGCGACAGGCGACAAGCGCTACTCGCCGAAGGGGCGCGCGGCGCTGATGCGCGAATGGCTGCGCCTGCTTGCGGAGCGACATGTCGATCCCCGGCGCGAAGCCGAGGCCCAGCGTCGCTCCAACGGCCTTGCCAGTCTCTTCCGGCGGATGGTCAACTCGCTCAATCCGGCGAATCGAGACGACTTCTCGCATGAGGTGCGGGTGGCGATGGATACCTGCCTCGCCTGCAAGGCTTGCGCGGGGCAATGTCCAGTCAAGGTCAGTGTTCCCGCCTTCCGGTCTAAGTTTCTGGAGCTCTATTACGGCCGCTATCTTAGGCCGTTGAAGGATCCGATCGTCGCCGCGATCGAAACGACCCTCCCGCTGATGGCGCGCGTCAAACCCGCCTACAATCTGTTGACCGGTTCCGGTGCCGGCCAGGCCCTGATGCGACTTGCCGGTCTCACCGCGCTTCCGGCCATGCCCGCGATTTCGCTCGAACGGGAAGCGGCCCGTCTTGGCGTGAAGATCGCCACTCCAACCCTATTGGAGAAGCTCTCGCCGGAGGAGCGCGCCCACGCAGTCGTTGTCGTCGCCGATATCTTCTCCACTCATTTCGACCCGGCCGTCGTCATCGCGGCTCTCAAGCTCGTCCTGAAGATGGGCTTCAAACCTTGGCTTGCAGCCTCCCAGCCAAACGGCAAGGCCCTGCATGTGCATGGCTATCTCGGCCGTTTCGAAAAAGAGGCGGCGAAATCGCTCGACTATCTCGACCGCATCTCGCAAATGGGCATTCCGCTCGTCGGCATAGACCCGTCGATGACGCTGACCTATCGCAGCGAATATGCCGCCCTGCCCTCTGCGCGGCTGCAGCGGCCGGTATTGCTGCTTCAGGAATGGCTCGCATCCAATCTGGAACGCCTGCCACAGCAGCGAAACGCGCCCCAGGAGCGCTTCACGCTGCTGCCTCATTGCACTGAGCGGACGAATGCGCCGGCAGGTCTCAAGCAATGGTCCTTGCTGTTCGAGAAGTTGGGCATCAAGCTCGATATTGCCGACGTCGGCTGCTGCGGCATGGCCGGCACCTTCGGCCACGAGGTGCGCAATCGGGCCATATCGGAAAAGCTCTACGCCATGAGCTGGCAAGGCAAGATTGCCGAGAAGGGCGATCAAAACGTCGTCATGGCGACGGGCTTCTCCTGCCGTTCACAGA
Source organism: Rhizobium freirei PRF 81 (assembly GCF_000359745.1). GTDB lineage: Bacteria > Pseudomonadota > Alphaproteobacteria > Rhizobiales > Rhizobiaceae > Rhizobium > Rhizobium freirei. The sequence goes on from NZ_AQHN01000054.1 coordinate 154,634, forward strand.
TCGCCAAGATGGATCGCCAAACCACCCCGCATCCCGTCGAGGTCCTGAACGGCTTGATCGACTGAAACGCCGCGCAATCTCTAGGATTCGGCCTTCGCGCCTAATTCCTGGTTTTATCAACGTTTTTATCGCAAGCCGCTCGCTGTGCGCCATGCTCCGGCGGCCGCTGCAAACACCAGCCGCAAGACAAATGTGGCGCCCAAGGGCGCCACATCTCAAAAGCTGTAAGTTGTAAGTATGCTCTTTACTTAGCCCGCTTCTCTCATGCGAATCTTCTCCAGGCTGTAAACTTGGCCGAAGCGATTGGCGAGGAAATCGCCGAGGTCAATTTCTTCCTGGCAGACGAAGCCCTTGGCGGGCAGCTTGCCATTCGAAAGCAGGTCGAGAACGGTCGTGATGCCGGCAGCCGTGGTGATCTGGATGGCGCTCATCTTCTTGCCGGCGACGATGCCTGCATAGACCTTGTTGGCATAGGTTTCCTGCATGTAGCGACCATCGCGCCAGCCGCAGACCGTCACGAAGATAACGACAACGTCCTGCATGGTGGCCGGCAGTGCGTTTTCGAACAGATCCTTCAGCACATCGCGGCGGTTCTTGAGGTTCAGGTCGTTGAGCAGCGCCTTGATGATCGCCTGATGGCCAGGATAGCGGATCGTGCGATAGTTCATCGTGCGCACGCGGCCGGAGAGCGTCTTGGCGAGCGTGCCGAGGCCGCCTGAGGTGTTGAAAGCTTCATAGGTGATGCCGTCGAGCGAGAACTCCTCGCGCTCTTCCATGGCCGGAACGGTAACGAGCTTGCCTTCGACGATGGCTTCACATGGCTCGATATATTCGTTGATCAGGCCGTCCGTACTCCAGGTCAAGTTGTAGTTCAGGGCATTCGACGGATACTGCGGCAGCGCGCCGACGCGCATTCGTACGCTGTCGAGGCTGTCGAAATGCTTGGTGAGATCGTTGGCAACGATGGAGATGAAGCCCGGTGCCAGGCCGCACTGCGGAATGAAGGCGGTGTTCGCCCCTTGGGCCAGTTCTTCGACCTTCTTCGTCGTGGCGACGTCCTCGGTGAGGTCAAGGTAGTGAACGCCGGCTTCGAGCGCAGCTTCGGCGACAAAGCCGGTAAGATGGAAGGGGGCGGCCGACAAAACGGCGAACTTTCCGGTCAGAACGCCCACGAGCGCAGCGCGGTCGGTAATATCGACGGCCGCAGTGGAAATGGCGGCGTGGCGGTCGATCTTGGCAAGCTGCTCCGGGCTGCGGTCGGTGACGACAACCTTGTAATCGCCGGTTTCGGCGAGCATCAAAGCGATCGCTCCACCGATTTTGCCCGCTCCGATGACCACTATGTCTTTCATATTATTCCCCTGCGTTTCATTGATAAGATTTTTATAAGTGTAGACAGGGACTGGACGATTCATAGCGACAAAAAACGCGTTTCGCTGTATAAATCTGTGCAATATGACGACTGATTTTTACAAAACGCAGGACAAGCCATGCAGGTAACGGGGAAGGATCGAGAGTTGTTGGCGCTGTTGGGCGAAAATGCCCGCATGCCGGTGGCGACGCTGGCCAAGAAGCTCTCGCTGTCACGAACGACGGTCCAGGCCCGGCTTGAGCGGCTGGAAAGGGAAAGTGTGATCGCCGGCTATGGCGTGCGGCTCTCGGAGGCCTATCTTTCCGGCCTCATCCGAGCACATGTTCTGATCACCATTGCGCCGAAGGCGCTGTCCGCCGTGACGGCTTCGCTGGATGCGATCCATGCCGTGACGACGCTTCACTCCGTCAGCGGCTCCTTCGACCTCATCGCCATCGTCGCAGCACCCTCGATTTCCGAACTGGATCAGTTGATCGATGAAATCGGCAAGATCGGCGGCGTCGAGAGAACGTTGTCTTCCATCATCCTCTCGACGCGAATCGCGCGCTGAACAGCCATTCCGTTCTGGGCCGGATGTGCTCTCTTTCGATGCCGAAATCGGGCAAGTTCGCTGCCCGCGGACGTTCGCAATTGCGCGCCGCCGGCGCTTCATTCATCGCCGACGCAGTTCCTCATCCTCGAGCAGAAGTTTCGACCCAAAAATGGGCCTAGCGCGGCGCGCAATATTTATGGCTCTCGCCCATCGAAAGACTTAGAAGAACTACGTCATATCTTTTTCGTAAGGGCCTAATTCCAATGCCGAAATTTCGCTTCGCCCTGGCGACGCCGGCAGGCGGGTGGGGAGACGTAGATACAACGACCTACGACGTCGTGGTGTCTCCTCTCCCATCCGGCATCTCCTTCATCAACGACATGCTAAATGGATCGAAGAACGCCATGCGACGAGCTCTTGGACTGATACTCGCAGCATCCCTTGCAACCGCAGCACATGCCGATCCGCTGGCAGATCTTGCGGCAGCACAAAAAGCCACAGTCGAAGCCTGGAGCAAGGTTGCCTTTTCGCAGCAGAATGTGACCTTCGTCACCGAGCCTTCGGAGGGCTACGGCGTCTACAAGCCGCGCGGCTCGAATGTTTTCAAGCCCGGCGAGCCGATCATCACCTATGGCGAGCCGATCGGCTATGGCTGGAAACAACTTCCCGACGGCCTTTATGAAATGCACCTGATGGCCGATCTCGACATCGTCGATACGAGCGGCGAGGTTCTATGGGGCAAGCAGGGCTACATGGATACACACCTTCGCAGCCACAAGCAGAACATGGAGTTCAAGTTCGACATGACCTTGACCCTGGATGGTTTATCCGCCGGAAAATACAAGCTTCATTACACGCTGCACGACATGACCTCGGGCAAGACCTCGTCCTTCGACGAGGATTTCGAGCTCGCCTCGGGCAGCTGAAATCGGCGACCATCCTTTCCGCCGCCATGATGGCGGCCGGCAACGACATCATGCCCGTGCACCCAACGAAAACAATCCAACGCCACAACTAGTCGACGAATTGGAGCCCCCATGAAAAAGATTATACTCCTCGCCGCTGCACTCGCTGCGTTCCCGATGCTTGCAAATGCCAAGACACTCGCCTTCCCGAGCGACGAGCCGGTTGCCAGCGTGAGCATCCCCGATAACTGGAAGCCGCAGGAAACCGAAACCGGTATCGATTCGACCTCGCCGGACTCCGCCATCTACTTTTCCCTCGATGTCGCCACCGGCGATAACATCGACAAGATTATTGACGACGCGGTCAATTTCCTCGCCAAGAACGGCGTCAAGGTCGATGCCAGCACCCGCAAGGACGATGACAGCAACGAAGTCAACGGCATGAAGCTCTCGCTTCTCAACTGGCAGGGCAACGACAACGACGGAGCCGTTAACATCACCCTCGGCGTCCTTTCTCCGGCGCCGAACAAGATTCTCGTCCTGACCTATTGGGGTTCCAAGGAAAACCAGGACAAGCATAAGGAAGAAGTGCTCGATATTATCGGCTCCATCAAGCCAGCGAAATAAGGATCTCTAGCCGGAGGCTGCGGCGCAGCAGCCTCCGAGGCTGAAGCCTTCCGGGCCCGCTCAGCTGCGGGCTCTTTTGTATGGAGCCGCGCAGGCGAGATACCTTCACTCCGCTTGTATCTTTCGCCGAAATCATGCCATGACATGGAAACGAGCGCAGCAGACCTTACGGAGCGAGCCCATGAAGAAGATCGGATTCCTTTCATTCGGCCACTGGACGCCCTCGCCCCAATCGCAAACGCGCTCGGCCTCCGACACGCTTCTGCAATCGATCGATCTTGCCGTCGCCGCCGAGGAGCTTGGCGCGGATGGCGCCTATTTTCGCGTCCATCACTTCGCGCGCCAGCTGGCCTCGCCATTTCCGCTGCTGGCGGCGGTCGGTGCCAAGACCAGCCGCATCGAAATCGGCACCGCCGTCATCGACATGCGCTACGAGAACCCGCTCTACATGGCGGAAGATGCCGGCTCGGCGGATCTCATCGCCAGGGGCCGTCTGCAGCTCGGCATCAGTCGCGGCTCTCCCGAGCAGGTGATCGACGGGTGGCGGCATTTCGGGTACGAGCCGACCGAGGGTGAAAGTGATGCCGATATGGGCCGGCGGCATGCGGAAGTCCTGCTCGACATCCTGCGTGGCGAAGGCTTTGCCCAGCCCAACCCTCGGCCGATGTTTCCCAACCCACCCGGCCTATTGCGCCTCGAACCGCATTCCGAGGGCTTGCGCGAGCGCATCTGGTGGGGCGCCGGCTCCAATGCGACGGCCGCCTGGGCCGCAAGGCTCGGCATGAACCTGCAGAGCTCTACCCTCAAGGACGACGAGAGCGGCCTGCCGTTCCATGTCCAGCAAGCCGATCAGATCAGAGTCTATCGCGAGGCATGGAAAGAGGCCGGCCACAAGCGTGAGCCGCGGGTTTCGGTCAGCCGCAGCATTTTCGCGCTGGTCGACGATCGCGACCGCGCCTATTTCGGCAGCAGCGGCAAGGATGCGGACAAGGTCGGCTTCATCGATGAGAAGACGCGCGCCATCTTCGGCCGCAGCTATGCCGCCGAGCCGGATATGCTGATCGAGGAACTGGCGAAAGACGAGGCCATTGCGGCAGCCGACACGCTGCTGTTGACAGTCCCCAATCAGCTCGGCGTCGAATACAATGCGCATGTGATCGAGGCGATCCTCAAGCACGTTGCACCTGCTCTGGGATGGCGTTGAGTTGCAGCCGCCCAAGCGCCGGTGGGTGCGCTGAAATGCGCAGGTCCGGGACCCCAAAATAACCGGCCAATCTAATGAATTCTTAACCATGACTGTGGCCTAACTGCTTGTAATTTCTTCATTGGAGCAGATCATGGTGCGTGCATCGAAAGTGAACGAGTTGGACGATCGTCTCGACTTCGTAGGACTGGGGCAGGATGCCCGACAGGCCCTTACGGAGTTGCAGCCGATTATCGAACTTGCCGTCAAAGGTTCCCTCGACGTCTTCTACGAGAAGATCGTCAAGCACCCGGCAATGTCGAAGTTCTTTTCGTCGCAGCAGCATGTGGCGCATGCGAAATCCAAGCAGCAAGACCATTGGAAGACGATCGCATCGGGCAAGTATGGTCCGGACTATGTCGAAGCGGTTTCGGCCGTCGGCCGCACCCATGCGCGCCTCGGGCTCGAGCCGCGTTGGTACATCGGCGGATATGCAGTCATCCTCGAAGGCATGGTGCGCGCAATCGTCGCACAGCAGCTCAAAGGCATGCTGCAGCGCAAGCACGAACAGGCCCTGTCGCGCCGCTTGTCGGCCATCATCAAGGCAGCCCTCGTCGACATGGACTACGGCATCTCCGTCTATCTTCAGGTCCTCTCCGACGAACGGGACCGCGCGGAGAGCGAACGGGCGGCAGCCCAGCAGGAACAGGAGCGTGCTCTCAACGCGCTTGGCATTGCTTTGAACGGCCTCGCCAATGGTGACTTGACGGCCGATATCAGCGAGTCTCTCTCGGCGGAGTTCGAAGCTCTGAAGAGCAACTATAATGCGTCGCTTAGCTCTCTCGGCACAGCAATGCAGCACATCGAGAATTCGGTGACCCGCGTCCGCGACGAGGCCGGATCGATCTCTTCGGCCGCCGACAACATGGTCCGGCGCACCGAGCAGCAGGCATCCGCGCTCGAGGAAAGTGCAGCCGCGATCGAGCAGATCACCACCATCTCCGAGCAGACGGCGGAGCGCACACGCGAAGTGCAGGCGATCGTCAAGGAATCAGCCTCCGAAGCCGAGCGGTCCCGGCAGGTCGTCCAGCAGGCCGTCTCGGCCATGGACGATATCGAGACCTCCTCACGCAAGATGACCGATATCATCTCCGTCATCGATGACATCGCCTTCCAGACCAATCTTCTGGCATTGAATGCTGGCGTCGAGGCTGCAAGAGCCGGCGAGCAGGGCAAGGGCTTTGCGGTCGTCGCCCAGGAAGTGCGCGAGCTGGCGCAGCGCTCGGCCAGCGCCGCAAAGCAGATCAAGGATCTGATCGATCGTTCGTCGAACGACGTGCGCCGCGGTGTCGAGCTGGTCAACCGCACCGGCGAGGCGTTGGAACTCATCGGCAATCAGGTCGCCTCCATCGACAGAAATGTCGGCGCCATCGCTCGCTCGGCGCAGGAACAGGCCGTCGGCATCAGCGAGATCAACTCCGCCGTCCGCAACATGGATCAGATGACGCAGCAGAACGTTGCGCTGATGGAAGAGACGAATGCCTCGACGCGGCACCTTGCCGATATCAGCAACGAGCTCGCCGGCCTTGTCGGCCGCTTCAAGACGGTACGCTCTGGCACGCGGACCGGCGCGGTGCGGCTCAAACTCGCCAGCTGAGGCGGCTACTACCCGCCATTTTCAGCCGCTTGAAGGCTCGCCACGCTTCAACGGCTTCGTGTTGAATGGCTCCAGATCCAGGTCTGGGGCCGTTTCCGGCTGCGCGTCCTATCCCGGCATTTCCTCGATTTCCGCAAGCAGCCACTGGCGAAACGCCTTCATCGATGCCGTCTCCGCCCGCGATTTCAATCGCGTCAGCCAATAGCTTCCTGTCATCGCGGTGATCCGGAACGGCTGCATGATTCTCCCTGCCTCGATGTCGTGCGTAAACATCGCAACGGGAACGAGGGCGACGCCGACGCCGCGAGCTGCGGCCTCCACCAGCGTCAGCGACGAATCGAACATCCAGCCTCGCAGATGAGGAGGCGGCAAGCCCGCGGCTCGGAACCACAGCGACCATTCATCGATCCGGTAGGATCGTAATAGCTCGACATCGGCAAGGTCGGCAGGAATGCGCAATCGCTCGCCAATGGCGGGCGTGCAAACAGGCGACAGCGGCGCATCCATCAAATGGATCGCTTCGGTTCCATGCCAGGCGCCGTCGCCGAAGCGCAGGAAGAAATCCAGCCCGTCGAGCACCATGTCGGCGCGGTTATTGTTGGTCTTCAGGCGCAGGTCGACATGCGGATGCCGCGCCTTGAAGATGCCGAGGCGCGGCAGGAGCCAGCCGATGGCAAAAGTGCCGACGACGCCGACCGTCAGTATTTCGGCAAAATTCCCCTCCTCCAGCTGACTAAGCGTGGCGCTCATGCGGCGAAAGGCGTCGGTCAGCACCGGCAGCAGCGCATGTCCTTCATCGGTCAGTGCCAGGCCGCGCGGCAGGCGCTTGAAGAGCGTCACCCCCAGCACATCCTCCAGCGCCTTGACTTGATGGCTGACGGCGGTCTGCGTCACCCGAAGCTCAAGACCCGCCCGCGTGAAGCTACAATGCCGCGCCGAGGCCTCGAAGACGCGCAGGGCGTTCAGCGGGAGCTGCGAGATATCCATTGTGTCCTAAGCCCAAGTTTTTCTCATGCCTAAGCCCAAAATTGATCGTTTGTCTAGGGCACGAAGCAGCGGCATAGTCCGCCTCGCAAGGTGATTTGCCGGGTCTCTATGGCGTCCACGGGGCCTGATATGCAAGCCCTCTGCTCAACAAAAATCGAATTGGAACCACGATGACGATCTTATTGTCACGCCGGCAGAGCCTTGCCGGCAGCTTGCTTGCGCTCCCCGTTTTGGCCGGGATAAGCGGGATTGGACGCGCTGCGGACAATGTTTCAGGGGAAGCGCAGCTTGCGGCGCTTGAAAGCAAGCACCCAGGACGCATCTGCGTCAGCATTCTCGACATGGCAGGCGGCAAGCGCATCGAACACCGCGCCGGCGAGCGCATCCTGATGTGCAGCACTTTCAAAGCGCTGGTAGCAGCCCTGGTGTTGGCGCGCGTCGACAAGGGCGAGGAAAAGCTCGATCGGCGCATTCGCTATACGAAAAGCGACCTCCTCGGGAACTCGCCGGCAACCGAAGCGAATGTTGGTAATACCGGCATGACCGTCGCGGAACTCTGCGCCGCTGCGGTGACGCTCAGCGACAATGCGGCAGCAAACCTGTTGCTTGCCAGCTTTGGCGGTCCGAAGGCATTGACCGCCTTCTGCCGCAGTCTCGGCGACGAGATCACGCATCTCGACCGCGTAGAACCTGAATTGAACTATCACGATACGCCGGACGATCAGCGCGATACGACGACGGCGGCGGCCATGCTGGAGAATCTGCGGCGCCTCTTGTTCACCGACGTGCTTTCGCTGGCATCGCGATCGCAGTTGGCCGCGTGGCTGATCATGACGAAGACGGGAGACGCCCGTCTGCGCGCCGGCCTTCCCAAGGATTGGCTGGTGGGCGACAAGACGGGAACGAGCGACGACAAGGTCGGCAATGCCAACGACATCGCAGTGCTATGGCCGTCGGACCGCGCCCCCATCATCGTAACGGCCTATTGCGAGATACCCGGAATTTCAGCGGCCGAACGCAATGCCGTCATCGCCGAGATCGGCCGCATTGCTGCGGCGATCTGAAACTGCAGCCATACGGGGACGGCAGACTTCCTCGCCATTCGTCTGAATTCCCTCCCAACCAGTCCAGTCCCACGACAGCCGCGCGACTGGCTTCTCCAGAAGGATATCACCTTGAACACGCATTTCATTCCGCTGCCGAAGCTCGGCATCGTCGCCGGCTGCCTTGCCTATGGCGTTGCGGCCCATGCTGCTGATGGCGGCGACCAGGGCCGCCTGGCGCGGGCGGTCGACGCAGCCATCCGCCCGCTCATGAAAGAAAACGACATCCCCGGCCTTGCGGTTGCGATTAGCATTAAGGGCAAGCGCTATGTCTTCAACTATGGTGTCGCCTCGAAAGAGGCCGGCCAGAAGATTACTGACGATACGATCTTCGAAGTGGGCTCCGTCAGCAAGACCTTTACGGCCGCGCTCGCCTCCTATGCTCAGGTCAGCGGAAAGCTGTCCTTCTCGGACAAGGCGACGAAGTATATGCCTGAACTCGCGGGGAGCAGCTTCGACAAGATCAGCCTCCTCGATCTCGGCACTTACACAGCCGGCGGCTTGCCCCTCCAATTCCCGAAAAACGTGACCGATCAGGACAAGATGGTCGCCTATTATCGCAGCTGGCATCCCTCCTATGCGCCCGGCACCTATCGGCTCTATTCCAACCCCAGCATCGGCCTGTTCGGCTATCTGGCGGTACGGGCCATGGGCGAGCCGTTCGATGCGCTGATGCAGGACAAGATCCTTGCCGGCCTCGGGCTCAGGCACACCTATATTCATGTCCCGGCCACAGAGATGCGCAATTATGCCTATGGCTATTCAAAGCAGGGCAAGCCGATGCGGGTAGGCCCCGGTGTTCTCGACACGCAGGCTTACGGCATCAAGACGACGGCCTCCGATATGCTCAGCGTCGTCGAAGCCAACATGGATAGCTCGGGGCTGAAAGGCGGCACCTTGCAGCGCGCGATCGCTGCAACCCATGTCGGCTACTATACTGTGGGGAATATGACCCAGGCCCTGGGCTGGGAGACTTACGCCTATCCGACGACGCTTGCCCGGCTGCTCGCCGGCAATTCATCCGATATGGCGCTCGACCCGCATAGGATCGAACCTCTGGATCCGCCACAGCAATCGAAAAAAGACGTCCTTCTCAACAAGACCGGCTCGACGAACGGCTTCGGCGCCTACGTGGTCTTCATTCCCGCGCGGCAGATCGGTATCGTACTGCTGGCAAACAGGAACTACCCGAACCCGGAACGCATCAAGGCCGCATACAAGATCCTGACGGCAATCGAGAGCCAGCCAAGCTCCGGCGCGCAATAGCAGACAGAACCTCCGGCTCACGCTTCATCTGTTAAACGGCCGGCCTTCGATGAAAACCTCGAGGGCCGGCCTGTCATTCTACCTGTTGATTGTTATCGGCTATTGGACGCCTGGCGCGGAGCAGCATCTGCCTGGGAGGCTTCCGGCCCGTTGAAGAATTCTTGCAGGAGCCGTGAAATCCGCTCTGGCGAAGTGCCTTTGGCATATTCTTCCTGCATCCGGCGTCTGACTAACATTTCCAAGACTGACATGTCTTTCACCTCATCATTCCGGCGCAAGGCAAATGTCGCGCTCAATGGCACAGGAGACAAGTTACAGTTTTTTCATGGTCCTGGCTGACTGATGCCAAGACGTCCAGGCTTCGCTTGGACACCGCGGGAGGACATCGGATTCTAACCCAAGCGTGATCGCCCTGCCACTTGCCAAAAGTCCACACATCGTAGATTTGAAAGCGGCCAAACGGTCGGTTGTTTGCGCTTCGTTAATCTTCGTGCTTTAGCGGGCCACACCCCGGCCTTTGGATAGGGTCGCATGCAAGGAATGAATAATGCCCGTAAAGAAAAATTCTGCCTCCGATGTTTTCCAACGCAAGATTTCGGATTTCTGTGATCTGAGGCTCGCGCCGCTGTTGCAACCCCGCAGCTTCGAAAACCTCAAGGGCTTCATGATCGGGCTCGTCGTCTTCCAGTCGCGCCCCCCGCTGAGGGCTGGGCGTGTGGACTTTCAGGAAATCGCGACGCTCTGCGGCATGGATGCTGAAATGAGCCCGGAGGTCAAACGGGCGGCCCAACCCGGTTTTGACGCGATTCTTCGCTGGCTCGGAGTGACTAAGGGCAAAACGGCCAACATCTCCCCTGCCGCCTCCAAAAGCCCTCTGCGCGTCGTCGGCAAGACCGGCATGGTTAGGCAGGTGGAGCGCCGCCGGGCGCTCGCCTCGTAAGAGCCACCCTTTCCGCCTCTGCATCGCTCCTGCCCTCTCTCGACAGATCACGAAAAGCCGCTCAAATAATACCGGTAGCGAACAGGATGAAATTTCTTCCGTGCTTGCGCCTGGGAAGAAAATTTTGCTGTGGCGACTGATATTTTTGAGTTGGTCAGGAGCGAATTCACCGCGGCCCGCCGAGGGAGTACCCCTTTAGAACAGCTCAAGACGGCAAATGAAAACCTTCAAATCGGGCTCCTTTCTACCCGATGAATGGTCATTGGCCGCCGTCAAAGGCTGATTCGGCGTCTGTATCTTTCCGGCGCTTACCTCGTGCGGTCAGGAGGCGCTTCCTTCATCAGCCACAGGCAATGATGGCTTCTGCGCGGGCGGACGTCGCCGAGGCATGTCGCCTAAAATGCCGCCCGGACGCACAAGCAGGATAACGCAGAGCATGACGCCGATCGCGACGATCTGCAGGGAAGCGGCGCGAGCCTGTTGTTCGGGCGAAAAGAGCACGCTTGTCAGCGCACCGGAACCGGCCCATATCGCCCAGACCAATAGGCTGCCGACGATGGCACCCTTGTTGCTGCCCGAGCCGCCGACGATCAGCATCACCCAGATCTGGAAGGTCAGGATCGGAACATAGTTGTCGGGTGCAATGAAGCCGATGAAATGTGCCTGTATGGCGCCCGCCAGCCCCATGATGGCGCCACCGACGGCGAAAGCCTGGACGCGATAGAAACGGGCACTCTTTCCGAGCGAGACGGCGGCGCGCTCGTCCTCGCGCAGAGCCTTCAAGACGCGGCCCCAAGGACTGCGCGCCAGATGCTCCAGCGCGAAGTAGACGATCAGCAGCACTGCAACCACGACGCCGAGATTGGCGAAGTTGAAGAGCAACGGCGTCTCGGCAAGACTTGCGAAAGGACGCGGAATGAAACCGATGCCGAAGGGGCCGCCAGTCAGCTTCTGCGCGTTCAGAGCGACGAGCTGGACGACGACAGCGACACCAAAGGTAGTGATCGCCAGGTAATCGGATTTCAATCGCAGCGTCGCCATCCCGATGATGGCGGCAGCGAGACCGGCAACCACCATCGCGCCCAGCCAGCCGACGAGGATCGGCAGGTCGAACCCGCCGAACCGCCCGGCCGTATCGGGCGTCGTCAGCAAAGCAGAGGTATAGGCGCCAATGGCGACGAAGCCGGCAAGACCGACATTGAACAGGCCTGTGAGCCCCCATTGCAGGTTCAGGCCGAGCGTGATGAAGGAGAAGATCAGCGCCGTCGTCAGGAAGAAAGCGCCGTAGCCAATAATGTCCATCATCGCTCTCTCACTCCGAAAAGGCCGATCGGCCGGATGAACAGCACCGCCATCAGGATGAGGAAGGAGATGGCGGCACGCCACTCAGCACCGATCAGTTGAACCGCAGCGGCTTCGGCAAGGCCGATGATCAGGCCGCCGAGAACCGCCCCCGGCACGCTGCCGATGCCGCCGAGAATGGCAGCGGCAAACATCGGCAGCAGCATGTCGAAGCCCATCAGCGGGCGGATCTGCACGAGAATGCCGATCATGACGCCTGCAACGCAGGCCAGCCCCCCGCCGATCAGCCAGGTGACGCGCACGACCTTGGCGACATCGATGCCGACGACACGGGCTAGAGCCGGGTTCTGGCTCAGCGCCTGCATTGAGCGGCCTGTCTGCGTCCTCGTCATCAGCATATGCACGCCGAAGACAAGGAGGGCTGTGACGATCAAAAGCGCGATCTGATCAGGCGTGATGCGGATGCCGAAACCGATGGGCATGGCGATCTGGATGGCGCGGCTGAAATAAGCGGGGCGCGAGGTGAAGAGGAATTCGAGCAGACTGCGCAGCGCCATGGAGGCGCCGAAGCTCGCCATGACGACGATGATCGACTGGCCTTTGGCTCGCAGCCTGGCAAACAGGACCTTGTCGAGCGCAAGCGCAAGAACGCCGGTAAAGCCCATTGCGGCGATAACGGCGACGACAAGCGGCCAGCCGAAGGAGAGCGGGCCGATCGGCGCGACCTTGCCGAAGATTGCGCCGATGGCGCTGACGACCGCGAGCGTCGCATAGGTGCCCCAAGCCATGAAATCGCCATGGGCAAAGTTCGAAAAGCGCAGGATCGAATAGGTCAGCGTCACGCCGATGGCGCCAAGGCCGATCATGGACCCCGTCAGCAATCCGTCGACGATGAATTGCAGGTTCATGCCGCACCTCCCTTTACTGAAGCCGCGGGTCGCTGGCCAAGATAGAGCTCGGCAACGACAGGGTCATTCCAAAGCTCCGATGCAACGCCTTCATGCCTGTCCTTGCCTTCGACGAGCACATAGGCGCGGTCGCCGATCGCAAGTGCTGCCTTGGCATTCTGCTCGACAAGCAGAATGGTGACGCCCGATTTGCGGATGTCGGTCAGCATGTCGAAAACCATCGAGACGAATTTCGGCGAGAGACCCGCCGAGGGTTCATCGAGAACGAGGAGCTTGGGGTGAACGATGAGAGCCCGAGCAACGGCCAGCATCTGCCGCTGGCCTCCCGAAAGATTGCCGGCCGCAATGCGACGATGACGGGCAAGATCCGGAAAGGTCGCATACATTTCCTCGATGCGACCGGGAACCTCCTTCGGCTTCAGAATGCCACCTGCAACCTTCAGATTGTCTTCGACGGACATCAGCGGAAAGACGTTTTCCGTCTGCGGCACGAAGGCGAGGCCGAGCCGCACCATATTGTGCGCCGGCGCGTGCGTAATATCCCGCCCGGCCAATTGCACCATGCCGCTTTCGACCGGAACGAGACCGGCAATCGCCTTGATGAAGCTCGATTTTCCGGCGCCGTTCGGACCGAGCACGACGACAATTTCCTTTTCTGCCACGGCAATCGAAGCGCCGCGGACAATCGGCACGCCCGGCTCATAGCCTGCAACGAGATCGCGAACGACGAGAACGAGTTCGCTCATGCCGCGCCTCCCAGATAGGCTTCGATGACGCGCGGATCGCGGGCGACCTCCTCCGGCGTGCCCTCGCAGAGAAGCTGACCGCTCGCCATGACGAGCACGCGGTGACACAGGCGCGTCACCATATCGATATTGTGCTCGATGAGCAGAAAGGTGACGCCGCGCTGATTGATATCGCGGATACGGTCGATGATCGTCTCGAGAAGCGTGGCGTTGACGCCCGCGGCGGGCTCATCGAGCAGGATAAGGGCCGGGTCGGCCATCATGACACGGGCAAGCTCGAGCAGCTTGCGCTGGCCGCCCGACAGGACGCGTGCCGGCTCATGCGCCAGGCGCGTCAGGTGAACGAGATCGAGCAGTTCCATCGCCTTTGCATGCGCGACCCTCTCCTGCTCGGCCACTTTCCACGGGCGCAGGAAATTCGACAGCAGGCGTTCGCCAGCCTGACCCTGGGCTGCCAGCATCACATTGTCGAGAAGCGTCAGATTGGGAAAGGGGCGTGGAATCTGGAACGTGCGTCCAAGACCGCGACCAATCCGGCGATAGGCACCCTCGCCTGCGACGGCAACACCGTTCAGGATGATCTCGCCGCTGCTCGGCGCGACACTGCCGGCCAGAAGATCGAACATCGTCGTCTTGCCGGCGCCGTTGGGGCCGATCAAGCCGAGAATCTCGCCCTGGCGCACATCGAAGGACACGTCGTTGACGGCCATCAGGCCGCCGAAACGCCGCACCACGTTTCTTGCCGTCAGAACGGGCCGGGCTTCCTCCCCATGCCGTTCAGTTGTCGTACTCATGAGATCCCTCTGGCCGGAAAGCGATCGTTGCCGCTTCACTGATTATTTGATTTGTGATCACACTTGCATTGATCACGCTAATCAGCTTTAATCTTCTTCGCAAGCCGAAAAAAGGGATTTCGAATGCAAAAGGCCACCGCCGAGAAGAGCGATCCGATTGCCGCACAGCTTGCGCCCGTGGGTCGCGAAACGGTTCAGGACCGGGTCTATTTAGAGCTGCGCCGCGCCTTGATCGGCGGCCTGTTCGAGCCGAGCCAGGTGCTGACGATCCGTGGCCTGGCCGATGCGCTGATGACCAGCACCATGCCGGTGCGCGAGGCGCTGGGCCGGCTGATTACCGAAAAGGCGCTGGAGGCCCTCCCCAACCGATCCGTTCGCGTGCCGCCGATTACGCTGGAGCGCATGGACGACCTTTTGCGTGCCCGCACCCTCATCGAGGGCGAGGCGATCGCGCTTGCAGCCACCCGCATGACGTCGCGCCAGATCGCCACCATCGAGGCCATGCTTGGCGAATGGGACGAGATGCGCGCACTGAAGCACAAGAAGGACGTCGACCGCGAAGTCACGCTCAACCAGGCCTTTCATTTCGAGATCTACCGGGCCTGCGGCTCGGCCGTGCTGATCCCGATGATCGAAAGCCTGTGGCTGCAGTCCGGCCCCTGTATCCGCGTCGCTATCTACGCTTTCTCGGATGCCGGCGAGGTCGACACGGCCCATTATCACCGCACGATCGTCAAGGCGATCGCCGCGCAGGATGCCAAGGAAGCCCGCGATGCGCTGGTCGCAGACATCAGTCGGCCGTTCGCCTTCCTGCGCAGCAAACTGGAAGCAGAAGCCAAGGAGGGTATGTCCGTATGAGCCAACTCGCCGTCAAGATCTCCGAACCACGCTCCGGCCTCAGCGTCCTTGCGCCGCTGCTGGACGCAAAGGCGCCGGACAATGCCGCCTTTCTCTGGAGCTACCTCAGCGAACCGCACGTGGTCGGCGGCATCCATGCCATGTGGACCGGCCCGGAAATCTCCTGCCCGATCCCGCCAGCGCATCTTAGAGACACTTCCTATGCGAGCGCCCTCCCTGCGGAGAACGCAACGCTGACACCCCAGCCCGGCGATATCGTACTGAGCTATGTGCCGCCGCGCATGTGGGGCGGCAATCCCGATGCGATTTTCGATATCGGTCTGTTCTATGGACAGGGCGCCCGCCTGCTGTTCCCGATCGGCTGGCTTGCCGGCAGTGTCGTCGCGCAGGTACGCCCGGAGGAGCGCGAGCACTTCGCGGCGGCTTGCGGCGTTATCCGCCGCAACGGCGCCTGCGACGTCACCTTCGAACGCGCGGAGATCTGAGATGACAGCCGCAGCCGATGACAGTTTCGAGCTGTTCGATCTCAGGGTCGAGGCCGTCATTCCCGAGGGCGGGCCGATCTATTGCGGCGCAAAGCCTGGTGACTATTTCGAACTCAAGGGTGAAATGCTGTCCCTGCCACCAGGCCAAGGCTTTTCGATTTACTCCATTTCAGCCGTCCTGCCGCTGCTCGCGGCGAAGCAGCGGCCGACCCACAAGAACGATTGGATGACATCGGACGCGGAGATCGCCTGCCCCGACCCGAACTGCGCAAGCAGGCTGCGGATCGTCAGGACGGGCAAGCGGCGGTTCAGCCATGCCCAAACGACGGCCGTGCCGTTGCCTGAAGGAGAATGAACCGCATGACCGCCAAGACCTTTGAGCTCAGCCCCGGATACCATATCTCCCGCGTCATCCGCGGCGGCTGGCAGCTTGCCGGAGGGCACGGCGCCATCGATCGCACCCAGGCCGTGACCGACCTGATCGCCGCTTTCGACGTCGGTATCCGTACCTATGACTGCGCCGATATCTACACCGGCGTCGAGGAGCTGATCGGCGAAGCGCGCGAGCGGCTTCGCAACGAACGCGGAGCCGAAGCGGCTGGGGCCATGAAAGTCCACACCAAGCTGGTTCCGGATCTGGAAAAGCTCGCCTCGATCAATCGCGACTACATTCGCGGCATCGTCGACAAGTCTCTGCGCAAGCTGAAGACCGAACAACTCGACCTGGTGCAGTTTCACTGGTGGGACTATTCGCTGTCGGGCTATCTCGACGCGCTCGGCTGGCTTGACGAGATGCGCCGGGAAGGCAAGGTTCGGAATGTCGGCACGACGAATTTCGATACGCCGCATATCGCCGAGATCCTCACCGCCGGCATCCCCCTGGTCAGCCAGCAACTGCAATATTCGGTTCTCGACCAGCGGCCAACGCATGGGCTTGCGCAGCTGGCAGCCAAGAACGATGTGAAATTCCTCTGCTACGGCTCGGTGGCCGGCGGCTTCCTGAGCGACAAATGGCTGGGGCAGCCGGAGCCGGACATGCCGCTCGAGAACCGCTCGCTCGTCAAATACAAGCTGATCATCGATGATTTCGGCGGCTGGGAGCTGTTCCAATCGCTGCTTGGCACGCTAAAGGCCATCGGCAATAGGTATGGTGTCGATATCGCCACCATTGCCAGCACTTGGGTGCTGGAGCAGCCGCAGGTCGCCGCCGTCATCGTCGGCGCCCGCAACAAGGCACATGCGCTCGCCAATGCCAAGATCATGGATATCGTACTCTCGGATGAAGACCGTCGGCAGATCTCCGGCATCATCGCCCAAGGCCCGGGCCTTGAAGGCGACGTCTATACGCTGGAGCGCGATCGCACCGGCAGGCATGGTTCGATCATGCATTACAACCTCAATGCGGGGAAAGTATGAGCCAGGAACCGTCTCTCTTTCAAAAGGTCAGCGCCGAGGTCTTCGATTTCCATCGCTTCTTCGAGGGATGGTACAATGCCGCAACAGCAGACAGCATCGATTTCGGCCGCTGCGAGCGCGCATTCGGTCGGGCTTTTCACATGATCCCGCCGACCGGGCGCGTCTTCGACCGCGCGGAGACCATCGAGCTAATCCGGGCAAACCGAGCGACTTTTCAGGGCAATTTCACTATCGAGATTTCGGATATCCGCGCGGGCTATGAAACCGCTGATACGATCGTCCTGACCTATATCGAGGCTCAGTCGCGCGCCGGCAAATACAGCCGGCGTCAGGCAAGCGCGCTTTTCACCGCAAGTTCATCGGCACCCAACGGCGTCGAATGGCAGCATCTGCATGAAACCTGGCTGCAGATGCCGGAGACCTGACAGGTTCGCAAAACCAGAAATGAAAATCGTTGACCGAACAAGGGGAACAAAGATGAAGAAGACGATATTTCAAATCACGACGGCTCTGGCCCTTCTCGCCGCAGCCGGCGCCGCCAATGCCGCCGACTGCAAAGTGACGGTCGGCCTCGTGATGGAACTGACCGGCCCCGCCGGCGAATATGGCCAGGCGGGCGCAAAATCCGTCGAGATGGCTTTCCGTGATATCAACGCCGCCGGCGGCGTTCACGGCTGCGATCTGGCAACAGATACCCGTGACAGCCAGAGCCAGGGCAATGTCGCCGTCGACGCCGCCACTCAGCTCGTGCAGGTCAAGAAAGTGCCGGCCATCATCGGCGGTATTATTTCCTCGGTGACCATCCCGATCCTGACCTCGGTCACCGCGCCGGCCAAGATCGTGCAGGTATCGCCCGCCGCCTCCTCGCCGACGCTGACCTCTCTCGGGCGCGACGGCAAGACCAACGGCATCTTCTTCCGCACCATCACGTCGGATTCGCTGCAGGGCATCGCGGCCGCCAAATATGCGATCGACAAGGGTTTCAAGAAGCTGGCGATCATCCACGTCAACAACGATTTCGGCGTCAACATGGTCGCCGAATTCTCAAAGGCCTATAAGGCGCTCGGCGGCACGATCGTGTCGACCACGCCATATAACGAGAAGCAGTCGAGCTACGCTTCGGAAGTCACCGCCGGCATGGCCGGCAGCCCGGACGGCCTCTATCTTGTCAGCACGCCGGTCGACGGTGCGACCATCGCCCGCACCTGGATCTCGCAGGGCGGTCCGCAGAAATTCCTGCTCAATGACGGCATGAACAGCCCTGACTTCATCGACTCAGTCGGAGCGGATTACCTCAAGGATGCCTACGGCACTTCGTCCGGCACGACGCCGACGCCGTCGACCGACTACTTCAACAAGAACTATAAGACGTTCTCCGGCATCGAGCCTTCCAATCCGGCCGCAGACCGCGCCTATGATGCCGGCGCGATCGTCGGTCTTGCTCTGGCCATTACCGGCAACGACACCTCCAAGCTGAAGGAGGCGATCTTTAAGGTCGTCGACCCGAAGGGCACGCCGATCTATGCTGGCAAGGAAGAGTTCGCCAAGGCGCTCGGCCTGATCAAGGAAGGTAAGCCGATCCGCTATGAAGGCGTCATCGGGCCGGTTTCCTTCGATCAGTACGGCGACATCACCGGTCCCTTCCGCCTTTGGAAGATCGCCGACGGCAAGGTCACGACCGATGGCGAGCTGAAGATGGAAGACGTCTCGGCTCTCAAGGACAAGATCAAGTAAGCAGTCATTCCACCTTCGAAACTGCGAGGCGCACCGATCGGAGCGCCTCGCGTGAAAACATCCCGGCGCAATCCCTGCAGCGGCTGACCTGTCGTGACAGCCATCTGGCATAGTTATTGAGAGATCGTCCGCTAATGCCCGGCCAAGCTGCCCGCCCCATCAATCCGACCTTGTGGACGCTGACGGCCGGACGCGCGCCTGAGCTTTCTCGCGACCTGCCTTCCCGCTGCGACGTTGTCGTGATCGGCGGCGGCTTCACCGGCTTGACCGCCGCGCTTCATCTCGCCCGCGCCGGCCGTTCGGTCACGATCCTTGAGGCCGGGCAATTGGGCGCCGGTGCGAGCGGCATGAATGCCGGCTTCGTGGTTCCGAATTTCGCCAAGGCCGACCCCGCGACCGTCCGCCGGAAGCTCTCGCGCGATAAGGCCGATGCCCTGCTGTCACTCGTCGGCTCGGGCGCCGACGAGGTCTTTGCGACCATTGCAGAGGCGAATATTTCCTGCGACGCCGCGCAAACCGGCTGGCTGCAGCCGGCCTATGGCGAAGATATGGCTCAGATCCTGCGCCAACGGGCAAAGGATTGGGCGGAACTCGGCCGCCCTGTCGAATTTCTCGACGCCGGCGCCATCCGAGGCGAAACAGGGATGGGTATCTATTCCGGAGCATTGCTCGACCATTCCGGCGGCACCATCCACCCTTTGAACTACCTCTACGGGCTTGCGCGTGCGGTAACGCAGCGCGGCGGCGTAATCCGCGAGAACAGTAGAGTTGACAGCGTTAAGCGAGATGGCGGCGGCTGGTGCGTCGGCCTTACGGGTCATGAAATCGAGGCTGATACCGTCCTTCTCGCCACCAACGCCTTTACCGACGGAATAGCCGCGCGCATGGGCAAAACCGGCGTGCCGCTCAGGGTCTATCAGGTGGCGACGAAGCCGATCGATGCCGAAACCGTTGCACGCATAGCACCGCATCGGCGTCCCGTCGGCGATACGCGCTCCAACCTTTTCACCTACCGGCTCGATCGCGATGACAGGCTGATCAGTGGCGGCATGGCGATCAACCCGATCGGCGCCTTCGAGCGTGTCGGCCGCGCCGTCGTCGACCGGCTCGCATCGGAGCTGCGCCTGCCGCGCCATCCGGGTATCGAGATCGTCTGGACTGGGACGGCAATCATGACGCCGGACTTCCTGCCGCGCCTCTATCGGTTCGGCGAAGGTTTCTTCGGAGGCATCGGCTGCAACGGTCGCGGCATAGCTATGACGGCCCAGCTCGGTCGGACCCTTGCGCGACTGGCGCTCGGCGAGCCGTTAGAGTCCCTGCCGATCCCGCTTCAATCGAGCCGACCGCTGCCGTTTCACAGGTTCATGCCCCTCGTCGCGTCGCTCGCGCTGGCGCATGCGCGCTTTGAAGACTGGCGCACCGGACGCCGGTAGCAGGCAAGCGGAGCCAATCATCAATCATGTCGGCAGCAATTGCCCATTAAGTCTATAGATAAAGAAATTAAGAAGCGGCCGCATCCGCAAAAACGAAATGCCTTTTCTCGCGGCTGGGCTTTGAATGCTGCATCGTGGCGCCGAATGAAATCGGAGTCCGCCCATGAACGCGCAATTGCATCACATCAACACCAAACAGCCTGAGGCGGCCTTGCTTGAGAGCGAGCAACACGCGCTCGCCGTCGCGCAGGAGCTCGCCGCACGCTTTGCTGTGACCGCCTCGGAGCGAGACAGCGAAAGGCTGCTTCCATTTGACGAGATGGATGCGCTGTCGCGATCCGGTCTGCTCGCGATTACCGTTCCGGAGGAATATGGCGGGCTGGATGTCTCGAATGCAACGCTGGCGGAGATCACGGCGATCCTGGCACAGGCCGATGGCTCGATCGGGCAGATCCCGCAGAACCATTTCTATATCCTCGAAGCTCTGCGCATCGACGGTTCTGAAGACCAGAAACGCTACTTCTTCGGCCGCGCATTGGCGGGCGACCGGTTCGGCAATGCTCTATCCGAGCGCGGTACGAAGACGGTCGGTCACTATAACACCCGCATCAACAGCGATGGTCCCGGCTATCGCATCAACGGTCGCAAGTTCTATTCGACGGGCGTTCTCTTTGCCGATTGGGTCACCGTCTTCGCGCTGGATGAAGCCGACAAGCTGGTCATGGCTTTCGTTCCGCAGGGTACGGAAGGCGTCGAAATCATCGACGATTGGGATGGCTTCGGGCAGCGCACCACCGGCAGCGGCACCACGGTTCTCAACAATGTCTATGTGAATGCCGATCACGTCGTCCCCCACCACAAGGGTTTCGAGCGGGCGACGACGATCGGTTCTGTCGGTCAGATCATCCACGCCGGCATCGATCTCGGCATTGCCAGAGCTGCCTTTGCCGAAACGCTGGATTTCGTGAAAACCAGGGCGCGTCCCTGGACGGATAGCGGTGTCGAGCGCGCTAGCGACGATCCACTGACGATCGCCAAGGTCGGCCAGATCGCTATCCGGCTGGAAGCGGCAACCGCGACCATCGAGCGTGCCGGACGCAAGGTCGATGCAGCCCAGGTCGAAACGACGGAGAAGAGAGTGGTCGAGGCGACCCTTGCCGTTGCGGCAGCCAAGGTGCTGACGACGGAGATCGCCATCGAAGCGACGAACACGCTGTTCGAACTTGCCGGAACTGCCTCGGTTAAACTCGACCTTAATCTCGACCGACACTGGCGCAATGCCCGCACGCACACATTGCACGACCCGGTCCGCTGGAAATATCACGTCGTCGGCAACTACCACTTAAACGACGTCATCCCGCCGAAGAACGGCGCGCTCTGACGGAGACCTAAATGGTGCCTCGTTGGCCGATGGGAATGAATAGCCGCCCGCATAAGAAAGCGGCTTGAAAGCATCTGGGCGCTCTCAAACCGCTATCTTTGCATATCTGGCGTCAGTGGGCTTCCACAGGGACGAGCGGAACCTCCGCACCCTTGGCGTCATAAAGCCTGCCATTCAGGAAGTAGTCGCCATCATGGAGAACGGCGATGTCCTGATACCGGATCAGGCGCTCCGTTCCGGCGACAAACACCGACTGCTGATCCGAGTTGCCGGCCGTCAGGTGGTTGAACAGCAGGTTCAGCGTGATTGCCATCAAGGCTGCAGAGCTGATGCCGGAATGGAAGATGGTGATGACCCAAGACGGAAAGTGCTCGTAGAAGGCCGGCGACGCGATCGGGATCATCCCGAAGCCAATCGAGGTTGCCACGATGATGAGATTCATGTTGTTCTCATAATCGACCTTGGCGAGCGTCCTGATCCCGCTTGCGGCAACCGTTCCGAACAGGACGAGGCCGGCGCCGCCGAGAACGGAGCTTGGAACTGCAGCCACGACACGACCCACGACCGGCAGCAATCCCAAGGCAACAAGAAAGAGCCCTCCGGTTGCGACGACAAAACGGCTCTTGATGCCGGTCACCGCGACAAGACCCACGTTCTGCGCAAAGGCGCTCTGCGTGAAGGAGCCGAAGACGGGAGCCAGGATACTGGACAACATGTCGGCGCGCAGACCATCGCCGAGGCGGCGCGCATCGACCTTGGTTCCAACGATCTCGCCGACGGCAAGGATATCTGCTGAGGTCTCGACCAGGATCACCATGATGACGATGAACATCGAGATGATCGCAGCTGCGTCAAATATCGGATAACCGAAGTGGAAAATCTGCGGCAGAGCGACGAAAGGCCCGTTCGCCACGCGCGAGAAATCGGTCATGCCAAGCGCGTAGGCGATCCCCGTTCCAATGACGATGGCAAGCAGGATCGAGAGCCGCGATATCGCCGCACTCCCGACTTTGCTGAGCAGCAGGACGATCGCGAGCGTCACGGCGGCTAGCAGAATATTGGCCTGACTGCCGAATTCCGGTGCACTCCTGTTGCCGCCCATGGCCCAGCCCGCCGCAACCGGCATGAGCGTCAGGCCGATGGTCGTGATGACGATGCCCGTGACGAGCGGCGGAAAGAAGCGAGTGATGCGCGAAAAGACCGGCGTGATGGCAAGCCCGATGAATGAGGCTGCGATGACGGCGCCAAGGACAACCTGGATGCCGCCATGTCCGGTGACGGCAATCATCGTCGCCACGCCGGAAAAGGATACGCCCTGCACGAGAGGGAGGCGGCTGCCGAAGAAAGGGATTCCGATCGTCTGCAGGATGGTTGCCAGACCGCCGGCAAACAGGGACGCCGTCACGAGCAGAGCGATGTCGGTCGGCGCAAGGCCCGATGCCTGGCCGATGATCAGGGGGACGGCTACGATGCCGCCATACATTGTGAGAACATGCTGAAGGCCGTAGGCCAGGTTTGCGCCAAGACTGAGCTTTTCATCTTCAGGGGATAAGTGCGCGGTATTTTCCTCTGCGGTTACTGCCAAGGTAATCTCCTCCATACCTTTGCGTTTCTCATTTCCTCCAAATGAGAAACGCAGACTACGGCGTCCGACCTCGGATGACTTTATAGAAAAATGCGAAACACCTTATGAAAGACACCGTTCCGCATACCGATACCCGATTGTGATATCAGCGGGTGTCAACGGCGCCGGAGGCCTAGCTGTAGAGGCTGACCTCCGGAATCCTGTCGTTGAGAATGAACTCTCCGACTTCCTTAGCCTTATAGAAAACAGGATCGTGCAAGGTATGGGTTCGGACATTGCGCCAGAAACGATCCAAGCGGTATTTTTCGGCGGTCGAACGCGCGCCGGTGAGTTCGAAAACGCGTGAGGTGATATCCAGCGAAACATGCGTAGCATTGACTTTGGCGGCATAGGCCTCCGCTGCCGCCTCGCCGCGCTCACGCGCGGTCGCCTTGTGCCCTTTCGCAAGCGCAGCCTGAACCGTCGCCGCGGCGCTATCGGCCAAAGCGGCGGATGCCTTAAGCGCTGCGGTAAATTCGCCGACCCGCTCGAGGATATAGGGATCGTCGGCCGCGCGCTCGACGCCTGAGGTTATCCAAGGTCTCGTGGTCGTTCGCACGTAATCGACCGCTTCGCGCAATGCTCCTTCGGCCGTGCCGAGATAGAAATTCACGAAGACCAGCTGAATGAGAGGTGTGTTGAACGTCGCCAGAACGGGCGCCTCACCGCCAATCGATGCCGCCTTGTCGAGATCATCCTCATAGACAGGGAAATCGTGGAATTCGACGCTGCCACTGTCGGAAAGACGCTGGCCGAAATTGTCCCAGTCGTCATTCGCCTTGTAACCGGGCCGGTTGGTCGGAACGGCAAAACCGACGATCTTGTCATCGAGCGCGGCATTGGCGTTGATGTAGTCCGAGACATGGGCGGCCGTCGAGAAGGACTTGCGGCCGTTCAGAACATAGCCGTTGCCGCGGCGCGTGAGGACTAGGCCTGGATCACGCGGATTGACGGCAGCGCCCCAATAGAGGCTATTGGCAACGCTCTTGCTGCCGAGCTCCTGTGCGCGCGCCTCATCAAAGGCCCAATAGACATATTGGCTGTTGACATAGTGATAGCCGAGAAGCTGGCCGATGGAGCTTTCGCCGCGCGCCAGAATGCGCACCAGCCGCAGGCCATCGACCCAATCGAGACCGCCGCCACCGATCTGCTGTGCATGCAGAGCGTTCAACAAGCCCGCATTCTTCAGCTTGACGATTTCGCCGAAGGGCGGCTGCCCCTCACGATCAAGCTCCGCAGCGCGCGTCGAGAGGTCTGCGGCAATCTCTTCAGCTCTCGCAAAAAGGTCTTCCCGTGTGGTGTTTCGATTGGTCGCGAAGACGACGTTGGACTGGCTCATGATATGAACTCCGGTTCTTTGGCGTGACCCGGCAGACGCTCCCGCGCCCGCCGATGGATCGTGATCGGCAGCCTAGAAAAGCTTTTGCGGTATCCAGCTCGCAGTCACTGCATCGCTCGTGCTGAAGGCCGGGACCTTCTGCGCCAGCTCCTCGATGGTCCTGACGCCGGCGGCGCGAAGCCCGTCCTGGGTCAAAAGCGTCGGCTTGACCGTGATCTTGTGCGGGACATCCTGGCCGGCGACCTGCAAGGCTGCGGCACGAATGGAGACGGCGCCGACAACTGAAGGATTGGTCGCGACCGTCGCCACCCAGGGGCTGCCCGGCTCGGTGATTTCCTGAATGTCGGCGGTCGATACGTCGGCCGAATAGATCTTCAGCTTGTTCACGATGCCGAGATCCGTGGCTGCAAGCTTCACGCCGCGGGCGAATTCGTCATAGGGGGCGAAGATGACACCGATGTCGGGATTGGCCGTCAGCGCCGCCTTGGCCTGATCGGCCGTCGAGGTTGCCGTCGTATCGCTGACATTGCCGAAACGCGCCTTTTCGACGATGCCGGCATTCTGCTTCTTGAACGTTTCCCAGACTTCGTTGCGCCGATCGAGCGGAGCGAAACCAGCAACATAGACATAGCCCGCCTTGAAGCTGTCGCCATTGTCCTTGACGGCCTGTTTCAGGGCAAGCTCGGCAAGCTCATGATCGCTCTGTTCGACCTGCGGGATCTTCGGATTGTTGAGATTGACGTCGAAAGCGACGACCTTGATACCCTTGTCGAGCGCCTGCTGGACAACATCGCCCAGCGATTCCGGCAGGCCGTGGTCTATGACGATGGCAGAGACGCCGAGATTGATCGCCTGCAGGATCTGTTCACGCTGCGCGGCTGCGTCCTGACGACCGGGAAAGACACGCAGGTCGATATCAAGCGCCTTGGCCTGGGCTTCGGCGCCTGCCTGATAGGCCTGAAAGAAGTCGCCGGCTGAAATGTAACTGACCAGAGCAACCTTCACGCCACCCTTGTCAAAGGGTGCGGGAGCACCGTTCACTCCACCGGCCATTGCTGTGTGGGTCAATAGAAAGGGAATGGCGGCGGCTGACAGGGCAAGCCGTAGAAGGGACTTCATCGTAGCGAACCTCGCAATCAATCTGGAGCGCCGTCTGACGGAACATCCCGCGACGCATGCAATTATTAAATATAAACTCTATGTTTTTAGTAGATTAAATCATCTGATTTTGGCGAGCTTCGGAGATTCTTTGTTCGTCGGGCGAAGCCTTGGCGGCAAGTGCTTACCTCGAAAACAAGCAGCGTACAGAGGCTAGTGTGCGCTGATAGCGGGGCAACTACCTAGTCCACTGCGGTAATCATCTGGAAACACCGATCTGTACGCATGACCAACGGCTCATGGAAATTCCCCACTCCGATGCGGTTTTGGAAAATTGTTTCTCTTTAAACATTAAAATCTATCTATTTTATAGTCTATTGGCTTTATGGATTGCTGGAGAGGATGCTTCATGACCAACGGAAACACGACCGGCCTTGGACGCCGGGATATTTTAAAGCTCACCGCCGCCGGCGCAGCATTGGCGACCGCAGGGCTTATCTCGAACAGGGCGGCCGCGGCTGACGATGCCCTGTCCCTAAAAGGCAAGCGCATCGCCATCAGCGCGACGGGGACGGATCATTATTTCGATCTGCAGGCTTACAATGCCCAGATCGACGAAGTGAAGCGACTGGGCGGCACGCCGATCGCGGTCGATGCAGGCCGCAATGACGGCAAGCTCGTATCGCAACTGCAGACGCTGATCGCACAGAAGCCGGACGCCATCGTCCAGATCCTCGGCACGCTGAGCGTCATCGATCCCTGGCTGAAGAAGGCCCGTGATGCGGGCATTCCCGTCCTGACCGTCGATGTCGGCTCCACCAATTCGATCAACAATACCACGTCGGACAATTGGGGCATCGGCAAGGATCTGGCACTGCAGCTGGTGTCCGATATCGGCGGCGAGGGCAATATCGTCGTCTTCAACGGCTTCTACGGCGTGACACCCTGCGCGATCCGCTACGATCAGCTCGTCAACGTCGTCAAATACTTCCCGAAGGTGAAGATCATCCAGCCGGAACTTCGGGATGTCATTCCCAACACGGTGCAGGACGCCTTCACCCAGATCACCGCGATCCTCAACAAATATCCCGAAAAGGGTTCGATCAAGGCGATCTGGTCGGCCTGGGATATTCCTCAGCTCGGCGCCACGCAGGCTCTCGCCGCCGCCGGCCGCACTGAAATCCGCACCTACGGTGTCGACGGAAGTCCGGAAGTGCTGCAGCTGGTTGCCGATCCGAATTCGCCGGCAGGCGCCGATGCGGCCCAGCAGCCGGCCGAAATCGGCCGCACCGCAATCCGCAATGTCGCCAGGCTGTTGGCGGGTCAGACGCTGCCGCGCGAGACTTACGTGCCCGCCCTCCTCGCCAACAAAAGCAACGTTGCCGACATCGTCAAAAAGCTCGGCATTGGCTGAAAAGTGAACCGGCGATGCGGCCTCCCCGCATCGCCACACACGACACGAGGGCCTTTTCCAATGACAGCAACCGAGCCAGCGCTTGCGGCTGACAGCCCGGCGCACATTGTTCGCTTCGACGGCATCGTGAAGCGTTTCGGCGGAGCGCAGGCATTGGCCGGTGCGTCACTTAACGTACGACGCGGCACCGTGCATGGGCTTGTCGGGCAGAATGGCGCCGGCAAATCGACGTTGATCAAGCTTCTCGCAGGCCTGCATAGGCCGGATGAAGGCCGTATCAAAATCGAGGGACGGCAATATGATCGGCTGACACCGCATCTGTGCGAAGAAATCGGTATTCACTTCATTCACCAGGACCGGTTACTGGTCCCCACCTTCACCGTGGGCGAGACACTGTTTCTCGGAAGAGAGTTGCGTCTCGCCGGCACGCCGTTCCTCGATCGCAATGCGATGCAACACCGGGCTGAAGAGATCCTCGCCAATTATTTCAGGGTGGATTTGCCGCGGAATGCTTTAATCAGCGAGCTTTCGACAGCCGAGCAGCAGATCGTTCAGATCACCCGCGCTCTGCTGCACCAGCCAAAACTTCTGGTCTTCGACGAGCCGACCGCGGCGCTGGTCCGGCAGGAAGCGGATACTCTATTCCGCCTGATCCGCCGCCTGCGCAGCGAAGGCGTGACCATCATCTATATCTCGCATTATCTCAACGAGATCGAGGCGCTGTGCGATGACGTGACGGTGCTGCGCAATGGCGTCGATGTCGCCTCTTTGCCGATTGGCGAGACTTCGGCTCAGGGAATTGCAACGCTGATGGTCGAGCGCGATATCGGCGAGATGTTCCCGAAGCGGCAAGTGGAATTCGGCCCCGAGATCCTAAAGGTCCGCAACCTTTCCGCAGCCGATCGGTTCCACGATATCAGCTTCACGCTGCACCGAGGCGAGATTCTCGGCATCACAGGGCTGCTCGGCTCCGGAGCAAAGGATCTCGTGCGCACCCTTTTCGGGCTACAGACATCGACGGGTGGCGAGATCGAAGTCGAGATGAAGGGCTTCAAACCGCGCAATCCGACGGAGGCCGTCGATCATCAGCTGGCATTGGTTCCGGAGGATCGTCGCGGCCACGGTATTGGTCTCGATCTGAGCGTACGGGAAAACATCACGCTATCGAGCCTTTCCCGCTACGCGCGTTTCGGCCTTCTCAATCGCAAGCGCGAGGGCCGCGATACCGACGAGCTGATCAAGCGTCTGCAGATCAAGACGGCAGGCCGAGAAGCTTTGGTTCGCACGCTGTCGGGCGGCAACCAGCAGAAGGTGGCGATCGCCAAATGGCTGAGCCGCAAGTCGGAAATCTATCTGCTCGACGAGCCGACCGTCGGTGTCGATATCGGCTCCAAGGTCGAGATCTATTCGCTTATCGGTGAGCTTGCCGCCCGAGGCGCCGGCGTGGTCGTGCTGTCATCGGACCTGCCCGAACTCGCGGGCATAACCGACAGGATCCTCGTGCTCTTTCGCGGCCGTCTGACGCGCGAACTCGTTTCCTCACAAACCACAACGGATGAAGTGCTGTCGGCATCGACCGGCGCCGTGGAAGGATTGCGCCATGTCGGCTGAAGTCCAATTTGCCTCCCTCCCCCAGGCCAGGGGCAGGCGCACGCTACCTTCAAGCGGCAAGCTCGCTGCCGCAACCCTGCGCTTCGGCTCGTTGCTCGCCTTTCTATCGATCCTCGCGATCTTCTCGCTAACGGCGCCTTACTTCCTGACCGTCGGCAATATCGGCAATGTGCTCGGCCAATCGGCCATCTCTGGCGTCCTTGCCATCGGCCTGACGATCGTGCTGATCGCCGGAGGCTCCAATGTGGTCACAGGCGGCATCGACCTGTCGCTTGCTGCCAATATGGGCCTGAGCGCAGCAGTCTACGCAACGCTGATCCAGCTGGGTTTCAATGACCTGACGGCAGGCGCCGGTGCGCTTGCCACAGGACTGGCGATCGGCGTCGTCAACGCATTGGCCGTCGTTCTTGCGGGTATCGTGCCATTGCTGGCAACGCTTGCCGTGATGAACGTCGTGGCGGGGCTGGAGCTAGTTCTGACCCAGAATACGGTTCTTCCCGCCACGACCGATTTCCTGACCACGCTTTCCGCGTCTGACGGCTTGGGCATCCCGATCCTTGCCTACGTGTTGATCGGTTTCACGATCATCGCCGCGGCCATTGTGCAATATACCCCACTCGGCTTGCGGCTCTACGCTGTCGGCGAGTTTCCCGAAGCGGCGCGGGCCGCGGGCCTGCCATTGAAGAAACTGATTGCGGGCGCTTTCGTCGCCAGCGGGCTTTGCGGCGGCATCGCCGGCATCCTGTCGGTATCCTATCTCAGCGGCAGCACGACCGGCTCCGGCGAAATGCTGCTTCCCGTGGTCGTAACCGCCCTGCTCGGCTCGGTCTTCTCGCGCCGCCTGGTGCCGACGATTGGCGGAACGCTGATCTCGACCCTGTTTATCGGCTTCCTCATCAACGGATTTCAGCTTCTGAACCTGCCCAGCACGCTGGTGAGCGGTGTTCAGGGCCTGCTCATCCTGGTCGTGGTCTCGGCGACCACCTTGCTGCGCAAACGGGAGATCTGATCGTGTCCACCACCGTTGCTTCAGGGCGACCTCTCGCCGGCCTTGCCCGCTATGGCCTCATCATCGCGCTTGTCGCCGTCTTTTCGCTGTTCTCTACAGTCGCGCCGACGTTCCTCAGCGCCGGTAACCTGCAGAGCATTCTCGTCAACAACTTCACGCTGCTTGCCATCGCCTCGATCGCCATGACCTTTGCCGTTGCGGCCGGCGGCATCGATCTCTCAGTTGGCACCGCGGTCGACTTTGCAAGCTTCGCCTTCGTCTCGGCCATTTTGGCCGGCTTGCCCTTACCGTTTGCGGCTCTGGCCGGACTCGGCGCGGGGGCGTTGGTCGGGGCCTTCAACGCGGTTTTGATTTCGGGCATCGGCGTATCGCCGTTCCTGGCAACGCTCGGGACGCTGTTCATCGGCCGCAGCATCCAGCAGCTGCTGACAGGTGGCGGCAATCCGGTCTATCTGCCGCCCTCCGGCGTTCCGGAGGCATTTCGGTTCATCGGACACGGGACAATCGGCAATGTTCCAGTACCGCTCCTGATTGCAGTCGTCATCATCGCTGCCACCGCGTTGCTCTTTGCGCGTATGCGCTTCGGGCGCGTGGTTCTGGCAATCGGCATCCAGCCACGGACGGTGCACTATTCGGGAATCGCGCTTCGGGCGCATGTTGCCGCTACATTCATTCTCGCCGCCATCATAGCCGCCTTTGCCGGGCTCATCCTGACCGCGACGGTGACGGTCTACATCCCCTCGTCCGGCAACGGTTTCATGCTGAACGCTATCGGCGCCACCTTCATCGGCACGACCTTTTCGCCACTCGGTCGGCCTAACGTCGCCGGTACGGTGCTCGGCGTCCTGCTTTTGAGCATCGTCGCCAATGGCCTGCTGCTGACGGGCCTGAACTTCTACTGGCAGCAGGTCGGCACCGGATTGCTGATCTCCGCCGTGCTCGCCTTCAGCTTCGTCAACAAGAAAGCCATCGGCGCCTAAGCGCCGGCTCGTCGAAATCATGCAGGAATAGCAAGATGACCCGCAAAATCAGGCTCAATGCCTTCGACATGAACTGCGTCGGACACCAGTCACCAGGCCTTTGGCGCCATCCGCGCGACAGATCCTGGACCTACAAGGATCTCGATTATTGGGTCCATCTTGCAAAGACGCTGGAGCGCGGCAAGTTCGACGGGCTCTTTATCGCCGATGTGCTCGGGGTCTATGACGTGCTGAACGGCAATGTCGACGCGGCGCTGCGCCACTCCGCGCAAGTACCGGTCAACGACCCGCTGCAGCTCATTCCAACGATGGCCTATGAGACCGAGCATCTCGGTTTCGGTCTGACCGCGTCGCTCTCTTTCGAGCATCCCTACACCTTTGCGCGGCGCATCTCGACGCTCGACCATTTGACCAAGGGCCGCGTCGGCTGGAATGTCGTCACCTCCTATTTGAACAGCGGCGCCCTGAACATCGGTCAGGCCACCCAGACAAAGCATGACGACCGCTACGGCTTGGCCGAAGAATATCTCGAAGTCTGCTACAAGCTCTGGGAAGGCAGCTGGGAAGACGATGCCGTCATCCGCGATCGCGAAAAGGGTATTTTCACGCGGCCGGAGAAGGTTCACCCGATCCGCCATTCCGGCAAGCATTTCACCGTCCCCGGAATTCATTTGAGCGAGCCGTCGCCTCAGCGCACGCCGGTGCTCTATCAAGCCGGCTCCTCAAGCCGCGGCAAGGATTTCGCCGGCGCGCATGCCGAATGCATCTTCGTGGCGGCGCCCTCCAAGGCGGTGCTGAAGCGCTATGTCGCCAATGTTCGCGAGGCTGCCGAACGCGCCGGCCGCAATCCGCGCGAAATCCTTTCGTTCAACCTGCAGACCGTGATCCTCGGCGAGACCGATGCCGAAGCACAGCGCAAGTTCAACGAATACCGCCAATACGTCTCTCTCGAAGGTGCGCAGGCGCTGATCTCGGGCTGGACTGGCATCGACTTCGGCCAATTCTCTCCTGACGAAGTCCTACGCCACCGCTATACCAACGCGGTTCAATCTGCCGTCGAGACTTTCACCACAATCGACCCGGACAAGCAATGGACCGTGCGCGAGATGGCCGACTGGGTCGGTATCGGCGGCTTCGGCCCGGTCTTTGTCGGATCGCCGCAGACCGTGGCCGATCTGATGCAGGAATGGATCGAGGATACCGATGTCGACGGCTTCAACCTCGCCTATGCCGTGACGCCCGAAAGCTTCGAAGACGCAGTCGACCTTCTGGTGCCTGAACTGCAGAGGCGCGGCGCCTACAAGAGCGACTATAAAGCGGGAACGCTACGCGAAAAACTCGGCGCTAGCGGCCCACGGCTGGCCCCGCCGCACCCGGCAGCGGGCTATCGCAATCTTCGTGATGTCGTTGCACGGGCTTCTTAAGCTCGGATCCCCGACCGGCTTCGGCAGCTTTCAGAGCTCAGGTAAAAAGCTCCGAAAGCATTGCCTCAAGATCGGCCCTCGCCTTGGGCGATAGATAGGGGCGCAGCAGGCTCGCGACCTGGCTCAGCCCCCAATGAACATGCTGCGGGCCGAGATCGTGAACGCCTTCCTGCAGTCCGAGATAGACGGCCCAATAGGTCGAGACGATCCACATATTCGTCAGGAGCGTTTTGCGGTCCTCCGCAGCGACGTTGATCAGATCGGCATCTTCCATTCGCTGAAAAATGACGTCGACGGAAAGACGCATACCACCACTGACCATCAGGATCGGTGCTCTTAGGCCCGGTGCGATTGCCAGCAGGCCCGGAATGTCGCGAAACAGGAAGCGATGGATCCAGACGAGCGAGAACCATTTGCGCAGAAAGCCGGCATAGGCTTTCGAATCCGCTCCCTCGACGGCGTCGGCTTCCTTGACCAGCGCTAACGCATCGGCTTCGAAGCGAGAAAACAAGGCCAGAACCAACGATTCCTTAGTGCGGAAATGGTAATAGAGATTGCCCTGATTGATCTGGACGGCCTTTGCGATCTCGGCCGTTGTCACCGCCTCCGGCCCCTTCTGATTGAAGAGCGACAGCGTCGAGGCAAGGATCCGTTCGCGCGTGCTGGGTTGCACCACCGGGTCCGTTCTCTTGCCTTTGTTGTCCGACACGCTCATTCCCCCTTGAAGCTCTAAGGCATTCACCTTACTTTTCTAAGGCAAATACCTTAAAATCGATCTACAGGCATTTGCAGGGCTGGACAAGGAGACCGAAGGATGAATGCAAGCGTCAACCCGGCTGATCTGGCGCCAAGCGAATTTCCGCTTACGCCGCGCTCGATGCCCCGTGTGCTCCTTTCGTTGATCCGCAACCCCCTTGATGCGCTACCGCCCCAGATCTTCGAAGAGCCGTTCGTTTTCACGCGGATGGCCGGAAAACTGCGGGTCTATCTCGCCGATCCCGAACTGATCTATCAGACGCTCGTCCGCAATTCCGATGCGCTCGGCAAGGGCGAAGATGTCCGTCGCCTGCTCGGCCCGGCGCTGGGCGACGGCATCCTGACCTCCGACGGTGCGCATTGGAAATGGCAGCGTCAATCCGTGGCCGGCGCCTTTCGCCACGAAAAGCTAGTGGAACTTCAACCAGCCATGATCGCGGCCGCCGAGCGCAGACGCAATCTCTGGCTTACGCACAAAGGCAGCTCCCTCGACCTCTGCCAGGAAATGATGCGCACGACCTTCGACATTATCGTCGAGACGATGATGTCGGGAGGCGACGGCATCGACGTCGACAAAGTCGAGCGCAATATCAGCAACTATCTCAAGCCGACCGGCTGGAAATTCGCGCTTGGATTGGTCGGTGCGCCGGACTGGATGCCCTACCCCGGCAAGGAGAAGGCAAAGACGGCCGTCGTCTTCCTGCGCGCCACGCTCGCCAAGGTCATTGCCGAGCGGCGGACAAGCAGCATCGAACGCCACGACCTCGTATCAATGCTGCTTGAGGCAGCCGATCCTGAAACTGGCCGGATGATGACCGATGAGGAAATCATCGACAATCTGATGACCTTTATCACCGCCGGACACGAAACGACGGCGCTCGGCCTGGCCTGGACACTTCACCTTCTCGCCCGTCATCCGGATTGTCAGGCCCGGCTCTTCGACGAGATCGCCAAGGTGACCGATGGCGGCCCTTTGCTTGCCGAGCATGTCGGCAAGCTCACCTATGCCAGACAGGTCTTTTCAGAATCCATGCGGCTTTACCCGCCGGCACCGGTCATATCGCGAATGGCCGTGCGCGAATTTACCCTTGGCGGCTACAGGATCCCGCCCGGCACGATCCTCTATGTCCCGATCTACGCCGTGCATCGCCACGCCGCCCTATGGGAGGACCCGCTGGTTTTCGATCCCGATCGCTTTGAGCCAGAGACGGTCAGATACCGCCATCGCTTTGCCTTCATGCCCTTCGGCGCCGGCCCGCGCGTGTGCATCGGCAACGGCTTCGCCATGATGGAAGCCGTAGCGATCCTTGCCGTCCTGCTTCAGAAGTTTCGTGTGATCGGCTCGGGCGACCCCTCGCCCAAGCCAGTCATGAAGGTCACTTTGCGGCCGATGCATCCTCTGCCGATCAGTCTCATCGAGCGATAGGCAAACCGGTCGCTAGCTTGCCACTGGCGGGACAAGGAAGGCCGACCGCCTCAGCCGCCCCAGGTCTGTTTGAGGACGCGGATCCAGTTTCCATGGGCGATCTTTGCAATCGCCTGATCGTCGAAACCATGCGCACGCAGGGCGTCGATCAGCTTCGGCAGGCCCGCGGCATCGCCGAGCGCCTGCGGAATGGTCGTGCCGTCGAAATCGGAACCGAGGGCGACATGCTCGATACCGATCCGCTCGGCGATGTAAGCGACGTGACGCACGAGGACATCCAGCGGCGTATCGGCGTTCTTCACCCCATCATCGCGCAGGAACAGCACGCCGAAATTGATGCCGACCAGACCATTCGTCTCGCGGATCGCATCGAGCTGCTTATCCGTCAGATTGCGGCTGTGCGGGCAGAGCGTATGAGCGTTGGAATGCGAGGCGACGAGCGGCGCGTTCGACAGCTTTGCGATGTCCCAAAAGCCCTTCTCGTTCATATGCGAGAGATCGATCATGATCCTGAGCTCGTTGCAGGCGCGGATCAGATCCTTGCCGGCATCGGTCAGGCCGGCGCCGATATCCGGCGTCGAGTTGAAGCGGAAAGGCACGCCGTGGGCAAAGACATTCGACCGGCTCCATACGGGGCCGAGCGAACGCAGGCCGGCAAGATGAAGAACATAGAGCGCGTCGAGATCTGCTCCGATCGCCTCCACGCCTTCGATGTGAAGAACAGCGGCAAATCGGCCCTCTGCGATAGAGCTGCGAATGTCGGCGGCCGAGCGGCAAACCTTCACCGCGCCATCCGACTGGGCTTCGATCGCAAAAAGGAGCCGGGCCATCGCCAGGGTTTCGTTCAGCGCGTCGGGCTGCGAAGGCGTTGCAAAATCGACGTTTTCGGCACGAGGCTGATCCGGAGAAGGGACAAATATCGCGCAAAGGCCGCCGGCCAGGCCGCCACGGCGCGCGCGCGGCAGATCGATATGCCCCGCGGCCTCGCCCTGCAAAAACGCGTTGACGGAATTCGAGCCGCCGCGGCGCAACCGCAGCAACACATCATTATGGCCATCAAAGACGGGGACTAGCGAAGATTGGGTCATGTCTCATTCCAAAATTGTTATTGATACCTGCCTAGGCAAGCTTGCCAGGCCGAGCAAATGCAAACCGCGCATAGGCTCTGCGAAAAACGGAATTAGTCGCTCGCAAGTGGCGCTGTTAAAGAACCGGGCGAAAATACGATAGCGGCCGAGCCGTGCCAAGCCTTGTCTGCTTGCCACCGGCTTCTGCCGTAAGAGTGAAAGGGGATTTCGCATGGTTTCCAGACGCCAGTTTCTCATGGGCAGCGCAACGCTGCCGTTCCTGTCCTACCTCGATCTTGCCGAATCGGCATTTGCCGCGACGCCGAAAGATGTACTCGTCGTTGCCCAGCAGCTCGATAATATGACGAGCCTCGACCCGCATGAAAGCTTCGAGGCCGTCGGCGGCGAAGTGATCAGCAACATGTACCAGAAGCTGGTGCACCCCAACACCGAAGATCCCTCCAAGGTCGATCCGGCACTGGCCGCATCGTGGGCTGCCGATGCGGACAGCAAGGTCTTCACCTTCAAGCTCGCCAAGGCGAGCTTTGCAAGCGGCTCTCCGGTCACGTCCGAAGATGTCGCCTTCTCGCTGCACCGCGCCATCAAGATGAACAAGGGCGCGGCCTTCATCATCAATCAATTCGGCTTTACCGCCGAGAATGTCGAAAGCCGCATCGTCGCAAAGGACGCCGAAACGCTGACGCTGACGACCGAAAAGCCGACCGCGATCTCCTTCCTGCTCTATTGCCTCTCGGCCAATATCGCCGCCGTGGTCGAAAAGAAGGTGGTGCTCGCCAACGAGACCAACAGCGACATGGGCAATGCCTGGCTGCAGAAGAACAGCGCCGGCTCCGGCAGCTTCCAGCTGCAGTCCTGGAAGGCGAGCGAAGCCGTTTCGCTGACACTTAACCCGCATGGCCCCTACAAGGGCAATCTGAAGCGCGTCATCCTGCGTCATGTCACTGACCCGGCCTCGCAGCTTCTGATGCTGAAGAAGGGCGATGTCGATATCGCCCGCGACCTGACCTCAGAACAGCTGCGCACCATCAAGAACGACGCCGAGTTCACGCTGGTGACCAAGAGCATCGCCGGGCTGGTCCTGATCTCGCTCAATCAGGGCATCGCCAACCTCGCAAAGCCGCAGGTCTGGCAGGCGGTGAAGTGGGCGCTCGACTACAAGGGCATGCAGGAAAACATCGTGCCCTTGACCCACAAGATCCACCAGAGCTTCGAGCCCGAAGGCTTCCCGTCCGCGATCAGCGATACGCCTTTCCAGAAGGACATCGCAAAGGCAAAGGCTTTGATGGCCGAAGCCGGGCTCGCAGATGGCTTCGACGTGACGATGGATCACTATGCCGCCCAGCCTTATCCGGACCTCGCACAGGCCATCCAGGCCAATCTCGCCGAGATCGGCATCCGTGTGAAGCTGCAGTCCGCCGAAAACCGGCAGGTCCTGACCAAGATGCGCGCGCGCCAGCACGAGATGGCACTTTCCGCATGGGGTACGGATTATTTCGATCCGAATTCCAACGGCGAAGTCTTCACCATCAACAAGGACAATTCCGACGACGCCAAGAGCAAGCCGTTCCTGTGGCGGTCGCGTTACAAGAACGACGATTTCGCCGCCAAGGCGGAAGCCGCGCGTGACGAGAAGGACCCGGCCAAGCGCATCGCGCTTTATGAAGCGCTGCAGCGCGAGCACATGCAGAACAGCCCCTTCGCCTTCATGTTCCAGACGGTGAAGACTGCGGCGTGCCGCAAGGCCGTGTCCGGCTTCCAGCTCGGTGCTCTTTCGGAAGCCAATTCCTATCGGGAGACCAGCAAGGCTTGACCCGTCGGATCAAATCCTTCTCCGCCATTCTGAGCAGCGTCGTCCTGACGCTGCTCGGACTGTCGATCGTCACCTTCCTCATCGGCCGCGTCATGCCGGTCGATCCGGTCATTGCCGCCGTCGGCGACAATGCACCGGAGGCTGTCGTCATACGCGTGCGTGCGGAAATGGGCCTTGATCAGCCCCTTCCGGTGCAGTTCCTGCATTACTTGAACCAGCTTCTTCATGGCGACCTCGGCATGTCGGTTCTGACGAAGAACCCGGTGTCGCAGGATATTGCCCGCTTCTTCCCCGCAACCTTCGAACTGGCGACCGCGGCCCTTATCCTTGCCGCCATCATCGGTATTCCGCTCGGCGTCTGGGCTGCCGTTCGGCAGGGAACGATCACGGATCAGGCGATCCGCGTCGTGTGCCTCGCCGGCCATTCCATTCCGGTTTTCATGCTGTCCCTCATTTCGCTGCTGATCTTCTATTCGGCGCTCGGCATCGCGCCCGGCCCCGGACGGCAGGACATCATTTATGACGGCATGATCACGCCGGTTACCGGGCTGCTTTCCGTGGACACACTGCTTGCCGGCGATCTCGACGCCTTCTGGGACGCGCTTGCCCATATGGCGCAACCGGTCTGCATCCTTGCCTATTTCAGCATGGCCTATATCGCCCGCATGACGCGCGCCTTCATGATCGACGCGCTAAAAGGCGAATTCGTGATTACCGCGCGCGCCAAGGGGCTGTCGCTGAGCCGGGTGATCTGGGGACACGCCTTCCCGACCGTCGCCGTGCAGCTGGTGACGGTGCTGGCATTGACCTATGCCGGCCTGCTCGAAGGTGCCGTCGTGACCGAAACTGTCTTTTCCTGGCCCGGTATCGGTCAATATCTGACCGCCTCGCTGATGAACGGCGACATGAATCCCGTCATCGGCACCACGCTCCTGATCGGCATCATCTATGTGGGGCTTAACCTCATCGCCGATCTTTTCTATCGCCTGCTCGACCCAAGGGTGCGCTGATGCTTGCAACCTTTCGCAATTGGGCACTCGACGAGTCCCCCACCTCCCGACGCCAGGCAGCCTGGGGTGATCGCTATCGCATCTGGCTGGGCCTGAAGGGCAATGCCCTCGGCATGATCGGCCTTTCGATCATCGTGCTGTTCATCCTGCTTGCCATTTTCGCACCGTGGCTCGCCACGCATGATCCCGCTGTCCAGGATCTGGCAAACCGGCTCGCACGCCCGAGTGCAGCTCATTGGCTCGGCACGGATGAGCTCGGTCGCGACATCTACTCCCGCCTGCTTTATGGCGGCCGCGTCACCCTCGGCATGGTCATTGCCGTCGTCGTGCTCGTCGCGCCGATCGGCCTCGCCATCGGCTGCATCGCCGGCTATTTCGGTGGCGTGGTCGATACCGCGCTGATGCGCCTGACCGACATCTTCCTTGCCTTTCCCCGTCTCGTGCTGGCGCTTGCCTTTGTGGCAGCACTGAAGCCGGGCGTCGAAAGCGCCGTGCTTGCGATAGCGCTCACCGCCTGGCCTCCTTATGCCCGGCTGGCGCGCGCCGAAACGATGACCGTACGTGGCGCCGATTTCATCGCGGCCTATCGCCTGACAGGCGCCTCCTCCTGGCGCATCATCATGCGACATATCGCGCCACTCTGCCTTCCGAGCCTCATCGTTCGCGTCACGCTCGACATGAGCTCCATCATCATCACCGCAGCAAGCCTCGGCTTCCTCGGCATGGGCGCTCAGCCGCCTTCGCCGGAATGGGGCGCGATGATCGCAACGGCCAAGCGCTTCATCTTCGAACAATGGTGGGTCGCAACGATCCCCGGCATCGCCATCTTCCTCGTCTCGCTCGCCTTCAATTTCCTGGGCGATGCGCTGCGCGACGTGCTCGATCCGAAGGGGAACTGATCCATGCTGGTCGAGATCGACAATCTGCGCATCGGCTTCAAGACGCGCACCGGCTTTGCTCCCGCGGTCAAAGGCGTTTCCCTGCGCCTTGGCGCCGAGAAGCTCGGCATCGTCGGCGAAAGCGGCTCCGGCAAGAGCCTGACGGCACGCGCATTGATGAAGCTTTTGCCAAGGCAGACCCGCATCGAAGCCGACAGGCTTGCCTTCGATGGCATCGACATTCTGTCCGCCAGCGAAAAGCAGATGCGCACCATCCGCGGCAAGCGGGCGGGCTTCATCCTGCAGGACCCGAAATACTCCCTGAACCCCGTCAAGACCATCGGCAATCAGGTTGCCGAAGCATGGCGGACGCATAAGGGCGGCAGCCGCCGCGAGGCGGCCGACGCTGCGGCCAATCTGTTGGAACAGGTCAAGATCCGCAACCCGAAGGCCGTCGCCGCCTCCTATCCGCATGAAGTCTCAGGCGGCATGGGCCAGCGCGTGATGATTGCCATGATGCTGGCGCCGGACCCCGAGCTGCTCATTGCCGACGAACCGACAAGTGCGCTCGATGCGACCGTGCAGGCCGAAATCCTGCGGCTGATCGAGGAGCTCGTCTCCGAGCGCTCCATGGGGCTACTGCTCATCAGCCACGACCTGCCGCTCGTCTCGCATTTCTGCGACCGCGTCGCCGTCATGTATTCCGGGCGCGTGATGGAAGAGCTGAAGGCTTCCGAGCTGCTTTCCGCCGCTCATCCCTATACGCGCGGTCTGCTGAACTGCATTCCTTCACTTACCCATCTCAGGGAACGACTGCCCATTCTCGAGCGTGACCCGGAGTGGCTGAAATGACGATAGAGATCGATAATCTGCGGATCCGCTTCGGCGAGCGCGAAGTCGTCAAGGGCGTCTCATTCCAGGTGGAGGAAGGTGGCAGCTTCGGTGTCGTCGGCGAAAGTGGCTCGGGCAAATCGACCGTACTGCGCGCGATGGCGGGCCTGAACACCAGCTGGCTGGGCCGCATCGCCTTCAACGGAGAAGACGCACCGCAGCACCGCACGCCGGATTTCTTTCGCAAGGTGCAGATGGTCTTCCAGGACCCTTATGGTTCGCTGCATCCGCGCCAGACCATTGACCGTATCCTGAGCGAGCTGCCGCTCGTTCACCGCATGGGCGACATCGATCGGCGTATCGCGTCAGCGCTCTCCGATGTCGCCCTGCCCCAAAGCGCCCGCTTCCGCTATCCGCATCAGCTCTCTGGCGGTCAGCGCCAGCGCGTCGCCATCGCGCGTGCATTGATTGCAGAGCCGAAAATCCTGCTGCTTGACGAGCCGACGAGCGCGCTCGACGTTTCCGTCCAGGCCGAGATTCTCAATCTGCTCTCCGACCTGCGTACGGAGCGGAAGCTCACCTATGTGATGGTCAGCCACAATCTCGGCGTGATCGCCCATCTCTGCACACGGGTCGGCGTCATGATTGATGGCCACATGGTCGAACAGCTGACGGCTGACGATCTGCGGCGCGGCAACGTGACCCACCCGCACACACGGGAACTGCGCCGCCTGAGCGTCGAGTTCGAGGAAGCGGAACCCGCTTAACCCGCATTTGCGAGGCATGCATGTCTGAAACGGTAAACTGGAAGGCGGCGCAGGAATGCGCTGCTCAATTCGCGCAAAGCTGGAACAATAATGAGCCGGGCGGCGCCGTCATTGGCTTCGATGAACGTGGTATCCGCTTTGCCGAAGCCGGCGGCGTCGAAAGCCTGTCGACGCTTACGCCGTTCACCGCCGCAAGCGTCGTTCGCTACGCCTCGGTGACGAAACATGCCTTCTGTGCGCTGGTGCTCGCACATTCCGACAAGATCGGTCTTGACGACCCTTTGGGCCGGCACCTACCCGAACTGCAGGCGCCCCTTCGCGATGTGACCGTCGGCCGCGCTCTCGACATGAGCGGCGGCCTGCCCGACACGCGCGAATGCCTGTCGCTGCTCGGACTTTCCGTCTACACCGAGACCAAGGCCGCTCCGCTGCTTGAATTTCTCGCGCGCCAGACGCGGTTGAACTACGAGGCCGGCACGGAGATTTCCTACTCCAATACGGGCTACCGTCTCGTGGAAGCCGCACTCGAACGAAAAGGCGTGTTCTTCCGCGACTACGTTCGCAAGGTCGGCACGCAGGCCGGCGCGGTATTGGATGCGCCCGATGTCTGGAACGATCCCGTCATCGGCCTGGTTCCCGGCTATTGGCTAGACGGAGAGCGCTGGCAGCTTTCGGCAGCCGGCCTGCATATCTCCGCCTCCGGCAGCATGACGGGCAGCGGCGAGAGCCTCGCGAAATGGCTGATCGGCCTCCTTGGCGACAAGGGATCTTTCGAAGGAGTCCTGGAGCAATTGTCGGCTGCGCGGCCGCTCGCCGATGGCGGAATAAGCGGTTACGGACTGGGCTTGCGCGAAAGCCAGCTTGGCAACCGCTCATTCATCGGACATGGCGGTTCTCATCCCGGCTACAAAAGCTACTTCCTGCTCGATCCCACCCGGAAAATCGGCTTTGTGGTGGTGTCGAACCGCGAGGATACCAACGGCTATAAGATCGCCGTGGAATCCATGGCGGCCTTCACCGGGGAAACCCTGCCGCGTGCTTCCACCGCGCTTCGCGACGGCACCTATGTGACCGAAAGCGGGCCATGGTGGATCAAGGTTGTCGGTAGCACGGTCACCTATCTCGATGCCGACGAAACCGTTTATGAGGATGAGGGATCCTGGGTTTCCTCACGCTCGGCTTCCTCGCCGATACGCCTGAAGATGGACGGCGAAGATATCGTCGGAGAGGTCGGACATGCGCAGCGTCGATTCCGCCCGGTCCGCGAGCAAGAGGTGCCGGCGTCCCTGTCCGGCGTCTGGAGCTCTTCCGAAGGCGCCCGCTTCGAGATCGAAAATGGCAGCGTGATCATGGGTATAGGCCCAGTGCGCCATCGCATGCCGTTGCGCGCATTGGGCAACGGACGCTTCCTGTTCACCCTTGTCGATGGTCCGTGGACCAAGCGAGTATGCCTCAATCTCCTTGGCGTGGATCGGCTGGAAT
Organism: Rhizobium freirei PRF 81; assembly: GCF_000359745.1. Classification (GTDB taxonomy): domain Bacteria; phylum Pseudomonadota; class Alphaproteobacteria; order Rhizobiales; family Rhizobiaceae; genus Rhizobium; species Rhizobium freirei. The sequence goes on from NZ_AQHN01000054.1 coordinate 196,810, forward strand.
TGGTGCTCGCCCGGGCAAGAATGATCGAATACCGTCGCGCCGGGTGATTGCATTCCCGGCTCATTCGGGCCAAGGAGAACCCGGCTTTGACAGCCGGTTTCTCTTGGGAGCTTCGAGTGGAAGTCAAATGGCTTGAAGATTTTCTGGCGCTGGCGCGGACGTTGAACTTTTCGAAGGCCGCCGACGAGCGCCATGTGACGCAATCGGCCTTCAGCCGCCGCATTCGGCAGCTGGAGGGCTGGGTTGGGACGAGCCTGATCGACCGGGCAACCTACCCTTCACGCCTGACTGCGGCCGGCGAGCGTTTCGTGCCGGTGGCCGAACAGAGCCTGCAGGTGCTCTACCAGGCGCGACGTAATCTCCAGCACGAGGATGGCACCGATGCACGCACGGTGACCCTGACGGCGCTGCACACCCTGTCCTTCACCTTCTTTCCGGATTGGCTAAGCAGGCTCAACGCGCGTATCGGCCCGATCGTCTCTCATTTGCGCGCCGATTCCGGCACCATGGAAGAAAACCTGAACTCCCTTATCGATGGGGAATGCGATTTCCTTCTCACCTACCAGCATCTGCACGTGCCGATGCTGCTCGATCCGCAATTCGAACATCATACACTTGGCCGGGAAACCATCCTGCCGGTTAGCGCCCCCGACGCCGACGGCACGCCGCTGCATCGCATCGAACCCGGCTTCAGCCATGTCAGCTACCAGAAGACATCCTTCTTCGGGCAATTGGTGGCAGGCACCATCGGGGAGCGCCTGCCGGCCGAAAACCGGGTGCATGTCGGCAGCATGTCCGTTGGCCTGAAGGGAATGGTCGCGGCCGGGTTCGGGCTCGCCTGGATCCCGGAAAGCCTTGTCAAAGCGGAACTTGCCGATGGCCGGCTGGTCTATGCCGCCGATCGCGAATGGAATATCGACGTGGAAATCCGCGTCTATCGCTCCCGCGAGAACCGCCGCCCGATCGTCGGGCGCATCTGGTCGATGCTCGACAAGCCCTGACGATCGGACGCTCCGTGCGGCAATCAGATCGCCGTGCGGCGGGCATTCTCCATGTAGAGCGCGCGCAGGCGCTTGAACATCGGGCCGGGCGTCCCGTCACCAACGGCAACGCCATCGATATTCGTGATGGGGACGATGAAGTTCGAAGCACTTGTCAGCCAGGCTTCGGCCGCAGTCTTTGCCTCTTCGACGGAGAACGGCCGTTCTTCCAGCGCCAGGCCCGCTTCTCGCGCCAAATCGAGAATAGCGAGCCTCGTGCAGCCCGGCAGTGTCGCATGGCTGTTGGCGCGCGTCACGATGCGGCCGTCACGCGTCACGATGTAGCCCGTCGACGACGCGCCTTCGGTCACCACGCCGTTTTCGACCAGCCACGCTTCATCGAAGCCTTCCGCTTTGGCGGCGCGTTTCGCCATCACCTGCGGCAGTAGGCAGACGCTCTTGATGTCACGCCGCGCCCAGCGCTGATCCGGCATTGACTTGACCTTGAGGCCTTTTTCGACGGCAGCGACGTGCTCCAGCGTCTTCGTCTGAGTGAAGATCACCAGGGTCGGCGGCAGGTCTTCGGCATAGAAGAAATTACGGTCCTCGGCGCCGCGGGTATACTGGAGATAGACGACGCCCTCGGTAAGCTGGTTTTCCGCCACGAGACGCTTCTCGATCTCGACGATCTCGTCAGTCGTGATGGGCAAGCAACCGCCGATTTCGCCCACGCTGCGCTCCAGCCGCGCCATATGGAGAGCACTATCGATCAGCTTGCCGTCCAGGACGGCGGTCACCTCATAAATGCCGTCGCCAAACAGGAAGCCGCGGTCGAAGATGGATAGATGCGCCTCGTTCTCAGGCAAGAAAGCACCGTTCAGATAGACGGTACGGATCGTCGGGGCAGACATGGAAACTCCGTAAAATGCGAAAAGGAGGAATGAAGGTCAGCGACGACCTGGGTGGGGCAGGCTTATAGCTTTGACCGTTGAGGCTTTGCCGGTCGCGGCATTGAAGCCCGTGGTCTCGATCGCCATGGCAAGGGAATTGAGGATCGCCTCTTCCGTGGCTTCGATTGCAGCTTCGAAGAGCGGCGATACGGCGTCGTTATTCAATGATGGAACCGCGCTCACGCCTTTGCGGCGTTCGGGGGTACGGCGCACGGCCTCGGCTGTCGAAAAGGCCAGCGCATAATCTCCCGAGCCGTTGCTCAGCGCCGCGCCGGTGCGCGCAAGCCCACCGAAACAGCGCTGTGCGAGCCTCTCGAGGTTACGCGAGCAAAGCGGAGCATCGGTCGCAAGCACGATGACGATGGAACCGTCCTTGTCGTGCTCCGCCGACGTCGCATAGTCGCGACCGGCAACGATGAGGTGGCCGCCGTAATTCGATTGTACAAGCACGCCGAGCCGGTAGGTCTCCTCGCCGACGGGCACGAGGCGGGAACTCGTCCCGATACCGCCCTTCAGGCCGAATGCGACCGTTCCAGTTCCGGCGCCGGCTGCGCCTTCCTCGACTGGCCCCGATGCCGCGCTGTCGATCGCCAGCGAGATTTCATCGACGCTCGGGCGCGCGGCGCGAATATCGTTGAGGCGTGAATCGTTGGTTTCGCCGACCACGGCGTTGATCGACACCACCTTGTCATTGCCCGGCTGGGCGAGCGTGTGACGGATAATGGCCTCGATGCCGCGCCCGACGGCCAGCGTGTTAGTGAGGACGACGGGCGTCTCGATCTCGCCAAGCTCGACGACCTGCGTGGAGCCGGCAAATTTTCCAAAGCCATTGAGAACGGCAAATCCGGCAGGCACCTTGTCCTGAAACAGATTGCCGCCATGCGGCAGGATCGCCGTGGCGCCCGTGCGGGTGCGCTCGCCTTCACGGCAGGTGACATGGCCGACGCGCACGCCGGCGACATCGGTGATCGCGTTCAGCGGGCCGGGCTCGAAATGGCCGGGCGCAGTGCCAAGCTCGCGGATTCTATAGCGCTTCTGGTCCATTACTCATGCCTCATAGGGTTGCCGGGACATTACTCTGCCGCGCAGCCGGAAGGCACAACAAAAACGGAATAGTTTCAGACCGGCTTTGCAAAGGAAGAGGTTGCCTGTTGCGTCTAAAGACAACAACTGACACGGGCGGGTGCGCGAGCGGACGCGGACGAGCGCCGCGTCGATCCATCGCCATGACCCGAAAGCCGCGCATACGCAGGATATGACGCAACCATCCCGACATGGCGGCAACGTGTTTCCCGACGGGCGATACAGTTGCCGGAACGCACTCGCCTTCGCGATGCCCCACGCCTCACGCACGCGCCCGTCTTGTTGTCACCTTTTGACACAAGCGGCCGCTGTAACGACAGGTTGAGCAACCGTCGGACTTGCCTTTTCAAAAAGGCGCTGCAAATGAATGCCTTAGCATGGTAGAAATACGGAAATAGGCATGAGTCACGAGCTTCTCTCCTCCCGCAGACGAGAGGCTTTGGGCGCTTTCCTATAGAAGCGGGGGCGCTGTCTTCTGCCAGAATGATGGACGAAGATGTGACGGCGATGCTCTTGCTCTGTCCTGACGGTATCTGAGGAGACCAGATTGCCTGACTTTCGACACGAGGAACCGTCCACGTCTGTGGAGGTGATAGCGGAAGATCAAGTGGGGAGCGAGGACGGCAAGCCCGCGCAGGCTGAACGGCGGCGTTTTCCCCGCTCGGTAAAGACAGCCGTCGAAGAACCCCGCCCGCAAGTGCCGGCTTTGAGGCCACTGCTGTTTTCTACACGCGATCTTGAACCCCGGGCGCAATTTGCCGCCTGGCAGACCTATGTATCTCCCCTCATCGACATAAGACTGCCAGACAATGTTTCTCCAGAAGCGGGATTTGCCGCCGACCACGCCGCCTGGAATCTCGGCGGAATGCTCATCGTTCAACACACAACCCCACCCCACAGCTATATGCGCTCGCAGGCAAAGGTGAAAGCGAATTTTGTCGACCACTGGCACATTTCCGCGCTGCGCAGCGGCAGAACCTGGACCGAGGTGGACGGGCTTGTTTCGGAAGGCGAGCCGGGCAAAATGGAGCTGCGATCTCTGGAACGCCCCTTTCGAGGCCGTTCCACGGAAGCGAAAACCCTGTCTCTTATCCTGCCGCGCACATTGCTGTCCGATACGCCCGCCTCGATCGAGATCAGGAACAATGTCGCCCTTTCGGGTATGCTGACCAAGCTGTTGATCGATTATCTGGATATTATCCAAGCCAATCTCGCGAGCTTCATCGCGGCGGATCTGCCGCATGTCGTGCAGACATTACGCGACATGATCCTGACGTGCGTTTCGTCCTCAGCCGAGCAATCGGTCGGCACCGAGCATCACAGCATGGTTACCGTGACGGAACGCGTGCGGCGGTTCGTGGAGAACAATCTAGCCTCGAGCGATCTGACGGTGGAACAGATATGCCGCCAAGTCGGTACGTCCCGCACCAGGCTCTATCAGATCTTCGAACAGGAAGGTGGCGTTCACCATTACATGCAGCGGCGGCGTCTTCTTTCCGCACATGCGGCACTCAGCGACCCTTCCAATCGTGAGCAGATTGTCGACATCGCCTTTGCAGTCGGCTTTTCGTCGGCGGCGCACTTCAGCCGGGCTTTCAGCAAGGAATTTGGCTACAGTCCCCGCGAGGCGAGAAACCTCACCACCCCGCACTATCGCGGCCAAACGACGTCACCAGCATCGACCGATGGAACCGAATCCTTCGACGAATGGCTAAGGACGCTCAGCCACAACCGCTGACCAAAACCGACACCCTTTACCATGGCTCTGAGTTGCCGCGCGATCGTCCGCGCAAGCGACAACATGCGCCCTGCGCCTGCCATGCGAAGGCTCCGGCACAAAGTTCCACAATTGCGAAAATGGACGCTGCTGCAAGTTTCCGGATGCGTGGCTAACGACACTCAACCCGTAACTTATTAAAAATGAAACGAATAATTCAGCCAGTATCCAAGCCTTGGTGTGGCGAAACACTCTGCCCATCAAGGCATTTTGAGGGAGCAAATCGATGGTATCGACCCGGCAGACAATTGAGATCACTAAGCCACAGCATACCGCCAACGATGCGTACCGCGCAGTCGAGCGTGAGGAAATCCTGGAGGTGGCATTTCGGGATTTCGTGCGGGCGGTCGTCGCTGCCGGCTGGAGCGAATCCGAGGTCGCTCTGACCTTGGCCGACATCGCGGACGATTACGTCATGGCCCTCGCCGGAAGAGTTGCCGGAAAATAGTGTTGCGTAACCTCGGTGCTCCGCAGGGGTGAGCACGAAAAGTTATCCGCAACTCTTGGCGATGTCGCCGGTGCCACCGCTGACGGGAAGGCGGTTCACCGGCGACATCCATTTTACCGGATAGGCGAGCACGGTCTCTTAGTCCAGCGCGGTCCGGATAAGGTCACGACGACCAACGACACGATGAAAATCAGGTGACATCTCAGGTTTTGGCGGACATGGAATCCGCGATCTGATTTTGTGCGTTACTCATCCCCGGCTCGGCGATCAACCGGATTTTGAGCACCTTAACCGGCGATCCGGACAGACCGGCCGGCGGAGCGATAATGTTGCACATCAAGCAAAGCACCGCGGCAACCACGCTCGGCAGGATCGAATCGCCGTATATGAATCCCCATTCTGCCTTCCGCCGAGATTGGTGTTATGACAAAAGAATGACAACCTTCCCGTGTGGTATAGAGCCGAAAGAGCCTTCTGTCGCCGATCAGCCGTGTCGCGCTATTCGCCGATTCCGGTGATCATCGGTTTGAACGCTACCGTCTTTTGTTCGGAAACCTGATCGGCCGCCACCGCCTGCCGGACCAGCCGGGCCGCAGCCTCCCCCATGGCGCGTCTTGGCGAACGCGACGTTGCGATCGGCGCCGGCAGAGAGTTGACGAGGTCCAGTCCGTTGAAGCCGGCGATTAAAATCTTCTGAGGAACAGCAACCCCGAGCTCCATGCAGGCGAACAAACCGCCGCTGGCCATATCGTCATTGGAATAATAGATGCAGTCGAGATCGGGAACGGCCGCAAGCATCGCAGTCGTCAACCGCTTGCCCAAGGCTATCGAGGAAAAGGCATCATCGAGCCGCTGATCCACGAAGTGCATACCGTGCGCGTGTAAAACGCTTTCGAAGGCCGCTTTGCGCTTGCCGGCTCGCAGATCCCTATCGAGCGCGCTGCCGACATAGCCGAACCGCCCGCGGCCGGCCGCGACAAGTACACTTGCCATGGCGGCACCAGCCTCACTATGCGACAACCCGACATTGAAATCGATCGGCGTGCCATCGAGATCCATAAGCTGGATAATCGGGATGTTGGCCCGCCGCAGCAGCTGCACCGTTTCCTCCGGCTGATCGAGCCCGGTGACGATGATGGCGCATGGCTGCCAGGAGAGCATGTCGCGGATGATCTCACGCTCCTTCGCCACGTCATAGTCGGATATGCCGAACACGGCCTGCAGGCCGGAGCCATCGAGACCGGCAGAAATACCGGCAAGCACTTCGGGAAAAACGATATTCGACATGCTGGGGACGACGACCGCGACCAGGTTGGTGCGCTGCGAGGAAAGCGAGAGCGCCAGCCTGTTGCCGACATAATTCATCCGCGCTGCCGCCTCGATGACCCGGCCACGCGTTTCGCGGGAGACGTCGGCAACGCCGCGAAGCGCACGCGATGCCGTCATCTTGCTGACGCCCGCTTCGATCGCGACTTCTTCCAGAGTGGGTTTGCGCATCCCCAAGCGACCCTCGATGAACCATGGCGGCAGGCACGTCGCCACTTCTCTTCATAGAATGTTTCCCCGAAAAGGCAAACGCCCCTCTATTGACAACGGCCAGCAAACTGAGGCTTGTTACCGATACCGGTATCGGTAACATAGGTAGAAATTGCAGAGGTAGCACCGTGCAGCACAAGAGGAAGGCCGCCGTCATCGGCTTGGGGTCCATGGGTTGGGGCGCTGCCCTGTCGCTCCTCAAAGCGGGTTTTACCGTGCGCGGATGCGATGTTCGAAGCGATGTCCTCGCCCGCTTTGCCGAGAACGGCGGCACATCCTGCACGACGCCGGCATCTGCGGCGGAAGATGCCGACGCGATCCTCGTCTATGTCGTCAACAGCAGGCAGGTCGAAGATGTTCTTTTCGGGCAGAACGGCGCGTTGGAAACCGCGCAGGCCTCGACGGTATTTCTGCTCTGCACCACTATGGCTCCCAGCGCCACGACAGCCATCGCCGAAAGGCTGGAAGCATCCGGCATGCGCGTCGTCGATGCCCCGGTTTCGGGCGGCCATGTTCGCGCGCTATCAGGCGAGATCACCGTCATGGCGTCAGGCACGCCCGAGGCCTTCGATCAAGCATCCACGGTCCTCGATGCGATCTCGGCCAAGGTCTTCCGGCTCGGCGACCGCCCCGGTCCGGGCTCGCAAGTCAAGATGATCAACCAGTTGCTTGCCGGTGTGCACATCGCCGCGACAGCCGAAGCCATGACCCTTGCCGCCAAGGCCGGCATCGATCTGCAGACGCTCTACGACGTGATTCGCGTTTCCGCCGGCTCGTCCTGGATGTTCGAGAACCGCGGCGAGCACATCGTATCCGGCGATTATACCCCGCGCTCGGCGGTCAATATCTTCGTCAAGGACCTTGGCATCGTGACGGCCGAGGCCGGCAAAGCCGGAGCGGTCACCCCGCTCGCCACTGCAGCGCTTGACCTCTTCGTCGAAGCATCGGAAGCCGGCCTGGGTCTGGAGGACGATGCCGCAGTTGCAAAAATCCTGGCCGCCAAGAGCGGAGCGAGCCTTCCGGGCGTAGGGGACTAGGCAATGACGCTCCTGCTTGGCTGCATCGCGGATGACTTCACCGGGGCGACCGATCTTGCCGCTCTCCTCGCCCGCAGCGGATTGCCTGTTTCGCTGCGGATCGGCATACCGCGGGAGAAGCGAGATCCGAACGACACGGCAGCCTTCGAGGTCATCGCCTTGAAATGCCGGACCTCGCCGGTCGATCTCGCCGTCGAGCAGGCTCGTCAGGCGCTCGCATGGCTGAAGGAAGCAGGCGCCAGCCGCTTTTTCTGGAAATATTGCTCGACATTCGACAGTACGGCCGAAGGCAATATCGGACCGATCGCGGACATGCTGCTGACGGAAACGGGCGCGAGGCAGACGATCTATTGTCCAGCCTTTCCAGAGAACGGCCGCAGCGTGTTTATGGGCCATCTCTTCGTTGGAGAACAGCTTCTGTCGGAAAGCCCAATGAAGGACCATCCGCTCACTCCGATGCGCGATTCGAATCTTGTCCGGCTTCTGACGCCACAAGTGGCCGGCGATGTCGGCCTTGCCAATCACAATATCGTCTCGAAGGGCCTGACGGCGCTGCGGGCGAGGCTGGCGCAACTCAGCCACGACGGCATCCGGCATGTGATCGTCGATGCCGTTGGCGACGATGATCTCGGCACGATCGCCGCCGCATCGTTCGACATGCCGCTGCTGACGGGTGGCAGCGCAATCGCCGGCCAGCTTCCGCCGCTTTACCTGGAACAAGGGCTGGCAAGCCGCGCGGCCCATAGACGGGCACTGCCGAAGGTCGCCGGCGGGGCGGTCGTTCTATCCGGCAGTTGCTCTGCCATGACACGCCGACAGGTCGCCAACTATGCGGAACAAGTCGCAAGCCTGCGGCTGGACCCCATCGCGCTCGCCGAAGGCGGCGCGGCAGCAGCCCGCGAATGGCTGCGTCGGCAATCCCCCGATGCACCCAGGCTCATCTACGCGACCGCCGAACCCGAGGACGTGCGGCAGGCACAGGAGCGATTGGGTCGGGAAAAAGCGGGTCAGGTGGTCGAAGAGGCGCTTTCCGAGATTGCCCGCGACGCCTTTGATTACGGGACGCGCCGCTTCGTCGTCGCCGGCGGGGAGACCTCGGGCGCGATCACGCAGGCGCTCGGCGTCACGCAACTATCGATCGGCCCGGAAATAGCGTCGGGCGTCCCATGGACCTTCGCAACCGTCGAAGGAGAGACGATCGCACTTGCGCTGAAATCGGGCAACTTCGGCGGCGAAACCTTCTTCACGGACGCTTTTGACCGATTGGGTGCGACATGAGCGAAGAAGCCAGCTTGCGCGAGCAAATCTGCATGATGGCCAAATCGCTTTACGATCGCGGCCTGACCGCCGGCTCCTCCGGCAATATTTCCGCGCGCCTCAGCGACGGGCGCCTGCTGGTGACGCCGACGGGCAGCTCCTTCGGACGCCTCGACCCCGCACGCCTCTCGCTGTTCGATAGCGAAGGACGCCTGATCGGTGGCGATAAGCCGACGAAGGAAATGCCGCTGCATGCGGCCTTCTACGAGACGCGGCCGAAAAAGACAGGCGCCGTGGTGCATCTTCACTCCAGCCATTCGGTTGCACTCTCGATCTTGCCCGACGTCGATACCGACAACATGCTGCCACCGTTGACGGCCTATTCGATCATGAAGCTCGGCAAGGTGAAGCTTCTGCCCTATTTCATGCCGGGCGATCCGGCCATGGGCGATGCCATTCGCGGCCTTGCCGGCAAGCGCAGCGCCGTGATGCTGGCCGCGCACGGACCTGTGGTCTCGGCCAAGGATCTGGCAGCGGCGGTTTATGCGATAGAGGAATTGGAGGAGACGGCAAAGCTTGCCATGCTGACGCGCGGGGCCAATCCTTGCCTGCTGACGGATGCGCAGATCGCCGATCTCGTTCGCACCTACGATGTGGAGTGGGACTGAACATGCTGCGCTTTTCGGCCAATCTGGGCTTTCTTTGGCAGGAGCTTCCCCTTCCAGACGCGATCCGCGCCGCCAAAGCAGCCGGCTTCGACGCCGTGGAATGCCACTATCCCTATGACATCTCGCGTGAAGCGGTACGCCGGGCGCTGGTCGAAACCGGTCTTCCCATGCTCGGCCTCAATACCGCCCGTGGCAATGTCGCGGCTGGCGACAATGGTCTGGCGGCCATTCCGGGACGCGAGGACGAAGCGCGCCATGTCATCGATCAGGCGATCGATTACGCTGGCGCCATCGGCGCGCGAAACGTGCATGTGATGGCCGGTAAAGCCGCCGGTGACGAGGCGCGAACCACCTTCATCGCCAACCTGCGCTACGCCTGCGACCGCGCCGGCAAGCTTGGCGTGACCGTGCTGATCGAGCCGTTGAACCATCGTGACGCGCCGGGCTATTTCCTGGAGACCACGGATCAGGCGCTCGATATCATAGCTGCGGTGGACACGGAGAACATCAAATTGATGTTCGATTGCTACCACATCCAGATCATGGAGGGCGACCTGACGCACCGGCTGCAGGCGCATATGGCGGCGATCGGCCACATCCAGATTGCCGCCGTTCCGGATCGGCGTGAACCGGATCACGGCGAGATCGACTACCGTCACATTCTGCAGCTCCTGGAAACGCTTGGCTATGACAAGCCGATCGGCGCGGAATATCGGCCGGCAACCACGACGGAGGCCGGGTT